>NZ_JBLKPV010000026.1:0-327 GCF_049068285.1 Rothia nasimurium | reverse complement strand
TGTTGGGTTGTTGTTGCTGCCCCTGTGTGGGGTGGTTCATCGTAGGTTTACGGTGGTTATAGCGAGAGGGAAACACCCGGTTCCATCCCGAACCCGGAAGTTAAGGCTCTTTGCGCCGATGGTACTGCACTGGTGACGGTGTGGGAGAGTAGGTCACCGCCGGTTTTTGATTGGGATACATGAGGCCCGAGCTGTTTAGCTCGGGCCTTTTTGTTTTAACTGGCTATGATCAATATCTATCTTTCGGGTTATTGGCACCCCTGGCAGTATCCACCTGCAAGAGCCAGCCCGCAGCCTGCCACTGATGGCCTTTTACAAGGCATTTGG
>NZ_JBLKPV010000025.1:0-637 GCF_049068285.1 Rothia nasimurium | reverse complement strand
GTGAATTACAAAAGCTCTCTGGGAGCCAGTAACACGACCCCTGAGAACAAAGCTCAGAGCTGAGCTTTCTTGTAATTGCCCGCACCCTCATCATCACTCGCAGGGTATCACTCACTACGAACAGAGAGGTTCGACATGTCCGCTTTTCACAAGCCTTCTAAGAAGACCCTTGGTGCTACCGCCGCGCTGTCTTTGGCAGCGGTTGCTTTCATGGGTTCACCTGCTTTTGCAGCTGATTCTTCTGAATGGGTAGATATTCCCACCGTCAGCGGTGATGGTTCCGCCTGGGTCTCCCCCGTTACCGGAGATGCGGACGGCTCAACCTGGGTCGACGAAAACCTCAACCCCCTAGTAACCGATAAGGGAGAGGGCGTCACCCACGAACTACCTGAAGGCCACATCGGCATCAACGGCGAGGGCGTCACCCACGAACTGCCCGAAGGCCACATCGGCATCAACGGTGAAGGCGTCACCCACGAAGTTCCTTTCCTCCCCGTTGATGGTTCAACCTGGGTAGATGAGAACCTTGACCCCATCATCACAGCAAAGGGTGAAGGGGTAACCCATGAACTGCCTGAAGGCCACATCGGCATCAACGGCGAAGGCGTCACCCACGAACTGCCCGAAGGCCACATCG
>NZ_JBLKPV010000024.1:0-906 GCF_049068285.1 Rothia nasimurium | reverse complement strand
TGAGGGTTATTCATAAGGGGGTCCACACACCCACCCCCACCAACTAGACAACGGCCCCACCAGGTGACAAAAATAAGAGGGTTAAATCACTACAAATAACCTCAAGCCACACCGGAAGAACCGTTGCTACACCAGCGTACAACCGGCCTCACCGCCACGCAATTCGCCACACTCCTCACAGCCCTCAACACCCACCTCACCTGGACCAAACCAGCCGAAAAACCCCGCAGACTTACCCTGGCTAAGGCCCTCAAAGTAACACTACTGAGCTACCGACACAACATCACTCAAGAAGCCCTCGCCCACCTCTTCGACGTCTCACAGCCCACCATCTCGCGGACTATCAGCACCATCGAAAAAGCACTCACCCAGGTTCTCAAACCACTGAACAGACCCTTGCAAGAGGGGCTAAAAGCATCAGGTTCCCTCGTGATTGACGGAACCCTTATTCCCACCTGGAACTGGCGTTCACAAGGGAAAAGAAACTTCTCTGGTAAGCATAAACGAGCAGGATTTAATCACCAGGTCATCTGCACCCTCGATGGCAGGCTCCTGGCTATCACTGACCCGTTGCCTGGTGCTAGACATGATGCTCATGCTTTCAGAGCCCATAGTCTAGATCAACTACTTGATTCTTCGACTTTGGCTGATAAGGGCTACGTGGGTCTGGGGTTAGTTACCCCGGCAAAGCGTAAGCCTGGGCAGAAGCTCACCAAGGAGCAGAAGCGAAATAATCGGGTGCTGAATCGGCTACGGTCGGTGGTGGAGAGGGTCATCGCACGCATCAAGACCTGGCGGATTCTTCATACGGGGTTCAGGCGGCCGTTGGGGTTGTATGGGCGGGTGTTTTCGGTGGTGCGGGGTCTGGTGTTTTTGGCTGCTGGTTACCCCTTGTGAATAAGCCTC
>NZ_JBLKPV010000023.1:0-1009 GCF_049068285.1 Rothia nasimurium | reverse complement strand
CCCAAAAACCCCACATGCCTGATATGCAACCAACGAACCAAACGCAACGGCACCACCAGCGCAGGAACCACACGCTACCGCTGCACCCACTGCGGCGCCAGCAGAACAATCAAACGCCCCACCAGCACACGAAAACACCAGCTAACAGCCTTCATCACCTGGCTCACCAGTAAAAACACCCAACACCACACCACCCCAGGAGCCGGACGAACCTTCCGCGCCAATACCGCCTGGTGCTGGAACATCACCCCACCCATCAAACAAACAGGCCAAATCCACCACGAAATCCAACTCGACGGTATCTACATCAGCGGCATGGTCTGCATCATCGCCTACAACCACGCTGTCGGTGTCATCGACTACCAATGGGCTAAAAATGAGAACACCGCAGCCTACCAAGCTTTACTCTCACGCATCCCAGCCCCAGATGTAGCCATCGTAGATGGCGGGGCTGGCTTTGCCAGCGCCGCCAAAACATGCTGGCCAGATACCCGGATTCAACGCTGCCTATTGCATGTGTACCGGAATACTAAAACCCTTCTCACCAGTGCCCCACGCACTGAGGCTGGCAAGTCCTTACTGAAGATTTCTAGGGCTCTTCTACGAGTAACCAGCTTGGATGAAGCAGCAATCTGGTCAGCCTCTTTAGCCTCCTGGCACGGGCAGTATCAAGGCTTTATCAAGGAGAGAACCTGGTTAGCTGATGGTTCCTGGCAGTACACGCACCCCCGGGTGCGTACTGCCTACAGGAGGCTTGAGCGTTTGGTGAAGCAGGGTGTTGTGTTTACTTTTCTGGATCCGGATTTGCTCAGGGAGGGTTCTATTTCTCGTACCACGAATCACGTAGAAGGCTATAACGCGAAAATTCGTGCCATGTTGCGGGAACATCGTGGAATGCCGGTGGAGCATCAGTGGCGGGCTGTGGGGTGGCTCTTGTGGGTGGATGCGGCTTGGGGTGCCAGTGTTGATGAGGTGATTAGGTTGGAGCCGGTGCCGGTGGTTGCTCTTG
>NZ_JBLKPV010000022.1:0-1329 GCF_049068285.1 Rothia nasimurium | reverse complement strand
TGATATGTACTGGGTTCAGTCCACACCTTCCACCCACACCCCACCGGAAGGAATAATAAAACCATGCCCAACAAATACCCCCAAGAATTCAAAGAACGAGCGGTACGACTCGTCGGTGACCGACTGAACCACCCCGACGCCCCGTCCATAACCGCAGCAATCAAAGACATCGCCCCTCGGCTAGGAATTTCCCACAACACTCTGGCCCGCTGGTGCAACAACGCCGCCCTCGACACCGGCAAAGAAATCACTACTACGAGTGACGCGGCGGCCGAAATCAGACGCCTAAAACGAGAAAACGCGGAACTACGCAGGGCCAACGAGATTTTGAAAACTGCCTCAGCTTTTTTCGCAGCAGAGCTCGACCGACCGGCCCGATGATGATCCGCTACATCAACACTTATAAGGATCTTTTCGGGGTCGAGCCCATTTGCCGAGTCCTATCCGAGCACCTTGACGGTGGCTTCATGACGGCCAGCGGCTATTACCGCGCAATGAGCCGTGTCGCTTCAGCCAGGTCACTCTCCGACCAGCTGCTCATCCCCGAACTGGTAAGAATCTACCAGGAGAACTATGGAGTCTATGGCGTGCGCAAAATGTGGCAGGCCATGAAACGGGCAGGCTGGGCTATTGGCCGGGACCAAACCTACCGGCTCATGCGTGCAGCTGGTATTCAGGGTGTGCATCGGGGCCGTAAGCCTGTGACCACCAGGGCTACCAAGGCTCCTGATCACCGCCCTGATCTGGTCAACCGCCAGTTCACCGCTAAAGCGCCGAACCGCTTGTGGGTTGCGGACTTCACCTATGTCCGTACTGCCAGTGGCTTCTGCTACACGGCCTTCATCACTGATGTGTTCAGTCGAAAGATTGTGGGTTGGGGTGTTTCCTCGAGTATGCATACGCTGGGGATGCCGCTGATGGCTTTGAAGCAGGCTTTGTTTGAAGCCAGGCGGTCAGGGTCTGATTTGACGCAGGTGGTGCATCACTCGGACCGTGGTTCGCAGTATCTTGCTGAGGATTACACGCGTGAGTTGAGGCGGCTGGGTGTTCAGTTGTCTGTAGGATCTACTGGAGATTCATACGATAATGCTTTGGCTGAGTCGGTGAATGGGGCTTATAAAGCTGAGCTGGTGCGTGGCCGGTTCTTTGAATCTGTTGCTCAGTTGGAGGCTACTACGGCGGGTTGGGTGTACTGGTGGAATCAGCGGCGGTTGCATGCTGGCCTTGGTTATCGGACTCCGCAGGAGGTGGTTGATGATGTTTTAGTTGATATTGTGTGATGTGTTAGTTTTTTGGGTGGTGGGTGTGACCGAAACCCAGTACATATCA
>NZ_JBLKPV010000021.1:0-1403 GCF_049068285.1 Rothia nasimurium | reverse complement strand
AGTTTATCCGACTGTTATTCCTGCCGGGGCTGCCCACGTACATGCAGTAATCACAACCGGTGGTATCAAAAATGAATTGCAATCGCTCGGTTATATCGGAGGATATCTTAGTTCTCTCGTCTCGGACTTTTTTGCCAGGGTATCTGGTGTATCCGACCTCTTCGGTAGCGTCATTGATAATTTCCCCTTGAGTGACAACAAGATAATTCGTTCCGAAGTTGCACAACGATTTACAGAGCTAACCTGCCTTACAGCTCAAATGAGTGGATTATGGGAAGATGTTCACAAGAACCCCTGGACAATAAAATCACCAGTACGAAAAGAGCGGGACAGGTTGATCGTTCAGTCCGAGATTGATGCGCTAGTTGCAATTTCATTTGGAATAACACCGGATGAGCTAATTACGATATATAACACTCAGTTTAGCGTGTTGCAGCAGTATGACGGTTCAAACTTGTTTGATCACAATGGCCGCAAGCTCCCTAAGGAAATTTCTAAGCTGGTTAAAGATTCAGCAAAAAATGGAACAACACTACCATTAGCCAGTCTGAGATGGACTCACCCTCAGTCCCAGCGAGAGTATGTTTTTGAGGAGCCTTTCACCACCTTTGACCGTGAGCAAGCCCTTCGAGACGCCTATGAAAAATTCAGCTATCTAATCTCAGAAAACTAGAACAGGCCCGGCCCCGTCGGATGTGGTAGACGGGGCCAGCCAAGTCATTAAGAATAGCTACTCCTGATGAAGTAGGTAGGAGAATCGTTCGTAGGCAGCCTTCAACTCCGCCTCTCTATCGAAGGGAGCAAAGGGTGGCTCAAAAATGTACTCTACATCTGATTGGGGGTGAGTCCAGGTTAGTTCATCGCGTGAAATCGATTGACTGGTTTTTCTTGCATCAGACACCACTTTTACAGCTTCTTTTGATAGTTTCCGCCCATTTTTGTCAAATAAAATATTTTTGTCATATTGGCTAAGCACGCTAAACTGCGTTCTGTAAATTGTAATTAATTCTTGAATAGTGAGATTGAACGAAATTGCAGTAAGGGCATCAATTTCAGCTTGGATTTTCATTCGCTGCAATTCAACTCTTTCGGGTGACGATTCCCTCCATGGATCGCCAAAGATTTCTCTCCAAAGTTCGGAAAAATCACCTGTAAGACAGGCTAGTTTTGCAAACCTTTGAGCCAATTCAAGATTAATTTTTTCATTTTTTGAAATTGGAAAGTTCTGAACTACACTGCCTAGAAGGTCAGAAACACCTGAAGCTCTAGCAAAAAAATCTAAAATCAGAGAACTGAAATATCCGCCAATATATCCGATTGATTTTAGGTCGGCGTGTACTCCCCCCGTGGAAACAACGGTAAAAATATGAGCGGCCCCTACTGGAATTAATGTTGGGTAAACC
>NZ_JBLKPV010000020.1:0-5188 GCF_049068285.1 Rothia nasimurium | reverse complement strand
GGGTGTCCTACTGAATTTGATAATCAATTGGTTTCAGATTCGTCAGCTTGAACCACACCTACCCCGTAGGTGAATGGTTCGCTAATCAATCGAGACTAGATCATCAAACGATTCATTTTTTCAACGGAGAGTTTGATTCTGGCTCAGGACGAACGCTGGCGGCGTGCTTAACACATGCAAGTCGAACGATGAAGCCCAGCTTGCTGGGTGGATTAGTGGCGAACGGGTGAGTAATACGTGAGTAACCTGCCTTTAACTCTGGGATAAGCCTTGGAAACGGGGTCTAATACCGGATACGACCAGTTCCCGCATGGGATGCTGGTGGAAAGGGATATGTACTGGTTTTAGATGGGCTCACGGCCTATCAGCTTGTTGGTGAGGTAACGGCTCACCAAGGCGACGACGGGTAGCCGGCCTGAGAGGGTGACCGGCCACACTGGGACTGAGACACGGCCCAGACTCCTACGGGAGGCAGCAGTGGGGAATATTGCACAATGGGCGCAAGCCTGATGCAGCGACGCCGCGTGAGGGATGACGGCCTTCGGGTTGTAAACCTCTTTCAGCAGGGAAGAAGCGAAAGTGACGGTACCTGCAGAAGAAGCGCCGGCTAACTACGTGCCAGCAGCCGCGGTAATACGTAGGGCGCGAGCGTTGTCCGGAATTATTGGGCGTAAAGAGCTTGTAGGCGGTTTGTCGCGTCTGCTGTGAAAGCCCGGGGCTTAACCCCGGGTTTGCAGTGGGTACGGGCAGACTAGAGTGCAGTAGGGGAGACTGGAATTCCTGGTGTAGCGGTGAAATGCGCAGATATCAGGAGGAACACCAATGGCGAAGGCAGGTCTCTGGGCTGTAACTGACGCTGAGAAGCGAAAGCATGGGGAGCAAACAGGATTAGATACCCTGGTAGTCCATGCCGTAAACGTTGGGCACTAGGTGTGGGGGACATTCCACGTTTTCCGCGCCGTAGCTAACGCATTAAGTGCCCCGCCTGGGGAGTACGGTCGCAAGACTAAAACTCAAAGAAATTGACGGGGGCCCGCACAAGCGGCGGAGCATGCGGATTAATTCGATGCAACGCGAAGAACCTTACCAAGGCTTGACATATACTGGACCGCCGCAGAGATGTGGTTTCCCTTCGGGGCTGGTATACAGGTGGTGCATGGTTGTCGTCAGCTCGTGTCGTGAGATGTTGGGTTAAGTCCCGCAACGAGCGCAACCCTCGTTCTATGTTGCCAGCACGTAATGGTGGGGACTCATAGGAGACTGCCGGGGTCAACTCGGAGGAAGGTGGGGATGACGTCAAATCATCATGCCCCTTATGTCTTGGGCTTCACGCATGCTACAATGGCCGGTACAAAGGGTTGCGATACTGTGAGGTTGAGCTAATCCCAAAAAGCCGGTCTCAGTTCGGATTGGGGTCTGCAACTCGACCCCATGAAGTCGGAGTCGCTAGTAATCGCAGATCAGCAACGCTGCGGTGAATACGTTCCCGGGCCTTGTACACACCGCCCGTCAAGTCACGAAAGTTGGTAACACCCGAAGCCGATGGCCTAACCCGTTTGGGAGGGAGTCGTCGAAGGTGGGATTGGCGATTGGGACTAAGTCGTAACAAGGTAGCCGTACCGGAAGGTGCGGCTGGATCACCTCCTTTCTAAGGAGCTTCAACATATTGGTTGAGCCATGCTGGACGCGAGTGTCGTTTGGGTGGTTTGCTCATGGGTGGAATGTTAGTTCTGGTGCTGTGCTTGCTCTTTGGGGTGGGTGCTGCGCTGATGAGTTTGTTTTAGTGTTGGTGCGCTTTTGGGTTTTGAGGTAACAAGCCAGTTGGTTTGTTGCTCTCAGGATCTCCCGGCATGAAAGTAGTAGTCAGGTTGTTTGCCTGGTTGCCTTGAGTGGTATCGGGTTGTTGTTTGAGAACTGTATAGTGGACGCGAGCATCTTCGAATGTAATGAAGATTTCTCAATCTCTTATGATTGGGTTTCTTTGATACTTTTGATTTTGTACTTAGTTAGTCAAGGTTAATATCTTTGATTTTATCTGTGTGTAAGTTATTAAGGGCACACGGTGGATGCCTTGGCACTAGAAGCCGATGAAGGACGTGTGAATCTGCGAAAAGCCTGGGGAAGCCGATAACAGGGCGTTGATCCCAGGATGTCCGAATGGGGAAACCCAGCAAGCCGTCATGGTTTGTTACCACCAGTTGAATGTATAGGCTGGTTGGAGGGAACGAGGGGAAGTGAAACATCTCAGTACCCTCAGGAAGAGAAAATAACTAATGATTCTGTGAGTAGTGGCGAGCGAAAGCGGAAGAGACTAAACCTGTGGTGTGTGATACCGGTTGAGGGTTGCATCATGGGGGTTGTGGGAGTACGCATCATAGTTTCAACCGACTATGGACGTGATGTTCTAGCATGTAGGTGAAGGCCTTGGGATGGGCTGCCGGAGAGGGTGAGAGTCCCGTAATCGTAATGTGTTAGACCGCGTGTGTGCCACCCGAGTAGCACGGGGCTCGTGGAATCTCGTGTGAATCTGCCAGGACCACCTGGTAAGTCTAAATACTTTCTAGTGACCGATAGTGAATCAGTACCGTGAGGGAATGGTGAAAAGTACCCCGGGAGGGGAGTGAAATAGTACCTGAAACCGTGTGCTTACAAGCCGTTGGAGCCTTTTGGGGTGACAGCGTGCCTTTTGAAGAATGAGCCTGCGAGTTAGTGTTCTGTCGCGAGGTTAACCCGTGTGGGGAAGCCGTAGCGAAAGCGAGTCTGAATAGGGCGTTTGAGTGGCAGGATCTAGACCCGAAGCGGAGTGATCTATCCATGGCCAGGTTGAAGCGACGGTAAGACGTCGTGGAGGACCGAACCCACTTCAGTTGAAAATGGAGGGGATGAGCTGTGGATAGGGGTGAAAGGCCAATCAAACTCTGTGATAGCTGGTTCTCCCCGAAATGCATTTAGGTGCAGCGTTACGTGTTTCTTGCCGGAGGTAGAGCTACTGGATGGCCGATGGGCCCCACAGGGTTACTGACGTCAGCTAAACTCCGAATGCCGGTAAGTGAGAGCGTAGCAGTGAGACAGTGGGGGATAAGCTTCATTGTCGAGAGGGAAACAGCCCAGACCATCAACTAAGGTCCCTAAGCGTGTACTAAGTGGGAAAGGATGTGGAGTTGCTTAGACAACCAGGAGGTTGGCTTAGAAGCAGCCACCCTTGAAAGAGTGCGTAATAGCTCACTGGTCAAGTGATTCTGCGCCGATAATGTAGCGGGGCTCAAGTACACCACCGAAGTTATGGCAATCAGTTTTTATGACTGGTTGGGTAGGGGAGCGTCGTGTATCCGGTGAAGCTGCGGTGGAAACCAGTGGTGGAGGGTATGCGAGTGAGAATGCAGGCATGAGTAGCGAATCACGGGTGAGAAACCCGTGCGCCGGATGATCAAGGGTTCCAGGGTCAAGCTAATCTGCCCTGGGTTAGTCGGGGCCTAAGGCGAGGCCGACAGGCGTAGTCGATGGATAACGGGTTGATATTCCCGTACCGGCGAAAAACCGCCCATACTGATATTTTGATGCTAACTGTGAGAAGCCGTTTGTAACCTGCACCTTCGGGTGTGGGAGCTTGTGGTGGACTGCAGGACCCGATTTTTGGAGGTAAACGTATTAACAGGTGTGACGCAGGAAGGTAGCCAAGCCACGCGATGGTTGTCGTGGTCTAAGCGTGTAGGGTATCCGGTTGTTAAATGCGCCGGTGTTGGCCTGAGACGTGATGGGACCCCGTTTTTGGGGGATTTGGTGATCCTATGCTGCCGAGAAAAGCATCGGCGTGAGGTTTTAGCCGCCCGTACCCGAAACCGACACAGGTGATCAGGTAGAGAATACTAAGGCGATCGAGAGAATCATGGTTAAGGAACTCGGCAAAATGTCCCCGTAACTTCGGGAGAAGGGGAGCCTTGAGCGTGATCCACCTACGCGGTGGTGAGCGTGTATGGGTCGCAGAGAATTGGGGGAAGCGACTGTTTATCAAAAACACAGGTCCGTGCGAAGTCGTAAGACGATGTATACGGACTGACTCCTGCCCGGTGCTGGAAGGTTAAGAGGATTGGTTAGCCTTTTTTGGCGAAGCTGAGAATTTAAGCCCCAGTAAACGGCGGTGGTAACTATAACCATCCTAAGGTAGCGAAATTCCTTGTCGGGTAAGTTCCGACCTGCACGAATGGAGTAACGACTTCCCTACTGTCTCAACCATGAACTCGGCGAAATTGCAGTACGAGTAAAGATGCTCGTTTCGCGCAGCAGGACGGAAAGACCCCGTGACCTTTACTATAGTTTGGTATTGGTGTTCGGTGCGGCTTGTGTAGGATAGGTGGGAGACTGTGAAGCAGGCACGCTAGTGTTTGTGGAGTCGTTGTTGAAATACCACTCTGGTCGCTCTGGATGTCTAACTTCGGCCCGTGATCCGGGTCAGGGACAGTGCCTGATGGGTAGTTTAACTGGGGCGGTTGCCTCCCAAAAAGTAACGGAGGCGCCCAAAGGTTCCCTCAGCCTGGTTGGCAATCAGGTGTTGAGTGTAAGTGCACAAG
Source organism: Rothia nasimurium (assembly GCF_049068285.1). GTDB lineage: Bacteria > Actinomycetota > Actinomycetes > Actinomycetales > Micrococcaceae > Rothia > Rothia nasimurium_I. Next base: position 620 of record NZ_JBLKPV010000020.1, on the reverse strand, counting down.
GGAGCTTGACTGTGAGACTGGCAGGTCGAGCAGGGACGAAAGTCGGGACTAGTGATCCGGCGGTACGTTGTGGAACGGCCGTCGCTCAACGGATAAAAGGTACCTCGGGGATAACAGGCTGATCTTGCCCAAGAGTCCATATCGACGGCATGGTTTGGCACCTCGATGTCGGCTCGTCGCATCCTGGGGCTGGAGTTGGTCCCAAGGGTTGGGCTGTTCGCCCATTAAAGCGGTACGCGAGCTGGGTTCAGAACGTCGTGAGACAGTTCGGTCCCTATCCGCTGCGCGCGTTGGAAATTTGAGAAAGGCTGTCCTTAGTACGAGAGGACCGGGACGGACGAACCTCTGGTATGTCAGTTGTACCGCCAGGTGCATGGCTGATTGGCTACGTTCGGGAGGGATAACCGCTGAAAGCATCTAAGCGGGAAGCCTGTTTCGAGATGAGATTTCCTGGTGGCCTTTGGGTCATGTGAGGATCCCTATAGATGATGGGGTTGATAGGCCAGGTATGGACGCGGGGAATGCCCGTGGAGTTGACTGGTACTAATAGTCCGAAGGCTTACACTTTTTAGCTAGTGCTTGTTTGTTTGCGTCCACTGTATGGTTTTGAGATAACAACC
>NZ_JBLKPV010000019.1:0-23482 GCF_049068285.1 Rothia nasimurium | reverse complement strand
TACCAGCCACCTTTTATTGAAGTGAAAATCCCTATCTTTTCTCAGAAGTGAATAGGTAAACTGTGGGTATGAGCACTAGAAGTCTAAGCAGAGAAAGCCAAGAGCGCAGGTCTTTACTTCAGACCCACTGGCAGTCATTCACGGAACTGCTGGACCGCTACGGTGCCTCTAATCCCCAGCTTTTTGGGTCGGTTGCCAGGGGCACCGCTGGCCCAGAGAGTGACTTGGACATTCTGGTAGAGATGGACCCCGCTGATGGAAACGTCTTGATGAGGGCAGCGGGGCTCATGGAGGAAACCCGTGACCTTTTGGGTACTCAGCGGGTCGATATTTTCCCTCTTCAGCTCCTTAAAGGTCAGGTTTCGCAGCAGGCCCTGGCTGAGGCAGTTCCCCTATGGCAAGACTAGTGAGCCAGCGCATTGATGATATCTTGTGCGCTATCAGTAACTGCGAGGACTATCTTCAGCTCATCTCTTCAGACCCTCGTCTCGTGAGGATGGGGGAGGACGCGATTGAACGAAATCTTCAGATTATTGGTGACGCCGTCAAAACCCTCCCGGAGACCATAACCGAAGCTTATCCAGAGATTCCATGGCCACAGATTCGTGGTCTGAGGAACATCCTGGTTCATGAGTATTTTGGAGTGGACATTGAGCTGGTTTTTGAAGTAGTTAGGGTTTATCTCCCACCGCTGAAGCACTGCTTAGAAAGCATAGAGGTCCTTGGACAGGACGGCGACGTGGTGGAATTCCGCTTCGGCGACTAGCTCTTTGACCCTTGAGATCTATAACCCTCCCGGTGTGTGGATACGCGCCGGGAGGGTTTTGCTTATCTTTTACATGTGGTGGTAGGAGATTTACTGGTGCAATACGGCCTGGTGGGTGCAGGTGTCACATGTGGATCACTGGAAGTTTGCTGTGTCTAGTCCCGCATTGGTAAGCATGCTTTGATACCATGGAAATGCCAAGCCCCCTGATGAAAGTGGATGAATGATGAAAGCCCGTTTAGCGTTTCTCGCCGGTGCAGGTATCGGCTATGTGCTCGGTGCCCGCGCAGGCCGCGGCCAGTACGAAAAAATCAAGACCCAGGCCGCTAACGTCTGGAACGACCCCAAGGTGCAAAACGGCCTCAAGACCGCCGAAGAAACAATCAAGGAACAGGCCCCCGTCGTCGCCGAAAAAGCCAAAGAAGCAGCTGTAGCCGGAACCGAAAAGGCTAAGGAAGCAGCTGCCGCAGGCGCAGAAAAGGCCCAGGCTAAAGCCTCTGACATCAAAGAAAACCGTGCAGAAGCAAAGGCTCACAAGAAAGCCCAAAAACTCGTAGACGAAGCCCCAGCCGACGTCGTCTCTGACCCTGCTACAGACATGGCAGATGAAGGTCCCCAACCGGCAGCATAAACTCACCGGTAGCTCTTGACCTCCCGTCTCTGATCCCAGGGGCGGGAGGTTTTCCATATCCGCAGGGTCAGAATGACCCAAGCACCGGCTACTACCTGGGATAATGGAAAGCACATATCAGACCACAGAAAAGAGTCCATCATGGCCGAAGAAACCGCCCCCGCCTGCCCCGCCTGCTCCGAAGAGTACTCCTACCAGCAGGGGGACCTCTGGGTCTGCCCCATGTGCGGACACGAATGGGCTGAAACAGAGTCCGATGATACCGCAGAGGCAGCTACCCAGATTCTCGACTCCGTCGGTAACCCCCTCGCAGACGGGGACTCCGTCACCATCACCAAGGGCCTCAAGGTCAAGGGTGGCGCAGACATCAAGGCCGGCACCAAGGTGCGTGGCATCCGCCTGCTTGAAAGCCCCGTCAACGGCCACGACATTGAAGCCAAGGTGCCCGGCGCAGGGCAAATGTACCTCAAATCCTCAGTCGTCAAAAAGACCTCCTAACCGCCAGAAAGTCAGCACCTGCCCATGAAATGGTTGGTTTGGGCGGTGGCAATCGCCGCCTACGTCTTTTCCATCGTGAACCGAAGCTCCTTCTCCGCCCTAGGAGCTACTGCCCAAACCCATTTCGGGGTAGAAGCTACAGTCGTCTCCCTCTTCATCGTGCTGCAGCTCGTGGTCTACGCCAGCTGCCAGGTGCCCGTCGGAGCCCTCCTTGACCGGAAGGGAGCCCCCGTCCTTATAGCTACGGGCCTGACCCTCATGACGGCGGGGCAAACCGTCCTTGCTCTCAGCGACTCGGTGCCCACTGCCGTCCTGGCCCGCCTGCTAGTGGGAAGCGGCGACGCCTGTGTTTTTGTGAGCCTCATCCGCCTGATCTCTGACTGGTTTACGCCCAAGCAAATACCTGTTGTCAACCAGATCAGTGCCAACGTGGGCCAGATGGGCCAGCTTCTGGCTGTTACCCCGCTGGTGCTCCTCGTGAACGGGCTGGGGTGGCGAGGGGGCTTTCTCACCCTGGCCCTCATTGGGGCTACTATCTTGGCCCTGGCCGTCATGATACTGCGATCCTCACCCACCACCCCGAGCTTGGCTGGCTCCTTGTTCAAGGCAGGGAAAGGACGTCCGGCGGGGCAGGATGGCGGTAAGGCAAGTCTCAGCGCGGCCCGAGCCGACCATCCCTACCCGGTCACCGACTCCCTGCCGATTCTGACCGGGGAAGACACCCGCCCGAATAAAGACAAAAAGCTAAGTTTTGCCTACAGCGTCCGGGAGGCCCTGGCCTACCCCGGGGTGCGCCTAGCCTTTTGGATTCACTACTCAACGGCCTCCATGATCTTCTCCCTCATGCTCCTGTGGGGAATGCCCTTTATGACCGGTGGGCTGGGCTACAGTACCGCCCAGGCCTCCGGCGTACTGAGCACTGTCATCGCTACCATTATCATCGCCGGTTTCTTCACTGGATCCCTGCTGGCCCGCTTCGCCCCCTACCGGGTACACATCGCCTGGGCCAGCGCCTTTCTGAATCTGGCAACTTGGTCAACTATCTTTTTCTGGCCTGGCCAAGCCCCCATGGGGGCCCTCTACCTGGCGGCAATAACCCTGGGAGTCAACGGGCCAGTATCAATGGCCGCCTTTGAAGTCGTGCGGGCCCATGTTCTGCCCACCCAGCGGGGGATTGCTACCGGTATCGCCAACATGGGTGGCTTCGTCGGGGCCCTGATCTCCATCCTCCTCATTGGTCTTATTCTCGACCGGCTCGGCGCAGGCACCCCCGACACCTACGCCCTTGAACCCTTCCGCTGGGCAATGGCCAGCCACATTCCCGTCGTCCTGACCGGGCTGCTCATGATGGCCCTGCTGTACCCCAAAGCCAAACGGGACCTCCAAGCCCGTCGCTAAAGCGCAGCTGATGCTGACGCCCAGCCCCACCCCGGAAACCTCACAGAGGCGGGTAGGACGTAGGCGTCCTTGCCCACACTTTAGCCCAAGGCCTGGCAGGGAATCTTCCCAAAACCTAGAATGTATAGCCGAATTGAAATATTAACTAGAGGACACACTCATGCATAAGAAACCCTTACTGCTTCTCTCGGCTGCCGCCCTTGCCCTGCTCACCGCCTGCGGTGGCTCAACCCAGGAAGCAACAAGCGACGCTACGACAAGCGCAAGCGCCTCAGCCACAGCTACCCCCACCCCCACTGCTGAAGCCACCACTGAAACTCCCACCGCAGAACCCACACCTGAGGCTACCGAAACACCAGCAGTTGAAGAGTCACCTGCCGAAGAGACTCCTACCGAGGAAGCAACACCGGCTGAGCCAGTTGAAAACTTCCCCGGCGAATACATCACCCAGGATAGGGTCGCTTATTTCGTCCCCGAGAGTTACGTCAGGGACGAAACTCCCAGCCAGCCTGAAATTTTCGTCCACCAGTACACCCACTACACCACTGGTGACGAAGCCCTCGGACGCCTAATGGTAGGCACCCCCTTCACTTCCCCCGATGGCCGCTCTGCCGAAGAACTTGAAAAAGAAGCAGTTGAGCGTCTGAAGCCAGCCTGGAAGATTAACGAAACCGTCAACACCACCTCCTACACCCGTCCGGATGGCGTCAAGGTAATTCGCTCTGAGGTTCGTTTCGCCTCCGGCAATAATCCTGGATACATTTACACCATCGATAACGGCGTTGAGTTGCTTCACGCTGCGATCTTGATTGAGCAGTCAGACAGCACCGAGTTCCTGGAAAAGATTGAAAACTCGATCGGTATTGTCCAGTAATTGGTACTCCTAGTATGAATAAATGGCCCCCACACCCTGGAAGGAGTGGGGGCCTTTCTGTGAGCCTATTTTTCTGAGCTGAGGTAGGACGCCAGGTGCTCGCCGGTAATGGTTCCTGCAGCTACCAGCTCGGCGGGGGTGCCTTCAAAGACGATACGGCCGCCGTCGTGGCCGGCTGAGGGGCCAACATCGATAATGTGGTCTGAATGGGCCATAACCGCCTGGTGGTGCTCAACGCAGATGACGGTGGTTCCTGCGTCAACTAGTTGATCAAGCAAGCCAAGGAATTGCTGGATATCGGCCAGATGCAGGCCGGTAGTGGGCTCATCGAAGATGTAAACGCCGCCGGGTTCAGCCATGTGGGTTGCTAGTTTAATGCGTTGGCGCTCGCCACCGGAGAAGGTGGAGAGGGGCTGGCCCAGGGTGATATAGCCCAGGCCTACATCGACTAGGCGCTGCAGGATTTTAGCGGCTGCAGCTAATTTGGTGTCCTTTGCCGTGAAGAAGGTGAGGGCGTCAGCGGCTGAGAGGGCCAAAACGTCGCTGATGTTCTTATCGCCCATGCGGTATTCCAGCACGCCGGGGGAGAAGCGTTTGCCCTCGCAGGCTTCGCAGAGGGCGGTTGATTTTTCGACGAATCCCAGCTGGGTTTCAATCACGCCGGTTCCCTTGCACTCGGGACAGGCCCCTTCGGAGTTGGCTGAGAAGAGGGCGGGCTTGACCCCGTTGGCCTTGGCGAAGGCCTTGCGGATGGGTTCGAGCAGGCCGGTGTAGGTAGCCGGGTTGGACCGGCGGGAGCCCTTGATGGGGGTTTGGTCGATGAAGACGATCCGCTCTTCAGCTTGGGAATGCTGGTCGAGCAGTTCGGTCATGAGGGAGGATTTGCCGGATCCTGCTACACCGGTGACGGTGGTGAGGACGCCCAGCGGGAAGTTTACGGAGACGCCGGTGAGGTTGTTGCAGGTTGCGTTCGTGACCTTGAGGGCCCCGGTAGCCGGGCGGACTTCGTCCTTAAGGCCCTGTCGGTCGTAGAAATGGCGGGAGGTGACGGTATCTGCCTTTTTGAGCCCCTCGAAGGCCCCGGCATAGACAACGGTGCCACCGGCTGAACCGGCTGCTGGGCCCATATCGATGATGTGATCGGCAATGGCGATGGTTTCGGGCTTGTGTTCAACGACGAGGACGGTGTTGCCCCGGTCGCGCAGGCGCAAGAGCAGTTCGTTCATCTTGGTGACGTCAGCCGGGTGCAGGCCCGCGGTGGGTTCATCGAAGACGTAGGTGACGTCGGTGAGCGGGGAGCCAAGGTGACGGACCATCTTGGCGCGTTGGGCTTCGCCGCCGGAGAGGGAGGAGGCCGAGCGGGAGAGCGCAATGTAACCGAGGCCGATGGTGACCATAGAGTCGAGCAGGTGTTCTAGGGCAGCAAGCAGGGGCGCGACTTCGGGAATTTCCTGCTGACGTACCCAGGCCAGCAGGTCGGTGACCTGCATATCGCAGAGCTGGGCAATATTCACCCCGTTGACCTTGGATTCTAGGGCAGCTTGGGAGAGGCGGCTTCCACCGCAGTCGGGGCAGGAAATAAAGGTAACAGCCCGGTCGACGAAGGTGCGGATATGGGCCTGCATACCCTCCTTGTCCTTGGAGAGCATGGACTTTTCAATGCGGGGTACCAGACCCTCATAGGTCATGTTGATGCCCGCAATTTTCATCTTGGTGGGTTCCTTGTAGAGGAAGTCCGCCAGTTGCTGCTCGGTGAAGTCCTTGGCCGGAACATCTGTGGGGAAGAGCCCGGATTCCTTGTAGAGGCGGGCTGACCAGCCGCTGGTAGAGAAACCGGGGACCTTGAAGAAGCCCTCGTCATCCATGGTCAGGTTTTCATCAAAGAGTTCGGTCAGGTCAATTTGGCTGGTGCGGCCCAGGCCTTCGCAGCGGTTGCACATGCCGCCTGCCCGGGAGAAAGTTACATGCTCCACCTTACCGTCGCCCACCTTGCGGGCCCCGGTGGCCTGGACGCTGGCCTGGTTAAAGGAGAAGGCTGTGGGGGAGCCCAGGTTGGGGGTTCCGACGCGGGCAAACAGCATACGGAGCATGGGCAGGGCGTCGGTGGCGGTGCCCACAGTTGAGCGCGGGTTGGAACCCAGGCGCTCCTGGTCGACGATAATGGCGCTGGTGAGGCCCTCGATAGAATCAACTTCAGGCCGGTCCTGGTGGGGCATGAAACCCTGGACGAAGGCGGAGTAGGTTTCGTTGATGAGCCGCTGGGATTCGGCTGCCACCACCCCGAAGGCCAGGGAGGACTTGCCGGATCCTGATACCCCGGTGAAGACCGTCAGGCGGCGCTTGGGTATCTCGACTGAGACGTTTTTGAGGTTGTTATTGCGAGCCCCGGTGATTCTAATGGTCTGGTAGGTATCTGCCGGGTGGAGGGCCTGGGTGGGCATAGCGTTCCCCTTGAAGTCTGTGAGTGATGTGAAAGCTAGTTTACCGGCAGGCTGGGGGTTTGTTTCATTAAGTTGAGAGAGGAAGACCTTGCACCGCCTGGTTAGCTGGGACACAATGGGGGTATGGCTACTACACATTTGAATGGAACCGACATCCACACCATCGGCGAACTGCCCGCAGTGGGCTCAGCTGCCCCTGCTTTCACCTTGGTCAATACTGACCTGGAAACCGTCAACTCCGTTGACTTTGTTGGCCAGAACCTGGTGCTCAATATCTTCCCCTCTATCGACACTGGCGTTTGCGCTACTTCCGTCCGCACCTTTAACCAGAAGGCAGCCGGTCTGGAGAACACCACCGTTATTTGTGTCTCCCACGACCTCCCCTTCGCCCTGGGCCGCTTCTGCGGTGCTGAAGGAATTGAAAACGTGGTTGCTGCTTCTGCCTTCCGCGACTCCTTCGGTAAGGACTTCGGCGTGACCATGACCGACGGCCCCCTGGCCGGTCTGCTGGCCCGTTCCATCGTCGTCATTAACGCTGCCGGTGAGGTTGTCCACACCCAGCTGGTCGATGAAATCCCCACCGAACCTGACTACGAAGCTGCCCTGGCCGCTCTCTAAACCCTCAGTTTGCCCCTAAGCCGGGCTGGCCCGTCCTGACCCCTTCAAGGCAGGACGGGCCAGCCCGGCTTTACGTCAGTGAGGTCCTAGAAAACCCAGTTGGCTAGGAGGACGCAGGTGGCGGTGCCGGCAATCAGGGAGAGGGCCAGGTTCTTGCGCCACAGGTGAGTGGCCACCGTGACGACCGCACCGGCCAGGTAGGGCAGGGCCGCCTCGCGGGAGGAATAATCGATCTCAGCCATGACGTAGAAACCTAAGCAGATGATAGCCCCCATCGGCAGCCATACCGCTAGGTTGGTCACCAGGGCTGAGTTTTTGAGGGCTGATTTGACGCCAAAGGGAATCAATCGCAGGGTAAAGGTAATGGCAGCTGCAAGGCCGATGGCCGTGAGAATGTAGCCGGTGCTAGGCAAGGGGCGCCTCCGAGGATTGTGCGGTTCGCTGGCTCACCAGGTGGCGGATGACTAGCAGAACCACCAGGGTCAGCAGGGAGACCAGCAGCATGGAATGGGGAGCTAGAATGATCGCAGTCAGGGACGAGATGATAGCCAGGGTGGCGGTAATTCTGTCCTTGACGGCCCGGTAGGCGTCAATGGAGAGCACCAGAAACATGCCCGTCATGACGAAGTCCACCCCCTGCAGGTGGGAGAGGAAGGTTGCCCCCAAGATCGCGCCAAGTGTTGATCCACCCCACCAGGAGACCCACAGCAGCACCGAGACTGTCATAATCCGGGAACTGCGGAAGGACTGGGAACCCGGGGCTGTGTTGAGGGCGTAGGCCTCATCGCAGAGCATATACACCGCAAGCACCTTAGCCAGGTTGCCCTTGACATTCTGTAGGGGGTAGGAAATTCCGTAGACCAGGTGCCTGGCGTTCATGAGCAGGGTGGTTGAGGCAATCAGGCTCAGCGGGGCAGCTGAGGCAATCATCCCGACGAGCAGGAACTCCACCGAACCGGCAAAGACAATAGCGGAGAGGGCAGGGGCCACCCACCAGGGCAGGCCCACCGAGGCTACTAGCACGCCAAGGCCCATGCCCATCACCACAAAGCCGACGCAGAGCACAGCCGATACCCGCAGGCCTTCTCGAAATCCGCTTTCCCCCGGTAGCTGGGTCGGGTGCTCTCCTGAGATTGGGCCAGCGGACGCTTGATTTTTCGCTTCTGTGTCAGGACGCTCCGGGTCGGCTGGTGCCTGTACTGGGGAGGACGGGGAGGGCTTGGGCTGGTGCATAGGAATAAGTTTAGATAAAACTAGAGTTATTCCAACTTTCAGTTCAAATGCCCCTGTTTGCCCTGCTTGAAATAAAACTGGCTCTCCCGCTTGTTACCCTACTACCGGCGTCCGCACCCCTACCCGAAATGAAAGGTATCCCATGACCGAGAACCCCACCCGCCACCAGGACCCCAACTACCGGGCCGTCACCGTCGAGCGGATTGCCCGCAAACACTACCGGGCCACCAACCCCAAGGGCGCTACCCTCGACTTCGGCCAGGGGGAGGGCCTACTCACCCCCGTTGAACTACTCCTGGCAGCTATCGCTGGCTGCTCTTCTGTTGATGTGGACGTCGTCACCTCCCGCAAGGAAGAACCCGAAACCTTTGAGGTGCTAGCCTCCGGCATCCGCCAGGACGAGGACGGCGCCGTCCGCATGGACGATATTGAAATCAGCTTCAACGTCCGCTTCCCCGCCACCGACAATGGCGCAAAAGCCCAGGCCATGGTCGACCGCCTCATCAAACTCTCAGCTGAAAAGGACTGCACCGTCTCCCGTACCGTTGAGCACGGGGCTTCAGTTACCTTCATCAACGAGAACAAGGACGCTCACTAGCGGTTCCTGCCCCAGCTGAGATAAAGATAAATCACGTTGGTCGCCCGGTGGGCAAGTCTCACCCCGGTGGTAATCTTTAGGTTGTCTTACGCCCCCTAAGCAAAACTGTTGGGGGCTCATTACCACCGAAAGTAGAACCACTTCATGTCTACTGAAGCGCAGTCTGCACCCACCGGGCAGACCAAAGAAGAGCTCAAACGCGGGCTCGCAAGCCGCCACCTCTCCATGATCGCTATCGGCGGCGCCATCGGCACCGGCCTCTTCGTTGCCTCCGGCTCCACCATCGCAGAAGCAGGCCCCGGCGGCGCCCTGCTGGCCTACGCCCTCATCGGTATCATGGTGCTGCTGCTCATGCAGTCCCTGGGCGAAATGGCCGCTAACCTGCCCGTAGCAGGCTCTTTCCAGACCTTCGCCTCCCGCTACGTCTCAGACTCCTTCGGCTTCGCCATGGGCTGGAACTACTGGTTCAACTGGGCGATCACCGTCGCTGCCGAACTGGTTGCAGCTGGCGTCATCATGTCCTACTGGCTCCCGGACGTCCCCGGCTGGATCTGGGCAGGCGTCTTCCTGGCCATTATCCTGGGCATTAACATCCTCTCCGCCCGCTCCTACGGCGAATCAGAATTCTGGCTGGCGACCATTAAGGTGGTCACCGTTATTGTCTTCCTCATTGCCGGCGTCGCCATGATTTTCGGTATTCTGGGCAACCACGACACCGGGTTTGCCAACTGGACCGAAGGCGAAGCCCCCTTCAAGGGCGGCTTCCTCTCGATTCTGGCTATTTTCATGGTCGCCGGTTTCTCCTTCCAGGGCACCGAAATGATCGGTGTTGCCGCCGGTGAATCCGAGAATCCCCGCCGCGATGTGCCTCGCGCCCTCAAGAGCGTCTTCTGGCGCATTATGCTCTTCTACATCGGGGCTATCGCCATTATCGGCACCCTGATTCCCTACACCAGCCCCAACCTGCTGCGCTCTGACGCAACCGACATCGCCTACTCACCATTCACCATGGTTTTTGAAAACCTGGGTATCGCATTCGCCGCGTCCGTTATGAATGCCGTCATTCTGACTGCAATCCTTTCAGCAGGTAACTCCGGCCTCTACGTTTCATCCCGTATGCTCTACGCCCTGGCCCTTGAGGGGCGGGCTCCTAAGATTTTCGCCCGGGTCAACGCCCGCGGTATTCCCATGCCCGCCCTGCTGATGACCGCTGCGATCGGCCTCTTTGGCTTCATCTCCGCTATTGTGGGTGAAGGCTCAGCCTACACCTGGCTGATCAACATCTCTGGCCTGTCAGGCTTCATCACCTGGGTGGGCGTGGCTATCTGCCACTACCGCTTCCGCCGCGCTTACATTGCCCAGGGCAAGGACGTCAACGACCTGCCCTACAAGGCCCCCCTCTTCCCCCTGGGCCCCATTGTCGCCTTGCTTATGTGTCTGCTGGTCATCGCTGGCCAGAACTACAACGCGGTCTTCGCAGGCCACTGGTTCGAGGTTGTCTCAGCCTACATCGGCCTGCCCATCATTATCGGTGTCTGGCTGGTTCACCGGTTGGTCACCGGCTCCAAGACTATTCCGCTCAAGGATATGGACGTCTCCGGTCTTGAGGTTGCAGGCAAGTAGCTTGGTCTAGCCTTTCCCAGAGACTGAGGGCCCGGCCCGTATCAGCTAGATTGATACGGGCCGGGCTCTTTTTCACACCGGGCTTGCCCCTGGGCTTGGCAACCAGGGGCTGGCCCGAACCCCTTAATGGCGGGGCGGGGACGTCCTACCCCTGGGCAACCTGCGGGATGCTACCGGTGCGGGGGTTAGGGGTGGGAGTAGCCCCTGCCTCGGGGTAGAAGCGGCGGCGCATGGCCTCAAAGCCGTTGTCGGCCAGGGTCTCACCGGCACCTGAGTAGAGGTTGACGACGGAATCTGCCCCCAGCTTATCGAGTTCCTGCAGCTCATCAACGTGCTGGGCTACGACGCCAATGACGGCCTCTGAACCGGCCTCAATGACCTGCTGCATGGCATCGACGTTTGTTCCGTGGGCCGGCATGGCCAGTAGGACCAGCTCGACCTTTTCGGCTGCTGTGACCCTGCGCCAGAAGGCCGGGTCGGTAGCGTCGGCTTCAAGGACCCGGTAACCCTTGGCCGTGAGGGCATCGACTCGGGGCTCGGAGCTGTCCATGCCGATGACCTTGAGCCCGTATCGGTCGGTCAACGTGGTGTAGGCTGCGGTACCCAGACGGCCCATACCGATGATAATGGCCTGGGAGTCGCCGAAATCGACGGGCCTTTCTTCGGGGTGCATTTTGTGTTCGGGGACGGCCGGGATCAGGCTGGCAATCTTGCGGGGCAGTTTGGAACCGCGCATGTTGAGCAGGGTAGAGAGCACAAAGCTGAAGGAGACAGCCAGGGAGAAGGTCACCATCCAGGACTCATCGACCAGACCCGTAGCGCTGGTCATGGCGACCAGGATAATTGCAAACTCTGAGAAGTTTGAGAGGGTCAGGGCTGTGAGCGTGGTGGTACGCGGGCTGAGGCCCGTCAAGCGGAGGATCAGGGCGTAGGCTGCGGTATTGATCGGGATCAGGAGTAGGAGGATGAAGCCGAAGAGGGCCTGGTCCAGGGTAGGGGTGGCTGAGAGCCCGATGGAGAGGAAGAAGCCAATGAGCATGAACTCCTTGAGGGAGAGCAGGGTGTGGGAGAGCTCGTTGGATTTAGGGTGGCTGGCCAGCAGCATACCCATGACGAGGGCGCCAAGATCGCCCTTGACGTGGAAGAAGTCAAAGAGCCAGTAGCCGGGGACGAAGGCCATGACCACCCCGTAGAGCACCAGAAGTTCCCCGTGGCCGACGCGGGTCAGGCCCTTTTTAAAGATCCAGGCCGCTGGAATGAGCAGAAGGAGCAGGACGGCCCAGGGGCTGGGGGAGTGCTCGCCGGTGGCGGCAACAAAGAGCACGGCAAAGAGGTCCTGAATGACGAGGATGCCGATGGCTGTACGGCCGTAGAGGGAGCGGGAGTCGGATCGTTCGTCCAGGGTTTTGACGACAAGGACGGTTGAGGAAAAGCTAAGGGCGAAGCCGAGGATTGCTGCCTGGGAGAGATCCAGGGTACCGGTTGCGCCGAGTCCCAGGGTGAGGAGGAAGAGAATCAGGCTGGCCCCGCAGAGGGTGGTGAGGACCATATGGATGGAGCTGGTCAGCCAGACTTCCCGGCGCAGGAGCAGTCGGACGTCCAGCTTAAGGCCGATAGTGAAGAGCAAGAGGGTGACGCCGAGGTCGCCCAGCTCGGTAATGATTCCAAGTTCTTCGTAGCCAGCGAAGTTCAAGGCGATGCCTGCTGCAAGAAAACCGAGGAGGGGTGGGAGCTTGATCATTTTGGCCAGCAGGCCAAAGAGGACCGGAACCAGGAGGTAGGGGATATATTCGGACATAGGGCTCCCTGGGGTTGGGCTTGGGTTGTTTCTCTAAAATTTTACTGGGCGCTGGCTAGCTTCAGTGGCCGCTGGTTGGCGTTCGAGGTGCGGACGTCCCTCACCCGCTGGGGTGGGGGGCGGGCTAGAATAGTGGGGTTTGGTTTTGTTTTTGTGTAAGTGTTCTGGGTTGAAAGGTGTGGCCGCGTGGCTAAGCTCTATTTCCGTTTTGGTGCCATGAATTCGGGCAAGTCTACTGCGCTGCTGCAGGCTGCCCATAACTATGAGGAGCGGGGCCAGCGGGTGCTGCTGGCCAAGCCGCAGGTGGATACCAAGGGTGATACTGAGATTGTGTCCCGCTTGGGGGTGACCCGCCAGGCTGATTTTTTGGTGGGTGCTGAGGACTCGGTGCGCGATCTCTTCCATGCTGCTGCTGAGCCTAATGCCGATGATGACCGGATGCACTGGCACCTGCCTGTCTCCTGCCTGCTGGTGGACGAGGCCCAGTTCTTGACCGCTGAGCAGGTGGATGATCTCATGCGGATTGCGGTGGAAGAGAACGTTCCGGTGATGTGCTACGGCATTCGCACGGACTTTAGGACGCGGGCCTTCCCCGGCTCTGCCCGCTTGCTGGAGATTGCCCATACGCTGGAAGAGCTGAAGACTATTTGCAGGTGCGGACGGAAGGCGCTCTTTAACGGCCGCACCGTTGACGGAAAGTTTGTTTTTGCTGGCGACCAGGTGGCCATTGACGGCGTACATGTGGGCTACGAGTCGCTGTGCCCCACCTGCTACCTGGAAGAATCGGGCGGCAAGCTCTACCAGTAAGGACGGCCTCTGCCCGCTCACCTGGCAGGAGATTCGGGCAGAGCTATGCCATCTGTTTCAGGGACTAACTGTTGGCACAGCCCCAGGCGTCCGGGTTAGCAGCACAATCCTCAGCCACCAAACCCACCTTCAACCGCCACACATTCACCAACTGAGGCTCACTCACCCGCACAACCGTCCCCTCAATCACCTGCCAGGGCCCACCATTGACCGAATACTCACCCCGATACTCCGTGGCCAAAGTAAACCAGTACTCACCGGTGTTCTCATACCGGTGGCTGGTCGGAGTCTGCTCATCCCACACTTCTTCACCTAACTGGTAGCCGGGGTAGGTGACCGGGCCCAGGGTGGTTCCGTCGCCGTAGTCGAAGGTGTAGCTCACTGGGGTGGCTTTGAGGGTGACGTTTTGGCCGTTGATGGTTTGGGTGAATTCTTGGGGGTTGGGGTTGGCCCAGAAGTTGGTGTTGTAGTTTTTGAGGGTGTGGGGTGCTCGGTCTTGGTGGGGTGTGGTGGCTTGGATGGGGAAGGTGTTGAAGTCGTGGGTGGTGAGGGTGATGCGGGTGGTGCGTAGGACGGGTTGGCCGTTTTCTTCGGTGAGTTCTAGGCCTGCGTCTTGGAGTTCGGTGGGGGTGAGGGGGATGCAGCCGATGGTGCCTTGGGGTGTGTTGTAGGGGGTGTCTGATCCGTCGGCCCAGTCGGGTGGGACGAGGTTGAGGGTGCCGAGGTTGCCGTTGGTGGCGAGGCAGTAGGTGCCTGGGGCGGTGGGGGCGCCTTTTTGGAGGGCTGCGTGGTTGGGGTTGGTGGGGGTGTCGAAGTAGATGAGACGGACGGCAGCCGACAGCCCCTGTTCCTGGACCTCATATTCGGAATGAGTCTCATCCGATTTATCTATACTGTCCTCAGAATTAATAAATCTTTCAAGGATATCAACCTTAAATCCATCACCATCAACTTCACCCGATGACTCAGCGTAAGCCACCGGAATCATAGCCATGGCACCGAGAACAATTAGACAAGAAGCAGAAAATTCTCTAAATCGCACTAGTTAATCTCCTTTGTGCTGAGAACTTTCCATTTTCCATCATGAAATTTTAGGCGAAAATCTACACCCCTATAGATAGAGTCAGAATTATCGTTATAGACTGCCTTCTCGCCATACCAGAGAACAGAATCAGCTGCTTCAAAGTTGCTTCCGATTGAGTACTCACCGTTACCATGGGAGACAATCAAGTCCTTGTTGTAATGAATTGTCAGACCACCGGCAATAACCCAACCACCGGATGAGTAAATCTCTTCCAAAGCCGTATAAAATTCATGTTCTTTCGAGTGTGATTCATCGACGAGTGACTTCACATCTGACGTATCACCAGTTTGGTATGCATAATTTCTCATATCTTGCCAATAGGTGATAAACAGAAGCATGGCTTCGGGTGATTCGACATTCATCCCAGCAGGAGCCACCGGCTTGGGAACATTCTGGGCTGGGCCAAATTCATCAGCAGCCCTGTATTCACCCTCGGGGGCTTTAGAACCGCCAGAATAGGCCTGGCTAGGTGAAGCGCTGGCTTGGGCCGGGGCTGTGGTGGCTGTACTAGTTGCAGTGTCTGTTGCTGTGCTGGCTGAAGTGCTGCTTGTTGTTGGTTCTGGTAGGGGTGCGGTTTGGGTGGTGTTTCCGCAGCCTGTGAGTACCAAGGTGGTTATTGCCAGGGTTGTAAGCAGGGTGTGGGGTTTGGGGGTGTTCATAGGGTTGGGTGCCCTTTCCTGTGACGTCTTTGTTCAGGGGTTTGGTTAAGACCTGGTTGTAGCCGTAGCGTGTGGGGTGCGCCTGTGGCTTGGGTCTTTAGTGTTTAGTTTTATCGGGTTGGGGCTAAGCGTGCAAGTGGTTGGGGGTTTGTGTCTGGGTGTTACGGGGTACTAGGGCAAGTTATCCACAGGTTTAACCGTTTTGTTCGGTGAAGTTGGCCTAACTGCAGTGTGTTTTGCTGGGAGGGGGGGGGGAAGCGAGGGTTTATTTGATTGTTAGGCAGTAGGTTCCTGGGGTGGGGGCGGTGCCTTTTTGGAGGGCTGCGTGGTTGGGGTTGGTGGGGGTGTCGAAGTAGATAAGGCGGACGGCAGCCCCTGAATCCGTTCCTAGATTATCTATTAAATCCAGTTTACCTTTTCGAATATCACCAGAATGTGCATTTTCAAAGATTTCTACAACACCGTCAACACTTACTTCGAATTCTGACTCTTTTGCTTCACCACTTGAGTTTGCAAAAGCAGCTGTCGATGTAAGAGTAAGGAGCAGAGCAACCGAAAGACCTGTGTATTTGCAATTCATTAATTGACCTCATTTGCGGCAAGAACACGCCATGAACCGTCATTGAATTGCACCGTCAGCATGATTCCGCGGTAGATATTCTGAGAGTTATCGTAGGCTCGCGCTTCATTGTTGTACCACAAAACTGAATTTTCGAGTTCAAAATTAGATCCTATTGAATATCTTCCATTACCTTCCGCAATAAGAAGGTCTTTGTTGTAGTGGATGGTTCGATTTCCTCCAATAACCCAACCACCGGATGCGTAAATTTCTTCAAGCGCCTCATAATATCCTTGCTCCTGTTCAAAAGATTCATCGACAAGGGTTTGAATACTAGAAATATCTCCCGTTTGGTTGGCATAGTTCCGCATATCATTCCAATACTCAATAAAAAGGAACAAAGCGTCTGGCGACTCAACATGCATCCCAGCAGGAGCCACCGGCTTGGGAACATTCTGGGCTGGGCCGTATTCATCTGCCACTCGATACTCACCTTCGGGGGCTTTGGATCCACCGGAGAAGGCTTGGCTGGGGGATGCTGTGGCCTGGTCTGATTCTGTCGTAGCAGGAGCAGTTGCTGCGGGAACTGCGCTGGTTGCGGTGGTGCTTGCAGTTGATTCTGGTAGGGGTGCGGTTTGGGTGGTGTTTCCGCAGCCAGTAAGTACGAAGGAAGTTAGAGCCAAAGCAGCAAGCTGAGTGTGGAGTTTGGGAATATTCATAGGGTTGGGTGCCCTTTCCTGTGACGTCTTTGTTCAGGGAATTTTTGACCCGGCTGACCTGTGGGGTGGGTCTGGCTTGGGTCTTTGATATTTAGTTTTATCGATGGGGGCAGGTAGACGCAAGCAGTTGAGGGGTTTGTTTCATGGTGTTAATAGGTAAGAGCACAATTTGTCCACAGGTTTAGCTCAACCCGTTCAATGAATTAAATGTGGCTGATAGCTATAC
This sequence comes from Rothia nasimurium, assembly GCF_049068285.1. Lineage (GTDB taxonomy): Bacteria > Actinomycetota > Actinomycetes > Actinomycetales > Micrococcaceae > Rothia > Rothia nasimurium_I. The sequence continues at coordinate 6,950 of NZ_JBLKPV010000019.1, read as the reverse complement.
ATCAGTTGCAGAGGGCTTGCATGAGCCTGCGAGGCCTGCTAGAGTATCAAGCACGATTCAGAAGCCCAACGATAAGCCCTTTGACTTGTTGGCTGGCAACCGCCTGACGCAGACGGTGCCCTCAAAGGAAAATCGGTCACCTGCCACAAGGTACGGTGAAAGAGCGTTTTTCTAAGGAGCCCACCATGGGTAATTCATCTTTCTTTTCCACTGATTCCTTCTCCGATGATCGTCCTGAAAACCAGGATTCTGAGCAGGAATTTAACTTCCTGACCGCCGACATTGATTGGTCTAGTCTCTCCGATTTAGAACGGCTTGAACTGATCCAAGAGCCAGGAAGTGTTACCGAACGGGTTTCTTGTGCGCTGGAAAGCCCAGGACACGGGGTTAACTCTTTCCTCGGTTTGCATGCCCACGCCATGGTATGGGAAAAGGTGGAGATCGTGAAGGTGGTTGGTGCCTGTGTTACCTTGCGGACGGAGTCTGGTGAGCAGGCTTTTGGGCACCATGATCCAGTGAGGTTGAACTTTTTTGAGAAGGCTGTGCAGGTAGCTGAGGGTATTCGGCGTGATTTTGGTGAGCGTACGATTAGTGATTTTTTGCCGGTTCTGATGTGGAATTCTGAGCACCTCTTGTTGGCCTGCAGTAAGGGTAACGAGAGGAGGCTGGCTCATCTTTCGTTTGAGCCGCTGGACCCGTGCTCGTCAATCCCAACCAAGCACTTTACCCACATCTAAGCAGGTGTAGCCTAAGCTCCAGACGGTGGGGGAGAGATCCGCTAACACTTTCCTCTATCGTTTACAGGGAAACTCAAAAGGCTCCGCAGGTTATTCCTGTGGAGCCTTTTGGGTAGCTTTTGTGACCTGGTTGGAAACGACGAGAGGTGGTAGATAAGGCACTGGTGTTGTGTTGCCACAAACCCACTGGCATTAGGGCTCATGCCTACATCGAATCCACCCGCCATCATTTCACTGATGAAAATGGGCAGCAAGGACTACCAGCAACAGATAGCAAGTTACAGAGTCCTTAACGAAATGCGGGGTTTCCTTCGAAATGCGGTTCTTTATACCGCATTTCGAAGGAAACCCCGCAAGTCGCGTATTGGGTTACTTCTTCAACCCATCCACCACTTCATTCAGCGTCGCACTCGGGCGCATCACCGCTGATGCCTTGGCGTCCTCGGGCTTGTAGTAGCCGCCCAGATCTGCGGGGGAGCCCTGGGCGTCCAACAGTTCAGCCACAATCTTCTCCTCGTTGGCAGCTAGAGCCTCAGCCACCGGGGCGAACTTAGCCGCCAGGTTGGCGTCCTCACCCTGAGCAGCCAGCTCCTCAGCCCAGAACTTCGCCAGATAGAAGTGGGAACCACGGTTATCAATCTCGCCCACGCGGCGGGAAGGTGACTTGTTCTCGTTCAAGAAAGTACCGGTCGCCTTATCCAAGGTGTCAGCCAGAACCTGGGCAGAAGCATTACCGGTGGTCTTTGCTAGGTGCTCAAAGGAAGCAGCCAGGGCCAGGAACTCACCCAAAGAATCCCAGCGCAGGTGGTTCTCTTCCAGAACCTGCTGAACGTGCTTGGGGGCAGAACCGCCAGCACCGGTCTCAAAGAGGCCACCGCCGTTAATCAGCGGAACAATGGACAGCATCTTGGCTGAGGTGCCCAGTTCCAGAATGGGGAAGAGGTCGGTCAGGTAGTCACGCAGCACGTTGCCGGTGACCGAAATGGTGTCCTCACCCTTGCGGATGCGGTCGATAGAGAACTGGGTTGCCTCAGCAGGAGCCAGGACGCGAATATCCAGGCCCTCAGTATCGTGCTCGGGCAGGTACTTCTCGACCTTGGCAATCAGGTTTGCGTCGTGGGCACGGTTCTTATCGAGCCAGAAGACCGCGGGGGTCTGAGAGTCGCGGGCGCGGGTGACGGCCAGCTTGATCCAGTCCTGAACGGGGATGTCCTTGGTCTGGCAGGCGCGCCAGATATCACCGGCAGCAACTTCGTGTTCGATGAGAACGTCACCGGCAGAGTTCACCACCTGAACCTTGCCGTCCGCCTCAAGCTGGAAGGTCTTGTCGTGGGATCCGTATTCCTCAGCCTTCTGCGCCATCAGGCCCACGTTGGGCACGGTACCCATGGTGGTGGGGTCGTAGGCGCCGTTGGCACGGCAGTCCTCGATGACGGTCTGGTAGACGCCAGCGTAGGAAGAATCGGGCAGGACGGCCAGGGTGTCGGCCTGCTGACCGGCTGCGCCCCACATCTGACCGGAGGTACGAATCATAGCGGGCATGGAAGCGTCCACAATGACGTCTGAGGGGACGTGCAGGTTGGTGATGCCCTTATCGGAGTTGACGTAGGCCAGCTCGGGGCCTTCCTGCAGGCCCTTGTGGATCAGCTCGCGGACGTCCTCACGGATATCCTCGGGCAGGGTATCGATACCGGAGATGATAGCGGCCAGGCCGTTGTTGCCGTTGAGGCCAGCTGCGTCCAGCTGCTCACCGTAGGTCTCAAAGAGCTCTGAGAAGTAGGCGCGTACAACACGGCCGAAGAGGATGGGGTCTGACACCTTCATCATGGTGGCCTTCAGATGCACCGAGAAGAGCACACCCTCAGCCTTGGCGCGGGCAACCTGCTCGGCCAGGAACTTATCAAGTTCAGCCACGTTCATGTAGGTGCCGTCAACGATTTCACCGGCCAGTACGGGCACAGATTCCTTGAGGACGGTCACTGTGCCGTCGGTGCCAACGTGCTGGATCTTCAGGGTGTCGTCAGCCTCAATAATCACGGACTTCTCGTTGGAGAAGAAATCGTCGTGGCCCATGGTTGCAACATTGGTCTTAGAATCTGCTGACCAGGCACCCATGGAGTGGGGGTTCTTGCGGGCGTAGTTCTTAACAGACAGGGGAGCGCGGCGGTCTGAGTTGCCCTCGCGCAGAACCGGGTTCACAGCTGAGCCCTTGACACGGTCGTAGCGGGCGCGGACGTCCTTATCTTCTTCGGTGACAACCTCATCGGGGTAGTCGGGGATAGCGAAGCCCTTGGCCTGCAGCTCAGCGATAGCGGCCTTGAGCTGGGGCACGGACGCTGAGATGTTAGGCAGCTTGATGATGTTAGCTTCGGGGGTCTTGGCTAGCTCGCCCAGTTCGGTGAGGGCGTCCGCAACCTGTTGCTCAGCAGGGAGAATATCGCTGAACTGGGCCAGGATGCGGCCTGAAAGTGAAATATCGCGGGTTTCTACCTCAACACCGGCGGTTGAAGCATAGGACTCCAGAATGGGCAGGAAGGAGTAGGTTGCCAGCAGCGGAGCTTCGTCGGTGTGGGTGTAGATAATCTTTGCCATGGAGGGCGTCTCCCTTGTCGCGTGTGGGCGGTTTCCTCTAAAAGAATACAACGCTGTGCCCCAGCTCTCTAAAATTTGCCCTGCTGGTGGCTTTTGTGACGAATATTGCCTACCCTCCCACCTGCGCCTATTGTTTTACATGTAAAGTAATTTGTTATTGGAATTCATCCAGAACACGAAAGGGAAACCGTGGATAAGCTATCAGCCACCCACCACAAATCCGACCAAAAACTACCCGTTGCAACCTCTATGGGGCATGTGCGGCTCAAGGTCAAAGATATGGCGGCGGTCTACCGCTACTACACCCAGGGCGTCGGCCTACAGGAGCTACCCAGCTCAGACGGCGCCGTCCACCTGGGACTAGGAGGCGTCCCGCTCCTTGCCCTGGAACACGACCCTTCACTGCGCCACCCGGCCCGAACCGAAGCGGGGCTCTTTCACGTTGCGGTGCTCTTTGCTTCCCCCGCAGACCTGGCCCGGTCCCTCGTGCGGGGATTTACCTACTATCGAGACCGTTATGTGGGCTCCGGTGACCACTTAGTCTCCCAGGCTTTCTACTTTTCAGACCCGGAGGGCAACGGCGTAGAGCTCTACATCGACCGTCCTCGTGACCAGTGGAGCTGGGTCAACGGCGAAGTGTCCATGGATACCCTCCACATTGACCCGGCAGCCTTCATTCGTGAGCATCTAACTGACGAAGACATAGCGCTGGAAGTGCAGAAAGACCCGGCCTACCTGGGCTCTGTGGGGCATGTTCATCTGCAGGTTGGCGACGTCAAAACCGCCCAGGCCTTTTATGTAGATGCCCTGGGTTTCGACCGGACGGCAGGTCTTGGTAATTCGGCTGTCTTTGTGTCAGCAGGTGGCTACCACCACCACATGGCCATGAACGTCTGGAATTCCCTCGGGGCAAACCCCCGGCAAAACACCCTGGGGCTGGGGATGGTGAACCTGACCCTCCCCGGCCAGGATTCCCTTGATGCCCTAGCTGACCGCCTGCGATTTCACGGTATCTCCTCGACCCTAGAGGGGCAGACTCTAACCTTCAAGGATCCCTGGAATAATCTTCTGCGGGCTCATGCGGGAGCTTAAGAGCTTGTGAAGCGGTAGGACGCTGGTGCTTGAGTGGTAGGTCACAGGTGGGTATGTTGGAAGGTATGACAGATTCACATTATCCCACTGCCTCTGATACCTCAACCACTACCAGCGCCAGCGAAACCTACCTGGCCCGGCTGATTGAGCACCCCCGCATGGTAGGGCTTGCCGCAGGCCGCACCGGCGACCCGGTGCTCACCGTCAACACCCTGAATAAGGACGGCGCAAAGTGGCGCCCCCGCCTCTGGTCCCTTCCTGGCAAGAACGCAACTCGGGCCTACCCGCTGACCGCTCCTGAGTCGGGCGCCTCCGTCCTCACCATGACCGATGGCGGCACCCTCTACCTGGGATTAGGCAAGGACGTAGACGAGGCAGAATCCAAGAGCCTCAAGGCCGTCTATCGCCTGCCAGAGCACGGGGAACCTGAGCTCGTGTTCACCTGGCCCGGGGGAGTAGAGCAGCTTGAGGTCCGGGACCGTGACGGTGGGCCCCGGTATATCTTCACCGCCAAGGCCCACCGGGGCACCCTTGAAGAACAGGCAAAAATTCTCGATGAGCGCGAGAGCTCAGGCGTTTCCGGGGTTCTTTACACCGAGTTCCCCACCCGCTTCTGGGACCACGACCTGGGTACTGGCGTCCGCGCCCTTTTCGTGAAGGACGGCGAGGCCGAAGCTACCCGCCTACCCCTGCCCGGTGGCCCCCGCGCCATTATCTCTGGCTTCACTGTCAACCCGGCCGGCACCCTGGCAGCTGTGACCATGCAGACCAAGGTCCGAGGAATCCACGAACGCTACTCCACCTGGCTGGTGGACCTAGCCGGGCAGACCGAGCCCCGCCTGATTGCTGAAGCCACCGACACCCACGACTTCTCAGCAGGAGCCTTCACCCCCGACGGCCAGGGCCTGGCCCTGAGCGTAGTACGCCGCTGGCTGCCCGGCCAGTCCATCGCGGTTCAGGCCAACTACTACGATCTCGAAACCGGTCGCATGACCGAGCTCTCTCGCGATATTGACCGTTGGGCAGGGGAGATCGTGTGGCTCGATTCCACCCGATACGCTTTCGTGACCGACCACCTCGGGGCTACTGCCATCTTTACCGGTTCAGTGGGTGGGTCAACCCGCCCCCTGGTCGATGACGGTGCAACCCACTTCTCGGCCCTGGCCTACAACGAGGGGGCCCTGGTGGCCCTGGCTGACTCCCACCAGCATTCTGCCTACCCCGTCCGCATTGATCCGGCCAGCGGCCAGGTCAGCCGGATTCCGGCTCCCTGTGATGAACTCGCTGCCCCGGGACGGCTTGAACGCTTCACGACAACAGCGGAAGACGGCACCGAGATTACATCCTTCCTGGCCCTGCCCGAGGGGGACGCTGAGGCCCCCCGGCCGCTGGTGGTCTTTGCCCACGGCGGCCCCTGGGGCTCCTGGAACTCCTGGACCTACCGCTGGAACCCCTGGGTCTTCACCGAAGCAGGCTACGCCGTGCTCCTACCCGACCCCGCAATCTCTACCGGCTACGGCCAGCACATGCTGGACCGCGGTGGCGACGACCTGGGCGGCACCCCCTATACCGACATCATGCAGGTGGTAGAAGAAGTATCAAAACGCCCGGATATCGACGGCGACAATGCCGCCTTTACCGGCGGATCCTACGGCGGTTTCATGACCAGCTGGGTAGCAGGCCGGGCTGGAACCCGCTTCAAGTGCTACGTCACCCACGCCTCCATTTGGGATTACGGCACTATGTACTTCCTCTCAGATAACGGCATGTGGCACGAGTGGAAGATTGAGCACGGCGGGGAAGGCCACGCGATTTCTCCCTGCCACACGGCTGCAGAGATTGCAGCGCCCATGCTGGTGATCCACGGGGATAAGGACTACCGTGTGCCCATTGGCCAGGCCCACCACCTCTGGGCTGACCTGCAGCGGCACTCACCGGATCTAGGCCACAAGTATCTTTACTTCCCGGACGAGGGCCACTGGATACTTAAGCCCGGCAACTCCCGCCTCTGGTACCGGGTCTTCACCGCCTGGCTGAACCAGCACCTGCTGGGCCAGGACTTCCAGGCCCCTGAGATTCTGGGGTAGGCTCTCTGTCTGCCCTGGATACTTGCATAGTGAAGGGCGCCTACCCCGTTACAGGGATAGGCGCCCTTTTTGCTCATAGTTTTGCTCTTACCTGACGGTAATTACTGAGCTAGAGTCAAATCTGGCCTAGCTTAGGCGCGACGGGCTGCACGAACAGCACCGGCACCCAAACCCAGGACGCTCAGGCCACCCAGAGCCAAGAGTGCTGCATCGGATGCACCGGTCTTAGCTAGCTCAGGCTTCTTAGCTGCCTCGGTCTTTGCAGTCTCAGTTTTGGTTTCTGACTTAGTAGCCTCGGCCTTGGCTTCGGTCTTGGTCTCGGACGAGGTGGTGACTACGGTTGCGGGGTCAATGGTCGGCTTCTCTTCAGCCTTAACGCTCTCGCCCTTAGCCGTCAGCACCCCTTCAGGTAGTTCGTGGGTGACGCCTTCGCCGTTGATGC
>NZ_JBLKPV010000018.1:0-27064 GCF_049068285.1 Rothia nasimurium | reverse complement strand
TGGACGCATGCTTACATGCTAGAAATCTTGCATGCAAGCATGCATGCATGCAAGCATGCATGCTTATATAGAAAGGTTTGCCCATGCCCCGCACGGTAGTTTCAGATATGCCCCCTCACGAATTTCGTTTCTTGAGAGAGTACTTAGGGTTCACAACAAAAGACATAGCGGAAATACTAAAAGTTCAGAACAGAACGGTTCAAGCCTGGGATAGAGAGCGGAATGCAAGCATACCGGCAAAAGAACTGCTGATAGATGAAGTAGAAAAAGTAGATGGTTGGATTGCTTCTCAGCTAAAGGAGTCGCTTCTTAAATTTGCAGAGAACGGTGGAAACCCTGTAATGCTACGGCTCTTTAGTTCGCTTGAAGAACTGCAACGAATCTATCCGATGTTCCGAAGAATTAATCACTATGAAGCCGCACTGAGGGGTCTAGTGTCAGTACTATCAGAGCGAGGAATCAAGTTCTACTTAGAACGTAATTTATGAACTATATTTTGCCGAAATAGTCATCGACAGGTCTATATCATAGTTTCTTCTTTATTTAGCTTATAAGATGTATTTATCATTTTCTGTTGAGCTGTGAGATACCCAGCAAACTGTCTTAACAATTTGAAGTCGTAAGGAGAACCCCTCATGTTCTTACCTGATAGCTGGAAACTGCCCCCGGAAATTGCCCCAGAATGGTTGTGGGTAGCTTTTCTTATCATTGGCCTTGGTATCGCAGCGTTTCCCTTGGTTCTAGGAATCAAGCTATACAGGCAAGGCATAAGGTTTGCTAGATTAGCTCTCTATAGTGGAGTGGCCCTATCAATCGCTGGTTGCTCTTTTGTAGCTTCTTTCCGTCCTGTTGTGGCTAAAGGGTGGCAATGGGTAGTAGACGGCTTTTCAACACTCCCTAGCGCTTCAGAAGTGGGAACCTCGTTTATAGATTCAGTGACTCCGGTAGTAGTAAGCGGGCTAGGCGTTGGGTTAGTTCTCTTCATCGTCTATGTGGTGATGGAGGAATTTTGAATAAAAAGGCCGGAACTAGCTGTCCACATATCCACTTGCCCACACGTTCCTACTACTAGAGAAAAATATAAAGGATTTAATCTATAGGGGACCCCTCGGAATCCCTTGTGAAATAAGGGCAAAAGCCCCATCATGCGCCACTTAAGTACTGACTAAAGCGCCACTTAAGTACTGTGGATAACCTGTCTAAAATCAACGGGTACATTTTTAAAAACCTTGAAATATCAGCTGTTTTGAGAAGCATGCGCTACTTAAGTACTGATTTTGGAAGCGCCACTTAAGTACTGTGGATAAGTATTTAAAAACCGATGTTTTCCACAGACGCGGCCCAGGGTGGCAACCGTCTTGATAAATTAGCTGATAGTATAAATAAGGGAAACATATAGAATAGAAAAAGCCCTTGCGAAGCTGCTACTTCACAAGGGCAGTAAACCTAGTCGAAAAGGTCTTTTCAATGCCTAGTATAGCTGAAACTACCGAGGTCTGGAACCGTGAGATAGAACCCCCTGCGGCACGTTTTCAAACCCTTGTAGAACACGCCGGTCGCAGCATAGAGCTGCAAGAAGCCGGAAAAATTAAGGCAGGTTCATATCTGCTTGCAGACTTAACAGACTTGTCTTTCCCCTATAAGAAGCCTGACCCGAACATGAGGAGTTGGGAGCGCTCTAATGGGCGAAAAAAGATAGTGATTCAGCCGGGTATGGTTCCTGGCCCTGGGGGCGGTATCGAGTATGTCTACCCTTACGGGATTGTCCCTAGACTGTTTCTGATTTGGCTTACTACAGAGATAAAGCTCTCGAAAAGCCGCCGTGTAGAGGTGGGAAAAAGTGTAAATGCGCTGAGGGCGCAGTTGGGTATATCTAGCGGCGGAAAGCAGCATGCGAACTTCACTAGGCAGCTGGAAGCTCTTTTCTCAGCTCACATCGTAGTTTTTGAGCAAGGCCCTAAAAAAGAGGGTGTTACTGCAAATAAGGGCAAGGTCTTACAGATTGCTGATTCTTGGGAAATCTGGAAGTCTAGCGAAACTGGCGAGGTCGTCGAGTCGATTCCGTCTACTTTAGAAGTCAGTGAATCATTCTATAACCACGTTCAAAATACGGCTGTTCCGTTGGTGTCTGAAATCGTTTCTGCATTCAAGCGGGACCCTATGAGGTTGGATATTTATTGCTGGCTAGTTCACCGTCTCTACATGCAGCGCGCGCCAGAATCAAACGTAAGTTGGTCCCAACTTTCTAAACAGTTTGGTGGGAACTATGCCCGCGAGCGCAGCTTTAAAAAAGCCTTTGTGGACCACTTGCAGGTTGTCCTGCTGTATTATCCAGAAGCTCGGGTGTCTGTTACTCGGAATGGGCTGATTCTGCGCCGTTCAAAGCTGCATATACCGCCTCGTGGGGCTGTTGCAAGGATTCTCAGTGTTGAAGAGGTTGTTTCGGCTGCTGCGGCTATAGGTAAGGCGTCGTAGAGTATTTGTTGCCCGCCCCGTCAGGGGCGGGTTTTTTGTGAGTTCATAAAATAATTTAGTTAGCTCTTGATTTCGGGGAGAAGATGGGGCAAACTAGGAAACAAGAAACCTAGAAACCTAGTTATATGGGAGTGGAGATGTCACCCAAGATTATTGCCTTTGGAAACCAGAAAGGCGGCGTCGGAAAAACTTCAATTACTGTTGCTGTTGCAGAGTCTTTGGCCTATCGAGGTATGAAAGTTCTCGTGTTGGACTTAGACCAACAAGGCAGCGCCACGATTGTTCTTGGAGCAAGCGTAACGGCGGAAACTCTGACCATGTACGATGTGCTGAAAGCTAACACCCCTGGCTGTATCGACGATGGAATTATGGAAACTGCATGGGAGAACATCTCTATCGTTCCAGCAGATGAAACCCTGGCAGCGCTGGCAGAAGAAAGCCTTATTGCCGCAGAGCAGCGCTTGAAAACAGCGTTTATCGACTCGGAAAAAATCGAAGAATATGACTACGTTCTTATGGACTTGCCGCCCTCGTTGGGGCGACTAACTCTTAACGGACTGGTTGCCGCAGAACAGGTTTTTGCTGTGACTGCCCCGGCCGCTCTCTCAGTTCAGGGGCTAACTCATTTTGAAAACACTATCAACGAAATTAAGCGGATTAGGCTGAACCCGGAACTGCAATTTTCAGGCGTCATTATCAACCTGGCAGATACCCGAAAGGGCGAAGACCGATTCCAGATTGACCAAATTAATGAGAACTGGGATAACGTGCTTTCTCCTGTAGTTCTTTCACGCGCTGCTGTAGCAGATATGGCGAGTACTCACTTACCTATTCGTAAGACCGGCAGCAGTAGCGCTAAAGAAGCGCAATCGCTTATCGACGCGCTCACCGATTCCATCATAGGAGCTTAGGACATGGCTAAAGTTCAGCGCCAACCCATCAAAAAGCAGCAGGCCCCCTCATACATCGAAGAAGCAGCGGCCAACGCAAAAGAAGAAGCGAAAAAGCCTGTTCCCTCGCGTCGTCGTCGCGTCGTCCGAGAGCAAGTCTCTACACGTATTCTCCTAGAGATTCGTGACGCCGCAGACGACTACATGAGCGATAGCGGCATGACTTTTCAGGGGCTGGTAGAAGCGGCACTAACCGAATACTTAGAGAGCGCCGGTTACACCGTGGGCGCTACACGTCAATAGGGGAGAGGGTAATGACTACAAACGCAGATTGGGCCGCGAAAGAGCAAGAAATCGCTGCTGATAAATCGAATGTTCCGTTTAACGTTGAGATTCCCAGGTCGCTTAAGCGTGAGCTGGCACTTCAAAAGGTTATTAGCGGTATGACCTTGCGGGATATTGCAACGGCAGCTCTTACCGACTATCTACGCAAGCAGAACGGAGGGAAGTAATGCGCCCCGTACCTTGGAAAGTTTCACCTCTGCCTACTTTGTGGCTAGACCCGTCCACCGGGTACGGGGTAGATTCAGACGGCCGCAAAATTAGCCCTGTCATTCGCGGGCGCAGGAAGAACCCCAACCTAGAGGACTTGCTGAATACAGCACAGGTTTCTGGTATCAAAAGAGTTGTTCTGGTGGGCAAGATTCCCGAACGGGACAAACGCACCAATCGCCATTGGTTCCAATCAGACCTGACCGATTGGCAGCACGGCAAGCATTGGCTGGATTCGGGAGCGCCCCCGGTTGGACGCTTCTATCACAAGCTGCAAGATATGCAGGACCGCCGCGAAAAGCCCTATGAACTGTCCCTAGTAGAAGCATGGTTCGGAAACATTCGCCTGTCTCCCATGCAAGCGAGAGAAGCATGGGAGCTTACCCAGCATTGCGTGATTCGGTCAGAAGAATCAATGCAAGGGCTTATGAAATCCCCTGCGGCCACAGGGCAGCAACTTTGGGCGCAATCTCTACCTGCGGGATTAGACCCGCAAATCGTAGATGATGATATAGCAGAGCTAATTCATTCAACATCTGGTCAGCACCACATAGAGCACCTTGTCGCCGGTCCTAACTACGTTGAGCATGAGTTAACGCGTCCTCTTATGCAGCAAACGCGCGGAGAATCTATGTCAGGGTTCTCGTACATCGACGGCCGCTTTATGTACGCTGCTTGCGGCAATGAACTAGGGGTAGGACCGGCTCAATGGATTAAGGGGCAACAGGCCCGCGAACTCTGGTACGGAGAAACAAATATGCGTCGTGTTGGTCCGTTCTTACCGGCTCGTTATCATGTGCGCGTTCGTGTTCCCCAGGATTGGAAAACGCTTGGTATTTTGCCCCTGAAACATACCACCGAAGACGGCCGCCGTACATGGGTTTACCCTAACGTCCCCGGCGCTGTATTTGAAACATGGGTAGGCAACGAAGAGCTGCGTCTAGCCGAAGAGTTCGGTTGGACGATTGAAAAATTCTTTGAAGCAATCACATTTACCAGCAAGAAACCGGCTGTGCGTGGTGAAAAACGAGCTGTAGCCGCGCGTCCTCTCGATACCTTTTGCAAACGTATCGTCAAAGCCCGCGAAAATGTAGAAACTATCGGAACAGCAAACAACGTTGCCCCGGTCGTTATCGACGCTGCGAGCGCTGCAATCCGCCAAATCCTTTTGCAGACCATAGGTTCATTCGCTTCTCGTGGACGCTCTTCAACGGTAACTGTCGATTCATCGTGGGATATTCCCCCTCAGTACGCACACACCGCCCAGCGGTTCGGAGACAAGTTCGTTTACCGTGAGAAAATCCCGTTGAGTGCGATTCCTGAAAAGCAGCGGGCATACTATCGCCCGGAGCTGGCGTCACAAGTCTGGTCCCGTGCCCGTGCTCGTGTCCTGCATGGCCCTGTGGCTGGGGGAGAGAAGCGGGGGGCATTGCATGTAGACCCCGCGCAGCTTATCGGTATCAACGGCGACGCTATCTACACCACAGAATTACCTCAGTGGGCTTTGCCTGTCCAGTACGGGGGCAAAGACGACGGCGCAGTAGGTCGGCTGCGAATGAAAGGCTATCTTCCCGCCGGTACGCCAGATATGGCATTGCCTACGACGATAGAAGCCCGCTTGCGTCTTGCCCGCCGCGCAGAGAACGCCGGTATTGGTGGAGCAATTCAGCAGCTTGGATTGTAAGGAGCGGAAGAATGGCAAAAAGCGCTAAAGAGTACATCGAACTGCTTATGTCCCGAGGTATGAACCAGTCTGAGATAGCCCAAGAAATGCAACGAGATTCGTCGTTGATTTCGCAGATTCGTCGCGGTCTAAAGCCAGGTTCAAACATGGTTGGTTCGCTGAAAGAATTAGCTGAGACTGGCAGTGTGACGCGTCGCCCCCCGCGTCGTAAAACATCTAAGGGCGAATACTCACATGTTCGTGGTTCTAACGGGCAGAAAAATGTCTTGCCCAAGGGAGTAAATGAGGACGAGCGAAGAGAAAAGACCAAGGGGCGACGGGTGGGCAAGCGCGTTGAAGTCCCGGCTCGTGGGCGTTACATCAAGCACCCCACTGAGTACGGTCTAAACATGCGTAAATATAAGGTGGACTTCCCAAAGACCAAGGACGCTAAAGGTAGAAAAGCTGCTTTTGACGAGCTTAGTAAGGACGTCCAATCACTTCACCGTAAGAAGTGGGGAGATAAAGACTTACCAGAACGCCGCGCCTACTTTAAAGTCACCTATGCCGACGGTTCGACGGCCCAGGTCGGCTCTAAGGGCGGGTATCGAACCGAAACTGTGCTTGCTGGAATTGAGAATCACGAGGGGGATTTCGAGTCGTGGCTAAAGACACAAGGGTTAGGTGAGCGCTACATGGATTTGAACCCTGATACGCCGTTCGTCTCGATTGAGATAATGGGTGTCAAAAAAGCATGACTGTGCCAGTACTAGGCGGCAAGAGCTTGGAAAGCTGGCAAGAGATTTTCGGCTACTTCACGGTACTGCCCGTTGTGCTCTTCTACAAATCCAAGTGAGACTAGGTGTTGCAGTGATTGCTCAACGGCTTTAGCAGGTAGAGGGGTTGCTGCAACGATTTCGTGGGGGTGTGCCCATAGGCCGTCGGAAAGGCTGCGTAGAACCGTAAGTGACTTTTTGCAGGTAAGAACATCGAGGTATGCTTCTGTGTTGTCGCTAGTCAGGAATTCCATGTCCGGCTTTCGTAGGTTGCGAAACGGTGTGTGTGTCCAACCTATCCCAATAACTTTGATTATCCAAGTGATTAGGTCATTTTTTTGCGTACCTCTTTAGCCCACAAAACATCTTCCTTTATCAGTGAAGTATTCTCCCCCCTTTGTCCTTGCTGGTCTACTTATAACGCTTATAGCGGTTAAAACTGATGATTCTTGGGGTTGGCCGGTCCTTACCTGCCTAACGTTTATCGTGGGTATTCCACAAGCTCTATCCCTTTACATGTACCGGGCGAACCTCACCACAGACCGATTTATTCAAGTGCGGACCCAGAGGACTCCTTTCTTCATCGGTAGTCTTGTTTCAATGCTTGTTGGGGTAGTCGTTCTAAACTTCATTGGAACGTCGCACCAGGTTGTTACGGCGCTGAATCTTGCGGTGCTATCTCTAGTAGCGGTCATAGGTATCAACCTAAAAATTAAGATAAGTCTGCATGCTTTTGTTGCAGCGTTATTTGCTGTCGTCGCCCCGTTTTACCTGGGGGCCTACGCGCTATCGGCCGTTGTGGGGAGCATGGTCTGGGGCCTTACTGTATGGTCCCGATACCACCTTAAGCGCCATAGTTCCTTTGAGCTAATCTTAGGTACGCTAGGCGGCGTCGTTGTTGCCTGTCTGTACCTGTGGTTGCGCTAATGGTTTCTTATCGAATGTGACCATCACAAAGGCGGCTGTCACAAGGAAACCTGTCGTGTAGATGAAGAACTCTCTGGGGCCTTGAACCTGGCTTTCCCAAGGGCTAATGAGGTGTAACAAAACCGCTACAAAAGTAGTTAAATATCCGATGTAGAACAGGCTGAACTGGACTTTATGGCGTCTTGTGTAAGCAGCCTTAACAAGCTGTTTCAACCGGGGCAGAACATAGGGAGCTGCGAAGCTAAAGCCCAGGTAGGTGACGCCGTGGTAGATACCGTATAGGAAATCACTGGCTCTAGTATCAAGCCCCCGGCTGGAATAACCTAGCCCTATCTGAACGAAAGAAAAGATAAGCGTCAGAATCATAAGGAAAGGCCATATTGGAGAGAACCAGCGGGTATTGAACTTCTCTCCTTGAAAGGCCGCGCCGGTCTTCCCTAGAGCGCGTGAAGCCAGCCAGCCAGCTATGACGACGCCTATATGAGCTATGAGGTTTACCAGATTTAGATTACCTAGCAGCGTATCTAGCCAGTAATAGACCGGCGGGAGCGAGGTAAGTAACGTGATAGGAACTATCACGTTAGCCCAGAATAATTCACGGTTAAGGGGCGCTGACCGGAATCGCCGGAAAGCGCTATAGACCAGCGCAACACTGAGAGCGAGCGCGGCGTAATGATGGAATGAGAAATTATGCCAGATACTCAACGGCTATATTCCTTACACGGTGGTCTTGGTCTAGGGCTATATCGCGTGGCAGCTTGGGGGCAATGGAGCTTAGGCATTCAGCTAGTAGGTCTGAGGAAAAATTCTTTACCCTTTCTTCTAACGTCTGTTCGCTATAACCTGCTTCTTCCCAACTGATAAAGCCGCTGGTGACTAGCGCAATCTGCAAGTGCAGCCCAAAGCGCTTTGAAAAGGCAAAAATGTGTTCAATTCTCCACCCCCCTAGCTGCTGATTACGCGAGATAGAGGTCTGCGAAATGCCCGTAACTTCTTGAATGTCTTTGCCTGATACGTGGGGGGCACAGGCTTTGAACCAGCGGCCCCAGACTTGGGCAGGCGAAACCGACGAGAGAGAAAAGGGTGCTACAGACACCGAATACCTGCGTAGTATCTCACGCAATATATCGGGGATTGCGAGCGCATACAGAATCTCAGTATCGGTGGCCGATAGGTCGGTGGGTTGAGTCAAAGAACCGAACTGTTTAAAGCTGCTGAGTTCTTTGATTGGGTTTCGCCCCATGCCACGCGCTATTGCTAGGACTGCGGTGGGGTCTACCGCGTCGTTTTTGAGTTGGTAGGCGAGTGTTGATTTAGAGAGGGCACCGCAAGAAGCTACCTTACGCAAAGACGGCGGCTTGTTAGTATCGAAAATTTTTATTAGCCAGTTCTCAAATTCATTTTTTGAGATAGCTGGGTTGTCCTCCTGCTGTGACATGTAGGCAGACTAATCGAAGATGTAGTTTTGTGGGGCCTGTAGTAGCTCGTCCACTGCTTCCTGGTTCACTGAGTAGCGTACTGTTCTACCGCGACGACGTTCTGGCGGTAAATCTGCATTAAGTACTCCCAGCTCTTCTAGCTCTGCGAGGTGGTGTCCCAGGGTTGGCTTTGCCATGTCAAGAGCTTCTGAAATATCTATCCGCAATGAGGGTCCGTTGGCTTGGAGAAAGCGGATTATGGACAGTCTGGCGCGGTTGCCAAATACAGATATGAAGCGGTCAATCTCTGGGCTTTGGTCTTCTGGGCGTACAAGTTTCGGCATGGTTTCCATTTTGCCGTATTCTCCTTAATTTTTCAGCGCGGGGCTGAGTTCATGGTCGCAAAATCTAAAATTATGAACTCGTTTATAGATATTATGGACAACTGGAATTATACTAGAGAATGTCTTAGTTAGACACCTCGTTACGAGGACCATTTTCTTAGGAGTATCAATGTTCAACGGAACATCTATCGCTGACTGGATTCGAGAAAACCTCATCATCGTTCTCGTGATGATTCTCGCGGTAAGCCTTTTCTGGGCTGCGAACTCAGGCAAGACTCGCGAGTTCATGCTGAAACTCGGCCTTGGTCTGCTGGCAATGGGATTCCTGGCAATCGCCGTTAACTACGAACAGGTAGGCGAATGGATTCGTGGAATCGTAGGCGCATAATCCCATGAGAATCTACACCGACGACGATATTCGCCGCGTTGATAGGACTTGGTTAGGGCCTCCCGGTAAACGTCTGCCCTGGGTTGCCACCTACCGCGAATACGTGACAATCCTCGTCGTCGCCGTCGGAGTCTTCTCACTCATGGTTTATCTGGGCTTTCCCATGAGTGAGTTGCTCTGGCTGGGTGTGTGGGGGTTTTCCACTGCCTTTATCGTCAAGGCAATCAACAACCACTACCGCGACGATGTAGGAATACTCAACAACTTCATCACTGCCTACCAAGAAATCTCTGTACCTCGCGCAGACGGTGGAGAGAACTTCAACAAAAACCTCATTCTTGCCGTCAAAACCTACTCAGCCGCAGACCGGCTAAACCTCACCCAAGCAGAGAAAAGAATCGTTAGGCAGCGAGTCCTCATATCCCGCATACGAGCTTTCAAAGATAAGAGAACCAAAAAATGAGCACCACAGCACCCGAACATCAGACCCAAGAAATCGCCCCTGATACAGCTATTGAGGAAGCGAAAGACAAAGCAAAATTCAAGCCCAAAGATGTTGTAGACCCCGCAGCACTTGCCCGTCTGGCAGCCCGTGCATGGGCTAAAACCAAGCGCAAGGAAAAAGAAGCCAACGAACGGGCAGCAGAAGAGAACATGCGTCGCAATAAGAAACACATGTTTTCTAGCAAACCGGCAAAAGACGAACTGAACCTTGCTCTACGCGCCACCGTCGATAACCTACATCTGACCTCAGATGAAATCGTCGCTTGGTACGTCGTTAGCCCCCGTTCAACCGCGTTTACTCCCATTAGCCATGTAAACCGCACTATCGACGACGACGCCTTAGCGTACTCCAAGCTAGAGGGACGCCGTTGCTATATCCGTTCAACTACACGTCCCCATTCAGTCTACGAATGGGCAGAAAGCACCTGGGACGACGCCCGCCGTAACGGAAATCCCATCGAAGTAGAAAATCACCCGGAACTTTCAACCGCTGGCATGCTTATGCGCGACCAGCAACATCTTTCCCGTGCCAACTTTTCCGACAAATGGGTTTACCTGGGCGTGCGGGTAGCAACCACCCGCCGTTTCCCTAACGACCCGCAGCGGGAAATCGACGACCTAACAAGCGAAATCGCAGAACTGACCTACGTTCTGGCCGGGTCATCTCTCAACGCTACTAAAGCCACCAAAGAAGATATGGAATGGCTACTGCGCCGTAGCGTCTCACTTGGTTTACCCTGCGAAAAAATCGGCATGGCAGAGAACTACACCACCGAAACCGTCGGAATCCTAGAAAATCGCGCGCGTATGACCGGCGAACCCTACGACGGCTACATTACTGTAACCGGCGAAGTAGAAGGCGAACCGGCCCCCGTCACCCGCTACGTTTCAGTGCTTACTCTTGCACGTCTTGCAGACCAAAACATTCCTGAATCCGTTAGCACCGGGTGGATTCAGCGCAGCGACTCAGTTCCCTACCCTGTCGAATGGTCCGCCATTTTCGACGTTAAAACCCCCTCGGAAACCAACCGTCGAATCATCGACCAGATGAACAAAATCCGCGACCAGATGGAGCACTACACCCAAGAACACCGCCAGGAACCGCCCGAACAGCTGAAACGCCAAAACGCTTTAGCAAAACAGATTCAAGGCGAAATTCAAAGCAACCACGGCGGCCTAGAAATTCGCACTGAGGGTTGGTACAGAATGGCAGTCAGCGGCCGTAGCAAAGAAGAGCTGGACGCCCGCGTAGCAGAAATCCGTAACCTCTATGGCTCCAAAGCAGACCTGCACCGCCACTCTGCGCAATGGCATGCAGCCCGCGAATTTATTCCTGGTGAGGGCCTACAGAACTCCTCATACCAGCGCGACATGTCGGTTCGCGCCCTCGCAGCAGCTATTCCCCAGGGCACCGCAAGCATTGGCGATAAGGACGGAATAGCACTCGGTTACACTGCAAGTTCTGGTCTACGCGCCTTTGCATGGAATACTCACCGTGACATGGAACGCCGCGACCGCTCAGGTCTATGCATAATCGCAAGTACTCTAGGCGGTGGTAAATCATTCCTACTCGGTTCAATCGTCTACCGCGCCGTTATGCTTGGAACCAAGTACAACGTACTAGACCCCTCAGACCGTCTCGGACGACTCTGTGACCTGCCCGAACTACGAGGAAAGTCACGCTACATCAACCTTATGCGCGGCCGCGCCGGAGAACTAGGCCCCTACCGTGTAGTAGCAGAACCGAAGCGCGAAAACTTTGATACAGAGGTTGAATACAGGCGTGAAGTCTCAGCAGCACGAGGAACCCGCCGCTCTCTCATGCGCGATATTGCAGAGAGCTTTATCAGCCCCAAGCTGCTGAACGACGCAGACGGCATAACCGCTTCTGTACTCACGCGAGCGCTAGACCAAGTAGAGCCGGAGCGCACCTCAACAGCAACCGATTTGCTAGTTGCACTAGAGAAAATCGAAAACGGCGAGATTGAAGAGAAGCTAACACCTAAGCATAGAATCCGTGCCGGTGACGTCTTGCGTGACCTGAAACAGGCAGCAGAAACCCCTATCGGACGCCTTATCTTCCCCCCTCGTGATGAAGAAGTTGAACTTGACGACGACTTTCTAGCCGACGACCAATCTGTGCTAACTGTCTACACCCTCAACGGCGTAAGAATCCCTAAAGAAACCGCCGTTGATTCAGGGTCAACAAGTATCACAGAACGTCTCTCTATGGCCGTTGTCCAGCTCGCAGCCTTTTTGGTCCAGTCCCGCATGTACGAGGGCGACCGCGCAGAACGTAAAGGCATTGCAATTGACGAGGGCAAGATTCTTTCCTCAATCTCAGCCGGTAAGAACCTCATTACCAAATCTGCAACCGATAGCCGCAAATTCAACGTTCGCGTGCTCCTATCCTCTCAGGACGTAACCCACTTTGAGGTAGGCACAGGCTCACCCGACGCCCTAGACAATCTCGTAGGCGCTGCATTTATCGGGAACACAGAGGGCGAAAAAGCACAAGAAGCAGCCCTAAAACTCATGGGCGTTCCTCTGAACCAAGGCTACGAGGGCCTGTTAGCAACTCTCGCCCCTCAGATTGACAGACGCCGCGAGAAAACCGACGCAGAACGCGAAAACATGACGGCCGAAGAGAAAGCAAAAGAAGCAGTCTCAGACCGACGACATTTCATCTTCTACGACGGTTCAGACCACGAGCGAATCGTCATTGATACCGACGCACACCCACACGTAAAGAAAGCTCTGAACTCACGCCCGAAGTCAGACCTAGAAGTAGAACAGCAAGAAGACACAGAAGCCTAAACAGGGGACACGACCAATGACCGCAGCACTGAATTTCCGCTTACAGGCGTTGATTCTGAAACTAACCCAGAACCTACGCAAACATGCCTACTGGCTCGCTGTTGCGCTTTTAGCAGGTATGCTTTTGAGCCTTATTATCCCCGAAGCAGCTCTAGCAAAATGCCAACCCGACGGAGTACCCGAACGCGCCGGAGCCGGACTTGCCGGTCTGCTAGACGCCCGTAACAGCACCATGAGCGGAAATTCTCTATACGGCGATTATGGATATGCAGGGCTGACCTGGCATGCCTGTGACCTGGGCGGGCCAATCGCCGGAAACGAATGGGCAGGCAACCCCGACGCCATGCTAGATACCACCATCGGAAACGCTGGACTAGGACTAGCAAAATGGATTGCAGCGCTCGCGTCTGGTCTACACGCCTGGAACTCCAACCCCTCAGAGACACTTAAGCCATTCGACGACACGCTAGTTCAGCTCTCAACTTTTGTGCGTGAACTCGTCGTTGAAGAATGGGCTATCGTATCTCTCCTTATCGGTGCTGCTTTCATGTTCGTTTGGGCTATCACCAAAGAAGCCCGTAAAGCTATGGTCAGTATCCTCATTTTCTGCCTTGCAACTGGATTCTTAGCAATCGTAGGCGCACAACCACTACGTGTTGCACAATCCATCGACGGCGTAGCCGCGTCCATCGTAAACAATGCTGACCAGCGTTCACTAGCAATCGCTGGAATCGACGCCGCCCCAGAAGAAGCTATAGGCGCTATCCTCAACGACCAAATTCTTTACCCCCTCTGGGCTAAAGGCGCTCTGGGGCGAGACGACCAAACAAAGGCCGGGGCAGATACCTACGCAACTCGCCTCTACAAGGCACAGGCCACTACCTACGATGAAGCCAATGTATCAGCGGAAGATAAGCGTAACGAATACGAGGATATTTTCGACGAACTAGGCGACTCAGAAGACGCCCAAATGCAGGACACCCTACGCGGCAAATCCTATTACAACCGCTCGGCAATGGGAGTTGGTGCAGCAATTATTGCAGCCCTAGTGGCAGGAATCCGCATTGTCTCAGAGTTTCTTATCTTTGCTTCCGTTCTTATCTTCCGATTTATCCCCATCATCGGGCCAATCTTTGCTGTTCTAGCAATGAACAAATTTACACGCGGAATCGCCCGCGAGGGTCTGAACATGGTAGGCGCGGCTGCAATCAACGTTGTTATTTTCGGCGTCTGCGCGTCACTTCATACCGCTGTAATCGCTTTCTTCTCAGCAAGGTTCGATTTCGCCCCGCTTATGTTCGCCGCAGCAATCGTTACCTATGTCTTCTGGACCTTTACCCGCCCATTCCGCTCACTGACACAGCTTGCGACCGGCGGACGAATCAACGGCGCTATGCACGGAGCAACCGACCTCAACCCAATAAACAAACTGCTGGGTGCATGGGCACTTATCAACACCGGACAGCGCCTTGCTAACCGCAACACCGGCGACAGCCACGAACGCGGCCGCGACATAGACGAAGAAACCGGCAACGACACCAACCGTCACAGCAAACCCTCTACCCCCAACTACGACAACCCCGGAACCTGGAACCACGACGACGCATACTACACCGAACAACGCAACGTACCAGAACCCACCTATAACTACGAAGAAGACTACACACAACCCGAAACCGCCGAACAAACCTACCAGAACAGGAACACCCCGAACCCGTCCTACAACGACCCACAACCAACCGAAGCCCCCTACACCCACACCGAAGAACACCACATCATCGAAGAAACCCGAACCCGCACCGAAACAGCCGACGCCGCAGCAAACGCACAGCTGGACGACCAACACTACGAACGCGAAGAATCCGAACGCATTGTACGAGCTATTGACCGGGCAAGCTCAGAGCTACGACAAGGCCAGGACACCGCAAACTCCCGCAGCTCACACCAAGGGGAGAGCAACCAAGACCTCGTACAAATACCCCGGACACCCAACAACGACATTTACTTCAACCCACACATCGACACCGAAACACACACCCGGTTCAATCAACACATCTTTGTGCCGCAGAACGAACCAAGCTACGAATTTCACGACGAAGAAACCAGCACCGAGCACCGCGAAGAATCACTAAGAGGTGAAAACTAATGAACTTCTGGAAAGACCGAATCCGTCCATTCTGGCTAACCTTTAAACGCTTTGTAGCCGTCTGGTTCAAACGCCGCGCTCGCTGGGCCGTGCGTTCGGGAAAGAACCTCACTATCACTTGCGCGGTAATTCTCTTTGCTCTCTTTGCCGTCCACCAAATCACCAAAGAGCGCAGCGAACAGCAAGCAACAACAGACAGCAATCAAGTTACCGAAGAAATATACAAAGACCCCGTCCAAGCACAGCCCAATAGCCTAGAAACAAGCTACGCACCCGGAGCAACGGGAACCCCCGCACCCTCACCCACCTTAGAAGAGCACGACCAATCTAACGGTGGGGCGACCCCCTCACCGAGCTACGAAACTAAGGACATACCAGAACCAACCCAGCCCGCTGCTGACCGCCAAGACAAGGACGCAACGCTCAAAGCCTTGGCACAGGCTTACCTTTCACGCGGTTCAAACGAAGACTGGAAGACCTGGACCAAAGAACTAACAAACGACCAACTGGGCGAATACCTAACCGATAAAGACACCAGAACCCCTGTAGGAGAGCGCGGTAAATCAAAGGTAGTAGATGTAAGAATCTCTGAGGAACTACCCCAGGGAGCAGACCCCGACACCCCCGTTCGATACTCTCGCTGGATTACTGTAACTGCTCAAACCGAAACCGGCGGCACCGTAGAAATGACATACGACGTCGTTCTCATGCTTGGAGAAAATGGCTGGCAAGCAACCGACATGAAAGCAACTGGCTGGAAAGTAGTTGAGGGATAATCCATGCAAAAGTTACTTCTGAAACCCAAGCTAATAGCTTTTGCAATCTTCCTATGCCTCATAGCCATTTTCAGCAGCATGTTAGGAATAACCGTTCTAACAAGCATTGTCTCTGGCGGTTCTCAAGCAACAATCAGAACCAACCTGAACGGCTGCTACTCTCTCGCCAACACAGGGGGAAACACCTCAGAAAATGACCCCGTAGCCCCCGCAGAAATTGCAGCAGAACAGGACGAAATCGTAAAAATCATCGACAAGGTAGTACGAGCTGAGGGAATCGACGGCAGAGCAACCCGCATTGTCGCAATCACTGGATACGGAGAATCCAACCTAACCAATATCGACTATGGCGACCAAGACACAGTAGGCACACGTAACAGCGACGGCAGCCTAGCAACCTCGTTTGGATTTCTACAGCAACAAACCTCAATGGGCTGGGGAACTAAAGAAGAGGTAATGAACCCAGAAATCGCTACCCGCTCATTCCTCTATGGACGTGGCACAAATCGGGGCCTACTCGATATTCCAGGTTGGGAAAACATGGAACCTACACAGGCAATCCACGCAGTTCAACGCAACCAGAACCCTAACCACTACGTGCAGTACTACTCACCAGCAGACAGCGTACTCAAACGAAACAACATCGAAACCAACTACAGCGGTAAAACAACCAAAGACAATAACGACACCACAGAGAACAACAGCGATACCCAGACTATAAGCAACACCAGCACAAATTGCGGTGACGGCGCAACTATAGTCACTGGGCAAGACGGCGGCGGAGACGCTAACAACACCTACCCGTGGGACGCCATCACCCCCCGCAACGCATGGGTCCCAGACCCCATGAATTTCTATTACGGCGAATGTACCAGTTTTGCAGGGTGGAAAATCAACGAAATGCTAGGAGTAAGCC
The DNA here is from genome assembly GCF_049068285.1 of Rothia nasimurium. Classification (GTDB taxonomy): domain Bacteria; phylum Actinomycetota; class Actinomycetes; order Actinomycetales; family Micrococcaceae; genus Rothia; species Rothia nasimurium_I. The sequence goes on along the minus strand of NZ_JBLKPV010000018.1, from coordinate 10,472 downwards.
CCGACGGACCAATGATTTTTACCAACAAAATAGCCGGTAACGGAAGATACTGGGGCAAGGCATGGGAACAAAACGGCTGGAAAATATCATACGAACCCGTACCAAATTCAGTTGCATGGTGGGACGCCTACGACGGAACAGGCATAGGCGAAATGGGACATGTAGCGTGGGTAGCAAACGTCAAAGACGGAAAGGCGCTAATTGAGGAATACAACAACTCCTACTACGCAGGGGGGCCGCACCGCTACAACGTCAGACCAGAATATACAGACCCGAAAGCAGCAGACGCACCAACTGCATACCTTATTCCCCCAACTAAAGAAGAAATAGAAAACGCTGGACCAAAAGTTGGACCATAACTAAAAGGAAACAAAAACTATGTTCACCAAGAAAACGATTTTTGCTACTACCGGAACTATTCTTGCGCTCGCTTTGACAGCTTGCAGTTCAAATTCCCAAGAGTCAGCACCAGAAGAAACTATTTCTAACAACCCGACTATCTCAGTTGCTAAAACAACTACTGGCAATGATATTAAGTTCAAAGTAAATCCTGGCGACTTAGGAGCAGGACAAAAAGTTCATGTATCAGTCTATGGTGGAGGGTTTGATTCTGAAGTAATTGATTGTGCAACTGAAGAAGTGCAGGGAACAGATATTACAACCGGGCAGAATGAGACTGAGGGAACGCTTCATGTGCGAGAGCCAGGTAACTATGTAGTCGTTATGAGTGCAGACGGTTACGCGTCCTCGTGTAGTGACCCCAACGCACAAACTGTTGTTAAGACGGAACCACAGATTTTCCTTGATGGTGACCTATCTAGTGATTCGTCCTCTATTCAGTATGTAGAGAACGGGAAACCTTTTGAACTCGCGGTCATTCTCAAGGGAACAAATATAGATAATGCAGAACTTCCCATTACTTTGAATGTTTATGGTCCTTATACAACAGAACCAGAAATGCGAGCAGATGTATGCACGGGTAACAAGCTATTTTCAAGCCAGGAGATTATTTGGAAAGGAGAAGATAGAAACCGCGCTAGCAATCAGTATTCCGTTGCTACGGAGACAATCGACGGAACCAAGGGGCTGTACGTCATAAAGGCCGAACTTAAGGAAACAGAACAGGTTTCCGCCGCAGAAACACAATGCGATAACAACCAATCTGTATTGCGTCTATCGACTCGTGATAAGGACGCGGCCACTACAAGCACTAACCCCTCACCGATGGAAACCGGCGATAGCAACGCACTGACAGGAAATTCTAACCAGTAAGTAAAAGTTGCTGCGCTGAGACGTTGCCATTGGGACGCAAGGTTCTATCCCTAGTCGAAAAGGTATCTGATGAAACAATGTAAGAAAGCTAGAACGCTAGAAAGCATGCATGCATGCAAACAAGTGGCACCAATAATAAAGGTGGGTAAGAGCGGAATCTTTAGTCACCTGGAAACGGTTGGAGAAGCTAAGACTCCTCTTATTTTCTGTTTACCGACTGCGGCGTGCCGCCTCGTCGTAAACAAAAAGACGGTCTTAGCTTATCACACCGTGTCAAGGGGGCGCGCCGTAAAATGAGCCAAAATCAAAGTACTCACCAAGACTCACAGCTTACAGCCGGGCAACTCTTTATGCAGCGCCTAAATGGGGTTATTGGGGTGGTTGCTATCATCTCAACTTTCATCTATCTACAACCTCAGTGGGGCGCGTGGACCAAGTTAGCAATCTTTCCGTTGGTTGTCTCAGCTGCTCTAGCAATCCTCATTACCACCGTCCGCATAACTGTGCGAGTCCGTGCAAAGCGCAACGAACGATTGATAGAGGGACTGCGGCCGCTGTTAGGCGCAGCGTGGAATCCTAAAAGGGACTTGAAAACATCACGCTACAAAAACGGGCGTCCCCAGAGAATCCTTATTGACTATCCGAACTCTATACCTGACCACGAACCAGAGTGGCGCAAACGCGTGGAAGAAATGGCGCGCCGCCGAATGGAAGTAGAAAAGGTAAACGTCAAGTGGAACAGCCATAAAGGCATAGTTGATATTCGAGCGAAAACAAAAGTCACAGAAGCAGAAAAACAAGAAGAGATATTCCATAAGTCAGAACAGCGCGTACACGATATTCTACGCCCGATGTTCGGCACTGATATAAAAATTACTGTCCAGGAATGGCAAGAACCACAGGGGGGAAAGAAATGACTGCTGTAACCGAAACTCACGATATGCCACTACCAAAAAAGTTCATCGTTGAATACGGGGCAATGACAAAAGACGCGAATAGTATGTTTCATCGTCGTGTAGAAGCAACGTTGAGCCGGAAAATGGGGGGACGCTGGAGAAGCACTTTTGATACAATCCACGACCGCGCAATCTTTGAACAACGCCCTGAAATGCCAACTATGCTCAAACACCCCGGAGCGCAAATTTATAAAGGGGATATACCCAAAGAACCAACGCTTTACTACGGCCAAAGTGAAGAGGGTAAACTCGTAGGCTGGAAGTTGAACAACCAAACAGTTCACACCCTTGTTATCGGACCTACTGGCGGCGGAAAAACAACAGTATTCCGTTCTCTTATCTCTGGGGCTGTATGTTCAAAAATCCCCGTCTACGCTGTAGACCCTAAGCGAATTGAGCTACGCCCCTTCGAGGGATTCCCTGGTATCGGCGGTATAGCTTCAGCACCGGGAAAAATGGCAATGATGATTGAAGACATGCATGCGCTAATGATGAAACGCTATGCACAGATTGAAAAGAACGAGGTGACTCGCAGCGACCTCGACGAAATTATCTTCATTCTTGATGAGTACGCGATTCTAACTCGCGTGCTAACAAATCTATGGAAAAACGAACCTGATGAAGAGGGGAAGAAAAGAACTGGAACACCCATCTGGCTACAGATGATAACGGACATGATATTTCTTGCTCGTTCTGCGAGAATCCGACTTGTTATCGGAACCCAGCGTCCAGACGCAAAAATGTTTGAGGGCGGCGCACGCGATTCTTTGCAACACCGTATCAGCCTATCTCGGCTCTCAGGGCAAGGCGCAAAAATGCTATGGGGAAACTTCTACACCGGAACTGATACCCCTCTAGTATCAGGACGGGCCGTGTGCGCCCCCGACGGTTCGCACCCAGTCGAAGTACAGACCTTTTGGCTAGATGACCCCTGGGGCGTAAAAAACGGTTCAGAAGACGCCAGAATCCTACAAGGAATACGGGACCTGGCAGAAGAACGTTTTTTTGGGTACCCGTTCCCTGTAGACCCAGAGAAGTATCAACTATTCGACCCTAGAACCAATCCGCACGAAGCTAGAACGACAATAACCGAAGACACTTATCAAACACCCGCAGAGGAAGAAAAATTAGCAACCAACGGTGAGATAACCGACCACGGAGATTACGAAACAGAGGGAGTTCGTGCAGAATCGCTATGTGTCGGTGATATGGTCCTACTCGATTCAGGAAATTATGCAACTGTAACTGACATCGAAGACATGGACGAAGACGGTGAAGACAGGGTTATGCTCACCCTTGACGAATATGGGGACACGATAGCCCTTGATTTAGAAGCAGCAGATTACATTGAACGCGTCATTGACTACGGAGAAGAGCAATGAACCAAGAATTTGTGCTTGATGATAGTGAATACGAAGTAGAGAGCAGCGATAACAAAATCTATGCCGTATATCAGCTAACTACAAATGCCAGAATTAGATTGGGGGGCTTCACCTCTACAACAGAAGAACCAGAATCTATAAGGGCAGAAGCGGAACTAGTGATTGCAGAGACACAATAGAAGAGAAGCAGGGCAATTTAGCCCTGCTTCTCTTGCTCTCTACCTAAATTATTTTGCTGCTAGGCCGCAGCGCTTCTTGTAGAAGTTGGTCTGCCCTTTCAAGGTCCGCTGCGGGGTCCCTAAGCCTGACTACCCACAAAGCACGAAGCTGTGGAGTATCAGATAAGCTACCGCGCCAATGGTGATAGTCCTCAGCGTCAAAATAATGTAACACTACGGGTAGATTTCGCACCCTCAAATCAGAGTAAGCCAGAGCAATGAGGCGTTCATGTGCTGGGTAGGGGAACGCGTCTCCATACATAGCAATGAAATCTAGTTCATCATGGAATCGTAGGAGATTGATACGTTGCCCTCGCTGGGCAGCTTCACGCAGCAGTTCTAGCTTTTGGTGTTGCCACTGCAATACAGAATCTAAAAGCTCTATTACTGCACGGGGTGGGTGCGAGTTAGGTTCGCGCCAACGGTTCACCTCTGATTCAGATACACCAAGCCGACCGGCAAGAAAGACTGTATCTAACCCGGTGAAATCTGAAAGAGAAGCGAACTCGGCCGACATTATTTATACTGCGGATTCTTCTTGTAAGTGGGTAGTTTCTGAATCTGATTCTACGGATTCGGAGTCAGTACTAGTAGGTTCGGTAATAAACTTTGCTGAAACGTTCAGTCGTGAAGCTATATCTCGTACCGTCCAACCCGCGCTTTTGAGGGATTCAGCAGCTTCTTTGGTCAAAGCACGGGCAGCCTTACTTTCACGCCTTGCCGTTTCTTTGTGATGTGCAGCTTTCTCGACGAGTTGCTGAACTGGCCCCGGTAACTCAGTGGTGATTGAAACTTGGACGCTATCTTTCGGCAAGCTCAACAGGTCAGCAGCAATTTTCTTAATCTGCGAAGAAACTGAGCTTAGTGACTTTGCCGTTACCGGGGGCAAGTCCTCAGACGTTACTTTTGCGGTCCACCAACCGCCCTGCTGCTTTGCTTCTGCCTCAATAACATGTGTCGTAGACATGTGCTCTCTCCTTAAATACATGGTTCCGTAGGGGTTTCAAATGAAACAAAATGATTATATGATGAAATCATATAGTTATACAAGAAACTCAAGGAATGATACTTTGTCAGTTGTTACCCAAAGTCTAATCGGGCTACTCATAGCCGCAACGCTTCTAATCCTCTGGAACCTGAACACCCGTAACCGATGGAAAAAAACACGGCTTACCCAAACGGAAAATCTTAAGTTCACAGCAGCGGAACTTCATGAAAAACATCCTCTCGAACTGCGCGATATGCTTACCAACGCTCGGAGCGTTCAAACGGTCAATCAGGCATATCTCGACAGCCTACATATTCGCGAAGAAGACCGTAGGCGAGCGCAAGAACTGCAAGATGTTACTGAACAGCAGATTGAACAGCTACGTGTAGCTATAGAAAAATCGGTTGAAAAGCGCGGCAAGCAAGGATTAGTTACCCCTAGCCACGGTTAAGGAATCTTTCGATGATGTTTCAAGTTAAGAAATTGAAAGGGCTTATGAAGAGTGTTGTAGCGCTGCTGGCTTTTCTTGCTGGTGCTACTGCGGCCTATACGTTCTTTGTAGCTGGTTATACCTTGTTAGGTATTATCGCCGCTCTTGGTATGTTGCGAGCGCTTGTCCAGTATCTTCTTATACCTACGCGTTGGGGTTATAGGGAGGAATGGTTAGTTAGTTTGCCTTTGGACGCCGTTAGCCTTGTGGCGTCTTTGAGCTTAGTGCTTGCTGGTGGGTATATGGCGGTTTATGCGGGTATGTCTGCGGTGCCCTCTAGTGCTCTTTCTGGGGTGCTTATTCTGCTTGGTGGTCTATTTTGCGGGTCGGCTATGTTTTGGCGACAGCGAGCGCAGGGAGACAGTTAGGGGCTGCTGTGAAGTAGTAAAAGAGGATAGCCGGTGTTTGAGCGGCTATCCTCTTTTATGGGTTATTCGAACCGTGGTTCTGGTTCTCGTTGGCGTGATGTTGCGTTCTGGCGTTCTACTTGTTCGATTCGGCAAGGAACGCCGCGTGCGTTTAGTTCGGCAAATGCGCGGCCTATCATGGCGCTGTGTGCTCTTGCTGGGTAGTCGTGGTACTGGGGTTCTAGCTGCTTTAGGCCCTCGGTGCTCCATGCTGTTATAAGGACTATGTAGGGTGTTCCGTCCTCATAGTCTGCTATTGCGCTGTTTACGATGTTGGTTATGTCGTTATCTACTCGGTCTAGCCAGTTTTGTATGTAGGCGGTTGCGCGGGGGCTGGGAGTGGATTTTTTGCGCCATGCCATGACGCTTTTTTCTGAGATGTTGAGGTCGTAGGCTACTTGTTCAACGCGTAGTCCTAGTAGTTCGATTGCTGCTTTAAAGGTTGAGGGGGAGAGAGGGGTTTCTAGTAGGTGCTTGTTCATTATTCTGGGTCATTCTGCTGGGCATGCGATATTGCAAGAAATGATGTATGGAAAATTGCTGATGCAGCTATAAAAAAAGCTATTATTGTTAATAAGAAAATGAGGGCAACTATTTCCTGAATGTCCCACTGCGATTCTTGCGCTGCTATTATTACGTATTTTGAAATGTTGATTGCGAGTGTTGCACAGAACAGCATTAGAGCTGTGTCGCAAAATGTATGTACTATTTTTTGGAGTGGGGTTCTATCGTGTTTTATCCTAATCCCAGGATAATTAGCTGCTGTGTGTGCTGCACTGGCAAGGAAAATAAAAAGAACTACTGGTTTCCAGTCTGTTGAACCCGGATTGCTTAATTCTTCATTTAGTAGGTGGGCAACGAGTCCGAAAAATGCCAGACGCATTATGAAAGAAATCCAGAATAATTTTATGAAAAATTTTATTTCAGGTGAATTTGAATAGTATTCTTTTGGGGCTATTTTTTCATTGGTTTCTTTAATTAGGTTCCTCAATTTTTTCCTAACTATCAAAAGAGGGGGTGGTAATAATATATTCAATATCTTTAGCTGTAAGTATTGCTGCTACGTGCGATAGGAACATCTTGTGTTGGTCAAGGCTCCATTCTGCGAACTCAGGGGCTGCTGCATGTAGTTCTTCTTCTGTTGAGTACGCGGTGATAACGCGCGGTGTTTTGTTCCCGTTGCGTAGTTCTAGGTAGGGCTTTAGGTGCTTTGCCATGTCTGCGAGCGCGGCGCGGGTCGCTGTGGTTACTTCTTCTGACGGTTCGTATTTGCGTGCTTCATATTCGCGGATAGAGCGTTCATACTTTCCCACGAGTGCGCCGAACGCTTTGACTGTTAGGCCAAGGGCTAGGCGGGAGATTTGGAGTTGTGTTCCGTTCATTCGGGGGTAGGTGTTCACTGCTCGTGTCCTGTCTTAGGTCGTCTTCTTTAATTGAAGTTATATATTTCGTAGTTTATGGTGTATATGCGGCGCTCTCAACAGAGCGCCGCATTAGTGTTATGGCTGGGTTATTGGTTGGGTATGTGGTTGTAGATGTAGCGGACGCCGGTTAGTAGGTGGTTGGGATTGAACTGGGGGTTTTGTGGGTTGTCGGGGTCTGTGGGGTAGACGAAGCCGGAGCGGATTAGCCCGGATTTTGCTTTGCTACGGGCGCTGGCTGGCAGGTCGAGCCAGGGGCGGGCGGTGGTAATCGCACGTTGGGCACAAGCTGCAATTTTGGGGGAGCCGGTGAACTCTGGGGTGTGTTCAATCCATACCGTAAAGCCGTTACTCGTGGGGGACTCTGTGGCCTTGGAATAGAAGTAAGTCATTTTGTGCTCGTTTCTTTGTATGCCGCGAGCGCGGTTTTTTTGGTTAGGCTTTGCGCCTACTGATAAAACTAATAGTACCACCTAAAAGAGGTGTGTCAAGGGGGGGCGTCCGGGGTGTCCCGGACGCCGTTTAGGTTCGGTCTAGTTTTGCTTGTGGTCGGTTATCAGCTCGTAGGCTATGCGGTAGCTAGAGGTAACTTTGCGTTCATAGTCGAACCAGACGGTGACAGTTTTTAGATTGGCGCGGGCGACTTTGTACCAACGGTTTTCATATTTGATGAAGTCCCCGGCCGCAATGTTGCTTTTTGAGAACGTTGGTTTGTCCTTGCTCTGTTCTTTTTGCACCTCTGACCAGAAAACTAGCTGTTTCTCTGTGTCCTCCAAAAGGGTCTTTAGGTGTGCTCGGTGGGTGTTTGATTCTGTGGCCTTGATAGAGCGCTCTAGTTTTGCTTTTTCTGCTGTTAGTTTCTTTACCTTGTTGTAAACGCTGCTAGGGGAATAGCGGGCGGCTGTGGTGGTCTTAGCTGCGGCAAGTTGTTGCTTTGCTGTTTCAAGGTCACTGCGAGCGCTGATAGTCTTCTCGGTGGCGCGGTGTGCTCGATATAGCGCGTTTCGGTGGGTTTTTTCTGAGTGGTGCCCTATCTTGACTGGTTCGCCCATAGGGGGCAGTTTTTCTAGGGTTGCTTGGTGCTGTGCTTCTGCGGTGGCGAGCGCTTTTTCTTTGCGCTGTACTTTCTGTTCTAGGGCGTTGATTCGGTCGTTTTGGCGTCCGATTTTTTCCGCTTCAATCTCTGCGATTGAGCGTGTTTCTGTGGTGTCGATATGTAGTGTGACGGTGTACCCGGCGGCTTTTAGGTCGTTGGTGAGTGCGGTGATTTTTGGGGTGTTAGGGCGGTTGTCTCGGCTGCGGGGGATATACCAAGATTCTAGGTAGCGGCTCCAGCGGGCGCGGTGATTCTTGAGAATGACGGTGCTCTGGTCGCCCTTTGCGGTGCCGGTGATGATAGTTCCCTCTGCGGGGGTGTGTGATATAGAAATCTGGCTCATGGTGAGCGCTCCTTGTGGGGTGTTGGGGCGGTGTACCGCCCGCGATTTTCAGGTTTTGCACCTGCTGACAAAATCAATAATACCACCTAAAAACGGTGTATAAAAGGTTATTTTTCTTGGGGCATGTCTGCCCGCGTCCGCCCTGCGCCCTGCCCGCCCTGCTGCTTTATCCTCTATAGCCCCTGCCCTACCCGCGCCCGCCCTGCCGGTGCTATCAGGCACGCGAACGCCGCCGGGTAAAATCCCGGCGGCGCTTACTTCTTATCTCCACCCTGCTATATCGCAGTATGCCCCCGTTCCATCGAACGGGTAAGCACTTTCAAACTTGCTAACTTCTATGTAACCGTCTTTGATTCGGCGTCTAATTTTTTCTCCCAAAAAATCATCTTTTACAGGGTATGCCCGAACGCCGCTAGGCTCATATCTGATGTCTTTCTTTATCTGCTGAATAGTAACGGTATGCGGCGTCCGGTGGACTATCTGGTAATAATCAACATTTGATTGGTCATACCCCCATTCTGAAATAAGAATGTCGCCGGGTTGAAAGGTAGCGTTATTTTCTGGCATTTGAATAACCTTTTATTGAGTTTAGGCTTATCGCCTACTGACAATTTATGACACCTAAAAAAGGTGGTTATGTGGGGGGGCAAAGTGCCCCCCCACATAATCAGGTTAGCAATCGGTTAGAAATGTTGTGTATTCGGCTACTCGCTCATTAGAGATAGAGACGGTAGAACCCTCGTTATCTACCCCGCCAGTTACTAGAACGTCACCGAAAATTTGTGCCCCTACTGCAAAACCTCGTTGGCGTCCCATCTCCCAGTCGTACAGAAGACTAGCGCGGGCGTTGAACTGGGGAGATTCTACTAATAGAGCTTCATCATCTACGAAAAAATCAACATCGGGGCGAACGGCCAAGCAATCAAAATAAGTGGCATTGATAGTGTTGGAAATATCGCTAACATCGCCCGAAAGCTCTACCCGGCGCATGGGCTTAGTTGCGTCTGCTGGAATGAGGTAGCCGGTGAAAGGCTGTGACATGGTAACTCCTAAAGAGTTGTGAGCGGTGGGGCTTTGCGCCCCCTGAATAATTACAACTATACCACCTAAAAGCGGTGTATGCAAGACCGGCGGGGCGTGAAATATCAATACCCCGCCGGAAAACGTTAGATTGCCGAACTCATAAGTTCTAGTGACTCTTCATTAGAAACTGTGTTCACGTCTTCATTTTTTTTTGCTCTAATAATCGGCATAATGAGCGCCCTAAAGTTAGTCCGCTCTCCTACCATTTTCACTAAAACATGGTGGGAAGCGTTAGGCACAACTTCAATACATACACCTGCGGGCTTATGATTCGGGTGTGCCCGCGCTGCTTTGTCAATATCAGCAATAAACCGATGATTAAGGCTAGTGTGATTTACCGTCAAATCTGGCTCTTCACTGTTTGCAGTCTCTAAGGTACGGGTGAACAGTTTTAAGATTCCTCGCAGGCTATCAAGATTATTTGTGGGTAGAGCAAGGGTGAGTAAATCAGTACCGGCATTAGAGCCGATAGTCATTTGGTGCTCTGTAAAGTGCAAAACGGCGTCACCGCCCTGGTTTCGCTTGTTCCACAGAAAGCGCTTTAAATCGCTTGTAATCGTTGTTGGTAGCTGAAAAATCTTGTCCTCTGCCATGTCTTCACTGAGAACGGTTAGAGCGTCATAATGCACGCGGTAACGGTCAGTAGCCCATAAGTGAAGTACGCCGTTTTTCACAGTAGCGGTGATGTTTTTTAGTTCAGGTTGGCCGTAATTCCCTTTTTCTGCTGCTAGTGCTACACGAGAAAGTGCTGCAAAGAAATCGTTACCGTTGATAGATAGATACGCGGTCATGTGTGCCCTCCTGGGCGGTGTTGGC
>NZ_JBLKPV010000017.1:0-28740 GCF_049068285.1 Rothia nasimurium | reverse complement strand
GTGGTGCGGCGTGGTTGGGGTGGTCGTGGTGGGTGACGCGCCCGGGGTGGGACACACTTTTCTGCCTATAACCCCAGATTTTTGTCAAGCAACCGTTTTCAGACATGAAAAAACCCGCTCCCCCTAGCTCTCACTAGGAAAAACGGGTTTCTCTTCGTTGTGCGCAAGGGGGGACTTGAACCCCCACGATCTTGCGATCACTGGCACCTGAAGCCAGCGCGTCTGCCAATTCCGCCACTTGCGCATTATTCATTTTTTACCGTTGCTGAATGAGCAACGAAGATTACTATACACACACTGTTGGCAGCATGTCCAACCGGGAAACAGTGTTCCCTGTCACTCCACCTGTTTTCACGGTCAGAGCCCCACCCCCACCCTCTGCATTTTCTGGGGCTACCGGGAGGTATTTACCAGGTATTCTGAGGGAGTTTTTACGGTTATCCACTAGACTAGAAGCTTAGGCTACCGGCAGACCGTGCCCGGCAGCCCGGCACCCGCACCGCCACAGCTGTACGGCGTCCATGAAGTGCCACCAGACTTTTATGCTAAACCAGGGTTTTGATGGTGAAGGAGGCAGGCATGGGGTTTATTAACAGGCTAGAGCAGGGCCTCGAAAAAGCTGTGCGTAGCACCTTCAGTAAGTCCGGCACCTTCGAGCCGGTTGATATCGCCAACCGGATCCGCACCGAAATGGACGATAAGGCCTATGCGGTAGCGTCCGGTCGCACCCTCGCCCCTAACGTTTTCACCGTCGAGTTCTCAGCCCCCGACTTCCACCGCGCCCAGCAGTGGGGCGTCCCCCTGGCTGAAGAGCTCTGTGACGTCGTCGTCCGCCACGGCCGCACCCAGGGCTACTCCCTGCGCGGCACCGTGCGCGTCACCTTCGCCGTCGCCCACGATCTTGAGCCCGGCAACTTCATTGTCACCGGCTCTCTCGTCAAGCTCCAGGGCCCTGAGGACGCCGCCGCCCCAGCCCCTTACGCCCCGGCAGCAGGCGGGCACCCGGGCTCCGCAACGGATTCCCTGCCTACCCGCATTACCCGCCCGGCGCGGCCTGTAGCCGCCCCGGCCCCGTCCTACCAGGCTCCGCAGCAGCCCAAGCCGCAGGTCGTCCTTGAGATCAACGGCGAGCGCGTCATGGTGCGCTCCTTGCCGGTGACCCTGGGGCGGGGATCCAATGCTGATATCACCCTGGATGATTCCGGGGTGTCCCGCCGCCACCTTGAAATCGTGGAGCAGGATGGCACCTACCTGGCTGTTGATCTTGGCTCAACGAATGGCTCCTACGTCAATGGGCAGCGCCTTCACGGCCGGGCTGAGATTAAGAGCGGGGCTGTTCTTGAGATGGGCGGGGCCCGCATTGTGTTCCGACTGATGGTTCGAAAGGGGTAGCCTGTGGCGTCTGAAATTACTGTTACGGTCTTGCGCTTCGCTTTTTTGATGTTGCTGTGGCTTTTTGTCTTTATGGTGCTGGCTGCGGCCCGGCGCGACCTCGGTATCGGCCGGAACGTGCGTACTGCCCCTTACCAGGCGGCTGAGGCTTCTAGTGCGCCACCGACTCCTGCCCACCCTGCCCCTACTCCCCTGCCTGCTCGGGCGTCCCAGCTCATGATTGTTGAGGGGGCCCAGGCGGGGGCTGTGATGCGGCTGGGTGATGATCCGGTCTTGATTGGTCGGGCTACCGATATTGAGGTTTCCCTTCAGGATGACTATGCCTCTGGCCGCCATGCCCGTCTCTTCCCGCAGGGTTCCCGCTGGTTCCTTGAGGATCTTGGCTCAACGAACGGTACCTTTATTGATGAGACCCGTTTGACCCGGGCGACCCCGGTTGAGGCGGGGCAGCCTTTCCGGGTGGGCCGCACCGTGTTGCAGCTGAAGGCCTAGTGCATGAATATCGCTTTCCGTTTTGCCGCCCGCTCTGATGTGGGTAGAGTGCGCTCTAAGAACGATGATTCTGGCTATGCCGGGCACTACCTGGCGGTAGTTGCTGACGGCATGGGTGGCCATGTGGGTGGCGATGTTGCGTCGGCGACGACCGTGCTTGATTTGACCCCGCTTGACCGCACCGGTTTTGACGGTAATGCCAGCATTTATTTGGCAGATGAGATCGTGAATGCCAATCTCATTATGAATGAGTTGGTGGGTCTTAATCCGCGCCTGGCTGGTATGGGGACGACCTGCACCGCCCTCTTGGTGGACGGGGACCGTATCGAGTTGGCCCATATTGGTGACTCGCGGGCCTACCGTTTGCGCGATGGTGTCTTTGAGCAGATCACCACGGATCATACCTTTGTGCAGCGGCTGCTGCAGGAGGGGCGGATTAGCCCCGAGGAGGCTGAGTCGCACCCGCACAAGAACGTGATTATGCGGGTTTTGGGCGATGTGGACGCCTCCCCCGAGCTTGAGTTGCGGACCTTGGACGCCGTAGTGGGCGAGAAGTGGGTTTTGAGCTCTGACGGCTTGGACGCTGTGGTGCAGGTAGCTGAGATTGAAGCTGTGATGCGGTCAACCGGCGATTTGCAGCAGATTGTCGATATTCTGACCGAGATGACCCTGGAGCGCGGGGCCCCTGACAATGTCACGATTGTGGCCCTGTCTGTGATTGATGCGGATTCTTTGTCTGCCGCTATTACCGCCCCCCAGCCCATTATTCCCGTGCGGAAGTACGGTGAGGACGGCCAGCTGGTGGGCGTGTGGCCCACCGAGGTAGAGGGGCAGGATCCTGCCCTTGAGGGTGAGGCTAACGAGGAGAGTAGTGGCGGGTCTGTGCCCGGGGAAGCCCATCATTTCCCGTGGCGGCGCCGCCTGCCCCAGCACGCTAAGGTCCGTCATGCCCTGCGCCACGGCAAGTGGCGGGGAGAGTCCTTTAGCGACGGGGTCCTCAACACCATGACCGTCCGGGCCGGGGTTGATTCAGCCCCGCCCCCTGGCGACGGTGAAGAGCCTGAGCCGACGCCGGCGTCCGTCCTGCGTCAGGAGCTTGCTGAGCGCCCCCATACTCTCGTTGGTTCGGCGGTTAATGCCACCCAGACCGGCATGATTCCTACGGTGACTGCCCGTGCGGCCCAGACCTTGGCGACCCTCACTACTGCCCCGGCTGAGAATACTCTTGAGCCGGCAGAGCTTCCCGAGGAGTACCGGGTGGCTCTGAGTAGCCAGGTGCCCCCGTCGCCGCACCGCTGGCCTATGCGGGTGTTCGTGCTGGCTTTGACCTTGTCTGTGGCGGCAGCTTCTATGTGGAGCTTGTTTTCGTGGGGTAAGTCCCAGTATTTCGTGGGTATTGAAAGTGACCGGGTGACAGTTTACAACGGCCTCAACCAGCACCTTGGCCCCCTGCACCTGCATACCGTCGTGGAGCAGACCGATATTGAGGTGGCTGACCTGCCCGAGTTCTCCCAGTCCTTGCTGCGTAGCACCCTGCGGGCCGGGAGTATGGAGGAGGCCCAACAGATTGTGCAGAACCTCAGGGAGCAGCTCCCCGAGGAGGCTGCAGATAGTCAGGACGGTAGCTCCCAGCCCGTCCAGCCCGGTACCGTCTCGACGGCCACCCCAAGCCCATCGACTACCCCAGCCCCGTCCCCAGAACCTAGCGAATCATCACCGGCTACCGAGCAAGGAGGTACCCCATGAGTCTCTCACAGACTACCGACCTACCCCGCTCCCGCCGTATCACCGAACTGTTCCTGACCCTCATCGCCCTGGTCTTGGGCCCGTCTGCCATGTACCTGGTAGACCCGGAGGCTGCTGTTGAGAACGGCTTCTGGTTGCAGGCTCTGACGGTTCAGGGGGTCTGCGCCCTGCTCTTGCACGGGGTGATGTACGCGCGGGCCCGGTATGCTGACCCCTTTATCTTGCCGATTGCTGTTGCCCTCAACGGTATAGGCCTGGCTATGATTTACCGCATTGACCTGACGACCGCCACAACTGCCGGTGGAGCCCAGTTGATGTGGACCGGCCTGGCTATGGTGGCTGCGACGGTAGTGCTCTTCTTCCTGCGGGACCACCGGGTTCTACGCCGGGTTATTTATATATCCCTAGCGGCATCTATCGTCCTCTTGCTCCTACCCCTGCTGCCCTTCATCGGTGTAGAAATCAACGGGGCCCGCATTTGGATCATGGTGGGTGGCCGGACCTTCCAGCCCGGCGAAATCGCCAAAATTACCCTGGCTATATTCTTCGCTGGCTATCTTTCAACCCACCGGGATCTGATCATGCTGGCGGGCAAGAAAATCGGCCCCGTCCGCCTGCCCCGCTTCAGAGACATGGCCCCCATGGTCATCGCCTGGCTCGTCTCCTTAGCCGTGCTGGTCTTCCAGCGTGATTTGGGCTCAGCCATCCTCTTCTTCGGCATCTTCCTGGCCATGCTCTTCCTGGCCACCGGAAGCCTCACCTGGGTAGCCCTCGGCCTGCTCTTTGTCAGCGCTGGCGGCATCCTGGCCTACAACTACATCTCCCACGTCTACTTCCGCATCAACTCCTGGGTTCACGCCTTCGACGCTGAAATCTACAACCAGCCCCTCGGCGGCTCAGGCCAGATTGTGCAGGGCCTCTTCGGCCTAGCCTCCGGTGGCCTCTTCGGACGCGGCTGGGGCAACGGCCGCCCGGACCTCGTCGCCTATTCCAACTCCGACATGATTATCACCGCCCTCGGTGAAGAACTGGGCCTCCTGGGCCTGAGCGCAATTCTCATGCTCTTCCTCCTGCTCGTATCCCGCGGCTTCCGCGCCGCCCTAGGCACCCGCGATGCCTTCGGCAAACTCCTCGCAGCAGGCTTCTCCGCCCTCATGGTGATCCAGCTCTTCGTCGTCATTGGCGGCGTCACCCGCCTGATTCCCCTCACCGGCCTGACCACCCCCTTCATGTCAGCAGGCGGCTCATCCCTCCTCTCCAACTGGATCATCGTCGCAATCCTTCTCGCTATCTCCCACACGGCCCGAGCCCCCCACGTCGTCGAAGAATTTGACGCCGCCGACAGCATCGAGGCCGACGGCTACGAACCCGAAGGGGCAACGTCCGTCATTTCCCGACTCACCGAAACCAACCGGGCAGGAGGTGCCACCCGTGAATAGGGCTATCCGCAGAGCCTGGATCGCCGCAGCCTGCGTCTTTGTGATGCTGCTCGGAACCCTCACCTACATCCAGTTCTTTGACGCAAAGAACCTCCAGGCCAACACCTGGAACTCCCGTACCCTCTACGAAAGCTACGGCTCCCAGCGCGGCTCCATCGTCGTAGACGGGGCAGAGATCGCCTCATCCGTTGAATCCAACGACGGCTACGCCTTCCAGCGTTACTACTCCCAGCCCCACCTCTACGCTGGAATCACCGGCTACTTCTCTTCCATCTACGGCGCCACCGGCCTCGAATCCGTCATGGACGACCAGCTCTCCGGCACCTCCGACGCCCAGTTCTACGACCGCCTTGCCCAAATGTTCACCGGCAACGCGGCCCAGGGCGCCAGCGTCGAACTCACCATCGACGGCCAACTCCAGCAACTGGCCTACAGCCTCCTGGAGGGCCACAAGGGTGCTATCGTCGCCCTCAACCCCAAAACCGGTGAAATCCTGGCCATGGCCTCCACCCCCTCCTACGACCCCAACGAACTCTCCTCCCATAACACCGAGTCCGTCCTGGGCCGCTACGAAGCCCTCAACAGCGACCCCAACCGGCCGCTCTTCAACCGGGCTATCGCAGGTGACACCTACGCCCCCGGCTCAACCTTCAAAATCATTGACGCCGTAGCAGCCCTCGAATCTGGGAAGTACGATGCCGACTCTGTCATCCCCAACCCCCAGAATCTGGCCCTGCCTAACTCAAATAGCGTCCTGCCCAACTACGTCGGCGGCCAGTGCGCAACCCGCACGAGCGTCTCCATCGAATGGGCCCTCTCCCAGTCCTGCAACACGCCCTTTGCCCAAATCGCCATGGATCTCGGCGAGGACGCTATCTCCCAGACGGCAGCGAACTTCGGGTACGGCGAAGACCTCTCCATCCCCCTCGCTGTAGCGCCCGCTATCTTCCCGACCAATATGGAAGACAGCCAGCTAGCCCTCGCTTCCATTGGTCAGTACGATGTGAAGACAACCCCCTTGCAGGTAGCCATGATGAGCGCAGCAATCGCTAACGACGGCGTGCAGATGAAGCCCAACCTTGTGCGGTCCGTCCGGTCGCACAACCTGAGCTCCCTCTACGAGTTCTCAGCTGAAGAGCTAAGACGCTCCACCTCGGCAGAGATCGCCCACCAGGTGAGGGATTGGATGGTAACCGGTGTCAACGAAGGTATTGCCTCGCGAGCAGCGGTCCCCGGAGTACAAGTAGCCGGTAAAACCGGCACAGCAGAAATTGGTGATACAGGATTAAACAACTCCTGGTTCACAGGATTTGCACCAGCAGACGATCCGCAGGTAGCTCTCGCGGTAGTCTATGAAGGTGTAGACGTTACGACAGGGGCGCAGCTTGCTGCTCCCGCAGCTAAACAACTTTTTGAGGCGGTGTTGAACAAGTGAGGCCTTCAGTAGATGTGACCCTTGGCGGTCGCTATACCCTGACCGAACGTATCGCAATTGGCGGTATGGGTGAGGTCTGGAAGGCGCGCGATAAGGTCCTGGGCCGTACCGTCGCCGTAAAGATTCTGAAAGAGGAATATACCGGTGACCCCGGCTTCCTAGAGCGATTCCGCGCCGAAGCCCGCCACACCGCCCTGCTCAGCCACCCCGGCGTCGCTAACGTCTTCGACTACGGTGAAGAGGACGGCTCTGCCTACCTGGTCATGGAGCTTGTCCCCGGCGAGCCGCTCTCAAACATCATCGAACGCGATAAGCAGCTCCCGGCAGACCGCATCCTCAACATCATGGCGCAATCAGCCCGTGCCCTGGCAGCGGCCCACGCCCAGGGGCTGGTCCACCGCGATGTGAAGCCCGGCAACCTCATCATCACCCCGGACGAGAGGGTGAAGGTCACCGACTTCGGTATTGCCCGCCTAGCCGACCAGGTGCCGCTCACCGCCACCGGCCAGGTCATGGGTACGGCCCAGTACCTGGCCCCCGAACAGGCCACCGGTCAGCAGGCCACCCCGTCCTCAGACATGTACTCCCTGGGCATCATCGGCTACGAGTGCCTTGCAGGCCGCCGCCCCTTCACCGGCGAATCCCAGATTGCTATTGCCCTGGCCCAGGTCAACGATCCGCCGCCCGCCCTGCCCAAGGACGTCCCCGCCCCGGCAGCAGCGCTCATCATGTGCCTGCTCTCCAAGGACCCGGCAGACCGGCCCGACACCGCAACGGCCCTGGCCTCCGCCATTGACGCGATCCGCCGCCGCGACCTTCCCGCTGCCATTAAGGCCGTCCCCTCCCTCAGCAACTTCCTGCCCCAGGGAGCAGACACCGCCGCAACCGCAGCCATCACCGCCCCCACCAGGGTCACCCCCGCCGCCACCCGGTTCGGCTCCGGCGCCCGCTTCGAACCCGAGCCCACCACGGCCCGCGTCCCCAATGCGGCAGCCCCCGCCGCCTACCCGGCTGCGCCCCCGGCACAGAAGAAGAAAAACCCCTGGGGCTGGGTCTCCCTCGTACTTGCCCTGCTTCTGATTGCAGCGGTCGCCTGGTTCATCCTGGCCGGAAACAACCGCAGCACAGGGACCTCTGACCCCAGCCCCACCGCGTCCGGCACCGTCTCCACCGTCAGTGCCCCGGCCACCACCGAAGCCGCCCCCGAAGAGACAGAAACCGCCGCCCAACGGGTCGATATCCGCTCCTCCCAGTTCGAAGGCCGCCCCCTGGACGAGGTCGTCAACGAACTCACCAGCATGGGGCTCTCCCCCCGCACCTCCGGCATCTCATCAGACCAGCCGATTGACACCGTCCTCTCCGTTTCCCCCACCGGAAGCCTAGAAGTGGGCGAAACCATTACTGTTCAATACTCAACTGGCCCCAAATCTGTGACTCTACCCAGTAATCTGGAGGGTACAGACTCTGAAGAAGCCATCCAAGCGATTACCGCCCTCGGCGTCAACGTGCAGATTCACTTTGAAGAAAGCAACAGCGCCACCGAGGGAACCATTCTGCGGACTTCACCCACCTCAGGCTCGCGGGTTGAGGTAGGTAGTAGCGTTGATGTCTATGTGGCCCGGGCTCCCCAGCAGGAAACCGAGCCAGAAGCGGAACCAACATCTAGCGCTGCAGCCAGTGAAGAACCGGCTCCTGCAACAGAAAGCACATCAGCCAGCACCTCAGCACCGAGTGCTGAAGAAACCGGCAACTAATTACTCCACCGACTCATGATGGGTGAATACATGGACCAGCAGGTTCCTGAAACTATCGATCAGCGTTACGCCGTCGGAGCCGTCATCGGCTCCGGCGCCATGGCGACCGTCTACGAGGCTACCGACACCCGGCTGGGCCGCAAGGTAGCCCTCAAGGTGCTCCGCGCCGAGCACGCCCAGGACGCTATCTTCCGTGCCCGCTTCCAGCGCGAGGCGGAGTCAGTAGCGGCCCTCAACCACCGCTCCATCGTTGGTGTCTACGACACCGGCTCCTTCGATATTCAAACCGGAAGCGCTGACGTTTCAGTGCCTTTCATGGTCATGGAACTCATCCAGGGAACCACCCTCCGTGAAGCCCTCGACCGGGGCCAGGTTACCCAGGACGACGCTATCGCTTACGGTATCCAGATTCTTGAGGCCCTGGACTACAGCCACAGCGCCGGTATCATCCACCGGGATATCAAGCCCGCCAACGTGATGATTCTGGAGCAGTCTGCTGAAGATAAGCAGCACGGTGAAGCTACCCAGATTAAGGTTATGGACTTCGGTATTGCTCGCGCCGCTGAAGAAGCTGGCGAGGATATCACCAAGGCCAACACCGTCATGGGAACAGCCCGTTACATCTCCCCCGAGCAGGCCCGCGGTGAGACCGTCGATGCTCGAAGTGATGTTTACTCAGCCGCCTGCGTCATCTACGAGATGATCGCTGGCCGCTCCCCCTTCGACGCGGCTACCAATGTTGAACTCGCTGGCAAGCACCTGAGCGAAACCCCTCAGGCCCCCAGCGTCTTCGCAGCCGAAGCTGTGACACCGGCCCTGGACGCGGCCGTCCTGAAGGGCCTGGCCAAGAACCCTGCTGACCGTTACCAGAGCGCAGCCCAGTTTGCCACCGCCCTGAAGAATGCCAGTGACGGCATGTACGCAGGTCAGGATGAAGATTTGACGGCTGCAACTACAGCCTTCCCGGTAGCCGGTCTTGCCACTGCTGGTGCCGGACGCGAAACCGAAGAAGCAGGCATCGGCAGCTTCTTCGACTCAGCCCAGTCCGAATACACCGACGAAGAACTCTACGGCTACGGCTACGGCCAGGACGCCGACCAGGCCCGCAAGAAGCGCCGTCGTAGCGCCTGGGGCAAGGCCCTCACCACCATGCTGATCCTGCTTTTGGCAGCCTTCGGCGTCGGCTCTGTGCTCTACTACCAGGCAGAGCTCAACAAGGTCCCCACCCACATCGTGCCTGCCGTCCAGGGCATGACCAAGGACGAAGCTGAGACCGAGCTCCGCAACCGCAACTTCCTGCTCAAGTACCAGGAGGAGTTCTCAGACGACATCCCCAAGGGCTCAGTCGTCAAAACCTCCCCCGCTACCGGTATTGAAGCTGAGGAAGGAAGCGAAATTATCGTGACCCTGTCCTCCGGCCCGTCCGTTCTGACCGTCCCCAGCAACCTTGAAGGCCAGTCAGAGCAGTACGTCCGTGAGGCCCTCACAACCGCCGGTTTTGTCCCCGGCCGTACCACCAGCGTCAACAGCCCGACCGTTCCGGCTGGCATGGTTGTTAGCGTGAACCCCGGCCCCGGTGAGAAGGTTGATGCAGGTTCTACCGTCGACATCATCCTGTCCAACGGTAAGGTTGAGGTTCCCAACCTGGTTGGCCTGAACCGTGACGCCGCCATTGCAGCCCTGACCGCCTCAAACACCCTGTTGAACACCAACATCGAGACGGTCACGACCAATGCAGAACCTGCAGGCACTGTGATTTCCCAGAGCATTCCCGCTGGCACCTTGGCTGAGCAGGGTAGCACCGTGACTATCCGCGTTGCGGTGGCCCCGGCAGCAACCCAGGCCCCGGCTACCACCCGCACCCAGGCTCCCACCCCGGCAGCAACCCAGGCCCCTGCTCCGGCCCAGACCCAGGCTGCTGAGCCTACTCAGGCCCCGGCGGCAACCCAGGCCCCTGCTCCTACCCCGGCGGCAACCCAGGCCCCCTCAGCTGACACCGGCAACACCGAGAACAGCAACAACAACGCTGCTGCTGAGACCGGTGTAGGTAGCTCTCAGGCTACCGCCGAACCGGCTGCTGCCGCCGCCACCGAGGAGTAAGCCTCAGCGGCCATAGAAAATGCCGTCTCTTCCTGCGGGAAGAGACGGCATTTTTTATTGAGAGAGGGGCTGGACCACACCGGGGGCACCGGCCCCCCTAGCGTGCCTTACCGGGCTTTACTGGGCCTTACCGAAGGTCAGAACCGGCCTTATGCCTCTGCGTCAATCAGCGGTGAGAGGGTGGCGCCGAGGGCGGCTGCGCCGGTGAGGCCTACTTCTTCGAGCCAGTTGCCGAGCATGAGGTAACCGCCTTCGGTCAGCACGGACTCGGGGTGGAATTGGACGCCGTGCATGGGGGCGGTTTTGTGCTTGAGGCCCATGATGATGTCGTTGTCGGTGCGGGAGGTGACTTCGAGTTCTGCCGGGAGAGTGTCGGGCTCAACCGCGAGGGAGTGGTAGCGGGTGGCAGTAAAGGGGCTGGGCAGGTTTTTGAAGACGGAGTCGTTGGTGTGGACCAGCTGGGAGGTTTTTCCGTGCATGAGTTCGGGGGCGTGGCTGACGATGCCGCCGAAGGCTTCTGCGATGGCCTGGTGGCCGAGGCAGACGCCGAGGAGGGGCTTGTTGGTCTTGGCGGCCCAGCGGATGGTGTCGATGATGACGCCGGCGTCGGCGGGGGCGCCGGGGCCGGGTGAGATGAGGACGCCGTCGTGCTCAGCTGCCAGTTCTAGGGTTTGGTCGAGGGTGAGTTCGTCGTTGCGGATGACGGTGGTGTCAGCGCCGAGCTGCTGGATGTAGCCAACGAGGGTGAAGACGAAGCTGTCGTAGTTGTCGATGACGAGGATCTTGGTCACGGGGGCCCCTTTCTAATGCTAAAGATTCTATCGCACCGGCTGTTTGGGGCTGGCGTTTGAAGGACGTGCCCTCCCTGCCGGATCTAGCTGCGGCGGAGAGGGCACGTCCTGACTTTGTGGGGCGCTAACCGACGGTGACGTCGGTGTTGAAGGGACTGTATTCCTCAAAGTAGGGGAAGACGAATTCCATGAGGAGGTAGACGGCTGCTGCGATGAGCAGGAGGGAGATGAGGATTCGGACCCAGAGCGGGCCGGGTAGGTGGCGGAAAATCCACGCGTACATAGTCAGTGTTCCTTGAGTCTTGGGGTTATGAGGAAGCCAGGTGGGCGATTTCTGAGGGGGCGCCTGCCTCGTTGGGCTGCCAGCCAACGAATTCGGCGTGGACGATGTAGCGCTCGGTGTCGCCGTAGCGGGGGTGGCAGCTGGTGAGGGTCAGCAGGCGACGCTGGGCCTCTTCGAGGGGGGCTTCGGGGGCGTCCGGGTTAGGTGCGATGACCTCTACCTGGGTGGGGAGGACGATTTTGTGTTCGTAGACGCGGTAGGTGAAGAAGCCTTCTTTGGTTTGGATGTAGATGTTGTCGCCGTTTTGGAGTTCGTCGATGCGGTCGAGCACAGCGCCGTTGGTTTGGCGGTGGCCTGCGAGCGCGAAGTTGCCCTTTTCGCCGGGCATTTGGGTGTCTGGGTAGCGGCCTAGGCCGAGGGTGTCGAGGACGTCGCTGCCGACGCCTTCTGCGAGGGGGCGGTAGTAGTTTTCGCCGAGGCGGGGGATGTAGACCACGCCGTAGGCTTGGCCGTAGGCGGGGGCGGTGACTGTGGGCGGGTTCTGCGGGTCGTAGTCGGGGATGACGCGCTCTTCGGGGGCGGCTTCGCTGTCGGTTGCGGGGCCTGCCGGGGTTTTGAATTCTTGGATGAGGCTGTCGACGGCGGCTTTTTGGGTGTTGTTTGCGGCGATGTTGGTCCACCATAGCTGCCAGGCGACAAAGAGGAGGAGAATGATGCCGACGGTAATGAGGAGTTCACCGAAGATGCCTATTGCGCTGTTGAGAATTTTTTTGCGCCCGGGTGGGGTGGTTGCCCCGGTTGCTGGGAGGGTTGTTGCTGTCAAAGGGGGTTCCTCGGTCTGTTAGGTGGAGTGTGCGGTATCTGTACTCTTAAATGTTAGAACTTTATTGGCTACAAAGGATAAAATCGTACCTGACCATATACTAAGAACTGCCGGGGCCTTGTCTGCTCCACTGGAGGAATTGTGGCTGATTCAAAATCGATCCGTGATGAGGATCTAAGCGAGGAGGAGCTGCGCCGGGTAGCTGAGGCTATGTATAGCGATGATAACTTCGCCTCACCGACCCCGCTGTGGTACCGGGTGTTGATGTTCGGTTTGATGCTGCTGGGTGTCGCCTGGATTATTACTTTTTACATCTCCCAGTCTCTGTACCCGATTCCTGCTATCGGCAATTGGAATATTGCCGTTGGTGTCGGGCTGATGATGGTTGGCTTGGTGATGACGACTCGCTGGCAGTAGCTGGTGGTTTGTCATGTCTGAGCGGAAGCCTGAGACGACGAATCCGTCGAACCTTGCGCCGGTTGATCCGAATGAGAAGTTTGAGGATCGGGCCGATATTAAGCACGCTCGGTTTGAGACGAAGTTGCGCCGCTGGGCCTTGTTTGGGTTTGTTGCGGCGGTGGCTATTTACTTTATCTGGCAGGCTTTTGCTGGCTAGTTGAGGTATTGATATAACTCTGGCCCCCATCTACTTGAGGTAGGTGGGGGCCAGTTTGTATCGCACCGGGTTTCCGGCAGTGGTGCCGGAAGTCTGTTTATGCTTCGGGGGCGGTGAAGGCTACGTCGAGGTTGATGACGACCTTGTCGGAGACCATGACGCCGCCTGCTTCGATGGCTGCGTTCCAGGTGATGCCGAAGTCTTTGCGGGAGATGGTGGTGGTGAGGGAGGCGCCTGCGCGGGTTGCGCCGAAGGCGTCGACGACTGCGCCGGTGAATTCGCCGTCGAAGGTGACGGGGCGGGTTTCGCCCTTGATGGTGAGGTTGCCTGCTACGGTGAGGTCTTCGCCGTCTAGTTCGAAGGAGGTGGATTCGAAGGTCATTTCGGCGTGGGTGTCGGCGTCGAAGAAGTCGCCGCTGCGGAGGTGGCCGTCGCGGTCTGCGTTGTTGGTGTTTACTGAGGCGATCTGGGCGGTTGCCTTGACGGTGGAGTCGGCGATGTTTTCGGCAATGACGAGCTGGGCGTCGACCTGTTCGAAGGTGCCGCGGACCTTGGTGATGCCTGCGTGGCGGACGGTGAAGCCTACTTCTGAGTGGGCTGCGTCGTAGTTCCAGGTGCCGGTGGTCAGTTCTGCCATGATTGTGCCTTTCGAGCTGTTTGGTTTGTTTTCAACAGTTATTACTTTACAAGTAAAGTTTTGAAGAGGCAAGCATCTGGGTAAAAAATTTTACAAAGAAAATTTTGTGCCCCTAAAACTCCTTACCGGAGCACCCCCTCCCCCGCCGCAGCCGCATACACCCGCTCACTGAGACGGGTGAGCACAGGGGAACTAATGTTCCAGTGCTGCCAGTAGAGGGGCACGTCCACCGGGGCAGTGGCAAGCTCCACCAGGCCCCCGGAAGTCAGGGCGTCAGCCGCCTGCACCTCGGGCAAGATCCCCCAGGCGATTCCGGCCAGGACGGCCCGCGCGTAGTCAGGGGAGCTGGGCAGGTAGATAGTGGGGGAAGACTGCCAGGAGTCAGCTTCTACCCCGAAGCGCTCCAGCAGCAGGCCCCGAGCCGAGGCCAGGCCGAAGTCTTTGCGGTCGAACTCGACGACGGGGGCCAGCGCCAGCTGCTCGGCGGTCACGCGCGGGTAGTCAGGAAAGTAGCGGTCCAGGTAGGTGCGGGAGGCCACCACCCGGTAGCGAATATCGCCCAGTTTCTCAACGGAGCAGCCGGCAATGGGTTCGGGCTGGGAGGTCAGGGCTGCCATGACCTCGCCTGAGCGGAGCAGGGCGGACGAGTGGTATTCGGCTTCGCGGCGTACGTCGCAGAAGATGCGGTCGTGGGCGGCGAGTTCTGCGACGGCTGAGAGGAACCAGGTGGCGAGGGAGTCGGCGTTGACGGCGACGGCGACGCTTTGGCTTGCCCCTCCCCCGCCGAGTTCGCGTTCCATTTCGGCGTGGAGGAATTCGCTTTGGCGGGCGATGCGGAGGACGCTCTGGCCCGATTCTGTGGGGGCGACGGGGTTGGTGCGTTTGATGAGGACCCGTCCGGCCAGCTGTTCCATGGCCTTGATGCGTTGGGAGATGGCTGAGGCGCTGACGCCTAGGATGTCGGCGGCGGCGTCGAAGGTGCCGTATTCGATGACGGTGACGAAGGTTTGGAGCTGGTCGGTGGTAAAGCGAATCATAAGTTCATCTTATGCTATTGAAGTTTCATTAGATAGCTTTATTTTATCTGGTCACCTACGATAGACTCTCGTGACTACAGCAGAGATCCTCCCCCACGTCCTTTTTGGTATTGGCACCTCGCTCTCCCTCATCGTGGCGATTGGCGCCCAGAACGCCTATGTGCTCAAGCAGGGCATTATTGGCAAGTTCATCTGGCCTATCGCCATCTTCTGTATTCTCTCTGACGCCTTCCTGATTGGCCTGGGCGTCCTCGGAATCGGAGCCCTGGCAGATTCCGCCGCCTGGGTTCTTGAGATCCTGCGCTGGGGCGGAGGGGCCTTCCTGGTGATCTACGGTGCCATGGCTGCCAAACGGGCCCTACGCCCGTCCGCCATGAAGGTCAACAGCAAAGATTCCGGCCCGCAAACCCTGGGCAAGGCCCTGCTGATTGCCGCTGCCATGACCTACCTGAACCCCCACACCTACCTTGATACTTTCGTCTTAATCGGGGGCATTGCCGCCCAGCAGGGGGATTACCGCTGGCTCTTCTACGCAGGCACGGTAGCCGGTAGCCTCATCTGGTTTACCCTGCTGGCCTCCTGCAGCCGCTTCCTGCGTCCTATCTTTGCCAACCCCCGAGCCTGGCGGGTCCTGGACGCTGGCATTGCCGCCCTCATGTTCTTCTTGGCCTACAAGGTCATGTTTGGCCACTAGGGGTAAGCCTCCGTCTTTCGTGAGGATGCAGAACTGCCCCCATCCTGACCCGTAGCGGGTTGGGATGGGGGCAGTTTTGTGTTGGTGCTGCGGCAGCGGGCTGGGCAGGAGCCGGGGTGGTGGGCTGTGCCGGAACGGTAGGCTCACCGGGAGTGGTGGGTTCAGGCCCCGGGCGCAGGGGGAGCTGTTGGAGCAGGGTGGGTGTTGCGGGTGTAAGGGTGGGTGTGGTGGGTGTAGGAAGGCCCCCTTCCCGAGTGTTCGGGAAGGGGGCCTTCTTTTTTACCTGACCCTATGGGTTAGGTGGTTGCGGTAGCTGTCTTAGGCTGCCTTGCGGCGGCGGGCGACGACTACTGCACCTGCTACCAGCATGAGGGCGCCGAGGCCTGCGAGCAGAGCTACGTCTGCACCGGTGTTGGCCAGGCTACCGCCGGTCTTGCTGCCCTTGACGGGTGCAGGAGCGGGGGTCTGCTTGGGGGCAGGGGTGTTGCCACCGTTGTTACCGGGGGCGACGGGCTGGGCCGGGTTGGTGGGCTCAGCGGGCTTGGCGGGCTCAGCAGGCTTGGTGGGCTCACCGGGAGTGGTGGGCTCAGCAGGCTTGGTAGGCTCAGCCGGGGTGGTGGGCTCAGCCGGGGTGGTGGGCTCACCAGGGGTGGAGGGATCTACCGGCGGTTCAGTAGGTTCAGTCGGCTTGACAGGAACGTACGGAATCGGGGTGTCCACACCGGGGGTCTCAGGTACCGGGGGTACGTAGCCCTTGTTCGGGTCCTCAGGGTCAACGGGCTTCAGGGGCTCGTTGGTCTTGGGGTCAACAGGGGTGTAGCCGGGTACGTGAGGAACGACCTTGCCGGGAGTGTTAGGATCTACCGGCTGGTCGGGGTTGGTCGGATCGAAGGGGTAGGGGATCTTGGGCAGGTCTTCGGTGGGTACACCGGGGATCTGCGGGATCCAGTTTGCGACCTTCTGGTACACGTAGGTAACAGTGGTGTCGCCTTCGACGACGGTGCCGTTTTCGTTACCGATGGTCTTTGAGGGGACCAGGACGTAGCGTGAGCCGTCCTCGGTAATGAATTCGGTGATCTTCTTGTCGGTGGTGTCGTAGTCAGTGCCTACGGGCGCACCGGAGAGATCGGTTACGGTCTTAGGACCGATGGGGTTACCGTTTTCGTCAACGTAATTAACGATGACGTTACCGGTCTTGGGTTCCTCAACGGGCTTTTCAACCTTCTTGAGGATGTAGGTAACAGTGGTCTCGCCTTCGACGACGGTGCCGTTTTCGTTACCTTCTACACGCTCGTAGACGTACTCAGTGCCGTCGGGAGCAGTGTAGGTGAGCTTCTTGTGCTCGGTGGTGTTGTAGTCGGTGCCAACGGGAGCGTCGGCAGTGTCAACCACGTCGCCCAGGCCGGGGATGGGGTTGCCATCAATGTCGGTGTACTTGACAACGACAGAACCGGTCTTGGGTTCCTCAACGGGCTTTTCAACCTTCTTGAGGACGTAGGTAACAGTGGTCTGGCCTTCAACAACCTGACCGTTTTCGTTACCTTCTACACGCTCGTAGACGTACTCAGTGCCGTCGGGAGCAGTGTAGGTGAGCTTCTTGTGCTCGGTGGTGTTGTAGTCGGTGCCAACGGGAGCGTCGGCAGTGTCAACCACGTCGCCCAGGCCGGGGATGGGGTTGCCATCAATGTCGGTGTACTTGACAACGACAGAACCGGTCTTGGGTTCCTCAACGGGCTTTTCAACCTTCTTGAGGACGTAGGTAACGGTGGTGTTACCTTCTACGACGGTGCCGGTCTCGTTGCCCTCTACACGCTCGTAGACGTACTCAGTGCCGTCGGGAGCGGTGTAGGTGAGCTTCTTGTGCTCGGTGGTGTCGTAGTCGGTACCGACAGAAGCGCCTTCAACGTCGATGATGGGGTTCAGGCCTTCGATGGGGTTACCGTCGATGTCCTTGAACTTAACAATGACGTTACCGGTCTTGGGTGCCTCATCCTTGACGTAAGGAATGGGGGTGTCAACGCCGGGGGTCTCAGGTACCGGGGGTACGTAACCCTTGGTCGGGTCCTCAGGATCAACGGGCTTCAGGGGCTCGTTGGTCTTGGGGTCAACCGGGGTGTAACCGGGTACGTGAGGAATCACGTTACCGTCACCGGGGACGATGGGGTCACCGGGCTTCGAAGGATCGAAGGGGTAGGGCAGCTTGGGGTAAGAGGTTTCCGGAACGCCGGGCAGCTGGGGAATCCAGTTGGCGACCTTCTGGTAAACGTAGGTTACTTCAGTCTGTCCTTCAACGACCTGACCGTTTTCAGCGCCAATGGTCTTTGAGGGGACCAGGACGTAGCGTGAGCCGTCCGCGGCGATGATGGTACCGGTCTTGTATTCGGTGGTGTCGTAGTCGGTGCCTACAGGAGCGTTGGTGGTGTCAAAGACAGAAGCTGCGATGACTTCACCGTCGGTGTTCTTGTAGTGGACGACGACAGAACCGGTCTTGCCCTTGAAGCTGATGATTTCTTCATCAGTCTTGGGGGCGGGGGGAACGATTTCGTTGTTACCGTCACCGGGGGTGGGGTCAACGGGTACTACTGAGGCAGTAGCGGTGTTGACGACTGAACCCTTGTCGATGTCTGCCTGGGTGAGAACGTAGGTCGCGGTTGCGGTCTTGGTTTCACCGATGGCCAGGGTGCGGTCAGCAGGGTAGCTGATTGCGGAGAGGCCGGGCAGGGTGTCAGCGATTTCGAAGGTTTCGAGGTCGATGTTACCGGTGTTGGTTACTGCGAAGGTGTAGGTGACGGTGTCGCCAGCCTGGGCAGATTCAGCGGTAAAGTCGGAGGACTTGACGAACTCGAAGTCAGGCTTGGGATCGAAGACCAGTACCCAGTTGTCGGTCTGGGGTGCCGGGGGCACTACCTCATTGTTACCGTCGCCGGGGGTGGGGTCTACGGGTACAACGCTGGCGGTTGCGGTGTTACGCAGGGCGCCGGAGTTGATGTCAGCCTGGGTCAGAACGTAGGTCGCGGTGGCGGTCTTGGACTCACCAATCTTGAGGCTACGGTCTGCGGGGTAGGTCAGGGCTGAGAGGCCGGCAAGGGGGTCGGTGATCTCGAAGGTTTCGAGGTCGACGTTGCCGGTGTTGGTGACGGTGAACTCGTAGGTTACGGTGTCGCCAGCCTTGGCCTTGGTCACATCGTAGTCTGAGGTCTTAGCGAAGTCGAAGTCGGGTCGGTACTCGGCTACGACGTTCTCTTCGTCAGTCTTCGGTGCGGGGGGAACGATTTCGTTGTTGCCATCGCCGGGGGTGGGGTCAACGGGTACCACGGAAGCGGTTGCCACGTTCACGATGCCGCCTGCGTTGACGTCGTCCTGGGTGACGGTGTAGATCGCGGTTGCGGTCTTGGTTTCACCGACGGCCAGAGTACGGTCTGCAGGGTAGGTCAGTTCGCCTACGATGGGGTCAACGATTTCGAAGGTTTCCAGAGCAACATTGCCGGTGTTGGTGACGGTGAAGGTAAAGGTTACCTTGTCGCCTACCTTGGCCTTCTTACCTGCGAAGTCTGAGGACTTGACGAATTCGAAGTCTGCCTTCAGGGGCAGGGGAATTTCGTGGTCATCAGTCTTGGGGGCAGGAGGAGTGATGTTGTCTGAGGGGTCCTCAGGGGTTTCGTCCTTGGGGGTAACTGCTGCGGTTGCAGAGTTGGTGACCTTGGTCTTGACGAAGTCAGCGTCGGTCAGGACGTAGGTGGCGGTAGCGGTCTTGCTTTCGCCTACCTTGAGGGTGCGATCAGCGGGGTACTTGATGGCGGAAATGCCTTCAAGGCCGTCGGCGATCTCGAAGGTTTCGAGGTCAACGTTACCGGTGTTGGTGACGGTGAACTCGTAGGTGATGGTGTCGCCTACCTTCGCGGTTGCACCGTTGAAGTCTGAGGTCTTTTCGAAGGTGAAGTCAGGCTTGGCTTCAACAACGATGGTTTCCTCATCGGTCTTGGGTGCGGGGGGTACAGCTTCGTTGTTACCGTCGCCGGGGGTGGGATCAGCAGGTACTACAGAGGCTTCTGCATTGTTGACGATCTTGCCCTTGCCGAGGTCGGCCTGGGTCAGGACGTAGTCGGCGGTTACGGTTGCGGTTGCACCGACGGGCAGGGCGCGGCTAGCGGGGTATACCCAGTTAGTCAGACCTACCATGGGGTCGTTGATCTCGAAGGTTTCGAGGTCAACGTTGCCGGTGTTGGTAACGGTGAAGGTGTAGGTGACGGTGTCGCCGACCTTTGCGTTCGCTGCATTGAAGTTGGATGACTTGTCGAAGGTGAAGTCGGGCTTAGGGTCGACTACGATCTTGTGGTCACCGGTCTTGGGTGCAGGGGGGGTGACAACGACGTCGTCGGTGGGGTCGGGATCAACGGGGGTTACTGAAGCAGTAGCGGTGTTGATGACGCCACCGGCGTTGATGTCTGCCTGGGTGAGGGTGTAGGTTGCGGTTGCGACCTTGGCTTCACCGACGGCCAGGGTGCGGTCAGCAGGGTAGCTGATAGCGGAGAGGCCGGGCAGGGGGTCAACGATGTCGAAGGATTCCAGGTCAACGTCACCGGTGTTGGTGACGGTGAACTGGTAGGTGACAACGTCGCCGACCTTGGCGTTAGTTGCGTCGTAGTCGGAGGACTTGACGAACTCGAAGGCCGGGTTGCGCTCAATAACGATGACGTCGTCATCGGTCTTGGGTGCGGGCGGGGTTACACCGGTGGGGGGCACGACGTTTGCGGTTGCGACGTTAACGACGCCACCTGCGTTGATGTCGGCCTGGGTCAGGGTGTAGTCCGCAGTGAGTTCCAGGCTCTTGCCGGGCTCCAGGGTGGTGCCGGCGGGGACGGTGACTGCACCGACCTTGTCATCCTGAACGGTGATGTCACTGAGGGTCACGTTACCGGTGTTGGTGACGGTGAACTTGTAGGTGACGGTGTCGCCAACCTTGGCGTTGGCGGCATTGTAGTCGGAGGACTTAACAAACTCGTAGTCGGCCTTGGGGTCGAAGACAAGGTTGTTGGTGTCTTCCTGGGGGTCCGGTGCGGGAACCTCGCCGGTCGGGTCGACAGTTGCGGTTGCGGTGTTAATGACCTCGCGGGCGTTGATGTCTGCCTGGGTGAGGGTGTAGGTCGCGGTTGCGATTGCACTCTCACCGGGTTCCAGGACCATGTCGGCGGGGTAGGTGATAGCGCCTACCTTGTCGTCAGTGATCTCGAAGGAATCGAGGGTGACGTTGCCGGTGTTGGTAACAGTGAACTGGTATTCAACAGGGTCGCCTGCCTTAGCACCACGGATGTCGAAGCTGTTGGACTTGACGAAGGTGAAAGCGGGCTTCTGGTCTACCTTAACCTCGGTGGTTCCGTCCTTGGGATCAGGGGTGGGAACGTTGGGGTTTTCGGGAGTTACTGTTGCAGTTGCAGTGTTCTTGACACCGCCTGCGTCAATGTCTGCCTGGGTGAGGGTGTAGGTTGCGGTTGCGACCTTTGACTCCTTGGGGGCCAGGGTGCGATCAGCCGGGTAGGTGATGGCAGAGAGGCCGGGCAGGGGGTCAGTTACCTCAAAGGTAGAGAGGTTGACGTTGCCGGTGTTGGTGACGGTGAACTCGTAGGTTACAACGTCGCCAGCCTCGGCGTCAGTGGCGTCGTAGTTGGATGACTTGACGAAATCGAAGGAGGCGACCTGGTTGAAGACGATGTTGTGGTCGTCAGTTGCCGGGTCGGGGTTGGGTACGTTGGGGTCACCGGAAACTGCGGTTGCAGTTGCGGTGTTGTCCAGGGTACCGCGTTCGATATCAGCCTGAGTCAGGGTGTACTTTGCAGTGACGGTCTTGGATTCGCCGGAGGCCAGGCTACGATCGGCCGGGTAGGCGATCGATGACAGGCCTGCCAGCGGGTCAGTGACCTCAAAGGTGCTCAGGTCAGCTGCGCCGTTGTTGGTGACGGTGAACTCGTAGGTTACAACGTCGCCAGCCTTGGCCTGGCTGCCGTCAAAGCTTGAGGTCTTGTCCAGGGTGATAGCAGAAGGCTTGCAAACAATCTGGGTGGTTGCTGTTGCGGTGTCGTTCGCGTTAACCAGCGAATCATAGACTGCTGCATTGTTTTCCATGGTCAGACCACTGGTGCAGATATCCGAGTTGTTTGTCTTCAGTTCAGCCAGGGACTTGACCTTAGCCTTGAAGACCCACTGCTGGGCAGCGCCATTCAGAGGAAGAATCACCGGGGGGTTGACCGTATTGTCGGTACCGGCCTTGGCTACTACCTCGCCGTCGTCTGCGATGGTGTAGGCATCGTTAACAGCACGAACGGTGAGGGTTGCGTCCTTGGTGGCGGTATCGATTGCAATCGGGTCGAGAGTGTAGTTCTCTTCGCCCAGGGGCGCGGAGACTAGCTCTACGGTTGAGGGATCAATCTCTGCAGGCAGGGAGTCAATCAGCGCGTAGCCGAAAGAATCCTGGCCGGGGTACTGCAGGCTAGCAGTAGTGGTGTAACCGGGGTTGGTGACATCCAGGGTGAACTGGATCTCTTCACCGGGAGCGACCTGAGCAGCACTGAAAGCCTTTTCAACGTTGGTCTGGGTCTTGGGTAGGCGAGCCTCGTTAATGGTAGCCGGGCTGCCTGCGATCCTGGCAAAGTCAACGTGCCTTTGCCAGGCGTCACCCTGCAGGTAGCGTTCGATACCCTGCATGGAGTTCACGAAGAACTTGGGGGTGTACTCAAAGGTGATTTCCTTGACGTAACCGGGAACGGTAACGCGGTTATTAGGGTTACCGTAATTCAACCCGGAACCGTCCTTAGGAACAGCAGCTGAGTGTCCGATACTGCCATCAGCCCAGCCACCCAGGAAGCTGCTATCCCCGTTAACGGGGGTGAACTTGCTGGTGTCGAAGTTCAGGGTGTAGGCGCCCTGGGCGTCAAAACCACCCTCAGTGTAGGGCTTGTCAGCCTGAGTTGATACACCAGTGGTGGAACTGATGTTACCGTTCTGGAACTCAATATCTCCATATTCGGCGGCAGTCCGGTTGGTGGTGCCGTCGTTGATGTTGACAATCTTGATGTCTTCAAAGGCAGTCAACGCAGGGTACTCATACCCTGGCTTATCAGGAATATCGACACCTGACGGAATCGCTGAAGCAAGCATTCTGTTAAAGAACTGGGGGTACCAGACCGGCTCCGTAAAGGTGTAGGTCACGGTACGGCTAGCGCCACAGGTGTCAATCACCTGGCCAACCGAGTAGTTACCGCCTGCAGTAATGCAGTCCTTGTAAGTCTGGAAATACTCTTCAGAAAGCTTAGCCTGCTGAAGACGACGCCACGGGCTATCCAGTGGACGGTCTTCTTCAGCGAGGATGTAGTTTGACTCAATAGTCAAGCCT
The DNA here is from genome assembly GCF_049068285.1 of Rothia nasimurium. GTDB lineage: Bacteria > Actinomycetota > Actinomycetes > Actinomycetales > Micrococcaceae > Rothia > Rothia nasimurium_I. The sequence goes on along the minus strand of NZ_JBLKPV010000017.1, from coordinate 6,114 downwards.
ACGTCCGAGTAGTTCATGCCCCACGCGCCATCTGTAGAGATAGCAACATTGGGCGTACCCGAGTTAGTAACATTTTGGAACAGAGTACCGTCAGATAGCGTACTCCACCCCTTGTTACTAATTTGCGCTTCGATAGCCGAAGCCGCTGTCACAGGTGCAAGACCTAGTGCCAGGGTTCCAGCCACCAGCGCCGCGAGGCCCTGTTTAAGGCGCCTCTTGGGGGTGCGAATCATGATGATTCCTTTCAACAATGTACATGTGAAAGGCATTTCCCCCTCCGGTGGCATCAGAACCTAGCTATGGTTCTGCACCGGCTCTCTAGCTGTGCAGGTAGACCAAGAACGCAGGTGTTACCCCGCGAAGGATGAACAACCTGCCAATATAAAGATACGAGGGAAAAAGCCGACCTTACCGCCGAAGCGGTGAGGCCAGACCAACCAGCATCCTTACCAGCGCGACCTACCCCTGCCCACCGGGCCAGGCATAATACGAGAGCCGCACTATGCACCCGCCGTTGGAGGCCTGAGATGTGGTTCCGATCGCGGCAATTCCGATAGTCAGTCTTGTCTTAAGACTACCACCAGGGCCCCTCCTAATTTGAGAGAAGACTGTAAGATTCCACGTGATTTAGGCGAACAAGAACGCACAAGGAGATAGGCGGTCACCTGCCCTTTACGCCAGGGGTGGGCACCTCCTCTTGGGCCCTGCCAGCCAGCTCCCCCTGCATCCTTAGGGGGCACCCCCAGCCGCCCCGTTACCTTTTAAAGGCGCACACAAAGACACCAAAACAGGTGAAACTAGAAGCGTAAGTAACCGGCCCGCCCCGGCATGGCTCAATGCCCCCAGCCAACACAAATAATGGTCAGGGGGGTGTCGCCACCGGGGCCGGGAACGGTCCACAAACCATCGCTAATAGAAGCACGATCCAAAGCCAATGTAACGTGGGTGCGAGATTCGTGAACCACCGGTTACTTCACACCATAACCCGCAAAACACAAAGGTGCGAAGCAATGACCGAAATTTACCTCGGACTAGACGTCGGCAAAACCACCCACCACGCTACAGCTCTGACCACCACAGGAAAGAAAATCTGGGACAAACCCCTGCCCCAATCGGAACCCAAAATCCGAGAACTCCTTGAAAAACTATCAGCCCAAGGAACTGTTCTGTTGGTAGTGGACCAGCCTAAAACAATTGGCGCTCTACCGGTAGCTATCGCACAAAATATGGGAATCAAAGTCGCCTATCTGCCAGGACTAACCATGCGCAGAGTAGCCGATTTACACCCCGGCGAAGCTAAAACTGACGCCAGGGACGCCTTCATCATCGCTGAAACAGCCCGCACCATGCCCCACACCCTACATGGAATAACAGTTGCCGATGAAACCACCTCAGAACTCTCCATGCTCTGCGGTTTTGACGATGACCTAGCAGCACAAGCAACAGCAGTTTCAAACCGTCTGCGTGGCTTTCTCACCCAGATTCATCCACACCTTGAGCGAGTTTTAGGTCCTAGACTTTCACACCAGGCGGTGCTTGGGTTGCTCAAGAAATACCCTGCTCCTGCAGAACTTCATTTTGCAGGGCGCACCAAGGTGCGTAACCTGCTGAAAAAGAAAGCGCCTCGGCTTGCACCAAAGCTTACGGAAGAAATCTTCCAAGCTCTTGATGAGCAAACAGTCATCGTTGCTGGAACAGCAAGTGCTTCTCAGATCATTTCTGCCCTAGCTGCCCAGCTTGAGCTGATTCTGGCACAGCGTAGTGAAGCAGAGCAGCAGATACTGGATTTGGTGGAAGCTCATCCTTTATCAGCAGTTATTCGTTCGATGCCTGGGGTGGGTGTGCGCACCAGTGCCAGGATTCTAACTGAGGTGGTGGGTAAGGATTTTAAGGATGCTTCTCATCTGGCATCTTATGCTGGGATTGCGCCAGTGGATAGAAAATCGGGTACCTCAATTAAGGGTTCCCACGCCTCACGGCGTGGGAACAAAGCACTCAAGCGAGTGCTTTTCTTATCTGCTTTTGCTTCGTTGAAGGCTGATCAGGCTTCGCGTGCTTATTACGATCGCAAGTGTGCGGAGGGTAAGCGGCATAATCAGGCGGTGATGGCGTTGGCTCGTAAGCGGTTGAATGTTTTGTTTGCGATGTTGCGGGATGGGTGTTTTTATGAGTCTCGTGTGTCGGTGGGGGCTTGACGAAAACCATAGAAGCACCCCCCAAGCGTCCTTCCCAGCAGGCCAGGCTTTCAAATCGAGGGGCGACCCATGGGGGGTGCTTGCATCTGCACGCATAGGACAGGCGCGAATTTTCTTCCTTAGATTTTGTGGTTGATAATATTCAGACACCCAGTATTGACCACCATAGAGCCGAAAGAAAAAACATGTCACAGATAGAAAATCTCAACAATATCGACTTCAACAACCTCACTCTAGCTGACCATGAAAAAATTGGTGAAGCCCTTTCCAAGTGGGCTGAGTCTGATGAATTTTTCGAGGCACTAGACACAGCCACCATCACCCCGCGCAATGCCGAAACAGTAGCGCGTGCCGAAAAGATTGTCAGTGCAGCTACCCGAGGCCGCCCCGCTCTTGCAGAAGCTATTAGCGGCCACTCCCCCAGTATTAACGCCCGAGTAACTCCTGACATCAAAGAGCGCCTTACCCGCTATACCCAAGAACAGGGTGTGAGCACATCTGAAGTTATTCGGGAAGCACTCGATAACTTCCTACCCAAAGTGGCATAAACAAGCTGTAGCCACGGCGTTGATCTTAGGTGCGTTGCAGAGCATCTCACCTAAGATCAACGCCTTTTTGGTTTAAAGTTCATCGGTTAGGGGGATCCTATCTTTCGTGAGGCATACTGCAAGCACAACTGCCACGCATACGTCCATAGCCCTCACGCCCATGTAATCTTCAGGAATCATACAGACCTAACAACCTCAAGACGAACCCCAACAGCAGCCGCAACCGCAAGCACAGTCGAGAACGAAGGCCCAGAGCGCCCTTTCTCAATATCCCGAACGGTGCGGTCACTCACCCCCACCAGTTCAGCTAACTCAAGCTGGGTAAGGCGAAAGTGCCTACGGGCATCTCGGATAGCCACACCTACAGATACAGCAGTCTCCACCACAACCCCTTTCGGAAAAATTTTTCTGAAATGCACTATCTTGCCTTTATTCCAAGCTGATTGAGCGAAAAACAGAAGAATTATTCTGAATATAGAGCTGGCTCACCAGCCTTACCGCAATGCCTCTACTACTTCTGCACCCTACTGGCCCGGTAAATATTCCGCACCATCACCGTACGCCGCACCTGACCAATAGCAGGCTCCAAAAACTCCTCCGCATACCGGGAATCCGTGCTGGTCTGGGCAGCGAAGTTAAGGGCTGCGAAAGCCCCCAGCACCATCGACACCTTCACCAGCACGTCCGTGAAGGGGAACTGAACCCCCAGCAGGGTCACCCTGCTCGCCTCAAACCCTAGCCAGCTTGTAACCGTCGCATCAGGAATAGCAATAGTGCCAAACCAGACAAAGAAGAGGAAAACTACCAGGGCAAAAAGCAGGGCCTGAATCATCTGAACCACAATGGGCAGGAGCACCAAATTATTCCACTCACTCCACCCCAAATGGGCCGGTTGTTTGAGCTGGTCCGGCTTCAGGCCCGCAAGCACCCGGCCCCAAGAGCCACCGGCCTGCTCAGCGGCTCCTGCGTATTCGGCCTCCCTGACTTCCTCCCCTCCCTTACAGGAGGGGGTTCCCGGTATCACTACCAGGAGTTTCCTGCTTCACCAATGACAGCCCACCCTTGAACCCCGCAAGGGGTTTCTTGGCAGGTCTTACACCATCTCCACAGGCGTACACCGCGAGCCCCGCGGCGTGGATATTCTGCGCAGCGTTTATATCCCTATCTAGGCGGGTGCCACAGGCTTTGCACGTCCAAAAACGAGCACTCAAGGACAGGTACTCCCGCACCACACCGCAGGTATTGCAGCGTTTAGAAGAGGGGAAGAACCGGTCGATAGCTACCACCTGTTTGCCGTACCACTGAGCCTTATATTCCAGTAGGGTGCGGAACTGGGCGAAGTTGTGGTCAAGGATTGACCGATTCAGCCCAGCCTTAGCGGCTCGGCCTTTACCCCGGGCTGCTTTGGTCATACCAAAGACGTTGAGGTCTTCAATGCAGATCACGTCATAGGTACGAACTAGGGTGGTGGTGGTTTGGTGCAGCCAGTCGGTTTTGGCGTCCCGGGCGGCAGCGTGGGCGCAGGAGAGCTTGAGTTTCGCTTTTTCCCAGTTTTTTGACCCTTTGACCTTGCGGGAGAGGGCACGCTGATAGCGGGTGACGCGCTTGTTTTTGGCGGGCAGGTCATAGACGTCGGTGGGGTTGAGTCTTTGACCTGTTGAGAGCACCAGGGCGTCTTTGACGCCCAGATCAATTCCTACGGTTTTACCCCTTGTAGGTAGGGGAGCTATTTCAGTTTCACACAAAGCTGAGATGAACCAGCGCCCTGCGCTATCACAGGTGACTGTGACGCTTGAGACACCCTCCCAGGGTACAGGGTTGTCCCCTGTAGCGAGGGTGAGGGGTTCACTCATTTTGGCTAGGTAGATAGACCCGTCTTTGACTCTGAACCCGGTTCTAACATAGGTCGCTGATAGGCGTGATTTCCTGCGGGTCTTACGTTTAGGGTATTTGGCTCTGCCCTCGAAAAAGTTAGAGAAGGCAGTTTGTAAGTGCCGTAGGGCCTGTTGCAGGGGGACGGAGGAAACCTCATTAAGGAAAGCTAGTTCAGGCTCTTTCTTCCAGCCGGTCAATGCCTTATCTGTTTGGGCGTAGCTTACGCGCTCACCTTGTTCGTACCAGGTGTTGGTGCGGTAGTGCAGGGCTTTGTTATAGACAACCCGGACGCAACCGAAGGTACGTATCAGCTCTGCTGCTTGTGCTTCGGTGGGGTAGAAACGGCGTTTGTAGGCGCGTTTCACGGTACGGGTAGTCATGCTTACATTCTATCATGGTAATGGGTAATGTCGCGTTTCATCCCCGCCCTCACGGACGGGGCTTTCACGCTCGCTCCTTGGGGTAAACTCTTCCACCCGGTCACCCTTACGGGCCCCAAGCAGGCGGCGGGTTTTCTCAGCGACCGTAGACGAGACAACCAGCAAACCCAACACCCCCAAGATTGCCACCACCTGCAAGGTACGCTGCATACTGAGGGCAGCGGCAACCCGCCAAATATCCCCGTTAACGAAAAAGAAAAGCACCGCAATCATCAACACCGGCAGCACCTTAACGACCATAGTAGAAAGGGCTGCTGTCTCTTTAAGGATCTGCCTTAGCGCCCAGTAGAAGAGGGAGTCCAGACCCAGGAAGGCGGCTAGGAGCACGGCCCCTAGGCTCCAGAGCACGTCACTCAAGGCCAGGACGTCAGCAAGCTCAGAGAGACCTACCCAGCGGGCGGTCTGGGGCAGCATGGCCAGCCCGGCCAACAACAGCAGGACGGCACCGACGAGGGTTTGGCCCCAGAAAGAAATGGGCTTCAAGAGGCGGGAGACAACCCAGGGCACCACGAGTAGGAGCAGGGGCGGCACGAGGGCGATGAGAATGAAGATAGGGGTCAGGACGCTCTCTGGCACCTGCACAGGAGTGCCTCCGTCTTGGGTCTCAAACTCGAGGTTGGAGATGCCCCAGAGTAGGCCGATGTAGGCCAGGAACCAGGCGGAGAGCGGGGCTGAGCGGGCAAGCGCCCACCGGGCTCTTTCCCGGGCGGGGACGACGAGCGGGGCCCCAGCGGCCCTGAACCAGGCGTTTGCTTCTTGTGCGGTGAGTGTCATGCCCTCCATTGTACGACCCTGCCAAGGACGCCCCTCCCCCACTGCCTGCCCAGCCAGTAAGCCCAGCTACCTCTCCCCTTTGGACCACGCCCAGCCCACCCAGCCAGTAAGCCCAGCTACCTCTCCCCTTTGGACCATACCCAGCCCACCCAGCCAGCTGAAGCTGCGTCAAAGGAAGCGGCGATGCCCTGCTACTTCTGAGCAAACACAAAAAAGCGAGGGGGTCTAGAGCGTTAGCTCTAGACCCCCTCGCTTAATCAGAGTGTCTGAATCAACCCGGTG
>NZ_JBLKPV010000016.1:0-31573 GCF_049068285.1 Rothia nasimurium | reverse complement strand
CTTTTCGCAGTTAGGTGGTACCTACCCTAGCGGGTGGCGCGGGCCTGGCCTTCGGCGTAACCTGCTGCCGACTGGATACCCACGACAGCTCTCTCGGCGAACTCCTGGATCGAGGCTGCCCCGGCGTAGGTGAAGGAGGATCGGACACCCGAAATAATCGAATCGATCTGGTCCTCTACCCCGCCCCGGCCCTCGGGCAGGTAGATTCGGGCTGACGAGATACCCTCCTCGAACATTTCCCGGCGGGCCTTCTCAAATGCTTCAGTCTTGGAGTTGCGGTTAATGACCGCGCGGCGGGAGGCCATGCCGAAGGACTCCTTGTAGAGGCGGCCGTCGGCGTCCTGCAGTACATCGCCGGGTGACTCGTAGGTTCCGGCAAACCAGGAACCAATCATGACGTTGGAGGCACCGGCGGCCAGGGCCAGGGCGACGTCGCGGGGGTCCTTGATTCCGCCGTCCGCCCAAATATGAACACCCAACTTTTTGGCTTCAGCTGCACATTCTAGGACGGCGGAGAACTGGGGGCGGCCCACCCCGGTCTGCATACGGGTGGTACACATGGCTCCAGGGCCCACGCCAACCTTAATAATGTCGGCCCCGGCTTCTGCCAGGTCGCGGACGCCAGCTGCGGTCACGACGTTACCGGCGGCGATAGGGATGGAAGGGTTGAGGGCCTTGACCTTCTTGAGGGCCTCGATCATGGTTTCCTGGTGGCCGTGGGCGGTATCGACAACCAGGACGTCAGCCCCTGCTTCGATGAGGGCAGAGGCCCGGCCTGCAACGTCCCCGTTGATACCGATTGCAACGCCGATACGGAGCTTACCCTGGGCGTCGGTGGCAGGTTCATAGAGGCTGGCCCGCAGGGCAGCTGCGCGGGTGAGCACGCCAACCAGCTTGCCCTCCACATCCACCACGGGAGCTACCTTGCGGGACTTTTCGTGCAGGATATCGAAGGCTTCACGCGGGGTGACGGTATCAGGTAGGGTGAGCAGCTCGGTGCTCATCAGGTCTTGAACCTGGTCAAAGTTATCGGCCCCGCGCAGGTCCTTGGGGGTGATAACGCCGATGGGGGTTTCACCGTCCACCACGATTGCTGCCCCGTGGGCCCGCTTGGGCAGCAGGTGGCGGGTATAACCTGCGGTGTGGTGGGGCTTGACGGTAATGGGGGTGTCAAAAATCAGGTGGGAGTTTTTGACCCGCCGGATGGTTTCGGCAACGATGTCGGTGGGCACGTCCTGGGGGATAATGGCGATACCGCCCCGGCGGGCCACGGTTTCAGCCATACGGCGGCCAGAGACGGCGGTCATGTTAGCGATGACCAGGGGAATAGTGGTACCGGTTCCGTCGGCGGTGGTGAGGTCTACTCCCATGCGGGAACCTACCGCTGAGCGGGAGGGAACCATGAATACGTCGTTGTAGGTCAGGTCGGTGGTGGGGGTCATGTCGTTGAGAAACTTCATACCCCCAGTTTATGCGGTGGGGCCTTGACCTGGTGGTTTGTCAGCTTTGAGCGTGTAACCTGAGCAACTCCACATTGTGGCATTTTTGCCAGGGTGGCCCGTCTCAGCCCCCTGGGTATAGGTCGGCGCGTAGGCTGGTAGGCGACAGGGCTTCCTGGCCCTGGCCCCATAGACCCAGCGCGAAAGGTACAACGATGACCGATTCCCAGCTCCTCGTCCCCGCCGCAGATGACCCCACCTGGTGGCGCCAGGCCGTTGTCTACCAGATTTATCCCCGCTCCTTTGCGGACGCCGACGGCAACGGTATTGGCGACCTCAAGGGTATTACCGCTAAGGTTCCCTACCTCAAGAAGCTGGGTGTAGATGCCGTTTGGCTCTCCCCCTTCTACCCCTCGGCCCTGGCCGACGGTGGCTACGATGTTGATGACTTCCGCGACGTTGACCCCAAGATTGGCACTCTGGAAGATTTCGATGAGATGGTAAGCGCCCTGCACGCAGCCGGTCTCAAACTGATTGTTGATGTGGTGCCTAATCACACCTCTAACCTGCATGTCTGGTTCCAGGAGGCCCTGGCGTCCGCCCCGGGTTCTGCAGCCCGCAACCGCTATATCTTCCGCGATGGGCTGGGCGACAACGGTGAGCTACCCCCGTCTGACTGGACCTCTATCTTCGGTGGCCCGGCCTGGGAGCCTGTAGGGGACGGCCAGTGGTACCTGCATAACTTTGCGGTTGAGCAGCCCGACCTCAACTGGCATAACCCCGAGGTCCATGAAGACTTCAAAGAAACTTTCCGTTTCTGGGCAGATCGCGGTGTCGATGGCTTCCGCATTGACGTGGCCCACGGTATCGCCAAGGACCTACCCGAGGTACTGCCTAGCCAGGCAGAACTCGACGCTATGCCTAAGGACGGCACCCACCCCATGTGGGACCGCGACGACGTGCACGAGATTTATAAGGAATGGCGGGCCGTTTTCAATGAATACACCCCGCCCCGTACCGCCGTGGCTGAGGCCTGGGTGGAGCGCGACCGTCGCCCCGCCTACGCGTCCGCCCAGGGTCTGGGCCAGGCCTTTAACTTTGACTTGCTCACCGCCCGCTTCGAGGCGGGCGAGTTCCAAAAGATTGTGGCTGAGAACCTGGAACTCTCAGCCGAATCCGGTTCGTCGAGTACCTGGGTGCTCTCCAACCACGATGTGGTGCGCCACCCCACCCGCTACGGCCTGCCCTTCGTGGAGGGTAAGACCAACGAGAAGGTGGGCCACGAGTGGCTACTGGCTGGCGGCCCGGCTGAGGAACTTGACCGGGAACTGGGTACCGCCCGTGCCCGCGCAGCCACCCTCTTTGAGTTGGCCCTGCCCGGTTCAGCCTACCTCTACCAGGGCGAGGAGCTGGGTCTGCATGAGGTCGCTGAAATTCCTGACAGCGAGCGCCAGGACCCCACCTTCTTCAACTCCCCCGGCGTAAATGTCGGCCGTGACGGTTGCCGGGTGCCCCTGCCCTGGCAGGCGGACGCCCCGGCCTTCGGTTTTGGTACTGGCAAGCCCCACCTGCCCCAGCCCGCCTGGTTCTCAGGCTATGCGGTGTCGGCCCAGGACCAGCAGGAAGATTCCACTCTGAATCTCTACCGGGCAGCCCTGGCCGCCCGCCGCCAGCTCCAGGGCGCTGAAGAGCTGGCTTGGCTTGAGACGGGGAACGAGGCCGTCCTGGCCTTTGAGCGCCCCGGCGGCTGGGTCAATCTGACTAACTTCAGCACCGAGCCCGCTCCCCTGCCAGTTAACCTGGCTGGAGCCGAGTTTGTGCTGGGCTCCGCCCCTGATTCCCAGGACGTTTTCGCCGCAGGTGACGTGCCCGGGTCGGCTACGCTCTGGCTCAAGCGCTCCGCAACAGCCTAAATACGGTCAAGGCAGACGCGCCCCGGCGACGCCCCTCTCATAGCTCGCGCTGGGGCGCTCGCTATGATTCACGCCAGCCCCGAGCCAGCCGCCGGTTGGCGCGTCTGCCCTTCCCTTATCGCCGAGCTAAGTCGCGAATACGCTCAACGGTCTCGCGGGGCGTGGTGTTTTCGCCCAGACGGTTGGGTTTGCCGGTGCCGTGGTAGTCGGAGGATCCGGTGACGAGAAGGTCGTGTTTGGCTGCTGTTTCCAGCAGCCAGGTGCGGTCTTCTTCCGGGTTGTCGCGGTGGTAGACCTCAAAGCCGGCCAGGCCCACCTCGATCATTGCGTAGATGGTTTCGTCGCTGGCAAGTTTTCCGCGGGCTGACGCCTTGGGGTGGGCCATGACCGGAACACCTCCGGCAGCCCGCACCAGCTCCACAGCCCGGACCGGATCCACGGCGTAGTGGGGCACATAGTATTTTGAGCGGGTGGTCAGAATCGTTTCAAAGGCTTCTGACCTGTTGGCAACAGCGCCAAGGGTTACCAGGGCGTCAGCAATATGGGGTCTACCCACTGTCGCCCCCTCATGGACCTGGTTCTGGACGGTTTCCCAGGTGATTGGGTAGTCTTCGGCGAGTCGTTCGACCATACGCTGGGCGCGGCCTACGCGGGAGTCGCGGGCACGGTTAATTTCAGCTAAGAGGGCTTCGTTGGCCGGGTCATGCAGGTAGGAGAGCAGGTGAATACTGACGCCCTGGGCCGAACAGGAAATTTCCATACCGGGCAGGAAGTCTAGCCCCAGACGTCCTGCTTCTAATTCTGCCTCAGCCCAGCCAGCGGTGGTGTCGTGGTCGGTCAGGGCAAAGCCGGTGAGTCCGGTGGCAGCTACATCAGCGACAAGCTCCCTCACCGGCTGGGTGCCGTCAGAAATTTGAGAGTGGGTGTGCAGGTCATACATAGCACCAGATTACCCGCTCAAACCCCAGGAAACCGGGGACCAATGATTAGCTCACCTAAAGTATCCCTGCCACGATCTTCAGCTAGACGCACCGTTAGCCCGCTCACTAGACTGGTAGCCATGACTACTAGCGAAAATACCTCAACCCCCGGTGACGATCAGCCCATCGAAGAGCGCGTCACCAACCGCTCTGCAGCCCCCAAATCCACCGCTTTTACCGACTTTATGGCAGCTAACTGGGCACCGGCGTCCGACCAGCTTCCTGCCCGCGCCCGCGTCGCCGACTTCGCCGCAGAACGCCGCGCCAAGATTTCCGCCCTCTTCCCCGGCGAGCGCCTGGTGCTGCCCGCTGGCCCCCTCAAGGTGCGCTCTAACGACACCGACTACCGTTTCCGCCCCCACTCAGCCTTTGCCCACCAGACCGGCCTGGGCCTGGACCATGAGCCCGATGCTGTGCTTGTATTTGAGCCCGTTGAAGATGGCCAGGGAGATAACGGTTCCAATCACGAGGTCACCCTCTATTTCCGCCCCCTGGCAGGGCGCGATACCGAGATGTTCTACCGCGATCCCCGCTACGGTGAGTTCTGGATTGGCCCCCGCCCCACCCTCGAATCCCTGGGTGCCGAGTACGGTCTGCGCACCAAGGATTTGAGCGAGCTTGAAGTAGCTATTACCAAGAACGCCGGCCCTGAGGCCCTGGGCGGTGTGCGGATCCGCCTGGTGCGCAACGTTGATTTGAACGTCGATGCCCTGGTCGATACCTCCCGTTACAACACCTCAGTTGACCTGGAAGAATCGGATAAGCTCGATGCCGCCCTGACCGAGGCCCTCTCTGAGGCCCGCCTGGTCAAGGACGAGATCGAGGTAGAGAACCTGCGCCGCTCAGTGGATTTGACCATCGAGGGTTTTGCCGAGGTCGTCAAGGCTCTGCCTGCGGCTATTGCCCACCGCCGCGGCGAGCGCGTGGTCGAAACCGCCTTCTTCGCCAAGGCCCGGGTTGAGGGCAATGACCTGGGCTACGACACCATTGCCGCCTGCGGTAACAACGCCACGATTCTGCACTGGATCCGTAATAACGGCTCTGTCGATGAGGGCAAGCTTCTGCTGCTCGATGCCGGTGTTGAGGACGACACCCTCTACACCGCGGACGTCACCCGCACCTTCCCGGTCAACGGCAAGTTCTCCGAGGTTCAAGCTAAGGCCTACAACATTGTGCTCGAAGCAGCCGATGCTGCCTTCAAGGCTGCGGTGCCGGGCAAGAAGTTCCACGAGGTTCATGACGCTGCCATGCAGGTACTGGCAACCCGCCTCCACGAGTGGGGGCTCCTGCCTGTTTCGGCTGAGGTTTCTCTCTCGGCTGAGGGCGGCCAGCACCGCCGCTGGATGCCCCACGGCACCAGCCACCACCTGGGTCTTGACGTGCACGACTGCGCCCAGGCCAAGAATGAGCTCTACATGGAGGGCATCATCGAGCCCGGCATGGTCTTCACCATTGAGCCCGGCCTCTACTTCAAGGAAGAGGATCTCGCTATCCCCGAGGAGCTGCGCGGCATCGGCATCCGTATTGAAGACGATGTGCTCATCACCGAGGACGGCAACGAGAACCTCTCGGCGGCCCTGCCCCGCACCGTAGAGGGTATCGAGGCCTGGATGGCTGAGAACTCCCGCTAATCCCAAAAAAATATCCGCCCCCAGGTAGATTCTGGGGGCGGATATTTTGATGGGCGGACCGGCTTCCTGCCCGGTGAGGGGCAGCGCACCTAGCCTATGGCCTAGTCCTTATCCTTCGCCGCGCTGTCTGGAGCCTCAGGGGCCTTACGGATCGTTGCCTCAAATTCTTCGGGGGTTTCTACCCGCAGGCCGTAGCGCGACTCCCCCTTCTCAGCGCGGATCTGCTCGACACGCTCGTTGGTTGTGGGGGCCGCAGGCTGCTTGCGGATCATTGCCTCAAATTCCTCCGGGTTCTCAACCCGCAGGCCGAACTTTCCAGCGGCCTGGGAGCCGTCCCGGTTAGTTTCTGCAGGCGGGGTGAAGACCGGGGTGCTCGCCCCTTCTGGCTTAGCTGGGGCCGCAGGCTTTTCGTCGGCCGGGTTGAAGCCGGGCAGGAAGGGTTCAGGCTTCTGTTCCCGCGGGGGCAGGGGCGCTGAGGGGTCAAACCACTGCGGCTGACCGGGGGCAGCCGGGCTGGGCTGGGCCTGCTGGGGCCCGTTTGCTGGTGCATTTCCCTCTGCCGGGGGGCGGACGTCCTGCTGGCGGCTTGAGGGCGGGCCAGCTGGGGCCTGCCCCTGCTGGGGGCTGGGCTGCTGGTTGACCGTGTGCATCATGGCCGGGTGGGGCACGGGGCTAGAGTGGTCCTGGCTAACGGTGACGCGCAAAAGCTGGCGGGCAGCTGCGGCGGTGGCCGGGATAGCCATCAGGTCAAAGGAGGAGGGCAGCATCTGGCTGCGGGTCCTAATCCCCTTGCCTTTGGCACGGGAGGCAACGAAGATGGAGTAGATCATGCTGAAGGCTACGGCCAGGGGCACGATGCTCAAGAAGTTCCCCAGCATGGAGGTCTGGGTAATGAGGGAGTTGAAGAGGGCAACGAGGGCACCGAGGCCAACGCCCTGAATAGCGCCGCTGAGCGCTGCCCGGGGGTAGGTGGCCTGGCCGGTGATGTAATCGACCTGGCGGAGGTCCTTACCCACCACAAAGAGGGTGTGGACGGGAAACTTCTGACTGGCCAGGTATTCGATGGCCTTATTAAGATCACGACGGTTGGTGAAGGTGGCGACGAGTTCTCCCGGGGGGATATTCACTCCGTCGGCCAGGGCGAGGGCAGGGGGTGCTTTCAGTTGGTCCATGCCCCTATTTTTTCGTATTTTGCTGGATGGCAACTGGGGATAGGCTCTGGTATCGCCACCGGCGTACACCCCGGCTGTAAGCTCGCTTATTTTTCCCGCCCTGTGGCTGTCGGGCGTGGCAGCCTCCAGCCCCAGGGAGTAGGCTTAAGACTTGTGAGTAGCGTACCGAACAAAATCTTTATTGCCCGCCTGCTTGGCCTTGACGTCTTCGACCCCCACGGCGACCGCCTGGGACGCCTGCGCGACGTCGTGGTGCTCAAAAGCGGCTTCACCCAGTTCTCCGCTATCGGGTCCCTGGCCAAGCTCAAGGAACCGGTTGTCGTAGGCATTGTCATTGAAATTCTGGGCAAAAAACGCATTTTTGTTCCCATGACTCGGGTCACCAGCATCGATTCCACCCAGATCATCCTTACCGGCCTGGTCAACCTGCGCCGCTTTGAACAGCGCGGCTCAGAAGCCCTGGTCGTCGGCGAGCTTTTTGACAAGAAGGTTCAACTACGGGACGGCTCCGGCATGGCCCACGTTGAGGACGTTGCCATGGAACAGCGCCGTAACGGCGACTGGTTCATCTCTGAGCTCTTTGTCTCCCGCGGCCACAACCACCTGCTCCGGCGCCGTAAGGAAACCCTGATTGTCGATTGGGACCAGGTCATCCTCTCCACCGACTTCGAGCCCCAGGCAGCCACAGCCTTCGTCGCAAGCCATGAGGACTCCAACGCAGCAGATTTGGCCGATGCGATCCACGAAATGCCCGATAAGCGCATGGTCGAAGTGGCCCAGGAGCTCCAGGACGAACGCCTCGCCGACGTCCTTCAGGAACTTCCCGAAGAAGACCAGGTGCAGATCCTCTCCCACCTTGAGGTTGAACGCGCCGTCAACGTCCTTGAAGAAATGGAACCGGACGACGCCGCCGACCTTCTGAGCGAGCTTTCTGACACCCAGCGCGAGGAACTTCTCACCCTTATGGACCCCGAGGACTCGGACGACGTCCGCCGCCTCCTCGAATACGAGGAAGGTACTGCCGGTTCGCTCATGAACCCGGTGCCTATTATCCTCTCCCCCGAGGCAACCGTCGCCGAAGCCCTAGCCCATATCCGCCAGGAAGAGATCCCCCCGGCCATGGCAGCTGCCGTCATGGTCACCCGCCCGCCCCTGGAGACACCCACCGGCAAGTATCTGGGTCTGGTTCACATGCAGCGCCTGTTGCGCCACTCCCCCAGTGAGCAGGTCGGCAACATCATTGATTCCTCCATTGAACCTGTTACCGATGCCGCCAGCATCGAAGAAGTCACCCGTATTCTGGCCACCTACGACCTCACCATCGTCCCGGTCGTCAACGACCACGACCGACTAGTCGGGGCTGTCACGGTGGATGACGTCCTCGATGAGATCCTGCCCGATGACTGGCGAACCTACGACGACGGCACCCCCATTCGAAAGGTAGGTCGACGCTTTGAGTGATTCCCGCGACCGTAACGAGTCTGCCGGCTCCCTCGGAACCCCCCGCCAGCAAAAACGTCGGCGCCGCCTCTTCCAGCTGAGCCCTAATCCGGACGCTTTCGGGCAGATGACCGAAAAAATTGCCCGCTTCATGGGTACTCCCATGTTCCTGCTCTGGATGACGGTCTTCTGTGCCCTCTGGCTGGGCTGGAATACCCTTGCCCCTGAAGAGTGGCAGTTTGACCCCCGGGCCCTCAACTTCACCCTGCTGACCCTTATGCTCTCCCTGCAGGCCTCCTACGCGGCTCCCCTGCTCCTGCTGGCCCAGAACCGGCAAGACGACCGCGACCGCGTCGTCGCCCGCCAGGACCGCCAGCGCGACCAGCGCAACCTGGAGGAAACCGAGTACCTGACCCGTGAGATCGCCTCCTTGCGCATTACCCTGCGTGAGGTGGCCACCCGCGACTTCGTCCGCGGGGAAATGCGGGACATTATGGACGAACTCGCCGAGGTTCAACGCCGCCAAGAGGAGCTCTTTGCCCGGGCCGAACAGCTAGCTGCCCTAGGGCTTGGCCAGGGCCAAGATCCAGCCAAGGAACCTTCCGGTATGAGCCCTGATACGGCCCACCCGCCCACCAGTTCCTTTGAAATCCTCAGCGAGGACCACCCCAAGATCCGCAAGAAGAAGAAGGTCATGGACATCGACCGCCCCCAGGAGGATTAGGCTGTCATGGCAGAAACCCAAACGCCCCTACATCCGGAACTGGCCCAAGCCCTAGCTACCGTCATAGACCCAGAACTCCGCCAGCCCATCACCGATCTCGGTATGGTGGAGAAAGCCGAGCTGACCGGAAACAGAGCCGATATCTCTATCCTGCTCACCATCGAGGGTTGCCCGCTCCGGTCCACCATTGAGCAGGACGTCCGCTCAGCGGTGGGGGCCATAGCAGAGGTTGAGGACATCAAGCTGAGCGTTGGCTACATGAGTGCTGACCAGCGGGCCGTCCTCAAACAAAAACTCGGCCACACCAAGACCAACCCCTTCATCCAGGAGGGGTCGCTGACCCGGGTCTTTGCGGTAGCCTCCGGCAAGGGTGGGGTGGGTAAGTCCTCAGCGACCGCCAACCTGGCAGCAGCCTGTGCCACAGCCGGGCTCAGCGTCGGCATTATTGACGCAGACGTTCACGGCTTCTCTATTCCCGGCCTCTTGGGCATCAGCTCCGGCCCAACCCGCATGGACGATATGATCCTGCCCCCCGTGGTTGAGGCCCCCAGCGGCGCCGGTGTTATCAAGGTTATTTCCATTGGGATGTTTGTGAAGCCGGACCAGCCGGTAGCCTGGCGCGGCCCCATGCTCCACCGGGCCCTTGAACAGTTTTTGACTGACGTCCACTTTGGCCACCTCGATGTTCTTTTCCTGGATCTTCCTCCCGGCACCGGGGACATCGCCATCTCCATGGCCCAGCTGCTACCCCACGCCGAGATTCTCCTGGTCTCCACCCCCCAGCTGGCAGCCGTTGATGTTGCCCAGCGGGCCGGTACCCTGAGCCTGCAAACCGGCCAGAAGGTGGTGGGTATCCTGGAGAACATGGCTGCGATGACCCTGCCGGACGGCAGTAGCCTCCCCCTCTTCGGAGAGGGGGGCGGGGCCGTCCTCACCCAATCTCTGACCTCTGCCCTGGGCTATGAGGTGCCCCTGCTGGGTTCGGTTCCCCTCGATCTTGCTCTGCGGGAGGGCGGGGACGCTGGCACCCCCCTGGTGTGGAGCAAGCCTGACTCCCCTGCCGCCCAGGTCTTGACCGATGTGGCCCACCAGCTGACCCACCGCCCCCGGGGATTAGCTGGTAGCCCCCTGCCTTTCACCGTCTAGCCCCCCGGCCTCAGCCTCCTTAAACACGAAAAACCCACGAGATAGTGGGTTTTTCTGCTTTAAAGGCCCTTCTAGTTTAGGTGGCCTCAGCGTCAAAGGGGGCCCAAGCCCCGTGGGGCAGGCGCTGGGTGACGGACGGGGCCGGTTGAGCAGCTGCCCTCGCTTCAAGCTCAGCCTGACGTTCCTCGTCGTCCTCAGCAAAGGCCTCCCGCACAATGACACGCGGGTCATACTGACGCGGATCGTACTGCTTCCAGTCAATATCGCCTAAATCAGGGCCCAGGGTCTCTTTGAGGTCGTCTCTGGCGTCGAATGCCATGCGGCGGACCTGCTTGACGAAATTCTTGAGCTGCTGGGCGTATTCGGGCATGCGTTCTGGCCCGATGACAACAAACACCAGGATCAAAAGAACAATAAATTCGAGGCCGCTAATTCCAAGCACATCTAGAGATTACCAGGTGGGGCAGACAACTTCACATCTGTGATGCAGGGTTGAATAAGATATACCAAGAATCTCAGTTATTTCTACACGGTGAAGGGCAGATGACATGAATCGAGCAGACCTTTCGAAGATGTGGGCTTTTGCCGAGGATTTTTCAAGCCCCTCCCCCTACGAGGAGCTGGTCCGGGAGCAGGCCCAAATGCTGGGGGCTGAGCCTGTCTCTGCCTCTGTAGCTGATGCGCTCACGGTGTTTGCGGCAGCTAAGGCGCCAGCCCAGGTGGTCGACGTCGGGTGCGGGGGCGGGGTTGCTACCCTAGCGCTCTTGAAGGGTATGCCCGCTGGCTCTGCCCTCACCGCCCTTGAAATTGATCCCACCCGGGCCCAGGCAACCCGCACGGCCCTGGCCCAGGCAGGGTACGCTTCCTCCCACCGCACCCGGGTTATCACCGGCGATGCCCGCGATGTGCTCCTACACCTTTCGGACGCGGCCTACGACCTGGCCTTCGTTGATATTGGGGACGAGCTGGCTGAAGCGGCCGTCTACCAGTGCCTAAACCTGCTCAAGCCCGGCGGTCTCTTACTTGTTCACCGGCCCCTGGGCAGCGATGGGGCCGTGGCAACTCCCAGCCGCCGGGACGAGATCACCGTCTCCTTGCGCCGAATGCTCACGGATATCGCAGCCTGCGCCCAGGACGTCCACGTCTCCCTCCTGCCCGTCGGCGCCGGCTTGTTTGCCGTCCAACGTATCCATTAGCGATTCCCACCACCGGGGCGCAAAAAAGCTCCCCACCTGCTTCTGGCAGGTGGGGAGCTTGTACGTCCTTAGAAGTTCTCGACGCAGGCGCGAAGGGCCTCAACCTCTTCTTCGGTCAGGTCAAGGACCAGGCGACCGCCGCCTTCGACGGGGATTCGCATCACGATAGTGCGGCCCTCACGCACGATTTCGAGGGGGCCATCGCCAGTGCGGGGTTTCTGTGCTGCCATGAACATCTCTCCTCTGTGCGGGGGCAAGCCTACAAGATTCCAGTGGCTGTAAACCACTCAGTTTCTTCTATTAATCATAGTGCTTACTGAGCTGGTTGGGGGTAAAAACCCCTTTGGTTTCTTCGATTTTTTAGGGCGGGTAATCCCCACCTCCGGGCAGCTGCTTCCAGTGCCAGAGCCAGCCAACCCAGCCGAACTGGGCCAGGGCCCCTAGGCCCAGCAGGAGCCAGCGGTAGGCCGAGGACGCAGACAGGGCAACTACCGGCAGCAGGAGCGGGAACAGGGGAAGGAGCAGGCGGAAGGTGGAGGACTGGGGGTTGAAGAAGGCCAGCATATAGACAGCATAGGCGGCGCACCAGATGATGAGGGAAGGGTGCAGGACGCGGCGGGTCAGCGGGGCTACCAGGGCCAGCACCAGCCCGGCAAGGAGCAGGAGCAAAAGAACCGGGCCCAGCACCGGCCCCAGGTAATGCTGACTCTGGGTCAGCCAGGGGACAAAGGGCATGACGTGCTCGCCCCCAGCCCGCCAGGCAGCCTCAGTGGCAGTGTAGGCGTCCATACGGCTGGTTTTCAGCCAGGCATGGGCCGGGTGGATAAAGGCAAAGGCGCAGACCAGTAGGGCTGAGACCAGCTGACCTGCTGTGGCCAGCAGGGCTGAAACCGCCCCGTCCTTGCGGACATGAGAAACCCAGCAGGCTAACCACCACAGGCCAACGGCCGCCCCTAAGGGCACGCCCACAGGACGGGTGAGGGCAGCTGCCAGCGCAGGAAGAAGCAGGAGCCAGTAGCGGCCCTGCACCAGCAGGCAGAGGGACCAGGCTAAAAAGAGCAGGCCCAGGGCCTCGGCGTAGCCGGTTTGCAAGATGGGCGCTACAGCGCAGAAGCTCACCGCAGCAAGGCCCCAGAGGGCGGTATTGCTGCGGGAACTTGCATCCCTATCAGATACCTGAAGGGAGAGATCAAAGAGGCGGTAGATAAACCAGGCTGCCCCAAAACCGGCCAGGAGGGAGACCGTAGGGGCCACCAGCTGGTAGGGGGCTCCGATCACGGCAGTAAGAGCTTTGACCACCACGGGGTAGAGCGGGTAGAAGGCCCATTCGTTTTGGGCAACGTGCCCGGCTGTGTCGAGGGGAAGCTCAGTCGGATAGCCGGTGGTGGCAATTTTCCGGTACCAGTCAGAATCCCAGATAGTGACAAATTCCAGGTAACCCATAGCTGAGTCTTTCCAGGGGCCAAAGGTTTGGTGGCGGCCAACGGTCGAGAAAATTACCCACCCCCAGAGGCGGCTAGCAGCGTAAATGACCGCGACCTTACCCCACAGGGGCAGGTTCCTGAAAAGGGAGGAAAGCGCCTGCCAGAACCGGTAAAGAGCCAGGCTGGGCGCATCAAGCGGGGACTGTTGGGCCATGGGCTAGCTTTCGGACGAGGAAGCCTGGGCCTGCTTGAGCTGGCTACGAAGCCTCGTGTTTTCGGCAATCAGTTTCCGGAAGGTGCCGTCCACTTCCTCCTTGTTATAGCCCAAAGCTGCCGTGGCAAAGGCGATGGTTTTAAGTTCAGCCTCATCAGGATGGTCTGAGAGGATCAGGGGCTGCTCCCCTAAAGAGGGCAGGTCAAGGCCGTCAGTGCTGATGTGGTGGAGGGGCTTGCGGCCCGGAATTAGGCGGTCGGTGGCAAGAATGGCACAGCCTGCCAGGGTGCCGCTGAGCACAATAAAAGTAATGACAACAAGGAGGTAGTTCATGGGTTTCACTTTACAGGTGGGGCGGGGCCAGAAAGGCTAGGAGGCAGTCAACCAGGTTTCCAGAGCCGTGTAGCAGGCCTGGATTTCAGAGGCCTTCACATGTTCATGATCGGTGTGGGCCAGTAGAGCATCGCCCGGACCGAAGTTCACAGCAGGGATTCCGATTTCGCTGAATCGGGCGACGTCCGTCCACCCGTACTTAGGTTTGGGGGCTTGGCCCACCGACTCAATGAGCGAACGCGACATGGGGGCGTCCAGACCCGGGCGGGCAGCTGAGGAAAGGTCGACAAAATCAAGGTCATAGCCCTCAAAGACTTCATGAAGGTGGGCGATCGCCTGGTCAAGGGTCTTGTTGGGGGCAAAGCGGTAGTTGATGTGGACGCCGGCCTCATCGGGGATCACGTTACCGGCCACCCCGCCTGAAATCTGCACGGCGTTGAGCCCCTCGCGGTAGGCAAGACCCTCAACCTCATAGGTCTGGGGCTCATAGGCTGCCAGACGGCCCAGCACGTCCGCCATCTTATGGATAGCGTTTTCGCCCTTCCAGGCCCGGCCCGAGTGGGCTGCGATACCGGCAGTGCGGATCCAGAAACGAATGGTGCCGTTACAACCTCCCTCAATGGTGCCGTCGGTCGGTTCTAGCAGGACGGCAAAAGCCGCATCGGTTAGCTTCTCGCGGTGGTTCCGCATGAGGCGGGCAAGCCCTGAGAGCTCGGAGGCAACTTCCTCATTGTCGTAAAAGACATAGGTAATGTCATAGGCCGGGTTCTTCAAGGACGCCGCTAAGGCTAGCTGGACAGCCACCCCGCCCTTCATATCCACAGCCCCCCGGCCGTAGAGCACCCGCTCCCCCGACTCGTCCACCCAGGTGGCAGGTACGGTACCTAAAGAACCTTCGGTACGAGGCAGGGGCACCGTATCCAGGTGGCCAGCCAACACAACCCGGGTATCCCGTCCCAGGTTGGTGCGGGCGATGATAGCGTCGCCGTCACGGGTGATTTCTAAGCCGCCGATTCTTTCGAGGGCCGACTCAACCGCGTCCGCAAGCCGGGCTTCTGCCCCACTCACCGAAAAAATATTGAGCAGATCAGCCGTTAAATCCTCAACGGGCTGGGTAAGATCCAAAACCTCAGGCCCAAACTGGGCAAAATCAGTAGCTTGCGAAACAGAGTTAGTCATGATTCCACAATACAAGCACACCCAGCACAAGGTCCGGCTGATTCCGTACACTGGTACCCATGACTGAAAATAACCCCCGTGTAGCATCCGGCCTGGGCCTGGCCACCGTCGTTGCCTCCGGCGACAACGAAGGCACCGTCCTGGACGTCTGGTACCCCGCCCCTGACCTCACCGACACCCCCGACAACTCTGTCGCCGCCGACCTCGAAGCCTTGGTTGAAGCAGACGAAGACCGCAACGTTGTGCGTGAACTGGTCAACGTCACTATCAACCTCGACGAAGCCCCCGCCAACGCCGCGGACGCCTACCTTCGCCTGCACCTGCTCTCCCACACCCTGGTTGCCCCCAACACCATTAACCTCGACGGACTGTTTGGCAAACTGGCAAACGTAGCCTGGACCAACTTTGGCCCCGTCCTGGCCAGCGAATTCAACACCGTCTCCCTCAAGCTGCGCCGCCGCGGTGCCTTGGTGGTCACCCACGTCGATAAGTTCCCCCGCATGATTGACTATGTTGTGCCCGCAGGTGTGCGCATTGGCGACGCCGACCGCGTCCGTCTGGGTGCCCACCTGGCAGCCGGTACCACCGTCATGCACGAGGGCTTCGTCAATTTCAACGCTGGCACCCTCGGTGAATCCATGGTTGAGGGCCGTATCTCCCAGGGCGTTGTCATTGGCAACGGCACCGACATTGGTGGCGGCGCATCCACCATGGGCACCCTCTCCGGCGGTGGCACCCAGCGGGTCTCCATCGGCGAGCGCTCCCTGCTCGGGGCCGAAGCCGGTATCGGCATTGCCCTGGGCGATGACTGCGTGGTTGAAGCTGGCCTCTACGTCACCGCTGGCTCCCGCGTGACCGTCCTCAACCCCGGCGAAGAGCCCAAGGTCGTCAAGGCCCTGGAGCTCTCCGGCGTCAACAACCTGCTCTTCCGCCGCAACTCCGTGACCGGCGCTATCGAGGTCCTGCCCCGCGCTAACAACACCGTGGAGCTGAACTCAGAGCTGCACGCCAACTAGAGCAACCACCTCTTTCGCACAGGAAAAACCTCTAAAGTACTGTGTGTCCAGCCCCGCCACTGCGTCTACCGGGTGGCGGGGCTGAGTGCAGGTAAGCTAGAAAAAACACCTATCACCTTCCGAGGGGAAAACATGAAAATTCTGGTTACCGGTGGCGCCGGTTACATCGGCTCCCACACTGTCCTCCAGCTGCTTGAAGCAGGCCACGATGTTACCGTCATGGATAATCTCTCCAACTCTTCTATGGAGTCCCTGGCCCGCGTCGAGGAGCTCACCGGCAAGACCGTTGAGTTCCGCAAGGTTGATCTGCTGGATCTGCCCGAAATGAAGCAGCTTTTCAACCTGGTCAAGCCCGACGCTGTCATCCACTTTGCCGGCCTTAAGGCCGTGGGTGAATCAGCTGAAAAGCCCCTGTGGTACTACCAGACCAACGTCGCGGGCACCCTCAACCTGCTCTATGCCATGGAAGAGGCTGGCTGCCACTCTATCGTCTTCTCCTCTTCAGCTACCGTCTACGGTGAGCCTGAGTCTATGCCCTTGACTGAGAAAATCAATATGGATGCCCAGTCCTGCTACGGCCGCACCAAGGAACATATTGAGGATATGCTGGTGGACCTGGCTGCCTCTGACTCCAAATGGAACATTGCCCTGCTGCGCTACTTCAACCCGGTCGGTGCCCACGAGTCTGGTCGAATTGGTGAAGACCCCGCCGGTATCCCCAACAACCTGGTTCCCTTCATTGCCCAGGTTGCTGTGGGCCGCCGCGAGCACCTGAACGTCTTCGGTAACGACTACCCCACTGTGGACGGCACCGGTGTGCGCGACTACATCCATGTGGTTGACCTGGCGGACGGCCATCTCAAGGCTCTGGACTACATCACCACCCACGGCGGCCTGCACACCTGGAACCTGGGTACCGGCAACGGCTACTCGGTGCTTGAGGTCTTGCACGCTTTTGAGAAGGCTGCGGGTAAGGAGCTGCCTTACAAGATTGTGGACCGCCGCCCCGGTGACGTTGCTGTGTCTTATGCTGACCCGTCTGCTGCCCTGGCTGATTTGGGTTGGTCTGCTACCCGCGACATCGACACCATGGTGCGTGACCACTGGAACTGGCAGAAGAATAATCCTCAGGGATATGAGGCGTAGCCGAATATCTTTCGTTAAAAAATCGCCACCGATGTGGCGATTTTAGAAAGCGCGCGTAGCGCGGGATAGAAGCGTAGCGAGTAGCGACCGTTAAAGAATTGCCACCGATGTGGCAATTCTAGGTCGAGGCGTAGCCGAATATCCCTTAAAGCCGGGCCCCGGCGTCCTTCCCTCTTGTAGGGGTAGGACGCCGGGGCTCGGTTTTTGTGGTGGGTTTTGGTTTAGCGCTGGGGGTAGTGGCGCTCGTTTTCGCCGATGTAGACCTGGCGGGGGCGGCCGATCTTGCGGTCGGGGTCCTTGACACCTTCAGTCCACTGGGCGATCCAGCCGGGTAGGCGGCCGAGGGCAAAGAGGACGGTGAACATATGTTCGGGGAAGCCCATGGCCTTGTAGATGAGGCCGGTGTAGAAGTCGACGTTGGGGTAGAGCTTCCGTTCGATGAAGTAGTCGTCGTTGAGGGCCTTTTCTTCGAGTCGCATGGCGATGTCGAAGAGTTGGGAGTTTCCTCCGATGGATTCGAGGATTTCGTCGGCGGTCTTTTTGACGATGCGGGCGCGGGGGTCGTAGTTCTTGTAGACGCGGTGGCCGAAGCCCATGAGTCGGACGCCGTCTTCCTTGCGCTTGACCTTTTCCATGAATTCTTCGGGGGTGAGGCCCTGCTGCTGGATTTGGTTGAGCATTTTGAGGACGGCCTCGTTGGCGCCGCCGTGGAGGGGGCCGTAGAGGGCGTTGATGCCTGCTGAGACGGAGGCGAACATGTTGGCGTTGGATGAGCCGACCAGACGCACGGTGGAGGTGGAGCAGTTCTGTTCGTGGTCTGCGTGCAGGAGCAATAGAAGGTCGAGGGCCTTGGCATGCAGGGGGTTGACTTCGTATTCTTCGGTGGGGAAGCCGAAGCACATGCGCAGGAAGTTTTCGGTGTAGTTGAGCTCGTTCTTGGGGTAGATGGAGGGCTCGCCCTTGGACTTCTTGTAGGCGTAGGCTGCCAAGGTGGGTACCTTGGAGAGCAGACGGAAGGTGGAGACTTCTACCTGGCGGGGGTCAAAGGGGTCCAGGGAGTCGGGGTAGAAGGTGGACATGGCTGAGACGCTAGAGGCCAAAACGGCCATGGGGTGGGCGTCGCGGGGGAAGCCTCGGAAGAAGAACTTGAAGTCCTCGTGGACCATGGTGTGACGGCGGATCATGAGGTCGAATTCTTCGAGCTGCTCGGGGGTGGGCAGCTCCCCATAAATGAGCAGGTAGGCGGTTTCGATGAAGCTGGATTTTTCGGCCAGTTCTTCGATGGGGTACCCCCGGTAGCGGAGGATTCCAGCGTCACCGTCGATGTAGGTAATGGCTGACTTTGCGTTTGCTGTGTTCATGAAACCGGGGTCGTAGGCGACCTTGCCGGTTTCTTTGAGCATGCCAGCAACTTCGAAGGCACCGTTACCCTCGGTCGCTTCCACTGCGGGCAGGGGCAGTTCTTTGCCGTCGTAGCTCAGCAGGGCCTTGTTCTCTGTCATTGTGTTCCTCCATGTCTTACGAGGCTTCGCGCATCGTATCGCGTGGTGTGATGCTGTGGGCGCTGGGTGCCTGTCATTGTGGGAAGGCACCCAGCACACACACGAAGGTCATGTTATGAACCACATTACAGGAGTTTGATGTGCAAGGTCACATCAGGTTTCATAAGGTGGCCTACATTACGGCCTGTAGAGAAACTTATTTGACAGTGCCCTGTAGGTTCATGCAGTCAGGCGCTGGGCTGCTGCTGCAATATCGGCGTCTGAGCCGGTGAGGGCGATACGGACGTAGCCTGCTCCGGCTTCTCCGTAGAAGACGCCGGGGCCGATGATGATGCCTTTTTCTGCAAAGCGTTGGACGGTTGCCCAGGTGTCTTCACCGGCTGTTGCCCAGAGGTAGAGTCCTGCCTCCGAGTTTTCGACGGTCAGCCCGAACTTCTCAAGGGCAGGGAGAAGAATTTCGCGTCGGGCCCGGTAGAGGTCCTTTTGGGCTTCGACGTGGGTGTCGTCCTGCAGGGCTGCGGTCATGGCGACCTGGACGGGGGCGGGCACGATCATACCGGCGTGCTTGCGGGAGTTGACGAGGTTGGCCATGATGGTTGCGTCCCCGGCGATGAAGGCCCCTCGGTAACCGGCAAAATTGGACTGTTTGGAGAGGGAGTAGGCTGCTAGCACCAGGTCCTGGGTGTTGCCGCAGACGGCAGGATCCAGAATGGAGGGGACGGCTTTTCCTCCGCGCTGGAGGTCCCAGTCTCCCCAACCCAGTTCGGCGTAGCATTCGTCGGAGGCGACGACGGCTCCGAGGGCGCGGGCGTCCTCTACTATTTTTTTCAGTTCGTTTGTATCGCGGACGATACCGGTGGGGTTAGCCGGAGAATTGACCCAGATGAGGCGGACGCGGGCTCGGGTTTCTTCATCGAGTTCGTCCAGGGAGTCAGCGGCTACCGGGGTAGCGCCAGCGAGCTGGGCGCCGATGTCATAGGTGGGGTAAGCGATGGTGGGGCGGACGACGACGTCCCCCTCCCCCAGGCCCAGGAGGAAAGGGAGCCAGGCGACGAGTTCTTTTGAGCCGATGGTGGGCATGACCTGGTCGACGGTGAGGTTTGGGACGCCGCGGCGGCGGTTAAACCAGTCGACGATAGCCTGGCGGAGGGTGACGGTGCCGTGGGTGGTCGGGTAGCCGTGGGCGTCGGTGGCACCGGCTAGGGCTTCCCGGATAACGGACGGGGTGGGGTCGACGGGGGTGCCAATGGAGAGGTTGACGACGCCGTCGGGGTGCTGTTCTGCGATGGCCCGGTAGGGGGCCATGGTGTCCCAGGGGTAGTCAGGTAGGTTGAGGCCGAAGTCGCGCATGGTCTGCTTTCTCTTGTGATTATGTTCAGGTGCGGTGGGGCGTGACGCGCCATTGCCCCGCCCCTAGGTAGCTGCTTGAAGCACCACGTTTTCTTTTCTAGTGTAGGTGCTCATAAAAAAGTCAGCACAAGCGTCTCAAATGTGCTCGTGCTGACTGATGGTTTTTTAGTCCTGGTTCTGCAGGGGCAGGGCTGCGATCATGGAGGCGTCCTTTTCGATCTTGCCCAGGCGGGCAGCGCCGCCGGGATGGAGGGAAAAATTCCGAGCGCGCGAGGAAAATAATTTTTCCCGGAATGGGCTCACCAGGCGGCCCTGCACTCTTCTACTGGTTCTGCGGGGGCAGAGCTGCAATCATGGGGGCGTCCTTTTCGATCTTGCCCAGGCGGGCAGCACCGCCTGGTGAGCCCAGATCGTCAAAGAACTCTGCATTCGCTGCGGTGTAGTCTTCCCATTCTTCGGGGACGTCGTCTTCGTAGTAGATAGCTTCGACGGGGCAGACGGGTTCGCAGGCTCCGCAGTCGACGCATTCGTCGGGGTGGATGTAGAGGGAGCGTTCGCCTTCGTAGATGCAGTCGACGGGGCATTCTTCGACACAGGCGCGGTCTTTTACGTCAACACAGGGCTGGGCGATGATGTAGGTCATGGGTGCCTTTCTGGTGGGGCGCTCCGTTGCGTGGTGGGTGGTGGTTAGCTGTGGTCTAGTTTATCGTTTTCGCCGGGTGGGGGTGGATTTTTGTGATTGAGGGAATAGTTATGCCTTGGTGTGGCGGTAGCGGGTGGCGCTGATAATGGCGAGGGTTGAGGCGATGAGGGTGCTAAGGGCCCAGATGGTGCCTGCTATGCCGATGGGGTTGGTGGGGTTGAGGTAGACGAGCATGGAGCTTGTTTTGGCGGTGGCGAAGATGCCCACGAGGAGGAAGGCGGTGGCTCCCACTAGGGCTGCGGCCCAGTTTTTTTCGGTGTGGATGGCGGCCCAGGTGGCGGCGAAGTAGATGGTGAGTGCGCCAAGGAGGGCTCCCCAGGGGATCCAGAAGGAGCCGAGGTAGAGGATGTGGGCGTGGTACATGGTGCCTGCGAAGCCTGCGATGAGGCCGAGGGCTACTGAGGTGATTGCTGAGTTGATGGGGCCGGGTGCTTCTCGGGCGGGTTGGGGTTCGAGAGTTTGCTCGGTTTGGGGCTTGTAGCCTGCTTTGGCCCAGAGGAGACGGTAGGTTTCGATGGCGCTAATGGTTTGGCTGACCTTGTTGGAGTATTCGAAGGTGGTGTCGCTGGTGATGGTGATTTGGGTGGCGTGGGCCCGCATGGCTTCGCGCTTGCGGGTGAGGTTGCCGGTGATAACAGCTTGGGGACGCTGGTCTGTGGGGTTGGCCTCGCCTTCGATACCCCAGACAAGGCGGGGGGCGTAGGGGGTGTTTTCGAGTTGGCTTATTGCCGCGAGTGTTGCTTCATGGGTCCGTTTGTGGTCGGGGTGGCCGTAGCCGCCGTCGGCGTCGTAGGTGATGACGATATCCGGGTGGGTTTCTCGGATGACGGCGGCGATAGCTGCTGCTTGGGGGGTGAGGGGCAGCTGGGTGAGGGAGTCCTGGGGGGCTGCCGGGTTAGCGGTGGCGCGGCCGTCCTTGCCCCAAGCCATTCCTGAGTCCCGGTAGAAGGGGCGTTCCCCGGGGAGGGCACTGGGGCCTTGGCCGAGGAAGATGGAGCGGTGGATACCGAGGGCTTGGACGGCTGCTGCAAGTTCTCTTGTACGGAGGTTGCCCAGGGCGTTGCCGTGGTCGGTGTTCTGCGGGTGGCTAATTTCTAGGTGTTTGAGGGCGGGGTCGATGACTTCGCCGAGTTCCCCCCGGGTCATGGTGAGTAGGTGGACTGTTGCCCCCTGCTCAACGAGTGCTCCGATGGTGGCGCCGGTTGAGGATGATTCGTCATCCGGGTGGGCGTGGACGAAGAGGACGGTGGCGTCTTTGGGTTTGAGGCCGTGCGGCAGCAAGGTGGTGGCGGCGTGGGGGTCGAGGTGTTGCCCGGGGGCGGGGTAATAAGGGGTGGTATCCATGTCTTCTTGGGTGGAGTTGCTCTTTGAGGTTTGAGGGGACGAGCGTCATTTTATCTGCTGATACTTGGGTTTAGCTGGGTTACGGGATGGTTTATGATGATGAGCGGTCCATCACACATTTTTTGAGGAGCTTTGCCCCTTCTTTTGGGCGAAGCAGTTGAGGTTTTTATGAGCACTCATTTTGGGAGGAAGGCCGGGGTTCTTACTGCCCTTGTTGCCCTGTCCTGCAGTTTTTTGACCCCTGCTTCTGCTACCACCGCCGGAGGTGAGGCGGGGCAGGGATCCGAGGTTGCCGCCGTCCGCCCTTCCCCTGAGGGACAGATTCCTTACGGTGAGGCAAAGATGGGCGCTGGTGCCTACGAGGTTCTTGAGGACGGGTCGGTGACGACCTTTGGTCGGGCAGCGTCTGGTACTGTGCCTACCCTCCCCGGTGGCCTGGGTGTCTACGGCATGGATGTGTCGAGCCACCAGAAGACCGTGGACTGGAGCCAGAATTATGCTGACGGGTCCCGCTTTGCCATTGTTAAGGCAACTGAGTCTAACTGGTATGTGAACCCCCGCCAGAAGGAACAGTATGAAGGGGCAGGCAGCGTCGGTATGCTGCGCGGGGTGTACCACTTTGCTATTCCTTCAGATAGTTCAGGTGCTGAGCAGGCCCGCTATTTTGTGGCTAACAGCCAGAAGTGGACCCAGGACGGCAAGACCCTCCCTGGCATGCTTGACCTTGAGTGGAACCCCTACCTGAGCGACGGCGATATCTGTTTCGATATGACCCCGGCCCAGCTTACGGCCTGGGCTAAGGAATTTGCGACCACCTACCGGCAGCTCACCGGCCGCTACCCTATTCTGTATACCGCAACCGGTTGGGTCAATAGCTGTTTGAACGGTTCACTCACTGAGCTATCCTTCATGCCGCTTCATCTGGCCCGTTACCAGCCGACCGTCGGCCCCATGCCCGGCGGCTATAGCACCTATGACCTCTGGCAGTTCAGCGATTCAGGCCCCTACGCCGGGGACTCCAATGTCTTCAACGGAAACATGGACGATCTCAAACGGCTGGCCCTGAACCCGCGCTACCGCCCCCTTGGCGCGACGTCCAGCACAGCTACCCGGGGTCTTTACACCTTGAAGGGCGGTATAGGCGGTTTCTACCTTCAGAACTATCGTGCCCTGAAGCAGCCCCTGACCAATGAGTACGGGGTCCAGCTGGGAGGCGTGGCCCAGGCCTTCGATAACGGTTACCACGTCTACTGGCACCCGGGCACCGGCGCCCATTCAATCTACTGGAGGGGCGCTATCGGGGATCGTTTTGCCCAGACCGGCTATGAAACCGGGTGGGGGTTCCCCCTGACCGAGGACCGCCCGATGTCTTACGGTGCTGAACAGATCTTCCGTCACCCCAGCGGCAAGAACACCGCTGTTTACTGGTCAAATTACACTGGCCTGCACACTATGGTGGCCTGGGGTGGTATTGATGGTCACTGGAATAAGAACACTGCCCGCTATGGTTTCCCCATAACCGATGAAGTAGCGGTTGGTGCTGGAGCAGTGGTTCGTTTTGAAAAGGGTGAGTCCCTGTACTGGGCCCCGAACACTGGTACCACTGCGGTTGTAACCGGTGGAGCCTTGCGAGATGCCTGGGTACGGGCCGGTTACCACCAGCAGCTGGGCTTCCCCATCCATGATGAGCGCCGGGAGGCCGATGGCAACATGCACCTCCGCCTGAGCTCTGGAGCCCATTTTGTCTGGAACGAGCGGCAGGGCACCCGCCGCCTCAAGTAGGGTTCCCTGAGCCAAGCTATAGCCGGACGGACCTGCCTCAAGTGGGGCGGGGCCGTCCGGCTCTTCTTTACCCAACTTTGGACCAGGAACAAGCCACCTGGCCTTGAAACAAAAAGTCTCGGCCCCACCCCAATCTGGGGTGGGGCCGAGACTTGCTGTGTAGCCCTAGCGGCTAAGATTTAGGCCTTGGCGCGGCGGCGAGCTTCACGCACGCGCTCATTGGAGTCCAGGATGACCTTGCGGATACGGATGGCTTCGGGGGTGACCTCAACGCATTCGTCCTCGCGGGCCCATTCCAGGGACTCTTCCAGGGTGAGCTTCTTGGGAGGGGTCATGTTTTCGAAGTTATCAGCGGTTGAAGAGCGCATGTTGGTGAGCTTCTTCTCGCGGGTGATGTTGACTTCCATGTCGTCGGCGCGGGAGTTTTCACCGATAATCATGCCCTCGTAGACCTCTGAGGTGGGTTCAACGAAGATGGTGCCACGCTCCTGCAGGCCGATGATGGCGTAGGGGGTGACGACGCCGGCGCGGTCAGAAATCATGGAGCCGTTGGTGCGGTACTCGATCTCGCCTGCCCAAGGCTCGTAGCCGGTGGAGTAGGAGGATGAGATGCCGGCACCGCGGGTTTCGGTGAGGAACTTGGTGCGGAAGCCAATCAGGCCACGGGCGGGCACAGCAAATTCCATGCGAACCCAGCCGGTGCCGTTGTTGGCCATGTTCTCCATACGACCCTTGCGGGCTGCCATGAGCTGGGTGACGGCGCCCAGGAATTCTTCGGGCACGTCGATAATCATGTGTTCCATAGGCTCATGGACCTTGCCATCAATGACCTTGGTGACGACCTGGGGCTTACCGACGGTCAGCTCAAAGCCTTCACGGCGCATCTGCTCCACCAGAATAGCCAGGGCGAGTTCACCACGGCCCTGAACTTCCCAGGCGTCAGGACGCTCGGTGGGAAGAACCTTGAGGGAGACGTTACCGATCAGTTCCTTGTCCAGTCGGTCCTTGACCTGGCGGGCGGTCACCTTAGCGCCCTTGACCTTACCGGCCAGGGGTGAGGTGTTGATACCGATAGTCATGGAGATAGCCGGGTCGTCCACCTTAATCAGGGGCAGGGGCTTGGGGTTTTCGGGGTCGGTGAGGGTTTCACCGATAGTGATGTCTTCGATACCGGCAACAGCGACGATTTCGCCGGGGCCAGCTGACTCGGCGGGAACGCGCTCTAGGGCCTTGGTGGCCAGCAGCTCGGAGATACGGACGTTCTTGGTTTCGCCGTCCTGACGTACCCAGGCAACGGTCTGGCCCTTCTTGAGGGTGCCGTTAAAGATACGCAGCAGGGCCAGGCGGCCCAGGAAGGGGGAAGAGTCCAGGTTGGTCACGTGAGCCTGCAGGACCTCGTTGGGGTCATAGGTGGGGGCAGGGACGTGTTCCAGGATGGTCTTGAAGAGGGGTTCAAGGTCGTCGTTATCGGGCAGGGAGCCGTCTGCAGGCTGGTTCAGGGAGGCAGCACCAGCCTTGCCGGAGGCGTAGACGACGGGGACGTTGAGCAGGGCGTCGACGTCCAGGTCGGGTACCTCATCGGCCAGGTCGCCGGCCAGGCCCAGGAGCAGGTCCATGGATTCGCCCACGACCTCGTCGATGCGGGCGTCGGGTCGGTCAACCTTGTTCACGACCAGGATGACGGGGAGCTTAGCGGCCAGGGCCTTGCGGAGGACGAAGCGGGTCTGGGGCAGGGGACCTTCGGATGAGTCGACGAGCAGAACGACACCGTCAACCATGGACAGGCCGCGTTCAACCTCGCCACCGAAGTCTGCGTGGCCGGGGGTGTCGATGACGTTAATGGTGATTTCTTCGCCATTGGCGGAGGGGCCGGAGTAGAACACGGTGGTGTTCTTGGCCAGGATGGTAATGCCCTTTTCCTTTTCCAGGTCGCCGGAGTCCATGACGCGGTCTTCGACGTCAGCGTGGGCCGAGAAGGCGTTGGTCTGCTTGAGCATCGCGTCAACGATGGTGGTTTTGCCGTGGTCAACGTGGGCTACGATTGCTACGTTTCGCAGATCGCTGCGTGAGGCGGTCTTCTGGGTTTCAGACATGCGGAAGGTTTCTCGCTTAACTGTTGGGGATAAGGACGCCGGTGTGTTCACGGGCTCTGCCTCAGATCTGGCAGGTGAGCACAGGGCTTTCGCTTCAATTATACCGGCGGCACCTAAACTACCTGCTATCTTGTGGGACACATTAGACATGGAAAAGGGAGGCGGACGCTCTCTTGCCGACTAACCTTCTTGCCGGTTCGTTGGCTGGCTCGCAAGCTCGCCAGATTCGCACCGAGATTTATTTTCCTCGCGCGCTCGGAATCTCGGCGCTCATCACAGCAATTCATGCCAGCCCCAGCCAGTCGGCGCCGAGAGCGTCCGCCTCACTAAAGGCAGTTCATTTCCTATTTATTCCAGGGCGTCTGCTTTACATCCTGGGGTTTGACCACCGGAATGGAGCCGGTAGCCGTGCGGATCTGTTCGATAGCTGCCGTGTTGGCTTCCACTTGCAGGGTTACTTCATCGACAGCCTTTTCAACCGCTTCTTCCACCTTAGCTTCAACGGCAGAATCAACTGCTTCTTCCACCTTGGCTTCAACCGCCTTATCGACGGCTTCGCCAAGGGCTGCTTCGAGGTGGTTATCCAGGCGTTCTTCAAGGTGTTCGCCGACGGCAGCCCCAACGGCTGCACTCACCCGGTCTTCAACGCCCTCGTCCATCATCTTGTTGACCCGGTTTTCAACGTGGGAGGCAACGGAGGCATGGATTTCTTGGCGGGCGTTGCGGCGCTGGGCCCGGACAAAGAGGCGGTGCTCAACGCTCAGGGCCTTGTAGAGGGAGAGGCACATGAGGAGGATAACCACGGAGAAGGGCAGGGCGGTGAGGATCGCTACGGTCTGGATCGCGGAGAGGGATTCAGTACCGCCGATGACAATCAGGGAGATTGCTGTCGCGGCTGCCACCAGGACCCAGAAGACCCGGATCCAGGTCTTGGGTTCGGGAGACCCGTTGGTGGAGAGCATACCGAGCACCAGGGCTCCTGAGTCTGCTGAGGTCACAAAGAAGACTGTAATGAGAATGACTGCACCGATGGTCAAAACAGCCCCGCCGGGCAGGTTGTGGAACATCTGGAAGAGGGCGTTTTCAGCGGAGACAGAGCCGTCCTCCCCCACCAGGCTGGTTCCGGTGCCAAAGAGTTCCTGGTGCAGGGCGGTACCGCCTAAGACTGAGAACCAGAAGAAGGAGGTCAGGGCAGGAACCAGCAGGACGCCGGTGACAAACTCTCGAACGGAACGTCCCTTAGAGACACGGGCAATGAACATGCCGACGAAGGGCGACCAGGAGATCCACCAGCCCCAGTAGAAGGTGGTCCAGGCTGCCTGGAACTGCTCCCCGTCCACCCCGTAGAGGGCCAGGGTTTCAAAGGTCATGGCGACGACGTTTTGCAGGTAGTTGCCGATGGAGCCCACAAAGTTGCGGAAGAGGAAGAGGGTGGGGCCAGCCAGCAGGACGAAGATGCAGAGGATCGCAGCAAGGGCCAGGTTTCCGTTGGAAAGCCATTTCATGCCTTTTTCCAGGCCGGTGACGACCGAGAAAAGGGTGATACCCATGAGCACCACGATGATGCCGACCAGCCAGGTATTCCCCTGGGCAGGGATATTCATGTACCCCAGGCCTGCGGCAATTTGCATGACGCCTAGGCCCAGGGAGGTAGCAACGCCAAAGAGGGTGCCGACGAGGGCGACAACGTCAATGATGTCACCTGCTGCCCCCTTGACCCGGTCGCCCAGCAGGGGCTTGAGGGAGTAGCGGATAGACAGGGGCAGTTTGAGCCTATGGGTTGCATAGGCAATGGCTAGGCCGACGATGACGTAGATTGCCCAGGGGTGCAGGCCCCAGTGCAGGAAGGACTGGCTCATGGCGGCTTGGGCTATTTGCTCGCTGGTTCCGTTGCCGACGCCGGGGCGGGGGTCAACGTAGTGCATGAGGGGTTCGGTGGCCCCGTAGAAAACCAGGCCGATGCCCATACCGGCAGCAAAGAGGAAGGCAAACCAGGTCATGAAGGGGTAGGCGGGTTCGTCGTCGTCCTCACCCAGTTTGATATCGCCCATGCGGGAGAAACCCAGGTAGAGGGCAAAGATGACGAAGAAGGCGACGATGGCGACGTAGTACCAGCCAAAGTAGTTAATGACGTCGGCCTGCAGGGCATCAAAGAGGGCCTTGGTTTTGCTGGGGAAGGCTAGGGTTAGGCCGATGAAGACTGCCATGATGACGGCCGCTGGTATGAAGACCTTGGGAGCCAGGTTGCCTTCGCGCATATTGGCCTTGGTGGCCTTATCGACATCCCCCCGTCTCAGATCTGGCCCGGTGCCGGGCGGGGTGAGGGCATTACGTTTATTCATGGCTTATACCTCGTGTTTTCTATCGTACTGTTTCTCGTATATCGACCTAAGTTGTGGTGCAGGGGTCTTGGCCTTGATTGATGTACCGCTGGCTGTGGACTTTATGTGCCTTGGTCCTATCTGAGCGCTCGACAATAAGAGCCAGGTCCTGCCTGCCATAAACCAATAATAACACCACTGATTATCAGTATAGATATTTTCTCCCGATCTTCCTGCTCAGCTCCCCGAGCCTGAGGGGGTTCCGCACCGCAGATGAGGGGAATCAAAAAACCACAGCCGTCACACCCCAAAGCAGAACCAAAACCAACCAAACAGCCATAAAATAGGTAGAGGAAAACCACTCTCGAGAGGAAGGCAGAGCCCATGTCTCGCCCCGCCATCACCGACCCCACCACCACCTCAGCCTGGAGCAAACTCACTAACCACCAGGCCGCCCTCACCCCCGACCTGCGCTCCTGGTTCGCAGCAGATCCCACCCGCGCTGACAAGCTCACTTTCACTGCGGCCGACCTCTACGTCGACCTTTCCAAAAACCTCATCACCGACGAAACCCTGGCCCTGCTGACCCAGCTGGCAGAAGAGGTCAACCTCGAAGAGCGCCGGGCCGCCATGTTTGCAGGTGAACACATCAACGTCACCGAAGACCGCGCCGTCCTGCACACCGCCCTGCGCCGCCCCGCAGGAATGGAGCCCAAGCTCGTCGTTGACGGTCAGGACATCGACACCGACGTCCACGAGGTCCTGGCCAAGATTTATGACTTTGCCGACCGCGTCCGCTCCGGCGAGTGGGTAGGTATCACCGGCAAGCGTATCGAAACCGTTGTTAACATCGGAATTGGCGGCTCCGACCTGGGCCCCGTCATGGTTTATGAGGCCCTGAAGCCCTACGCCCAGCCCGGCCTGACTGCCCGCTTTATCTCCAACATCGACCCCACCGACGCTGCCGAGACTGTCAAGGATCTGGATCCCGAGACCACCCTTTTCATCGTCGCCTCCAAGACCTTTGGCACCCTGGAAACCCTCACCAACGCCCGGGTCTGCCGCGACTGGTTGCTAACTTCTCTGCGCGAGGCCGGTGCCCTGGAAGGTAAGGATGAGAAGGACGCCGTCGCCGCCCACTTCGTCGCTGTCTCCACCGCCCTGGATAAGGTCGAGGCCTTCGGTATCAACCCCGAGAACGCCTTTGGCTTCTGGAACTGGGTCGGTGGACGCTACTCCGTCGATTCTGCTATCGGCACCCCCCTGGCCATTGTGCTCGGCCCCGACGTTTTTGAACAGTTCCTGGCTGGCTTCCACGCCATGGACGAGCACTTCCGCACCGCTCCCCTGGCCCAGAACGTCCCCGCCCTCATGGGCCTGCTGAACGTCTGGAACGTCAACTTCCTGGGCGCTGAAACCCACGCCGTCCTCCCCTACGACCAGTACCTGCACCGCTTCCCCGCCTACCTGCAGCAGCTGACCATGGAGTCCAACGGCAAGTCCGTGCGTGCGGACGGCACCCCCGTCACCACCGCCACCGGTGAAGTCTTCTGGGGTGAACCCGGCACCAACGGCCAGCACGCCTTCTACCAGCTCATCCACCAGGGCACCCGCCTGATTCCCGCCGACTTCATCGCCTTCGCCAACCCTGTTCACGCAACCCGCGACGGCGAGCAGGACGTCCACGAGCTCTTCCTGGCCAACTTCTTCGCCCAGACCAAGGCCCTGGCCTTCGGCAAGACCGCCGACGAGGTCCGCGCTGAGGGCACCGCCGAAGAGATCGTCTCAGCCCGCGTCTTCTCAGGCAACCGCCCCACCACCTCTATCATGGCCGCCCAGCTGACCCCTGCCGTCCTGGGCCAGCTCATTGCCCTCTACGAGCACATCACCTTCGTCCAGGGCATTGTCTGGGGCATTGACTCCTTCGACCAGTGGGGTGTTGAGCTCGGCAAGCAGCTGGCTTTGCAACTGGCTCCCGCCGTGGGCGGCGACCGCGAGGTCCTGGCCCAGCAGGATTCCTCAACCCAGGGCCTGATTGGTTTCTACCTGGAGAATCGCAACTAGTATCGCTTCAGCTGGACGCCCCTTGGCCGACTAACCTTCTTGGTCTCGCCCTGGAGGGCTCGCCCAATTCATGCCAGCCCCAGCCAGTCGGCTGCAGGGGCGCCCAGCCTTCACCCAGGCAAACATACCAACTAGCACAGGACCCCGGTAACTTCGTGAGTTACCGGGGCCTTGCGTTAAAGCTGGGCGAGTGTAGTGAGCACGGCCTGTTCGATGATTTCGATGACCTGGGCCTCGGGCAGGGTGGGCATATTCTTCCCTTCCACTCCCCCGGTATCCGCGCTGGCGGTGACGGACGGACATTCGGGCTCGGCCCCTGCCGCCCCGTCAGTGTCGGGGTGGGTGAGCGGAATATGGATAAAGCCGGCGGGGATACTTCCGGCGGTTGCGTGCATGAGTTCGTAGAAGACGTGGTTGCACACGTAAGTGCCAGCGGTATAGGAGAGTTCAATGGGCAGGCCCTGGGCTGCTAACCGATCAAAAATCTCCCGGGTGGGCAGGGTAGAAAAGTAGGCTGCCGGCCCCTCGGGCTGGATAGAGGTGTCTATCAGCTGGGCCCCGGCATTATCCGGAATCCTGGCCGAATCGAGGTTGATAGCAACCCGCTCCAGGCTGACCTTGTCACGCCCGGCAGCTACCCCCAAGCTCACGGCAAGATCCGGCTGCACGTCCGTGAGGGCCTGGCTGAGGGCCCTACTCGATCCAGCAAACTCAACCGGTAGCTCCCGGACATCAACGGTGAGGTGCGGGGCTGAGACGGCCAGAGCTGAGCGGACGCCCTCAGCCACGGCCTGGGAAGGATTGACAGGTACCCCGGGAAAGGGGCCAAAACAGGTGAGAAGTAGGGTCGGCATGGTTAGCACTATCCTTCTGTATTCTTAAGGTTATGTCTCACAACAAGCCTACTCGTTTGCAACAGACTCCGGTGCTGACTGAAGATACTCCCGAGGCCCTGGCCTTCGGTGGCTTTGACGATGATGAGCAAACCCAGTTGGAGCACCGGGCCCCTGCAGTTCCCGAGAACGTAGGCTTCTGGCGGGCCGTCCGCCTCTTCTACCGCCACTACTGGAACAGCCGGGGTGGGGCGTCGGCTAGCGAATTTTGGTTGGCCCTGATTTGGGTGGTGACAGGAACAGTGGTTTATGTGGGTGTGACCATCTGGCTCAATTACCTCACCCTGGCTGAAGATGCCGAATCCCTGCTCCGAACCCTCTTCATGTTCCTGGTGATTACCAATCCGCTTTGGATTGCCATGAATATCGGCCCCACTATTTCCCTTATCAGGAGAAGACTAAATGTGTTGCGAGCATCTAAATAATGTGGTGCGTTGAATCTATTTTATTTCAATTTTTGTTTAAATTTTAAATAACCAACAGTTACTTTTTTGTCATAATCCCTAGTCAATAACCCAACTAGCTTCACATATATTATTTTTTCGAACACCTTGGTAGTTTTAATAGT
>NZ_JBLKPV010000015.1:0-31843 GCF_049068285.1 Rothia nasimurium | reverse complement strand
AGCCTACCGAGGAACCCTCAGAACAGCCCAGCGAATCAGCAGAACCCACCCCCGAGTCGACCGCGAGTGAAACTGCCCCGGCAGATCCCACCGCTGAACCAACTGCTGATGCAACGATTGAACCTTCAGCTGAACCCAGCGAATCTGAAAATGCTCCGGTGCCGGTAGAAACTATCGCACCGGCACCCAGTGCCACAGCCGAAGCGACAGCACCTGAAAACACTGCGCCTGAAGCAACTGCTGAAGCTATCCCTGTCGAAGTGGATGCTGAGCAGAACATTTTGCTGACCGGCACCGTCACCCAGGAGCAAACCACCGAGACTGGCGAAACCGTCGTGGTGACTGAGGAAGTTACCGCAGCAGGAGAGCAAGTCACCACCGAATTTGTGGTTAGCCCGGCAGAAGGTCAGACCACCGTCACCCAGACTGTGACAAATCCTGCCACCGGCGAAAAGAAGACCACTGAGCGCAAGGTGCCTGCAACCACCTTCAAGGCAGGCGGTGCAGCCTCAATCGAGGCAGCCCCTGCCGCAGATCGAAAGAGCGCAGCAGCACCCCTTCTTCTGGGTATTGCAGGTGCTCTGGGAATCACCCTGACCGCAGCAGGAATCATCTTCTACCGCCGCCAGGCGACCACCGTTTCCTAAGAAGAAGCTATAGAGAAAGCCGGGGGTGCTTTCACCCGCGAGAGCACCCCCGCCATTTCCCCTCCTTCCACCGAAGACACAAAGGCTAGAGCCCATGAAAAAACATCAGGCACTTCTACTCACCGGCACTGCCCTGACCCTAGCGGCAGGCGGAGGGCTCCTGCTCACACAGGCAAATCAGGAGCCAGTCCCAGCCGTCGCGCAAGAAATCACCCAAGCACCAGCACCTGCTAGCGAGTTCATGGACTACCAATGCCCACCACCTGAGCAGCTACCGCAGGATGTAGACCTAACCCCTGGCAGCTGGTACTCACCACGACTAGAGGTTGGAGCCAGCTTCAGCCCCAGCGACTACCTACCGGCTGAATCCATCAGTGACGATGGAATTATCTACGCCCCCTCAGAAGCTATCGAATCCCCCGAGGGTGCTTCCC
This sequence comes from Rothia nasimurium, assembly GCF_049068285.1. Lineage (GTDB taxonomy): Bacteria > Actinomycetota > Actinomycetes > Actinomycetales > Micrococcaceae > Rothia > Rothia nasimurium_I. Next base: position 30,762 of record NZ_JBLKPV010000015.1, on the reverse strand, counting down.
TGCTGGTTGGGCATGTGGATTTACAGCCAGGAGTCAAAAGCCCTAAAGGTGGTGAGCTCACCGCCTGGGGCAACCTGCATAAGCTCCAAGCCTGCGATCTGATTTATACCAAGGCAGAGGATGGGACCTTGGTGATCTCGCAGGTCACTAGTGTGATTGTGGCTCCGCAATTTGACCCAGACCTTGAAGCCAAAGCGGCGGCAAACCCGAGCGATACAGCCCTAGCTGAACAGCTACGGGAACAGCAAGAGATTGAGTCGCGCATCTTCCGAGCAGCAGGAGATAAGCGCATTGTGCTGATGACCTGCTCGGGCCCATCTGTTGAGGACGTCGGGGGAGAGTTCCAGTTCCGCTATGCCGACAACCTCATTATCGAGACCACCCCAGTTAGCCTGTAAGCCACCAGTGTTCACCATTGAACAGAACACAACAAAACAAAATTGTTTTGTTCTATTGTGTTGTGTTCTGTTAGTTGTTAGGATGGAGCCATGATTTTACTAATTGCTCACCACAAGGGCGGGGTTGGCAAGTCCACTCTCGCCGTCAATCTAGCCGTAGCCTTTCAGCAGCTCGGCAAAAAAGTACACCTTCTCGAAACTGATCCCTCAGTTCGCACCGCCTCCCGTTGGGCAGACGATCGGGAAGAGCTGGGTCACGTCCCGGTGATTACCACCCGCAAAGAAGGCAAGCTCTCAGCCACCCTCAAAGAGCTGGACGAACAGAACGATATCGTCATTATTGATACGGCAGGCAAGGACTCCAAGGAGACCCGCTCAGCTATGATCGCAGCCGATATTCTGCTGGTTCCCACCGGCACCTCACAGGCCGACTTGGACTCCACCCTTGACCTGGCAGACACTATCGACACCGCGCGAGACTTCAACGAAGAGCTCAAGACTCTGATCGTTCTCTCCAAGGCTTCAACTCATGCTTTGAGCGATGAAATCCAAGAGGCACGCGACTACCTAGAGGACTTCCCCCAAGGTGTCGAAGCTGAGATAGCTGATGTGGTCATCTACCACCGCAAGGCGTATCAGAGCGCCATGAGTGAAGGTATCTCTGTAGTGGAGGCTAAAGACGCAAAGGCTAAGGCAGAAGTGCAGCTGCTGGCCCAAGAAATCCTAACCCTGAAAGAGGCATAAATGGTTCGCAAACGCAGCACTGAAAAAACTGCCGATGACTTCATTGAAGCAGCAGAAAAAGACGCCAGTTGGAAACAGGAAGAGACCTCACCGGCAGCAAGCAAGATGACCGCGAAGACGCAGACGGTAGAGATGCCTGCTGAGACTAAAGATCGGGTCAAGGCCCGAGCTAGAGCCAGTCTCAAGCGCGGCATCTATACCATTCAGGCCACGGAAAGCCAGAAAGAGCTGATGAACTACGCAGCGGAGCAGCTGGATATTAGCAAGGCAAAGCTCATGGAGCGTTACTTCTTCACTGCCCTGGAAGAAGAGTTCGGGGCTGACGTTCCTATCACCAAAGAAGTGTAAGTTGCTATGAATCGTTACCCGCCTCAGTGCAGGAAGCCACCACTGAGATACCGGCTTTGGGGAGTCGTGCGGACAGTTCACCGGGTCATCTGGATGATGGGGCTGTTTGTGGGGATTCCTGCGGCTATGATTCCTGTGCTGGGGCGGTTCCCTCAGATGCGACAAGCTATCGGTTATTGCATCATCTGGGGCTTGGCTATTAGCTTCATTGTTTATTTAGTTCGCTCACTGGTATCAGGTGAGGTGCCTCCGGGGGGATGACGCCTGGGGGAAGATTGAATTATCCCGTACAATGGGTGCTGGCGCTTTAGGCGCTAGTAAAATCATGGGCGCTTGCTCTGATTCTTTGGTGGTTTATGCCCTTTCTTGCATGAGGGTTCTCTTTACACCGGGGGAGAGGAGCCGGTGCCTACATTTAGCCTGATTCTTGTGGTGAGATGATGGCAGGAGCGCCGCTCTGCTTCTTTGAGGCAGGGCGGCGTTTTCTTTTTGCCTATGATGGCACTATGAGCAGCTGGAATTTACCGAAAGAAGTCGTCGCCCTCTCCTGCGCTGATAATTTTGATGCAGCCCGGCATGAATGGGACTTGGTAGACCGGAACATAGACCCTACCAGTTCACAGAACTGTGTTTGTGGCAAAGAGGGCCTGAAGTATCTCTTCACTATCCGTAACCGTGAGACCGGGGCAACGCTCTATCCCATCGGCTCTAGCTGCATTGAGCTGTTCGGGCGCAAAGACCTTGACCAGCAGACCACCATCGCAATACAGATGTATGCAGTCCTTGCAGAATACAGGGAAACTGGATCCTTGAAGCTCAAGGGTGGAGCCATAACAAGAGCTGTGTTGAAGCAGCTGTATGAAGAGGGTTGCTTTCCGGCAAGTTGTTATAACGGTGGAAACCCTGCGGTTGATTATCAGTTCTTGGTGGATATGTTTAACAGGCGCAAGGAGCCCAGCGAGAAGCAGCAGGGTAAGACACGGGTGCTACTCAACGGGACTGTTGGCCCTTATCTGGAGCGCACATTAGGTTCCTAGCTGTTACGCTTCTTTGCTTTGAGGCGCGTGATAGTGGATCGCGAGACCCCTAGTGTGGCAGCTACTTGATTTTCACTCATGCCGTTGTCGATAAGGCGCATCGCTGCTTGCTGTTGGTCTTCGGTGAGCTTAGGGGGACGGCCACCAATACGCCCTTGGGAACGTGCGTGTGCCAGGCCTTCGCGGGTGCGCTCTATAATCAAGTCACGTTCAAATTCGGCCATTGACGCGAGCACGGAAAGAACGAGTTTGCCGGCAGGGGTGCGGGTATCAAGTTTCGTATCAAGAGCTTCTATTGTGATGCCTCGATTGGTGAGTTCTTGAACGGTGCGGAGGACGTCGACGGTAGAGCGTCCGAGCCGGTCAAGGCGGGTGACAACGATGGTGTCTTTCTCTCGTGCGTAGGCAAGGGCAGCAGTGAGGCCCGGGCGGTCTGCTCGGGCCCCTGAGATTTGGTCTGTAAAGATTTTTTCGCAGCCGTAGGTCTTGAGCGTCTGGTGTTGAGCTTCGAGAGAGTCTTGTTGCTGGTTAGTTGAGACGCGGGCGTAACCTAATTTCATTAACGGGTTTTGTAGAAGGTGGCTGAGTAATGCGGGTTTGAGTTCATAACGTCTGTTTGGAGCCGATGCCAAGGGAGCGGTTCACCAGGTGCAAGAACATTGAAACCAGACTGCGCATAAAATTTAGCAGCTGATGGCTCACATCCACCTGAAATAGACACCCACTTATAATTTTCGTTCTCCAAGAGCTGCTCAACCATGTTGAGCGTAACTTGACCAATACCTTTACCCCGTTCAGTGGGAATCACTGCAAGTTGTGAAACTTGGACGTAGGTATCAGGGCGACTGAAGGAGGTCTCTTTATTCTGGATGCCAAAGGCTTCGATAACTGCTACAGCTACGATTTCTTGACTGGAGTTGAGGCAAGCGATGCCACCTGCATTTTGTGGCATTACCCAATTCGATGAACCAGCGATGTTGGCACGTACGATTTCTTCAACTGCCTGCCGATCCGTCTCGACGATTGCGCGCCACTGGTAACCATCCCCTACCAATCCGGTTGCGTATCGGGTGTTCCGGTCTTGGACCTGGCTGAAGCCCTCTGCTTTAAGTAGCATTATTCTTTGCTCCTTAACTTATGTTTATAAACGAACGTTTTTGACGCAACCTAGTCTACCGGCGTCGCGGGGGAGTGGGAAGCCCTCTTTCTTGCGTCAGAAGTCTGAGTCAAAACCTGAGTGAGTCATAACCTGTCAGTGAACATTTTTGACTCAGTTCCTGCGCGGCTATTTACTGTAGTCGTTTATTCGGCTACAATATAGGTATGGCAGTTGAATTTACCCCTAGCGCAAGCAAGCATGGCATCTCACAGCAAGATGCGATCTACGCGATCTTGCACCACGAGGTAGCGGTAGACATCCCCGGTCGTGATGGATTCAAGCCCGCCACTCTATATATCGGGCACCCTCACGGTCAGACTGACCGATATATCGAAGTTATCGCAGAGGTAATCCCCCCAAGGGGTCTGAAGATTTTTCACGTCATGCCCCTGGGGTCCAAGTATCGCAAGTACCTTTAAAGAAAGGAAGGAAACGATGAGCTACGGAACTAACGAATACTACGAAAACTACTCACGAGCTATCGAGGCAGGCGAAGTTGAAGCGGACCCCAGCACCATCCGCCGAGATAACGCTGGGGCTCTTGAACTGATTCTTGCAGCTACTGGCGCATCCAGCGAAGAGGAAGCTCTGGCCATGTTCGCCCCTGGTCGCCCGCAGGTAGGGAAAGAGCGTGGAGAGTCTCCATCTATCCGTGCACGCGTCCCCCAGCAGCTCAAGGATAGTGTGGCTATTCTGGCAGCACGCCAAGGTAAGAAAGAATCTGAGATTGTACGTTTGGCGGTTGCAGAGTACGTCAAGGCACACGCTGCATAAAGCTGATGGACGATAACTGGCCGGTGTGGACATCTACACCGGCCAGAACTCTTTTAAGAACGTACAGAAGCAGCTACAGTAGAGCCATGAGCACAGAAGAACAACGATTTTTCAACCACGTTGTCAAAGGACCTGCACCAGAATCCTGCTGGATATGGACTGGCGCTATCAGCGACGACGGCTACGGAATCTTCTGGCGAAAAGACACCACCACCGGCAAGGACGCACCCATGCGTGCTCACCGCTACGCACTCTCCCTCATACATGAGAACCTCACTGATCTGCACGCCCTGCACCGGTGCGATAACACCCTATGCGTCAAAGCAACGGCTCAAGCTGACACACACTTAACCGCTGGAACCAGGGCAGAAAACATGGCTGACCGCTCTAGAAGAGGCCGATCCAACTTCCAGGGCAGGCCTACCAAATCAAAAACTGACCGAGCGGAAGCTGCACGCACCCTGCGCGAAATTACCCTTAAGGACGGCTACAAGCAGCAAGCCGTTGATGAACTCATGAAAGGCATACCGGCAGAACAACTTTCACTCTTCTAGAACGAATGGTGGCTCTACCCTCACTGGGTAGAGCCACCACTCTTTCTATCTATACCGCAGTATCTGAACGGGAATCTTCGCTGTCATTCGTAGAAGATCCTTCACTTTGCTGGGGAGCCATCTTCAGAAGCCTACGCGCTTCAGAGGAAGAAATTGCCAAACGCTGAGCAATCTCACCCACAGCAATACCTTCAGTTTTCATCCGAACAACTACGGCAGCCTGTTCAAGCTGTGAGCTTTCCTGTTGCTGATTAATCTTTTCGCGCAGTTGCTGAATTTTTACTTCTAAATCCTCAATCTGCTTCTCCAGATCACTAACACCGTTCTTCTCAGGAATAGAGAAAAACTCAGCTGCAAGTTCCAACAAGCGATCCTGTTGTTGCTGAAACTTTAGAGCAGCTTCTGCTGCCTTCTTCTGTGCATTAATGGCTGTGCTACTTTTACGGCCTGCCATAGTTCCTCCTTATAGGGTAATGAAGTTCTCTTGCTTCTAGACTACCTGAGAGCCTTCTTCTTTAACAGAGCTTGCTGATTTTTAGGCGCAAGAAAAGGACATCGTCGCTGCCGCTCCGCTGGCTCTGCTAGCTTCACCGCAGGATCAGTAGCGGCTTACTTCCAGCCAAAGCTTAAGTTCTATTTGCGAGGCCGCTACTGATCGCGGTGATAGGAGGTGCCGGTTGCCTACGACAAAGATACTGAGCCAAGAAAAAATGCAACTGCTCGCAAGCTCGCAGCGGTGGTTATCCCCTTTTTCTTCGGCGCTACGCTTATTTCCTCAGAAAAAGTGGTGCCCCACCGCCCTAAAGGGTTGCCATTTTTTCTTTGACGGCTCAGTTCTCTTTGCTTCGCCAACCGGCACAGGGCGGGCTCCCAGCCACACATCTAACCCGCCCCTCTCACCTAGCGAATGGAGAACATCATGGTTCAGGCAGGCGATATTTTTTACACCTCTTGGGGATACGACCAGACTAATGTCGAGTTCTACCAGGTCATCAGAGCCACCGAAAAGACTGTGTGGGTACGCGAGATTAGCGGAGCAAATTCCGGTGATTGGTGGAGCGGACACACTGAGCCAGCTAAGGATAGTTTTGTTTCAGATAAGGTTCTCAGGCGCAAGCTCAAGGGCGGAGAGTCACCGTTCTTTTCGGTGAACGCAGTGGCAGACGCTTGGCCCTATGAGGGGCAAAAGCTCTACTACTCAAACTACGCCTAGAGCTTGTCGTTAGAGATAAGAAAAGCGCCAGGACACTTAAACAAAGTGTCCTGGCACCCAGAAAATCTTAGGTTCAAGTTTTACCGGCTTTACCTAAGACCGTATAGAAAGGATACAGCCAAAATGGCAACCTCAGCAAGTACCGAAAAGCTCATGACTCGCATTATGTTTGACGAGGAAGGCACCGGGGCAGAAATTGCATACTACCTGGAGACTGAGTCGACCGAGCATGAAGTACATCAGCCCTCACAGGGAATCTGTATCTACATTCCTAAGAAGTATGTTCACCTGGTGACTTGCTTTGTGAACTGGAAGAAGCCTACCAAAATGCGGGGCTGGTGCTCATTTGAGTTAGTACGCGATAAGGGCGGGCAGGACATTCCCAAGTATCTTCCTGAAGAAGTGCGATACCACCTACTCATGACCAGCGCCGGAGTTTTTGAGTACCTGGCGGATATGACCAGCTAACCAGAAAGGTAAGTGCCCCCGTGACCACCTAACGGTCACGGGGGCACTTCGCGCGCCGGGCAAAGCCCGGCGTACGGTTTTACACAATCGGCACGGATACGCAAACCTAACGTGCTGACTCAAGCATTATTGCTCGTACCTCGCGTGCTTGTCGAGTCAGCACTGTGTTTGCTACTTGTGGAAAAGCTGTGCACAGCTAAAGTCTCCTCCGCAGGCTCCCCCGACTTTACCTGCGGTCAACTTTCCCACAAGAACCTCAGCCCTGATGCACAGACCTGTCCATAGATTCCCCCGCAGGCTCCTCCATCTATGGACAGGTCTGCACACAGGCTGGCCTCGTGTGCAAAACCGCGGCAAGTGTGCCGGACGAAAGGACCCTAGAACGTTTCAGCTGCCTCTTCCTCCGCAAGCTCCCCCAGAGACGAAACCCCTGTTCTAGCGCCCATTTTTTCGTCACACCTCATGCATCCAATAAATCAGGAAGTTGCATTATGAGTAATTCATAATAAGCGGGTGGTATGATATAGCCATGATGACCGTGCATAAGCTCTCGGCGGGCGATGGGTATCGCTACTACACTGGCGAAGTAGCCAGTGCCGATGTGCTGCGCGATAAGAACCGTGAGCTGGGCGATTATTACACGGTCACCGGTATGCCGCCGGGTCAGTGGGTTGGTGCAGGTGCTGCCGAACTAGCCCTTACCGGTCAGGTCAATGAGCGCCAGATGAAGGCTCTTTTCTCCGGTCAGCAGCTGCCGGTCACCAGTGAAGAGCTGGCTGAACTTCTGGCGCAAAAGCCGGATAAATCAGAAGCAATCTACGCCTCAACCCTGGAAGAAAAGCGCCTAGAATACGCTACAAAAGCCTGGGATGTTCACCTGGCTATCAAGCAGGGTAAGACCCTAGAAGAGGTAGGTAATAACCTACTCAACGGCATTAGTCACCAGGCAGTAAGCAAGAAAATTGAGGCCTATAAGGCAGCAGGAAATGACTTCTCCAAGGCCAATAAAGCCGTCTACCGGACCCCTGAAAACCTAGAAGAACTCAAAGAAAACTTCCTGGCTAACTACCAGATGACCGAGACGCAGCAGGCCCGCGCCCAGAAAGCAGCGGCCCGAGCAGCAGGTCAAGAAACCGGCATTCTCTCCCGACGCAACGCTGAACCAGCCCACACTTTTGATACGGTCAAGACTCCCTATGTCAAGAAACTAGTTGAGGAAAAAGCCCGCTTCCTGCGCCAAAATGACCGCGAACCCACCAAGGAAGAAGCCCGCGAAATCCGTAACCGCGTGGCCGGTCAAACCTTCCGTGAAGAGCACCGCCGTGAACCCCGTAGCAAGGAAGAACTTAAACGTTGGGTTGCATCTCAAACCAAACCCCAGCAGCAAACTGTGGCCGGTTTCGACCTGGTATTTACCCCCACCAAATCCGTTTCAATTGCCTGGGGACTGGGAGATGAAACTCTACGCAAGGGCATTGAGACCGCTCACGAAAAAGCCATTCAAGACGTGGTGGCATACCTTGAAGAGAACGTCATCTACACCCGACGCGGTAAGGGTGGTATCGCCCAAGAAGACGTGAAATCAGGCATCATCGCCACTAAGTTCCGCCACTATGACTCCCGCAATGGAGACCCCAACCTTCACGACCACCTAGTAATCGCTAACAAGATTCAGGGCCAAGATGGACGCTGGCTCACCCTGGACGGGAGGATGCTCTACTCCTACAATGTGGCCGCCTCCGAGCTCTATAACTCCAAGATCGCTGAGCACATTCACGCAGATTTAGGTCTTGAGTTCGTGGGCGAAGAACGCAAAGGCCGGATGATTCATGAGCTAGCCGGTATTGACACTGGGACCATTCAAGCTTTCTCCTCTCGCTCCACCAATATCAACAAGATCCTGGCTGAACTGGAAGAAAAGTACATTCAAGAACACGGCTACGCACCCAACGATAAGGCTCGTATTGCCTTGCGCCAACAGGCAACTTTAGCCACCCGTCCCCATAAGGATGGGGCACACTCCCTGGCTGAATTGAACACTCAGTGGCGCGAACAGGTGCAGGTGAAGGGGCTGAATTTGCCTGTGGGTGAAGCACTTTACGCCCATCTGCAAGAAGCCTCTACCAAGCAGGCCGAGAAGGTTATTGAGGCCAAAGCCCAGGCACTAACAACTCCTGAAATTGAGCACGCCGAAGCTATCATTGAGCGTCTTCAAGCTACTCGCTCCACCTGGAAGATTACCCATATTCAGGCTGAAGCCGAACGCTATTTTAGGGATATAACTTCTGGTTCTGGTGTAGACCGGCAGAAAGTTCTTGCTACCGTTGCAGCGGTCAAGAACCAGTCTGTATCCCTGAATAACTTTGGTGAAGCGGTAGAGCTTCCCGCAGCTAAGCTGCGCCAGGACGGTACTAGCGTGTACCGTCGGGCAGACTATGAGCTCTTCTCTTCACATGCTGTATTCTCCGCTGAGCGTTCCCTCATCAATGCTGCTACCGTAGAAAAAGTTATCCCAGTTTCCACCCATGATGTCTTTGATCGTCAGGTTGCACAGCTCAAGGCTGAGGGCGGTCGGCTTTCCTCCACTCAGGAGGATATGGCCCGAGCCTTTGTGACCGACGAACGCCTGCTGGTGGTCGGTATCGGTCCTGCCGGTGCCGGTAAAACTACCTCGATGAAGGCCGCTGTGGATACCGCCAGAGCCAGCGGGCACAGGGTTATCGGTCTAGCCCCGACTGCTGTTGCTGCCTCCATTATGGAGAAGGAACTCGACATTGAGGCTATGACTGTTGCTAAGTTCACCAGCCCTCTTACCCCTGGCTTTGCTCTGAATCCTGGGGATGTGCTGTTGGTGGATGAAATCGGTATGGCTTCGACATTGGACTTAGCAAAGATCGTCGAGCAAGCCCGTGAACAGGGTGCTGTGGTGCGCGGTATTGGTGACTACCGCCAGCTTTCAGCCATTGGTTCTGGTGGTGCTTTACGCCTGATTGAGGCCGAGGCCGGGGCTATCTACCTTGAAGATGTCTTCCGCTTCAAGAATCAAGAGGAAGCGGCAGCGACCCTGGCTTTGCGTGAACCTGCGCTGGTGGGTACGGATAAGCCCTTTGACTGGTATTTGAACAATGATCGCATCACTGCCGGTGATAAAGAGGTCATGCTGGCCGATGTTTATGCTGCTTGGGCCGCTGATACCGCAGCCGGTAAACACTCTTTGATGTTGGCCCCGAGCAACGATGATGTCAAGAAACTGAATCAGTTTGCTCAGACCGCAGCCATCGATTCAGGGACAGTGAAAGAGTCCAAGCGTCAGGTGGTAGAGCTGGACGACGGCACCCGCGCTTTCCGTGGCGATGTCATTGTGACCCGTAAAAATGACTACAAGCTCAGGGTCAATAACGGTAAAGACTTCGTTAAGAATGGTGATAGTTGGCGGGTCAAGTCAGTCACTCCCTCGGGTGAGATTAAGGCCGTGCACACAGCCCACGGTGGAGTTGTAACCCTGCCAGCTGAATACGTCAGCGAATATGTACAGCTAGGCTATGCCTCTACTATTAGCCGAGCCCAGGGTGCGACAGTGGATACCGTGCACGCAGTAGCTGATAGTTCGACAAGTCGCGCTAACGCCTATGTGGCGCTTTCTCGTGGCCGTGAATCCAACAGGCTTTATGTTGCTACCACTGAAGGCCAGTCCCGTGATGACGTGCTGGGCGCTATTACCAACAACTTTGACCGTAACCTTTCCTTCCACGAAGAGGCGAAGGCCCAACGGGCAGCTGAACGCAATGTGGCAGCAGCCCTGGAAAAGTACGACGACCTCTCACTCTATGCTTCAGAAGAGGCTATGAAGTCTGTGGTAACTGAAGCTATTGGTGCTCAGAGTGCTTCTGCTTTCTTCCAGAGCCCGGCCTGGGGCGCTCTGGCACATGAACTAGCTGATACCTACCGTAGTGGCCTAGATCCAGTAGAGACTTTCACCCGCGCCTACCAGCAACGAGACTTGGCAGGTGCTGAGGACGTTTCAGCGGTACTGCACTGGCGTATTCAAGGAGTGCGAGCAGCTAATGAGGCAGCCCAGGAGCGGTTCGGCCAATATGCCCGGCCTATGGCTCATATTCCCACTGAGCAACTGGAGCAGCTCATTGCCCGCGCCCAGGAGCGCACCAAGCCGGTAAAGGAACGTGAAATTGAAGATCCACGCTGGATTGAACGTGACTACGCGCTAGTACCCTCGGCCCATCTGAAAGAAATGAGGGTCAATACCGTCAAGGCTCTCTCTGTTGCTGAATCAACCGGCGATACTCGAGCTTACGCCCAAATCTCAGAGAACCTGGCACTCATGGACGCTGAAGTGACCCGGCGTCGCTGGGCCTCACCTGAGCAGCGGCAGGTGGAAGAGATTGTTCGTGGTGAACGTCCCCGTTCTGGTGCTGATTTTACGATTCTGAATTCTCTGCAATGGGAGAAGAAGATTCGTGCCACCCTGATTCCCGAGGTACAAGCCCCCGGTGTCGAGTCTAAGGACCGGATTGTGAAGGGTGTGAGCGGTCATAGCCTAGATTCCTTCTGGCAGTATGACCAGTACACCCCGGATTCACTCAAGCGCGTGCTGAAGGCTCAGCACCGTGAGGTGGCTGAGCTGGTGCAGCTACGGGGCAAGCAACTAGCAGCAGAGAAGCCTGCCTGGACTGAAGAGTTAGGGCAGGTTCCTGCCCGTACCCGGAACGCACGGCACTGGTTCCGAGTGGCCGCTGAAGTTGAGGCCTTCCGCGAGAAGTACAAGGTGCCCGCAGGCGAAACTGAAGCCCTGCCAAAGGACTTGGTGCGTGGTGGAGATCAGGGCAAGTTCTTGAAAGGCCAGATCACCGATGTGCATAAGCGATACCGCCTCTCAAGCACCCTTAAGAGTGAAGAGACACTGTACGAGACTCTCTCACAACAGCTTGATACACGTATGGAGAAGGAAACTTCCTCAGAGGCAGAACAGCTCATATCCGCTGAGACCGCAAGGAGACTACAGATGCTAGAAGATGAAGAACGAACTCTCACTAGCACAGCAAAACAGCTAGATGCCTTGACCCAAGCGCAGAAGGAAGAGGTACAGGCCGCTCAGAACAAGGCCCAGAAAGCACAAGAGGAATACCAGAAGGCACAAGAACGCCTGAAGGAACTCCAGAGCCAAATCATGACAGAAGCACGGACTGATTTTGCTCACCTCCAGAAGACCAAAGAAGACGCTAATTCTGCTGGTATGTTTGCACGCCGTAAACTCCACGCCGTTTATGAGGAACAGCTCAAGTCCCATATTGCTAAGTGGGGAACTGACATTGACCCGGCGCAAGACCCCGGCAGCTACCTACGCTCTCGTCAGGAATACCGTCAGCTCAGGTCTGAAACTGAGACGCTGAAGCACCGTTCTGAGCAGGCATCTGTTCAGGCTCAAACCAGTAAGGAGAAGGTAGAAGCTACCCAGGAGCAGAGGCAACTGAACGCTGTGAAGCTACGTGATAACCAGCAGAAGCAGCGGGCTCTACGGACTCCCGCTAGCTCACAAGAGCAGCAGAAGCAGGTTCAGTCGCAGGCCCGTAAAGAGCAAGAGCGTGAAGCGTTCAGATCACGTTCAAAGGCTCAGGAACGGCAGCGTTAGACACAAAAAAGGGGCGGTGTCCTCACCATTATTTGGTGAGGACACCGCCCCAAATTGTTGATGGCAGCATCACAGAAATTTATGAATAATTAGCTTCAGAAGAAGACCTAAGCGCAGCGTAGGCATCAGCACCGAGCTGCTGACCTTCTAACTGACGAGAAAGCTCCAAGGTCTCCCTGTGGAGCTGATAGTTACAGCTGCGGAAAGGCGAACTTGGGCCGAACAGATACAGCGTATGATGGTCAACATCTCGCCAGAAATTATCTAGCCCGTCGCCGTCCCCTTCCTTGAGTGCAGCATCTAAACAGTGCAAGGTGTACAGCCGCTCCACCGCCTCCGGGTGTTCCCACCACCTAGGACAAGGCAAGTGAGCACCACCCTTTTCAAAAGCAGTAGATTCATAGGTGTTAAAGAACCAATCGACGAACTCAGTAAAAGCCCTCAGCTCCTTATCACCCATAGTTTCAAGTCTCTTAGCAACAGTCATAAGCTACACCTTTCACGAATGAGTCGGTTCAAAACCCAGAGAACGAGCAACCGCAGCAACATCAGCAGTTGATACCGCAGCAGAAAAATCTTCATCCTCAAACCAGGGCTTTTTCTCCACAATGCCTGAGCCAAAACCAGCAATGCGAACAACAGCCTGATAGCGGGGCAAGTTTGCTAACTCACTGACCGTCATAATGTCGTGCCACTGTTTGGAATGTGAAGAGGTCCGCCGCGCGACCGAGCTTGTACCACCAGAGGCAGAATTGTACGAGTAGGACGATGTAGAGCGTTCATACTTGCCAATCATGGCCGAGAGCGATTCCAGCTCTTCCTTATCTTCCAGGCCGCCACCGACAACTTTTACCGTTGCAGCTGAACGAATTTGCTTATACCCGGTCTTCCCCCACAGCTTCTCACCAGAGGCATAGGCCTGAAGATAGGCATTGACGACCAGGCCTTTAGAGCCGTAGTAGGTGTACCGATCGGGTAAATCCTTGATATGAACCGTGTTATTGATTTCGTCCAAATCAGCCACCAGGGGCGGGTCAAGACGTGGAGCAGCAGCAGCTGAAGCAGCAGCAAAGACAGCATCAACGAGTAAGGAAGAAAGGGAAGCGGCAGAAGTTCCCCCATCCTTCACCAGGACAATCAAAGTGTCTTGGCTCCGAACGAATGCATCAGGGCTGAAAGAATCAGCTGAACCGTCTGGCTCAATCCACTTAAGCACCATATCGTTTGCAATAGGCCCTAAGATACGAGAAGCCCCGGCCAAGATATTGTCACGGGTTTTATCAGGCTGATTAGCAAGGCCCTTAATGTCCAAGGCAAGTAGCGGGAACCCCTCGCTAAGCAGAGCCTCCAACCTGCTCAGGTTGCCGTCAATCAGTAGCTTATGCAGATCATAAATTTTCATTCTCTGCTGTGAAGCAATGAACAAGAGCGCCACAGCCAAGGCATAGGACTTAGGCTCAAAGAAGGAGTCAGAAGAAGAAACCGTATCAGCATCTGTGAGCTTGGTGGAATGGTTGAGAATCTTTGCTACAGCCTCTGCATCAGACTTAGTGTTCACCCGTGACCACAGATCCCACTGCATCCAGGGAGCTGAATTCTGTTCTGTCTTCGGCAGCACTGCCTCAGGGTCAAAAATCCAGACGCGCCCACGGTTGCCCCGGGCGGCAATAACTTCAGCTACCCCATCATATTTATTGGTAGTCAATATGTAGGGTCCCGGTGATTGGAGAGCATTAGGGATGACGTATCCAGTGGTCTTACCCATGCGGGCACCCATGAAGATAAGAGAACAGGACTCCCAGGACTGAAAAACCGGTGTCTTGCCCTTATCAATCGTTCCAAGGAGCAAGCCCCTTGAATCAGTCGTTTTGGCCAAATCGGTAGAAGAGGCTGCCTGAGCTAGTTTCTGAGCCCTCATGAGCCGGTTTTTCGTCTCGACTGAGTTGGAATCTTGAGAGTCTACGGGATAAAGCGCAGCCAGGATAATGACTCCTAACCCTACGAGTCCCAGCAGAACCCAAGTAATAATTCCGGCCTTCCTTTTGCCTGTCAGCACTTGAATGAGTCCTGAGAGCGGGTGCTGGTCAGGTGGGGTTGTTCCTCCCAGAACAGCGCCTAGCTGAAGAGCTATCCAGATACCCGCTAAGGCCGCAATGAAAACCACCAGAAAGCGGATTGATTTTGATTTGAGCATCGGAAATTCTCCTGAACAGAAGAAAGGGAAGCCACGGTTTCCCGTAGCTTCCCCTCTGTATCTTTTTTAGCGGCGGCTACCCATAGCTTCGATAGCCTGAGACCAAGCCTTGTTGGATTCTAGGAGCTTCTTCTCCTGAGCCGTCAAAGTCACCTGGAAAGGACGTCCAGGGCCAGGACCTGCTTTGAAAAGGAACTTACCCAGCCCCACCGGAGGGGTGATCTTGTGTGTGTTCGGGTCCATCACGCCATCTGGCGACCAATCCACCAGCTGCTTCTTCTCCTTCTCGCTCATAGGGATCACTTCATCCAAGGCCGGCATATCCGTACGAGATAAAGCCCCGTAGAGCTTGAAGGGAGAACGCTCCAAGAAGCCCTTGGCTTTTTCAGTCAGTCGTGAATCAGCGAAGACCAGGTCTTTAGGCGTATGCGTCACGGCCATCTGAGCAATACCGATGGTTCGATTAAGGCGTGTGTACTCGTCGATGAACCCAATCATCTCAGGGTCCAGCTCCAGCAACTGCCACATCTCGTCAAGAACCACGAAGTAATGCAGCTCAGGCATCAGACCGATATGGGCTAGAGTCTTAGCCGCAGACATGGCTGCCTGACCGTAGTACCAACACACAATCTGAACCGTGGCCAGCAAGTTCTTATTTCCAAGAACCCGGACGGCGGAAATATCGAAGTCCACAGGTCGGGTCAAATCAAGGTGTTTTGAGGTTTGCTGCGAGAACATGTTGCCGTAGACGCCTCCGGCAGAAAAAACGTTCAGAGCTAGCAGCAGGGCCCGAGACTCTTTAACATACTCTTCTTCAGAATCAACCAAAAGGGCTGTTCGGAAGCGTTCTCCACCTTGGGCGATAGAATCCTGCACATCAGCAATGAGCGGCTGTCGTGGCGGGGTCATCGCCTCGCAGCGTTCGGTAGCGTCCTGTACCCCTAGGGAAAGCAAGAGCGAGTCATGGGCGACGGCTTGTGCCTTTTCCTCGCCAGAGAGACGGAACATAGCTAGTAGTGTCGAGACGCGCCTGGTGTGCATCTCAGCTCTGAGGCCCTGGGCATGGTTGGTGCCATGCTGAGCATCGTAGGCTTCAATCTCACCGATACGTTGCCACAAGGGGCCAGCATCAAGAGGGTTCACACAATCCAAATCAGGGCCCAACCGAACGTGAACACCGCCCAAGGCTTTTACTGTTTCAGCGTAGTCAGGTTTGGTATCGCCAAGCACCATAGGGATAAACCCTGAATCAGCGCAACCAAGCATCATCCGCTGAACCAGGGAGGACTTACCACGACCATTGAGAGCCATGAGAACCCCAGACGGAGCTGAAATCAGTCCGGCCAGATACCAGGAAATAGGGTCTCCGGTAACCGGCTGCTGGTTCAGGAGGTTCTTCCCCAAGATCGTTCCCACAAAAGGAGTAGAAGAACCAACAGAGAAGGGGAAGAGACCTGCAACCTGCTGAGAAGAGGCAGAGAACTCAACGAGTGGTTCAGTCACCGCGGTGTATCCGCCGTCTCGACGCTTGAAACCACGTTCACCCAGAGTTGGTAGCCCGTAGCGTTCTGCCTCAAACTCTGCTTCTTCTTTACCGCGCCAACGGTCATATTTCTTCAGGATTTTTGCGGTGAGATCAACAAGGAAATCCATGGTCTATTTATCCTTTGAGCTTGAAATCTCGCGGTGTCAGACCTAGCCCTAGTCCAAGGGCAAAAGCTGCATCATGAGAATAGGTTGCTTCGCGCAAGCGCAGGTTAATTCCGCTGGTTGCTTTACGAGAGGTCTCGGCTGCAAGGCGTGGGAACTTCTTAGGGTCATCGGTTGTCACCGTGACGACCAGCCCGAAAGGCACCAAAGTAGCTCCATGTGCCATCTCTGCTTCAGTCCGCTCTGCCTTTTCTTTCAAGGTTCGAGAGCGGGAACCACCCTTTTTTCCCTTCTGGTTTGCATCCCAGTAGGCATCATCGACAATCTCTAGGGCCAGTTTGGAGGACACATCATTCGATAACGGACGGTACAGCAAAGTTACGACCTTCCGCTCTGCCAGAGGTTCGGGTGAAAGCAGCGCCTTCATCGAATCCTCGTAGAAGAGGGCGGCAGGAGGCTTCCACATCTGGAAAGATTTGGAGTAGTAGCCTGAGTGCTCGTACCAGTCTTTTTCTACCTCGTGATAGGTAGGGCCTACTTCTTCCCAGAGAAGTCCGGTGCCTTCAGCCGTGTTCTTGGCCTGATCTACAGCCATTGACTTATCGGGGTTATACATGACATAGATATGGTCTGTAATGGACTGTGAGTCCATCAGGTTAGTGACGCCACCAGCCGCTTCTGAAATAGAGTTCACAAAGCCGTGGATGATGGTTGAGATTTCCTCAGCTAGTTCTTCTTTACTGCGGGCAGGCAGACCGGCTTCAACGACTGGGCGAGCTGAGAAAGTCAATGAGACATGGTGTTCTACCTTGGGTAGTTCCTGATTCTCAATTTCCAGTACCTCGTCCATGATGGTTCGGGCGGTCAGAGGAATATCGCGGTCCCCGGCAATTGAGCGTTGTTTTGCAACCGCCATCGGCAGGCGCGTGCCTGAATCCTTGGTGGTCACGACTTTGGCTGCGATCTGGATAATCGAGGCAGAGATACCAGCCTCCCGGTGGAAGGCCGCGAACTGGGCAACCATTCGGTCAATATCCTCTTGGTCCATGAGCTGAAGACCGGGAACGGCTACCGAAAAGAAGACTGTTCCAGTGAAGCGTTCAGGGTCCCAAATCAGCCCATAGGGTACGTGGAAGGAATTCGTGTACTGGTGGTTTTGAGTTCCAGCTAGTAGACCGGGAAGACGGAAGGACCCATCGGGCAGATTGGATGAAGGTCCAGGCCGGTAGCTTGTGTAGCCCTGAGCTTTGGCTTTCTTAAAGAGTTTCATCATCTTTTTTTCTTCCCACTTATAGCGCCCGAAGGCTCCTTTGCGCAGCCGAAGAAAAATGATGATGGCTGCAATCAGAATAATGCCGAGAGTAACGAGGAAGGTTAGCCCAGTACCGAGAAAGGGCAACCTGGAACCAATGAGATAGACACCGAAGGCAACGAAGATGGCTCCTAGACCGAAGTTTGAAACTTCTTTAGGAACGCCGAGCCAGCCAGAGTTAGGCGGGATGATGATATTGCCGTAGCGTATGCGTTCTTGGTTTTGCTGAGACATTAGATACCAGCTCCTTCTGCCTGGATAGCTCCACTTGTTTCTTCACCCGCTGCACGGGTCAATTCGGTGAGATACTGCTGGGCCAGATACCCAGAGGGACCGGAATTGCTGGTGTACCCAGAATTCTTGATATACGGGGTCTGCTCTGAAGCAGCTGTTCTTGAGGTGTGAGGGGCACCAGCCTGCTCAGCAGAACCAGTTGAGCTTGATCCTGAAGAACTAGAAGAACCAGTTGCAGGGCTTGAATCATCCTCTGTAAACGACGTCCTCTCAGAACTACCAGTACTATCAGCAGATCCCTGAGCAGAGAATTCAGAGGAAGCCACAGCTCCTGACTCAGCGGCAGCAGAAAAATCAGCAGAGCCCGAAGCACCTTCATCTTGCAGTTGCTCTGGGCCTGCCCCAGTGTTCTCTGTCGGAGCTGGTGTTGAGGAATCAGCAGAAGTGAAATCCGCTTCTTCCGTTCCCAATCCGCCGCCAGGGGAACCTGAGGTACCAGCGGAAGCAGAGTCCTCTGAGGCAAATCCGCTCTCCGTTGGATGGCCAGAAGATGAGGAATCGTCATCTCCTAGAGCAGGTGCAGCAGAGGCATCTCCGTTCGTATCTGTCTCAGTTCCCTTAGTGTTAGCGGGGGTAGATTCGCTGGCGGATGAGGCATCATGCCCGGCACCAGTTTCAGAGCTAGCGGCTTCAGCAGCCACATTTTTTGCTGTATTGCCGGCAGCTTCAGCAGCTTTTGCTGTTTCTTGGATAGCAATCGTTGTTCCAGCCGTAGCTGCACCGCCTGCCGCTTCAGCGCCAGCGGCGGAAGCAGAAGAACCGGCTGCACCAGAGGAGGAAGCACCCGCAGCACTCATACCTGCTCCTGTTGCCTCACTAGCAGACGCGCTAGAGCGTGATGCCTCAGAAGTGGAAGTACCAGATGAACTTGATGAACTAAAAGCCTGGAAAGCTGCACCACCAGCTACACCGGCCATTGCTGACATGAAGCGTCCCCCGGATGAGCCCAAAACTCCAGCTAGAGGAACGAGAAGTTTAACCAGGGCAGGTAGAGAAAAACAGACCAAGATAACGCACATGGTACCCATCAAGATACCGAGCATGGGGTTCTGGCCGTCCTCGCTTCGAGCACTCTCTAGGAAATTCGACCCGTGAACTAAGGAGATACCAAAGCCATACAGCAGAGCAGCCACTGGTTTAAAAGCAACGCAGGAAAGAATCCAGGCTACCTGCTTCTTCAAAGCAGCTTCACCAGCTTTAGTAGTAGAAGCAGCCGCTGTAACCGCCAAGGTTGCCCCCAGTACGTTAGCTACAATATCTGATCCCAGAGCCATCATGGCCTGGATAACAGATGCAATGAGCATGAAGGGCAAACAGACAATCAGAAGACCTGCAATGGCACCATCGACGGCCATATCCACCGATTCAAGATTGAACATGGAGGTAACAGTTCTCAGGTCTTCATCGACTCCTGCGGTCATCGTGTCATAGATCCAAGGAGCTACAGCTGAAGAGGTCACCATCAGCAGATGCGTCCCGGCCATTCCGGCAGCACCGAAAATGACGGTGCGGAAAAGGCCATTGACGATTTGTGAGGTGTCCTCTGTTGCCCCTTGGTGACGGGATGCTCTCACCAGAGCAATCATCAAGGCCGGTATACCGACCCATGCCACGAAGGGGGAAGCAATCTCTGCAACACGGTATGCAGCGGTTCCTTCATCAACGCCAAGGGGGTTGATGCCTAGCCACCAGGAGGCAATGAAGTCTACGATTCCAGAAACCCAGCTATAAAGGGAACTAATTAAGGATGAAATCATCTGGCCGAACGTTGATTCAGCAAGACTTTCAAGAGCTTTCCCAATAAAGTTCATGGTTACTCCTGGATATAACTAAATTGCGGCTTCTCAGTAGTGGTTGTGGTGTCGATATAGAAATCACTAGGGCCGGTGATGATTTTCCAGTCCTTTTCCCATACGAGGTTCACGGTCATCTTGTAGGTCTCTAACCTATTTTTCGGTGTGATGAAAACATGGACTGTAGCGTTGTTGGGGCTGTAGTTCTGGACGGTAAATCCGGTGACTTTTAGGGTGGAAGCATCAGGCAGTTGCGCCCCTGAAGCGAGGTACTGCTCTGAACCAGCCTTCATTTGATCCCAATGTTGAGAGGCAGAAATTTTGGCTTCTGCTTCATCAAGCATGGTCTGTGAGCCGCCGGGGTGATAGCCCAAGGCTGCGTTGAGGGCAGCGAGAGCAGCACCTGTTTCGGTTCGTGCGAAACCTGCACGAGCACCACTTCCTAGTTGTTCACAGCCACCGGCCGTATCTGACATCGGTACCTGGAACCCCAATGGAGAGCCGGTCAAGGTGATGTTGTTGGGTAGACCCGCAGATGTCAGCGGTTCATTGGTAGATAGTGTTTCCTGGCAGGTGTAGGCAAAAGCAACTGATTCTTCAGGTGCTTCTGCGCTCTCTTCTTTTGTGGTGCTCGTGCAGGCGGTGGCTCCGGTGAGGATGACACCGGCGATTGCTAGAGCTTTGATATTCATTCTCACCGGAGAGGTCCTTTCATCAGTAAGGGAGTGGAGTGGTCTTAGACACCTGCTAGTAGGGTGAAGATAGCCGGAGCTGCTGCAAGTAGCACGGCTGCTACCAGCGGCCAGGTAGGTGCTTCTACCTTCTCTTCTGCGTGTCCATTGCGGGCTTTACCTGCTTTGACAAGTCCGAACATGAAGTATCCGAACAGAACCAGAGCACCGCCCCACATAATCCAGGCAAGAATGGTGGTGAGGTTATCTGCCCCGGGGATAGCTTCGGGCGAGACATCGATAGCATGTGCTGAGGTCATAGTCAGAGCCATGATTACAGCAGAAGTGACGAGAGCTGCGGTAGTTTTCTTCAGGGGGTTTTCATGGGTTTTTCCTTCATTGTCAATTAAGGGATGGATAGTGTGGGGATAGAAAAGAGGTCACTGCTGTGATGCAGTGGCCTCTTGTAGTTCAGTGAGAACAGCTCGGAAACGTTTGGGATACTTGGTCACAGGTTCGCCAGGCTCTCTTAACTCAGCAAGGTAGGGGATAATCCATCCGTGGTGCGCCATTCTCAATACCTTTTTTGCTTCTGCAATGGTTGCTTTTGAGAGCTTAGGGCGATCATGGACGGCAACCACACCGATAATTTCAGCCCCGGTGGGGGTATATCCTTGCCGGAGTAACGCTGCTGCTTTGAGAAGATGGTCAGCTGCTGTGGTGGTCACCAAGATGACGTGTGTTTCTTCCCCGGAGGGCTCAGTGAGCTCTCCTAAAGAAGCGTTGACGAGAGTAGATACCCCTACACCTCCAGCCACAGGGTAGAGTCCTGTAGCTGATGATGTAGGAAAATCTGCTTTGAAATGAAAAGATGCTTGAGATCCTAGAATCTCGTCAAGTCCCATCTTTTCTTCCTGTTCTTCTACTTTCTCGGGAAGAGCAAAGGGATTTTCTGCTTTCACAGCACTTGCTTTGCTCCTAGAGCTGAAAGCACTAAGCCTCATTTATTCCTCCTTAACTTTGAGCATGTAGAGCCTTGAGGGTAGGTCTGAGTTGCTGGGTTTATAGAGCACAGCAGCTCGACCTTCTGGATCGAGAGTCGAGGGAATAGCAGAAGAGCTGCTACCTGTCGGGAGATTCCAGTTGATGACCTCTCCGTCTGTTGAAATGCGGGAGGCTTCAACTCCTGTTGTCCAGGCGTACCCTGCACCGTATTTGGCAGCTGTGGAAACCTTCATGGCCTGGTTAGTTTCAACATCTACAAAGAGACCTTGGGCTAGAAACTTATTGCGCTGGGCGTCTACGGTGACGTTGTTTGCTGAGGCTTGCCCTGCGATAGAGCGAGGTTCATCTAGGGTGTTTTCAGAGCTCAGCTCGAAAAGTTCTAGTTGGGCATCTGAGAGTTGCCCTTCTTTGCCCCAACGCACTACTGCTGTGTCCCTGACGCCGGTGAGCGGTCCTTGGTAGATATATCCTGCTACCTCTGGAATACCGACTGGCTCAGGTAGCTCTGGATTATCTGAGTCAATCATCCAGGCTTTCGGTTCGGTTTTAGAAATCATCCAGGCTTTCTTGTCGTGGATAACCGTAGGTACTGAGTCAGCCGGTTGGACGAGCTTCGTCAGGTTTCCCTCGGCATCTGGTACATAGGCGTACCCTGTGCTTTGGAAGATAGGTACTCCTGAAACCCAGTCCAGGTTCGCGTGGTCGGTTGGTGGTTCTATCTGGGTCAGTTCACCTCCGATGGGGCCGATAGCTGCGTCTTTGGAGGATCCAGAAACTGCGATGATGTTCTGTCCGATACCGTAGGTAAGATATATATCTTTGACCGTGAAAGGGGCTGAAATTCGGTCAATTTCTTGTCCGGTTTGCCCGTTGAGACGGATAATCTCAGAGTCTTGGGCGTAGATAATATCCTCTCCTACAGTGATAGGAGCGGCTGTAGCATCTACAACATAATCAGCGTAGGTATCCCATCCGGCAGGTGCTGAGATAGGAAGCTGTGCTGGGTCAGGAAGCGCCTTATCTTCTTGAGTTCCCCCAGCTAGCAGGCGGTAGCCCAGGGCGAGAAGTGTAATCAGAAGAAGACCAATCCCTATCATGAGTGCTGTTCGAACAGGCTTGCTGAGGGAGCCTAGCTTTCCTTGAGATGCAGCTGCTGCTCTAGCCTTGATCGACCCAGAGCGTGGGAGCTGTTGTTCAGGGATAGGCTCTAGCACACCGAGTTTGGGGTTGTAGTACATCTTGAATGCATCGCCGGTAAAAGCGGTGACGTTTACCCGAATAGCATCAGAGGTATTGAGCTGTTCGAGTAGGTCTTTGACGATACTGATTCCGATGTCATGGGTCTCTTCTCGGGAGAGGTCTTCCACAGGTATATCGGTATCGACAATGACTGTTGATGTTCCTTGGGACCTGCCGACGATACGGTTTTCTTCCTGGGTGATAGAGATGGTGGGGAAGGCAGGTAAAGGGGGCAGAGAATGTTCTTCTTTACTCTTCATCTGCATCAGTTCACTTTCAGTTGTTCAACTTTTACTTCATCACCCTCTGGTACGAGGGTGAGGGTAAAAGTTCCGGCTGTAGATTCAACGGTGATTGTTGCTGAGTTTTGGACTGCAAAGTTTGAATCCGTGATGGCTGTGATTTCGCCGGTCTGGTTCAGAGATGGGTCAATGTACTGTGCTTTTTCTTTGAAAGCCTCAGTTCCCCAATGGCCTAGAGAGTCTTGCCATTGGCGTGTTACCTCGTATTCGCTCAGGTAACGGCTGACGGTATCAGCGGCAACGTAGTAGGCCATTGCTTGCTGTTCTTGGCTCCAGGCTGATTCCTCTGTGGCCGGTGCAGTGGCGCTGGGTGCAGGTGGTGGTGTGGTAGAGGCGTCATCGGGAGTGGAAATACTGTAGATGCCAATGCCTGCGGAGAAGATTAGAGCGGTGATTGCGGCCCCAATGCCAGCTCCTGCCAGCCAAGGTTTTGAGGTGATTTTCTTATCCGTCATGATCTTTCCTCCACAAATCCGTCAGTGGCACTGCCGCTAACTTTCCAGGTGTCGCCTTCTTTGACCATGCCTACTGAGGCAATAGCTTTGCCCCCGGTTGAAGTGGTTCCGTCTCGTCCAATCCAGTCCCATTCCACGAGATAGACTCTCGTTGCGCTGTTTTCTGTGTCCTGGCTATTGACTTCAGTTGGGGAGAGGGTCACTGAAGGCTGGGAATAGGCTTGGTGCTTATAAGCCTGGTTGAACATGCCCTGCGCGGCGTTTCTCTCAGGTTCTACCTGTCGTTGAGCGAATTCTTCAGTCATGAGTTCTTTTGCTCTAATAGATGCAGCAGTAAGGGTTCGGTCATGTACCGAGTCCCAGCAGTAAGTCATCATGACATAACCACGAGAGAGCGCATCAGGGTTTGAGGTATCAATGTCCTCTGGGTTTAGGCAGTTTCCATCAGCTATGGAATTCATGGTGTCCTCCTCCGGGGCGATAGTGCGCGCTGTTGTAGTGACCGGGGCGGGGGCCGCTTCTTCTGGCTGTGAAGATGAACAGCCGACACAGAGTAGGGCTGTTGTTACCAGTAGGGCTGAGGTGATGGTTAGTCTACCCATGCGCCTTTCTCCTTCAAGATGGGTTCGGGGTCGAGGTTGCCTGAACGGTCGTTGAACCACCCAAAATTTCGAGTATCAAAACCAGGCTTATAAATCTCGAGATGCAGGTGAGTTGGCACTGATTGGCCGGTCATTTCCAGGATGGTGCCCGCCACGTTTCCTTCAACTCCAATGACGTCGCCGCGCTTGAGTTCTTGGCCGATGCTGACCTGATCTGAGTTCAGATGGCAGAAACCAAAGGTGAATTTTGGTTCTTCAGTTGCCGTTCCCCATACGCACCCATCCTTGGCGTATTCATCAACAATGACCATATCGACCGGGGCAATAATGGGTCCGCCAGATCCGTAACCAGCACCGGGGGTAGCGAGGTCTACGCCCCAGTGGACACCACCGTTGGCAGCATCAACGCCGTTGCCTAGGTTTCGACCTCCATAGCCATTGGTGAATACGCAATCAGGACAGGGATTAGTCCACTCTCCATCTCCGAGGTCTCCATCCCAGGAGGTTGCACCAGGCACTTGCTTACATCCGGGTGAGAACTGGACTTGGGCTCCGGCAAGAATTTTTGCAATGTAGTTCTCTGTCTCTTCATAGGGCGGGATGCCTTTAAATTCAAAGACGGCTCCAGGCCCTGCGTTATAGGCAGCCAGGGTGAGCTTTACATGTAGGTTTTCATCACCGTTTGCAAGGTGGGCTACTTGGTCTGCGAGGTCTCGCATGTAGCGCCCGTATGCGTCCAGAGCATCTTCAATGTCGTAGACGTCCCCGCCGTTTCCGTAGACTGCCCAGGTGGAGTCAATGAACTGGGCTGGCCCTTTGGCTCCAGCTGATGAACCGGCCATACGGTCAAAGTTGGATTCTGCTTGAATCTGTTTTGCCACAACTGATGCCGGCAACCCAGAGACTTCTGCTGCTTTTTTGATGGGCTCGACGTATTCAGATGGAACGTTGATTGCGCCAAAATCCTCTGTTCCTTCTTCCCCATCCTCCGCTGCTGTTTCGCTGCTGGTTGTAGAGGCGCTTGTTGCTGGTGTACAGGTGGAGGCTTGGGCGCTGTCGGTGTCGATGACTCCAAACATGACGATGAAGAATAGTGGGGCAAAGACGATGATAAAAACCAGAGCGATAATTCCTATGCCCCAGGTTGCTTTGTTGTTCATCTGTGGAGCTTTCAGGTGTGGTCTGGGTGAGTTTTTCCGTGGTTGTTGGTTTTGGCTTTTTTACTTCTCGGTGATGGGCGGGGCAGGTTCGGGGGCGCTGCTGATGTGAGAGCTGAGAAGATTAGCTCCAGCATGTATGCGATGGCCGCTTGCCGGGAGGCCCCGGTGTTCTGGGAGATCTGGTCTGCCTGGTTACTGCATGTGGCGCATAGGGTGAGCGTCCGTTTATTGAGCGGTACTTTCTCTATGCTGGGAGAATCTTTGAGGGAGCTGTAGCACAGAGAGCAGAGTAGAGGGTCCTTATCTGTCATAGGGGCGTCCTTGCGGTGTACGTGATTTGTGGTCTCACAGATGTATATGAGCGAAGGGGCCGTTTGGAGAACAGAATGGGGAAATTTTTTTAAACTTTTTTCTGACCAGCAGAAACACCACTGAACAGAACACAATTGTTTTGTTTGATTGTGTTCTGTTCAGTACTGTTCTGTTCTATGGGGTTTTATGAAGGCTAGGAAGGGCAGCTACTGCATCCCACAGGTCCTGCTCGAAGTAGCCGACGTATTGCTGGGTAGTGCTAATGTCAGCGTGCCCAAGAAGCTGCTGAACAACCTTGATGTCTTTAGTCCGCCGATAAACTTCAGTGGCAAAGAGACGGCGCAGACTATGTGGAGTGTACCCCTTGCCTAGGGCAGCAGATATTTTGCGCCCTACATAGTCATGGGTGCGGTGTCCTGAGAATCGCCCTGGGAAGTAGTAGCCATGAGTTTTTAGCCTGAGTAGTGCTTGGAGGTCAGGGTGTGCTGGAATGATGCGAACATGCCCACCTTTACCTGTGATACTCAAATAGGATCCGTGGAAATCGCTGGTATGCAGGGAAGCTATCTCGGTTCGCCTCAGCCCGGCCAGGCCAGCTAGAAGCAGAATGAGGCGGACCTCTTGATTTTCTGCGTTCTGAACCGCCTGTGCAAAGACGTCATAAGGGGCGGGCGGGTGCAGCTTTCTGGGTACAGCAACTGAAAGCAGCTGGTCCGTAGGTGCCTGGGTAATAACGCCAGTGGTTTTGAGATAATGATAAAGCCCTCGCACAGAGGCGAGGGCAGATTTCTTGGTGACGGGGCTCCATGAGGGGTTAGCTAGCCAGGTGGCAAGCTGGGAGGCAGTGAGCTCTTCAGGAGACTGTGTGGGGTAGTCATGAGCTATTCGGTTAATCCAGTAGGTTCTGGTGCTGATGGTTCGGGGCGTGCGCCCTGCTGCGGTAAGCCAGGTGATGTAGCCGGTAATGTGCGGAGTCCAGGGAGAGTCCATTGGGCCTTCCTTCTAATTGTGGTGTAAATGAGAAGAAGGGGCGGGCGCATTGTTTTCTGCCGAGGAGAGCTGTATCTACCTGCTGGGTCTGGCTCTTGTGGGGCTAGTTTTTCTTGGGTCGGGTGTAGGGGGTGCCGTATGAGTCCTGGGTTGCTTCATGGTAGTGCAGGGCTGGCTTGGCATCGTTGATGGTTCTGAGCACTGCGTTTTCAAGGAAGTTCATAGGCACATCATCTGGAACGTGGGTAGCGATTGCGCTGTCAATCTCTTCAGGGGTTGGTTCCCGGTCGGGGTGGCTTAGAGATAGGTGCCATTCTTCGTTGGGTGAGTTCTGGCCGATGGTAGGGCCGGAGACGATGCAGCGGAGCTTGCGGTCGTGGCGGGCGGTGAAGATACGGGTGTCGATGCCGCCTGCAAAGTTGTTGCGTTCGTATTGCCAGAAGATTTTGTTCATGGTGCTAAGGGGGCCTCTTAGATAGGAGGGTGCTGTTTCTAGCCATTGTATGCCGTTATCAAGAGGTCGGGAAGAAGCGGGGAGCTTCAGCGTATCGCAGCTTTGGGCAGGTTCTACTGGCTGTAGATTCTGCTGAGAATGATGATCCATTTTGCTGTGCGGTGGTGGATTGGGTCTGATAATCCGTGGGTCGTGGGTTCGAGCCCCACAGGGCGCACATCTTCATCAGATTCACCCCGTTCCGGCGATGCCGGAGCGGGGTTTTCTGCATCTTCACCGGTGAGAGGTACATCAACTACAGGACCAAGAAGCTGTCCGAGGGTGATTCCCATATGTGCCGCAATCACACCTAAGTCGTTGATGGTAAACGCGCTTACTCCTCGAAGTCTCTTTGACAAAGCAGAGTGGGCCATGCCTATTTTGTCTGCCAGTTGACGGGCACTTAGTCCACGTCTTCCCATCCAGGCCTTTACCTCCCCTGCGACAGCTAGTTCAAATTCAGAAACAGGGCCACTTGTCCATGTCTTAGGCATCATGCCTCCCTAGTGGATAGAACGTTTACGTTCTCCAAACTAACACATACAGTCTAAAAAGTTCGTGTTTGTGTCCAAAAAGTGCACGTATAGCTTGAGGTGTGAGCATTAAAGTTCTAATGTGTCCTTTATGGACACGAAAATAGATATATCAACTGAGGTAGGCCTTAACGTTCGTGCAGAGCTCGCGCGTTCAGGTCAAAGCATTACAGGCGCGGCACAGGCACTTGATTTGAGTGCTCCTGCTTTCCGCCGTCGTCTGAAGGGGCAGGTTCCTTTCAATGTTCACGAGCTAGATCAGTTGGCTGCTTTGTTGGGTATTGCCTATGAGCAGCTAGTGAACCCTGTGAGGTAAACCCGCATGAACTCAACTATCACCGCAGAGAAGTACGGCATCACCCAGACTAAGGCCGGAAAACCTGCCAGCGCGTGTGCTTCCCAAGGGCAGCTTGAGACCTTGTTAAGTGACCCTTGTCGAGAGCAAAAATTAACAGTTTTCGAAGCCTCCCACGGGCTCCCCGAACTGGCCCCTACATCTCAAGCTCCCCACCCTAGGGAGGCTCGCTACATTGCCATGACTACCCATATAGTTTCAATGCTTCCAGAAACAGCTCGCAACACGCCTAGCTCTCTCTGGTATCTACTGGCAGGACTCTCCTCATGACACTTGAACACGTCACCTGGGCTATGAAACAGGACATTAAAGGTGCTGAGTACAAAGTTCTTATTCAGCTGGCTAACCGCTGCAACCACCACGGCATTTACGATGCAGGTCAAGAAGTCCTTGTCGCAACTACTGGTTACAAAGAACGCGCGGTACGTGAAGCAGTTAAAAAACTTCGCGAAATGAACCTCCTGCACACCGAGCGGCAAAGGAGTGAATTTGGGCTTGGCAGAGGCGCTGACATCATCGTTCTGCATCCACAAGTGGATACCTACACCCTGCCTGACTATATCGAGTCACCTGAAGAGATAGAGCTCTTGCGCCGGTCAAGAGAGCTAAATGAGACAACTAGGGAATGGGGTATTTCACCTAGTCAGACTCTACCGGCAAAAAATGCCGGTAAGGGAAACATGCCTGTGGATAACTTTCAGCAAAATGATGTTTACCCTAGTCAGACTTTACAGGCAGATTTTGCCGGTAAGGCAAGACTTACCGGCAAAATCTCGTCACCTACCGGCACCACAATGCCGGTAGAGAACGTGATTCTGCCGGTAGAGCAAAAAAGTGCCTTAAAAGGATACGCGCGCGACGCGCGCGCGTTAAAAGGAAATCTTTTGACTGATTTAAATCAATCAATCAGTCAATCAGGTAACACCAGTACAGGCGTGCGAACCTTTGAACAAGCTCCACCGGTAACCGACAGACTGACTGAACATGAGAGCAAAAACGAAATCTGCGGAATCCCCACCAAGGACTTCATCCGCCAACTTCGCGCAGGACTTGTCCGCCACCGCAGCATCGACACCCGCAGCTTCTCTGACGAACAGCTCTCGATTGTCGTAGAAGAAATTCTCTTCACGCGAGCAGACCTCACCAAGATCACCAAACCCGTTGGTTTTTGCATCAATGCCATCGCCAACGAGCCAGGAGGAATTCCCGCAATTCTGGAGGCCCCCACCTTCAGAAAACGACACCAGCAACAGATGGTGGTTGAAGAGTCTCATAAACACCAAGGTGCAGTGCAGCGTACCTGTCCAATACACAACCTGGACTACCCATCAGGCGGAGAGTGCCGTAGCTGTGCAGCTGACCGCAAAGCAGCCCCTTCAGAAGACCCCTGGAGTCCACCAGAGCCCCAAAACTCCCACAGGGTACCCAGATTCCACCGAGAGACCCAAACAGCCTAAGAAAGGACCCCAGACCTCAAACAACCCAGCACGCTAGGTTCCCCCACTCACCACACCTAGACCACCCACAAAGTCCCGAACCCAAAAAATTCCCATATGCCTTCAACCCCTGCCGATTTCCCCTCACCACCGGCAGGCAGCGAAAGCAGGAAAGAGACACCTGTCATGCAAGACGACAACAACATGCAACAAAACCACAACTGCCAATGGACACCAGAACGCCTAGAAGCCTGGAAGACCACCAGCAAGGTCATCTACTCCGTTCTGGCAAAATTCCCACACATCAGCGACCTGCACGGTGCCATCGAAGACACCCACCAAGAAACCTTCCTGGCTGCTCACCAAGGCCTGCGCACTTTCGACGGAACCCACGGTGACTTCGGAGCCTGGATCCGCAGCATCGCCGTTAGGTGCGCCTACGCCCACCTGCGAACCATCAAAAGTGATGACCGCACCCAAGCAGAAGCCACCGCCGAAGCAGCTCTTACCGGCCTGACCTCAGACTCAGCCCTAGAAGCTCTGCTGGCCCTGAGCCACATGGAAGAGAAACTCCAAGACCTAGCAACGGTACTGGGCATCGCAGTCAAAATTTTGGGGGACATCGAACCCATCACCCGAGTACTGAACCTAATTTTGGTCGAAGAGCCCCTGAGCTACCGAGCCACCGCCGAGGTGCTGGGCATTGCTGAGAAAACCCTCTACAAGTCCAGTACCAGAGTGCTCATGTACACCGAGGTCATTTACCGGGCTCTGCTAATCCACCGCTACCGCAAGGAAGAAGGCCTAGAGACAGCCCCGGTACTCATGCAGGAGGTCATCTCCTGCCTACCCCAGAGCAAACTGGACAAAGCCCCGCACTTTACCCACTGCGTTACCGAAGCAACTCTAGACGCTGGACACGTGGACGGCATCGACGTTTCAGCCCTAGCTGAAGCCTGTAACTGGAGCTACGCCTACACACGGCGCTGCATCTCCACCACCTGCGAACTTTTCAACCTGGCTCTCACCGTCATACAGCAAGGAGACATCTAGCCACCACTCAAAAGAACAAAACAATATGCAATAGAACTAAACAATTGTGTTCTGTTTAGTTCTATTGCACCCCTAGAGGGTAGGGCGCCCGAAAACTTTCCCTGTTCTGCTCTCAAAACACCCCAAATCCTCATATACACCTGTGGGGAGGCACCTAGCCTCCCCACCCATTCGAAAGAGAAAAGAGAATCTATGAAGCCCGCAAAGCTCACCGGCTCAGCCGCAGCCCTGGCCGCAGC
The DNA here is from genome assembly GCF_049068285.1 of Rothia nasimurium. Lineage (GTDB taxonomy): Bacteria > Actinomycetota > Actinomycetes > Actinomycetales > Micrococcaceae > Rothia > Rothia nasimurium_I. The sequence goes on along the minus strand of NZ_JBLKPV010000015.1, from coordinate 332 downwards.
TTCCATGCTCGCCGTGGCTCCCTTAGCTTTTGCTGAGGACGCCCAATCCTCACCAACCCCGAATACACCCCGGCTAGCTACCGTCCAAGCAGCCGAGGAAAAGCCCACCGCCGCGCTCAATGGCGACCAGCCCGCTGAGGAAGAAACCCCGGAGCCTATCGAGGTTGTGCCGGTACCGACGGCCAGCCCCACCGAGGCACCTCAGCCTACCGAGGAACCCTCACCGGAGCCTAGCGAAAGCGCAGAGCCTACCCCTGAACCTGGAGAGGATGAAACCCCGGAGCCTATCGAGGTTGTGCCGGTACCGACGGCCAGCCCCACCGAGGCACCTC
>NZ_JBLKPV010000014.1:0-57707 GCF_049068285.1 Rothia nasimurium | reverse complement strand
TGTAGAGCCGACAGGCTGGTAGGAGGTGCGGGGGATGAAGTCTGCGGGGAGGGCTTCAAGGTCAATCTCGGTGTAATCCAAGTTATTCTTCATCGAAGCATTAGGCTGCTTGGCAAAAGGATTGGCCACAGAGAAGAAGGGGCCCTGCAAGATGACATCCGCCCAGGACTCATTGACCTTGGAGCCAGGTTGGAAGAGGTTCCGTTTTCTGTCTGCTGTTTCGTGCCAGCCAGCAGAATACTGCACACCAAGTTCACGCACACGAGGGGCCACCGAAAGTTTCTTCAACACCTCAGAAGATCCCTTGTTAACCGCATAGACCATTCGGGCCTGATCAGCCGGGGTACCCGGCTCATCCAGGATAGAAGCCCAGGTAGCCAGTAGGTTCAGGTCTACGGTGACAATGCGTTCTGGGTGGGGGCGGGTATCCCAATTGTTCTTGTCGTCTTTGAGGGCTGGGACGAAGTCGTAGGTTCCGTGGGCGGTGAGTTTGGTGACGGTGTCGGGGTGGTAGAGGGAAGCTGCCATATCAAACCGGATATCAGTTTGAACTCCGGAGTAGATATGGATTCCAAATGGGTTATGGTGATCAATTTCAAAGAGCTGGAGCTCATTAACGAAGTGCCAGTGTCTTCTTAGCCTGTGATAGGCAGCTGATCGGAGCTGGGCGGCCTTCTTCTCGGTGAAGTGGGATTCGGGGTGGATCAGGGATACCACTCCTCTACCGGAGTTGTTTTGCCAGGTTTTGACCATGAAGGCCCGGTAGAGGTCAGGTTGCAGTCCGTTTAGTAGGGGGTAGGTTGCCTTGTGGGAGAGGAACTCTGAGGTGGCTGCTATACCCGTGGCTGAGTCTGTGAAGAAGCGGGTGTGGGTGGGGTCTTGGCGGGCTTGGTTGACATAAGAGCTCTTATCGGCATTTGTCGCCTTATTGGCCAGCTGCCACCAGGGGTGGTGCTCCGCCATTATAGCGTTCTCATCCCACCGGGGGCGCACCCAGGGCGGGTTACCCACCTGCAAATCAAAACCGCCACGGGCAAATACCGCCGCAAAATCAAGCTCCCAGTGGAAGAAGCCCTGATCCTGAGCGATCTGCTCGCACACTTGCAGCCAGGGGTACCTCTCAAGCACAGCCTCAACTGGCTGGGCCCCGCTCAGCAACAACACCTCGTCCTCGTAGGCATCAAGCTCAGCCCAGTCAGACGGAATCGTCGCAGTAAACCGCTCAGTCTGCCTAGCCTTCTTGCTCAGGGTCGACCCCATCAGCTCACGCAACGCAGCCATCCATTCATCAAAACTCGGGGGCAAAACCTTCACAGTCTTCAGATAACTACCGTCGGCCTGCTGCACCACGTTCAACAAACCGGCGGCGTCATAACCACCCATATCAGGCTTAAGACCAGCCTCAACCTCCACCTTCCGGCGGTAGGCATCAAACTCCTGCTGACTGGCCCTTAGAGTGGTCTCACCGGCGTCCACAGGCCAGAACCACAGGGCACACCAGGCGTCCATGACCCGGCGCAAACGACGGTAGGCCGAACCTGTCTCACCCAGCTTAGCCTCAATAGCCTGACGATGAACCCGGCTCTCATGTGCAACCTCCGGCGCCCCAAAATAATCAATCCGGCGGGAGCTCTCACGCTCAGCAACCCGCATCCGCTGCAGGGTAATACCCCACAGCTCTTCAGCCCGCTCCGACAAATCAACCAGCTGATTATACTCATCCTGCTTGAACAGCTTAGGAAGCTTAGCCACCCAGGACTTCAGAGCCTTCTGCTCATCCAAGGCAAGCTTCGAATCCTTCAGGGCCTTAGACTCCCCCACTGCCGCCCAGCCATTAGAGGGCAACACAAACTGGAAAACCTTACCGGCCGTTGCAGGGTCAGTCACGCTCAAGCCCTGATGCTCATCAATAGCAGCAGCTAAACCGGTGGCCGGAACAGCAGTCGGCTCATGCTCATTCCAGTAGGCTACCTTCGGCAGCTTCTGCTTATTCCTGCGCACCAGCTCCGCCTCAGAATACACAGCCCGACGGGCCCCAATCAGGGAGTTGCCCCGTCGCAGATGCAGGCCAAACCAGGGGGCGTGAAGCCCCGGGTTCATGGTATCCAGCCAAAGAGAAATCTCAGCTAACTCAACGGCTGTTGCGTTAAGGTCAACCCCATACACCTGGTGCAAGGCAATCTGAGCCTTAACCTTCTGGTATTCCTCAGCATACCGGTCAGGTTCAATCGTCTGCCCGGTCTCCTTCTGCTTCCGCTTCAGGTACTCGGTAGCCAGCTGTCGGGTAGCCTCCACGACGAAGGCGCCCGACCCCAGGGCAGGCTCGCACACACTCAACTTCAGCAAGTCGTCCGCCGGAGTCTCATCATCAATCAACTCTTCAAGCGCCTGCGACACCACAAATTTGGTCAGAACTTCAGGGGTGTAGTAGGAGGCACTCTGTTGCCGTTCACGGCCCGCAAGCCGGAAGACAAAAGTACCTGGCTCGTACACCACCCTTTCGGGGAGGCCGGTATCCTCGTTATCCCTCGTCACAAACGACTTCTCAAAACCTGCTTGAATCAGGTCGTCGGCCTTCTCCTGGTTAACCACCCAGGACCCGCCCTCAGCCTTGCCGTCCTTCGCCACCTCATACAGGCGCTCAGTGGCAATAAAACCGGTGTAAGACATCAGGCCCTCATACACCGCACCCAGCTGGTTGATACCCAGGTCAGCATAGGAAATAAAACCACGTTCTTTATTCTTCCCCGCCTTGGTCATCAGCAGGTTAGCAAGAACCTTTTGCAACTCCTCGTTGGACAGCTTAGTCTCATCAATCAGGGCCGTAGCTGCAGGGCTAAACAGGTCAGCCTCAAGCGGCTCAAACCGCAGAAGCGGCTCCTCATTTTCATTCGCAAAGGTATGGTTATAGCCGCGATTGACCTTCGAAAACAGCAAATCCAGCGACTGGTAAAGGTGGGTCCCCTGCTTAGCCTCCGGAGAATGCAGATCAACCAAAATCAGCTCCCGCAAACGGTCCAGGCCATAGCCCTCCTCATAAATCGGATCATGGGCAGGGACCACCTGCATCTCGGGAGAAGCCTCAGCATAAAGCAAGAAGAGAATCCGGTACAGGTAACGCAAGCTCTGACGAGCTAGATCCTGAGCATCCAGGTGCTCAATCTCTGCCCCCCGCCCCTGAGCCCGAAGCCGGGCCACCACGTCGTTGGCCAAAATTTCAATCGACAGACGAATACCCTCACGCAGCTCAGACGAAACACCAACAGTGTGCTTTACAGAGGCCTCCAGGACCCCGTCCCACCAAATATTATGCTGGGCATCAAACGTCAGCTGAGGACGTCCCAAACAGGCAAGCACATGCGCCAACTCGCCCTTAGACTTCTGATCATTTCGCTGCAGGGCAAGGTACAGGTTCACCGCCAGATAACGTCCCTCAGCCCAGCGCTCCTGCTCAGCCAGAAGAACCCAATGGCCAGCCAGCACCAGCACGTACCGTGGCGCATCCTCTGCCCGGAATATAAAAGACAGAGCCGACTGGACGCTCCAGCTCTGGGTCACGTCCCCCGAAGCCTTATGAATAATAACCTCATGGGCCAGCCTAGAAACCTCAGAATCAAGCAGCTGATCCACACCAGTGACAGGGTGGGCCTCCAGCACCAGGGTTTCCCCTTCAGGAGCCACCCAAGCATGCTCAAAACTCACCTTCTGGGCAACTGATTCCACAGTTGCTCTATCCAGCAAAGCCCCACCAAACCCAAGGGCCGAACGAATGTCGGCATACACAGCCGCCATCTCGCTCGGAAGTTGACCTGCACCCACCTGAGTCTCATCAAACTCAACCGCAGACAGCAACCTCTCCAACCTGCCACGGGCAGCTTTAAAACGCGACCAGGAAGACTCACCCCCCTCGTCGTCCTGCTTCCACTGCTTTTCAAGATCGATCACTTGCTTCACAAAGGACTCCTGTTTGGCGTCCGTCCTGAAAAAGTGCTCAGAAATCCAGTCTTCTCCAACCACCAGAGAATCAAAAATAGCCATAACCCTTAACCTTCACCTAACTAGAAAAACTACTCGCCCTGCGGGAAAACCAACAGCAAGGGCCGAATCAAATGCTGCGACGGCTCCAGCTTCTCAGCCAGCTGCCGCTCCTCATCAACCCGGACGCCCTGCAACTTCAAGGCAGCTGACCGGGCAACCCCAGGCAACATCCCCTGGCGATCAGCCCACTGATCAATCCGGCTCTTCCATAAATCCTTCAACCTAGTAGCAGCCTGATCAGCTGAAAGCTTTTGCATCGACTCAAACGTCTCCTGGGCCACGTCAACCGCAACGCCCATCATGCGGGCCAGCTCGTCCTCACCCGGTAGCTCCACCGGGCCGGGATTCATTGACTCAGCAGTCAGACCGATGCCGTCCAGGTAAGCCCGGATATCAAGCACCGGCGAACACATGGCTGAGGAGCCCATAAAGGTAGCCTCATAAAAAGACCGTTGCATAATCTGGCCGTTCTTATTCATATAGGTACCCAGCAGCAACATGGTCGGGGCATCCACATCCGCCCGGACGGCAAGAATCTGCTGGCGGGCCACAGTACTCAGGACGCGGTCGCTCGCCCAATCAAGAACCGGGTGCAGGGGCGACAGGTAATGGGCCTCAGGCCAGGTGCCCGCCACTCCGCTGAACTTAGACTGGGACTTCTCCCCCTCCCGAGCCGCAATCAAAGACTGCTGGCCCCGCTCAGGGGTTGTAGCCAAAACCAGTTTCTCCATCACCTGACGGGCCTGCAGGTAGGTCTGAGGCAGGACTCGCAACCTCTTCCGTAAATCAGCAGGTGGAACCATCTCCAGCTGGGCAGCTGAGGGGAACTCTTCCCATTCAAAACCACCGCGTTCCACAGCATCAGACGGCACAGGAACCATCTCTTCAACCGCATCCCGCAAGAAATCCAGAGACGACTCGTACAGGGAAGCATCAACATAATCCTCAGCCTGTCCTGGTTCGCTCCCACCCGGTTGGGGGGCTTCTTCAGCGTCATCGAGATCGAAACTTGCGAAGAAATCATCGAAGTCGCTACCGCCAGTCAGCCAGGCAGTATTAGCGTCTAGCTCTTGCACCTCAGCAAAAGTTTCAGCCTCAGTCTGCTGATCCTCCAGCACCTTGATAATTTCCTGCTCCTCCCGGTGGGCGCTCCACTGCCCCATCAGAGACGCTGCCGATCCCAAGGCCTCGTGCGCCTCATGTTCACGCTCCATAAGACGCCCCAACACCCGGATATCGCCGCGGAATTTCTCATGGGTCGGGTTCAGCAGAAGGGTCACAATTTCAGGGTGCTCCTTCTGGCCATAACGGTCAATACGGCCGTTCCGCTGCTCAATACGAATCAACGACCACGGAATATCGAAATGAACAAGGTGATGACACTGGGCATGGAGGTTCACGCCCTCAGAAGCGACATCGCCGGTCACTAACACCCGAACAGGAGAGTTCTTCATCTTAAAACTCTCAATCACATTCTGCTGGGTCTGGTCATCCAAACCGCCATGCAGAACGTCCACCTGCTCAGGCTTCAATTTCAGGGCCTTTTGGAGCTCCGACTTAAGCCAGCCTAAGGTGGCAACACGCTCAGAGAAGATAACAACCCGAGTAGCGGACTTAGAACTGATTCCAATCTCTTTCAGGTACCCAACCAGAGCCTCAAGCTTTGACGACCCCTCGTCCTCAGCTCGTTCAGCCAGTCCCTGCAAACGACGAATAGCGGCCAGTTCCCGGCCCTTCTGGCTATCCTCAGGTACGACATCAACCCCAGCAGCGAGGGTATTTGCCCGGTTCCTCAAACTCTCCTTAAAAGCCGCATTCGACGACAAAAACGCCTTTGCCAAAGTCCAGGCAGATAAGCGGTCTTTTGCCACAGGTTCCCGGCCGTCGCCCGGATGCAACCACACCTCAGCTAGCTCCTCAGCAATCGCGTTCTCAGCCGCAGATGCCTGCACCAGCCGATTCACCGGCTCCTTTCGGGTCTTCCAGTCATTACCTACATACTGGGCAACCTCCGGTGAATTACGGTGCCGCCTAATCACCAAACGATCCAAGGCCTCCGGCTGCACCTTCCCCTGAGCGTCAACTGCTGTCGGATCCAACAGACGAATCAGCTCAGCAAACGACTCCGCCCTACCGTTATGCGGCGTAGCCGAGGCCAAAATCAAAGCGTCAGTGTTAGGGGCCAGGACACGAGCCAATTGATTGTTTTGCGTACCAGCGTTCGTCAGATTGTGGGATTCGTCAATCACTACCGCATCCCACTGGACCTTTCGCAGATGATTCAGGTACTTCTGGCTCTTTAAGGTATCCAGAGAAACAATAGCCCGCTTAATCACCGAGAAGGGGTTCTTTGTTGAAGGAACTTCCTGCCGTATGCGCTGAATACCAACTGAATCAAGCCGTACTAGGGGCAGGGCAAATCTGGTCCAAAGCTCATGCTGGAACTGTTCCAATACGTGAGCAGGGGCAACGACCAAAATCCGTTCACCCCGCCCACGCCTGATGAGCTCACTCAAAATCATGCCGATTTCCAGCGTCTTACCCAGCCCAACCGCATCCGCCAGCAGAATTCGGGGACGGATATTGTGGGGGTCAAGTGCCTTACGTACCGCAGCCTTCTGATAGGGCAAAGCATCCAGCATCATCTGGTCGGCCATAACCGGTTCCCCACAGGGCAAGGGCACCTGGGTTTTTCTCAGGGTCGCTTCCAGCCAGAGACGTGACCTCTTATAACGGGAGGAATCGTCAGCCACCACCTTGGTCAGGCGGGGATCCTCAACCTCAATTGTGTCAATCTCAGGATCATCAATGAAGGTTGCTTCTGTATCCCGCACCAGCTCAGACAAACCAATAACATGCACAAGCCGCTGGTCTCCTCGTGATGAAACCTGGGTAACAAGCCAGCTTTCGTCACGGACACGAACCAGGGAACCAGGAGCAATCTGCTGAACCATGAACAACTCTCTTACATAGTGACTTACCAAACTTAATTCTAGAGGTAGCCCCCAACAGAACCGACCAGGCCAGGGCAGGCGCGTCCTCCCTACATCGGAGTTACCTGCCCTAAACTACACGTGCTCAGTAGTTGCCAGGTTTTCATAACAATAAGCACAATCTGCCAGGTTGTATGATAAATCTAGACGAAAGGAGCATTCACGTGACCACACCAAAACCTGGCCCGTTTATTGGAGCTTCTGGGGCTGTGTATCACTATTCCAAAACTGCAGATTATAAAAAGGCAGCACAATCACGTTGCTGCAGACCACTTTCTGATGCTTTTTTAGAATGGCACACCTATTGGCACCTTGCACATGAAGGGGTTACAGAATTAGTTTTGTGGCTTAAGGCCCTTCCAACCATCGCGCAAGAAAGGGTACTTGGGCAGCTTGAAGCTTTATACGACGACGCAGCGGCTGGCCGCCTTGATCCAAAAGACCCAGGAGAGCCTATCAAAGCAATAGACCAGGGGCATGATTTCTACGAGTTACGACAAGTATTCAACGATTTTGGTACAGCCACAAAGTTATTCCGGCAATATCATGCTGAACCATCAATAGGCGATGTGGATAACTTACTTGTTACCAGCCACGTACATTTCAAACAGATAGATAACCTAACAGCCAAAGAGATTGCCCGCCTGCAGACTCAGCATATTCAACAGGCAGTAACACGGTTTTCATTGGGACAGTCTTCCCACTGGGGCCTCAAAATAGTTGAAAAGAAACCTCTTAATTCTCTTCACCCTCTTGATCTCATAGAACAACTCGTCTTTGACTCAGATTCACCAGGCGTCAAATAAATATGAAACCAACCACTTAATACAACCAATTGGTTGTATGACTGTTAGGATACCTATATGGCACGTATGACTACTCAGCGTAGGAAGCGCCAGCTTACTCCCTCTCGTCAACGGGCGAACTATCTTGCTCGACAAGAACGAGATTTCGTTGCTAGCCTCATCAGCCTCCGCAAAGAAGCTGGGCTGACGCAACAGGATGTTGCAGATAAGCTGGGCGTATCCCAACAAGCGATTTCCAAATTTGAGTCTATGGACTCAAGCCCGACACTCTCCACCGCTCTGTCATACGCCCACGCGGTACAGGCTCTCGTCCACTTCGAAGTCACTCTCGATGAAGGACGTTTCCAAGAATATGGTGAAGACTGGATTACGGTTGAAGTAAAAAGCGCCCCTTCTTCAGAACCAGAAGCTGAAGCAGGCAAAGAATTCGTGGATGTAACACCGGAGCACTTCATCACTCCCCAAGAAGCTGAAGCTTTTGCGGGCATTCTGAAAAGTGACGTAGCTCTTGCGGCACGCAAGCAATCCCCTACTGACGGATTTACCGAACAACAACAGCGGTGGATTCATAGCGTTATGGATAAGGCACTGAGCCAGGTCGATACCTTACCCACTTTCAATGCAGACTCTTTGCGCACTATTGCAGCTGAGATTCCTGCATATACAGCTAACCCCCAGGGATTTGTGGATCTACCAGATTTATTACGCCAGGCCGGGGTCTGCCTTATCTACTCCGATTTCTTACCAGGCACAAAAATGAGCGGGGTAAGCTTCCAGATCAGTGAAACCCCCGTCATTGGGCTTTCAGGGCATGGCCAGAGGCTCGATAAAGTTCTCTTCACGCTCATGCACGAGATTAGCCATATCCTCAATGGCGATATCTCTGCTGAAGCGCCAGCTATCTTGCACGGTGAAGAATCATCGGCTGAACTTATTGAGCATCTAGAACAAGCAGCGGACAAGCTTGCTGTAGAACTAATCTTCGGCAATTGCACGATACCTACGCCGGCAAACCCTCGTAAGGCAAACTACGCTTGGGCTAAAAAAGAAGCTGAAGCACTCAATGTGAATTACATTGTCCTTGTAGGCTATTTGCAAAAGCAAGGGATACTTAACTGGAGTCAGCTCTCCAGCAATCCTCCGAAAGTAATTGATTATATGGAGCAGTGGGGCGAGAAATTCTCCTAGCCGCTAGCCATTATCTACCAGGTGCTGAATCGATCCTTACAAAAGCCTCTCCGCCAGGTCTGCCTCTACCACCAGGTCGGTGATTGCGCCGGTGGCTAGGGCGGCCCGCAGGGCAACTGCGCGGTGGCGGCCAGCAGCCGCGCACACCCGTCGTCCTATCTTCACCAGCTCAGCCGGGGTGGGACCGGTGGCCCGCTGGTTGACCGCCAAATCAGCCCAGGTGCCGTCCTCCCGAATCATGACGGTACACAAATCCCCCACAATCCCCTCAGTCTGTAGCTGCCGCATCTGCTCACCATCAAAATAGCCACCGCTATAGACATGAGATTTCAGCTCACCACCAAAAGCACCCACACCAAAGAGGGCGACATCAACCTGCCGCTGCACCGCCAGCACACCGCGGACAGCCCGCTCCCGCCACATAGCAGCCTTAGTATCGGCAAAATCAAAAAAGGCAGGCACCGGAAAATGAACCATCTGAGCCCCGTAGGCAGCTGACACCTGCCCCAAAATCGCACCCGAATAGGGAATGCCCGTATGCACCGCATTGCCCGCCCCGTTGAGCTGAACCACCGTGACACCGGTCAAAGGACGTTTGGGGAGGAACTGGGCAACCTCGGTGACCGTAGAACCCCAGGCAACCCCCAGAGTAGTGCCGGGCACCATCAGAGAATCCACCAGGTTCGCTGTAGCTATTGCCACCCGGCGCATCCGGGCCTGCTCAGTTGCATGACCGGGGGCCCTCACGACCGTAGCCCTCACCCGGTACATGTCAGAAAGACGTTTTTCAAGGGGGTCGGAGCGGTAGGCGCGTTCATGAATTTGAATAGTTACAACCCCGGTTTCACGAGCCGTTTTGAGCAGGCGGGATACCGTTGGCCGAGACACCCCCAAGCGGCTGGCAATGGCAGCCATGGTTTGATGCTCCCCGTAGTAAAGGTGGGCTGCTTCAACCACCTGATTCTGACTTTTGTTCACCATTTCTCCATCATAGATGAAAGTTCGTTCACCCAGCTGGCCTAACCTACACCCAGTGGTTGAAATAGTGTCAAAGACAATAACAGGCACCCCGTCGCAAGGAAGATCCCCATGACTGCCACCTTCACCACCCAGTCCCACCTCTCAGCAGAAACCCGCACCCAGGCCCTAGCCGCCATGACCGACGAAGCGGGCGTAGACGTCCTCATCATCGGCGGCGGCGTAACCGGCGCAGGTATTGCCCTGGACGCCGCCACCCGCGGCCTGCGCACCGCCATCGTTGAGGCAGGCGACTGGGCAGCGGGCACCAGCGCCTGGTCCTCCAAGCTCGTCCACGGCGGCCTGCGCTACCTCTACAACCTCGACTTCAAGCTGGTAGCCGAAGCCCTCAAGGAACGCGGCCTGCTCCTTGAGCGCACCGCCCCCCACCTGGTCAAGGCCCAGCCCTTCCTCTGGCCCCTCAAGATGCCCGTTATCGAACGCGCCTACTCAGCTGTGGGTATCGGTATGTACGACACCATGGCCTTCGCCGGGGCAGGCGGCCACCGCACCGTCCCCGCCCAGCGCCACTTCACCAAGGAAGGCACCAAAAAGGTCTTCCCCGGTATCAAGGACTCCGCCTTCACCGGCGCTATCCAGTTCTACGATGCCCGCGTAGATGACGCCCGCCTGGTCATTGACATCGTTCGCACCGCCGCAGGCTACGGGGCCCTGGCAGCTTCTCGCACCCAGGTCACCGCCATTAACAAGGACGCCGCCGGGCGGGTTACCGGCGCCCAGATTGTCGACCTGGAGACCGGCGACGAGAAGACCGTCAAGGCCACCCACATCATCAACGCCACCGGCGTGTGGACCGAAGAATCAGAGTCCATGGCAACCTCAGACCACGGCCTCAAAGTCTTGGCCTCCAAGGGCGTGCACATCACCGTGCCCCGCGACCGTATCAAGGCCACCAGCGGTATCTTTACCAAGACCGAAAAGTCCGTCCTCTTCATCATCCCCTGGCAGCGCTACTGGATTATCGGCACCACCGACACCCCCTACACCGAGGACCGCGAGCGCCCCGTCGCCACCAAGGCAGATATCCGCTATGTGCTCGACCAGGCTAATAAGTTGATTGCCGATGAGCTGACCGAGGCCGATATTATTAGCTCCTACGCTGGTCTGCGTCCCCTGCTGCAGCCGGTCGCTAAGAAGGGCGAGAACGCCGCCTCCACCAAGGTCTCCCGTGAGCACACCGTCATGGAGATCGCCCCGGGCATGAGCGCTATTGCCGGTGGTAAGCTGACCACCTACCGGGTTATGGCCGAGGACGCCGTGGACTTCGCCTTAGGTGCCCGCGCCAAGAATCTGCCTTCTGTTACCGAGAACATCAAGCTGGTCGGGGCCGAAGGTTTTGAGGCTTTAGCTGCCCGGGCCGATGCGCTGGCTGCTGAGAACGGTTGGGATACTGCCCGCGTGGAGCACCTGCTGGAGCGCTACGGCGCTGAGCTGGCCGATGTGATCTCCCTGATTCAGGAAGACCCCGCCCTGGGTACCCCCCTGACCCAGGCCCCCCAGTTCCTGCGGGCCGATGTGGTCATGGCGGTGCGGGCCGAAGGTGCCCTGCACCTGGAGGACGTACTGGTGCGCCGCGTCCGCCTGGACCTTGAGGCTACCGACCGCGGCCTGTCAGCTGCCGACGAAATCCTTGAGATTATGGCCGCTGAACTTGGCTGGGACGAAGCCACCGTAGCCCGCGAAAAGGCGATTTACGCCGAGCGGGTTGAGGCTATCGCCGCAGCACAGACCCATACCGAGGACGCGGACGCCGCCGCTGAGGTTCTGGGGGCAACCCACGTCGCCCCCCGCCGTCCTGTCATCACCGCTAACCACTAAATTTCCGGCCCGGGCTTAGCCCGGTACCGTGGGGGCAGGTATCGACTGCCCCCACCCCACACATTTTTGTCACCCACCCCTATAGTCACACCTCTGATTTATCAGTGGTATTTATAAGAAAAGAGGTCAATGATGAGCTCACTCCTGGTAGCTAGCACTGACGTTGTGCTTCAGGCCAGTGCCCTCACCACTGCCGAAGGAAACGCCACCGTTCTGGGGGCCTTCGTATCCGAGGTCATCGGCACAGCCATTCTGATCCTGCTCGGCGCAGGTGTCTGCGCCGCAGTGACCCTGCCCAAGTCAGCGGCAAAAAACACCGACTGGCTCACCATCGCCTTCGGCTGGGGCTTCGCGGTTTTCGCAGCTGTCTACATGTCTGCCCCCTCTGGCGCCCACCTCAACCCCGCCGTCACCCTGGGTCTGCTGGTGGCCGGTAACGATTTTGCCCCCGGAATTGCACCCGGTATCGGTAACTTCTTCGTCTACGTCGCAGCCCAGATGATCGGTGCCTTCCTCGGCGCCTGGGGTGCCTACCTGGTCTACAAGAAGCACTTTGACGAGGCAGAGCCCGGAACCACCAAGGGTATCTTCTCCACCGGCCCCGCTATTCGCTCCTACGGTTGGAACACCCTAACCGAGGCCTTCGGCGCTTTCGTTCTGGTGGGCTTCGTCCTGGCCTCCGGCAGCACCCCCTCGGGTCTTGGCCCCCTGGCTGTTGCCTTCATCGTGGTAGCTATCGGCCTCTCCCTGGGTACCCCCACCGGCTACGCTATCAACCCCGCCCGCGATCTGGCTCCCCGTATCGCCCACGCCCTCATGCCCATCAAGGGCAAGGGTTCTTCCGACTGGGCCTACGCCTGGGTTCCCGTTGTCGGCCCCCTCATCGGTGCAGCAGCAGCTGCCCTCCTCGTCCCGGCCCTGCTGGGCTAAGCCGAACACCGGCGTCCGCCCCCCTACACTAAAAACAACCCTCCCCGCACCGACGACGGTGCATACCCGAAAAGAGAAAAACCATGTCACAGCTCCCCGAGCGCAAGAAGTACGTCCTGTCCATCGACCAGGGCACCACCAGCTCCCGCGCCATCCTCTTCACCAAGACCGGTGAAATCAAGAGCGTCGGCCAGCACGAACACGAGCAGATTTTCCCCAAGGCCGGCTGGGTTGAGCACGACCCCATGGAAATCTGGGAGAACGTGCGTAAGTCCGTGGGTGAAGCCCTCACCAAGGCCGAGGTCAACCACCACGAAATCGCTGCCGTTGGCATTACCAACCAGCGTGAAACCGCCGTTGTCTGGGATAAGAACACCGGTAAGCCCGTCTACAACGCGATCGTCTGGCAGGACACCCGCACCCAGAAAATCTGTGATGAACTAGCTGGCGAGGACGGCCCCGGTAAGTACCACGACATCGTCGGCCTCAACCTGGCCACCTACTTCTCAGGCCCCAAGGTCAAGTGGATTCTGGACAACGTCGAAGGTGCCCGCGAAAAGGCAGAAGCAGGCGATTTGCTCTTCGGCAACACCGACACCTGGGTGCTCTGGAACCTGACCGGCGGCGTTGAAGGCGGCGTCCACGTCACCGACGTCACCAACGCTTCTCGCACCCTGCTGATGAACATCAAGACCCTGCAGTGGGACGAATCAATTGCCGCTGACATGGGGATCCCCATGAGCATGCTGCCCGAAATCAAGTCCTCCTCCGAAATCTACGGTTACGGCCGCTCCAAGGGCCTGCTCAACGGCACCCCCATTGCCGGTATCCTGGGCGACCAGCAGGCAGCCACCTTCGGCCAGGCCTGCTTCGAAAAGGGCATGGCCAAGAACACCTACGGCACCGGTAACTTCATGCTCATGAACACCGGTAACGAGCCCGTCATTTCAGAAAACGGTCTGCTCACCACCGTGGCCTACAAGCTGGGCGACGCCGATCCCGTCTATGCCCTCGAAGGCTCTGTCGCCGTCTCCGGCTCCCTGATCCAGTGGCTGCGCGACAACCTCAAGATGATTGACAACGCCGCCGAATCAGAAGAACTGGCCACCAGCGTTGAAAACTCCGGCGGCTGCTACGTCGTCCCGGCCTTCTCCGGCCTCTTCGCCCCCCACTGGCGCTCAGACGCCCGCGGCGTCATCGTTGGTCTGACCCGCTACGTCAACCGCGCCCACATCGTCCGCGCAGCCCTTGAAGCAACCGCCTTCCAGACCCGCGAAGTTCTAGACGCCATGAATGCCGACGCCGAAGCAGCAGGCACCAAGGTCTCCCTGGAAGAACTGCGCGTCGATGGCGGTATGACCGCCAACGAGTTCCTCATGCAGTTCCAGGCCGACCTGCTGGGTGTACCCGTCATCCGCCCCAAGGTCATTGAAACCACTGCCCTGGGTGCCGCCTACGCCGCCGGTATCGCCGTCGGCTTCTGGGAGGGCGAGCAGGACGTCATCGACAACTGGGCCGAGGACAAGCGCTGGGAGCCTGCCATGGACAAGGACGAAGTCGAGCGCCAGTACCGTCTGTGGAAGAAGGCCGTCTCTAAGACCCTGGACTGGGTCGATGAAGACGTCGAGCAGGACTAACCCCTAGCCTCCTTCTATTACTGGCTACTGAACCGCTTGATTGGCCCTCTCTTCACTTTGGGGTGAAGGGAGGGCCTTTCTTGTCACCAACTGCCGATGAGATAGGCTTGTGACATGACCTACCACGCCCACACCACAACCCCTTTGGGGGAGATGATTTTAGCTTCGGACGGCACCTCCCTCACCGGCGCCTGGTTTCTCGGCCAGGCCCACGCCCCGAAGACTGAAGTGCTGGGCCACCGGGTTGAGATCAGCGACTGCGATGTTCTGACGGACGCAGCAGCCCAACTCCTTGAATATTTTGAGGGGAGCCGCCAGGAATTTGAGGTGCCACTCAAGCCTGACGGCACTGATTTTCAGCTGGCCGTGTGGGAAGCCCTCCTGGATATTCCCTACGGATACACCACCACCTACGGGGCGATCTCAAAGATTGTGGGCCCAGGTGCCCCCGCCCAGGCTGTTGGCCAGGCCGTAGGCCACAATAAACTGTCAATTTTCATTCCCTGTCACAGGGTTCTTTCTGCAGATGGGAAACTTACTGGTTACGCCGGTGGGCTGGAGCGCAAGCAATTCCTGCTCACCCTTGAAGCCCCCAGTGCTGCCGAGGAAGGCCGCCTCTTCTAACGGTCTTGAATAGGCCAGGACGACCCCGCCCCGCTTACCAATCTCACGGTTGGTTAGCGGGGCGGGGCCGTTCTTGGGAGTTAGAGTTTACTTGCGGTTCAGACCGATGCGCTGGGCTGCAACCATTGCAAGTCCAGAAGCCAGCAGGCCAAAAGCTGCGAAGCTATTGACGACGATGTCTTTAGCAAGACCAGTTGCGGCAAGATTTTGGGAAGGGCCGCCATAGGTTTTATGTGTATTCATAGTTGAAACTGTATCGGTTGAAGGTGAAGGCTTGATGAAAGGCGTCTGAAGATTTCCGGTGTTTTCTTCATTCTTCGGAGCCGTTAGATCAGGGGCTGCCCCCTCAGGGCTGACTACATCGGCCTTGATGAGGGTATCAGTCTTGTGGACGTCGGTGGCAGCTTGATCGGTTGGTTCAGCGGTTGGTTCGGGTGCGGTCTCTGGTGTTACCTCCTGGGTAGGTTCGGGAGTGGGCTCGGGAGTGGGCTCCGGTGTCGGCTCAGGAGTAGGTTCCGGAGTAGGTTCCGGAGTGGGCTCGGGAGTCGGCTCGGGAGTGGGCTCAGGTGTCGGCTCAGGCGTGGGCTCAGGCGTGGGCTCAGGTGTCGGCTCAGGTGTCGGCTCAGGCGTGGGCTCAGGTGTCGGCTCAGGCGTGGGCTCAGGTGTCGGCTCAGGCGTGGGCTCAGGTGTCGGCTCAGGCGTGGGCTCAGGGGTCGGCTCAGGCGTGGGCTCAGGGGTCGGCTCGGGGGTAGGAGCCGGAGTCGGCTCAGGAGTAGGTTCAGGCGTGGGCTCAGGAGTCGGCTCAGGAGTCGGCTCAGGAGTCGGCTCAGGAGTAGGTTCAGGGGTCGGCTCGGGAGTAGGTTCAGGAGTAGGCTCAAGTGCTGCTTCAGCGGCGTCCTCTTCGGCATCCCGGGCCAGCAGGTCTTCTAGTTTCTCAGGGTTTGTCTCGTTGACTTCACCCCAGGCGGGGTCAGCAACGTCAGTCCGGCTGATACCAGAGAGGCAGCTCCAATCCTCAAAGGAGTTGTACTGCAATTTCAAGCTCAGCAAATCTGAGTTATCCGCCCACACCGCAAGAGCACAGGGGTCAGAGATAAAGTTATTGCGCAAATCAACCCGCTGAATCTTTTCAATTTCAGGGAGAGTCTGGACCCCGGTCAGCCGGTTATGGCGGAGGGAGATGTCAATGAGGTAGGGGGTATTTTTGAAGCTCACCCAGCTCAGGTCAGCCACCCTATTGTTATCGGCCTGGACAGTCTTGACCCGATAAGGCAGGCCGGTGAGGTGGGTGAGGCGATTGTTGTTGACCTTGACGACGGTAAGTTCTTCGAGGCCAGCTAAGGGTTCAAGGCTGCGAATCTTGTTGTTTTCAGCAGTAAGGCTACCTAGGGAAGGAACCTGGGCCAGGGGGGTGAGGTCTTTTACCTGGTTGTGGGAGACGTCGATACTATGCAGCTTGGTCAGGCCAGCCAAGGGGCTGAGGTCGCTGACCGCCTGGTAAGGAATACGCAGCCAGCTGAGGTTGCGGGCGTGCTCAAGGCCGGTGAGGTCAGTAATTTTTTCGTCAGCTGGAGTGCTGTATCCAATGCAGGGCAGGGTCTGGATCTGCTGCAGAACCTTATTGACAATTGCGGTATCTTCGGGAATTCCCAAGGTGGTGAAGATGCACTTGCGCAGGGCCGGATCAGGCACGTTGACTTCGAAGACCGCTTCGTCAGGATCAGTGAGGGGCGGGCGGAAGAAGGGGTCCTCATAGAGGTCGGGGAAAATCTTCCAGAAGATAGGCAGGGGACGGTCAGCTGCGGTTGGATCACCCCCGGCTAGCTCGAAGGTAGCAAGGATAGGCGCTCCCTTATCCCCCTTATAGAAACCGACGATTCGTTCTGACAGCTCGGCAATCACGGGTGCGTGCGAGTAGACCAGCAGGGTGTTACCGCGGATTTCCCAGGTGAGGTCGGGCAGGTCGGCAATGGCTTCCTGGGTTGCCTGGGCCGGCCCGGTGCCTGCCATAGTGTTGGCGGTGGTTGCATCGACAAGCAGCTGCTTGTTGGCGAAGTCAATGGTGGGGTTTTTGAAGTGGACGTCAAGGTAGCCGTTGTATTTGCTCCAGTGGACGTGGCCGGTGAAGTGCAGTTTGCCGGGGTTGGCCGGGTCGAAGGTTTGGCCGGGGGCCGCCTGCCATTCGAGGTCCTTGGTACCGGGAAGTATGCGGTTTCCTTCGAGGTGGGTTTCAGCGCCTGGCCCGAGATAGCTGCGCCAGCTGTTGACGTAGTTCCAGTTAGCTGAGCCTTCGACGAGGCTAACGGGCTGGTTTGCTTCTGCAGGTGAGGACGCAGCCGGTGCGGCTTCAAGGGCCTGGTCGGGGGTTGCGTAGGCAATGGTGGGGGCTGCCGCTGCTGAGCCGACGATGAGGGCAGCTGCAAGAGCTGTCACGGTGTGGGGTGTTTTCAACTCGATCATCCTTGATGGTGTTGGAAATAAAGGCGATGTGTGGCCTAGTCAAACTTATTTATTAGTATTACCTAAGTTTGAGCTTTGTGTACCCATTTATCATAGTGAGGCCCACCAGCTCAATCGAGAATATTAACCGATTAAGACATACTTTTTTAACTTATTTGCTATTTTTAGCCCGGATTGCCGTCACCCTACAGGCACCCACTCCCCTAGCCGCCCCCGCGTCCTACCCCCACCTGGCAGAATAGGAAGTATGACTTCCACCTTCACTCCCTCAGCCACCCCGGCCGCCTGCGTTTGGATCGACGCTGATGCCCAGGAGGCCACCGACTACTACAGCCAGGCCCTTCCCTTCACCACCGCGTCCCCCAACCCCATGCTTTCAACCCTCAGCATCGACGGAACCAGCCTCTTTCTGCTGACGGCAGGCAACACCTATGCGCCCAATCCGTCAATCTCCGGTTTCCTCCGCTTCTCAGCCGACAGGTTTGGCAGCCAGGACCAGGCCGAAGAAGCCCTGCGGCGCGCCTACCAGGCTGTGGGAGAAGGCGGGGATCTCATGCCCCTTCAGGCCTACCCCTTTGCCCCACTTTTTGCCTGGGTACGCGACCGCTACGGCTTCACCTGGCAGCTCATGCTCGAAGAAACCCCCAGCGGCCTCCCCTTCTTCACCCCATGCTTCATGTTCGGCAATATCGCCCACGGCCACTGCGAAAAAGCCACCGACACCTGGATGAACCTTCTGGGCGGCGAGCGCCTGAGCCTGACCCGCCATGGGGAGGGCTCCTACCTAGAACCTGAAGCCGTCCAGCTCACCACTTTCACCCTGGGTGACGGGGTGTTCTCTGCGATTGATGCCGGCATCTTCCACGATTTCACCTTCTCCCCCGGGGTCTCTATCGTCCTCTTCTACCAGGACCAGGCGGGCATTGACGGGGCCTGGAAGGTTTTATCCCAAGTTCCGGACGCCGAGCGGTGCGGCTGGTGTGTGGATTCCTACGGGGTGTCCTGGCAGGTTCTCCCCCAGAATATTGGGGAGCTCATGGCTGATCCTGCGTCCCTCAAGGCCCTCCTCGAGATGGGCAAGATTGATCTGGCCCAGCTCTAAGTTATGAATCTCATGACCTATGCCCAGCGGTGTCTGGCTGATTCCATCAGCGATAGGCCGCTGACCCCGGTCGATTTCTGTCTCTTAAATGAGCTGGCCTATCTCCCCTTGGATACCCTAGCTGACCACCATTCGGGTTTTCTCCACGGCATTGGGGTGGGCCAGCTGGCCCAGGAGTTTATGACCGATAGCAGCTTGCGGTCTAACTGGTTTTTAGCCACCGGCCAGCGCCTCCAGCTCCTGAAGCTGGTGGCAGCTTCCCAACGGTTTTCTGGGCTTCGTTTTTATCACTATGCGGCCCGGCAGGACGCTGCAGAGCAGGTGCAGTTTGCGGCTTTGACCCTGGTTATTCCGGGGGTTCACCGTCAGGTGATCTTCCGGGGGACGGATGACACTCTCATCGGGTGGAAGGAAGATTTCCATCTGGCAGCCAGCCAGGATATCCCGGCCCAGGCTTTGGCGGTGGAGTACCTCAGCCGGGTTCTTGTAGCCGGTAGTGAAGAACCGGTGATTGTCACGGGCCATTCTAAAGGCGGGCATTTGGCGGTTCATGCAGCCAGCCTGCAAAGCAGAGGCGGCCAAGAGGCCATTGATCAGGTATGGGCATTTGATGCACCGGGGTTTGTCCAGCGCTTCGTAGAGCACCCTGGCTACCGGCGAATACTGGGCAAGGTCCAGGAGGTAATTCCGGCCGATAGTATCGTAGGCCGCCTGATGTTTAAGGCCAGCCAGCCGCTGGTGGTTGCCAGTGGGGCTTTTGGTTTGATGCAGCACTCTATCTTTGTGTGGCGGTGCTCGGCTGATGGGCAGTTCACGGTGGCAGAGCACCCAACAGCAGCCAGTGACCGGGTGGAGCAGGTGACCCGTGATTGGTTGGATCGTCATTCTCCCGAAGAGATCCAACAGGTAGTTGATATCTGTTTTGCCCTAGCTATGGACGAGGGCTACACCAGCCTTCTTGAGATTACCCAGAATGTGGTGCCTTTTGTACAGCGGATGAAAACCAAGTCTGCCGAGCTAGATCCTGATTCTTACGCTCTGGCTCAGGAGTGTTTGGAGGATTATTTGGCCTTGTGGAGGCAGGTTCGGAGCGAGCAGAAATCTACCGCTGAGACGTCCCGGCTCGTCCAGTTTGAGGCAGGTTTGCGGGCGTCCTTTGTGAACCGTTTCGGCTCAAAGCGGGCTGGGCAGAGGACGGACGAGGCCCCGGCCACCGAGGACGACGAGGCGTAGGCCCACGGGGTGAGCTGCTCCTTTGGTGAAGGCAACCACTTCATTTGTGTGACCCCCAGCGGTGGCAATACCAACCTAACGATTCGTTTCGATGAAAACGGCTCAATAGTCCAAAACACCACGAAGGAGAGCACTGTGGTCACAGATGTTGCCCCTCTCCCTACCGGATACTCCATCAATACAGCAACAGCCTCCTGCCTCAACGACGGCACCTACCTGGTCTGTTCCAACGGAACGACCACCTTCCGCTTTAACGCCACCGAATTCACGGAATTGTAGAGTCCCGCTCCCCACCCCGGGAAGAAATGAACGCCCGCCCCACTCGTCCTTGCCAGAAGCAGGGAGGTGGGGCGGGCGTCCTTTATGCATTCAGTGCCTAGTGGGGCTTAGCGCCTAGTGGGGCTTAGCGTCTTAGGCGGGCATCACCAGCGAGAGGACGTAAACCCAAACGCAGAGAATCACCAGCAGGGCCAAGGAGAACTTAATAGCGGCGTTGGTAATCTTGGATTCCTGACCGCTCATGTTAACCGACGCGGCGGCAATGGCGATGGACTGGGGAGAAACAACCTTTGCCATCACACCACCGGCGGTGTTAGCTGCTACCAGCAGGCCGGAGTTGGCGCCAATCTGGCTTGCGGTGGTGGCCTGAAGGCCGGCAAAGAGGGTGTTGTTGTTGACCACTGAGCCGGTCACGAAGACACCAATCCAGCCGATGATGGGCGAGAAGAGCGGGAAGATTGAACCCACTGCCGCCAGGGCCAGGGCCAGGGCAGAAGACATGCCACCGAAGTTCATGACGTTTGCGACGGCCATGACCAGGCAGATGAGCAGGATCGGCTGCCAGAGCTGCTTCCAAGCGCCACCCAGTTCTTCAAAGGCAGCTGCCCAGGAGATATTGGAGATTGCAATGGTGATGAGAGCTGCGAAGAGGATCGCGGTGCCTGATGCGCCAAAGAGGGTCCAGTTCCAAACGGCCTTCATGGCAGTTTCTTCAGCAACGATGGGGGCGACCTGGGCGATCTGGCCGTGCAGGGCAGGCATCTGGACCGGAATGGTGGTGAAGTTCAGGACGCCAGCAGCTGAGGTTTCAGTAGCAGGCTTGACCAGGTTCTTGATGACGGGGGTTGACCACAGCAGGATCATGATCGACAGGACGATGAAGGGGCTCCATGCCTTGACTACGCTTGCAAAGGTGAAGCCGGAGGGGCTACTACCGAGTTCTTCGAGGCTGGGGGCGCCGGGCTCACGGTAGATGTAGGAGGGCTGCCACTTCATCATGATGACTGCCAGCAGAATCAGACCGATCAGGTAGGGAATAATATCGACGAGTTCAGGGCCGATGGCCAGCAGGACGCCTGCCTGGGCAGCTGATACGACAAGGCCGAGGACGAGGGCAACAAGGCCGGTCTGCTTGAGGCCGCGCAAACCGTCGAGCATGACAACGAGCAGCAGGGGAACAAAAATAGTGATGATTTGCAGGACCCATACCATCATGCCGTTGAGTTCAGCAGCCGGAACACCGGAGACGGTTGCGCCGGTGATGACGGGGATACCGATAGCGCCGTAGGCGCCGGACGCGACGTTTGATACCAGGGCCACGAGACAGGCCTTGATGGGGTCGAAGCCTAGGGTAACGAGCAGGGCGGCACAGATAGCGATGGGGATACCGAAGCCTGCAGCGCCTTCAAGGAAGCCACCGAAGCAGAAGGCGATGAGCAGTACCTGGATGCGCTGGTCAGCGGAGACTGCTGAGACGGAGCCTCGAATGACGTCGAAGTTACCGGCGCGGACGGTGATGCGGTAGAGCCAGACGGCCATGAGGACGATCCAGCCGATGGGCCACATGCCGGAGAGGAAGCCGTATCCGATCGCTGAGATCGAGGAGGCGAAGGGCATGCCGAAGACAAGGACGGCGAGGCCGACAGCCGCTGCGAGTGCGACGAGGGCGGCGTGGAGTCCCTTCATTTTGAGGACGGTGAGCCCGAGGAGGAAGACGAGGATCGGCACGGCTGCCACGAGGGCTGAGAGTGCCTGGTTGTTCAGTGGGTCGTAGACCTGCTGCCACATAGGATTAGTTTTCCTTCACTGCGGGCTGTTATCCCGCGCTTGTGTTTATGTGCTTTTAGCACTTCGTTCTCTTCTAAAATACCACTGATTCACACACAAAACACAGGAAAACCAACACAGGGCCTGTTCAGCGCTTTTGGTCTTTTCTCCCTGAAGTCAGACAAGCCTGCCCACCATCCAACCCCGGATCACAAAAACCAGTATTTATGCAAGTCACAAGAGGTTTTTTAAACCCTAGATCTGGGCTTCACTCCCCTTATTTCACCCCTTACCTTAAGGCCGTGTACTTGCTTACACTCCCAGACAACAGTAAGACTGCCCCCTACCGGCCCACCCCACAAACCCCACAGAACCCACACAACACGAGCAGCGACGTCCCCACCTTCATTTCACCAACCATTCAGACACCCCCCTCCGGCCCCACCCACCCTTACGTTTTTTTCATACAATTAAGCCTAGTGGGGTCTTAGACCTCCCCACTGCACACCTTGGAAGCCTTGCTCACCATCGAAGGAATATCATGCACGGTAACAGGAAATTCCGCCTGGCACGCCCAGCCGCTGCCCTCCTCACCTCAGTCGTTACTGCTACGACCTGCTTCGCCCTTCCGCCAGCCACAGCCACTGACCATATCCCCATCTCCAGTATCCAGGGCCCTGGCCCGCGTAGCCCCCTGGAGGATCAGACAGTCACCACCCGCGGCGTAGTCACCGCCGTCTACCCCGAAGGTGGGCTGAAGGGCTACTTCATTCAAACCCCAGGCACCGGCGGAGACCGTAGCCTCAGCCGTACATCCGATGGACTGTTCATCTACTCCCCGGCAACCGTTGCTTCGGTTTCAGTCGGCGACTACGTTGAAGTTACAGGTAAGGTCAGCGAGTATTTCGACCAGACTCAGCTGACCGTGTCCACAGCAGATAGTCTCACAGTTCTCGCAGTGCCCTTCACTCCCGTTACACCCGTCCAAGGGGCCCTCCCCGAGAACCCTCATGTAAGGGAATCTCTGGAAGGCATGCTGCTACAGCCAACCGGTGACATCACCGTAACTGACAGCTACAACACCAATAGGTATGGAGAAATAGGTCTGGTCAACGGAACAACCCCTCTGCGCACAGCCACAGATGTTGTTGCACCCGGCCCTGAAGCCTACGCCTACGAAGCTGCAAACGCACAGAAAGTTATACTTCTCGATGACGGTGCCACCATTGATTACACCCGGGCAGGCACCGGAGTCCCCGTCCCCTACCTGGACCTAAACACACCCCTCCGGGTGGGTGCTAAGGCAGAATTTACCCAGCCCCTCATTCTTTCCTACTCCTATAACGCGTGGCGGCTCCAACCTACTAGCCCGGTCACAGGCAACACAGACCCCGCCCAGGTTCCACTTTCCCTTACCCACACCCGTCCAGCTCCTGTTCAGCTGACCAGCAAGCACAGCATCTCCAGCTTCAACGTACTGAATTACTTCACCACCCTGGGTGATTCTGTCACCGGTTGCAAGTTCTACACCGACCGGGACAAAAACCCCATTACCGTCTCTGGTGGTTGTTCAGTGCGAGGCGCTGCAACCCTTGCCAGCTTTGAACGCCAGGAAGCCAAGATTGTTGAAGCGATCAACAAAATCGACACTTCTGTACTCTCCCTTGAAGAAATCGAAAACCCAGCCGCAACTATCCAGGGCGACCGTGACGGTGCCCTCAAAAACCTAGTCACTGCGCTCAACAGGGCAGCCGGTTACACCAAGTGGGAGTACGTCCCCTCCCCCAAGGACCTCCCGGCCAACGAAGACGTTATCCGCACAGCCTTTATTTACCAGCCGACAGAAGTTGCACCAGTGGGTGATTCTGCCATCCTCGACGACCCCGCCTTTTCAAACGCCCGTCAGCCTCTAGCCCAAGCCTTTGCCCCGGCATCCGCTGGCCCCGTCAAAAATACCGATGTCTTTGTTGCAGTGGTCAATCACTTCAAATCTAAGGGGTCAGGTTCCGGAGAGGACGCTGACCAGGGCGACGGCCAGGGAGCTTCAAACGCTTCACGAGTGGCCCAGGCTAAAGCCTTAGTCATGTTTGCTGAAGAACAAAGCCAAGCTCATAGCACTGACAAAATCATGTTGCTTGGTGACTTCAATGCTTACACCAAAGAAGACCCTATGAAGGTTCTGACTGATGCAGGCTACACCAATATTGGCGAGAAATTTAACGCTGGTCAGACTTATCTTTTCGGTGGCCGCACTGGCTCGCTTGACCATATTTTGGCTTCCCCTGCTTTGACGGAAAAGGTCGAGTCAGCAACCGTCTGGAATATCAACTCTGTTGAATCTATTGCCCACGAATACAGCCGGTATAACTACAACATCACCAACTTCTACACGCCCTCTGAGTTCCGGTCATCAGACCACGATCCACTTCTAGTCGGTTTGAACATTGCCCCTGCCCCATTTGAGTTCAAGGACGTTCCTAAGTCAGACCCCTTCTACCATGAGATTACCTGGCTGGCAGACCGTGGTATTGCAACCGGATGGGAAGATGGAACCTTCCGCCCCCTGAACTCCGTAGAACGTGGCGCCATGGCTGCCTTTTTCTACCGTCTAGCAGGGAAGCCCCAGTTCACAGCTCCGGACCAGCCTTCCTTCAAAGACGTCCCTGTCTCTCACCCGTTCTACCTAGAAATCGAATGGATGAAATCTCGTGGCATCACCAAGGGCTGGGCAGACGGTACCTTCCGCCCCGAATCTTTTGTGACTCGTGATGCGATGGCTGCCTTCTTCTACCGTTATGCTGGATCCCCCTATTATGTGGCCCCTGTGACTAGCCAGTTTGCAGATCTTGAGCCAACCAGCATGTTCTATCAAGAAATTATGTGGTTACGCTCTCGCGGCATCACCACAGGGTGGCCGGACCAGACCTACCGTCCCTTAGATCCGGTCAAGCGCGATGCCATGGCAGCTTTTATCTACCGTTTTGAGAATCATCGGTAAACAGACCACCCAATCTACATCAGATTGATGAACGTGAGCCGGTTCCGCGCTATGGTGGGGCCGGCTCTTGGTCTATCTAGAGGCTTACGGTGTACCTGCGGGCGGGGGTCTCCGCCAGATCAGCCAGGGTCCTCTCGAGGCTCGTTACACGGATACCCGGGCTAAAGACAGTGGTGTCAGTGGGCAGGTGCAGTTCCCCGTGGTGGACGGTAAAACCCTGGGCCCGGGTGCGGTGGAAAGAATACACATGCAGAGTCTCCGGCAGGTTCCTGTAGGGCAAACCGTGTATGAGGGCCGCTGTATCGTGCGAAAAGATGATGTCAGGGGTGGACGCTGCCTGGGCGACGACACGGGCCAGATACTGCTCCTCAGCGGTCAGGCAATCCCAGTCTTTTCGGTGCATATAAGATCCCCGAACCACCCTAATATACAGTCCCCTCCCTAGGGCACCCGTGAGCTGGTGAACGCTAGAGTACCGGCGGGCTAGAGCGTGGTAGGACAGGAGCTTGCCTCTGAGTTCTTCAAGTTGAGTCATGGTTCTCAGATTAGAACGAGATACCTCATGAGCCCAGGCCGACGCTCACCTGTGGATACCCCTCCACCCCCACTTTCACTGCATTCACAAGGGAAAATTGGTGACAAGCGTCCGCACCGACCCCTGAATTGGTGAACCGGCACCGACTATGACGGGTATATGAAGGTCCCCAAGCGCACGAAAAAGCTCTGTTCACTAGTTATCTAGTGAACAGAGCTTACTCTGTCGGGTTGACAGGATTTGAACCTGCGACCCCTTGACCCCCAGTCAAGTGCGCTACCAAGCTGCGCCACAACCCGATTGTCTCTCGTGAACTTTCCGTTCTCTCGAGCACTCGTATAACTATACGCACCTCTTGAGGCGAGTGCAAATCGAAAAACCCTCTTTTTACCCCTTTTTCACAGAGGTTTAGGTCACATTCTTTTGGTGCCTTGATTTTTCAAGGGTTTTCGCGTCCCCACCGGCACATGAAGACAGAAAAAAGCCGGTGGGTTAGGCCCGAAGACCTCCCCCACCGACCGTTTTGCATAACTGAGTTAGCTCAGGTTAGCGGCGTCCGCCCTTACCTGACTTACCGCTTTGACGCTCACCGAGGCTGCGGCGCTCACGCACGCGCATGGTGATGTCAATCGGGGTGCCGGTGAAGTCGAAGGTTTCACGCAGACGGCGGGCAATGAAGCGGCGGTAGCCGGGGTCCAGGAAGCCGGTGGTGAAGAGGACGAACTTGGGCGGACGGGAGGACACCTGGGTGCCGAAGAGGATACGGGGCTGCTTACCGCCACGCAGGGGGTGGGGGTGGGCTGCCACGATTTCACCCAGGAAGGCGTTGAGGCGGCCGGTGGGAATACGGGAGTCCCAGGATTCCAGGGAGTGTTCCAGGGCGGGAACCAGTTTGTCCTTGTGCCAGCCGGTCTTGGCTGAGATGTTGACGCGCGGTGCCCACTTCACATGGGCAAGGTCGCGCTCGATTTCGCGTTCGAGCATTTCGCGGCGGTCTTCATCCAGGGTGTCCCACTTGTTGAAGGCCAGCACCATGGCGCGTCCGGAGTCAACGGCCATCTGCACAATTCGGACGTCCTGCTCGCTCAGGGGCTCAGAAACATCCAGCAGAACAACAGCCACCTCGGCGCGTTCAATGGCGGTCTGGGTGCGCAAGGAGGCGTAGAAGTCAGCGCCCTTGGCCATGTGCTGGCGGCGGCGGATACCTGCGGTATCGACGAAACGCCAGGGGCGGCCGCCCAGTTCAACGATTTCGTCCACGGGGTCGCGGGTGGTGCCAGCCAGGTCGTTGACCACGGCACGTTCTTCCCCGGCCAGCTTATTGAGCAGGGAGGACTTGCCGACGTTGGGGCGGCCGATCAGGGCGATACGGCGGGGGCCGCCCAGGGCCTCAGGCTCGGCGTACTGGGAGTGTTCGGGGAGCACTTCCAGCATGGCGTCCAGCATGTCGGCCAGGCCGCGGCCGTGAACGCCGGAGACGGGGTGGGGCTGGCCCATGCCGAGTGACCAGAGGGCGTGAATCTCAGTTTCCTGGTGCTCGGTATCAACCTTGTTGGCCACCAGCAGGATCGGCTTGTCGACTCGGCGCAGCATTCGCACAATGGCTTCGTCGGTGGCCGTGATACCGACCATGGCGTCAACGACGAGCAGGACGACGTCCGCGTGGGCAACAGCGATTTCTGCCTGGGCAGCAACCTGGGCGTCAATGCCCTTAGCGTCGGCTTCCCATCCGCCGGTATCAACCAGGGTGAAGTCCTTGCCGTTGTGTTCAGCCTTGTAGGAGACGCGGTCGCGGGTGACACCGGGCTTGTCTTCAACGACAGCTTCACGGCGGCCAAGGATTCGGTTGATGATGGTGGACTTACCGACGTTGGGACGGCCAACGATAGCAACAACCGGGTCAGCTTCCTGGTTCTCGTCCTCGTCGATGTCGAAGCCCCAGGAGCCCAACAGGGCGCGGTCTTCTTCGTCCAGGTCGTAGTCTTCAAGGCCAGCCAGCAGGGCTTCTGCCCGCTGGTTGGCGGTTTCGTCGTCAATTTCGGCCAGGCGGTCCGATACGTCATCGTCGCCGCCGCCGAGGAACTTGACCTCGTAGTCGTCGTGGGGGGTGAGTTCGTCGCTCATGCGATTCCTCCTGTGGTGCGGGCCCGGCGGGTGCCGGGGTTTGGTCTTAAGTCTAATGAATGGGGCGGACGCGGGCGCCCCGGCCAGGGTTAGCGGGCTAGTTGGGCTTTCACGGCCTCAATCACGGCGTCGATGGTCTCTTCAAAGTTGAGGTCTGAGGAATCAACCAGGGCTACGCCCTCGGCTGCTTCGGTGAAGCTGGTGACCTTGGAGTCCTTGGCGTCGCGGGCAGATACCTGGGCGGCAAGCTGCTCGGAATTCTGGGTGCCGCCCAGCTGCAGGCCGCGGCGGGCCAGGCGGACTTCTTCGCTGGCGGTGAGCAGGACGCGGGCGTCGGCATCGGGGGCAACGACGGTGGTGATGTCGCGGCCTTCTGCCACCATGCCGGTCTTGGCGCGGGCGATGAAGTCCCGCTGCAGGTCAATGAGGATCTGGCGGACGTCCAGGTTGGAGGCAACGGCTGAGACTGCCTCAGAGATACGGGGCTCGCGGATAGCATCGCGCACGTCCACTCCCCCAACCTCGATGACCTCTTCATCAGGGCTGGTGCCCTGCACATAGGGGAAGCTGCGGGCGGCAGCGACCAGGGCTTCCGCGTCGGAGGTGTCCACCTGAGTATCAAGGCAGTACCAGGTCAGGGCGCGGTACATGGCACCGGTGTCCAGGTATTCGAGGCCGAAGTGGCGGGCCACGGCCTTAGAGACCGAGGACTTACCAGAACCTGAAGGGCCGTCAATAGCGATTACAAGCTTGTCAGACATGGTTTTCTTCCTTACTTGACGACCTTCCAGCCGCGGCTGGTGAGGTCTTCGATGAGTTTTTCGTGTTCGTTAGGGTTGACCGACAGCTCAGCCATACCCACCTGGGCGCCGGGTGAATGTTCGAGGCGCAGGTCTTCCAGGTTGACTCCGAGTTCCCCGATTTCAGCCAGCAGGCGGGCCAGGGTGCCGGGGGTATCGTCCACCAGCACGGTGAGCTGGGCAAAAGCCGACGGGGAGCCGCCGTGTTTACCGGGGATGCGGGCAACGCCGGAGTTTCCCTCGCTCATCAGCTGGGCGATATCGAGTCGGGCCCCGTTGGCGGTGGGAGCTTCCAGGGTGCTGATCAGGCGTTCGAGATCCTCCCTCACCCCGTAGAGGGTCTGAACCACAGGTTCGGCGTTGGCTGAAAGAATCTGTACCCACAGGCCAGGGTCGGAGGCTGCGATCCGGGTAGTGTCGCGCAAGCCCTGCCCGGCCAGCCCCAGGGCGTAGAGGGGGGTGTCCTGCAGGCGGGAGGCCAGCAGGGAACTCATGACCTGGGGAACATGCGAAATCAGGGCAACGGTGCGGTCGTGCTCGTCCACATCCATATGGGTAATGGTTGAGCCCAGCTCGGTGGCCAGCTGTTGGGCAACCTTGACCAGCTCAGGACGCACCGTCTCGTGTTCACAGAGCACCCAGGGGCGGGCTGAAAACAGCTCCCCGCGGGCGGCAACAGGCCCGGACTTTTCCCGCCCGGCCATGGGGTGGGTGCCCAGGTAACGGCTCACGTCAGCCCCAGAGGCCCGAATCTGCTCAAGAATCCCCGACTTCACCGAGGCAATGTCAATAACAAAGGACGCCGGATAGTCGGCCAGCGCCCGCACCACCAGGTCGGCGGTGACGTCCGGGGGCGCGGCGACGACGACCAGCTGGGGGGCAAGATCCAGCTGGGCGGGGGCGTCCTGCCCCTCCTTACCCTGCCATTCGCGGACCAAAGCCCGCAGGGAGGTGCCAGCACCGATATCTTCGGCAACGGCTTCGGTGGTGGGTGAAATATCGCTGATGTAGACGGTGTACCCGGCGTACCGCAGGCCCAGGCCAATGGAAGCGCCCAGCAGACCCGCCCCGATCACCAGGACGGGGCCGTGCAGGTGGGAATCAAAAGTGGGGGCTGTCATTACATCCCTACCGAAGCCAGCAGCTTACCGATTTCGACCTTGGAGAGGTTGCGGACGGTGCCCTGCTTTTGGGAGCCAATGTGGATGGGGCCCATCTCAACGCGGACCAGCTTCTCCACCGGGTAGCCGACATGCTCGAACATGCGGCGAATAATGCGGTTCTTACCGGAGTGGATAGTGACCTCAACCAGGACGTGGCCGGGGGTGGAGTCCACCAGCTTGAACTCGTCAACGCGGGTGACGCCGTCCTCAAGCCGCAGGCCCTTCTTCATGGCTGCACCGATGCCGGGTTCCATGGGGCCAGGGACCTGCACCAGGTAGGTCTTGGGTACCTCGTAGGAGGGGTGGGTCAGGCGGTTGGCTAGTTCGCCGTCGTTGGTCAGCAGCAGCAGGCCTTCGGTTTCGACGTCCAAGCGGCCGACGTGGAAGACACGTTCGGTCATGGAGGAGCGCAGGAAGTTGGAGATATTGGGGCGGCCGTCGGGGTCGTCCATGGCTGAGACAACGCCAGCAGGCTTGTTCAGCACCATGTAGACCAGCTTGTCGTTGGTCTGGATGGTCATGCCGTCGACCTGGATGCTTACCTTATCGGGGTTGACGCGCACGCCCAGTTCGGTCACGAGGACGTCGTTGACGGTGACGCGGCCTTCTTCAATCATCTCTTCGCAGACGCGACGGGAGGCCACGCCTGCGGAGGCCATGACCTTTTGCAGGCGGACGCCCTCGTGGTCGTAGAAGGGGTAGTGGTCAACCGGTGCGTTCTTGGGTCGGCGGGGACGGTGGGGGCCAAAGTTCTTGGTGCCGCGGTTAGCCGGGCGGAACTCACCCATTTCCTTGGCAAAGGGCTGGCCGGAGCGGAACTTGGGGCCCTTGCCGGTGCCTGCCTTACGGGGGCCGCCGGGGGTACCGGGCTTTGCGCCCTTGTTGCCCTTGAAGCCGCCCTTACCGGCAGCTCCCTTGCCTGCGCCGGCAAAGCCCTTGCCGCCGCGGGAGGCGCCTGCCTTGCCAGAGCCAGGGCGGCCACCGCGTCCTGCATTACCTCGTGAGTTATTTCCGTATGCCATGTCTTTTCCTCTTCTTCTGTGGTCTGTGGGGGCGCGGGTGCGCCCCAGTGGTGTCTATTTAGTCTGTTGTGATGTCTAGGACGGCCCCGCTACTCACCTCTGCCGGTTCTGGCAGGTAGGGGGCCAGGGCGGGAAGTTCGTCCAGGGAGTTGAGCCCAAGTTTTTCCAGCAGGGTATCGGTGGTGATGTACTGGGTGGCGCCTTTTTCGTCGGGCACGGTTTCGGTTATCAGCCCGCGCTGGAGCAGGTTGCGTACCGCCGCGTCCACCGATACCCCGCGTACCTGGGCGATGTAGGCCCGGGTGGCCGGTTGCTGGTAGGCAATGACGGCCAGGGTTTCAAGGGCTGCCCGGGTGAGTTTGACGGTTTGGGCTCCCACCACGAAGCGGCCCACCCAGGGGGAGAAATCTTCCCTGGCGTAAAGCCGCCAGCCACCTGCTACCTGGCGGAGTTCAAAGCCCCGGGGCTCGTGGGTTCCGCTGGCGTCGTCATAGCCCGTGTAGTCGCGGACGAGTTCGTCCAGGGCTGTTTCAATCGCCCTCTCTGACACGATCAGGGCGGCTGCAAATTCGCGGACGCTCACCGGAACATCAGCAACCGCTAGGATCGCCTCAATTGCGGCTTTCACACCACCTGGCTGGAGTTCTACTCGGGTAAGGTCTGCGGACGAGGCCGCCACCACCGGCTTCTGGGAAGAAGCCTTGGGACGGGCCGGGGCAGCTGGCCTGGCTCCTGGTGTTTCAGGGGTAGGGGCGACTGCAGCCTCTGACTCGGGGGCGGTTTCCGAAGGGAGCTCGGTTCCTTCTGCCTGAGCAGAATCGGGGCTGGCCTCGGGTTCAGGGGCTTGATCGGACTCAGCTAGCTCGGGGGTTTCTGTTTCCTCTGGTTCGGCTCCCCAGGAACCTGCCAGCAGGATTTTCAGGTCGTCGTCACTGTAGTCGGGGTTAGACATGGGCGGCCTCCTCCGGGGGTTCAGGGCGGGTCAGGGTCAGGGTGATGGGGCCAAGGGTTACCTCTTGGCTGACATTGATGAGGCCTTCCTTGTAGAGTTCCAGCACTGCCAGGAAGCGAACTGCTATAACCTCCCGGTTGGCAGCTCTCTGACAGATATCGTCAAAGGTCAGGGGCCCTGGCGCCTGGCTGAGGCGGCTGAGAATTTCAGCTTCTTCCACAGCGATAGTGGTGGCCGGGTGGTAGATGTGGCCGGTATCAATGGTTTCAGGCTCGGGGGTAAGGTCGGGGGCCTGGTCAAGCCGCAGGGCCTGGGCAGCAATCTGGGCAAAGGCTTGGGGGGTGAGGTCAAAGACCAGTTCGGGCAAGACCTTGGCAAAGGCCGGTTCCAGGGCGACGGTGCGGGCAAAGCGCTGCGATTCGGCTGCGAATTTCTCAGCCAGGACAGCGGTCACCTCCCGGTAGGCCCGGTATTGGAGTAGGCGGGCAAAGAGGAGGTCGCGGGCTTCGAGTAGGTCGGGGTTGGCCTGGATTACTTTTTCGCCGCGCGGTAGCAGGCGGGCGGTTTTAAGTTCGATGAGGGTTGCGGCGGTAACGAGGAATTCGCTGGCTGTGTTGAGGGCAATTTCCTGCCCCCGGGGGTGGTCGGTGTCAAAGGCACCCCTGATGTAGGTGAGAAATTCGTCGGTGACTTCTGCCAGGGCAATATCGGTGATGTCGAGTTTTCGACGGGAAATAAGGGTAAGGAGGAGGTCGAAGGGACCTTCGAAGTTGCTCAGGGTGAGCGTAAAAGGCGCGGGGGCGCTCTGAGTAAGTGTGTTCGGTACCGTCACGGCAGCGAGTCTCCTGTTGGTCTTTGATCCAGGATTTGGCGGCTTACTGTCTGCCGCTGGTTTGTCTCTAGTAACCATTGTGCCTGCCTGCCCTTGGCTTCTTCAAGGGCAGGCAGGCAAAAGTAGCCTAAAGCTTAGGCGGGTTAGGTGGGTTTAGGGGGCGCCGCCGCGGGAGATCAGTTCTCGGGCCAGCTGGCGGTAGGCCTCAGCACCGGGGTGGTTAGAGGCGTAGGAGAGGATGGGCTCAGCCGATACGGAGGCGTCCGGGAACTTGACGGTGCGCTTGATGACGGTGTCAAAGACCTTGTCGCCAAAGGCGTCGATAATGCGGGCCAGCACTTCCTTGGAGTGCAGGGTGCGGGTGTCGAACATGGTGGCTAGGACGCCGTCGATTTCGAGCTTGGGGTTCAGGCGGTCCTGGACCTTTTCGATAGAGTCCACTAGCAGGGCTACCGCGCGCAGGGCAAAGAACTCACAGATCAGGGGGATAATGACGCCGTGGCTGGCGGTCAAGGCGTTGACGGTCAGCAGGCCCAGGGAGGGCTGGCAGTCGATCAGGATCACGTCGTAGTCGTTCTCAACTGCCCGAAGGGCGCTGGCAAGGACCTGTTCGCGGGCCACCTCGTTGACTAACTGCACTTCGGCGGCGGAGAGGTCGATGTTGGCAGGGAGCAGGTCGATGTTGTCGAATTCGGTGTCCTGAATGACCTCGCGGATATCGACCTTGCGGTCCATCATGACGTTGTAGATGGTCAGGTCGAGTTCGTGGGGGTTGACGCCGAAGCCTGCAGAGAGGGCACCTTGGGGGTCGAAGTCCACAAGCAGGACGCGGCGGCCGGCTTCTGCGAGCGCAGCCCCGAGGTTGATGGTTGAGGTGGTTTTTCCGACGCCGCCCTTTTGGTTGACCATGGAGATAATGCGGGCGGGCCCGTGGGTGGAGAGGGGCTTCGGGTCGGGGTAGGTTCGCAGGGGGCGGCCGGTGGGGCCAAGCTGCTCAGCGCCGGTTTCAGTCACTGTGTTCTCACCTTTGGTTGGGTTCTAAGACTTTTACCTACCAGTTTAGCCGGTGGGCGCAAGCTGGGCTTTCGCCTGGGCATAAGTCTTGAGGGCCAGATTTTTCAAGCCCCCTCCTTTAGCGGATAAATTCTATGACGCGGTCAAAGGCTGCCTGGGAGGCTCCGCTGGTGTCATATTTTAGGTTGCCCATGTAACCGTGCATGGTGAGCCCGTAGGTTTCTTCATCGGTGTGGAAGTAGGTCGCTTCTCCCCCGGCCTGGTTGAGGGCCTCTGCGAAGGCTCTCATGTCGGCGGGAAAGCCATCGTTGGTACCTGCCAGAGTGATGGATTTGGGGGTGTCCTGGGTCAGGTAGGGAATGGGGTTGTAGAGGCGGGTTTTGTCTGATTCTGGCAGGAAGATTGAGGTCTGCAGGTAGTTACCGATCAGCACCCGGGTTGCGATGTTCATGGTCTCTGGGACGATGGGGGCGTCATCGATGATGGCTGAGTGAACCTGGTCGGGGGTCAGCAGGGGTTCTTGGGTGAATTCGAAGAGGTTGGCGTAGGCGGGGTTTGAGATGGCGGTGATGTATTGGCTCACCATGATAGCTCCGGCTGATGATCCAAAGAAGCGCACCTGGTCCATGGAGATATTCAGTTCCTCAGCATGGGTGATGAGGTAGTTGATAGCCTCGTTCATCTGAAGTACCGGCCCTGGAAAGTAGCTGGCCGGGGTCAGGGCATAGTTGACGGCAACCAGGTTGTAGCCCTGCAGGACGAACTGTTCCAGCAGGTAGTTTGCGTCGTCATTGACGGCCAGGGGGTCGCCGATTGCCTTATCGCCAGCGAAAAATCCTCCACCGTGGAAGTAGACGATAGTGGGGGTCTGCTCATCGGCACCGGGTGCGTAGCGGATATCGAGAAAGCCCTTCGCAAATGAGTCGGTGTAGCGGATGTCGTTGACGTACTCAATGCCGTTGTCCAGGGTGTGGCTGGTGGTTTCCGCTGCAGCCTGGGTGGGGTTGATCTCAGCCCCCTGGTAGGTGGCAGCCTGGATTCCCTTAACAACGATTGAGGGGGCAAAGGCAACGGCGGTGGCAAGGGCAAGGACGCCGGCCAGGACGATGCCGAGCAGGGTAAGAAGGATTTTGGGCAGACGCTTCATGAATGGCTTTCCGGTGATTTGAATATGTTTCTTGGATAGTTCACCATGGTGCCAAGAGTGATACAAGTGTCTCACCGGTTTTGAGCCTGAAATAAGACAAAGAAGCAGGAAGTGTCTCGTGCCCCCTACCCCAGCCCCTTCACCCCAGAATTTTGTAGCCCAAAGAATCACCGAAGCCCTGGTTGACCTTTTAGGCACCCAGCCCTTAGAGGAGGTAACTATCAGTGCCCTCTGCACCCATGCCCAGGTGGGGCGGGCGTCCTTTTACCGCCATTTTGACTCCAAGGAACAGGTGCTAACCCAGGCAGCTACCCGACTCATTCAACAGTGGGCCCACCAGCTAGAGAACGATCCCTCAGCCCACCCAGCTATGGTTTTTGAGAGCCTCTTTCAGCATTTTTACGACTACCAGCCCTTTTACTCCGTGCTTTACCAGCAAGGGATGGCTTCGACCGTCCTTGAAACCATCAAACTCAAACTTGATTTGACCGATGATCTGCCCAACGACGCCGCCTACCCCAAGGCTTTTTTCGCCCACGGTCTTTTTGGCTTTATCGATGAATGGCTCAGGCGCGGGGCTAAAGAATCGCCCCGCGCCCTCAATCAGCTTTTTGCATCAAGCGCCCAGTCCAGCCTTGCAGGGCTGACTACTCTTTACCAGAATCCCGCCTAGGCAGGTAGCCTACGGCCGTCCTGCACAAAAACCTTCGTGTCTTCAATGGCAAAGGCGTGAATAGCGCTAACCACACCGTCGATGGAGATATTGAGCGCGGGAGCTACCTGCTGGTAGAAGTTGGCTCTAGCCTCTTCGCTGTCAAAACCGATGACCATCAGGCCCTGGTAGCGGTCTGCCTTGGGATTATCGTGGGCAACGTTGGGGGTATCCCAGGTTTTCTTGTGCCAGGGCAAGAAGGTTTCGGTGCGCAGTTCGCTGATTCCTGCCTGGGCGAGCACAGAGGGAGCGAGTCTCTGATGCATGAAGTCCTTGAATGCCCTCCCCTTTGCCCCCTGGGCCCGGCGGAAGAAAACCACATCGCGCAGCCGGGTGCTGGAGCTGGCTACCGGAGTGCTGTACCAGCGTGTTGACCCGGGTAGACCAATGTACATGAGGGTGCGGCGAAAGACGTTCACTTCATCTTTGAAAGCCAGGGCGGTTTGCTCGCGCCCGGCGGTCGCTGCCAGGGTGCTTTGGAAGGTCACATCGGCGATGCCGTTGATGCGCCGGTCTTCCCGCACGGCGGTTTCCAGCCCCGGTCGACCGGGCCAGAAGCTATGATCGGTTTCGCTGATGTGGAGCTGGCGGTATTCCTTGAGGCCCTTGGAGGCGGCAATAATTTGGGCGTGGCCACCTGCCCAGTAGGCCTTACCCTCTGGCACGGTCATGCCCTGGCGGATCCACAGGAGAATTGAGGACGAAAATTCCTTGGTAAAGGTGGGTTTTTGTGTCATGGTCAGTCCCTTTTAGTTCTGAGTGGTCTTAGTTTTCATCGGCAAGGAAGTCAACGACCTTGGGGCCGAATTCCTGGTGGTACTGGAAGACGCCACCGTGGCCTGAGTTTTCATAGATGACGAGCTCGCTGCCGGGGATGCGGTGGTGGAGTTCGTAGGAGTTTTCGGTGGGTACCATGCGGTCCACATCGCCGTTGGCGATCAGGGTGGGCATGGTGATGAAGGAGGCCAGGGGGGCCTTGGGCATCTTGCCCCAGCGGTAGATGGCAGCCAGCTGGGTGAGGAAGCCCGGGAAGCTCATGGGCTTGTCTTTGTCGAGGGTGCGGCCATTGATGGAAGTGAGGAATTCACGGGCTGCTGCTCCGCCTTCTGCATCGTGGTTGAAGAAGAGGTAGCGCTTGGGGTCTACGCGGGCTATTTGGGCTCGGGCGATATCGGCGAAGGTTACTCCCACGACCTGGGAGATGCCTGCGCCGCCGCGTCCACCGGTGCCGGTGAGGACCAGTTTTTCGACCAGTTCGGGGCGCTGCTCCACTACTTCCTGGGCGACAAAGCCACCCAGGGAGAAGCTAAAGAGCTTGATGCGCTTCAGACCGAGGGCGTCGATGAAGGCCAGGGCGGTGGTGGCCATGCCCTTGATGCTGTGGGGCACTCGGCCGGTTGAACCGCCCACTCCCTGGTTGTCGAAGGCGATGACGCGGTGGTGGGCACCGATCTGGTCTACCAGGCGGGGGTCCCAGTTTTCCAGGGTGGCAGCTAGGTGGACAAAGAGGACGACAGGGGTAGCTTCACTTTCGACCTGACCGAACTCGCGGTAGGCGTAGGTGGTGCCGTTGGCGGCGGTAATGTGCTGGGTGGTGGCGCTCTGGTAGGGGACGGTCATGGCAATCCTTTTTTGTATTTGTTCTTGATACAATTACAGACTACAGGGCATTTTCACCCCACACCAGCCCGGAGCCTATGTTTCCCATCACCTGCCAAGAGAGCACAAGGACGCCGCCACCCCACTCCCCTACCGCCAGGCAGGGAAGGAGGCGACGGCGTCCTTAATTTTTAGCGTCTTTGGCTACATCTCAACCACGATTTTGCCGGGGCCACCCTTACCGCTTGCCAGCAGCTTCAGAGCCTCCTCCAAGCGGTCAAAGGGCAGAGCCTGGGCTACCAGGGGCTTAATGGCTCCTGACTCCAGGGCAGGAGTGTAGTCCACCAGCTGGCTGGCCTCTGCCCGCATAAAGAGGAACTTGTAGTCAATGCCCAGCTTCTTGGCCGCAGCTCGCTCCTTGCGGCTGAGGAACCACATCACCGGCTTCAGGGCCTTCTTGCCCAGCTGCACCGCAAAATCAGTATCGGGGTTGCCGACAACGGTTACCAGGGTGCCGCCGGGGGCCAGTACCTTCATGGACCGGGTTGTCTCGCCCTTGCCCAGGGTATCGAGCACGATATCGTAGCCCGAGATCAGCTCTTCATAGTTCTGGGTGCGGTAGTCGATTACCACATCAGCGCCAAGGCTCTTCGCCAGTTCAACATTCTTGGTGCTGACGGTGGTTGCTACGGTTGCACCCAGGTGCTTGGCAACCTGCACAGCGATGGAGCCCAGGCCACCGGTGCCACCCTGAATGAAGACCTTATCGCCGGGCTTGATGGGGGCTTTTTCGGTAAAGGCCTGAATGGCGGTCAGAAGCACCAGGGGCAGGCCGGCGGCCTCAGTGTAGCTGAGCCCGGCAGGCAGGGGGGCCACCTGGGTTGCATCTACTGCCACCTGTTCGGCAAAGCCACCGATGGCATCGATGGGCAGGCGGGTAAAGACCTTGTCCCCCACCGAGAAGGCGGTGACGCCGCTACCGACGGCCAGGACGTCCCCGGCAACCTCCTGCCCCAGAACCAGGGGAAGCTTGTAGGGCAGCAGCTGCTTGAAGTCGCCGCGGGCAATCATGTCATCGAGGGGGTTCAGACCTGCAGCGCGCACCTGGATCAGCACCTGACCGGGGCCAGCAACCGGGGCAGGAAGGTCAGCCCAGGCGGTGGTGCCGCCGTCTTTATAGGAGGTGAGGGTAAAGGCTTTCATGCGATTTCTCTTTCTGTGAGGGCTAGTTTGTGGGTTAGAGCTATTGCGCTGGATGCTGGGCGAGGTAGGAGGCCCGGATATCTTCGATAACCGTATCGAGGGTGATTGCCTCCAACTGCTGGGCCAGGGCCTGCTCGGCCTGGGCCGCAATGGGTTCGAGCACCGCGTTGATATGGCCGCCGACGGGGCATTCTGGGTTTGCATTCTGGTGGACATCGATGTGGATGTTGGGGTTGACGGCCCGGTAGATATCCAGCAGGGTCATGGTGTTTTTTGGCTTGCCCAGCTGGTAGTCGAAACTGCCGGGCAGGCGTTCAAGCAGGTCAGCGTTTTTGAGCAGGGAGATAATTTTGCGAATATAGCTAGCATTGGTCCCGACGCTGACTGCGATCTTTTCTGAGGTGAGTTTGTCCTCGGTTTCAGAAAGCATGACCAGGGTGTGGATGGCTACTGAGAATTTGGTGTCCATTATTGGATCCTTCGAGCAGGTAAGAGGGGTGGGCTAGCTTAGATTCGGCGGGGACGCAGGGCTGAGCGGCTGTGGTGGGCAAGGGTAGTCAGCAGAAAGGGCAGGACGTTGGTTGAGCCGGTTGGCTCCTTCCCTCGGCCTAGGCGTCGCATTTGCCCCTCATAGTAGCTGATGCTCAGCAGGAACTGGAAGGCTCGGTCAAGTCTTGCGCTGCCGGTACTGACCCGGGGAGTCTGCCAGGCTTGAACCTGCCCGCGGCGGATCTCAGTGGGTAGTTCAGGGTTGAGGGCCAGGGGCCGGGCAAGACCAATCATACTCACCCCGTCCACCAGGGCCTCTTCCATTGCCTTTACTGAGCGGAAGCCGCCGGTAGAGATAATGGGCACGGAAGTCTGTTGGGCCAGGGCCTTGGCATAGGTCAGCAGCTCAGTACCCTCACCACCGAAGACGGGGGTTGAGTAGTTGCCGCCGGAGATTTCGATAAAGTCAGCCCCGGCCTCCTGCATGAGGGCAACAAGCCGCTGGCAATCCTCAAAACTGAAGCCGGCTTCTGAGAAATCGGTGGCGTTGAGTTTGAGGCCGACGATAAAGTCTTTCCCCACTGCCTGCCGGATCCCATCATAAATTTCCCGCAAGAAGCGGGTGCGGTTCTCGAAGGAACCCCCGTAGGCGTCAGTACGCTGGTTATCAGCCGGTGACAGGAACTGGTTAATTAGGTAGCCGTGGGCGGCATGGATTTCCACTCCGCTAAAACCAGCCTGCTGGGCAAGCTGGGCTGCAAGGACGAATGCCTCGATGGTTTCTTTGATCTCAGCCAGAGTCATAGCCCGCGGCGGAGCAAAACCGGTTGCCAGCTCACCTTCTAAGGGTTGGGCGCTGGGGGCGATGGGCTGGTACCCGCTACCCTTAGGCATCTGCTTACCTGGGTGGTTCAGCTGCACTAGAGCCAGGGTTCCCTGGCCGGTGGCAGCAGTTGCCCAGGCCCTAAAGGATTCACGGTCACTCTTGGCATCGAGCACGATGTTGCCGGGTTCACCCAGGTAGCGCCGGTCTACCATAACGTTGCCGGTAATGAGGGTGCCTGCCCCACCGGCAGCCCAGCGGGCGTAGAGGCGGATATGCTCGGGGCTTGGGTTGTGGTCGGACTTAGCCAAAGCTTCGCTCATGGCCGCCTTGACGATGCGGTTTTTAGCCTGCTGGCCCGAGCTGAAGGTGATACTTGAAAAGAGAGGGGACTGGGTCATTATTGTCCTGACGTGGCGCGGTAGCTGTGGAGTACGGTGTCGCAGTATTCGAGCAGGCGGTCAGCTGCTGCCTGGCTGTAGCCGTGGGCAGATACCCGGGCCTTTTTCTTGCGGTCGAAGTAGGAACCACTGATACCTGCTACCTGGCTGGACTGGGCCAGGTAGTAACCGGTTTCCGCCCCTTCCTGGGGGCTGATTGCAACCCTGTCCATGAAGTGACCAAACAGTCGAGTCATGGGATTCTTGCGGTCTGCCGAGCCGCCAATATTGGTTTTAACCAAACCCGGGTGGTAGGCATTGACCGTCAGGCGGGCGCCTCGGCCAGCGTACTCTCGGGCCAGGGCCCGGGTTAGCCAGATGGAGTAGAGCTTGGAGTTGTTGTAGGCCCGCCAGGGGCTAAAAGAGGTAACGAATCCGAAGTCCAGCTTCTGGGCCCCTCGCGCAAAGTGATGCATGAGGGATGAGGTGTTGATAATCCGCCCCCGGCCAGATTCTTCGAGCAAGCCTTCAAGTTCCCGGGTTAGCAGGTAGGGGGCAAGGACGGAGAGCATGAAGGTCAGCTCAACATTGTGTTCGTTGGCCTGTCGCTGCTTCTTGCCTGCAAAGACACCGGCATTATTGATGAGCACATCGAGCTTGTCGTGCGTCTGCTGCACCTCTCGGGCCAGGGTGTAAACCCCGTCCAGGGTTGAAAGATCAGCAAGGTAGCCTTCAACCGCTCCAGTAGTCGATGCCTGCTTTACCAGTTCCAGGGTACGAGCTAATTTCTCTGAGCTGCGGCCGTGGACCAGGACGCGGTGACCGTCGGCTGCTAATTTGAGGGCTAGTTCTTGGCCGATGCCACCTGTTGAACCAGTAATGAGTATGGTGCGGGGCTTCAAGGATTTCCTTTTGTATTTGTTATTGATACAAAAACAATACTAGCCTGTACTGCACCCACCTTCCACCCAATCAACCATGAAGTCACCCACACAGCAAGAAGCTGCCCACCCCTCCCCTTTCAGGAAGGAGGTGGGCAGCCCCCAGTGAACTACGATTCTCTAGCCCTTGAGCACCTTGGCAATATCATCCAGCACGCTCATGTCCTCAATGGTGGAGGGAACGGTGTACTGTTCCCCGTCAGCAATCTGACGCATGGTCTTGCGCAGGATTTTGCCGGAGCGGGTCTTGGGCAGGGCCTCCACGATCTTG
This sequence comes from Rothia nasimurium, assembly GCF_049068285.1. Lineage (GTDB taxonomy): Bacteria > Actinomycetota > Actinomycetes > Actinomycetales > Micrococcaceae > Rothia > Rothia nasimurium_I. The sequence goes on along the minus strand of NZ_JBLKPV010000014.1, from coordinate 16,789 downwards.
ACGTCCTTAAAGTCAGCCACAGCCCCGATATCATTGCGCACGTTAGCAATCAGCTCAGCAGCCAGCTGCTCTTCGGTAATATCTGCCCCGGCCTTGAGCACCACATACCCGGCAGGGCGCTGGCCCTTGAGCTGGTCAGCGATACCGATGACGGCACATTCTGCAACGGCCGGGTGGGCTGCCAGCACCTGCTCCATAGCCCCGGTGGAGAGGCGGTGGCCGGAGACGTTAATGACGTCATCGGTCCGCCCCATCACAAAGACGTAGCCGTCCTCATCGATGTAGCCAGAGTCGCCGGTGGTGTAGTAGCCGGGGAAGGCGTCCAGGTAGGAGGAGATGTAGCGGTCATCATTCCCCCAGAGGGTGGGCAGGGTGCCCGGGGGCATGGGTAGCTTAATAGCAAGGTTGCCTTCTTCACCGGGGCCGACGGGCTCACCGAAGGGGTCGAGCACCTGCAGGTTGTAGCCGGGTGAGGGCACAGAGGGGGAACCGGGCTTCAGCGGCAGGGCTTCTAGACCGCGGGGGTTAGCGGCAATGGCCCAGCCGGTTTCGGTCTGCCACCAGTTATCAATGACGGGCACACCCAGCTTTTCAGTGGCCCAGTGGTAGGTTTCGGGGTCAAGACGTTCCCCGGCCACGAAGAGTAGTTGCAGGGAGGAAATATCGTAGTTACCCAGCAGCTCTGCCTCGGGGTCAGCCTTGCGGATGGCCCGCAGGGCGGTGGGGGCGGTAAAGAGGGACTTGGCGCCAGATTCTTGGATGACGCGCCAGAAGGCACCGGCGTCCGGGGTTCCCACGGGCTTGCCCTCGTAGAGCACGGTGGTTGCCCCTGCCAGCAGGGGGCCGTAGACGATGTAGGAATGGCCCACCACCCAGCCAACATCCGAGGCGCACCACATCACCTCACCGGGGCCCACGTTGTAGATGTTTTTCATGGTCCAGGTCAGCGCTACCGCATGGCCGCCGTTATCGCGCACGACACCCTTGGGTGAGCCGGTGGTGCCGGAGGTGTAGAGAATGTAAAGGGGGTCGGTTGCCTTAACCTCAACCGGGGCATGGGGTTGAGCAGCCGCCACCGACTGCCCCCAGTCCAGCCAGGTCACACCGGTGGAGCCTGCTTCAGCCCGGGCAACCGCATCGGCCACAGAATTCTCAAAACCATCACGTTCGAAAACAAATACCGTTGACGGCTTAGTCTGAGAGAGCTCAATGGCTTTTTCAACCGCTGGGATGTATTCAATGCGGCGCTTAGGTTCCACACCACCGGAGGCGGTCAGGACGACAGTGGGCGAGCAGTCGTTGATACGGCTAGCTAGCTCGTTGGGGGCAAAGCCACCAAAGACAACCGAGTGGACTGCCCCCAGGCGGGCCACCGCCAGCATAGCCATGGCAGCTTGGGGAATCATAGGCATGTAGATGAGGACGCGGTCACCCTTTTCAACACCTGCGGACGCCAGCGCCCCAGCTATTTTTTCGACCTCGCCTTTGAGCTCTGAGTAGGTGATATTTTGCCGGGTACCCAGCATCGCTGAGTCATAGGTGATGGCGGTGCGGTCTCCGTGGCCGGCTTCCACATGGCGGTCAACTGCGTTGTAGCAGGTATTGAGGGTGCCGTCGGGAAACCAGCGGTAGAGGGGCGCGGCCCCACTGTCGAGGGCGCGAGTGGGCTCAGTAGACCAGGTGATCTCCTTGGCCTGGTCCAGCCAGAACTCTTCCTGATGTTCGATACTGCGGGTGTAGGTGTCAGCGTATGTTGCCATGTGGGATGCTCCTTACGGACGCTGGAGTGGGGTTGGGGTGGAGGGAGTAGCTTTTAAGCTAGTGCCACAGGTCACCTAGGGCAAGTGTTTGTATACATAAATTTGAAATACCCCTGAAAATGACGCAATATTTCAGGAAAGTTCCGTAAATTTTTCTATCTGTGTATACAAAACTGATGTGTCTGCTTTAGAGTGATACCAACCCCATCTTTGGTGGGGTGAATCACATGGCAGATCTGAGAGGAGAGTCTGATGAGAGCTGGCGAGTTGGCTTATCAAAGCCTGCGCAGCGACATCATGGAGGGTATGCTCGCCCCCGGGTCTGTTATTGCTGAAGTTGAACAGTCAGAGCGTTTAGGGGTCTCCCGCACCCCGGTCAGGGAGGCTATCTCCCGGCTGCTTGCCGAGGGCCTGGCCGAACCTGCCCCGGGCCGGGGCGTCATTGTCGCCCCCATTTCCCTAGCCAACGTCTACTCCCTCTTTGAGCTCCGCACAGCCCTCGACAGCACAGCTGCTGCCCTGGCTGCCCGCAGAGGAAACTCCAGGATCTTCAGTGAGTTAGCGCAAGCCTTCGAGGCGGCCTCCTTAGACCTTCACGGGGGCACAGCCAAACTCGCTGAGTACTACGCCCTGGTCGATGAACTCGATAGTGCCATCGACAGGGCAGCAGATAACCGCTACCTCCACCAGGCACAAACGTCCTTACGCACCCAACTGACGCGCATCCGCAAGCTATCCAAGGCTAACCCCATCAGGCTTGCCCAAGCTGCAGAAGAGCATGCCCAGATTGCCCGCTGCATCGCCTCCGGCGACCCCCAGCTGGCAGAAGCGGCCACCCGACTTCACCTGGCCAATGCCCTCTATGCCATCGAAGAAGCTGCAGCCTCCCAGAGCCAGCACAGCATCTTCGAGCACCCCGAAGTTTCCCCGTCCTCAACCCCGATTGCCGAGGCGAGCGCAGACGCCCGCTAAGCACCACCCTGAAAGGAATACCCGTGACCAAGCTCCACTCCGTTCGTGTTTACCGTTCTGAGGAAAACCTGCCCCGCGAGGAGCAGCTTGCCTACAAGCTGGCTCAGGTAGCAACTGACCCCGTTGAGGTTCTACCCGAGGTCGAAGAAATGGTCATCAACCGCATTATTGATAATGCCTCTGTTGCTATTGCTTCCCTCAACCGCGGCCCTATCATCTCAGCCCGCGACCAGGCTCTTACCCACGCGGCCTCCCCCAACGGTAAGGGTGCCGCTATCTTCGGTGTTTCAGCCAACACTAAGGTCTCCCCCGAGTGGGCTGCCTGGGCTAACGGCGTGGCGGTGCGCGAGCTGGACTACCACGACACTTTCCTGGCCGCTGAGTACTCCCACCCTGGCGATAATATCCCCCCGATTCTGGCTGTAGCCCAGCATGTGGGCTCCACCGGCCGTGACCTGATTCGCGGTATTGCCACCGGCTACGAGGTCCAGGTTGACCTGGTCAAGGCTATCTGCCTGCACAAGCACAAGATTGACCACGTTGCCCACATCGGCCCGTCCGCTTCCGCCGGTATCGGAACCCTGCTGGGTCTGGACACCGAAACGATCTTCCAGGCCATCGGCCAGGGCCTGCACACCACCACCGCCACCCGCCAGTCCCGCAAGGGTGAAATCTCCACCTGGAAGGCCCATGCCCCTGCCTTCGCCGGCAAGATGGCTGTTGAAGCAGTTGACCGCGCCATGCGCGGCCAGACCTCCCCCGTGCCGATTTACGAGGGTGAGGACGGCGTCATCGCCTGGATGCTGGACGGCCCCGACGCCCACTACGAAGTTCCCCTGCCCGAGCCCGGCGAGCCCAAGCGCGCTATCCTCGATACCTACACCAAGGAACACTCCGCTGAGTACCAGGCCCAGGCCTGGATTGACCTGGCCCGCAAGCTGCACCGGGAGCACCCCGAGTTCGCCAACCCCGAGAACATCGAGTCGATTGTTCTACACACCTCCCACCACACCCACTACGTCATCGGCTCAGGCGCCAACGACCCCCAGAAGTACGATCCCACCGCTACCCGCGAGACCCTGGATCACTCCATCCCCTACATCTTCACTGTCATGCTGCAGGACGGCGAGTGGGACCACGTCGGCTCCTACGCCCCCGAGCGTGCCCAGCGCGAAGACACCGTAGCCCTCTGGCACAAGGTCACCACCGCCGAGGACGCCGAATGGACCCGCCGCTACCACTCCAACGATCCGGCCGAAAAAGCCTTCGGTGGCCGCGTTGAAATCAAGCTGGCCAACGGCGAAACCTTCAGCGAAGAAATCGCCGTAGCAGATGCTCACCCGCTCGGTGCCCGTCCTTTCGCCCGCGAAGACTACATCGGCAAGTTCCGCAAGCTGGCCGAAGGCAAGGTCTCCGAAGAAGAGCAGAACCGCTTCATTGAGGCAGCTGAGAACCTGGCTAACCTGGGTGCAGGTGAGCTGGATGCCCTCAACATCACCGCCTCTATCGACCTGGAAACCGGCAAGAAGGGTATTTTCTAATGCTGTACGCTTCAAAAACCGCTGCCGAAAAGCGCAAGGACCTGCGCGATATGCTGGCCAGCGACCAGATTCGCCAGTTCCCCGGCACCTATACTCCCATCTCAGCCCGTCTGATCGAGGAAAAGGGCTTTGACGGTATCTACATCTCGGGTGCGGTGCTGGCTAACGAGCTGGGTTTTCCGGACGTCGGGCTCACCACCCTCTCTGAGGTTGCCCAGCGGGCCGGGCAGATTGCCCGCATCACTAACCTGCCCGCTATCGTGGATGCTGATACCGGCTTCGGTGAGCCCATGAACGTGGCCCGCACTATCCAGGAATTCGAAGAGTACGGCCTAGCTGGCTGCCACATTGAGGACCAGTTCAATCCCAAGCGTTGCGGCCACCTGGACAACAAGAACATGGTTGACCTTGAAACCGCAACCAAGCGCATCAAGGCCGCAGCTGAGGCCCGCCGGGACGAGAACTTCCTGATTATGGCCCGCACCGATCTGCGGGGCACCTCATCACTTGACGAGACCATCAACCGTATTAAGGCCCTGGTCGATGCCGGTGCAGATGCTATCTTCCCCGAGGCCATGAAGAACTTGGACGAGTTCAAGGCAGTCTGCGATGCCGTGGACGTTCCCGTCCTGGCTAACATGACCGAGTTCGGCAAGAGCGAGCTCTACACCAAGGAGCAGCTGGCTGAGGCTGGTATTTCAATGATTATCTACCCGGTCACCCTGCTCCGCTCCTCCCTGGGGGCTATGGAACGCGTCCTGGAAACCATCGAGCGAGACGGCACCCAGGAGGCCTTTGTGGACCAGATGTTCACCCGCTCCCGCCTCTACGACCTGGTTGACTACGAGGCTTACAACCAGTTCGATACCGGCATCTTCAACTTCGAAGTCCCCGGTAAGTTCGAGGCCTAAGAGTTATTCCTAGGTAAGGACGGCCGCCGCCCGGCTCTCACCCCACCGGCGGCCGTCCTTACCCCACCGCCTCTCACCGCTTGAACCACACCCCACTTTTTATACCCCTATCGTTTCGGGTGCGTCCCTGCACCCGCGTGTTGAGGAGAGACCCACCATGACTGACACCGACGTCAAGAAGGGCCTAGCCGGCGTTGTTGCCGACTACACCGCAATTTCTAAGGTCAATGCTGAGACCAACTCCCTGCTCTACCGGGGTTACCCCGTGCAGCAGCTGGCAGAGGTTCCCTTCGAGAAGGTAGCCCTCTTGCTCTGGAACGGGGAGCTACCCACCGACGCTGAGCTTGAAGAATTCTCCGCTTTCGAGCGCTCCCACCGGGCCCTGCCCGAGGCGCTTAAGGCTGTCATTGACGCCCTGCCCACCGACTGCCACCCTATGGACGTTTGCCGCACCGCAACCTCCTTCCTGGGCGCAGCTGACCCCAAGAGCGAAGACCTCTCCCCCGAGACCGAGCTGCTCAAGGCCAAGGAACTCTTCGCGGTAATGCCTGCTGTGGTCTGCTACGACCAGCGCCGCCGCCGGGGCCAGGACATCATCGCCCCCCGTGAAGACCTGGACTACTGTGATAATTTCCTCTACATGGCCTTCGGTGAGGTCCCGGCCCCCGAGGTTAAGACCGCTTTCAACGTCTCCATGGTCATGTACGCCGAGCACTCCTTCAACGCTTCAACCTTTACCGCCCGCGTCATTACATCCTCCCTCTCCGACCTGCACTCAGCCGTCACCGGTGCTATCGGAGCGCTCAAGGGTCCCCTCCACGGTGGAGCTAACGAGGCTGTGCAGCACACCTTCGATGAGATTGGCGTCATTGAGGGCGAGTCCCAGGCGGACGCCAAGGCCCGGGCTAAGGCCTGGATGGAAGCTGCCCTGGCTGAGAAGAAGAAGATTATGGGCTTTGGCCACCGGGTCTACAAGAACGGTGACTCCCGTGTGCCCACCATGCAAAAGTCCTTCTTTGACATGGTCGAATACTACGGCCGCCAGGACATCATCGGCCTCTACCAGGGTCTTGCTGAAGCCATGGACGAGGCTAAAGGAATCAAGCCCAACCTTGACTACCCGGCTGGCCCCACCTACCACCTGATGGGCTTCGATACCCCCACCTTCACCCCCATCTTCGTGGCCTCCCGTATTACCGGCTGGACAGCCCACATCCTGGAGCAGCGGGCAGCTAATTCCCTGATTCGCCCGCTCTCTGCCTACAACGGCGTGGACGAACGCCACCTCTAAACCTGCCCTCTAGGCACACGGTTCGCTCGCACCCATAGAGGCACTTACCCTGTTATCACAGGTGAGTTAGCCATACTCAGAGAGCCCGGTCATCTCCTTGACGATGACCGGGCTCTCTACCTTCTGTGCAGAAGAAGCGATAGACCAGAGTGAAAGAACCAGACCCTTTACCGGCGGGCAGGTAGGTGCAGCATGCCCTGGCCCCTTACCTGGCCCCTTACCTGGCCCTGGGATGGCTTGCAGCAAAGACTTCCCGCAGGGTATCTGCGGTGACCTTGGTATAGACCTGGGTGGTGGTCACCGAGGCATGGCCCAGCAGCTCCTGGACGACCCGGATATCTGCCCCGCCTTCCAGCAGGTGGGTGGCAAAAGAGTGCCGGAGAGTGTGAGGGGATATTTCTGCCCGGATTGCGGCCCGTTCGGCATGGGTTTTGAGAATCAGATAGGCGCCCTGGCGGGTAATTCTTCCGCCTCTGGCGTTGAGGAAGAGGGCCGGGGTGCCTTTCCCCTTGGCGGCCAGGGCAGGACGGCCCCGCACCAGGTAGTCCTCAATGGCGCGGGCGGCGTAGGAGCCCACGGGCACCACCCTTTCCTTGCTCCCTTTACCAAAGAGCCGGGCAACAGCTGGCAGGGTGGGGGCTGCATCGTCCTTTTCGATGATGATGTCGTCAAGGTCAACGGTGATCGCTTCGCTGATTCGGGCCCCGGTGGAGTAGAGGAATTCAAGCAGGGCCCGGTCCCGGAGACCTGCCGGGGTGCTGATGTCTGGGCTTTCCAGGAGCCGGGTGATGTCAGCCAGGGGCACGGCCTTGGGCAGGCGAGCAGCCGGGGTGGGGGGACGTACGGTTGCGGCTGGGTCGGTCGGGGTGGTTCCTTCGGTGTACCAGAACCTGTGGGCCCCGCGTACTGCACTGATGATCCGGGCGATGGAGCGCTGGGATAGGGGTTTGCCGTCCTGAGGGTCCGGCTCAGCGCAGGAGGTTGCAAAGTCCCTGACGTGTTTCTTACTGATGGCAGGCGGGTTGATGACCCCCTGGCTGGCCAGGTAGGTTGTGTAGCGGTTAAGGTCCCGGCGGTAGGAGACCTGGGTGTTTTCTGCCAGGCCCCGTTCAATGGCCAGGTGGTTGAGGTAGGCCTCGACGGCCCCCTGGAGGGGGGTCAGCTTTTCAGTCTCTGGCATTGGGCCTGCTGGAACTGCCACTTAGAGCCCTTCGGCGGGGCGGATTTCCCCCCGGTAGTCGGGGTTGCGGAGTTCTGGGTGGGCGGTGAAGGGAGCGTCGGCCGGGTAGAGGGTGGAAAAGTTTCGGCGGACGGCAGCATCGGCGGCGAGGATCGCGTTGGTGGAAGCGGCGTTGTGGATACGGCCGGTGAGCACTGCCTGGACTGCTTCTTCTAGGGGGACCCAGCGGAGCACGATTTCAGCTTCTTCGTGGACACGCTCTTCCCTCTGTTCGGCGGGGATTTGACTGAGATTCCGGGCTAGGTAGATCCGGCAGGTCTCTCCCATGCCGCCGGGTGAGTTGTAGAACTCCATGAGGGTATCCCACTGGCCTGCTTGGAGGTCGGTTTCTTCTGCTAGTTCTCGGGCGGCAGCCTGCTGGGGAGGTTCGCCGTCAATATCGAGGAGGCCGGCCGGTATTTCCCAGAGGTTGGCCCGGACGGGGTGGCGGTACTGGTTGATGAGCAGCACCTCGTTCTTGTCGTTGAGAGCGAGGACGGCCACGGCCCCGGGGTGCAGAAGGAAGTCCCGTTCGAAGGGTTCGGCCCCTTCTTCGAGGGCGATTCCTTCCCGGATGACGTCCCAGACGTAGCCTTCAAAGCGGGTGCTCCGGCTGGTGATGTAGCGGGGGTTGACGATATCTGCGATGGACTCTTGGGTTGCCGCGAGCGCCGGGGCGTTGAGACGGGGCTTTTGACCGATGTCGTATGAGAGGTCCTGTTGCATGGTCTTCCTTTTGGCTGAGTGACTGTATCTTCACTCTACCCTTTGGGGCTGCCCCTGGGTTTATTTTTACCGGTGGTGGTCAAAGGGGGGCCGGTTTCCCGGCCCCCTGGTGGGTGAGTGTGTTTTAGCCCTTGCGGTTTTCGAGGGCTGCCCGAATCAGCCCTGCGAAGAGGGGGTGGGGGCGGGTGGGGCGGGAGCGGTATTCGGGGTGGGCCTGGGTGGCGATATAGTAGGGGTGCTCGCTCACCGGCAGTTCAACGAACTCAACCAGGGAAGAGTCGGGGGAGGTGCCTGAGATAACCAACCCGGCTTCTTCCAGCTGCTGGCGGTAGTCGTTGTTGACCTCGTAGCGGTGGCGGTGGCGTTCTGCTACCTCGGTTGCCCCGTAGACGCTTTCAGCCAGGGAACCGGCAGCCAGGGTGGCCGGGTAGAGGCCCAGGCGCATGGTGCCGCCCAGGTCGCCTGCGCCGTCCACGAAGGCCTTTTGCTCTTCGATGGTGGCGATCAGCGGGGAGGCGGTGTCGGGGTCGAACTCGGTAGAGGAGGCGTCCTTGATGCCGAGGACGTTGCGGGCGTATTCGAGCACCATGGACTGCAACCCTAAGCAAATACCCAGGGTGGGGATCTTGTTCTCGCGGGCGTGGCGCAGGGCCCCGATCTTGCCGTCGAGACCGCGGATTCCGAAGCCACCGGGCACCAGTACGGCGTCCATGCCGCGCAGCTGGTGGGCGGCGTCCTCAGGGCTGGCGCAGAGGTCAGCTGCGACCCACTTGACATTGACCTTTGCCTGGTTGGCGAAGCCACCTGCCCGCAGGGCCTCGGTGACAGACAGGTAGGCGTCGGGCAGGTCAATGTATTTACCCACCAGGGCGACATTGACTTCGGTCTTGGGGGTATGGACGGCAGCCAGCAGCTTATCCCAGGCGGTGAAGTCTACCTCGGCTGCGTCGAGACCCAGGTAGTCCAGGATGTAGGAATCCAGGTTCTGGCGGTGCAGGGTCTTGGGAATGTCGTAAATACTGGGGGCGTCGGCGCAGGAAATCACGGCTTCAGGTTCGACGTCGCAGGCGTGCCCGATCTTGATCTTGTGGGATTCGGGCACCTCCCGTTCACAGCGCAGGATCAGGCCGTCGGGAATAATTCCCAGGCCGCGCAGGGCGGCGACGGAGTGCTGGGTGGGCTTGGTCTTGAGTTCACCGGACGGTCCGATGAAGGGCACCAGGGAAACGTGAAGGAAGAAGACGTTGCGGCGGCCGATATCCCGGCGCACCTGGCGGGCAGCTTCTAGGAAGGGCAGGGATTCGATGTCGCCCACGGTGCCACCGATTTCGGTGATGATGATGTCGGGGGCGTTCTCGCCCTCTGCGGGCAGGCGCATCCGGCGTTTGATTTCATCGGTGATGTGGGGAATGACCTGCACGGTGTCTCCCAGGTATTCTCCGCGGCGTTCCTTGGCAATCACGTGGGAGTAGACCTGGCCGGTGGTCACGTTCGCTGCCTGGGAGAGGTTCTCGTCCAAAAAGCGTTCGTAGTGGCCGATGTCGAGGTCGGTTTCTGCACCGTCGTCGGTGACAAAGACTTCACCATGTTGGAAGGGGTTCATGGTGCCCGGGTCGACATTGAGATAAGGGTCGAGCTTCTGCATGGTCACAGAAAGACCACGAGAGCGAAGAAGCCGGCCAAGAGATGAGGCTGAGAGGCCCTTACCGAGAGAAGAAGCTACACCGCCGGTGACGAAGATCTGGCGGGTGATTTTACCGTTGTTTGATGTTTTTGTATCTACCACGGAATTCCAGCCTATCACCCCTTCTGTTTCACGCGTGTAAACAGTGGGAAGGTCCCGGCAGGCTGCGCGGACGCTACCGGTTAGCTACTAGCGTCCCTCTCCTCCCAGCGGAAAACTAGGAATAATCTGTCACCTCACTTCCAGGTAAAACAGGCCTGCCCCCACCCCTGAAAGGGACGGGGGCAGGAGGGCTTGCGCCAGGTCAGATTTGCCCGGCGTCTGCCAACAGTTCGCGGGCGTGTTCCTGGGCCGCAGCTGATTGGTCGTGCCCTGAAATCATACGGGCTAGTTCGACAACCCGCTCTTCGGCAGATAGTACCTGGACCCGGGAGAGGGAGCCGTCGTCGTTTTTCCTGACCAGGATGTGCTGGTCAGCGAAAGCGGCAACCTGCGGCAGGTGGGTAACAACCAAAACTTGCACATTTTTGGCCAGCATTGCTAGGCGGCGGCCAATTTCGATGGCAGCCTTACCGCCGACACCGGAATCCACTTCGTCGAAAATGAAGGTGGGCACCGGGTCAACTTCTGAGAGCACCACTTCAAGGGCCAGCATGACGCGGGAGAGCTCGCCGCCGGAAGCCCCCTTACCGAGGGGACGGGGCACTGCCTGGGCGTGGGAGGCCAGCATGAAGGTCACTGAGTCCTTGCCGAAGCGGTGGAACTTTTCGGTTTCTTCCACCTCTACCACCAAGGAGGCATTGGGCATTGCCAGGGCAGAGAGTTCGTCGCTAACTGCTGCTGCCAGCTTACGGGCAGCCTTTTCTCGTAAGGCTGTGAGCTCCGCAGCCTGCTCCCCCAGGGTTTCGCGCAGCTGGCGCAGTTCAGCTTCCAGGGCCTCCTGGCGGGCAGGATCGTCCGAGAGACTTCCGAGCCGGGCCCGGGATTCGTCGGCCCAGGCCAGCACCTCGGCGATATCTGCCCCGTACTTGCGGGTCAGGGTTTTGAGCTGGGAGCGGCGGTGTTCAACCTCAGCTAACCTTTCCGGCCCTTCGGTGTCCAGGCCAGAGGTGTAGGCTGAGATTTCTTCGGCGATGTCGGTGACTGTAATGAGAGCCTCGTTAAGGCGGCCGGCCAGGGCGCCCAGGTCGGCGTCGTCGGCTGCTTCGGCTGCCAGGGCGGTGCGGGCAGCATCCAGCAGTCCTAGGACGTTAGGCTCATCGGCGTCCCCGTATTCACTTCCGGAGAGGGCCGTTGACGCGGTGGTGGCCGCCAGGCGTAGGGATTCGACGTTGGCCAGCTTCTGGCTTTCTGCCCTCAGGGCTTCTTCTTCGCCCTCCACCGGGTTGACCGCATCGATTTCGGCCAGGGCCCCCTGCAGGGTTTGGGCTTCGAGGGCCCGGGCCCGGGTGTTTTCCCGGACGTCCCGCAGTTCTCCGGCGGCCTGCTTGTAGCGCTCATAGTTGGTGGTGTAGGCGGCCAGGAGTTTTTCGAGTTTCTTCCCGGCATAAGAATCTAGGGCATGACGCTGGGCAGCTGCGTCCTTGAGGCGGAGCTGGTCTGACTGGCCGTGGACGGCAACGAGAGTATGCCCGATCTCGGCCAGGGTACCGATGGGGGCTGATACCCCGCCGACGTGGGCCCGGGACCGGCCGTTGGCTGAGACAGTTCGGGCCAGTAGGAGCTCAGCAGAACCGCCGTCCAGTTCCTCGACGGAGCCGCCTGCGTCCTCAGCCAGGTCTAGGGCCCGGTGCCCGTGGGGCAGGCGGATCACAGCTTCGGCCAGGGCATTTTTTGCCCCGTTTCGCACGGAGCTTGCATCTGATCGAGCGCCCAAGAGCATACCCAGGGCGGTCACGACCATGGTTTTGCCAGCCCCGGTTTCGCCGGTGAGCACCGAAAAGCCAGGTTCAAGGGGCAGACGGGCATCGGTGATAACCCCGAGGTCGCGCAGGTGGATTTCTTCAATCACGGTTTAGTCTTTCTTACCTTCGTCAGTGCCAAGGACGGGCAGGGCGGTGGTGGCCGGGCCAGTGGTGTAGGGCCCCCTCCACCCGGCTGTCGGCAACTCAAATTTCTTGACCAGGCGTTCGGAGAAGGGGGCCGGGTGCATCCGGGCCAGGCGCACCGGTTTGGAGGATCGGGTCACTTCGACACGGGCCCCGGGGGGAAGGTCGCGGGTTCGGCGGCCGTCGCACCAGAGGACGCCTTCAGCCCCGTTGGTTGAGACCAGTTCAACGGCCATCATGGAGTCCGGGGCAGTGACGAGGGGCCGGGCAAAGAGGGCATGGGCGGAAAGGGGCACCAGGAGCATAGCTTCAACGCTGGGCCAAACGACGGGCCCGCCCCCGGAGAAGGCGTAGGCGGTTGAGCCGGTGGGGGTTGCCAGGACGACCCCGTCACAGCCGAAGGAGGACAGGGGGCGGCGGTCAACCTCGATGACGACCTCTATCATTTTTTCCCGGTTGCCCTTCTCAACGCTGGCCTCGTTCAGGGCCCAGGTATCGAGGATTTTCTGCCCGTCAGCCCAGACCTTGACGTCAATAGCCATGCGCTCTTCAACCGTGTAGTCGCCTGACACAATGCGCTCTACAGTTTCGGCAAGGTCGAATTCTTCGGCCTCAGCCAGGAAGCCCACATGGCCCAGGTTCACGCCGACGAGGGGGATTTGGGTGTGACGGATCATCTCAGCTGCCCGCAGAATCGAGCCGTCTCCACCGAGCACGACCCCGAGCTCAATGTCTTTGAGGGCAACGCTTTCGTGGGCCACAGCAACGGGGACGGGGTTGTCCCAGCGTTCGGTGAGCGCTTCGAGATCTGCCCGGTTCATGACGGGAACTAGCCCGGCCTGATACAGCTGGGTGCAGGCTGCGCGGGCAGCATCGCGGGCTTCGACTCGGCCGGTGTGGGCGAATACCAGTATCTTGCGGTCCCCGGGGTCAGCGGGGGCGGCAGGTGCTTGAGAATCCTTCACCCTTTTAGGCTAGCTGATGTTTCCGTCTTCCAGGTCAGTTTCAGCTCCCCAACACACCCTTTTTTCGAATATTTATTCGATTGCTGGTGGGTGGGGCTGGGCTCTCCTGCTCGGCCCTCCCCTACCGGTATTGGGATATCTGGGTGAGGACGTCCGGGGCAGGTCGGTTCCCTACCCCCGGTGCTCTGAGCGGCCGCTACCTTCAGCGGATTGGGCAGGCTTTCGGCACCAGAGGAAGAACTCTAGGTTACCGTCCTGGCCGGGCAGGGGGCTTTCTTTCTCCCCCATTACTATCAGGCCAACCTCCTGGGCTGCCTGCTTCACGCCCTGTACTGCTTCAGCCCGGGCCAGCGGGTCGGTCACGACCCCGCCCTTCCCGATCTTGGCTGGGCCCACTTCAAACTGGGGTTTGACCATTAGGAGGAGGTCCCCTCCGGGGGCTGTGGCCTCGGCCAGGGGCTGGACAACCTTGGTCAGGGAGATAAAGCTGAGATCAGAGACGGTCAGCTCCACCTGCCCGCCGATGTCGTCCGGGCTCATATGGCGGACGTTCATACCCTCGTAAACATCCACGGACGGGTGGTGGCGGATCTCATCCACCAGTTGGTCGTGCCCGACGTCAACCGCAGCGACCCGACGGGCCCCCCGGCGCAGCAGGACGTCGGTAAAGCCCCCGGTGGAGGCCCCGGCATCCAGGCAGACCTTCCCGGTAATTGAAATCTCGGGGAAGGCGTCCAGGGCGCCGGCTAGCTTGTGCCCGGCCCGGCTCACATACTCGGTCAGGTCGCTTCGGCGTACCCGCACCCTATCGCCCTCCCGTAGCTTCTGGGCTGGCTTGGTGGTGGGCTTTCCGTTGACGCTGATATGGCCGCCCTCAACCATCTTTGCGGCCAGGGTGCGGGAGCGGGCAATGTTGGCATGTACCAGGTACTGGTCCAGTCTCATGGTCTTTCCTCTCCCGCAGTCCCCGCGCGGTTTAGTCGAGTTCTTTTTTCAGGTCGTCGGCGATTTTCTTCAAACGGTCAATCCGCTCGGTGGGCTCCAGGGCCAGGGCTGCGGTGAGGGCAGCTTCAAACTCCGGATCCAGCTCTTCCGGTGTTTCCTTAGGTGAGGCCTCTTCTTTAGCCACGCTGGATTCTTTCGGGGAGGGTCGGCTCGGCGATGTCGGGGTGGGCGGCCCACCAGGCGGCGCAGGCTACCCGCCAGCTATCGACGTCCTTACCCTGGCCGCTGATGGTCAGTTCTGATCCCTGGGCAGTGGCGGTCCAGCCGGCGCCGGACGCGGTGAACCCGCTGGTAGTAGCTTCACAGCTGATCTCGGGGTAGGTCTCGAAGAAGCCACTCAGGTCAGTGAGCAGGTAGGTGGGGCGTTCCAGAGGAATCGCTGCCAAAATACTCTCGAAAGTTTCCACCCCGGTCATCACCACGGCTGTTGCCATGCCTGCCCGGTTGCCGCCCTGGATATCGGTATCCAGGCGGTCACCGACCACAACGGGACTGCTAGCTCCCAGTTTTTGGGCGGCGGTCACGAAAATGGGGGATTCGGGTTTTCCAGCAACCAGGGGGGTGCGTCCAGTTGCGGTGGCGACGGCTCCGACAAGGGTTCCGTTGCCGGGGGCGATACCCCGTTCTTTGGGGATGGTGAAGTCGGTGTTGGAGGCCACCCAGAGCACCTTCTCATCTGCCAGGGTATAGGCGGCTTCGGCCAGGTCTTCCCACAGGATCTTGGGGTTGAAGCCCTGTACCACGGCTACCGGCTCGTCAGCTTGGCTGGCAACCGGGACTAAGCCAACGGCGCGGACGCAGTCAGCCAGGGCCTGGGCACCGGTCACCAGGACCCTCGATCCGGGGGAAAGCTGCTCTGCCAAGAGCTCTGCCGCTGCCTGGGCTGAGCTGATGACGTGGTCAGCGTCCGTCTTCACGCCAAGTTCAACCAGGTGGTCAGCAACCGCCTGGACGCTCCGGGAGGCGTTATTGGTAACGAAGGCCACCGGAACGCCAAGGCTCTGGGCCTTGTTGAGGGCCTCGGGGGCTCCGGGGATAGCGTGGGGGCCAGCGTAGACGACCCCGTCGAGGTCAGAAAGAATCGCATCGTGCTGGGTGAGCAGCATGGGTTCTAGGCCTCCTCGGTGTTTTCAGGGGAAGTTTCTTCAGGCGCCAGTTCAAAGAGGGCTTCTTCTTCGGCCTGGTCATCACTCACAGTGGTTTCTGCCGATGGGGTGGTCTCTTCTGCAACCTCGAAGAGGGCTCCGTCGTCAGAGCCGGTTTCTTCCGCGTTGGCTACCTGATCTGCGTCGGCAGTTTCAGGTTCGGGCTGGTCTTGGGCGGTGTCAGCTGAGGCTTCTGCAGCTTCAAGGTCGACGGAGGGTTCTTCGGGTTCAAGCAGCTCCTGCTCGGTGAAGATGTCAAAAATTTCAGGTTCGACGAAGTCACCCTGGCCGAGGGCTGCTTCGGTCATGAGGGCTAGACGGGCCCAGCGGTTGGCTTCCTTGATCTGACCGTCCTGGTGTAGGAGCTCAGCGTAGGTGTTGAAGAGGCGGGGTGAGTAGTCGTAGCCGCGCTTGGGGTTGAGCTCAGGGATTTCGAGGGCCTTGAGGGCCTTTTTGAGCTCACCCTGGTCCTGGTAGATACCCGAGACGACGATCGCTACCTCTGATCGGACGCCTGCGGGGACGTCCTCACCACGGGCTTCTTCTGCAAGGGTGAGAGCCTTTTCGATACGGCCGAGGGCGCGTTCACAGTCGACGAGCAGGGCCAGGTGGTCGTTAGAGCCTGAGATACGACGGTGGGTGCGCAGTTCTCGGAGGGCTAGTTCGAAGTTTTCAGCGGCGTAGGCTGCAATGCCGACGACTTCGCGGACGACGCCGATTCGGCCTGCCCGCTTGGAGGCGGCGATGGCGTGTTCAAGGGCGAAGTCGGGGTCGATATCGAGGTAGCGGCCCACCATGACCAGGTGTTTGGCTACGGTGTCGGCGTTCTGGGCTTCTAGCTGGCGCAGGGCACGGAGGGTCCAGTTTTCCAGTTCCTTGCCGGTGACGTCGGTATCGATATCAGGTGCATTCTTGGAGGGGCGGTAGTCACCGCTGGGGTTCTGGTTTTCCTTGAAGCGCTGGTCTTTGCGCTCCCCCTGGTAGTTAGCCTTGGTACGGTCACGGTCGAAGTTCTTGCGGGGGCCGCGATCGCCAAACTTCTTGTCGCCGAACTTGCCAGAGCCCTTGCGGTCATCGAAGCGTTTGCCGCCACCGCGGTTCTTGTCAAAGGGCTTCTTCTTGTCGCTGTAGGGGCGGTCGCCGTCGCGCTTTGTGTAGCTGCTTTCGGTGCGGTCTGACCGGTCGCTTCGGTAGGGTCGTGAGGAGTTACGGTCGTTGTTCTTCTTGTAGCCACCGCGGTTTTTATCTGAGTGGTTACGTGAGTATTCAGCCAAGTGAGCTCCTCTATGGTGTTTATGGTGGGGGTAGGGCCCTTCTCTGCCCTGTTTTTTCGCTAGGTTCTAGTCTATCTGGCTTGGGGTAGCTTGCGTAGGGGCTGCTTGGTCTTCCCGGTGCGTTTTCAGGCACACAGTTCTTTGATTGCTAGCTATTGACTCCTGCAGGAATCCAGGAAAGCTGCGTTTTCAGGTAAGCAGTTCTTTTAGGCACGGGTTTTGGTTGCTATTGCCTTGCGTTTCTGCCG
>NZ_JBLKPV010000013.1:0-64858 GCF_049068285.1 Rothia nasimurium | reverse complement strand
TCCCACAGTTGCTTCTGGCTGGTTTATGACCTTCCAACAAAGGTTTGTGACCTCTTGTTTTCCGGTGCCTGCCTGAGGCTTGAATCGCTATGTGACTTGGTGTTTTGTCGTTGTGGCGGGGTTTCCCTCGCCGCGGCGACTCGTAATACTTTACGCAGGTTTTCCAGACCGCGCAACCCGGAAGATGCAGTTTTGGGGCATTTTCACCCCGAAATCCAGCCCATATATCAACAAAATCCCTAGTCAAGTCCATAATACCCAGGGAAAAAGATTTTTTTAAGTTTTTTTCAAAGCCCCTCGCAGCCTCGATGTGATGGGTTTTTTGTGGTCCAAGCCCTTATCCTGGCTCACAAACACCCCGCAAACGCTTAAACAAAAATGCTCTCCCGCTATCGCGGGAGAGCACTATGTGAAGAAGAGAGCTTAGGCAGCTCGGCGGCGGGAGACCTCATAGAGGGCAATACCCACTGCCATAGAAGCATTGAGTGATTCCATTGCTGAGCTAATAGGAATCGAAACAATCTGATCGCAGTTCTCAGTCACCAGGCGGGACAGGCCCTTACCTTCAGAACCCACAACAATCATGAGCGGCTCAGAGGCCAGCTCAAGGTTGGGCAGGTCAACTTCCCCACCGCCGTCCAAACCAACAACGAAAATGCCGGCGTCCTTGGCCTGCTGGATCACCCGGGTCAGATTGGTTGCCTTAGCAACAGGGATACGGGCAGCAGCACCGGAAGAGGTCTTCCAGGCAGAAGCAGTCATAGCTGCAGAACGGCGCTCAGGAATAATCACACCATTACCTGAGAAAGCAGAGACAGAACGAATAATGGCACCCAGGTTGCGGGGATCGGTAATACCGTCCAGGGCAACGAAAAGGGGCGGGGTGCTCATCTTCTTCTCGTACCAAAGATCCATGGTATCGAGAACCAGGTTGCCGGCGTCCGGGTACTTATAGGGAGGAATCTGCAGGGCAACACCCTGGTGGACGGCGTGGTCGGTCAGCCGGTCAAGCTCATTGCGACCAATTTCCAGCATGGGCAGACCCTGCTTATTGGCCTCGGTCATAATCTCGCGGACGCGGTCATCTACCTCAATACGGGACATCACGAACAGAGTCTTGGCAGGAATCTCAGTCTGCAGCGCCTCCAGCACAGAGTTACGGCCGGTCACCAGCTCGTCGGAGGCCCGCTTGCCACCCAGCCGGGGCTGGCGGGAACGCAGGGTATTCGTTGCCTTACGGTTTTCAGCGGCCTTCTTCATCTTGTAGGCCTTGTGGTAAACGCGATCCTCAGCCTTGGGGGTGTTACCGCGGCCTTCAAGAGCCTTCCGCCCGTGGCCACCGGTGCCCTTGGTAGGGCCCTTCTTCTTGCTGGTTGCGCCGGGGCGGGAGCCTGCCTTCGCCATAGTGTTGTCCTTCTTTAGGTTTCTTGTCGTTGGTCTCTAGCTTACCGACCGCTCACGGTTTTTGGTGCGAGAGATGGAGCACGCGCCCTGCCACCAGGCAGGGGCAGGGCGCGTAAAAGTCGCTGGTAGGGCACTACCTGGGTAAAACCAGTACCCGGTATCAGATTAGCTCAGGGACCAGCTGGACCCGCTCGCCCCGTCCTTGACGGTAATACCTGCAGCTGCCAGGGCATCACGAATCTGATCAGCCCGGGCCCAGTCCTTAGCCTCCCGGGCCTCAGCCCGCTGGGTCAGCATGGTCTGAATCAGAGAGTCAAGAGCTGCGTGCTCACCGGCGTCCGGAGTAGCAGCCCCTGCCTGGCTGAAGGACATGAGCTCAACCAGCCCCAGTACCTTGGCCATAGCGTAAACCTGCTCGGCGGCGTCCTGGGCAGACTCCCCGGCAGCGAGCGCAGCGTTACCGGCCCTCACGGCCCCGTGCAGGGCGGCCAGGGCCTTGGGGATATTGAGATCATCGTCCATAGCCTCAGCAAAAGCCTGGGGCACCTCAGCATTTTCGCGGTGGTAGTTTCGGGTCGCTGCAAGGAAAGCCTCGATGCGTTCAACGGCTACACGGGCCTCGTCCAGGGAAGTGGGGTGGTAGTCGAGGACGGAGCGGTAGTGGGCCTGGCCCAGGTAGTAGCGGACGACCAGGGGGCGGGCAGACTCTAACATCTGCTCCGGGGTGATGATATTGCCAATGGACTTGGACATCTTCTCACCCTCGTAATTGACCAGGCCGTTGTGCATCCAGAAGTTGGCAAAGCCGTAGCCAGCTGCCTGGGACTGGGCCATCTCGTTTTCGTGGTGGGGGAAGCGCAAATCCAGGCCGCCACCGTGAATATCAAAAGTCTCGCCCAGATACTTGCCTGCCATGGCCGAGCACTCTAGGTGCCAGCCGGGACGGCCCTTACCCCAGGGGGAATCCCAGGAGGCGGTTGCGGGCTCGCCCTCCTTATAGGCCTTCCAGAGGGCAAAGTCGCGGGGGTCGCGCTTGCCGCGGGGGTCGGCGTCCGGGGCGTCCTGCATATCGTCAATCTTCTGACGAGTCAGGGCCCCGTAGTTCTCCCAGGAACGCACATCGAAGTAGACGTCGCCGCAGCCGTCGGTTGCCGGGTAGGCATGGCCGCGGTCAATGAGGCGCTGAATGAGGGCAAACATCTCGGGAATATGCCCGGTAGCGCGCGGCTCATAGGTGGGCGGGGCAATGTTGAGGGCAGCATAAGCGGAAGCAAAGACCCGCTCGAAGCGGTAGGCCAGGGCCCACCATTCTTCTGCCGGGTGCTCACCGGCATACTCGGACTCAAATGAAGCAGCTGAATTGACCAGAATCTTATCGTCGATATCGGTCACGTTGCGGACTGTAGTGACCTTGTACCCGCGGTAGGTCAGCCAGCGGGACAGCTGGTCAAAGACCAGGCCCGAACGCACATGCCCAATATGAGGGGCCCCCTGCACAGTGGCACCACAGTAATAGATACGGGCTTCACCGGGGTGAACCGGGCTAAAGTCACGGACGCTTGCTGTTGCTGAATCATAAAAACGTAAAGTCACGCTCTTCAGTTTACCGGTTTCAGGGTGGCTACAGGAGGCTAGCCCAGCAGGAGGACATCTTGCATCTAGGGGCCCTTAGCCACCAGGGGTTTGAGGACGGCAGCTGCCTGATTGATCAGCAGGGACAGGTGGCCGTCCTCGGGCAGTTCATGGAGCTCAGCCCCCAGGCGCAACCCCAGGTTCCGGGCGCGGGCCGGGCGGATAGCCAGGTCTTTCTCGGGCACCCACACATGCACCGGCACCTTGATTTGGGTTTCAGAAAAGCCCCAGTCAGCGTAGATAGCGTGCTCATCCTGCACTCCCCCGCTGATATCGAACTGCAGGGCGTAGTCATGGGCAACAGCCATGCGGTAGGCACCGGTATGCCCCTGCACATTGCGGGTAAGGGCCTTCCCCAGCTGCCGACGGTTGGATTGGGCCGCCCCGGTGCCAGCAGCCCGATCAATGAGGGGCTTGGGCAGCCAGGAGAGGAAGAGGTGGGACAGCAGGACGCGGGTAGCCGTCAAATCAACGCCCAGCCGGGACTCCCACAGGGGGTGGTGGGTAAAGGGGGCCAACAGGACGAGCTGGCTGACTTTCTGCGGGTAGGTTGCGGCAACAGCCATGGCATGGGGCCCTCCCCCAGAAAAACCCATCACGCTGAACTGTTCAAGGTCCAAATGCTCCACCACCGCAGCGACGTCCTGCTCAGCCCAGGTGCTTACCGTGCGCTCGTCCACAGGATCTGAGGCCCCCAGCCCCGGCCGGTCAAGAGCAATAACCCGGATACCAAGCTGGCTGGCAGCCTCGTCAAAAAAGAGCGCCTCATAACCGGTACCCGGCGTACCGTGGCAGTACAGAACTGTTGCAACCGGCTCTGTTAGCTCACCGAACTCGTGCCAGGCAATGACGCGGCCACCTCGGTCACTTAAAACATGCGGGTGCGGTTCTAGAGGATCACAACTCATGATTACTTCCGGAAGATGCCAACTGTCGAAAGACACCAGCATAAGCCATCAGGAACAGCAAGCAACTGCGTTCCCCTCCCCGATCTGGCGTCTCCCTCAGCGAAGGAATGCTAGGAGGCCGGATACACCAGGGCAACAGCAGTAGCTGCCACGCCCTCGCCGCGGCCGGTCAAGCCCAGTCCGTCAGTGGTGGTGGCGGTAACCGTCACCGGGGCACCGGCGGCCTCAGATAGGACGCGGTTGGCCTCCTCCCGGCGCGGGGAGAACTTGGGCTTGTTGCCGATCAGCTGCACCGCAATGTTGCCGATCTCAAACCCGGCGGCCCGCACAATGGCAGCTGCCTCCGACAGGATCCGAACGCCGGAAGCACCTGCCATATCGGGCCGATCCACCCCGAAATTGGAGCCTAAATCGCCGGTGCCACTGGCCGAGAAGAGGGCGTCGGCAGCAGCGTGGGCGACCACGTCGCCGTCCGAATGGCCCGACAGGCCACGCTGGCCCGGCCAGTGCAGCCCGGCCACCCACAGCTCGGTGCCTTCCTCACCAAAAGCGTGCACATCAGTACCGGTACCGATACGGGGAATCATGATTCTCTCTTTTCGTCGTAGAGGGCAGTGGCTAGGGTCAGGTCAAGGGGGGTTGTAATTTTGAAGGCCTCGGCAGCTCCCTCGACCGTTGCCACCGGCAGCCCCAGGGTCTCAGCCAGCATGGCATCATCGGTGATACTTTCAGCAACCTCGGGGGCTAGGGAGGCAACATCCCGGTGGGCCTGGCGCAGGGTGGCCAGGTCAAAACCCTGGGGGGTCTGCACCGCCCGCAACTGCGCCCGGGCAGGGGTGCCAGTCACATACCCCTGGGCGTCTACCGTCTTAATGGTGTCCACCACCGGTAGCACCGGAATGACGGCCTTCTCCCCGGCGGCCAGGGCCGCAGCTACCCGGCGGTACACATCCGGCGGGGTAAAACAGCGGGCGGCATCATGCACCAGGACTCCGGTGGGCAGCTGCCCGGGGGCACCGGGCAGGGGGGCTGCGTCTGCAATCGCAGTCAGGGCAGCCGTGACCGACTCAGCGCGGGTAGCGCCGCCTTCTACCGCCAAGGCACCGTAACGGGCACAGACCTGCCGTAGCTCAACATCCTGCGGGGGCACCGTCACCACCAGCCGAGCGACCACGCCCGACGCTAGGGCACCGGTCAGCGCCCATTCCAGCAGGGTGCGCCCGGCAACCTGCACCGCTGCTTTGGGCACACCCGCGCCCAGGCGCGAACCGGACCCGGCCGCCACAATAACGACAGCGAGCACCGAACCACCAGAAGTGGTTGCGGTGCCCGCTGTATCAGAAAAATCTAGAGTGCTCACAGCTAGTGAGCATACCCGAAAGTTTAGACGCCCTCGAGAATCTTATCGAGCTCAACCTCGGCAGCTTCTTCATCGATGTCCTTAGCCAGGGCAACCTCGGAGGACAGAATCTGACGAGCCTTAGCCAACATGCGCTTCTCTCCTGCCGACAGGCCGCGGTCGTTCTCACGACGCCACAGGTCACGCACGACCTCGGCAACCTTCAGCACATCGCCCGAGGCCAGCTTCTCGACATTAGCCTTGTAGCGGCGGGACCAGTTAGCTGCTTCTTCAGTATCGGTTGCTTGAAGGACGTCGATGACTTCCTGCAGGCCGCGTTCGTCAACGACGTCACGCACGCCCACCATATCAACGTTCTCAGCAGGAACCTCAATGACCAGGTCACCATTAGCAACCTTGAGTTTCAGGTACATCTTCTCTTCGCCACGGATCTTACGCATCTTGATCTCTTCGATCGTTGCGGCACCGTGGTGAGGGTAAACGACTGTTTCGCCAACCTCAAAAACCATATGGATAAACCCCTTTCAGCCTATCCATTCTAGCACGCTTATTTAAACAGCACACTTAAAGTTTTTCTGCCCCCAGTGTCTCCCCGCCCAAACCCAGAACTTCATTTACCCTCACAAACCCCGCCGATAGTGACCTAACGTCACTAAAACAGATAGAATGTGACCAGACCAGACAAAACCGCGCCCAGGCGCGGCGCACACACACGCCCCACCCCATACACGGGGCACTCAACCAACAAGGGAGCACAAGCTGTGAAGAACACCGCTTCTCTGACCATCAAGCGCGCAGGCGCAACCCTCGCCATCGCAGGTGCCCTCCTCGCCATGACCGGTTGCACCTACACCAACAACCCCGCAACCACCCTCGTTTACGATGCCAGCGACGGCGTTTCCTTCACTATGTGGCCCAAGGGCCAGCGCGTCGACATGCGCAACATGCTCGTTATTTCTGAGGGTGAAGGTCAGCCCGGCCGCGTCCTCGGCACCGTCTACAACATGGGCGAAACCGCCCAGACTGTCACCTTCAACCTGGGCGATGGTCAGTCCTTCTCCGTAGACGTTGAACCCGGCGAATCAAAGATCCTCGAAGAGGACACCAACGAAGTTATCATCGACTCCACCCCCGAAGCCCCCGGCCTCATCATTGAAGCTGAAGGGGTCATTGGTGAAACCACCGAAGCCTTCAGCCTGCCCGTCCTCAACGGCGACCTTGAAGAATACGCCGAATACCTGCCCGGTGGCGCCCAGCCCACCGCCGAAGCAACAGCTTCTTCAAACCACTAAACAAGCACCCGATCACAGGGTAGACAGCAAAGGCCCCCTGCACACCGCAGGGGGCCTTTGCTCTTGACTAAACAGTCGCCGTCAGGCCTTGGGATTAGGCCTCAAACTTATACCCCAAACCTCGCACCGTCACCAGGTACTTGGGGGCCGAAGAATCGTCCTCAATCTTGGACCGCAACCGCTTGATATGAACGTCCAGGGTCTTTGTATCGCCCACATAGTCGGCCCCCCACACCCGGTCAATCAACTGGGAGCGAGTCATGACCCGGCCTGCGTTCCGCAACAGCATTTCAAGCAGCTCAAACTCTTTAAGGGGCATAGCAACAGGCTCACCGTGCACCGTCACGACGTGGCGCTCAACGTCCATCCGGACGGGGCCCCCCTCAATCGCCCCGCTCTCATGCTCCTCAGCCTCTCCCCCTTGGCGGCGGAGAACAGCCCGAATACGGGCAATCAGCTCCCGGGAGGAATAAGGCTTAGTCACATAGTCATCAGCCCCCAGCTCAAGCCCCAAAACCTTATCCAGTTCAGAGTCCTTCGCCGTCAGCATGATAATGGGCACCGCACTCGTCGCCCGAATCTGCTTACACACCTCGGTGCCTGACTGGCCCGGCAGCATGATGTCCAACAGCACCAGGTCAGCGCCGCCCCGCTCGAACTCGGTCACAGCGTCCAGGCCATTATCAACCACCTGAACCTCAAAGCCCTCCCGGCCCAGCAGAAAGGCCAAAGGCTCGCTCAGGGCCTCTTCATCCTCAACCACCAAAATGCGGGTCATCTACGATTCCTTCTTCTCTCGAGCCACACTGGACCCAGCAAGCTGGCCAGCAGGCATATTCTCAAACTTCGACGCGGGGCCCAAACCCTCACCCAACAAATCCTGCTCAGTCTCTTCATCCACAAGAGGCAAAGACATCGTAAAAGTAGAACCAGAACCAGGCTTCGACCAGAGGGTCACCTCACCACCGTGCTGGCCCACAATATGCTTCACGATACTCAAGCCCAAGCCGGTGCCCCCGGTCTGACGAGAACGGGCCGGATCAACCCGGTAAAACCGCTCAAAAATACGGTCCTGCTCATCCTCAGGGATACCCGGCCCCTGATCTTTCACAGAAATTCTAACAGTGTCGTCCTTCACAGCCATACCGATACCCACCTTCGTCTTCTCCGGTGAATAGCGAATAGCGTTTTCAATGAGGTTACGCAGGGCAGTCCCCAGAAGCTCAGGGTCACCGTGAACAGGGCGGTCAACAGACCCGCCCACAGTCAGCTCAATCTGCTTCCCCTCAGCCGTCAGCCGGTTCCGGTCAACAGACTCAGCAACAACCTGACCCATATCAACAAGCTTGGAATTCAAAACCATATCGGTCGACTGCAAACGGGACAGCTCAATAACGTCCTGCACCAGGGCAGCAAGCCGCCGGGACTCCCGCTTTAACTTTCCTGAAAAATATAAGACAGATTCAGGATCATCAGCTGACGACTCAATCGCCTCAGCCATCAACCCAACCGCCCCCACCGGCGTCTTCAACTCATGGGACACATTCGCCACAAAATCAGTACGCACCGTTTGGGCGCGGGCAATCTCAGTGCGGTCATCAGCAAGAACCAGGATGTACTCATCCCCCACCGGGGCCACCCGCAAATCAATCACCAGCCGGCTCTGATCATAGAAGCCTCGCGTGAAAACAATTTCCTTCTCAGCAATAGCCCCCTTGCGGCGGACCTCATCAATCATCGACAGCATCTCATCTGACACCACCGTATGCCCCCGCACCAAGCCCAAAGCATAAGCCCCAGGGGAAGCCTGGACGACGCCGTCCACAGCATCGACCACCACATAGGCACGGCCAATGACCGCCAGCACCTCAGCGGCACCGTCGCTGAGGGTTGGCTCTTCGACGTCGGCCCAGCGGGCGCGCTGACGCTCACTTCGTTGCACGGCGAGCATGCTGACCACGCCGATGAGGAGGCCCAGCACAGCCGCAGACAAAGCAATCACAGTAGGGTTCACAGACACCAGCTTATGCCCTTACCTGCACCTGATGCACTATCACTCACCTCAAACCGGACTGGGTTCAACTAACGTTTACCCAACCATGTGCTTGTGTTCATGTGACCTTGGCTTCTGTTGTTAAGAGCCGAATTTTGTGTGACAGGGCACTAGAACTTTAAAACGATATCGCCTTCATGGATGGGTGCGTCTACGTCATGAGTGATGACAAGTATGAGGTTATCTAAAGACTTTTCACGAACTAGCTCCCACACTATTTTTTGTGTTTCTCGACCAATACCGGTAGTTGGCTCATCGAGAATAATGAGCGATCCGGGCTGCCCCAGGAGCGTGCGGGCTAGACCTATTCGACGGGCTTCACCACCTGAAACCCTTGACTCTTCACCGGCAATGGTTTCTTGAGCCCGTTGACCGGTAGTCATGAAATCGTCTAGTTCCAGTAACTGTAGGCAAGAGTCAATGTTCTGGGTTTCCAGAGGACGGGAAGCCCGAATTGTCTCGTGGGCGGTTTGGAATGGCAGGTTAGTTTCTTGGGGCAGGTATCGAGTCTCTCTGAATTTTCTCATCGACATATGATCCGGAACCGGGTAGGGAGTGAACCCCAGCAGGGTTTCTATGTAGGTTGTTTTCCCTGAGCCACTGGAACCCAGGAGCCAGACCAGCCCCTTATCGGGTAGTTTACTGTCGATATTTTTGGGTGCCTTCTCTGGAACGGGCTGCTCTTCTGAGCTAGATGTGCTCATTTTTTGCTGTGCTTCTGCATCTTGAGCGTAGGATGTAGCAATTGCCGACAGGGAAAAACCTATATCTTGAATAACTTGAATTGAATAGAGTGATACACCGGTAAGAGAAATAAAGCCGGCCAGAAGTGTACCGTATTCACGCCCCTGCCCCAGGACCAGGTATACACCCAGCAGGGAAGCCATAATAATGAATAGCACACAGGCTTGGAATAGGTAGAGGTTTTTGGTTACACGGTAGGAGTGGACGCCACTTTCCTCTACCGGTTTACGGGACTGTGCATAAGATGCAGTGTTGCTGGCTTCCAGGGAGAAAGAGGCGGTTTCTTTCCAGTAGTTTACATAGTTGGTGAGAATACCAAAATTTTTCATATTCTCGCCAAAGAAAGCTCCCTGAGCCTGCTGGTGCTTATCTACAGGACGACGAGAGAGCGAGATAAAGAGAATCATACCTACGAGGTAAACCGCCGCCAACAGAGGCTCAGCAATGAGGGCAAGCGATATTCCGGCAGTTCCCATCACGCAGATAGCTGGCAGGACGGAGAAGATAACGGTTGAGCTAGTAGTGCGGAAGGCGGCCATCTGGCTGTCTACCGCAAAGGCTATTTCGTTATTATCCCTAGTGTGGCGGTTTTTCTTCACGCCGTAGGAACGGTAGAGACTTTGGGAGGCTAATTGTGTTTGAGCTTTCTGCTCAAGGTACCCATAGACCGGTAGGAGCAAGGCTTTAAGGGTCGCGCTGGTAAGCCAGAAGGCACTAAAAATTACCGCGAAGATAAATAGGGAACGGAATGTTTCATTGTCACTGTTGAGGTTTACTGCTTGGCCTGGCAAGAGGGTAGTAAGGGTCGCCAGAATAGAAGCGGCAAGACTCATGCACACCATGAGAGTCATGCGCAGAGGGGATGTTCTTCCCAGAAGAGAAAGACATTCAGTAACATATGTTAAGTATTTTTTCATCACTTTAACCTCTTTCTACCCGAAAGGAACTGGAGATTCGTTCACCCGGTGCAGACTCTTCAATATTCGGATGTAATGCGCTTCCGCCGGAATCATAAATTTCATTATACTTATTTTTTATATCTATAAATTTTTCATAACCGGGTTCCTTGGAAAAGTATAAAAAACATTTTGGCCAGGTCCTCTCATCAGCGAGTATCTTTCAAGAGCCTCACCTTGAGATGCTCCAAGTCTGCCTTCACCATATCCAATACCTGCAACATAATCACCAATTCTTGAAATATAGAGTTTATTATTTTGCAAACTTGAATATTTACTTTCCATCTCTACTCCTAAAAGATCACCTCAGTGTGAACAGCCATAACGGCCTCCTTAAATCATCAGTAAACTGGATGCATCAACATCAATGTTGATTTAAATCACACTACTATTTGAGTGGAATCATGTCTAGTATCCCTTGCACATGAAGCACATAAAATATTTCCTACTCTGACTAGTAAAAATATAACTGAATAAATATATTTTTCGTAATATTCAATATATATGGCAAATTTTAGTATATTATTAGCCGGCGATGCTTGTTGTGCTCAGTTTCTGACTCGCGTCATCAGGGTTCAACTAACGTTTACCCAACCATGTGCTTGTGTTCATGTGACCTTGGCTTCTGTTGTTAAGAGCCGAATTTTGTGTGACAGGGCACTAGAACTTTAAAACGATATCGCCTTCATGCATGGGTGCGTCTACGTCGATGAAACCGCCGCTGAATTATCAATGCTCTGCGGTTTTGACGATGACCTAGCAGCCCAGCTTGAGTTGATTCTGGCACAGCATAGTAAAGCAGAGCAGCAGATACTGGATTTGGTGGAAGCTCATCCTTTATCAGCAGTTATTCGTTCGATACCTGGGGTGGGCATGCGCACCAAAGCACTCTAGCGAGTGCTTTTCTTATCTGCTTTTGCTTCGTTGAAGGCTGATCAGGCTTCGCGTGCATATTACGATCTCAAGTGTGCAGAGGGTAAGCGGCATAACAGGTGCGTGATGGCGTTGGCTCGTCGACGGGTGAATGTTTTGTTTGCGATGTTGAGAGATGGTTGTTTTTATGAGTGTCATGCATCGGTTAGGGGTTGATGAAAACTATAGAAGCACCCTTGGGCGTAGACGAGAAAAGACTCAACTAAGGTGTGCATCTTGAAGTGCCGCTCGCCACAAGCTACAATGTTTTATATAAATGATGTAAATCATATATGAGCTGGTGTGAGTTTGTATAAACAATGCCACATATAGCCAGCTATATCTAACTCAGGGACAGCCCCAGCAATATCGGCTCATACATAATAACCGTGCCCCAGAAAAAGGATGACAATGAAGTCAAGAAAGTTCCACGCCTCTCTACCTGCTACGGTTCTTGCGACTGTACTCTTATTGCCCACCTCCACAGCAGCCTTTGCAAATACATCACTGTCCACTACTACGCCCCCTCTACAAACCACTCCTGCTGGTGAATACGGGTACGACTACAAATTTCAGATACTCCCGCACCATGGTTCAAAAGCCCCTCTCCGAGGCCATGAGATTTGGAAAATCATTATGGATGATTTTGAAAACGTATTTCCATTAGGCGGAATGGTAAACAACCCACAAGTTGGTCAAGAGCTTACACTAACCAGCCCTAATGGTGGGAGCCCTGTAAAAGTTCTAGAAGTAGGCGACCGACATCTCAAGCTTCTTTCCTTGCCAGGCCACTTTGAAGGAGCAGATAACACAATTATCTTCGCCATTAATGATGAAGGCTCAGAGCTACACGTCCAGGCAGATGGCCCCAAAGCTGCACAATTTCCAGAAAACTTAGTTCCTTACCCTCTATGGGGAAACTTTGCTAACAGGATTATTCAAAAGATTTACCCTAATGAACCCGGTGGGGTTATACCCAGCAATGAAGTGGTGAATGATTAAATGAAAGTTATCCTTACCATAACGCTATTTTTCCTGACCTTACTTTCAGTATTTCTTCCCTACCTCCTGCTCTTCCCCTTATGGGGAACTCCAGATTTATCACCCCAAGAAATTGGAATAATTCCTCTCTGGGGTCAGGCAACTGCTATCTTTCTCTTTTGGTCTCTCTACCTCATAAATATTCTTGAAAGAAAAAATTTTCCTGAAAAGAAAATGCATAATTGGGGGCTAGTGGGGCTTATCTGTTACGGGGCCTCAGCCCTACTTTTCGCACTCAGTGCAGGCGGAGTTCAAGCTTTCAACCCTCTGGTATGGGGTATAGTCATCGCCAGTCTCACAGGGCTAACGTGTCTATGTGCATTAAATCAGCAAGGAAGAAAAGTAAGAGGAAGCGGCATCTCTCACCAACGCTAATACCCTCCCCCAAAAAGAAAAAGAACAGCACGTCAGATATAAAAAATAAGAAAGGGCTATTTGGCAGAGATCCCCCCTATCTGCCCCAAGGTAGTGTTATCTAGGCCCTTCTCAAGACCGTGTTCTTTGAACATGGCGGTGAATTGCTGGTGGGGCCGTTGTCTAGTTGGTGGTTTTACCCCTTATGAATAAGCCTCATAGTTGATTCATTTTGATTTGCTCAGTTTCTGACTCGCGTCAGCAGGGTTCAACTAACGTTTACCCAACCATGCCCTGCTGTTCATGTGGCCTTGGCACTCTAAGAAGGAAGCCCGGGGAGCATTCTGCCCGCCGGTAGCCCACACCACCCAAGGGAAAGGACGCGCACGTGCGCAAAGTCTTCCAAGCCGAACTGCAACACGTCGGCGAAGAACTCATCCACATCGCCACTCTCGTACAAGAAGCCCTCGGCCGAGCCTCCGACGCCTTCTTGCAGGCCGATATTCAAGAAGCCGAAGAAGTCATTACCAACGATGCCCGCATCGACTTCATGCAAAACGAACTCGACGAACGCGCCATCGACATCCTCGCCCTGCAAGGCCCCGTTGCCTCCGACCTCCGCATGATCGTCGGTGCCCTCCGGATGAGCTCCTCCCTCGAACGCATGGGCGACCTTGCCCGCCACGTCGCCCAGGTGGCCCGTATGCGCTACCCCGAGCACGTCCTGCCCGAGTCCATCGTGCCCGTGTTCCGCGAAATCATCGAGCTAGACCAGAAAATCATCACCAGCGTGATTCATCTGTTGGAAACCCGCGAGCTGGCCCACACCCAGGACATCATCAAGCACAAGATGCGGATCAATGAGCTGCACGTTGAGGTCTTTAACCGCATGGCAGCTCCCGACTGGGGCCAGAACGCCCAAGTCACCGTGGACGTCACCCTAGCCTCCCGCTACCTGGAACGCTTTGGCGACCACGGCGTCTCGGTAGCCCGCAAGGTTACCTACCTGGTCACCGGCGACTGGAACGCTGTACCTAGCATCTAGGCTGGCAGGTACCATCTCCGTCAGAAAGTACCAGAAAATCAGAAAAACCCACCAACTAGGTGGGTTTTTCTGATTTAGGTGGTACCTACCGGGGAATTACTTCTTACCCTGGTTAGCAACAGCCTTGATAGCGTCCTTAGCTGCCTCGGGATCCAGGTACTCGCCGGGGCCAACAGGCTTGAAGTTTTCGTCCAGCTCGTAGTAGAGGGGGATACCGGTGGGGATGTTCAGGCCAGCGATATCCTCATCTGAAATGCCTTCGAGGTTCTTAACCAGGGCACGCAGGGAGTTACCGTGGGCAGCAACCAGAACGGTCTTGCCAGCCTTCAGGTCTTCCTTAATCTCTGACTCCCAGTAGGGCAGCATACGCTCGAGGACGTCCTTCAGGCACTCGGTGCGGGGAGCGTTCTCAATATCTGCGTAGCGGGGGTCATTCGCCTGGGAGAACTCGTCGTTATCATCGAGGACCGGCGGCGGAACGTCGTATGAACGACGCCAGGTCATGAACTGCTCTTCACCGTAGGTTTCCAGGGTCTGAGTCTTGTCCTTACCCTGCAGAGCACCGTAGTGGCGCTCGTTCAGGCGCCAGTTGCGCTTGACGGGGATCCAGTGACGGTCGGCGGCATCGAGAGCCAGGTTAGCGGTGTTGATTGCACGACGCTGCAAGGAGGTGTGGACGACATCGGGAAGGATGCCGCGTTCCTTCAAAAGCTCACCACCGCGAGTAGCTTCAGCGCGACCCTTCTCGGTCAGGGCAACATCTACCCAACCGGTGAAGAGGTTCTTTTCGTTCCATTCTGATTGCCCGTGACGGAGCAGTACCAATTTGTAAGTCATACTCCCATTATTCCACTCCAACCCCCCAAAGCAAAGATAAACCCACACATATTCACGCATTCCCCGGTCTTTACCAGGGTTTGAGCTGTGAATATGTGTGGGTTTTTCAGACCTTAACGCAACCGAAGCTTAGCGGCGACGGCGCACAGCAACTGCCGGGCGGACGTCCGCAAGGAAAACCCCCACCGCAGTTGCCGCAATCAGTTGTAAGAAAATAGAGCTGCTGCCCCAGGCAAGAGTCTGCAGGAGCATTAACACCGAAAAAGCGGCAGCAGCCCCGGTCACCCCCACCCAGAAACCCTTGGTGCGTTTGAAGGCACTCTGGTAGGCGTAGTTAGTAGCGCGCACAGCTTCAATCACAGCGAACACAGCAAGTCCAGCAACCAGGGCAGTCAGGCCCAGCTCAATGTAGTACCGAACCAGGCCGGCAAGCATTAGAGGAGACATCAGATATTTCTTCTATCGGTCTTTAGAGGAGTTCAAGGGCCGCTGCGAGGTCTGCATACAGGTCCTCAACGTTCTCAATACCCACCGACAGGCGCAGCAACGACTCGGGGATTGAGTGGGGCTCGGAACCGTGGCGGCGGCGGCGCTCAATCAGCGATTCTACGCCACCGAGGCTGGTTGCGGGCGTCCAAATCTTGAGGGCAGCCACAACGCGGTCGGTCTCTTCAGCGGTGGCGTCCAGGGTGATGGAGAGGATAGTGCCGTAGGTCTTCATCTGGGCGGTAGCGCGTTCGTAGCCGGCATCGGTGGGCAGGCCGGGGTAGCGCACAGCCTTGACGGCCGGGTGGGCTTCGAGGCGCTGGGCCAGCTCCAAGGCGTTGGCGGCAGCACGTTCCACACGGACGCCCATGGTGCGGACGCCGCGCAGGCCCAGCCAGGCTTCGAAGGGGCCAGCAATTGCACCGTTGGTGGTGCGGTGGGCGGCCATAGCCTCGCGCAGAACCGGGTTAGAGGTAGCGGTAATACCCAGCAGGACGTCGGAGTGGCCGGCAATTGCCTTGGTTGCTGAGTGGACGACGACGTCCGCCCCCAGAGCCAGAGGGTTCTGGCCGAGCGGGGTGGCAAAGGTGTTATCAACAGCTGAGACGATACCCAGGCGCTTGGCAGCGGCCAGGATAGCGGGCAGGTCGGCGACCTCCATCATGGGGTTGGTGGGAGATTCCATCCAGAGCAGGACCTTGGGGGCTGCGTAGTTGATGTTCTCGGGGGTGGTACCGGCAGCAGCTGCGGCCTTTTCCAGCTCAGCGATGACAGACTCGGTGTTCTCGATATCGAGACGGACCACGGTGGCAATACCGCGGGCTTCAAGACGCTTGGCCATGGAAACAGAGGCCATGTAGGTGTGCTCGGGCAGCAGAATGATAGAGCCAACGGGCACCAGATCCTGAACCGAAGCAACAGCAGCCATACCGGACGCAAAGACTAGGCCGGGCAGCTCTGCCCCTTCAAGGTCAGCAATGACTTCTTCCAGGCCGTCCCAGGACTGGTTGGAGAAACGGGCGTAGGTGTTGATATCTGAAGGGCCCATCTGACGGAAGGTGGAGGACATCATGATGGGCGGGTTGACGGGGGCGAGGTCCTCGTGGGCAGGACGGCCACCGGCCACCAGGCGGGTTTCAGGGGCAAGGTTCTGTTCAGTCATGCTTTCTACGATACGCGGTGGACGGGGAAAGCCGCTAGTACCAGTTCATGCAGGGACACAGAGGGGCAGGGCAGCCAGTTAGCGCTTCCTCCCCAGGACTCGCTGCCAGTAATCAGCGAGGAATGCAACAGCACCGACAAGAACAAGAGTCCCGATAACCTGGTGCAGTTGCGGGTCACTATTGACCAGCCAGGCCCAGGGCGCTATTCCTTCCCCTGGGCGACGGGCAAAAATTGTACTCACTATCAGAAAGGCAGAGGGAATTAAACTAACGTACAAGCCTATACACCGATAGAGCACTGAGATGATTCCGACTAGTCCCAGTAGTTTCATCAGCACAGGCCAGACGCTAGGATCCCCTAGGTAAACTACTCCACAGCTAAGGCCTGAGAAAAGGCCTAGCCCAGCTGCTAGGAGATAGGAGTATGCGCTGACGCTACGCGGCGCCGCCCTCTCCCACAACTGAGTGCCGGGATAGGCTGCAACTGCAATTGCGGTAACGGAGCATGTCATGAGTACAGCGTCGACAGGTACAGACCGTGCCAAAGTGGGGATGAAATCCGGTAAAGGAAGGCGAATAAGGGTTCCTTTCCACAAGGCCAGCAAACCCGAACACAGCAGAAGTACCGGGATGACCTTCGTAAGTAAACGGGATCTGAGAAAATACCTCACCTATACTCCTGGGGGCAGAGAGCAACTACTCAGAGTTATATAGAGCTCCCGGATAGCCTGTTCTTGTGCGAAGTCCACATCTACTGGGCCTATTAGATAGCCAGTGAGTTGAGTCTTAAGTTGATCGATAGAGGCGCTAAAGGCGTTGAAATCTTGCAGATCATCTTGGGTCAGCAAGACCTCTAAGCACTGCTCTAGCGGGGCAGCATATATCGAAGCCACCATACGGTGGGCCTCTTCTTCTGTCATCGTTGGAGGGTAAGCGATATAGGCGGTTCCCTCATGCAGGGCAGGAAGATTTTCGCCTCTGTAAATCAGGGCCTTCTGCACAGGGGGCAACCCTATGCTCTGCATTTTCTTAAAATCAAACGATATTTGCTCGCGCAAGTCATTCCGTGCCAAAGACACTTCTCCCACGCAAACCTGCGGTGCGTTGCCTGCACATTTGAGGTCCTCGTCAGCAAGATAGTAAGTTGCAACCGGGCCCAACTGACCTGCCATAAGGTACCCCGCGCTGCCACCCAGGATGAGGCACGAGACTGCAACCCCGGCTTTAATCACCTTATGTCCGCCCCGCCATACAGCCAGGGCAAGAAGCCCGCACCCCACCGTCGCAGAAAAAATAAGAAGAGCCCCAGGGGCAGCAGGGTCGATATGTTCCACAGGCGAACAGCACATCACCATAGCGGGGCCAGCTAAATATCGAATAAAGGTGACCGGCAGCGTCCAGGTGAAGGCTAACCATACATAGCTCGTTAGGACGGCAAGGGGATAGGCAAGAACCGGACGCAGAAACCTACCCCACCAGTAGCCAAGAGCAGTATGAACCAGCAGGGCTGAACACTGGGCTACCAGAATCAGCACAAACCGTGAGTTAGGAAGCACCCCTGAGAGTGCCAGCAGCCCTAGTGCCCCACCTATCTGTGCTACTGCCCCGCTGAGAAAGGCAGGGACTAGCCATAACCCTAATATCTGCCAGCTCGGCCTTGCCGCTGCAGTATGTATGAGCCTGGTACGACTCATCTGCACCCCCACCCAGCAAGACGCGAGAGAGGCTAGGCCTGCCGAAAAGATCAAGAGAAGCGAAGCCTGCCCGGCGGCGGACTCCGCATGACCCACAAGGGTTGCTGAATTGCTATACACCAGGATGTAAAGAAGGTTCAGAACCAGGGCGGCAGGAAGTAGCTTGAGTGCTAAATGACGTGTAAATATGTCTAGAGGTACAGGCCGCATGATCTACTGCTCCATGAAGTAGTTAAATGCCGCCAGGGCTTGCTGTTGTGGTGAGCCGCTGAAAGGGGCGAGAAAGTCACAGGTGCGCCCAGAGAAGGTCAGATGCCCCCGGTTTAAGGCAAGAACATTCTGATAGATTTCATCGAGCTGGTAAAGATCATGCGTGGCCACGAGAACAACCCGCTCTTGCCCAGCAGTTTGAATTAATCGGTGGATAGCATCCTTATGTGCCGGGTCAAGACCCGCAGTAGGTTCGTCAAGAAGTAAAACTCTAGCGCCTGTTGCAAGAGCACCTGCGATAGCCAGTCGTTGCGTTTCACCGCCCGACAGTTCTGTGGCCTTACGGCCCGCTAGTTGCTGGAGGGAAGTAGCTTCAATTGCCTGCTGGGTCAAGCTGTTCGCCTTTGAACTTGGATTTGAAGCTAACCAACTAACATAGTGGATGTGCTGCTCTACAGTGAGCTCCGGAAGCGGTGTGTAGTGTTGGGGCACAAAGGCAATATATGAGCGGTACTGTTTGACCTGTTTGCGGCTATCGAGCTGTAGGGTTTCTGTGTGAAGACCTATTTTTCCCTCAGTGGGTTTGAGAACTGTTGCTAGCAGTGAAAAGAGGGTACTTTTTCCTGCCCCGTTATGGCCAAGCAGGGCTGTGACGCCAGGAGCCAGAGTGAAGGTGAGATCATCAAGCACCCGGCACCCTTGCCGTGTATACCTAAGATTTTCTACAAAGATCATAAATTATTTCAGTACGTCTGCTTAACATAAGAAACATCGAGATAATGCCTAATATTATATTTATCGTTCAATTTTAAAATAACATTCATAGACCTTGTCATCCTGACAAAATTATAGGTTCCACAGTTTTGATTAATCCCCCCAGATTCAAAGCCAGGAAAAAGTCCCATTTTATCCTAAAGCCCCATATCAACAGAACTAAGATTACTATAACGAAGGTTGCACCCCTGAAAATAAGTAGTCGAACTCTGCGCATCCAAGAAATTATCTTGCCAGGTCCGGGAGGCGAATTCAGGAAGGACGCCTGAAACATGAGATTCCCACTCACCTTCAGTAAAAGCAACCCCCACGAAGATAACCGAACTTAGAGTAGCTACAGAAACAGCCACACCGAATCTTCCCTTAAAAAGACATAACGAAAATCTTTCTGCTAATTATTATTAATTAGAGATCTACATCTCATAAAGAAATAATATATCGCCCCTAAAAGTAGCGTCAAGAGATTTCTACCAGGAAACTTATACCCCTAGACAGGATCGGCACCCCGTTCATGCCTGCCCCAGTAACACCATCTACAGAAACCTCTGCAATCAGGCACCCTAGACAGCAACCAGCCAAGGCCAGATACACAAGCTTGATAGGCTAGAACCCGTGACCCACGCACTGACATACTCCCCAGAAGCCGAGCACCCCGCGTCCGCCTCCCAGGCCCCCGCGTCTGCCCGCCCCTACCCCGGCACCTTTATCGTCTTTGAAGGCGGCGACGGCTCGGGCAAAACCACCCAAATCAAACTCCTCGCTGACGCCCTCACCGCCGACGGCCACAGCGTCCTCATCACCCGCGAACCCGGCGGCACCGACATCGGCGAGAAACTCCGTGCCCTGGTGCTCGACCACGGCAACGGCGAGATTGACCCCCACACTGAAGCCCTCATCTTCGCCGCCTCCCGCGCCGCCCACGCCCACCAAAAAATCCGGCCCGCTCTCGAGGCCGGGCACATCGTCCTCTGCGACCGCTACATCGACTCCTCCGCCGCCTACCAGGGCGCAGGCCGCGGCCTGGGCATAGACAACGTCGTCAATCTCAGCCGCTGGGCAACCTCCAACCTGCTGCCCGACACCACGATCCTGCTCGATGTCCCCCTGGCCGAAGGACGCGCCCGCACAGGCTCCCGTGGCCAAGCCGACCGTATGGAATCAGGCGACGACACCTTCTACCGCGCTATCCACACCACCTTCCGCACCCTGGCAGACCAGGCCCCCCACCGCTACACCGTCGTCGACGGGGCCCGCCCCATCGAGGTCGTCCACGCTGACGTGCTGGCAGCAGCCCTGAGGAACATCGCATGAGCGTCTTTGATACCCTCACCGGCCAGCTCGACGTGCGCGCCCAGCTCACCCGCTCCGCTGCCGAAGAAAAACCAACCCACGCCTGGCTCTTCACCGGCCCTCCCGGGGCAGGCCGCTCCGACGCTGCCCTAGCCTTCGCCGCCGCCCTGCTCTGCGACCAGCCCGACCCGGCCGCCCGGGGCTGCGGAACCTGCCGCTCCTGCACCACAGTGCTCAGTGGCTCCCACGCAGACTTCATGCACTTCGCCACCGAAAAAACCACCATCACCATCGACGAAGCCCGCGACTTCGTCGTCAAGGCCCAGGACCGCCCGGCCGTGGGGCGCTGGCGCGTCATCCTGGTCGAAGACGCCGACCGGATGCTCGAACGTACCTCCAACGTGCTGCTCAAGGCCATCGAAGAGCCCCCGCCCTACACCATCTGGCTGCTCACCGCCCCATCGCCCGCCGACGTCCTGGTTACCATTCGCTCCCGATGCCGCCCGGTCAAGCTACGCCTGCCCTCGGTGGCGGACGTCGCCGCCCGGCTTCTTGCCGACGCTCAGGCCCGCGGGGAGCACCTAGAACCCCAGCAGGCAGATTTCATCGCCCGCCTAGCCCAAGGCAACCTGGAGGTCGCCCACAAGCTAGCCACCGACGCAGAAGCCCGCAAACGCCGCAGCACCGTGGTGCAGATGCCCATTACCCTGCGCTCTATCGCCGCCGCCATGGAAGCGGCCGACGACCTCATCACCATCGCCGAGGCAGAAGCTGAAGCCGATGCTGAGGCCCGTAATGAGGCAGAACGCTCCGCCCTGCTCACCGCCCTGGGCTATGAGGACGGCGACAAGCTCTCCCCCACCCACCGTGCCCAGGTGCGCCAACTTGAAGAAGACCAAAAGCGCCGCGCCAAGCGTATTCAGACCGACACCCTCGACCGGTTTCTAGCCGACATTCAAACCGTCTTCCGCGATGTGCTGACAGTGCAGCTCTCTACGGGAGCAGAGATTATCAACGCCCACCTGGCCGACGATATCTACGCCTACGCAGAGCGCACCAGCCCCGACCGCACCCTAGCCCATCTGGACACGGTAGCCACCACCCGCCGCCGTATCCACACCAACGCCGGGGCCCGTCTGGCTTTTGAGGCCATGATGACCAGCTTTATCGCCTAGCCCCGCTGCCTTCCCCTGCCAGAAAGACCCCCC
The DNA here is from genome assembly GCF_049068285.1 of Rothia nasimurium. Taxonomy (GTDB): domain Bacteria; phylum Actinomycetota; class Actinomycetes; order Actinomycetales; family Micrococcaceae; genus Rothia; species Rothia nasimurium_I. The sequence goes on along the minus strand of NZ_JBLKPV010000013.1, from coordinate 43,495 downwards.
ATGGCCCAGTCCGCTCCCCGTCCGCTTGCCCACCTAGGGCCCCTGCAGCAGCTACGCGCAGGAAAACTTGCCCTGCGCCTGCCCCTGCTTGTGGTGGGGCTGGTGGGATTCGGGGCCTCCTGTGCCCTGCTCATTAAGGCAGGTCTGGGTGCCCTGGGCTGGGACGTGCTCACCCTGGGCCTGATGGAAATCACCGGGCTCAGCTACGGGGTGCTGACCATTGCTACCTCTTTTGTGGTGCTGCTCTTTTGGTTGCCCCTCAAGGAAATGCCGGGCCTCGGCACCCTAGCTAACGCGGTTTTGGTGGGGCTCTCAGCTGATATAGCTATGGATCTGATTCCCGACCCCGCCGGGGTTCTCGCTCAGTGGGTCTATCTGGCGGTGGGCATTCTAGCCTTTTCCTTTTTTGATGCCCTCTACCTGGGGGCCCAGTTTGGTTCTGGCCCACGAGACGGGCTGATGACCGGACTGGTGAGGGTTACCGGGCGGCCCGTCTGGCTAGTGCGCACCGTGCTTGAGGTGACCGTGGTGGTAGCCGGTATCGCCATGGGCGGCCACTTCGGTGTGGGTACCCTGCTCATCGCTTTTACCGTGGGGCCCCTCATCGGCTGGTTCCTGCCCTATGTGACGGTGCCGCTCACCCCGCGTCCGCGCCCTTAAAGCCGAAAAGGTACCAGCTAAATGAGAAAAACCCACCTAGTTCGTGGGTTTTTCTCATTTAGCTGGTACCTACTGCGGAAGTTAGTTGCGGAAGCCGTGCACCGGGGAGGGGATACGCCCGCCACGGGCCACAAAAACCTCAGCCGACTCGGGGTGGGCAGGCATGACGGGGGCGCGGCCCAGCAGGCCACCAAACTCCACCATTTCGCCAATCTCTAGCCCAATCGCCGGAATGACGCGCACCGCGGTGGTCTTGTGGTTCATGACGCCGATCGCCGCTTCGTCGGCGATCATGGCTGAAATGGTCGCAGCGGAAGTATCGCCGGGAATGGCCACCATGTCCAGGCCCACGGAACAAATCGCGGTCATGGCTTCGAGCTTATCCAGGGTAATCTTGCCGGCAGCAGCGGCCTCAATCATGCCGATATCCTCAGAAATCGGGATGAAGGAGCCCGACAGGCCACCCACATGCGAGCAGGCCATGAGCCCACCCTTCTTCACCGCGTCATTGAGCAGGGCCAGGGCAGCGACAGTACCGTGGGTACCCACCGACTCCAGGCCCATCTCTTCCAGCACGTGGGCGACCGAGTCGCCCACCTCGGCGGTGGGAGCCAGGGAAAGATCGACGATGCCGAACTCCACGCCCAGGCGCTCAGCGGCCAGGGTGCCCACTAGCTGGCCCATGCGGGTAATCTTGAAGGCCGCCTTCTTAATGGCCTCAGCACAGTCATCGAAGGACGCCCCGCGCACCTTCTCCAGGGCCCGCTTGACCACGCCGGGGCCAGAGACGCCCACCGAAATGACGGTGTCGGCCTCCTGCACCCCGTGGAAGGCACCGGCCATGAAGGGGTTATCAGAGACAGCGTTGGCAAAGACCACCAGCTTAGAACAGCCAAAGCCGTGGGCCTCGGCAGAGCCCTCAGCTGTCTCGCGGATGACCTCACCCATGGTGCGCACGGCGGTCATATTGATACCGGCACGGGAGGAACCGATGTTCACCGAAGCACAAACCACGTCGGTTTCGTTGAGGGCACGCGGGATAGAGCGCATGAGCTTCTCATCGGCCGGGGTCGCCCCCTTATCCACCAGGGCGGTGAAGCCACCGATGAAGTTAACGCCCACGGCCTTGGCAGCGGCGTCCAGGGTCTTGGCGAACTCAACGTAATCCTCGTCGTTTGAGGCACCTGCCACCAGGGCAATCGGGGTCACCGAGATACGCTTATTGATGATAGGGATACCGAGCTCAGCTTCAATGCCCTCGGCTACCTCAACCAGGCGGGCTGCCCGGGAGGTAATTTTGTCGTAGATTTTCTGGCGGGCTACCGCGCCATCAGAATCGGCGCAGTCCAGCAGGGAAATGCCCATGGTGACCGTGCGGATATCGAGCTTATCTTCCTCGATCATCTGCAGGGTCTCAAGAATATGGCTGGAGCGATCAGTAAACAGCATGAATCTAGCTCCTAGAGGGTGTGCATGGCCTGGAAGATCGCGTCAGACTGAATACGAATCTGTACGCGCTGCTCTTCTTCCACCGGCTTCATGGCAGCCTGCAGGTCAGTAATCGACTGGGTTGAATCATCAAAGCTACCCTGCAAAATCATGGTGAAATAACCTGACATCAGGGTCTGGGAGACGTTTTCGATGTTGACCTTGCGTTCGGCGAGCTTGGTGGTGACGCCGGCGATAATGCCTTCGTGGTCAAGGCCGGTAACGGTCAGAATGATCTTCATGGAGTTCCTTGTGGGGGTAGGTATAACAAAAGGGCCCGCTAGGGGTGAGGGGCTTTGTCTCTACTTTACCCAGAACCTCCAGGTGAGATGCAAATCTCACCCCTTAGTTACCCTTGGGCAGCGACATAGAGGGTGCCGGGGCCTGACACAATCAGGTGGGTTGGCTCCCCCACATACATAACAGCTTCGGTGCCGGTCAGGTTGAAGGTCCGAGAATCATCGCTGATAACGGGGGTTCCCTCCACGCAGAGGGCAGTAGCCACACCGGCGACGGGGAGGGCAATCTCTTCTCCCTCACCCACGGTGGCGCGGGTGACGGTCAGCCCGTCGCACCACATGGAATAGGTCGCAAGGTAGGAGTCCTGAACCTGCGGCCCCTCAACAACCGGGGCCTTCTGCTCAGCTCCCAGAACCTTGATTAGTTCATCAACATCAACATGTTTAGAGGTCAAACCAGCCCGCAAAACATTGTCAGAGGGGTTCATTAGCTCAATAGCCGTACCCGAAATATAGGCGTGGACCTGGCCGTCAGGGGTGTAGGCAGACTGGCCGGGTTCCAAATACACCAGATTCATCACCAGGGCAACCAACAGGCCGCGGTCATTCGGATACTTCTGGGTCAGGGTGGTGACCAGCTCAGCAACACCTGCTGCCAGAGATTCACTCCCCTTAACCTTGCCGTTCTTGGCCTCCCACGCCAGCACAGATTTAACGGTCTGCTGCATAGCTGCCTCAGCCGCATCCTGGGGCATCTGCAAGACGGCAGACAGCAGGTCCTTCGGCGTCTTAGAGGCGTTGACCGCACCGGTCAGCCAGGCCAGCTTGAAGTGCTCAGCAATCGCCCGGAGCTCAGCAAATGGACGCACCCCGGTCAAAATCCGCATGGGAGACAGGGCAATCACGGTCTCAGGCTTAGAGTGGCGGTCCTTGTAACAGCGGGTCGGGGCGTCCAGGGCCAAACCCTGCGCTTCTTCAGCCGCAAAACCAGCTTCAGCCTGCTCGTCGGTGGGGTGAACCTGAATCGATAGGGGCGAATCAATAGCCAGCACCTTGAAGAGGAAAGGGAAAATATCCCCCTTCCAGCCGGCCGGCAAAAAGCGCTCTGGCTGCTCAGAAACCAGGGTATCCAGGGGGCAAGACTCTCCGTCAACACGGACAAATGAAGGTGCGGACGGATGGGCCCCCACCCACAGCTCTGCTTCCGGCTGTTCGGTGGGCGCAGGTACACCACGCATGGTCGCAAGAATCTCTCGCGAACCCCAGGCATAATTCTGAATCTGGTTTTCAAGGAGGAACAATTCACCCATACTCCCCATAGAAACACATTGCAGGGATACTTTTAAGCCAGGGCACCCCTAACCTCTGGTGTTTATTGCCATAAAACTCGCTTGCTCCCCAGGAATCAGGGCATGGAAGAGACTGAGGGCCACTAGAATTGGGGGTGTGAATACTATTGATTTAACTGCTTCTTTCAAGGCTTACGACGTTCGCGGCATTGTTGGTCAGACGATCACCGCTGATACCGTCCGCGCAACCGGCGCTGCCTTCGTCGACGTCCTGGGGCTTGCTGGCCAGAAGGTGCTGGTGGGTGCCGACATGCGCCCGTCCGGCCCCGAGTTCATGGCAGCTTTTGCTGAAGGCGCTACGGCCCGTGGCGCTGATGTAGTCAACATTGGTCTTATCTCTACCGATGAGCTTTACTTCGCCTGCGGTGTGGAGAACGCCGCCGGTGTCACCTTCACCGCCTCCCACAACCCTGCCGAGTACAACGGCATGAAGATGTCTAAGGCAGGTGCTGTCCCCCTCTCATCAGAGTCCGGCCTCTTTGAGATTCGTGACCTGGCCCAGAAGTATTTGAACGAGGGTGAGATTCCCGCTGTTGAGGCCCCCGGTTCTGTGTCTGAGAAGGACGTCCTGAAGGGCTACGCCGAGTACCTGCGTCACCTGGTTGATCTTTCGGGTATTCGTCCGCTGAAGGTTGTTGTGGACGCCGGTAACGGCATGGGCGGTATGACCACCCCCGCTGTGCTCGGCAACGTCCTCCTGCCCGGCCTGCCCCTGGAGATCGTCCCCCTCTACTTCGAGCTGGACGGCACCTTCCCCAACCACCCGGCTAACCCCCTGGAGCCTGCCAACCTGGTTGACCTGCAGAAGGCCGTTGTTGAGCACGGTGCTGATATCGGCCTGGCCTTTGACGGCGACGCCGACCGCTGCTTCGTGATTGATGAGAAGGGCGAGCCCGTTACCCCGTCCGCTATCACCGCCCTGGTAGCTGAGCGCGAGATTGCCCGCGCCAAGGCTGAGGGCAACGACGAGCCCGTCATCATCTACAACCTGATTACCTCTAAGGCTGTGCCTGAGCTGGTTGAGAAGCTGGGTGGCCGCGCTATTAAGACCCGCGTGGGCCACTCCTTCATCAAGGCTGTGATGGCTGAAGAGTCCGGTGTTTTCGGTGGCGAGCATTCCGCCCACTACTACTTCAAGGACTTCTTTAACGCCGACACCGGTATGCTGGCTGCTATGCATGTGCTAGCTGCCCTGGGTGGCTCTGACCAGCCCCTTTCTGAACTGGCTGCCGCCTACTCCCCCTATGTGCCTTCTGGCGAAATCAACTCTGAGCTGGAAGACAAGGCCGGGGCGATTGCCCGCGTTGCCGACTTCTACGGTGATTCGGTGGAGAAGAACGACATGGACGGCACCACCTTCGAGTCTAAGACCGAAGGCTGGTGGGCCAACCTTCGCCCCTCTAACACTGAGCCCTTCCTGCGCCTGAACCTTGAGGCCCCCGATCAGGCCACCATGGAGCGCGTGCGCGATCAGATTCTTAAGATCGTTCGCGAGGGCTAAGCCTTACCCCCTACTTTGTACCAGCTCCTGCCCACTTTTCAGGCTTAAAGTGAGCACGGCACGGTACACATAAGGTAGATACCAGGACGCCCGCCCCAGCTTCCTTGCCGTATGGCAGGAAAGCGGGGCGGGCGTCCTTTTCTATCTGTCCTTAGGTCAGCTTAGGAGGCGCGGGCCTGGTCGTGGAGCATCCACTGGTCAGGGCCGAAGATCTCGTACTGGATCTGAGTGCCGGGCACGCCAGCCTCAATTAGCTGGGAGCGGACGCCCTGCATGAAGCCCAGGGGGCCGCACAGGTAGGCAGAAGCGTTAGCGGGCACCTTGAGCTCAGCCACGTTGACGCGGCCCTCGAAGTCGCCCTCGCCGTCCGCCTCGATAAAGGAGACCAGGCGGCCGTTCTCGAGCATGTCAACGTACTGGATCATCTCATCACGCAGGGGCCAGGTGGTGAAGGAGCGGTCGGCATGTACCACAACGACCTCGCGCTGGGAGCCGGTTGCAGCCAGCTCGGAGAGGAAAGCGATCATGGGGGTCACGCCGATACCGGCGGAGAAGAGGTAGAGGGGCTGGGACTCGTCGTCGCCGAAGCCACCCAGGGTAACGTCCCCGTAGGGGTTAGAGATCTCGACGATAGCGCCAACTTCCAGCTGGTGCAGGATGGGGGTCATTTCACCGGCGGTGTCGAGCTTGATAGCCACACGGCGCTGGTTCTTCTCGGCAGGTAGCAGGGTGAACTGGCGGGCCTGACGCAGACCGTCCTTAGCCTTGGTGACGATGGAGACGTACTGGCCGGCAATAGCGTCGGTCATGGCAACAGCATTGGCAGGCTCAAAGGTCAGGTCAAGGACGTTCTCGCCGGTTTCCTTGCGCTCTACCAGGCGGAAGGGGGCGAACATGACGTCGTTGGCCTGGGAGGCGTAGAGGCCCTTTTCGAGCTTGATGAGGGCATCTGCCATGAGCCAGTAGACCTCGGTCCAGGCTTCTGCGATGTCGGGGGTCAGAATGTCGCCCAGGTTAGCGGCAATCGCCTCGAAGAGGTACTTGTAGACGGTGGGGTACTCTTCTTCGCGCAGGCCCAGGGAGGCGTGCTTGTGGGCGACGCGGGAGAGCACCTCGTCGGGGTACTTATCGGGGTTAGCCAGGATGTAGGAGGCAAAGACCGCGATGGAACCGGCCAGGGCCTTGGGCTGGGTGCCTTCGAGCTGGGAGGAGCGGGAGAACATGCCGTCCAGCAGGTCGGGGCGGGCAGCGAACATGCGCTGGTAGAAGTCGGGGGTGATGTCGTTGATACGCTCGGCGATCACGGGCAGGGTTGCCTCAATGACGGGGCGGGACTTTTCAGAGAGCATTTTCTTCCTTAGGGTGTGTGGGGTGGGCCTAACCCCCTGCAGCTGGGCTGGGGCTTAGTGACAGACTGTTGCTCAATCAATCTAAATCTAGCATATAAAATACTAATTATTTTTGAAGAAAAACCCCACGCGCTATCTCAACGCGCAGGGTAGAAAAAAGCGGGGAACCCTCGTCCTTACCGCTTATCCAGCGCAGAGTCCCCCAAGGGCCCCAAACCCAGCTGCAGCATCACCGGGCCCATCTGCCCTTCATGCGGCAAATCAGAAATCACCACCGGATCCAAGACCTTAAAAAACTGCTCCCGCGCCTTCGCCAAAACCCCCTTCAAGGAACAGGCATGGTCCATAGGGCACTGCCCATCACCGGCAAAACAGGCAACCAGCCCGTCCTGCCCTTCACTCAACCGCAGCACCTGGCCCACCGTTGCCACCCGGCCAGCCTCAGAGAGGCGCACACCGCCGGTACGGCCGCGACTGGACTCCACAAAACCATGACTCGACAAAAAAGAAACCGCCTTAGCCACATGGTTATAAGGAACCCCCACGCCCTCAGCAATCTTTTGGGACGATAAAAGGACATCCTCAGTACCCGCCAACAGCATCAACACCCGCAGGGACACATCAGAAAAAGCAGTCAGACGCACCGAACATCTCCTCACCACAGCACAATATAACCCCACCAGGTCTTTTAACCCGGAGTAGGCTATCGAAATATAACAGCAACCAAACCACTGCACCAGAGATATAACTACTCTTCACTACAATCTTCTGGCAGAAACATTAAGACTCAAAATCGACCAGCCCACCCCTGCCCGAAACACTCAAGACCGCCCACGTCACCCCTCATTCACGCTCCAGAATGAAATACGGCTCACACGGCACACCAAGAAGTCTATTCTTAGCAGTTGGGGGTTTGTGGGAGTAGTATTGATAAAGTAAACACTCGCGGGCGCACACCCCATGCCGCAGCACAAAGCTCCGGCAGAAGGTCAGGCTAACCGCACCCACCGCTCCAGCCCGCGGCACACCCCGGAACGGGCTCGGATCCAGACATAAGGAATTATCTTGTCACAGCTTGATACCTCCATCCAGGAACTCCTCTCCATCGAAGGCGCAACCGGTGCAGCACTCGTTGACATCTCCTCCGGCATGGCACTGGCTTCCGGTGGCTCACCCGGCTTCGACCTGACCGTTGCTGCAGCTGGTAACTCCAACGTAGTACGTGCCAAGCTCAAGACCATGAACGACCTCGGCCTCAACGGCAACATCGAGGACATCATGATCACCCTCTCCTCCCAGTACCACCTGATCAACGTTCTGAACGCTTCAGAAACCTCAGGTCTCTTCGTCTACCTGGTACTGGACCGCAACACCGCTAACCTGGCTCTGGCCCGCCACAAGCTGAACGCAATCTCAGCTCGTATCTCCCTGTAAGTCCTACACGGTAGATAAGGCTTTAGCACTCAAGGGGGCCCGGTCGGTTATTCCGACCGGGCCCCCTTGACTTTTACCCGGCCCCACAAGACCGGGGCACCGGCCAGCGCCAACCGGGCAGATTAGAGAGAAAGCCCCCGCCCAGCCCTTCAGAGGGCAGGACGGGGGCTTCAGCAGTCTAAGAGACCTCCTAGACGATATCCTCGCCCAGGGCCTCACCCATCAGGGTGTCTTCGGTAGCGGCCTTGTTCTGCTGAACAGAAACCAGCTCACCGGAGCGCATCACGGCAATGCGGTTGCACAGGCCGATCAGCTCAGACATATCTGAACCTATCAGGATGATGGAGGTGCCCTTTTCGGTCAGCTCAACCAGCATCTTGTAAATCTCGCTCTTGGCGCTGACGTCAATGCCACGGGTGGGGTGGTTCAGAATCAGGATTTCACAATCGGTGGTCATCCAGCGGGCCAGAGCAACCTTCTGCTGGTCACCGCCGGAGAGCTTGCCGACCTCACCCTGGATGTTAGTGGTCTTGATGCGGAGCTTCTGGATCTGCTCAGCGACCTCACGCAGGGCAGAAACCTCATGCAGGAAGCCATCAGGGCTTTCCTTCAGGCCCGCATTCTCCATCAGGGTCTTTGCAATGGAGCGCTCGTTGGCCAGGCCCAGCTCGTCATCATTATCGGAGAGGTAGCCGATGCCGTGGGCAACGGAATCCTCAGGAGAGCCGATGGTGACGTCCTTGCCGTCAATCTTCAGGGTGCCAAACTTAGCGGTCTCATCAACACCCACCAGGGCTGCGGCAACCTCGTTAATACCTGAACGGCGCATACCGGTCAGACCAAAGATTTCACCCCGGCCAACAGAGAAGGAGACCTTATTCAGGGAACCCTTAGAGCTGGTCAGGTTTTCAATAACCAGCTTAGCGTCATCAGCCTCGTAAGTTTCGGGGCGGCCACCCAGGGCGATTTCACGGTTGAACATCTTGTAGGCGATTTCCTCGGCAGTCATCGTGCCGGGGTTGATTTCGGTGTCAATCACACCGCCAGAGAGGATGACCGCGCGATTCGCCAGGGACCGGATTTCATCAATACGGTGGGTGATGTAGATGATCGCACGACCCTCAGCAGCCAGCTTACGGGTGACCTCATGCAACTGGTAAATCTCATAATCGTTGAAGGTTGCAGCAACCTCGTCCATCAGCACCAGCTGGGTATTTTCAGCTTCCATGCGGACGACCTCAACCAGAGCCTGCTCGGCGCGAACCAAATCGCCCATCTTAGCGCGGGGATCCACGTTCAGGCCGATTTCTGAGAGCAGTTCCTGGGCACGGGCAACAAGCTTGTCTTCAGCTTCGCCAGCGTGTTCAGTTGAGCGGAAGATCGCCTGAGCTACGGTGAGGTCAGGGTCAACCTTGAACTTCTGACGGATAGAGCCAACGCCAGCGGCGAGAGCCTCTTCAGGAGTATGGGGGGCGTACTTCTTACCGCCCAGGGTGATGGTGCCTCCACCGGGACGGTCCCAACCGCCCAGAATCGACAGGAAAGTTGACTTTCCTGCACCATTTTCGCCGAGAAGACCTACGATCTCACCGGCAGCAACTTCAAGGTTCACGCCCTTCAGGGCACGAAGATGCTCGTGGTTCTTGGTGAGGTTCTTAACGCTCAGCAAATTTCCCACTGTAGTTTTTCCTTCCAAACAATGCGAGTGAGCAACCCGAGGGGTCGTGCCGCACGTTTCACTATTCGCGGTGGCTAACCGGTGAGACGCGCGGGGGGAGGCACGAGGGCTACACAATATTCAGCCATTCTTAAGTATTCTACCGAATCTTAAGTCAGCTTTTCGTCCACTCTTTGGGGTCTATCCCGCTTTCCTTAAAAAGCTGGAGGGAGGCCACCTGCCTGCACCCTTGTACAGGTGGCAACCTCCCTCCTAGCACTCACTGTAAGAGGAGAACCCTAATGAGCACTCTCTGCCCGCTTTTAGCCCGCCAATTCAGCGGCCAGGGCATCACGCTGGGCCTTCACTTCAGCCGGAACCTTATCCCCGAGGAAGGTCAGCCACTCGTCAATCCCGGGCAGTTCAGCAGCCCATTCATCGCGGCTAACAGCCAAGGCTGCCTCAAGTTCCGCGTCTGAAATATCGAGGCCGGTCAGGTCCAAGTCACCCTTTGAGGGGACAAGGCCGAGGAAGGTTTCCTCGCCTCCAGCCTTGCCGTCCAGGCGGTCAAAAATCCACTTGACCACGCGGGAGTTCTCACCGAAGCCAGGCCAGGCGAAACCACCGTCGGGGGTGCGGCGGAACCAGTTGACGTAGTAGATCTTGGGCATGTTCTCTTCGCCATGCTTCTTACCCAGGTCGATCCAGTGCTGGATGTAGTCACCGGCGTTGTAGCCGATGAAGGGAAGCATGGCCATGGGATCACGACGGACCACACCCACCGCACCCTTGGCGGCAGCGGTGGTCTCGGAAGAGAGGGTAACGCCTCGGAAGACGCCTTGCTCCCAGCTGGAGGCCTCAGCCACTAGGGGAACGGTGGTCTTGCGGCGGCCACCGAAGATGATAGCTGAGAGGGGCACACCGTCCGGAGCGTAGTACTCTTCAGCCAGCATGTCTGCCTGTGAAATCGGGGTGCAGAAGCGGGAGTTGGGGTGGGCAGCCGGACGGCCAGATTCAGGCGTCCAGTCATTACCCTGCCAGTCAATCAGGTGCTCGGGGACCTCATCGGTCTTGCCCTCCCACCAAACGGAATTGTCGTCAGTCAGGGCGACGTTGGTGAAAATAGTGTTGCCCTTGGCAATAGCGCGCATGGCGTTGGGGTTGGTGGACCAGCCGGTGCCCGGGGCGACACCAAAGAGACCGGCTTCGGGGTTGACCACAAAAGGCTTGCCGTCGCGGAATTCAATCCAGGCGATATCGTCGCCCACCATCTCAGCCTTCCAGCCGTCAATGGTCGGATCCATCATGGCGAAGTTGGTCTTACCGCAGGCAGAGGGGAAGGCAGCAGAGATGTACTTGCTGCGACCCTCAGGGTTGGTCATCTTCAGGACGAGCATGTGCTCAGCCATCCAGCCCTCATCGTGGGCCATTGCTGAGGCAATACGCAGGGCGTAGCACTTCTTACCCAGCAGGGCGTTACCACCGTAGCCGGAACCAAAGGACCAGATTTCCCGGTCCTCGGGGAACTGAACAATGTACTTCTCAGGGTTGCAGGGCCAGATAACGTCCTTCTGGCCGGGCTCCAGGGGAGCACCCACTGAGTGCAGGGCCTTGACGAAGAAAGCCTCGGTGTCGGTCATCTTCTTGAGCACCTCGCTACCGATCGTAGCCATAATGCGCATTGAGCAGACGACGTAGGCGGAGTCGGTGATCTCAACACCAAACTTAGGGTTGGTTGCGTCCACAGAACCCATCACGAAGGGAATGACGTACATGGTGCGGCCCCGCATAGAGCCGGTAAAGAGGCCGGTGAGGGTCTGCTTCATCTCTTCAGGGTCCCGCCAGTTGTTGGTGGGGCCTGCGCCGTCCTCTGTCTTGGAGCAGATAAAGGTGCGCTCTTCAACACGAGCAACATCGTCGGGATCAGAGAAGGCAACGTAGGAGTTCGGGAACTCGTGGTCGCTCAGCTTACGGAAGGTACCAGCCTCAACCAGCTCAGCTGCCAGGCGGTCGTACTCCTCCTGAGAACCGTCAGCCCAGTAGATTGAATCGGGCTGGGTCATCTCAGCGATATCAGCAACCCACTGCAGCAGCTCTGCATGGGTGGTAGGTGCCTGTGCAATTACCTTGTCTTTTGAAATGTCAGTCATCTGACGCTTCCCCTTATTGTTCGGCTACTTCGGCACTCCACTGTGCCGGAAGTAGGAGCGCACTGCCCCGCCTGCCCCTCCCTTCCGGAAGAGGTACAAACAGAAAAACGCGCCACCCATATCAATGAATAAACGCGTTCGTGCAATGCACCTTCACTTCATCGTGTAACACCTAGAGTACAGACCTTCAGCCTCTTTTTCTGCATTCAGACACAAATATTTCGTCACACCCAACCCGTCTGGGCCGCCCAAGGCCCCCTCCCCCCTGCCTCAAAAAATTATTTCACCTCACATCAATCCCTTTTTCCCTTGATATTCCAGGGAAGAAGACCTCCCCCACAGGATTTTGAGAGCACAGTCACTCTATTTCGATTTGCACCCCCACCAAAACCCGCGTAATGTATTACCTGTTGCCGCGACGGGCTGACACAGCCGGTCACTGCATGATGCGCCTGTAGCTCAACGGATAGAGCATCTGACTACGGATCAGAAGGTTGGGGGTTCGAATCCCTTCGGGCGCACCACTAGAAAGCCGGTCTTCTTCGGAAGGCCGGTTTTTTCATGCTCCCCCTAAGGGCCATCCGATATACACCGGAATGACGTGCCCAGGTGGAGGCCCCACTGCCGCACATGAACAGTTCCGGCACCCCCTCCCCCGTAGTTTTCACCACAAAAGAGGGGACAGGCTCGTCCTCAGCCCTAAAATAGGGGAGGACGAAGAACGTCTCACCGCTCAGGCCCCAGGCCGGGGCCGCACAGCACAGGAGAAACAATTGAGCATCAACATCAACGTCACCGACGAAAACGGCACCACCAAGGACGTCACCTGGGAACCTCACCAGACCATGCTTGAAGCCGTCCTCGCCGCTGGCTTCCCCGTGCTTGCAACCTGCGGCGGTAACGCTTCATGCGCTACCTGCCACGCATTCATCGACCCCGACCACATCGAAGCCTCCCTGCCCCGCGAAGAAGCAGAAGAAGACTTGCTCGACATGATCGACGATATCGCCAACGAATGCTCCCGCCTCAGCTGCCAGACCGAATACTCAGAAGGAATGGACGGCGCTCAGGTTACCCTGCAGCCCGGAATGTAAACCCTATGCGCACTCAGCACATCCTCCCCCTCCTTGCGCTAGGTGCCAGCCTCCTGCTTGCAGGCTGTAGCGCTACTTCCCCCACTTCCCACGAAGCGTCCAGCAGCACCGCTAACGCAAGCACCCAGGCCGCCGCCACCAGCAGCGAAACAGCCCAGTCGACTACCGACACCCCCTCTGCCAGCTCCGCCGCCCCGAGCGTCCAGGCAACTGCACCAGCATCTGCAGCTGCAGCAACCCCTAGCAGCCCGGCTCCCCCGGTGGTGACTGAACAGCAGCCTTCTGTTGAAACCTCAACGGAACCTGCGCCCCCGCGGGGCACCGTCATCACTGTCGAACCCACCGAGCCGACCACTACGGTACAGCCGGTGCCCAGCCCCGGGAGCAGTTCAGCTGCCGGAGTTGCAATCTGTGACTACGGCCAGCTCTACGTTGAAGCTGCCGCCACCCAGGGGGCAGCCGGTTCCCGCTACATCGACCTCACCTTTACCAACACCGGCACCAGCCGGTGTGTGATGAGCGGATACCCCTCTGTCCACTATGTTGACGCCTCCGGCAAGCAGATTGGTGCCCCTGCGGCCAATGCCACCGAGTGGTCATCAACCGGTGGGGTTCTTGCCCCCGGCTCCTCTATCCGAGCTACCCTGCGAGAAACCCACGCCCAGCTCTACGGCGAAACCTGCCAGAGCGTTTCAGCTGCAGGTTACTCAGTGCAGGCCCCCGGCTCCTCCCAGCCCCTGGTCATGGCTTTTGCCGCTGAAGCCTGCTCTAATAGCGCCGTATCCCAGCTTTCCGTGGGTGCAGTGGGTGCAGCCCCCTAAACCCTCCTGGCCCTGGGCCCTCACCCCAAAGGTGGGGGCCGGTTGCTTTAACCGGGCTTTGGCAGGTGAGCTCCACGCCCTGCAGCTTGAGGGGTTACTAGGACAAAAGGGTGTCCCGCCCCGGGCAGGCTTGTGGGGGATAATGGGAGGTATGGCCTCTGTCGATACCGCCCGCGCACTCTCCTTCTTCTCCCCGGCAACCCGCCGCTGGTTTGAGGGGGCTTTTTCTGCGCCGACGGCCGCCCAGGCTGGTGCCTGGGAGGCGATTGCAGCGGGCCGCCATGCCCTGATTGTTGCCCCGACCGGCTCGGGTAAGACCCTCTCCGCTTTTCTGTGGGCCCTGGACCGCCTGCATTTTGAGGGCCAGGACGGACCTGCCCCGACTGGCGGGGATCACCCCGGTTCCCCGGGGAAAGGGGGCGGAGGAACCCGCGTCCTCTATATCTCTCCCCTCAAAGCCCTGGGTGTAGACGTTGAGCGTAACCTGCGGGCTCCCCTGATCGGTATCGCCCAGACAGCCCGCTCTCTAGGCCTTGAGCCGCCGCAGGTGCGGGTGGGGGTGCGAAGCGGTGATACCCCGGCCAAGGAACGCCGCCAGCTGATTTCTCACCCGCCGGACATTCTCATTACCACCCCTGAGTCCCTCTTTCTGATGCTGACCTCCAAGGCCCGCTCGACCCTGACCCAGGTACACACGGTCATTATTGATGAGGTTCACGCCGTGGCCGGAACCAAGCGCGGGGCCCACCTGGCAGTGACCCTCGAACGCCTGGACCAGATCCTTGAGACCCCTGCCCAGCGCGTTGGTCTTTCAGCCACCGTTGAGCCGGTTGAGACCGTCGCCCGTTTTCTGGGCGGTAGCGTGCCGGTTGATATTGTGCGCCCGCCCTCGCAGAAGGAATGGGAACTCACTCTCTCTGTTCCTGTTCCCGATATGACGGCCCTGGGTGGGTCTAACGCCTACGGGCAGAACAGCACCCTGGGAGGCCAGGGGCAGGTCAATGAGATAGATCATCAGGGTGAGGACGGCAGCGTTGCCGTCCCTCCTTCTGCCCCGGCTGGTTCGGGGGCCTACCTGGATAAGCTGGCTGAGCGTACCCGCAAGCAGATCCGTTCCCTGGATGCCACCGAGTTCTCCTCCCAGACCTTTGATGACGGGGTTGTACTCACAGATTCCCTCGCTGATACGACCCAGGGGCTCTCCCGCGCCCCCTGGTCTGAGAGTCTTCCCTCTGGCACGACCCTGGCCGATGCCCTGAACATTCGGCCGATGGCAGGCCCGGCTGCGTCCCCGCCCCAGCAGGACCAGCCCGGCCTCCTGGCAGCAGACCCCCAGGGGGCCCCTGCAGATGATTCCAGCGGCTACTTCGATACTCCCCTGCCTGCACCTGGTGCCGCCCTCTCTCCGGTAGCCAGCCAGTCTGCTGAGCAGGCCCTTTGGGATGCGGTGGGGGTTTTCCCAGATGAGGAGCAGGGCTCTCCCCTACCTGCCGGGGGCAGAACCCTGGGTGCGAGCGCGTCCCCTCTGGTTTTTGAAGAGGTGGCCTCGGCTGAGGGCAGGGGTGAGCCTCCTGCCCCCCTTAACCTTTCGGGCTACCAGGCCTCGATTTGGCCGCATGTGGAAGAGCGTATTGTGGATTTGGTGGAGGCTAATCGCTCCACTATCGTCTTTGCCAACTCGCGCGGGCTGGCCGAGAAGCTGACGGCCCGGCTGAATGAGATTTACCTGGGCCGTCTTGAGGCCCGCGGGGAGCTGGGTGAGGTGACCGCGAGCGCGGCTACCGGGGCCCGCACCTACGCCGCTACCGGCGGGGAGCCCAAGGCTTTAGCTGAGGTGCTGGCTGAGGCCCTGGCTCAGGACGCTCCGGCTCGGCTGGAAGCTGATGACGCGCGACTGGCGGGGGCGGGGGCGTCCTTACCCCTTTCGACCCAGCCCCCTGCCCAGATGATGGGGGGCTCGGCGACGGCTACCGGGGCGCCGCCGGTACTGGCGCGGGCCCACCACGGGTCTGTCTCGAAGGACCAGCGCACCCTAATTGAGGAGGCCCTGAAGTCGGGCCAGCTGCGCTGTGTGGTAGCGACCAGTTCTCTGGAGCTGGGTATCGATATGGGCCATGTTGACCTGGTGATTCAGGTGGAGGCCCCGCATTCGGTGGCCTCTGGCCTGCAGCGGGTCGGCCGGGCTGGCCACCAGGTGGGTGAGGTGTCGCGCGGCTACCTCTACCCCAAGCACCGGGGCGATCTGTTGAACGCCACGGTGACCGTGCAGCGCATGCTGGCGGGGAAGATTGAGCCGTTAGCTATTCCCGCTAATCCCCTGGATATTCTGGCCCAGCAGACTGTAGCGGCCTGCGCCCTGGGCCCCATTAGCGTGGAGGCCTGGTTTGAGGCCCTCCGCGCTACCGCCCCCTTTGCGACCCTGCCCAGGGCTGCCTTTGAGGCAACCCTGGATTTGCTGGCCGGTAAGTACCCCTCGGACGAGTTTGCTGAATTGCGGCCCCGTATTGTCTGGGACCGGGACGCGGGGACGATTGAGGGCCGGCCCGGTGCCCAGCGCCTGGCGGTGACCTCCGGCGGTACGATTCCTGACCGGGGCCTCTTCCCGGTTTTTATCGCCGGGGCTGAGGATTCTAAGGCCCCCAAGCGGGTGGGTGAGCTGGATGAGGAGATGGTCTATGAGTCCCGGGCCGGGGACGTCATTGCCCTGGGTGCCTCCTCCTGGCGGATTGAGGACATCTCCCACGACCGGGTGACTGTGACCCCTGCCCCCGGCGTGCCTGGCCGCCTACCCTTCTGGCACGGGGATTCCCCAGGCCGTCCCGTCGATTTAGGCCGGGCCCTGGGTACCTTCACCCGGGAGCTGGCCCTTGAAAACAGTAAGGACGCCAGTGCCGCCCACGCCCGTCTGCGCGGCATCGGGCTCGGTGAGTGGGCCGCTGATAACCTGCTGGCCTATGTGGGTGAGCAGGTAGCTGCCACCGGCCTGGTGCCCAGCGAGAAGCACCTGCTGGTTGAGCGTTTCCGCGATGAGCTGGGCGACTGGCGGCTGATCCTGCACTCGCCCCTGGGTATGCCGGTACACTCCCCCTGGGCCCTGGCTGTCGGCGCCCGGGCTGAGGAACGCTACGGGGTTAACGCCTCTGCCATGGCTGCCGATGACGGTATTGTGCTGCGGATTCCTGCCATGGAGTCCGAGCCACCCGGCGCTGACCTCTTTATCTTTGACCCGGCTGAGCTTGAGGATATTGTCACCGAGAAGGTAGGCAACTCCGCTCTCTTTGCCTCCCGCTTCCGAGAGAACGCCGCCCGGGCCCTGCTGTTACCCCGCAAGGATCCGGGCCGCCGCACCCCCCTGTGGCAGCAGCGTCAGCGCTCAGCCCAGCTCCTGGATGTGGCCCGCAAGTACCCAACCTTCCCTCTTCTACTGGAAACTGCCCGTGAGTGCCTGCAGGACGTCTATGACCTGCCCGCCCTGACCGCCCTGCACAAGGACCTTGAGGCTAAAAAGGTGCGGATCAGCGAGGTGGAAACCGAGACCCCTTCCCCCTTTGCCCGCACCCTGCTCTTTGGTTATGTGGCCCAGTTCCTCTATGAGGGCGATTCCCCCTTAGCTGAGCGCCGGGCAGCTGCCCTGGCCCTTGACCCCACCCTGCTGGCTGAGCTGCTGGGCAAGGACGAGCTGCGCGAACTGCTCGATGTGGACGTTATCCGCTCCACCGAGGCCCGCCTGCAGCGCACCGCTACCGGCTACCGCCTACGCGGGGTCGAGGGAACCGCTGACTTGCTGCGCCTACTCGGCCCCTTAACTGCTGCCGAGGCTGCCGCCCGCCTGCGGGTGCTCCTGGACCAGAGCACCGGTGAGGACGCGGAGATGGACGCCAGTAAGGACGGCAGCGCCCCCGCTCCCGGCACCGAGGCAGGTAAACCGAGCGAGCGCGTCCTGACCGAAGCTGAAGCCACCGACCACCTTGAGGCCCTAGTTAAAGCCGGCCGGGCCCTGCGCTTCCGCCTGCACGGGCGGGAACTGTATGCCGCCATTGAGGACGCCGCCCGCCTGCGCGACGCCCTGGGCGTGCCTCTGCCCATCGGGGTTCCCCTAGCCTTCCTGGAGCCGGTCGACTCTCCCCTGCTTGACCTGGTGGCCCGCTATGCCCGTACCCACGCCCCCTTCACCGCAGCCCAGGCGGCAGCCGCGCTTTCGCTGGGTGTTTCGGTGGTCGATACCGCCCTGCGCACCCTGGCCGCTGACCGGCGGGTGATCTCCGGTGAGTTCCTGCCCGAAGAACTCCGCGCCGAGCTAGCTACAGCCCGCACCGGCTCTACCGACCCCAGCTTCCTGGCCGGAACCGAGTGGGTGGACGCCTCCGTCCTGCGCACCCTACGCTCCCGCTCCCTGGCCGCCCTACGCGCTGACGTCGAACCGGTCACCCCCGGCACCTACGCCCGTTTCCTGCCGCCCTGGCAGCATGTGGGCTCCTGGGCCGTCACCAAAACCACCGCCGCCCCCGGCACCTTCGGGGCACCGGCCCAGCCCGTGAGCGTCCGCCGGGACGAAACTGCCATGCTCAGCGGCTACGACGGCCTACTGACCGTCGTTGACCAGCTGGCTGGGGTGCGGGTGCCCGCTTCAGCCCTTGAGCCTCTTATTCTCAAGGCCCGCATCAGCGACTACAGCCCCGCCCTGCTCGACTCGGCTATGAGCGCCGGGGACGTTCTCTGGACGGGCTCCGGGCAACTCACCGGGGACGACGGCTGGATCTGCCTGCACCTGGGGGAAACTGCCGCCCTGACCCTACCCGATGAGATAGAGCGCACCGAAGCCCTGGCCGCCCTGGGAGCCCTCGAAAACGCCCTCTATGAGCTGCTGACCGGAGGGCTCTTCTTCACCCAGATTCAGACCCAGCTGGCAACGCTGGCCACCTCCCTAGGAAATACGCCCCCCAGCGCCCAAGAGATTTCAACAGCCCTGTGGAACCTGGTCTGGGCCGGGCTGGTTACCGGCGATACCTTCGCCCCGGTGCGGGCCCTCATCTCGGGTGGAGCCTCTGCCCATAAGGTTGCCGTCCCTGCTCCCCGGGCCCGGTCGGTGGGAATCCGCCGCGGGGCCTCCCGCCTCTCTGCCTCCCGGCTCGGGGTGGGGACAGGCCGGGCCCCTGCACTCTCTGCCCAGGTTGCCCCCATTGACGGTGGCCGCTGGGCCCGCCTTGAACCCGAAACCCTAGACCCCACCGTGGCAGCTGCCGCCCGCGCCGAGCTGCTCATGGACCGCTACGGGGTGCTCACCCGCGGGGCTGTGGCCGTTGAAGATACACCCGGCGGCTTCGCCGGAGTCTACCGGGTCCTCTCAGCTGCCGAAGAGAAGGGCCTGGCCCGCCGCGGCTACTTCATCGAGGGCCTGGGCGCTGCCCAGTTCGCCACCTCGTCTACCGTCGATAGGCTCCGCGCGGTAGACGGCACCGGCCCCGTCGCGGCAGAAGAGGGGCAGGACGCCGCCACCGGCACGTCCACCTACGCCCCGGTACGCCGCACCCACCACCGGGTCACCCTACTTGCTGCCACCGACCCGGCCAACCCCTACGGGGCTGCCCTGCCCTGGCCAGCACCCGTCACCTGGGAGAGCGGGAGCACCCTCAAACACAAGCCCGGACGCAAAGCCGGGGCTGTTGTCGTCCTCGTCGACGGAGAGCTCACCCTCTACCTAGAACGCGGCGGCAAAACCCTGCTGCCCTTCACCGCCGACCCGGCAGCCATAGAAGCTGCCGCCCCCTTGCTCGGCCAGCTGGTGCGGCTCGGGGTTGCCGACAAAATCGTCATCGAAACCGCAGGCGGAACTGACATTCTCAGCTCCCCGGCCCCCCTAGCCACCAGCGGGGAAGCCCCAGAGACTGAGCACCCGGTCAGCGTCCTGCGCCGCTCCTTGCTGGCTGCCGGTTTCTACACCACCCCGCGCGGCCTGCGGATGCGCCGCGACTACTAAACGACGCACCCCGCCCTTCCACGAGTGGAGGGGCGGGGCTGAGGAGAAAAAATCAGACCCTCCTGCCTAGGGACTGCAGGAGGGTCTAAAATCTAGGGTGAGCCACCTAACCAGTGGGGCTAGTCAGAAGCTCTAGAAGGTAACTGAATAGTTACGGCTTGGATTTAGTAGCTCAGGGAGAGCTCGGGGTTCTGGTAGCCGGCGCGGAATTCGCGGACGGAACGGGCTACCTGCACGCCAATGGCAAGAACTGACAGGGCCAGCAGGCTGTAGGCAAAGAATGCGAAGAGAATGGTAAGGATGCTCATTTCTAACCTCCATCTAGGGGACAGGCGGCTGGGGGACCGCCCGATGGATTTATCTAACGGGTTACACTTTACAGCACCTTGGGGGACAAAAGGTTAACTTCAGGTAATTCTTTCGCTAAAAAGTATTATTTTGTCCCCCATTATAGTGGCATGCCACCTCTTGACTAGGGGAAATAGAAATCTAGTTTCTGAAAAAAATTTTTCGACATACAGCAACACGCCAGCACAAACTAGCCAAAATTCCAAGGAGGACCATGCCTGAGGGTGATACCGTGTGGCGGCAAGCCCGCGACCTCCACCGCGCACTTGCCACCAGAACAGCCCACAAAACTGACTTTCGCTACCCGGCTTTGGGGGACATCAACCTCGCCGGCCAGCCCATCCACGGGGCCCTCGCCCGGGGGAAAAATATACTCCTGCGTATCGGAGACATGACCCTCCATTCCCACCTGAAGATGGAGGGAATCTGGCACCTCTACGGGGTCGGCGCGGACGGACGCCCCGAACGCTGGCGCCGCCCGGCGACGTCCGCCCGGGCCATCATTCAAGCAAACGCCCGGACGGACGCCCACGGTCAGGTACTCCCCGGCAGCTCACCGGTTGCAGCGGTTGGCTTTGATTTAGGCCTGCTCGACCTCTTCCCTACAGTACTTGAAACTCAGAAACTAGCCCGCCTGGGCCCCGACCTGCTCGGGCCCGACTGGTCAGTGGAGCAGGCCGTCGCCAACCTGGCTGCCCGCCCCGACCGGCTCATTGGCCCAGCCCTGCTCGACCAAGGGAACCTGGCCGGAATCGGCACAATCTACCGGGCTGAAACCCTCTTCCTCACCGGCATAGACCCGCGCACCCCGGTGGGGGCCGTACCCGACCTTGCTACCCTGGTAGAAACCGCCCGCCTGCTGCTGGAAGCCAACCGGGACCGTCCTCACCGGGTAACCCGCACCAGCGCTGAACCTCTGTGGTGCTACGGACGCGCAGGCCGCCCCTGCTACCGGTGCGGGGCAAGCATCATCAAAGAAGACCTCTCAGACTCCGGAACCGGCGCCGACCGCTACGCCCCCGGCCACCTCATCATCCGGGACCAAGACATCGACCGCCTCAGCTACCGCTGCCCCGGCTGCCAGGAACTACTGGGCTAAACCTGCCACGAGGCTAGGCAAAATGTTCACCAGCAACATGCTCGCGCAGGTACTCCCGCAGATAAGGAATCGTAAAATCCACATAGCCGTGCTGGGAGGAAGCGATAAGCTCATACCCCATCAAACGGTTCCGGTAGGTATTTGCATACTGCGAAGTACTCCCTAGCCTCTCTGCAATATCAGACATCCTGCTCGGACCGTCGTCAACAGACATCGCAGCCAGGAAGCTTTTATCTACGCCAGATAGCCCCGCTAAAGCAGGCTCATGTACCAGGTGCCCCACCCTGCGCCGGGCAGCGGCCACCCCGCTCTCAGCAGCGGCACGATCAATTACTGAATCAGCCCGAGCAGCCCGCCAGCTCTCGTATCCGACGCTCTGAATCAAAAACGGGTAACCACCGGTACCTTCAATAGCCAGGGCAAGGGCCTCGTCGCTCAAGGGCTTACCGGATTGCGTGGCTGGCCCTTGCAGAGCCTCCTCAATATCGAGCGGATTAACAGGCCCTAAGGTAACCCGCTCCGCCCGACGCAGAAAGGTCAGCACCTCATCTCCAGTTAAATCGCGGACGGCCTGGGGTAGGCCAGCTGCAATAAAAGCTATGTTCTTACCCTGACGGAAAGCGTGCTGGACTTCTTGTGTCAGCACTCTGAGGTCTTCGAGAGCGTTACGATGAGCCTCATCCACAGTGAGCAAGAGGCCCCCACCCTGCTCTGTTGCAAGGTCGGCAACCTCAAACAGGAGGGACCGTAAACCGCCCAGAGGCGCCTTACCCTCTGACCACCCGACAGATCCTCCCACGCCAAAGAGGTTGACTTCGATTTGGTTGAGTTTTCGGGCGTCTTGTTTTCCCAGATCATAAAGCAGACGGGGTAGACGCTCATCTTTGAGTTCCTGCAAGAGGCCAGGGCGGGCAGTCAGAGATACCACGGCCCAACCGCGTTGTAGGGCTAGGTCCTCGTAGGCGTTCAGAAGAACGGTTTTGCCTGAACCCCGCGTCCCCGTCACGAGCAGGGCCCGGGCAGGTGCGCCGGGGCCGTCCTCAAGAGCGTCTTCAAAGTCAGCAAGAAGCTGCGCCCGCCCAACCAGCAGAGGAGGGGTAACGCCAAAGGTCGGCGTGAAGGGGTTACCCATAGGTCTTCCGCACCTTTCTTATTCTTTCTTATTCTTTCTTATTCTTTCTTATTTTTTATATTTTGGGTAGGTCTGCCCTCGGTAGACTGGTGGCTATGAGCACCACCACTTTTACCCCCGCTTACACCCCCGACACAGACCTGCAGGAGGCCCTGGCTACCCGCTTTCTGCGCTACTCATCAATTTCCAGCCAGTCGGACGCCTCAGCGTCGGTAGTGCCCACCAGCGAAGGCCAGTGGGAACTTGCCCGCCTGCTCGAAGCCGAACTTCAGGTAGCTGGCGCCTCCGAAGTACACCTCAGCGACACCTGCGTCCTCACCGCCCGCATTCCCGCAACCGACGGCGGAACCGGCGTCCCCATCGGCTTCTGCACCCACCTCGACACCGTCGACGTCAACCTCTCACCCGATGTGCACGCCCGCGTCATCGACTACACCGGCGGGGATATCTGCCTCAACGAGGGGCAAGACATCTGGCTCCGCGAGGCCGACCACCCCGAAATTACCCGTTACACCGGCCAGCGGATCCTCGTCACTGACGGTACCAGCGTGCTAGGAGCAGACGATAAGGCCGGGGTTGCCTCCGTCATGGAAGCGGCCACCCGCCTCCTCGCTGACGACGCCGCCGGCACAGGGAGCCCCCACCCCGACATCTACCTCTCCTTCGTACCCGACGAAGAAATCGGCCTGCTGGGCGTGCGCACCATGGACCTGGCCCGCTTCCCCGTCGCCTACGCCTACACCCTCGACTGCTGCGAACTCGGCGAACTCGTTGAAGCCACCTTCAACGCAGGCCACGCCCGCCTGCACATTGAGGGCGTCACCGCCCACCCCATGAGCGCCAAGGGCGTGCTGCTCAACCCCATCCTGGTCGCCCACGACTTCATAGCCCAGCTCGACCGCGCCCAAACCCCCGAACACACCGAGGGGCGCGAAGGCTACCTCTGGGTCAACGGTATCGACGGCAACCAGGCGACCGCTACCGTCGACATCAGCATCCGCGACCACAACCGGGCAGGCTACGAGGCCAAAAAGGCCTTCCTGCGCGACCTAGCTGAGCGGACGGCAGAAGCCAACCCGCGGGCGTCCGTCCGCTTAGAAATCTCAGATATCTACAGCAACCTTGAGGACGCCGCCACCGACGAAACCCGCATCGCCTCCGACCGGCTACGGGCAGCCTTCGCCCAACTCGGCATTGAACCCATTAACCTGGCCATGCGCGGGGGCACCGACGGCTCCTACCTCTCCACCCAAGGGATCTACACCCCCAACTTCTTCACCGGGGCCCACAACTTCCACTCCAACTGCGAGTTCCTGCCCCTGCCGGCCTTCGAAGCCAGCTACCGGGTGGTGGACGAACTCATGCGGGCAAACACGGGGCAGTAGGGTCACTAGGGCCACGGGACAGGTGGCTACGGCGGTGCCTACCCCGGCAGAAATATGCCTGTGAAAGGGAACCTGCCCGCCCCGCCGTCCTGGAATAATAGAGCCCATGCGCCGAATCAACCGCCACCTTGCCCCTAAGCCCCTGCCCCAGCGCCAGGGGATTGACGCCGTCTCCTTCGTACTGCCTGACGCAGCCAACCCCGAAGACGACACCCTAGGGGCGGCCACGGTGCTGGACTACCTGGTGGCCCGCTTCTACCCCCACGAGCGCACCCTGTTTACCTCCCGCTTTGAACGCAAAGAGGTAAAGGACGCCGACGGGCAGGACGTTGCCCCCGACGCGCCCTTGACCGGGCAGAAAATCTGGTACTACCGGGAACTTGGCCTTGAAAAGCCGGTTCCCTTTGACATGCCGGTGCTCTACGAGGACGAGTGGGTGCTGGCCATCGATAAGCCCCACTTCCTGCCCACCACCCCGAACGGCTCCTTTGTAGCCCACACGTCTCTGACCCAGCTGCGGGTGCGGGAGAACAACCCCGATCTCATTCCGATTCACCGCCTGGATCGGGCCACCGCCGGGGTCGTCCTCTTTGCCAAGACCCCAGAGGCCCGCGCCCCTTTTCAAACCATGTTCCAGCGGCGCGAACCCACCAAGACCTACGAGGCGGTTGCAGCCCCTATCACCGGGCTGGAGGTGGGGCAAAGCCTGACGGTGCGCTCGCGCATTGATAACCAGCACGGGGCTATGCAGGTAGCCCATACCGGGATTGAGCTCCTGCCCGGTGATACCGGCCCCCTGCCGGTTGAGACCAAGGCGGAGCGACGCGAGCGCCGCCGATCAGGGGCCTCCTTTGAGGGGCTGAATGCCCAGTCGCGTATTACCTGCCTGAGGGTTTTTGAGGTGGCGGACGGCGTCCTGCCCCCGATCTCTGAGGCCAACCCGGCCCTGGCTCTTCCGCCGGCGGGCACGCCCCTGGCCCACTATCTTTTGGAGCCGCATACCGGCAAGACCCACCAGTTGCGGGTGCACCTGGCTGCAGCCGGGGCCCCGATTGTGGGGGACGTGGTCTACCCGGCCGTCCTGCCCATAGCCGAGGACGAACCCGCCCTACCCCTGCAGCTGCTGGCCAGGTCACTGACCTTCCCCCACCCCTTCACCGGGGATGTAGTGACAGTGCGAAGCGGGCGGAGCCTACGGCTCGTCGAACAGGTTCCTGCTACGGGCGAAGTTAGACCATTGCTCTGAGGCAGGTAGTGCTATGAGGTCACGGCTGCTCATTACCACGAGGGTGGCGCAGAAGCAGGTGATCGTAAAGAAAATTGCAGTAGCGGAAGGGCCAGCTAGGCCCAGGCCCCATCCAGCAAGCGCCGGGGCCAAGGAAGCAAGGCCGACAGCCACGAAACCAATGAGGGACTGAACCCGCCCCAAGATGTCGTTGGGAGTAATGAGGGTTAAAAAGCCCAAAAGGCCGGCATTGAGGGTTGGTATGACAAGGACGGCGAGAGCTAACGTGAAACCTACCCAGCCGATTCCGGGGAGCCAGGGAAGCAGCCCCAGACAGATGGTAAAGGTTAGGAAACCGACGATAAGGACGCGCCCGGTGGGGAGTTTCTGAACAAGATAGCCTGCACAAAGAGCTCCGACCATCATGGAGGCTGAGACCGTAGCCATCACAGCACCTAGAGCGACGGGACTTATTCCGGTTTGGGTGTAGCTGAGGGTGAGGGTCATGAGGGTCCCGCTAATGCTGAAGTTCAGCAGGCAAATAGCGCAGGCCAAAACGACAAGTAAGCGACGTTGGAATAGCCAGGCACCTCCTTCTAGGAAATCGTTAAGGGCGCTACGGGCGGAGAATCGAGAAGGCTTAGCACCCTGCGGCGCGTAGCTACCTGTCATGGCACAGGTGGTAGCTAGAGAGATAATCTGACCTAGAAGCTGAGCCAGGGGCGGGTAGGCGAGACCGATGGCCAAGAGAGCGCCGCCGGCGGGGCCACCGCCTAGGCCGACGGCGGCGTCCCTCCCCTGATTGATAGCGATTGCCTGAGGAAGGTCTGCTTCGGGTACCACCTCTTTAATCATGGCGTTGGAGGCTTCTGCCAGTAGAGATGAGCGGAGTCGGTCTCCCAGAGCCAAGGCGCTGAGGGTGCCGACGGTGGCGGTGCCGGTCAACAGGAGGGCAAGGAAAATAATCTGAGCCAAGATACCTAGGAAACAGGAAAGAATTCTAAGCCTACGCCGGTCGTGTCGGTCTGTAAGGACACCGCCGGGCAGGGTTCCCATAATCTGCCCCAGCCCCTGGAAAAGAGCGACTGTTCCGGCTGTCGTTGGTGAGCCGGTAACCGCCAGGGTAATCAGAGGGAAAGCGAAGGTGCCTATGCTGGTGCCCAGGTCAAGGAAGAGGTCACCGCTGAACCAGAGGCGGTACTCGCGGTTGCGCCAGAGGGATGAAGTATGCAATGTCATAGCCACACCCTAACTTAAGCAAGAATTATTGCGCAATATATATTGCGCAATAATTTTTGAGGAAACACCCAATGTTTCCTAGACTGACCCCATGACAACACCGGAGCAACCTCCCAAACCCACCACCGTCCGAACTCAAATGCGGACCTTGGCCCACCCCGTCCGCGTCCGCATCGTCACCACCCTAGCTAGGCTTACCTACGCCCGCGCCACCGACCTAGCCCGCGAATTAGACCTGCCCCCTAACGCCCTCAGCTACCACCTGCGCGCCCTTGCCAAAGGTGGCATTATCACCGAAGCCCCCGAGCAAGCCCGCGACAAACGCGACAGAGTCTGGCAGCTCACCACCCGCGAGGGCTTTACCCTCGACGCCCAAACAGCAACCATCGAGGACGCTTCCCTCTCCCTAGGGCTCATCAATGCCCAGCTTGACCACGCCAAAAGCACCTGGCAGCTGGCACTCAATTCCGCCAGCATAGACCAACCTCTACTAGTACCTGCCAAAGGTTCAGCCCTACTGGTCTCTCAGCTACAGCTCACCCCTGAGCAGGCCGAAGAACTGAGACAAAAAATCTCTAACCTCATCGACAGCTACGAGACCCAAGGGAAACAAACCGCCAACACTCAGAGCTACGACTTCCTACTCTCCCTAGCCTCAACCAGCGCTCCCCCACCAGCCGGGGAACAATGAGCCACCGAATGTGCCACTTACTCCCGAGTGTGGGGGTTAGACTGCCCCCGTTCGGGAATAAGTGGCACATTCGGCGCAGACGCTCTGACGCTACTCAGCAGCAGACACAGAACCTACCTCCACCACCGACTCAGCGCTCCTAGCCGGCAGCAGCTGCAGACCGCGCACCACCAGGTAGATAGCCACCAGTAGCCAGAGGCCAGCGAGTGCCCAGGCCACCTGATAAATCGTCACAAAAGCCAGCACCGCCGAGGTCACCACCAGGCCAATCGGCCCGGCCACCTGGCTAATAGCCATAAAGATAGAGAAGGATCGGCCCCGAATCTGCTCGGGCACACTCTCGGTCACCAGCAGGGTCTGCAAGGGGCTCATAATACCCCCGCCCAAACCGGAAACACCCATACCCACAATGGCCAGCCAGGAGGTCTCCAACAGGGCCATGCAGAAAAAGCCCAGGGTATAGAAGATCATGCCCAGAACCCAGGCCCGGCGGGGGAAGGGCACAATCTTCCCCGCCACAATACTGGTGACCATCATGCCCACCGCAAAGGCAGACATGGACGCCCCATACAGGCCCGGCTGATCAATCCCCTGGAAGTGGGCAGGCAGAAGCACCATCAGGTAGGGCATCACCAGGGCCATAGCCAGCAGGGAATCCAGGGCCAGCAGACGAATCACCGGGTAGCCCAGGGCCTTCTTCCAGCCGGCAATCCCCTTGAAGGGATCCTCAGTAGGGGCTTCAGGGGAGGACGCCGGGGCGTCGGCTTGCCCGTCCGCACCCGGCTGGGCGGGGGCGTCCTTACCTTCAGCAAGGACGTCCGCGCCTGCCTTCTGCAGGCGCAAGCAAGCGGTCAGGGCAGCAGCAATCAGGGAGCAACCGGCCGTAATCCACAGGACCTGCTCAATGGGCAGGGCCGTCATCAGCACACCGGCTGCAGCGGGGCCGACCAAGAAACTCACCCCGCTCAAAGCCTGATTCCAGCCAGAAATCTGGGCGACCTTCTTACCCGAGGTTTCAGCAACATCGCCGACCAGGGCAGCCCGGGCGCTCATACCGGGAATATCACCCACCGCACCCAAAATACCGATGATGATGAACCAGCTCAGCGTCAGCCCAAAGACCATATCAACCGCAATCACGGCCACCACCGACAGGCCCGAAATGATATCCGAAATCACCGACACCGGTTTCCGGCCCAGACTATCGACCAGGTTGCCCCCAAAATAGGCAAAAACCAGCGACGGCACCGCAATTGCAGCCGCCACGATACCGGCAGCAGCCGGGTTACCGGTGCGCTCTAGCACCAGCCAGGGCCAGACAATACCGGCAATAGAATTGCCCAGCATCGACAGGGCAGCAGAAGACAAATAAACCCAGACAGCAGAAACCCGCCCGGTGGAAGAAGAGGTGTGCATAAGCACCAACTCTAGCCGATAACCCCAGTGCCCGAAGGTGCCACCCCTTCACGCTGGTTGGGGGTCATGGTTCCGCCCGATACCCCCTGCCCCCCGAAGGTGCCACTTACTCCCGAGCGTGGGGGTTAGGCTGCCCCGCTCGGGAATAAGTGGCACATTCGCCGTGGGTACACTGGAAGAAGCCCACCCCACCACCGAAAGGCCCACCCGTGCCCGCCTCCCCCCAGCAAGCGTCCGTCCCGCCCTCAGCCCCCACCCGGCCTGACCTAGCCGCCCGCGCCGAAACCGCCCGGCACTCCACCCTGCGACTCTTCGGACGCAAAACCGCCCAATTCCCCGGGACTCTCCTGGGCCGCGTCCTCCACCCCGAAACCCGCAAACGCCGCCACCGCACCCACGAATGGCACTACTGGTGGCAGGCCCACTTCCTCGACGCTATCGTAGACGCCGGCCTCCGCCAGAAAACCGCAGGTCACGATGACGCCGCAGCAGCCTCCCTACGCCAGGGACGGGCCCTGCTGCGCGGGATCCAGGTGCGGAATATGGGCACCTTCATCAACAACTACTACGACGACATGGCCTGGCTGACCTTAGCCTGCGAGCGCCTCAACCGGCTGGCGCTCGCGGTGGAGGGTAGCGGGGACGCTTTCGCCCAGGACGCCGCCACCCGGCTCTACCGGGAGCTGGCAGCTGCCTGCACCCCGGAGGTGGGTGGAGGTGCCTTCTGGTCCAAGGACCACGATTTTAAGAACACCCCGGCAACCGCCCCCATTGCCTTGGCTTTCGCGCGAGCCCACCGGTATGCCGAGGCAGCAGCCCTGCTGAACTGGTTGCACGCTCATCTTTTTGACGCAGAGCGCGGCCTTTACCTGGACGGGGTCAAGGTGGCCGGACGCGGGAATCGCGCCGAGATTTCTTCGGTGGAAGGCGGCCTTTACACCTATAACCAGGGGCCTGTTCTGGGAGCCTATCTGGCGCTGCTGGACGCTGGCGCAGTTGAGGGGCTGACGGTTAATCCGGCTGAGCATATCGCCGAGGTTCTAGCCGGTATTGACCGGGAGTTTGGCTGGGATTTTGAAGCTGAGGACGGCACCCCCTTGCGTCTTCTACGCACCCAAGGCGGCGGGGACGGCGGGCTTTTTACCGGTATTTTGGTGCGCTACCTGGCAGAGGTAGCTACCCACCCGGCCCTGTCACAGGGCGTGCGGGAGCAGGCGCGTCAGCTCGTCCTTGCCACCGCTGAGGTTTTCTGGGCTGGCCGCCGCGAGTTTGACCCTGATTTGCCCATGAATGAGCTCGGCATTGACCCCAACGAGATTCGTGGTGAGGCTGTTGCCCTCTTTTCACCCGATGTCACCCGGCATATTTCTGAGGTACTCAAGCCTGCCCAGCCGGTTGATCTCTCAACCCAGCTCCAGGCCTGGATGGTGCTAGAAGCGGCGACGCGGGTTGTCTAGGACGGGCGTTGTCGTCTTATTCGCGCGGTAGACGCCCCAAGATCCCAGCAAGCCTAGAAGGATCAGCAGCAAGCCCACGGTGTAGCTTGAGGCAACCTCAGAGGCCGGGAAGCTGAACCCTGCCGGGTACCAGAACATGCCGGTGGCCAGGGGTTCTGCTATAGCGCCCCCGGGAACCAGATAGCGCAGGAGCTTCCCTGTGCGGTCGTCCTGCGCGGATCTGGCGCCTACCCAGCCTAGCGGCCCCGATATGATGACGGCGGCAATAAACCAGTGATAGTTCTCGATCCAGATGCTGGGTTCCATAATGCCCAGTAGGTTCCCCAGGGCGTAGTGCCCTGCTAGGGCCCCTAAGGACGCCGCCACCGCAGCGACCACAGGCACCCAGAGAGGGGCGGGGCGCGTCTTACTGCCAGACCACAGCCAGCCCGCATAGAACCCCAGGGCTGCCCAGAGGGTGCCTGAGTTGAGGAACTTGCTCACCACTTTCCGTAGGTAGGTAATGGTCTCAGCTTGACCCGAAAGCTGGGCGTCGGTGGTGATATTGCTCAGTAGCGAAGCGACCGCTATGCACACAACAAGAAGGGTGCAGGTGAGAAGGGGGCGGGTTTTGAGACGCGCAAGAACCATACCCCTAATCTACTGGATTCTGCCGACCTGCGGAGGCCTTTCGGCCAGGTGCTCGGCCAGGGCGTCGAGCTCGGCTTTGAGGGCCAGGATGTCGAGCCCCTCGACCGCGCAGGCGGCGTAGATGGCCCCGGGGACAGACTCGGCGCGTCCTTTCATCTCTTGCCCGGCAGGGGTGAGGCTGAGCAGGGTACGACGTTCGTCGCGGGCGTCACGGGTTTTGGTGAGCAGGCCGTGGTCAATCAAGCGTTTGATGAGCGGGGTGAGGGTGCCGCTGTCGAGGTCAAGGCGGGCGGCCAGTTCTTTCATACCCAAACCATCGGGGTTCTCCCACATGACCAGCATGACCAGGTACTGGGGGTAAGTGAGCCCCAACTCCCCCAGGTGCTGCTGGTAGGCGCGGGTGATAGCCCGGCTGGAGCGGTAGAGGGAGAAACAGAGCTGGTTATCGAGGGCGAGGCTGCTG
The DNA here is from genome assembly GCF_049068285.1 of Rothia nasimurium. Lineage (GTDB taxonomy): Bacteria > Actinomycetota > Actinomycetes > Actinomycetales > Micrococcaceae > Rothia > Rothia nasimurium_I. Next base: position 12,691 of record NZ_JBLKPV010000013.1, on the reverse strand, counting down.
TCTTGGTTCATTCCACCCAGTATAGGTTGTGGGCAAATTACCAGCGAAAAATCTAGTTGTACACAATTAGATTGTGTACAATTTAATTAGAACCCAAGGAAAGGAAACCCCATGGAACCCCTCTACACCACCGAAGCCCTGGCCACCGGCGAAGGTCGCAACGGCCACGTCCGCACCATTGACGGCGCTTTTGACGCCGATCTCGCCATTCCCGTTGAGATGGGCGGCTCCGGCAAGGGGCTGAACCCCGAGCAGCTCTTTGCCTCCGGCTACGCAGCCTGCTTCCACTCTGCCCTGCAGATGGTTGCCCGCATGCAGAAGAAGAACGTTGAAGGCTCCTCCGTTGGCGCTAAGGTCTCCATCGGCAAGCAGGGCGAGGGCTTTGGCCTGGCTGTTGAGCTTGAGGTCATCATCCCCGAGCTACCCCAGGACGAGGCCCAGGCCCTGGCCGACGCAGCCCACCAGGTCTGCCCCTACTCCAACGCCACCCGCGGCAACATCCCCGTGACCGTCACCGTCTCCGACGACTAGGCTCGCACCCCTGCGTCGAAAGTAATCGTGAACTGCGGGGTTTCCTTCGAACTGCGGTAGGAAGAACAGCAGTTCGAAGGAAACCCCGCACTTCGCGGCCAACTCTCACCCGGTAGACTTGTTCCCGTGCTCAATACCGAATTTTCTGATCCCACTTTTTCTTTTGAACTGGGCAAGCGTCTGACCGATACCGCCCAGCCCACCGGCAAGCAGGTGGACGCCAACGGCGGGGCCTTCCAGGGCCGCACCGGTGTCATTCACACCCCCCACGGCGACATTGCCACCCCCGCCTTCACCCCGGTGGGCACCAAGGCAACCGTCAAGGCTGTGCTGCCCGAGGCCATGAAAGACCTGGGCGCCCAGGCCCTGCTGGCCAACGCCTACCACCTTTACCTGCAGCCGGGGCCGGACGTCCTCGACGCCGCAGGCGGTCTGGGCAAGTTCATGAACTGGGACGGCCCTACTTTCACTGACTCCGGGGGTTTCCAGGTCATGAGCCTGGGCTCGGGTTTCAAAAAGGTGATTGATATGGGCACCGTAGCTGGAGCTACCGGCGCGGACGGCCGCCCCATCGGCGACGACGACGTGGCAGCCGGCAAGGAACGTATGGCCCATGTGGACGATGACGGGGTCAACTTTAAGTCCCACATCAACGGCGACATTCACCGTTTCACCCCCGAGGTATCCATGCAGGTGCAGCACCAGATTGGCGCTGACATCATGTTTGCCTTCGATGAGCTGACCACCCTCTACAACTCCCGTGCCTACCAGGAAGAGGCGCTAGAGCGCACCCGCCTGTGGGCTCTGCGCTGTATTGCTGAGCACCAGCGCCTGACCGCTGAGCGGGTAGGCAAACCCTACCAGGCCCTTTTTGGCGTGATTCAAGGGGCCCAGTACGAGGATTTGCGCCGCAAGGCCTGCCGAGATTTGGGCGCCATGCCCTTTGACGGTTTCGGCCTGGGCGGGGCACTGGAAAAGGAAAACCTGGGCACTATTGTGCGCTGGTGCAACGAGGAGCTACCCGAGAACAAGCCCCGCCACCTGCTGGGCATTTCGGAGCCCGACGACATCTTCACCGGCATCGAAAACGGTGTTGATACCTTCGACTGTGTCTCCCCCACCCGCGTGGCCCGTAACGCGGCCGTTTACACCCCCGATGGCCGCTTCAACCTGACCAACGCCCGCTACCGCACCGACTTCTCCCCCATCTTCGAGGGCTGCGACTGCTACACCTGCACCAACTACACCCGCGCCTACCTGCACCACCTCTTCAAGGCCGACGAGCGCCTCTCGGCAACCCTGGCCTCGATTCACAATGAGCGCTTTATTGTGAAGATGGTGGACGACGCCCGCGCGGCTATCGACTCCGGGGAATATTTCGACTACCGCGACGAGTTCTTGGGTAAGTACTACGCCAAGAAGGTTGCCCAGCAAAAGGCCCAGGAAGAAGCTGCCGCCCGTAAGGCCGCCAAGGACGCCGAGCGGGCAGCTGCTGCCCAGGCCCGCTGGGAGGCCAACATGAAGGCCAAGGCTGAGGCCGAGGCCCGCCGGGCAGCTGAGCAGGCTGCCCAGGGTCAGGACGCTACCACCCCCTCCCCTGCCCAGGGTCAGGGAGCCGGGGCGGGCACGTCCGCGCGGACAGAAGCACACCAGGCCGATACAACCGAGACCACCAGCGACGAAAAGTAGAATATGAACGACTTTAAGATTGACGACCTCAAGCCCGAGGAAACCCTCACCTACCGCCACGAGTTCGCGGCGACCCCGCAGCAGGTCTTTGAGGCTTTCACCAACCCCACGCTTTTCATCAAGTGGTTTGGCCCTGCCGACTGGAAGATCATTCCCTCCACCCTGACCCTGGAACCGGTGATTGGCGGCCGCAAGCAGTTCGTCATGCGCCACAAGGATCAGGCTAAGTTCCAGGCCCCCATGTACATGCGGTTTGTGACCCTGGCTGAGCCCCACACGATCGAGTACCGGGAGGCCCTGCCCACCCCGTCCGGCCAGCCCTCAGACACCCTGATTGGCCTGCGCCTTGAGTTCGAGGCGGGCACCGCGGTGACCGAGGACGGAGTCGGCGAAGGCACCATTCTGAAGCTCACCCAGGGCCCCCTGCCCGCCGGTGTGCACGAGCAGACCCTGGCCTCCTGGCAGGGCTCTTTCAGTAAGCTGGCTGAACTGCTCAAGCAGGCATAAAACCCGGCACGCCGGCACCACCACTACACCCAGGGGAGATTCCCCATGAAAGGGGATTCTCAACCGTGAAGTATAAATTCCTGCTCTTCGACCTCGACCACACCCTGCTTGACTTCTCTGCTGCTGAGGACATCGCTCTCACCCAGTTCATGGAGTCAATGCAGGTAGCAGACGTAGCCGAGGCTAAAACCGTGTACCGTACGATCAACCAGCAGATGTGGAAAGATCTTGAGAAAGGTCTGCTGACCAAGTCGGAACTCGTCAACACCCGTTTTTCTCGCACGTTTACCGAGTTGGGTCGCGATGAAGACGGGGCAGCTCTAGCTCTTCGCTACCAGGAAATGATAGGTATGCAGGGGCACACTTTCCCTGGAGCTGAGCAACTTCTTGCTACCCTCACCGACCGTGGCTACGAGATTTATGCCGCGACCAACGGCATTACGTACATTCAGGAAAACCGGCTTCGCCGCTCACCCATTGGCCCGTATTTCAAAAAGGTCTTTATCTCGGAGCAGATGGGAACCCAAAAGCCAGAGCCTGCCTTTTATCACCGGGTATCGGAGCTTATTACGGCTTTTTCTCCGTCGCAGGCTCTCATGATTGGTGATAGCCTCACGGCCGATATCCAAGGTGGCGTCAACGCTGGCATAGATACAGCCTGGTACAACCCGAGTGGAGCACCTAGCCCCAGCCAGCTGCAGCCGACCTATACTTTCTCAAGCTACGCAGAGTTAGCGGAACTTCTGCCCTAAAATTTCCCCTACACTATAAAGCTCAGGACGTCGCACCCCCGCTACCCTACCCCAGGGCAGGGAAGGGGCGCTGCGACGTCCGGCCCTCTTATTCGCCTAGGGGTATCCACCCCGTCACTCCCACCTAAGGAAAACACCATGAACTTTGATTTTGGCACCATTGCCCCTGAGCAGGTCCTGACCTTTACCCACGATTTTGAGGCCACCCCCGAGGCCCTTTACGAGGCCTTCACCTCAGCGGAGCTCATGCCCCAGTGGTTTGGCCCCGAGGGCTTCACCGTGCCCCTGGATACCGTTGAGATTGACGTGCGCGAGGGCGGTACCCAGAAGTTCGTCATGGTCAGCGAAGAGAATCCCGAGTTCACCTCCCCCGTCAACGGCACCTTCCACAAGCTGGTGCCCGGTGAGCTGATTGAGGGCTATGAGGCTATCGGTGAGGAGCTGGCTGAGGCCCACGGCATGGAAGCCGGTTCTTACTTCCTCAACCGCACCGCCTTCGAGAAGATTGACGAGTCCACCACCCGGGTCACTATCACCCAGGGCCCTCTCGACCCAGCCATGCACGAAATGTCAGTAGCTGGCTGGAAGTCCTCTTTCAACAAGCTCAACCGCGTCCTCGCAGCCTAAAAAACCTAGGCGCCATATAAAAAGTGCGCGTGCCCTGCCACAAGTGGAGGGCACGCGCACTTTTTAAAGGGTATCTACGCTCTAGGCCGCCAGCTGCTCCCGTTGCTCGGCGCTCAGGCGCACCAGGGAGCCGGTCTCAACGTTGAAGAAGGCCAGGGTGGTACTGGCTGAGACGCAGTGGACGCCGGTCACCGGGTCGTACAGTTCGTAGCCAACAACCAGCGAAGCTGCCGTTACCTTACTAACCTGCATATCCACCCGTACCGGCACTCCGCGGTAGGCCAGGGGGCTGCGGTATTTGACATAGTTTTCAGCGACCAGGGCCTGGGTTCCTGCGGGAAGGCTGGCAAAAAGGGGCAGGGGGACGTCCACCGAGGCAGGTTCGCCGGACGAGGGTGGGGGGCCAAAGAGGGCCACCCGGGCTTCTTCCAGGATCTGCATCATGGTCACGTTATTAACGTGCCCGTAGGCGTCCATGTCACCCCAGCGCAGGGGAATCTGGAGGGTGTGGGTTTTGGTGGTCTGCATGTCTGCTACTTTACCCCCTGGGGCCGCCCTGCTGCCCCTAGATACAGAGAACCCCGCCGTGAATCCTCTTCACCGGCGGGGTTCCCTTTTACACACAGACATTGAACGCAGAGATAAAACTTAGTTCGCTTCCCAGTCTATATGATAATGATTCTCAATTGCAACTTTTCTGGGACTTAACTTTTTCCCTGCCCACCGGCCACGGCGGCGTCCGCCTCCGCAAAAGCGTCCTCATGCCCGGTATGCACCCGCTTGACCACCCCAAAATAGACCATAGTCAGAATGAAGAAGTAGGCAATACCCATGGCCGCAGGAAGAGCGTTGCCGGTTCGGGCAAAGAGGGCCGCCCAGATAGCCAGCAAAATCATCACGCCCAGCCCGGCAGTGGCCCGTCCGCCCCACATACGGAAAGCCGAGGAGTTCCCCTCAACCCCCTTGAAGGCGATGTAGGCCAGCAGAATCAGCACCCAGACGGTCAGGGCGCAGACCATAGTCAGGGTCATCATCAGCCCAAAAGCCTGGCCGGGCTGGAAAACAGCCAGCAAAATCGCCAGCACAACGCCCGACGTTGAGGCCCACATGGCCCGCACCGGAATACCCCCGTTACTCACCAAGGAGAGGGGCTTAGGGGCCATTTTTTCACTCGCCAAAGAATGCAACAGGCGGGTACCGGCATAGAGGTTGGCGTTAGCAGCCGAAAGGGCAGCCACCAGGATGATGAAGTTAGTAATCCCTGCAATGGCCGGCACCCCGATTTCTGAAAAGACCAGAACGAAGGGGGAGGCCTCAACGGAGCCGTCCAGCTGGGCAGCTGACTGCCAGGGAATAATCGATACCACAATAAAGAGGGCCACCACATAGATGGTCGCTAGGCGCCACATATTGGCCTTGGTGGAGGCACGGACGGAGCGCACCGGATCCTTGGCTTCAGCCGCTGAAATGGAGAGCATTTCGATACCACCGAAGGAGAACATCACAACAGCCAAAGAGAGCCAAACCCCGTTGAAACCGGTAGGCATGAAGCCGCCGTCGTTGGTGAGGTTGGCGACGCCGGTGGCCGGGTGGCCGGGGAAGCCCACAAAGACCAGGGCCAGGCCAACGAGCACGAAGAGCAGCAGGGCAATGACCTTGATGGAGGAGAGGAAGAACTCCATGGTGCCAAAGTATTTAACAGAGCGGATATTCAGCAGAATAATAACCGCCCCAAAGAGGACGATTCCCACCCAGAGGGGCAGGGAAGGCCACCAGTACTGCAGGTAGGTGGCCACAGCGACGAGTTCAATGCCGGTGATGATAGCGGTGACGGTCCAGTAGGCCCAGCGGGTCAGATAGCCCGCGTAGGGCCCCAGGTAGCGGCCAGCGATAGAGCCAAAGCCGCCGCGCACGGGGTAGCGCACGGCCATTTCGCCGGTGGAGGCGGCAATAATGGCAGCAACAAGGGAGCCAATAGCGTAGGCCAGGATCACGGCGGGCCCGGCCAGAGCAATAGCCCCTGATGAGCCCAGGAAGAGGCCGGTGCCCAGGGCAGAGCCGAGCACAATCATGGTCATTTGGCTGTGGGTAAGGGAGCGTTGAAGCTGGTGGGCGCCCTGGGGTCTGGTGGTGGCCACGGTGAACCTAACTGTTAGTGATGTGTTGTGTTTTAAATATTAGGACGAGCCTGCCCCACTCCCCTGCCCTGGGGCTGGGAGATGAGACGGGCTCGTCCGGAATATGACCGGTAGGCAGGCACCGCCTGCGGGAGGCCGGTTAGCGTTTTTCTACAGAGGGAATCTGTGAGGTGACGGCACGGACCTCGTCGAAAGCATCATCCGAGGCCTGGACGTTCTTGTTCACTCCGGCGAAGTAGACGACGGTAATCAGGGCGAAGAAGCCCAGGCCGACCAGGACGGAGGGGATCATGGATCCACCGGCGAAGAACATGGCGATGAAGGTTGCGATCACACCTGCCAGGCCGACAGCAGCGGTGGCTGAGCCGCCAAAGACGCGGAAGGGGGAGGCGTCCCCTTCGGCCTTCTTGTAGGCCATGTAGGAGATCAGAATCATAGACCAGACCACCAGCACGCAGACGGTCACCAGGGCCATCATGTAGCCGAAGATTCCGCCGACACCTGAGATAGCCATGATCATGGCGACGACGGCACCCAGGGAGGAGACCGCCAGGGCCAGGGCAGGGATACCGGAGCCGCTGGTACGGGCGAGAACCTTGGGGGCCATGCGCTCGTGGCCGAGGGCGTGGAGCAGGCGGGTGGCTGCGTAGAGGGCGGCGTTAGCGCCGGAAAGGGCCGCTGACATCAGGATGAAGTTGGTGATTCCACCGATGTAGGGAATGCCCAGTTCGGTGAAGACCATGACGAAGGGGGAACCTTCGATTTCTTTGCCCAGGGTGCTGGCGGTGGTCCAGGGGATGATGGCGACCACGATGAAGAGGGAGAGCACATAGAAGGTGGCCAGACGCCACATCATGGCCTTGGCGGAGGAGCGGACGGAGCGCACCGGGTCCTTGGCTTCTGCAGCTGAGATGGAGATCAGCTCGATACCGCCGAAGGAGAACATGACAACAGCCAGGGCGATCCAGATAGAGGAGACGCCATTGGGCAGGAAGCCGCCGTGGGCGGTGAGGTTGGAGACGCCGGTAGCCCCCTGGCCGGGCAGACCGAAGAAGACCAGGGCCAGGCCGAAGATGATGAAGAGGACGACGGCGCTGACCTTGATAGAGGAGAGGAAGAACTCGACGATACCGAAGGATTTAACGCTGGTGAGGTTGAGAACGAGGATAGAGACGCCTGCAATCAGAACCCAGATCCAGAGGGGGACGTTGGGGTACCAGTAGGCCATGTAGGCACCCACTGCTACAACCTCAGCACCTGCCAGGGTGACGGTGGTCATCCAGTAGGCCCAGCGGGTGAGGTAGCCGGCGTAGGGGCTGATGAATTTTCCGGCGATGGTGCCGAAGCCGCCACGGACGGGGTAGCGGACGGCCATTTCACCGGCACAGGCACCGATGATAGCGGCGATGAGGGAGCCAATGGCGTAGGAGATGATGACGGCTGGCCCTGCGATGGCGATAGCGGGGCCGGAGCCTAGAAAGAGGCCGGTGCCGACGGCCAGGCCGAGGGCAATCATGGTGAGTTGGCCGTGCGAGAGTTGGCGGCTGAGGTTGCCTTGCTCGGACGGTGTGGTGTTGGTTTGAGCCAAGTTTTCCCCTCCCCTTCTGTTCAGGAGTGTGTGGTGACAATGAACCGAAAGTTTACCGGTTTGCCGCGGGTGTGTGCGGGCTTCGTGCTCACCATTATGGGGTGAGATTCAGCTCACCGGCTTGGGGAGGGGTGCAGGTTCCTTGGTTGCCCGTGCGTGGGCGGACGTCGGTGGGCCTCTGCCGGACGCGCGGACGTCGGCGGCGGCGAACGTCCGCCCCCTTGACTGTCTACGAGACTCTCGCAATGCTTACGACGCAGGTGGGCACTGCGCGAGTCTGGTAGACACTAGCCCTAGCGGGCCGGGTTATAGGTGGGTTCCTTGCGCTTGAACCAGCCGATGACGGGGTAGGTGATGGGCAGCAGGAGGAACTCAAGGGCACACTTGTAGATGTAACCGACGATGACATAGTTGAGGAAGTCGCCGAAACTTGTAATTCCAATAATGGGGGCGGCGATAGCGCAGAAGATGAGGGTGTCAGCCAGCTCGCCGACCAGGGTGGAGCCCATGAGTCGGCCCCAGAGGTGGCGGCCGCCGGTTTTTTCCTTAAGTTTCACCAGCACCCAGGAGTTGAGCAGCTGGCCGGTCAAAAAGCCCAGCAGGGAGCCTGCCAGAATCTGGGGTACGGGGCCCAGGACGGTTTCCAGGGCGGCCTGACCCTCGTAGAAGTCGGCGGCGGGTAGGGCAATGAGGATCCAGAAGCTAGCTGCGGCAGCTGCGGCGGCAACGAAGCTGGTGATAATAGCGCGGCGGGCTAGTTTGAACCCGTAGACCTCGCTGATAATATCGCCCAGCACATAGGCCAGCGGGAAGAGGAAGAAACCCCCATCGGTGATGATAGACCCGAAGGTCACGCCCTTAGTTGCCCCGATGTTGGAGAGGATGAAGACCACGCAGGTAGCTGCCAGAAGCAGGTCGTAGTAGGTGCGGGCGGGGCGGGCAAAGCCGGTATCGGCGGTGGTCTGATGGGTGGACGTCGGTGAGCTGCTGGTGGGTGTAGACACAGTTATCCCCTGGGTTGAGTATCGGTTTGAATGGTGCCCACCTGCCACCTGGGCGCCCCCTAGCTTACCGATTTTTGGGCGGCATCGCACGGGCTGTCGGGTGTGTGGTAGGGCGCAGGGGCGTCCGCGGGTGGGTTAATGAAAGATTTTGCTGACAGTTTGCTGGGTTTTGTGGCAAAAAATAGGTTTTGGTGACAGATAGCGGTAGGGTGTCAGTATGCCTCGAATTACTGCCGCCACCAATGCCGCCCAGCGTGAGAACACCAAACGCGCTATCCTCGACTCTTTCGGCCGCCTGCTCTATGAGCGCGGCTTACCCGGTCTTACCATGACCCATGTGGCTAAAACCGCCGGAATCGGCCGCACCGCTGTCTATAACTACTTTGCCGACATGGGCGAACTTCTCATTGCCTACGCCCTGGATGAGACCGAGCGCTTCCTCACTGAACTGCGCGAGGCCCTGGCAGGGGTGGAGAATCCTATCGACCAGTTGGCTGTCTATGTGCGCCTACAGATTGAGGACCTTTCCCGCCGCCACATGCCCCCCGGCCCCGCTATGCGGTCGGTCCTCTCCCCCGAGGCTTTTGCCAAGCTGGGCGACCATGTGCGCGAACTGCAGATGGTCCTAGCGGGGATTCTTTCCGCTGCCATTGAACGCGGCTACATACCCGAGAACGATATTCGCGAGCTAGCCCAGCTCGTACACGGCTCCCTCTCATCCAGCGCTGACCGCACCGATGAGGCCAGCAGCATTGAAGCCCGCGAGCGCCACATTGAGAGCACCATTCGTTTTATTCAGATGGGCCTGGGGGCTCGTTTTGATGAGAGCGGACGCCCCGTGCGCCTGGACGGAACCCCGGACCTGCACCTGGTAGCAGCCTCCTAGTTTCCTGACTCCAGGAGTGAGGGGGCTAGGGAGTCCAGGTCGAGCACACGAGCGTACATGACGGCGCGGCGCTGTAGGGCGGTACGCAGGGCGCGGTGCACGCCGTCTTCAAGGTAGAGCTCACCCCGGTAGCGGACGACGTGCGGGAAGAGGTCACCGTAGAAGGTGGAGTCTTCGGCCAGGAGGGTTTCGAGGTTGAGATTTTTCTGGGTGGTGATGAGGCGGTCTAGCCGGACTTGAGAGGGGGCGATGGAGCCCCAGGTGCGCTGGGTGAGCCCGTGGTCTGGGTAGGGGCGGGTGTCGCCGACTCCTTTGAAAATCATGGCTTCTATTCTACGCCGGGTGGCAGCTTGCTCCCACTAGGTTTGTCTATCGAGGTAGCCCCCTGGCACTCTCACATGGTGCCGGTCACATTCGTGACACTCTATTACTTAGAGTCATATTGACCTTATTTGCTTTGGTGGTTCTTCGGGTGTTTAATCGTGGCTATGCGCAGGCTACCGGCCCGCCCCAGCCCAAGGACACCATGCTTTACAAAAAACAGCTCACCGGCTCCCATGTGGGGCTCGTGGTGGGCAGCTTCGCTCCCCTGCACCGCGGCCATATCGACCAGATTCTACGCGCCAAGAAAGAGAACCCCGGTGGCACCCTGGTAATTGTCGCCGGTTCCCAGCAGGACGCCGGTGAGCAGGCAGGCATGAAGCACACCAAGCGCTACCGCTATGTGTCTGAGCACTTTAAGAACGATCCCCTCGTTATTGTCGATTCCCTCGATGAAACCGATCTCACCAGCCCCGAAGCCTGGGACGCCGCCCTGGATGGCTTCTGGGCTACCCATGTGACAGCGGGTGCTGAGCGCCGCCTCTACCTGCTCGATGAAGAGCACACCTCCCGCTTTCGGGCAGGAAATCAGGACGCCGACGGGCAGCTTCCCGCCCGCCTGGCACCCTGCCAGCTGGCGGCGTCCGAACCGGACATCCGGGAAAACCCGCTGGCCCACTGGGACCTTATCGCCCCGCCCTTCCGCCGTTTCTTTACCCGCAACGTCCTGGTGATGGGGGCTGCCTCGGGCGGCAAAACCACCCTGGTAGAGGACCTCGGCAAGCTCTACAACGCCCCCTACTCCTACGAGTACGCCCGAATCTACCAGGTCGAGGCCAATATCCGCGATGAGGACTATGACCTGCTGGACTACCAGAACGTCCTGACCGGCCAGTTCAACCTCAACCGGGAGACTATCGACAACCCCGGCAATCGGGGTCTGACCCTCATGGACACCGACGCCATGGTCACCAAGGCCTACGCTGCCATGAGCGCCGCTGACCCCGCCAGCGAACTGAGCGAGTCCGACTACGCCAAGCTGCTACCCCTGGCTGATTCCCTAATTGCCAAGGCCCGCTGGGATTTGATCCTCTTTATCCCGCCGGTGGGGTCCTCCGGCTACACTCTCGACGGCTTCCGCTCCCAAACCAATAACTCCGATGACTACCTCAGCGAGATTTCCCGCATCATGCTGGCCGAGGTTGAAGCAGCCGGTCTGCTCGACCGCCTTGTGCTTCTTGACGGCGCCAACTACGCCGAACGCTACGAACAGGCCAAGGCCGCTATCGAGGGTCTCCTCCCCTAACTTCCTACCCCTGTCACCGAAAGAATTATCATGAGCACACCCCTGACTAACCAGGTACCGGCCAACCCCCTGGCCCGCCTTGCCAAGGCCACCTACACCGACCTCTTCACCGGCTACAGCCCCTTCGAGAAGGTTTTCTTCCCCGCCCTGATCCTGCTGCAGGTCGTAGTCAGCAGCGTGGCTTTTGAGGGCTGGCTGAGCTTCATCACCGCCTTTGCGGGCATGGTCTGCGTGATTCTGGTGGGCAAGGGACGCCTGTCGAACTACTTCTTCGGCATTGTGCAGAACGTGCCCTACCTGGTGCTGGCCTACCAGGCTTACTTCATCGGCGAAATTACTATCGCCGCCTTCTATGTGCTCACCCAGTTCTGGGGCCTCTACATGTGGCGCAAGAACATGCGGGCAGCCAAGACCCGGCCCGAGCTAGGCGGTGCCTCCTTTGACGGGGCAGGCCAGCTGGCCGGTAGCCGCGCGGTGAGCACGGGCGCGGACGCCGGTGGGCAGGGGGCGGCGTCCGCCCTGGCTAGTGCCGCCCAAGGCACCGCCCTGGATGTGCAGACCCGCCGCCTGACCCTACCCGCTATCGCGGGCGTCCTGGCCCTCCTGGCAGCGGCTTCTTGGGGCTACGGGGTGCTGTTGAACGGCTGGGGGTCCAACCAGCCCTATGTTGACGCCTTCACCACCGTGATTGCCCTAATTTCGCAGGTGCTGATGGTCTACCGTTTCCGCGAGCAGTGGGTTGGCTGGCTGGTGCTGAACGCCGTGCAGATCTACCTGTGGTCAACGGTGGAGGGCGGCGGCAACATGGCCATTATGGCTATGTACCTGGGCTTTATCGCCAACTCGGCCTACGGCTGGTACAACTGGACCAAGCTGTCCCGCAAGGTGCAGGACTAGAACTAAAGAACCAACCAAAGAAGACTGCCCAGAGAAGGCGCCCCGCACTCGCAGCGAAGCTGCTGGCTCGGATGAAGTGAGCGGGCGCGACAGCACGCAAGAGCGAACGCAATCCGCCGCAAGGCGGGGCGTGAATCGCTAGTGATGAGCACCGAGATTCCGAGCGCGCGAGGAAAATAAATCTCGGTGCGAATCTGGCGAGCTTGCGAGCCAGCTAGCGAACCAGGCGAGAGGGTCGGCAGCGAGCGCGAGTGCGGGGCGCCCTCTGTTAGTTCCTCAGTAGAGAGTTCAGAATTCCAACCATAGATACTTGGCTAGATCTGCCCTGGAGGAATACCGGGTTATAGGCAGAAAAGTGTGTCCCCAACACCCCCACAACCCAATCAACACAAGGCAACCAACCCCACAAGTTAGCCCCACAAGCTAACCTAAACCAAGTGAGCCC
>NZ_JBLKPV010000012.1:0-75078 GCF_049068285.1 Rothia nasimurium | reverse complement strand
TGGGTGAGGGTTAGCGCTGGTGGTCTTCCGCCTGGTTTTGACCAGGTGAGGTGATGGGTGAGGGCTGTGTGTAGTGTGGCGAATTGCGTGGCTGTGAGGCCGGTTGTAGGCTGGTGTAGCAACGGTCTTGTCCGGTATGGCTTGAGGTTATTTGTAGAGATTTAACGCTCATATTTTTGCCGCGGGTGGGGCCGTTGTCTAGTTGGTGGGTGTGGGGTGCGTGTCTACTTTTGAATAAGCCTCATATTATCTAGGGCTCCTTATTTACTACAGGAACCAGCAAACATGAACGATATGCAATCATCGCACATAGAACACTCATCTTTGAAGGCTTCATTGCCTTCTCCTTTCTAGAAGTGGGGGCCTTGCCCCCAGGAACCTCAATATGAGTTGATGTACGTCACATTAGTTCTGTTTGGGGCTTGACGCCAAGAAAGTTTTTCCCTACCTCTTACCCAACAGGCCAAGGCTTTCCACAGCCTGGCGTTCTTCTACCAGCTCAGCCACGGAGCGGTCAATGCGTTCACGGGCAAAAGCGTCATGTTTCAGGCCCTGGACAATCTCGTAGTCCCCGCCGGAGCAGACCACCGGGAAGGACGAAATCAGCCCCTCGGGTACCCCGTAGGAACCATCAGAGGGAACCGCCATAGAGGTGGCCCGCTCCCCCGTTCCCAGCACCCAATCCCTGACATGGCAGAGAGCGGCATGGGCTGCGGAGGCAACCGAGGATCCCCCGCGCACCGCAATAATCTCAGCACCCCGGTTAGCAACGGTCGGAATGAAAGTCTGTTCAAGCCACTCCTGGCCCAAACCCTTCTCCGCCAAAACCTCCCAGGCCGGGCGTCCGCCCACCGTCGCATGGAAAACATCGGGGTACTGGCTGGCTGAATGGTTACCCCAAATCGCCAGGCCTTCAATCTCAGAAACCGACGCCCCGGTAGCCTGGGCCAGCTGGCCAACAGCCCGGTGGTGATCCAGCCGGGTCAGGGCCGTAAAACGCTCCAGGGGAACATCGGGGGCATGAGAAGCCGCAATCAAGGCATTGGTATTGGCAGGGTTGCCCACCACAGCGACCTTCACATCATCAGCCGCATGATCATTAATAGCCCGGCCCTGCACCGAGAAAATACCCCCGTTGGCCTCAAGCAGGTCAGCCCGCTCCATCCCCTTGGTGCGAGGACGGGAGCCAATCAGCAGGGCAATATTTGCCCCCTCAAACCCAACCGCCGGGTCGTCCGTCATCTCAACAGACTCCAGCAGGGGGAAGGCGCAGTCAGTCAGCTCCAGGGCGGTGCCCTCAGCAGCTTTCAGGCCAGCAGGGATTTCCAGCAGACGCAGACGGACGGGGGTATCCGGCCCCAGCATTTCACCTGCAGCAATGCGGAAAAGGGAGGCGTAGCCAATCTGCCCGGCGGCGCCGGTCACGGTCACAGTAACAGGTTGCTTCATTGCATGTGTCATACACAACAGTTTACTCCTGTACCCCATCAGCTAGGCGGCAGACCCAGCAGTTGCCGGCAGATTTTTACAGCAGCAGGGGTTGGGCCACCAGCTAACCTGACCGGCTCTGCTCCCCTGCCGCGCCGTCGTCCTTACCCCGACTAGGCGTCAATCGCCGTGTGGTCCAGGCGGCGGGCCCCGTTGATAATGAAGTCTTTACGCGGGGCAACCTCCGACCCCATCAAGAGGGTAAAGGCCCTCTCGGCGGCCTCAGCGTCCTCAACCCGAACCCGGCGCAGCATACGGTGGCGGGGATCCATGGTGGTTTCGGCCAGCTGGTCGGCATCCATCTCACCCAGACCCTTGTACCGCTGAATCGGCTCCTTATAGCTCTTACCCTCAGCCTCCAGCTGGTCAAGCAGCTCGTGCAGCTCTTTCTCAGAATAGGTGTAGACCATCTCGTTGGCCTTACCCCGGTTGACCACCTCGACCCGGTGCAGGGGCGGCACAGCGGCATAGACGTGGCCGGCTTCTACCAGCGGCCGCATGTAGCGGTAGAAGAGGGTCAGCAGCAGGGTGCGGATGTGGGCGCCGTCCACGTCAGCGTCCGTCATCATGATGATCTTGTTGTAGCGCTTCTGCTCTAGATCGAAGGTGCGGCCAGAGCCAGCCCCAATGACCTGAATAATGGCAGCACACTCGGCGTTAGCCAGCATGTCGGTCAGGGAGGCCTTCTGCACGTTCAGAATCTTGCCGCGAATGGGCAAAAGGGCCTGGTAAGTCGAAGACCGCGCTAGGCGGGCTGTTCCGAGTGCCGAGTCGCCCTCCACAATAAAGAGTTCAGACTTCTCAACGTCGGTGGACCGGCAGTCCACCAGTTTGGTGGGCATGGAGGAGGTTTCCAGGGCGTTCTTACGGCGCTGGGTTTCCTTGTGAACTCGCGCTGAGATACGCGACTTCATCTCGGCAACAACCTTCTCAGATACGGCCGCCGCCTGGGTCTTATCCCCCCGGGCAGTGGAGGTCAGCTTGGCAGCTAGCTGCTTGGCAACCACCTTAGAGACAATCTGCCGCACCGCCGGGGTACCCAGAATTTCCTTGGTTTGGCCCTCAAACTGGGGCTCAGCCAGGCGCACAGTGAGCACGGCAGTGAGCCCTGCCAGCACGTCGTCCTTTTCAATCTTGTCGGTGCCCGCCTTGAATTTTCGCGCGTTATCGGCAATGTGCTTGCGGAAGGTCTTGAGCAGGCCCTGTTCAAAGCCGGTCTGGTGGGTACCGCCCTTGGGGGTGGAAATGATATTGACGAAGGTACGCAGTTTGGTTTCGTAGCCGGTACCCCAGCGCAGGGCAATATCCACCTCGCACTCGCGCTCAACTTCTGTGAGCTGGGAGTGGCCTTCAGCATCGAGCACAGGGACGGTCTCGGTGAAGGTATCGGTGCCGGTGAATCGCCAGATGTCGGTTACGGCCTGGTCGTGGGCCAGGTAGTCCACGAACTCGGAGATGCCGCCGTCGTGCTGGAAGATCTCTTCAACAGTCTCGAATTCGCCGGGGGTGCCGGGTAGGCGGCGTTCGTCGCGCACGGCAATGCGCAGGCCTGGTATGAGGAAGGCAGTCTGGCGGGCTCGGGCTGCCAGGTTCTCGTAGCTGAACCGGGCGTCCGGGGTGAAAATCATGGGGTCAGCCCAGTAACGCACGCGGGTGCCGGTAACCCCGCGCTTGGCCTTACCAACCACCTGCAGGGCGTCCGAGGAGGCGGTGAAGGGGGCATCGGGCTTGGGGGTTCGGGCGTCATCGAAGATGCCGGGAACACCGTGGCGGAAGCTCATCTGGTAGGTTTTGCCGCCGCGGTCTACCTGCACGTCCAGGCGGGAGGACAGGGCGTTCACAACCGAGGCGCCCACACCGTGCAGACCGCCCGAAGCGTTGTAGGAGCCACCGCCAAACTTACCGCCGGCGTGCAGCTTGGTGTAGACCACCTCAACGCCAGAGAGGCCGGTGCGGGGCTCAATGTCGGTGGGCACACCGCGGCCGTCGTCCTGCACCTCAACCGAGCCGTCCTTATAGAGAATGACCTGGATGGACTGGCCGAACCCTGCCAGGGCTTCGTCGACCGAGTTGTCGATGATTTCCCAGAGGCAGTGCATGAGGCCGCGCGAGTCGGTGGAGCCAATATACATGCCGGGGCGTTTGCGCACGGCTTCGAGGCCTTCGAGCACCGATAGGTTGCGGGCGGTGTAGTTGTTTGCTGCCACGAAACTCTCCTGCAGGTATGGACGGGACGCCTATCTAGTCTAGTACATGTGTTCGGGTTGGCGGGGCTTGCCGCTACTGTGCCTGAGCTGTGGCGGTGCGGACGCCCGGCGTCGGTTTGGGCTAACGCCTGGGGTTTAGCGCTGTGGGCGAAAGGACGTGCGGGGCGGCCTGGTCGGTGGTTGTATGGAGGGTGAGGAAGAAAGCTTTTGAAAGGAGCCTATCGTGAGTACAACTCTTGAGACTCGCCGCGAACTGACAGCTGCTGACCGGTGCGATGCCTGCGGCGCCCAGGCCTATGTGCGTGTGGTAATGGAGTCAGGTTTGGACCTGCTTTTCTGCGGCCACCACGCTCGGGCCAAAGAGGAGGCCCTGCGGGCTATAGCTGTGGAGTGGGACGACCAGACCGACCGCCTCAGCTAACAGTTACCACCCCACCCCACAGGGGTAGGTACCACCTAAAGCAGAAAAACCCACGAACTAGGTGGGTTTTTCTGATTTTCTGGTCTTTTCTGGCGAAGGCAGGTCAGGACGGGGGCGATGCAGCTCCCCAGGCACATCTTGTAGCAAATACCTAGATAAATCACCAGTAAACATGTAGCCTAGAGCACAAGTTCAGTGAAAGGGAGCCTATGCCGATAGACGTAAGCCGCAACTACCGCCAAAGCAACCGCCCTGCCATCATCACGGGAGCCGCGTTTTTCGTCAGTCTCATCATCACCGTATTTGCTTCCTTAAGTGTTGCGGGCGCCTTCGCCAGTCAGAGCGATTCAGCAGACATCAGCCATGAGGATCTCACCATCACTCGCATATCCTCAGTCCCTGGCTACTCGCAAGCCATCTGCTGGGCCGTATACACCCGCGTTGCCGAGAAAAACCTCTTCGGCACTGAACTCATAGCCCACAAATTCGGGGTTGCCTGGTGCGCTCAGGACGGCGGTATCGTCTACCAGGGTGACATTACAGAAACTGTCTACGAGAGCCCCAACCTACGTTCTCGTCTGCCCGTCAACAGCCTCTACCAGGGTAGCTATGCCCTGCAACCTGTTCCTGAATCAACAATGCTTGTAGCTAGGACTATTGAAAACACTCTGGCCTGGCCTAACTTCGCTGTTGAACGGTGCGTCGTCTACTCTCTCACCGCTGACGGTCAGGCAGAGGGGAGCCTCTCATGCCACACCAGCTAGGCTCAGCCCCAGGCAGAGGTACAGGCCCAGATGGGGCGCCTGTTTTCCTCCTGAAAGCGCCTGGGCTTTTCGCGACCTGGGTTTATCCAGTCAGCCTGCTCCTCCTATGGGGTGTGGGACAGCCCTTAGCCCTGTGGTTGTGGCTGTGCGCAGGGGCCTACGCGCACGGCGTCCGCTACCCCCGGACTTTCGGCATTTTCTACCCGCTCTATTTTTGGCTTTCGATCCTAGGGGTGCTGTCCCTGCCGAGCCTTTATTTACTCCTCAACCTGGTAGCCGTTGTCGACGTAACCCGCTGGAGCCCCTAGCCCCGACTTCCCGACGGGGTAGGTACCATCTACATCAGAAAAACCCACGAACTAGGTGGGTTTTTCTGATTTAAATGGTCTTTTCTGATGTGATGGTGAGTGAATAGTTTTTACAACTATTTCAATCAGGACCTAGCGTCTAGATACGCCCGCTGGTTGCCTTTGGTCAATGCAGACAGCCTTCAGTACCTAGACTCACAGACCCTCGCCAAGGATACTCCCATGCTTAAAGAAGCCTTTCATGTCGCCGTCCCCACAGCCTTTGCCGCCGATGAAGCTCTCGATACAGCAGCAACCCTGAAACACATAGGGTGGCTCATCAGCAAAGATATAAACTCTGTGATGGTCTGCGGGAGTACCGGCGAGCAGCACAGTCTTTCTCCTGCTGAAAAACTGGAACTCCTTGCCGCATTAGGTGATCTAACAACGCCTCAAGGGTTCGAACTTCTCTTTGGGGCAGCTAGTGTCCGCCTCAGAGACACCACGCAGCTGGTCAAAGAACTCCAAGAGGCAGCACATATAACGGGCATTGTCTTGGGCTTCCCACCCTATATACGCCCCAGCCAAAATGAAGCTACCTACTACGTCCGCGAAGTTGCAGACCATACCAGCAAACCAATCGTGCTCTACAACAACCCAGCCCGAACCGGCTTCAATCTGGCCCCTGAGACCCTCGAAAAGTTATCGGACCTGCCCAACCTGGCAGGGATTAAAGAAGCTGCTGACCCAACACAGATAAAGACAATCAGCGAGATACTGCCCCACCTTCCTCTCTATGCAGGGGGCGAGGTTGGTCTCTCCGACCGCATACAAGCTGGGTGTTCCAGGCTCTCATCTATTGGTGGCAACCTCTACCCGCAAGAAGTCAAGACCTGGTTCGAGGCTCTTCTCTTGCAGTCAGATAGCCCCTGCCCAGAACATTTACACACCCAACTTACAGAGCTGTACAGCCACCAGGTTCTTCCCCGCCTCAAAGCAGAATTGCCGTTGGTCGCAGGCCATAGCCTTGGCTCCTGCCGTCTCCCGCTCGGTGCAGATAGCTAACCCCCGCCAGTAGGTACCACCTAAATCAGAAAAACCCACGAACTAGGTGGGTTTTTCTGATTTAAACGGTCTTTTCTGGGAGCCCCTATACCCCGTACCGGCTAAACACTGCCACCGCTTCGACGTGGTGGGTGTTGGGGTACATATCAAACGCTTCAACCGACTCCAGCCGCCAGCCTGCTGCCCGCAGGTAGCCGGTGTCGCGGCCCAGGGCAGCCGGGTCGCAGGCCACATAGACAATCCGCTGGGGGGCCAGGGCAGAAACCTGTTCCATCACTGCCCGGCCTGCGCCCTCCCGCGAGGGGTCGCAGATGACGACGTCCGGGGCGGCAAAGCGCCCGGCAGAGACTTCTGCAGAAACCTGCTCAAGCACCTTGCCGACGTCCCCTCGTTCGACGCGCACGTGCGTCCGCTCAGATCTGTGGGTGCGGGAGGGGCCCTCGTCACCAAAGTTCTCGGAGGCATTGCGGCTAGTCACCGGGGATCCCTCAACCGACAAAACCGTGCCCCTGTCCCCCACGGCGTCCGCCGCGAGCGCGGTGAAGAAGCCGGCACCGGCGTAGAGGTCGTAGACCGTCATGCCCGCTGTCAGGCGGGCGGCTTCAAGCACAGCGTTACCCAGTACCTCGGGGGCGGCCCGGTGGATCTGCCAGAAGCCGGTGGCGCCCACGTTCCAGTAGAAGTCCTGGGTATAGACGGTGGCTGTCTCCAGCAGGTTGGGGGTGGCGGCCCCGGCGATGATGTCGGCGGGTTTGGTGCCGCGGCGGCGTCCGCCCTTTTTCTCGGGGGTGAAGACCAGGGTGATCATGCGTTCTTCCAGCGGCCCCCAGAGAGCCCGGGCCTGGGCCTCGATATCCTCGGCAACCGCCGCAGGGGTGGTGCGGGCGGATACGGTAAAGACCACGGCCACCATATCGGTGGCAGAGACTGCCACATCAACCCGGGTAATACCGGCTAGTTTGAGCTGGTGCAGCTCTAGGGCCTCAATGCGCTCATCGGCCAGGGGGAAACCCGCAACGGGTACAGGCACCGAGCTAGAGTGCGGGAACATGGCAATCTGCTGGCTTTCGCGCTCCACCGCAAAATGCACGCGGGTGCGCCAGTGCAGGCCCTGCTCATCGCCGGGCAGGGCATGGAGCGGCAGGTTAGCCAGTAACGGATGGTCAGCGGGCACCCCGCCCAGGCGTACCAGCTGTTCAGTCACAATCTGCTGCTTATAGGCCCGCTGGGTTGCTAGGTCCAGGTGGCCGTATTCCATACCGCCGAGGGGCTGGGCGGACGCGAGCGCGTCCGCAGGTGCCCAGGGGTGGGGGCGGCGATTTGGTGAGGGGGTATCAACTGAGACGACATCTGCAAAGAAGAAGCGGCCCTTGGGTCCGCGGCCGGTAATGCGGGCGGTGGCCCGTTCCCCCACGACGCCGTGGCGGACGAAGATGACCCGCTCCCCTGCCCGGGCGACCAGGGCACCACCGTGGGCGGGGCGTTCGGGGGTGATGTCGAGGAGGTCACCGATAGTGGGTTCAGCTGGCTGGGGGGTCTCTGGCATGGGGTTCTCAGTTCTCACGGTGGCTGGGGTTTTAGTTTATCGGGTGATTTGCCAGGGTACGGAGGCGACGACGACACCGGGTTCGTGGCGGAGGGCTGCTTTGAGTTTGTGGACGGTGCGGCGGTGGAAGATTGCCTGCCACCAGTGGGGCACCACGTATTCAGGGAGGTAGACCACCAGGACATCGCGGGGGGATTTTTGGCGGCGGTGTCTGATGTAGTCAAGCAGGGCTGCGGCCGGGTCCCGGTAGGGGGCGTCGAGGACGGTGAGGTCTATGGGCAGTTCGAGCGAGTTCCAGGTATCGATAGTGTCCTGGGTGCGGGCGGCGTCGATATTGACGGCAATGGCTTCGAGGGTTGAGGGCCGGGAGGCGCGGGCGTAGGCGAGGGCCCTCAGCATGGGTTTGCGGATTCGCTCAACATAGACGATAGCTTGGACGCGGGAGGGTAGGGCGCGGTCTGCGGCGAGTTCGTCGGGGTTGGTGGAGAGGGCCAGTTGCTGGTCGATACGGGTGTAGTGCTTGTTGGTTTTGGTCATGATCCAGGTAAGAAGCAGGATGAGGGCGGTGGTGACCCAGGCGCCATGGGTGAATTTGGTGGCCAGGATGACGGCAAGTCCGGTGGCTGTTGCAGCAACTCCGACGGCGGTGATAGCTATATCTCGCCAGAGTTTGCGGCGGTCTGCGGTTTTGAGGGTGATTCGTTGGGCCCGCCAGCGGTTTCTCAGGACGGCGTATTGGGTCAGGGTCATAGCCGTGAAGACACCGACGATATACATCTGGATGAGGGTGTGGACGTCCGGTCCGACGATAGCCACCAGGCCCATGGCTGCTAGGCCGAGGGCGAGCACACCGTTGGCGTAGAGGGAGGCCGAGGAGCGGGCGGACAGATGAACCGGAAGGTATTGGCGGGCTGCGATAGTGGTTGCAAGCATGGGAAAGCCGGTGAAGGCTGTCATGGCTGCAATAACGAGGACGGCTATGGTTGCAGCGCCCATGAGGACGGTGGCTAGGTGGGTGGTGAAGACGGCATCGGTGATTTGGAGGAGGACGGGCACCTGGTGGAAGTCCTCGCTCACCGGCTGGTTATTTACTCGCAGGGTTGAGAGGTCAAGGACGAATACTACCCCTGCTTGGCGGGCCAGGTAGAGGGTTCCGAGCAGGGAGAGGGCTGATAGGCCACCGACGACCATAAGACTTACTGCAGCGTTGCGTTGGCGGGGCGGGGCAAAGGCCTTGACGGCGTTGGAGATGGTGTTGACGCCCGTCATGGCAACTGAGCCGGAGGCAAAGGCCCGCACCAGCATGAGGCCCACCCCCAGCTGGGTTGTCAGCATGTCTTGCTTGGCCTGGGGCACCTCAACCGTGTACCCGGCTGAGGGGGCCTGCCCTAGCTGGCCGGTGGCGTCCGCAAGCAAACCGAAGACGACGACGCCAGCTAACAAAACCAAAAAAACATAGGTAGGAATGTGCGAGAACCTGAACATGAATTTCAGGCCCCGCAGGCACATGAGGGTGACCCCAGCAATCATGATGCAGGCCAATAGCCGCTGGTGGCCCAGCAGAACCGGGGTGATGGACTCAAGATATTGGGTGGCTGATGAAAGCGACACGGCGACAGTCAGCATGAAGTCCACCATGAGGGCCGCCCCCAGAAGAACGGCAGCCCCTGGCCCTAGGTGCTTGTACACCAGGGCAAAGTCGCCCTGCTCCCCCACATGGTTGATGTTATAGCGGTAGGCGCCCACGACAATCAGCAGCACCACGGCAATCACCAGGCCCACCAGGGGCGAGTAGGCTAGGGCCCCGTGGCCGGCGATCAGCAGGGTCAGAATAATTTCATCCGGTGCGTAGGCTACGGACGATATTCCGTCGGCCCCAAAGAGGGGCAGGGCGCGGCGCTTGGGCAGGTTGCCGCGCTTGGCGTTCCTGCTATCTATGGGTGCGCCCAGGATGACCCGGGCGGCCGCTGCCTTCAACTTCTTCACAGGGTCTAACGGTAGTCGCTTTGAGGGGGTTTACCCAGCTGGTACACACCACATTTTGACGCCAGTTCTTTCACCCCCTTAATCCTGCACTTGCTAGGGGCGTGCGAGGTGAAGGTGGGGGGGCGTAGACTAGGGGGTGCCCCGGCTGGGGCGCACACACTGTTTCTCGGACGGAAGAGGTACCCCCTTGCCCCATTTCGTGATTATGGGCGCTGGTCGAGTGGGCGTCATGCTGGCCCACACCCTTGAGGACGCCGGTCATTCGGTGGCCGTCATTGACCAGGACGACCGTTCCTTCCGCCGACTTCGCAAGGACTTTGCGGGCAAGAAAGTCACCGGTGTCGGCTTTGACCGTGACACCCTCAAGCGGGCCGGAATTGACCATGCCTATGCTTTTGCCGCTGTATCCTCCGGCGATAATTCCAACATTATTGCCTCCCGTGTTGCCCGTGAAACCTTTGGGGTTCAGCATGTTGTGGCCCGAATTTATGACCCCAACCGCGCTGAGTTCTACCAGCGTCTCGGTATTCCCACCGTGGCGGCCGTCCGCTGGTCAACTGACCAGGTGCTCCGCCGGATCCTTCCCGAGCAGGCAATGGCCGGGGATTTCCGCGAGGCCTCTGGCCGGCTCATGCTGGGGGAACTTCAGCTCCATAACGATTGGGCTGGGCACGCCCTTCGGGAAATTGAGGAGGCAGCCGGGGTGCGCATTGCCTACATCACCCGGTTTGGTGAGGGGATGTTGCCTACCCTTGATACCTCCTACCAGCAGGGCGATACCGTCCATGCCATGATGCGGACAGAAGACATCAATGACATTGCCCGGATTCTGGGCACCGCCCCTGCCCGCCTTACCGAGGGAGACCTGGAATGGAAGTAATCGTCATTGGGGCTGGCTCCGTCGGCTCATCGAGCGCCCGGGAACTGCTCTCCCACGGCCACAAGGTCACCATTATCGATGTGAAGCCCGAGGCGATTTCCCGGTCCGAGATTCAAAAGGCGACCTGGGTGATTGGTGATGCCTGCGAGCTGTCCGTCTTGCGGCAGGCTAAGCCTGAAAACGCGGACGTGGTCGTAGCAGCTTCCGGGGACGATAAGACTAACCTGGTTGTCAGCCTGCTGGCCCGCAGCGAATTCGGGGTTCCGCGAACCGTCGCCCGGGTGAATAATCCCAAGAATGAGTGGCTCTTTGACGACGCCTGGGGGGTGGACGTTGCCGTGTCTACTCCCCGCCTGATGACCTCCCTGGTCGAGGAGGCAGTTGAGGTTGGGGATGTGGTGCGTCTGATGACCCTGAAAACCGGGGCCGCTACCATTGCCGAATACACTGTGCCAGCTGACCACCCCATTATTGGCTATAGCATTAGCCAGGTGCAGTGGCCCTATGAAACCACCCTCACCGCTATTTTGCGCGACGGTATGCCCATCACCCCCACCCCCGACGATGTGATTGAAGGTGGGGACGAACTCTTCTTTATCACAACCCCAACCGGTGAGGATGATATCCGCGACCTCTTCAGCTAGAGCGCTGAGTTTTTCTTGACCGCTCAGACAGCCGGGGCCCACTGTGTCTTTCACAGTGGGCCCCAGTTTCGTAGATGTGGTGCCTGGTCTATTAGGCCTGCACTATTTCGTAGCGAGGATTGTAGATCACGGGCGTATTTTCGCGGGTGCTGAGCATACCGGAGACCCGCAAGTAGCCCCCCGCTTCGATACCGGGTACTTGCCTTTGGCCCAGCCAGTAGAGTTTGAGCCGGGTTCCAGGTTTCAGCGGCGGGTAGTCGGGGTAGAGCACCCGGGGGGCAACCTGCTGTCCACTGAATCTGGTGGTAAAACCGGTCTCAGCGTCGAGGACGGCAATTTCACCAGTTCTGGTTTCTTCGGTGGTACTGACGTCGGTCGTGTCGTCGAGGTCTTCCCCGGTTTCTGCAATAGGCATGCCTGTCATGGGGTGGGTTTTTGCAGGTGGCAGGGGCTTGGAGCGTTCCACTAAGAGGGTTACTTCAAACCTGGGGTTGGCACCGGCCTGGGCCATAGTTATCTTGGCGACCCTCCCGGCGACCCGGGCCCGGAACCGTTCAGGGTAGGTTTCAAGCCGGGTAATCTTCTCACTACCGCCTAAGCTGTCCACGGTCTTTAGCCAATCTCAGTGATTTCGGGGCCGCGGCGGGGGATTTCCAGGCCGGCAGGTTCCTGGGCCGCTGCCTGCTGCTGGGCGGCCATAGCTTCCTGAATGTTCTGGGGGACGTTCATGGGCAACAGGTCGCGGGGGGCCATGGGGTCGGGGCCGCGATGGACCACAATCTGGCGGAATACCTCTTCAAGGGCTGTTGTCGTCTCGCTGGGAAGGACGGCCTTGCCGGTGAATACAGCGCGGACGAACCAACGGGGCCCATCAACACCAACGAACCGGGCAATACGGAACCCCTGACGTCCGTCCGGCAAGGTGGCAGGCACCCGGGAAATCAGCTGGCGGCCAAAGGGGCCGTCATTAATATCGACCTGACCGGCCTGGCGGCGGACGCTCTCAGACAGTTCCTTGCGGATGTCGTCCCAGATACCCCGGCTCTTGGGGGCAGCGAAGGCCTGAACCTGGACGGTACCCTCACCGAGCTGGAGGGTCACAGCAATTACCTGGCCGGACTTCTGATCGGTTTCCAGGCGCAGGTTCAAACCGGGATTGCTTTTAACGAGCAGGCCGCCAAGGTCAATGTATTCAGCGCCGGTCTTAACCTCAGAAGAATCCCAGGGCCCATTGTCACGAACGAACTCGGGAATATCGTACTCGGTATCGGTCGCCTGAGAATCAACCTCAGCCTGAGAATTAGATTCTACAACCTGGTCAGAAGCCTTTTCACCAGTCTCCTGGCCTAGGCCTTCCTCAACTTTTTCTTCAGGAGCCGAAACAGGGGCGTCCTTCTTTTTCTTACCAAAACCAAACATTCAATCTACCTTCCAACAACGAAAAAACTATTGGTTACGCTACTGCACGCCGGTGGAGCCAAAACCAGACGAACCGCGCTCCGTAGCATCAAGCTCATCCACCACAACAAACCGGGCAGTCTCAAACTTCTGAATCACCAACTGGGCGATACGATCCCCCCGAGAGATCTCAAAGGGAACCTCCCGGTCTGTGTTCAAAAGACACACCATCAACTCCCCCCGATAGCCTGAATCAACCGTGCCCGGAGCGTTCACAATAGTAATCCCATGCCGGGCAGCAAGACCCGACCGGGGGTGAACCAAGCCCACATAGCCCTCAGGAAGGGCAATCGCGACCCCCGTCGGGACCAAAACCCGCTCCCCGGGAGCCAAAGTCACATCAACCCGCGACCGCAGATCAGCTCCAGCATCACCCGGCTGGGCATAGGTAGGAGGCTCAATACCCTCATCGAGCACTTTGATTTCAATAGTTAGATCACTCATCACCCCTATACTGTACCGGCTTGCCCCCACCCCAGGAGGCGACAACACAAGCCAGGAACCCAAGTGCCCAAAGATTTCACCCAGAGCACCAAAAGCACCCATCTCGTACACTGGTACTAGGCACCCGATTCACCACCTGCAGAAAAGGAAAAACACGTGGCCACTTCCTCTCCCGTCCTCTACTCAGAACGCCTCAGCCCCGGCCCGGGGCTCTTGATAGGCTGCGTTGGTGTAGGACTTGCTTCCTTCCTCGTTGGGGCCCCTATCAGCATCACCGCAGGAATCATTGCCGGCATCGTCATGTGCCTTCTGACAGCAGCCATTTTGTTCGGCACAGCCCCCACCCTTGAAGTCACAGAAACAACCCTACGCTTTGGCCGGGCCACCATCGAACGTAGCTACGTCGGCGAAGCCTACGCCTTCCGGGGCGAAAACGCCCGTATCGCCACCGGCCCCGCCCTGGACGGCCGCGCCTACATGTGCTTCCGCGGCTGGATTCCGTCAGTCATCCGCGTCCAAATTGAAGATCCGGCAGACCCCACCCCCTACTGGATTGCGTCCTCCCGCAACCCTGAGAAAATTGCTGAGATTCTCAACCAGGGGCGTGACATCTCTCAGGCATAAACCTTTTGTTAAACATTTCAGGGGCGGGTGCATGTAGCACCCGCCCCTGAATTATTTGTTGAGTCTTAGGGCCTCTTAGCCTTCACACTCAAGGCAGAACTTGAGGTCACCCTCTTCACGGGCAATCTGGGAACGGTGACGGACCAGGAAGCAGGATGAGCAGGTGAACTCATCGTCCTGGGCAGGTAGAACAACAACGTTCAGTTCTTCATTCGACAGGTCTGCACCGGGAAGCTCAAAACTTTCGGCAGCCGCGTTTTCGTCTTCGTCGACCGCACCTGACTGCATCTCAGACGGGCGGGAACGAAGCTCCTCAAACGACTGGTCCTTGCTCTCTTCATCCTGCTTGCGGGGTGCATCGTAATCAGTGGCCATGAATTTCTCCGTGTAAAAACTGTGCGAAGGGTAGATACCCCCGGTCGGTCGAGAGGCATCGGCTACCCCACCCGCCAACCGGCTTGTTAGACTCCCGTCGAACCAGCCTCAGGGTGCGTATGAGGTAACGGGTAGAATTGTTCACCATTTGCCCCCGTTGTGCAAGTGCAAACAAGGTGTTCACTGATAGCGAGTCACAGAGACGTCATTGGCCGTCAACTAGCAGGCCTCAAATATCTAAATCTTGCCTTGAACTTGAGCTAATTTTCCTTGAAATTGAAGGTTTTTCAAGATTTTCAATGGCACCAGCCCCGAGTCTGCCCTTCAAGCACAACTTGACTCTGTACCCTTTCAAGTAAGCGTTAAGATTGAATCACCATGCCCCAGGTATGGGCCGATACAGTGTGAAGGAGACTCAGCAGTGCAGGAACTGCGTCTAGCCGGCATCCACGATGATGGAGAGCACCTCGTCCTTGAATCAGCAGAAGGTACCACCTACCTGCTCCCCATTGACCAGGATCTCCGCCAGAGCATCGCCCGAGCCCGCCGCATCAACCCCATGCGCGGTGGCAAACCCGGTGAATTCGGCCCACGCGATATCCAGACCCGGTTCCGGCAGGGTGCAAGCGTTGAAGAAATCGCAGCCGAATCAGGCTGGGAACCCGAGCGTATCCGCCGGTACGAATGGCCCATCGTCGCCGAGCGAGCAAACATCATCCGCACCGCCCAGGCAGTCATGGTCTCCCCTGTCCCCGGCCAGGCTGGAAACACCCAGCCCCTCTCTCACCTGGTAGCATCCGTTGCCCAGGCCCACGGCTTCTCCGCGGACGACCTCGACTGGAGCACCTGGCAGCAGGAAAGCGGCCAGTGGACCGTCTCAGCAGACCTCACCCTCCCTGCTGATGGTTCTCTTGATCTTCCCCGATCTGTCATGTTCCCCGCCCGCTGGACCTTCAACCCCGCCAACCAGAGCATCTACGCCACCAATGAGGCAGCCTACTTCCTGCTAGACCGCCAGCAGAATAATGACGGTCCCATCCCCGGCCAGGTTCCGGCCCAGACCTCCTCCCCCGCACCTGCTGCAGAAGCCCTAGCTGCTGAGCCTTCTCCCAGCACCGCTTCACCTGCACCGGCAGAAAACAGCCGCCTCAAGGCCGTCCGCGTCCCTGAATCAACAGAACAGAATGAGCTACTCGACGAGCTCACCGCCCGTCGCGGCGTCCGATCATTTGACCCAGCCAGTGAACGCAAGCTCGCTGACCTGCTTGAGCGAGCCCGCCGGTCCTCCAAAACCTCCCCGGTTGCCGAAGCCACCCCGGCCCAGGTAGAGCGTGAGGCGCCAACTGAGCAGGCCCCCCGTCCCGACCATGCTGCCGACAGCACAGGCAAGGAACCAGAACAGGCACCAGCGTCAGCTCAAGCACCCGTAGAAACTACACCTGAGCCCACCGGTGCCTCAGCTCAAGCTGATAACTCAACTTCTTCAGCAGCCTCGGTTGCACCAGCTCATGAACCCAGTCCCACTGCTGAATCTGCCCCCCTGCCTGCTGCTGAACGGGTTGGTAAGCGCTTCGCCCCGGTGACTCCTGAAGCAGAGACCCAGCCCGAAAACCAACCGGAGGAAGCAGTAGCTCCTTCAACCTCCCAGGCACCTGCAGACCAGCCCCCAGCTCAACCCCAGGCTCATGAGTCCCAGGCTTCCGACGTCCCGGAGGAAGAAAGCAAGGCCCCAGCCCGTCCTGCCCGGGCCAAGCGCACCAGCGTCCCCAGCTGGGACGACATCATTTTCGGCAACCAGCGCCGGTAGAGCCCACTCAACAAGCCCCCGCATGACCAGCACTAACGCTGGATCAGCGGGGGCACACTTGTCGGCGGGCTTCGAAACCGTTAGGGGCACCACATCCCCTTTTCATCGGGAAACAGTAAACTAAGACCAACACCAACCCACCATCGCACCTGGGTAGAGTCCGGTAAGTACCGGCCACCCACCCACACCTTGAGGACTACATTGCCCGCACCTAGCCCCAATGACCGGCCCCTGAATCAAGGCAACGACGACGCCACTGAAGTTTTCCCAGCCCAAACCGGTGACGCTAACCCGGCAGAAGAAAACGCTCAGGACAAGGCCTCAGCACTCGCAGAGGAAGCCCGCCGCCAAGCAGCCGCAGCAGCTGCCCTAGCTGCCGGTGTTAGCCGTGACCAGCTTGAACCCACTGCTGAAGCTGATGAAGAGCCCGAAGGGCGTAGCCTGGGCTCAAAAATTTTCTTCCTTGGATCTGCACTTGCCACAGCAGCCGCAATTGTGGTGACCGCCCTCCTGCTCATCCCTGGTGCTGATGAAACAAGCAACCAGCCTGCCCAGTCCACCTCTGAGGCTAGCACCAGCTCGTCGGCTTCAGCTTCCACCAGCCCAACGGCAACCCCTAGCCCCTCTGCGTCCCCCTCGGAAAGCCCGACCCCCTCAGAAACCCCTTCCCCCACCCCGCCCCCGGCTGAACCCACCGTCACTGAAGTAACGGCAGAAGCCACTGCGGAGGAGACCGTGGCTGAGGAAGTCGTCGAAGAAGTTCTAGTCGAAGAGTACGTGGAAGATACCGGCGAAGCCTATGTGACAGAGGAACCCCAGGCTGTTGAGGTGGTAGCTCCCGTCGTACCGGTTCAACCGGTAGCCCCTGTCGCTCCCCCTGTGGTTGTAGCCCCCGATGACGCTGTTGAGGATGTTGAGGAAGGCCTTCCGGTGGAGGGAACGGAAACAACTGATCCAGGAGTTGTTCCTGCCCCTGAAGCCTCTAACGCCTCAACTGTTGAAAGCACTGACTACCCCACCGGTCCCTAGGTAGTTCCATTGCCCCGGTGGCATCAGCGCCCTGATTCTCCTTGAGTTTCAGGGCGCTAATTTTTTGTTGCTGAGGTCTTTGATGTGGCCGGTTAGCCCCAGGGGTTATCCGGTCGGAAGCATGAGGAGGGGCACTGTGGTTTCCTCAGAGGTCAGTGAGCCGTGCTGGCCTACCATGTTCAGAGCGTGGGGTTTGTAATGCCTCATATCGTAAAGGGCTATGGGTTCACGGGCCGCAATGATGACGTCTCCCAGCCGGTCTCGGGCGGTTGAGGAAACGGGGCCACCAAAGTAGCCTGCGTCCAGGAGGCTTTCCTTCTCTGCCACCCAGGCAGCCTGCCCCCAGGCGTCAGCCCAAGCTTCTAAGACCTTCTCTTTGCCCGCGTCTGTGGTGTCTTCTAGGTACAGCTGCACCATTCGTGGTTCCCCGGCGGTGAGTTTCACGTTTGCGAGCAGGTCAGCTTCCTGGGAGTAGTCGATCCGGTGCTCTGGGGCAATATCTACCATGCCGTGGTCAGCGGTGACCAGCAGAAGTACATGCGGCGGAAGTTTACGGGCCAGGGATTTGAGGGCCATATTGAGCTCTTCAAGTTGTTGGAGCCACTGGTCAGAGTCCACCCCGTAGCGGTGGCCGGCCTGGTCAATTTCCCCCCAGTAGAGGTACACGAGGGAGGGCTTGCGGGTGGTGAGCAGGCTGGCAGCTAGGGTGGTGCGGGCTGCGTAACCGGTTGCATGAATGAAGCGGCCGCCCCGTAAGGAAGCTTCGCTGAGGCCGGTCCCGGCGTATTTACTCAGCGAGACGGTGGCGACGTCGAGGTGCTGTTCGTAGCGTTCGAAGACGGTGGCATGGGGCTGCCAGCTGCGGGGGTCAACCTGCTTATCCCAGCCTGAGAGCTGGTTCATGACGGTGCCAGTTGCGGGGTTGAGCACCTCGTACCCGGCCATGCCGTGGAAGGCGGGCGCGGTTGCCGTCCCCAAGCTGGTAAGGGAGGCGACCGTGGTGGAGGGAAGGGCCGATGAGATGGGTCCTAGCTGCACAGCTTTTTTGAGGAAGGGGGCATAGGATCCGTACTTTTCCAGCAGGGCTTGCCCCAGCCCGTCCACCATGACCAGGCAGACGCTGCGGTACTTGCTGGGGTCTACCCCGGCCTGTTCCAGGCGGCCAGCAAGGTCGGCTGGATCATGGCGCCCCGGCCCCAGCACCGGGTGGGGATCGGGGGTTATGCTCTGCTGGGCGGTGAGGCTGCCGCAGGATTCAAAGACGTCTCCTACGGTATTTTTACCGTAGGCAGGAGGGGCGGGCAGGGGTGTTCCGCAGTGGTCATTGAGGACGGTCATGGTTCGGCTCCCCCTGGTCTGGTGAGGTCTATGATTCTTCACCGGACCTCGGGGCCCGGCCTACCTCTACAAGTTTAGGGTATCTGGCCGGGCCGCAGAGCGGTTTATCGGTTTCCTACCGGCTCATGGTGCGGCGGGCTGAGTCGGTGCGTTGCTGGGGGTTACCGAGGTGGAGTTTGGCGCCGACGACGGTGAGGGTGTCTTGGGAGACGAGCACCGGTTTGAGTTCCAGGTAGGCAATTTCAGGGTGGTTGTCTTTGAGCTGGGCAACGCGGACGCACAGGTCTTCGAGCAGGTCGATCCGGACAGCAGGCAGGTCCTGGGCGGCGAAGAGTTTTGCTGCTGACTTGGGTGAGCGGACCATCTTGTAGATATCCCGTTCGGTCAGGGGCGGTATGCGGTGGGCCCAGTCATCTAGCAGACTGGTGGTATCTCCTGCTAGACCGAAGGATACGACGGGTCCGATGAGTGGGTCTTCGATTGCTGTGATGACGCAGGCTTGGCCGCCGGGTACCTGCTGTTGGACGGATAGGTCAAAGACTCCGTAGGGTTCCAGGACCCGGTGCATTTGGGCGATTTCTCGGACGAGTTCCTCGTCGGATTCGATGCCAAGGCGTACCCCGCCCAGGTCGAGGCGGTGGCGGAGGACGTCATCGGTGGTTTTGAGGACGACCGGGTAGCCGCCTGCCTCGTGGGCTGCAGCCACTGCTTCTTCGGGGGTTGTGAAGGTGTATTCAGGTAGCAGGCGGATTCCGTAGTGGGCAAGGACCTCTTCGGTTTCGGTCAGTGACAGTTCTAGCAGGTTTTCTCCGCTGATCCGGCTCATGTGACCTGCTATGGTTGCGGCTGCCTGTTTTGGTTGGGTGCCTTCGGCCTGGGCGAGCGCCCCGGTTTCCTTATCCCGCCATTCGACGTAGTCCATGACTGCAGCCAGGGCCTGGATTGAAGCTCCTGGGGATTCGAAGCAGGGTAGGCCTGTTTGGGAGATTGCGGGCAGGGTGGCTCCGTCCTCACCGGTGCTGGTTGGGGTAGTTGGTTCGGGCCTGTCCTTATCACCCTCCCAGATGCCGCGGAGGGCTGAGTCGAAGCTGACGGTGCCGGGGAAGGCTGCGATTGCGGGTTTACCTGCTTGGGTGCTGGCTTTGAGGAGGACGGATGCAACGTCCTTGGGGCTAATGGACTCCCCGGTGAGGAAGACGCCGAGTACCGCGTCGATGTCGGAGGATTCCAGGGCGCTGGTTGCCACTTCTTCGAGGACGTCCAGGCCGTTGACTCCATCGTCCGTGAGGCGGAGCATGGATTCTGTGATCCGTACGTCGATGCGTAGCTCTTCGGCCTTGTCGGCTACGATCTGGCCGAGGGCTGAGGCGTTGGACAAAATGGCAACGCGGCGGCCGGCAGGCAGGGGCTGGGAGACGATGATTTGGGCTACGTCGAGTACCCGGTCAAAGGTTTCTGCGCTGATGACTCCGGCCTGTTTGAACATAGCGTCTATGGCTTCGGTGGGGGCGATAGAGGTGCGGCCGGAGTGGCCGGGGGGCAGTTTTTGGCCGGTGACGGCGTGTTTTGCCACCAGGACGGGTTTGACGCGGGAGAGGCGGCGGGCGATGCGGGAGAATTTTCGCGGGTTGCCGATGGATTCGAGGTAGAGGGCGCAGACCCGGGTGGCTTCGTCGTCTTCCCAGTACTGCATGATGTCGTTGCCTGAGACGTCTGCCCGGTTACCGGCTGAGATGAGGGAGGAAACTCCGATGTTTCGTTTGACGGCGGTGTTCGAGAACATAGCGCCGATGGCTGAGGACTGGCTGAAGATACCAAGGGCCCCGGGCTTGGGGTCCTTGGGGACGATGGTGGCATCAAGTTTGATGGCTGGGTCGTTGTTGAGGACGCCGAAGGAGGCCGGGCCGATGATCCGCATTCCGTAGGTGCGGGCTGATTTGACCAGGGCTTTTTGGCGGGCGCGACCCCGGGCACCGTCGTCGGCAAAACCTGAGGTGTAGATGAGGGCCCCGCGGACGCCTGCAGCCCCGCAGGCTTCCACGACGTCGGCGACGTCTGTTAGGGGCACGGCCACGATGGCGAGGTCAATTTTGTGGGGTATGTCTGCCAGGGAGGTATAGATGGGGGTTTCGCCTGCGGGGTGGCCTGCGGGGTTGACCCCTAGGAGGGTTCCGGTGAAGCCTCCCTCAACGATGTTGTCGATGACCTTGTGCCCATTGGTGGCCCACTGGTCTGCGGTTCCGATAACAACCACAACTTCTGGGGCCAGTAATTCTGCAATTGATTTGGCTTCTGCCCGGTGTTCGCGGGCTTCGCGGACAGCCTGGGATTTTTCGGTGGGGTCGATATTGAAATGGACCATGACCAGCCCATCTTCGAATTCTCGGGAGATTTCGTAGCCGGCGTCGGTAAAGACGTTCAGCATTTTGCGGTTCTGGGGTAGCACTTCAGCGCTGAAGCGGTCGATTCCCCGTTCATGGGCGGCAGCTGCTAGGTGTTCGAGCAGGATGGATCCGATGCCCCGGCCCTGGTGGGCGTCCGAAATCATGAAGGCAACTTCGGCTTCGTTCTCGAGGTGGGTTCGGTCAAAGCGGCCAATGCCGATCATTTCGTCGCCCAGCATAATGACGAAGGCGACGCGGTTGTGGTGGTCAACGGTGGTAAACCGGGTCAGTTCTTGGTCGCTGAGGGTGGGCTTGTGGGTGAAAAAGCGCAGGTAGATAGTGTTTTCGGACTGCCCGGCGTACATTTTTTCAAGGGCTTTCCGGTCGGTGGGTACGACCGGCCGCAGGTGGGCTGTCGCTCCGTCGCGTAGGACAACATCTGCTTCCCAGTGGTCGGGGTAGATGAAGGGGATTTCTGCGGTGGTGGGGTGGGCCGGGTCGGCTGGAGTGAAGCGGGTATCACCGGTCATGGGAGTCTCCTGGTGGGGTGGAGGGGCTGATCCTGTTCACTATTTTAGCGCCTGTGTGAAATCTGGCACAGGTTCCAAGGGAAGATGCCGTCCCGAACGCATAGACCCCGCCAATTCCCAGTTGGAGGGGGTGGCGGGGTCTAAAAACCCTGGGTGGGTCAGCAGAAAGACTAGGTGCTGTTAGAAATCTGAAGACGTATTGTCTTCGATGCACTGGGCAATAGCTTCCTCATCGCCTGCGTGGGCGTACTCGCAGTTTGCGGTTTCAGCCACGTCCATAAACCAGCTCATGAAAAGGAACATGACGATAGCTAGGGGCGCACAGATCAGGCCAAGGCTGATACCTCCCCAGGCAAAACCCTTGGTAGCGCCGTCGAAGCGGGTGCTCGGGAAGGTTCGCAGCTTGCCTAGGGCTTTGATACCCAGGACTATTGCTCCCAGGGCTGGAATTAAGGCTGCCAGGGACAAAATTCCACCAAGTGCCACCACAATGACGCTTGAGACAGCGGCAGCCAGAGACATCACCGCCAGGTAGTACCCCCGCCCCCGCTTATCCCGCACATTCACCCCGAAAGGACGGCGGTGCCCGTCCGGAATGATGTAGGAGGCAGGCTCTCCCGGGGTATCGGTGTCATAGGGGGACGGCGGGGGTATCAGCAGGCCCGTGGCGGCCCCTCCCTGCTCAGGCAGATGCTGAGGTACCTGCTGAAAGTGGGGGTTAGACGGATACTGGGGCTGGGTCACTGCTCTACTCGCTTTCGGAGTTACTTGACTGAGCTTTTAGCTTATCAGTATGGCTAGTGGGGGCGGGGCGAATCTCCTGATCTTGGAGTTCCCTAAAGAGTTTGAGCCACAAAAGTTCAAAATGCAGGTCGATACTGGTGACGTCTCTACCGACGATACTTTCAAACTTTGCCAACCTATTTCGCAGGGTGTTTTCGTGGATGTAAAGCTGGGCGGCAGCCTGCTTATAACTCAGCCCGTTTTCGATATAGGCCCAGACACATTCCAGGAGCGAGTCTCCCTGGTCTGGCAAGTCCAGGAGGGTAGCCCCTAGGTGCTCTTCGATGAGCTCCCCGATGAGGGGCACCAAGGGTACTGCCATGCGCCAGCTTCGCTCGGGGCGGTCATAGCGGCCCGGACGCGATGAGATGGGCACCGACCGGGCAACAGCAACAGCCCCTGCCCAGGAGACATGCAGGTCTTCAAACCGGACGCCCTGCCCCAGCATGATACGGGCATCAGGGCAGAGGGTGAGGACGGTATTGATCCTCGATGAGGTAGCCGCCGGTATCAGACCTATCAACTGCCCGTCGGCTTCGCCGGCAAAGGCAGGGACTGCTTCTGTGGAATATTCTTTTTCAACAGCCTGAATCCAGGCTTCAGGGGTCGAGCTTCTTCCCAGGCACACCCGGTAGAGGTGCTGGCCGGAGAGCCCCAGCCGGTGGGCAAAACCGGCCCGGGCTTCCCTAGCCTCCTTATCATCTCGGGACAATAACCCCAACAGTTCAGCAACAATGACCCTTCGGCTTTCCCCCCTGTCCTGCCCCGTTGCCTGTAAGGCCCGGTGCAGGGTGAGCCCCAAGGAGGTTTCAGCCGCAATCAAGATCTCGAGGTCCCGGAAAACTGCCTGATTTCTGGAAGGCGAGCGCGACGCGTCCTGAAGCACCCCGCTTCGAACCCCCCTCGTGACGACCCCCACCACCAAGAGCACGACGGCCTCCCCCACTTGCCGGGCAAGAGGAAGCAGGGCCCTGGATACCTCATGGGCCCCACCATCACCGGCGAGAGCCTCACCGCCCTGGGCAACTGCTGCCCTGTAAAAATCAACCAGCAGGGCTATGTCCCGGTGTAGCTGTTGACGGGGTGGAATTGAGCATTCCTCATAGGCTTCCAACACCTCAGTCAAGATATCCATGACCAGGTGATTCTTAGAACTAACCACAGGTAGTACCAGCCTTTTCAGTGAACTATGGGAGGTTTTTTACATACAAGATTATAAAAATCTCCAAAAAAATTTGTAAAGTAATAGATTTTTCTACATTGCAATGAGCCAGGTCACATCATTAGTCTTGTTCTCAAGCCTCAGACAAGAGTGAGGCAGCCCACTTACTCTCCATTGCACCAAAGGTCCACCACCATGACACAAGCGATCTTCAAAGCAGAACAGGTCATGCAACCTGTCCGAACCACCAAACAAAAGCGGAAGGCCTTCATCGGCGCAGTCGCCGGCCACCTCATCGAATGGTACGACTACGGCGTCTACGGTTTCGTCGCCGTCTACGTTGGCGCCGCCTTCTTCGCAGCCGACACCCCCGCGCTCGCCCTCATGGCCTCGTTCGCCACCTTCGCCCTCTCCTTCTTTATGCGCCCCCTGGGCGGCTTTGTCTTCGGTCCCCTCGGCGACAAGATTGGGCGCAAAAACACCATGGCCCTGGTCATGTTCCTCATGTCAGGCTCCACCTTCGCCATCGGCCTCATGCCCACCTACGCAACCATCGGCGTCTTCGCCCCCGCCCTACTGATTTT
Source organism: Rothia nasimurium (assembly GCF_049068285.1). GTDB lineage: Bacteria > Actinomycetota > Actinomycetes > Actinomycetales > Micrococcaceae > Rothia > Rothia nasimurium_I. The sequence continues at coordinate 51,272 of NZ_JBLKPV010000012.1, read as the reverse complement.
GGCCCGCTGCCTCCAGGGCCTGTCTGCAGGCGGCGAAATTGGCACCGTCACCTCCTACGTTGCTGAATACGGTGGCCCCCAGCGTCGTGGCCTAGCCACCTCAATCCTGATGACCATCGCCGTCTCCGGCCTGATTCTCGGCTCCATCGTCGCAAACGGCCTGGCCTCCCTGCTCGGCGATGAAGCCATGCAGGCCTACGGCTGGCGTATCCCCTTCCTGATTGCCGGCCCCCTCGGCCTCATCGCCGCCTTCATCCGCTCCCGCCTTGAAGACTCCGCCCAATTTGAAGCTATCTCAGAAACCGGCCACCAGGAAAAGGCCCCCATCCGGGCCACCTTCAAGTGGAAGCTCAACATCACCCTGGTCGCAGGCTCCATCGCCCTGCTGGCCTCCATGTTCTACCTGATCCTGACCTATTCCTCCACCTACTTCGTCAAGGAACTCAACTTCCCCCCAACAACCCGCTTCTGGTTCATCACCATCGGCGGACTCACCGCAGCCTGCATGATGCCCCTCGGCGGCCTCATCACCGACGTCCTGGGCCGCCGCTGGTTCCTCATGCTCACCGCAGCCCTGCACATCCCAGCCCTCTACTGGTACTTCACCACCGCCCCGGGGGCAACCCCGGCAGAAATCTTCCTGCCCTTCATGGTGATCTGTGTCCTCTTCGGACTCTACTCATCAACCCCGTACGCTGTGATGAGTGACCTCATCCCCACCGCCATCCGCTCCACCGGTATCTCCATGGGCTACAACATCCCCGTTGCAGTCTTCGGTGGATCAGCCCCCTTCATTGCAACCTTCCTGGTAGCCCAGACCGGTGATATCACCTCCCCCATGTACTTCTTCATCGGCTGCGCGATCCTCTCCTTCCTCGCTGCCCTCTTCACCACCCGCAAGAACTACGAGCGGGTTGAGAAGGCCGATGCAGACCTCATGGAAAAGGTGGCAACCTCTTCTATCCCTGTGGTTGACAAGAAGTAGGCCCACCCCTCTCATCTAGACCAGGACGCTCCCGCCCCACCCGGGCGGGAGCGTCCTGTTTTAAGCACAAAAATGCCCCCTGCCCCTTGAAAACCAAGGAGCAGGAGGCAGTATGTGGAGATGCGGGGAATCGAACCCCGGTCCGATGTGGCGTCAACGGGTCTTCTCCGTGCGCAGTTTGTGAAAGCGGTGTTTTCGGCTACCTTGCTTGCGCAAACACTTACAAGGCCTAACCTAGCCGTATAAAAGTCCCACCCGGCCCTACGACAAGGACGGGCAGCAGTGGCCTTTTAAACTGATGGTAGGGGCTGAGCCAAAGGCAAGCTCAGGCTACCAGACTGCATCGCTGGGATTATTAGGCAGCGAGTGCGAAGTCAGTGCGCTTAGATTCTGCACTTATTTTTTTGCAGAGGGCGTTAACGAGATAACCCTGCGTCCTCGGCACGCTTCATCCATCTCAACTCACATCGTCGAAACCGATCATCCCCATATTCTTTTATCAAAGAACCCAAGCTAAGCGTTTTCCGGTACACCCTCCGAGTCGCAACTCACGTGGAGAATGCCAGCCCAAATAGCTCGGAGAAACAACTTTACCACCGGCCTTAAAACCTGTAAAGCAGCTGGGGCACAGCCTTATGGCTGTGCCCCAGCTGATGAAATTGTTTAGCTATCGATACTGGTGGTGTCGTAGGTGGTCAAACCGGTTTTTTCATTGATGCACTGCTCCATGGCGTAATCAGTGGGCTGGTCTGCACACTCGAAGGCAATCGAAGCGGCCCAGCCCCAGAAGACAGCTGCCACCAGGGCACCGATGAGACCCAGGGCGCTTGTTACGATGCCGGCAATTGCCAGGCCCTTACCGTCTGCCTCTCCCCTATTCGCTTTCTTGATTCCCATGATGCCCAAGATCAGGCCCACAATACCGAAAATGCCGCCTAGAACAGCCCAGCCGCTCAGGAAGGCCAGGATGCCGAGGATCAAGCTAGCAACTGCCAGGCCCTTAGGCTTAGCTACTGTCCCGTAGCCTGCGTAGCCGCCATAGACGTCCCCCGAGCCATAAGAGGGGTAGGTAGTTGAGCTACCGCTTCCGTAGGAGGTTGAGTAGTCAGTCTGGCTGTAGCTGCCCTGTCCGTAGGACGGCTGGCCGTACTGGGTTGTCTCGGGGGTAGGCTGCTGGTAGGTGGGCTGGCCAGACGTGTAGGTCTGGTTGCCATAGGAATCAGTAGCACCTGAGGCAGGGGAGGCTTCAGGGGTGGTGGTGTCCTTGCTGTACTGGCCAGGGACGTAGTCGCCGTAAGGGTTTTCCTGATTGTTTCCCGTGGTCATAGTTTTCCTTTCCGGGGTGGGTTAGCCGAGGTTTTTATAGCGCATGGCCCGCTGAGCTTCAAGGTTATCCTGCCGTTCTCGCAGGGCTTGGCGCTTATCGTAATCACGTTTACCGGTTGCCAGGGCAATTTCTACCTTGGCCCGTCCCTTGGTGAAGTAAAGTTTCAGGGGTACGACTGTGTAGCCGCTCTCCTTGAGCTTCTGGGCAATTTTGTTGATCTCATTGCGGTGCATGAGCAGTTTGCGACGACGGCGGGCAGCGTGGTTGGTCCAGGATCCCCGCCCGTACTCAGCGATATGAATTCCTTCAAGCCACAGTTCGTTGCCGTACATCTGGCAGAAACCATCAGTAATCGAGGCCCCACCGTCACGCAGGGACTTTACTTCGGTGCCCATCAGTACCAGCCCAGCCTCCCAAGTTTCTACGATGTTGTAGTTGTGGCGGGCCCGGCGGTTGGAGGCAATGGTGTGGTTATTGGGGTCTTCTTTCGTTACTTTTTTCTTAGCCATTTATTCTTCGTTCTTTCTCTTCTGTCGCTCAGACGCGCGCCAGCGGACGCCTGCATCAATGAAACCGTCCAAAGCCCCGTCAAAAACTGAGGTGGGGTTCCCTTCTTCATAGTTAGTGCGGAGATCCTTGACCATCTGATAGGGGTTGAGCACATAGGAGCGCATCTGGTCCCCCCAGGAGGCCTTAACATCGCCGGCAAGTTCCTTCTTTTTCGCGTCCTCTTGTTCTTTGCGCAAGAGAAGAAGGCGAGATTGCAGGACGCGCAGCGCCGCGGCTCGGTTTTGAATCTGCGACTTTTCGTTCTGCATGGACACCACAATGCCGGTGGGTATGTGGGTCATACGGACCGCTGAGTCGGTTGTATTGACCGACTGGCCGCCGGGGCCAGAGGAGCGGAAGACGTCTATCTTTAGTTCTGATTCAGGGATATCGATGTGGTCTGTCTGCTCAATGAGGGGAATAACCTCAACTGCAGCGAAGGAGGTCATGCGCTTACCCTGGCTGTTGAAGGGCGAAATACGCACCAGGCGGTGGGTACCTGCCTCAATAGACAGCCGGCCGTAAGCATAGGGGGCCTTAACTTCAAAGGTGGCTGATTTGAGCCCGGCTTCTTCGGCGTAGGAGGTATCCATCACGGTTGTATCGAAGCCGTTTTTTTCTGCCCAGCGCAGGTACATCCGCAGGAGCATTTCGGCAAAGTCAGCTGCATCGACGCCACCGGCTCCGGCCCGGATGGTGACAACAGCGTCGCGCTGGTCGTATTCACCAGAGAGCAAGGTAATCACTTCAAGCTCAGCTAGGCGCTTTTCAAGTACGCCCATCTCAACCTCAGCTTCATGGAGAGTATCAGCATCGCCCTCTTCGTCCGCCAACTCAACCATAACTTCAAGATCATCGATAGCTTCTTTGAGCTTGGTGAGTTTATCGAGTTCAGCCTGCTTGTAAGACAGCTGGGAAGTGACCTTTTGGGCCGCTTCTGGGTCGTCCCAAAGGTCGGGGGCACCGGCTGCTTCAGAAAGCTCTGCGATGGTAGCACGAAGCTGCTCAACGTCGCTGACCTCTTCGATGGAGGCGTAGGTTGAGCGCAGGGTTTTAATCTGGGCAGAGAAATCTAAAGTAGCCATGACTATTAACCCTAACTGATTGTGCCCCTTTGCGCTCCTCTTCCCCTGTATTTTCGGCCTGGGCGAATGGGTCAAGTGCAGTATAGTTAGCGGGTTGTGACCACTCGGGCTTGACCCACCACAGTGATAGTGATGCCCTGGGGAACGACGATTGAAAGCAGGGGCGGGTGGGACGTTGCGCTCAGAACAACCCGGGCTGTGTTACCACCGCTGGCCCCGGTATCAGCACCGATGCTGAGGTTGGTAAAGTCTTCGGTTGCGCCAGATTCGAGGATGAATGTCTGTGTTGTTGCTTTGACCTGATCATCCGAGAGATAGAGCTGGGCTTCTGCATCTGAGAGGGCACCGAGACCACCGACCTGCATAGCAGCTACTGTAGAAGCCTGGTCGGCAAGATACTGCAATTTGTGGCGTTCTAGGTAGGCTGAGCTAATCGCAACCACTGTTGAAGCGACCAGGAGTAGGACTGCACAAAGACCAACCACGAGGAGAAGAATACTTCCTTGTTCTTCCTGTCGCGTGTAGTTCAGTTGGTCAGATGTACGAACTGGAGGCTCTTTCTTTAACACGATCTCTCCCTCACTATCACGAATAGTCGCTGCCCCACCGGATAGCCTCGGAGGTCATCGTAGCCATACTGGGTGCCTTAGACCAGGGAATAAGAGGCAGGGGAACCTCAACCGATACCTGAACGGAGATGCGGTCAGCAGGACCACAGGTTGTTTCGCACAGCAGGGTGGCCGTCACCCGATGGCCATCTAGTCCATAGTCCCCAGCTGCAAGCTCAGCAATATTCTGGGCTACAGCCTGAGTACGGTGGGATTCAGGTAACTGCTGAATCACCTGGAGGGCATGGGCGCTGGCATGGGAAGCGGCGAAAGCCCTGGACTGCATTGCGAAGATAGAGAGCAGGAAATAGACCGTCGGGATCATGAGCATGGCTCCGAGTCCGATAAATTCTATGAGGGCGCTGCCGGTTTCTGGGCCATTAGACTGCCCAGGGCTGCCCCTACCGACCTGCAGGGTTTTCTCTTCCTTGGGTTTGGATTTATTCGGGAAGAATCGCATGGCCGGTCACCTCCCACCTGCTGTTCAGGCCAAAGGGGCCAAGGAGTGGAATGGGTGCTTCTACCCTGATCTGGACAGCATTGACTCCGTGCCACTGGGTTACGGAGTGGGTTACATCTGCCGCATAATCATCGGGCAGGACGGCGGTGAGCAATTCCCTGGTTCTGTCAGCTCCGTCCTGCGGGGTTCGGTCAACCATAGCTCCGTACCTAGCCCCTTGGGAGGCAGCATCTTGGATCACATTCTTCGTGAACATTGCAAATGCAACTTGCAGGACCCCGAGAAACATGAGTATCACGAGTGCAGAAACCATAACGAATTCAGCTGTTGCGTTACCGGTATCTTTGTGGGTCTGGGAAGTGCTCACCGCCGGGCTGCCTATCGGTTAATCATGCCCATTGCGTTGTTAAACATGGTGACAAGGGCATCCTGGGCGACAACCAGAATAGCTGCCACGAGTATAGCCGACATCATGGTGATCATAACCCAGCCCGGCACGTCGCCACGTTCGGCGTCGTCGTCCTGGGGGCTGGCGAGTACAGTCAGCATTACCTTCAGAATCGCCTCGTTGATCTGCTTCTTCATTGTTATCTCCTTTGGGAAGTAGCCCAAATGGGCTGATGTGGGGATGGGATAGGGAAAGGTAGTAGTGGGAACCTAAAAATTCAGGTTCAGCAAGGAAATGCCGGGGAAAAGTGCAAAGACAACTGTCAGGGGCAGAATCATAAAGACCACCGGTGCCATCATTCCAATCTCCTTTTTGCCAGCAGTCTCCATGAGGTTGCGCTTTGCGTTGTCGCGGACGTCCTGGGCCTGGGCCCTGAGGACGTCGGCGAGCGGGGTGCCCCTTTCAATTGCGACGATCAGACCGTCCACGAACCGGGAAAGAGCTGAAACTGACGTCCTCTGGGAAAATGTTTGCAGGGAAGCTACCAAGGTTTCACCTGATCGCGTCATGGCAAGGATTTTGGTGAATTCCTTGGAAAGCTCACCGTTAGAGCACCGCACAACCCGTTCCAAAGACCCCAGGCCTGTTTCGCCTGCGGCAACGCTCAGGGCCATTAACTCTGCAAGAGCAGGAAACTCATCGAGCATCGCTTGTTCGCGTTTTTTGATTTGTTGGCCAAGCCAATAGTCTCTTCCGAGGAAGCCTGCAGCTGTTGCCAGGAAAACTAGTATCAAACCAGGTACCGGGCTCACAGTTCCGCTGACAGCTCCCAGCGATACCAAGATACTGCTTGCAAGTAGGGCTATCAGGGCCCAGACTATTTGTTGAATCCGGTACTCTGATACGCTCAGGCCAGACCCTAAGTTCTGGAGCCGTTTTTCGAGAGCAACTGTTTCAAAATTTGCCCGGTTGACGAACTTGAGTGCCTGCTGGGCCCAGGGAGCTATCAGGGCAGCCACCCCGCCATACAGCCCGTCAGGAAGGTTCTCGTAATGGTGCCCGAACCTAGATTTTCTGAGCTCTGCTCCCCGAAGCTGGGGTGCTATACGGTCAGAGAAATCCTGCTGCCGATGGGTAGCAATAGAGGAGAAAATCAACCAGATTCCACAGGCAAGTAACAGGCCGAACAGGAGTTCTAGCTTCATGTCAGCACCCTCTTTTCTTCCGGAAGAGCACCAATTTTCATCATGAGCCTGTAGGCGAACCAGGTCACTGCACATCCACCTGCCAGGACAACAAAGCCGGCGACACTGTTATATATTCGGATGGTACTAGGCTGGGTCGCCATCAGGGCCAATACAACCCAGGGGGCGACACATGCCAATCTGGCCGCGTTAATCGTCCAAGATTGCCTTGCCTCTAGCTCAGATCTCGTCCTGCTTTTTTCGCGCAGGAAGGAGCTGAGAGTTCCAAGGAGCCTGCCAAGGTCTGTGCCTCCGACCTCACGAGTGACTTTGAGGGCCTCAATGATGTTATCGGCCGTCGGGTCGCTTAGTTTATCTTTGAGCCGGTTCAAGGCTGGGATAAATTCCCCACTTGCCCGGTAATCTGAGGCGAATGCAGCAAAGGCTGGACGAAGCGGCTCAGGCCCCCTGTACTGAAGTTGCATGAGGGCATCGGGCAGGGACATGCCAGCGCGAATAGCAGAGCGGATATGGTCCACAGCGTCCGGCCACTGGTCTCTGAGCTGGGCACGCCGTTTGGCGGCTATCCGTTTCAGACCAATTCGTGGGCCTGCAAACCCCACTCCGCAGGCAAGAATGGCCAAGGGAAGGAGAGTTGTTAGTGCGAACACCACAATAAAACTGACCAATGCGCAGATCGTTGACAGAAGATGGAACATGCTTGGGGTTAGCCGTTCCATGTTCGCTTGGACTAGGAGCTGTTGGAGGTTTGAGGGTCTATGGTGATGCGTCTGTTTCTGGTGAGACTCTGGCCAAAAAGACATGAAGACCAGCAAAGCGCCTAGCCCGAGCGTAAGCCCTAGTACGATACTCATACTCCACCGCCTTCAAATTCTCCCTTGAAGGGGAGCACCTGGTCAGGGTTGAAGCCAGCCTGAACAAACTTTTCGAGAGAGGGAACTTCTGATGCTGTGCAGGTGAGGCTACCGGAAATATTTTTGAAAATTGGGGTTGATTCAATAATTCCGTTTTCAACCCGGTTACCGATGGCAAGAATTTCAGATACCTGGCGCTTACCTGATTGGTCCCGTCGACAATGGACTACCAGGTCAAAGCATGATGCTACGGTCGGTACGACGAAATTGGATGATATATTTTCACCGGCCAAAAGAGGCAGGGTACACATTTTTGTGATGGCATCTCGGGCTGAATTTGCGTGAATTGTGCATAAGCCAGGAAGGCCGCTGTTGAGGGCAATCAACATGTCCAAAGACTCTGCTTCACGGACCTCACCGATAATGAGGCGGTCTGGCCGCATTCGGAGGGCTTCTTTAACAAGACGACGAAGGGGTATCTCGCCGTTTCCTTCGAGATTTGGCTGGCGGCACTGAAGATTAACAACGTCTCGCAAGGGAATTTTCAGTTCAAAAATTTCCTCGCAGGTAATGACTCGCTCTCTAAAGCCGATAGAAGCTGAAAGGCAGTTGAGCATGGTAGTTTTACCAGCCTGGGTGGCTCCTGAAACCAGAATATTTAGACCACTGGCTACTGCAGAATCTAAGAATCTTGCGGCCTCAGGTGTGAGAGAACCTAGTTTCACCAAATCTGTCAGGCGGGTGGCTCGGGCAATAAATTTACGGATATTTATTGCCCAGTGTTTCCTGGTGACGTCTGGAATTGCCACGTGGAGGCGGGAGCCATCTGGTAGTGAGGCATCTACGAACGGAGTACTGAGGTCTAGCCTGCGACCTGAGCTCTTCAACATTCTCTCAACAAGGGACCGAACTTGCTCATCAGAGAGAGATAGTCCGGTCAGCTCAGACTCCCCTGCCCGGGCAACAAAAACCTCGGTGGGTGAATTGATCCAAATTTCTTCAACAGTTGGATCATCCAAGTACTTCTGAAGGTCTCCAAACCCGCAGACCCGATCAAACAGTACAGTGATTAAGCCGTCGATGTTGTTGACGCGGGGAACCTCCCCCCGAATCATCTGGGTCTCATAGGAGCCAAGGGCCTTCTGAATTAGCTCTTTAGCTTCTTGCTGCTGGGCTAGCGGGTCAATGTTGCTTTGCCGGATTAGCTCTCGCACGTTTGTTTCGATGATGCGTTCTGCTTGTGCTGTGGGCATTCTGTCCCCCTCTCGCGTCTTTGCGATTAGCTGATAACACCAACAAGATACCTTTCGTTAGGAGAAACGTTCAACACCAATCACAGCTATCGACACTTTCACCTCCCAGAATCAACAAGCATGCCCTGTGACACACTTAATTAAACACCCTCTGACATGCGGAAACATATCATCGGATACGGTTATCCACAGATGCATAATTTGTTGAAGAAAAATTCCGTAACACTTTCACAGCATCGCAGTCAGACCAGAACGGTTTCCACAAAAATGCCCACAAGCATTCTGTGCTTGTGGGCATTTTAGGGGATACGATGAGCCGACTATTTTAGAGAGAAAAATCGCTAAAAGTCAGCCCTCACTAGTCAACTAGCATCGCAGGAATCGATGTAGTTCGGGCATTAATACGCTCGCGTTTCTTATGAAGTCGCTCAATTTCAGAAAGCACCAGGTCGTATTTTTCAGCGTTCGTCATTTTATTGATTTCAGACTGAGTTTCATCTGCAATGCCTATGAGAGAAACATGAACGGGCTCTGGTGACTTCTGCTCAAGTGCAGCTTCAAGTTCCTTCTTATTGACAGCCAATGATTCTAGCTTTTGCTTAATCATCAGCAGATCGCCCTCGAAACGCCGTTTCTTTGTGGTGCCTAAAGGCTGCTCACGCATCACGTCGACAGCCTCCATGGCCTCACCGTCAAACTTGACCCGGCCTTTTTCGAGCACCACGCCACGGTCACAGATTTGAGCCATCAGGTCAAGATCATGCGAAACAACCACGAGGGTCTTACCTTCTGCACAAAGTTCCTTGATACGACGGAGACACTTCTGTTGGAAGGGCTCATCGCCAACAGCCAGAATTTCATCAACCAAGAAAATCTCGGGGTTAGTATGCACAGCCACGGCAAAAGCTAGTCGCAGATACATGCCTGATGAATAGAACTTGACCTCGGTATCGATAAAATCGCCAATTTCAGAGAACTCAACGATTTCGTCAAATTTCTCGTCAATCTCGTGCTTCTCCATACCCAGGATTGCAGCGTTAAGGTAAACGTTGTCACGCCCTGTCAGGTCAGGGTGAAATCCAGCGCCTACTTCAATCAAACCTGCCATTCTGCCTCGTGAAACAACCGATCCTCCGTCCGGCTGCATCACCCCTGAAATCATCTTGAGTAAAGTTGACTTGCCGGAACCGTTATAACCCAAAAGGGCGACCCGCTCCCCTTCACGGATATTCAGGCTAATGTCGCTCAACGCATTGAACTTCTTGCTTAAGTCACCCTTCCGGCCTTTAATGAGCCAGATAAAGGCTTCTTTCATTGAACGGGTATGCCTCAGCACAAAACGCTTATCGAGGTTTTTAATCCGGATGACATCCGGAGCATCCGGCGCGACAGCTGGGAGATCAAAAATGTCTAACTTCATTGCTTACAGCTCCTGAGCAAAATTACCCTCAAACTTACGGAAGAGGTAGTTACCTAGCAGCAAAAGCACCAATGAAATACCGAATGCAATGGGGACCCACATTGAAAGCAAGTTAGGGACCATGTACCAGTATCCACCATCAGTCAAGATCTGCAGCTGGTCGCCGGAAAGTGTTGGGCTCCAAAACCCATAATGGAAAAGCTCAACAGCTACGCTCAAGGGATTAGCCATATACAATAATTCGATATTTGGGATTGTGACTTCTCGGGCAACCATTGTCCAGGAATACATAACTGGTGATAGCCACGTGGCCATCATGAGGAACATATCCACCAGATTTTCCGAGTCTCTGAAGAAAACATTGGCTACACCGAAAATCATGCCGGTCGCAAGACCAAAGAGACCGACCAACACAACACCTGCCACAATCGCAAGTAACTGTTTAATATCAGGATGCCAGCCCACAAAGAAACAAGCAGCCATCAACACCAGAAGTTGAGGTAGAAAATGGATAATACCTACCCAGATGGTAGACAGCGAGAAGAGCTGCCTGGGGAGATATATCTTCTTGATCAGAGCACCATTGACCACAAAAGCCCTGGCACCATTGCTAAAACATTCTGAAAAGAAGTTGATTACGATAATCCCAGAAAAGAGGTACACAGAATAGTTCTGCAAACCCTTTTCCAAGCCCAAGAAGATGCCCAGCGCTAGGTAGAAAACCAAAAACTGAACAGCTGGTTTAATATATGACCAGACGATTCCCAGGATAGAACCCCGGTATCGGACCTGAATCTCCTTATCAACAAGGAGTTTAAGGAGATATCTGTGGTGTAGAGCGTCCCGTAGCCCCCGGCCACGGCCGGGGGCTGAGAACTCTCGATTAGCAATTTCTGTCATCGAGTAACTTCAGACTCCGTATGTTTTTCAAAGGTTTTTTCCCAAGCCTCGTACGAGGCAACTTCTTCTGCAGCGTCCCTGTACTGTTTACGTAGCTTTTCCCAATCTTTGAAAAGCTTGGCGTGCAAGGTAGCTGCCTTTGCAAGTTTCGAACGTAGTTCTGCAGGGTTCCGCTTGTACCAGAAAACTCCAGTGCCTTCAGCGTTGGTGACCAGAAGAGAGTCAAAACGGGAAACCGTCCACCAGCGGTTTTCCTGGTAAGCCAACTGAATCTGCGGATTTGTTTCAGCTAGCTCATCTACAGGTTTAAAGGCCTGACGGCCAACCGTCTTGAGGGTCCACGGAATCAAATTCTTGTATGAAGGCGGTGCAAAATTACGACGCCCCTTGAAAGGAGGTTTCTTTGTCTTGGGCTGAGGGTAGTCATCTACGTTAGTTTTCAGCTGTGCATCGATATATTCAGAGGCTTTAGCACGAATAACTGGCAAGCGAGAGCTCAAAGAATCATGCAAATGACCGGGACCAGTAAGCAGATCCTCAATTGCCATCAGGCGGCCTTCCTCAGTGTAGTACTGCATGGAAAGAGCATGCTTGAAGTCCAGGAACAGAGATTCACGCAATACTGATCCACCCTTTTCAAAGGGCGAGTGAATAAGGGCAGTAATCAGACGATTTCGCTCATGGAAATATGCCTGCCAGCCAACAGAATCGTCCTTGTCAGTCCAAGATACATGCCACAGACCGGCCCCAGGGAATGAGACAGTTGCGATACCAGCTGCTTTTGCGCGCAAGCCGTATTCAGCATCGTCCCATTTCAAGAATAGGGGCAGGGAAAGCCCAATCTGCCGGACTACCTCGGTGGGGATAAGGCACATCCACCAACCGTTATAATCAACGTCTACTCGACGGTGCATCCAGTGGGTATTGCGAAGGTTCCACCGGCCCAAATCATGTCCCAGGGTCATTTCATGATTAGGACGGTCATAGAAGGTACGCCATGGGTTGACGACTTCGCCAAAGGCGTGAAGGACGGTTCGGTCATACATATCAAACATATGGCCTCCGACGATGGTGGGGTTCTTGCAGTAATCTGCAAAAGTCACCATACGCAGAATGGACTCAGGTTCGACTACAACATCATCGTCTAGGAGTAAGACGTAGTCGCTTCCTGTCTTGACTGACTCGTACATGCCGCGCGCAAAGCCACCGGAGCCACCCAGGTTGCCCTGATTGATAATTCGGAACTTACCGGCAAGAGGTGCTACGACTTCCTCAAAGTCAGGATGGTCTGCAACTTTCTGGGTTCCTTGATCAACAATGAGAAATTCTTTGACGCAATCGAAAATCTCGATGTTTTCACCCAGGGATCGAATATTGTCGATACAGTATTCGACCTTATTCATGGTGGTGATTTGGACTGTTGCCTGCCCACCAGCTTCGCCCAGGCGCGGGACGATATCGCCCTTCCAATTGGCCTCAACTAGCTTCAAATCTGAATTGGTTGCTTCGAGATCAAACCAATACCAGCCGCCATCACCGAAGGGGGCCAAGCTCAGTTCAAAAGTTCGGTTTGACTCGCCGGAGACAACTGCAGCGTCCACACGCTGTATCACACCGCGAGCATTGGACTTATAGACGACGATCATGCCTTCACCAGAGGTGACGACATTCAGATAAACCTTTTTCAGTTCTGTCCAACGCCGCCAATATGAGGCAGGAAAAGCATTGAAATAGGTTCCAAAAGAAATACTCTTTCCTTGCGCCAGGTAGGTTGACTGACGCCCTAGAACATTTCCTGCATCTGGTTTGGCTGTTGACGCTGATTGGCTTTCCTGGGCGGCAGTTGCCCTAGCGAAAGTTTCGCTTGAATCACCGTCCTCACGGGTGGGCAACTGGACCCCGTTTGCTTTGCCAGCATCAACGTACAGAGGGATAACATCGGTCTGAACCGCTTCGGGGAAAATCACCCGCTGGAGGGTTCGTAACTGGACCTTTTCAGAGGAAGTATTAGTAGTCATACCTTGGTACCTTAGGCTTCAATTCCACCGGACACGAGCTTTTCGCCCTTTTCGAAGTGGGGGCGGAGCTTATTGTCGAACATTGAGAGGGCAGCACCAATTGCCATGTGCATATCGAGGTACTTGTAGGTACCCAGGCGTCCGCCGAAGAGGACGTTCTGTTCACCACCGGCGAGTTCGCGGTACTTCAGGAGCATTTCGCGGTCGGCGTTGGTGTTAATGGGGTAGTAGGGCTCATCGCCCTTTTCGGCAAAGCGTGAGTACTCGCGGTGAATAACGGTGGCGTCCTTGGTGTAGTCACGTTCGGGGTGGAAGTGACGGAATTCGTGGATACGGGTGAAGGGGTAGTTAGCATCGGGGTAATTCATGACGGAGCAGCCCTGGAAGTCTTCGATGTCAAGAACTTCTTCTTCAAGGTCGATGGTGCGCCAGGACAGGTCACCTTCGGCGTAATCAAAGTAGCGGTCAACGGGACCGGTGTAGACAACGGGCACCTGGCCGAGGACCTTGGAGCGGGAGTATTCGTGGCCCTCTTCGAAGAAGTCAGTGTTGAGGTGAACTTCGATGTTGGGGTGGGCTGCCATTCGTTCCAGCCAGGCGGTGTAGCCATCTACAGGCAGACCCTCGTACTTGTCGTTGAAGTAGCGGTTGTCGTAGTTGTAACGCACCGGCAGGCGGGAAATGATGGAAGCGGGAAGGTCGGCAGGGTCGGTCTGCCACTGCTTTGCGGTGTAGTGCTTGATAAAGGCTTCGTAGAGCGGACGCCCGATAAGAGAAATACCCTTATCGTTGAGGTTCTTGGGGTCGGTGCCGGCCAGTTCGCCAGCCTGCTCCTGAATCAGGGCCTTGGCTTCTGCCGGTGAGTAGGAGGCATTAAAGAACTGGTTGATAGTACCCAGGTTGATGGGCATGGGGTAAACAATCCCATTGTGGTTTGTGTATACACGGTGGGTGTAGTTGGTGAACCCGGTGAAACGGTTGACGTACTCCCAGACCCGTTCGTTGGAAGTGTGGAAGAGGTGGGCGCCGTAGCGGTGGACTTCAATGCCGGTCTTTTCTTCGTTCTCGCTGTATGCGTTACCGCCAATATGGTGGCGACGGTCCAGCAGGGCAACCTTGAGGCCGAGTTCGGTTGCAGCCTGCTCTGCGATGGTCAGGCCGAAAAGGCCAGAGCCTACTACTACAAGATCAGCGTTCACTTACATACTCCTTGTTTGGGGCTGCAACCTGATTTGGCAGGGAGCTGCCGTTCTCTGCTTTCTACGGTGTAGAAACATTGGGGTTGGCTTGCCTGAGTTGGGGGCAAACACAGTTATAGATAAAACTACCGGATTCTAGGCCCAAGTGTCTGAAAAATTGGCTTTTGGAGCCGTGTGATTATTCCCCCGAGCGGCGCCCCGCTTCTGTCTGAGTGCTTTGTTATCGAAATTGTTGAATATTTTTCCACCTAACAAGCTCAAAACAACTTTATAAGGTTGTTTTTGCGGTTTGCGCCCTTGCAATGGCACATCTTCTGGTGTCTAGTGCATCGCATGGATCTAAAACTGAGAGTTCAGCAGCCGGGAGCTTCGTCCTTCCGGGCCGTGCACCTTACCCTGAGTGGGCACCCAACAGGGGTCTTCCTCTGGAAAGAACTATGCCAGCTGTGGAACACCGATGCCTACGTTTGGTTCCTGGAAGGAAAGGATATTAGGGCCCTATCTCCCCTTGAAATCCATGACTTAGACGGGGCAACTTTTAGCTGCGAACAACTTTCAGAAAGTACCGGTTTATCTCAAGGTAACCGGCCACTTTTTACCCTCACTGTCGTTCACGGGCCTGATTCTCAGCAACGGTTCCCCCTTGCCCGAGGCCTTTGGAGTCTAGGCAGAGATGCTCAACATCTTCGTATCGATGACACGGCCCTTGAACCGATACACGGTTATCTCGAAGTTTCGGGTACGGGAATTGCCTTCGTACAGGGAAATCATTCAACTCCCGTGGCCTTGGGCCAGTCGTTTCAAGTGGGCAACAGCATTTGTGTGGTTGATCGGGTTTCAAATGCTGAGTCAGGGCTATTTGTCGATCCATCCGTTCGAGAAATTGATATTCCCGCAGCACGGCCCCTGTGGTTAAACGTGGTGATGGTCGGTTTCCCTGTTGTCATTGGTTCTTTACTAGCCTGGTACACAGGCCTTTGGTTCATCCTTTTATTGGCTTTGGGGTCCTCTCTTGTGATGGGGTTGCAATTGCTTTCCCCAGGCAGGGAAACCAGTCGGAGTAAGAAATTATTCGCCCCACTGGTTGCAGATGAGCTTGCTTCGATGGCCCGGTATCGGGGGCACCGCTCAGTTGCCCCCGATCAAGGGTTCGTCATCGGACGAGGACGTCGGCCTATCCGGGCCGTGTGCGCTCACCAAAAGTCGGGGGAGCTTCCAGTCATTGATGGTGTTCCCTGGATAGTTTCTTTCGAGCAAATACCGCACGTTTGGCCTCAGCTTCCCTTAGCTTCGCAGAGGGCCTTGATTTGTCAGTTGCTTCATCGGGGCGTTACCTGCTCTGTCCCCGCTGATTTAGCATCCGGTGCTGCTCTTGCTGATCACCTACCTGGCTATAGTGAAGTTCTCGAAGCCCTTGCTGGCTCTTCAAAGGTTCAGCTTGTAGGCATCAACCAGGTTCCGCAGTTATCAGGCGGTGTTCTGTTCACTCCCCGTATGATTCCGCGTGTTCCAGACTATGTCACCCAGCTTGTAGTAGGTAATCAAGGAAGTAGTGGGATCATTGAGATTCCTGAGGGCTGGGAGTCTGTCATTCCCGACGGGATGTCGAGTACCCGGATGATGGATGAGCTGCATGAGACCAGGGCTTTTGCTGGTGCCCTGTCTCCCCGTAGGCCTGAGCGCACCTCCTGTATCCCCAACTTTGAGCGGCCATCCGATTATAAGCTGTTTGATAGGACTTGGGCGCCAACTGTTTCTTTTTATCTTGGGTTGGATATTGAGTCGGGTTCAGATCTTTGTCTTGACATGACTAATGAGGGCCCCCATTTCTTATGTGCAGGCACAACAGGCTCTGGAAAATCACAGTTACTTCGGACGATTCTGTGGTCTATGGTTTTGCAATACCCTCCCGAACGTTTGGGGCTAGTACTGATTGATTTCAAGGGAGGCGCTGGACTCGGCCCCTTGGCTCCCCTGCCCCATGTTGCCGCTTTTATCACCGATTTAGATGACACTTTGATGGGACGTACGCTTCAGTATTTACGGGCTGATTTGAATACTCGGAAGAAACTTTTTCTCCAAGCAGGTGTGAGTTCCTACGAAGATTACCTACAGGTCTGTCGTGATCGGCAACTTGCTCCTGAAGTGCCTGAATTAGTTCTCTGCATCGATGAATTCAAAATGCTCGTGGACGACTACCCAGATATCATGCAAGAAATCATGCGCATCGCAACGATCGGCCGGTCTCTGGGTTATCACCTCATGTTGGCAACGCAGAGACCCCAGGGCGCTATTTCACAGGACATCAGGGCAAATATCTCGTCAGTAATCTGCCTGCGAGTCAGCTCTGCCCAAGAATCATTGAACGTCCTTGGTTCTGATGAAGCAGCTAGCATAGCTTCGACCGATCCTGGGCGAGGCTTCCTCAGTAAGGGTAGTGGTCAGCTCATTGAGTTTCAGGCACCCCTTCTTGACGGACTGTATCAGGTAGAAACCTCTGACAATATCAAGGTACGTTTTGTTTTGGACCAAAAGCCAGTGAAGGCTGCACATGAACCTAATTCTGGTGCTTTGACTGATCGGGAGCTGCAAACCCTCAATTCATCGCTTCATACCAGCCCTCAAGCAACCCGTTACCAACCAATTCCGGAGGTTCCAGCTGGCCCCCTTGTGACCCTTCAGCACTCAGAGGTAAATACCGGTTGCACCTACGTCCTGGGTGATTACGAGATTCCTGAATTGGCAGTTCAGCAGACCTTGCGATGGGGAAGTTCTCCTGAGCCCCTACTCATGATGGCCAGCCCAGCAGACCGGGCTGTGCCCCTTCGGGTATTGCTTTTCCAATCT
This sequence comes from Rothia nasimurium, assembly GCF_049068285.1. GTDB lineage: Bacteria > Actinomycetota > Actinomycetes > Actinomycetales > Micrococcaceae > Rothia > Rothia nasimurium_I. The sequence continues at coordinate 34,174 of NZ_JBLKPV010000012.1, read as the reverse complement.
GTTGCACACCAAAATCCAGTACTCTTTTTCACAGAATCTGAGCAAACAGCAGCCGAGTATCGGTCCTTGTTCAGCCAATACAGCCAGATACAGATACTGACTCCAAAAGATCTGGACTTTATGCGTCTCATCCTGGCAGAACTATCCCAGCCAATAGGCCGTAGTTTTCTGCTTCTCATCGATGGTTTTGACACCTTGACGGAGCTATTAGCCCGCCATCCTGAAGCTGAATCACAGCTGTTAGAAGCAATTACTTCGCCCAATCCCGTTCGCCACCGCATATTCTGCGTTGCCATGCAACAGGTCCGGGGCAAGTTCCAGCAGGCCTTTACGCACATTCTGTATTCTGCCCAGGCAATTCAAGCCCACCCCGTGAAATCCCACCAGAAAGATTATCCCCGTCCGCCTCAGGGCCTGTGGGCTCTTGAAGGGAAGGCAGTAAGCGGATATGCCCAAGGGAAGATCATTGCAGCTCACTTTACCTGGGCCCGGTTTGACCAAAAATCGTATGCCCAGTTTCAATCAATATCGATGTCTCCAGCGCCGGGAGGCAGTGCGTTATGGCCCCCATTGCCTCAGCAGGTTTCAGTGAGCCAGTTTCTCCAAGCTGGGTCGGGATTTGCACCTAAACAGGACGCCCTCCTTCTGGGCTTAGATCGGAATCATAGGCCTGTGTATTTACCCACAGGCAACAACACATTGGTACCAGTTTGTGGAAATGAAAAGTCAGGAAAAAGTACTTTGCTAGCCAGCCTGATTCAGGCAAACCCGGGCCAGAGTTTCATCAAGCTCTCCGCGACCCAGCACCCTAGCCTAGAAGATATTGAAGCAGCCTTATCCCAGCAAAATAGCTCAAACCGGCCCACCCTTCTCATTGATGATTTAGAGTTCCTCCCGGCAGACGTCCAGCAAGGAATCCTAAAGTTGAAAGACCGCTTTGACCTGATACTTTTTACCTACAAACACTGGCCGCGCTGGAGCACATCCCCCATCCTCTCAGCCGTGCATGGTGCGTCGACCGGCTTAGCCCTCCGTCCAGAAAACCCCATGGACCTAGGGTTCTTCCAAGGCACTCCCCTACCACTCGATCTCCGGACAGACGGCAAGGTACCCGAAGGCAGGGCTGTGCTCTTCACTGGTTCAATGGTCTTGGCCTTTCAGGTGGCCTTACCTGAACCTGGAACTAACGGCGCTCAGGTCGCTCAAGACTACCTGCCCCTAGATACCCCATAGTGTCCTTCGAAAACAGCAGGAGAACAGCGCAACCAGCTAAAACTGTAGAGCTAATCCCCATGAGATAGAAGCCGCCCAAGGCGGTTTGCACCCCAATAATGACTGCAAAAAGCTGCCAGACTAAAACCAGGGGCTGACCGAATCGTTTCCCCTGATACAGGGCGAACAAGCCAAGGCCAAGCGCACCTGCAAGAATAAAGTAAAAGCTGGCTAGTACAGTTGCAGGCCCTAACTCATCTGCCCTTATTGTTCCCCAAATAGCCACAACGACAAGGTAGATCATTTGAAGTGCGCCAATGAAGGCTACTATCAGGACGCTGGTTGGGGCTTTCAGTGAAGATTGAGGTCGGTTATTCGTCATTTTTACTCCTTGTTTCCTGCAATATGAGGGACCTTCTCCCCTCTAGGATAAGCGTCCAGGAGTGTCAGCTCTCACGCACTTTCACCCCCGACTGCACACCTGTGACATTTACCTCAGGGGTTAGGAGTATTTTGGCTCATAAACCCCTTGTCTAAGTCCTCATAACGTGCGAGAGTTATTGAGGTTCAAGTTTGGCCCCTTGTCAAAGGGGCCAGATTTTTTTGTTAGTTGCTGGTGAGTTTTCATCAGCTAATCCGGTTACCCCTATAGGAGAGCATGCTAATGGATTGGCGAAGCCGTGCTGCTTGTCTGGAAAAAGACCCTGAACTCTTCTTCCCAGTAGGGAACACCGGGCCTGCCCTGCTTCAGATTGAGGAAGCGAAGAATGTTTGCCGTAGCTGCACTGTTATGGACACATGCCTGCAGTGGGCAATTGAAACTGGCCAGGATTCAGGTGTCTGGGGAGGCATGAGCGAAGACGAGCGTCGCGCCATGAAACGACGGGCTGCCCGTGCTCGTCGAGCTTCCTAAAGGACACTCAACCTATGAGTTTCATGTGGGGCTATCCCTTCGATCGGATAGCCCCACTTTTTTATTTTCCCAGTCTTCTAGATTTCAGGTACTTCTATTGTTACCAGCGTTCCCCCCTTTGAACCTGCTGACCAGTGAATCGATCCATTGAGCTCACTAGAAACCAGTGTCTTGACGATTTGGGTACCCAGGCCAGTGGTGGAGGCACCTTCTTCTAGTTCCTGAATCTTCTGATCAGGGATTCCTTCGCCACTGTCTTGAACGGTGACCACCATGCTATGGTTTTGCTTCTCGTCGTAATGGTGGCGACACCCTAATGTAACCGTGCCCGTTTCCCCTGCCAGACCATGTTCTACTGCGTTAGCGACTACCTCATTTATCACAAGGGCAAGAGGTGTTGCGATCTGGCTGGGCAGCATACCGAAGGTACCTTCGATGACGGTCTCAACATGTTGGCCGGGCGAAGCCAGTTCGGCTGCCAGACGGAACTGCCGACCAATCAACTCATCAAAATCAACGTCCTGGTTCAATCCCTGCGATAGGGCTTCATGAACCAAAGCGATTGTGGCAACCCGCCGCATCGCTTGCTCTAGGCCCTCTTTGGCTTCCGGAGTGGTCATTCGTCGGGATTGGAGTCTGAGCAAGGCAGAAACTGTCTGGAGGTTGTTCTTAACCCGATGGTGAATCTCCCGAATCGTGGCATCCTTAGACATCATTTCCTGTTCCCTGTGCCTCAGCTCGGTGACGTCCCGGCACAGCAAAACTGCCCCGTAGCGTTCTTCGCCCAAGCGGGAAAAATGGCGGAGGGGAATAGCTCTGAAGGTCACGCTCTTACGATGGGCTTTGATTTCAGCCCGCCACGGCATACGTCCGGTAAGGACCAGTGGCAGGGTTTCGTCGGCCTTCTCTCCGGACGGCAGGAGGGCCCGAGTCACCTCTAGGAGACTGTTACCAATTAAATCGCCCTCATAATTAATTCTCTTGTAGATCGAGAGGGCATTGGGCGAAGCATAGGTTACCCGGCCATCCGTATCTACCATGATCAAGCCGTCGCTGACCCGTGGATTGCCATGAGCGGTACCCACCGGGGCTGAGAACTCCGGCCAAGCTCCTCGTGAAACCATCAACAATAGGTGGTGCGAGACGTCCCGGTAAACCCGCTCAGCTTTCTGTCGTTTACGGGTTCCTAAACTTTCCCTGTGGACCGACAGCAAAGCAACCGTCCGCCCATTACGAATCAGCGGGAAGAACTCTGTATCGAGGACGATATCAGTGAGGTAATGATCGTCCTTCACTGTTTTAGGGGTTTGGCTATTCCAACTAGCCACTGCCCTGTCCACCAAATCAGCCATGAGAGGCACGCCCACCAGGTCCTGATAGAAAACGGTATGTGTAGTGGAGGGGCGGATCTGAGCAACGCTGACAAAACCAGTGGAAGCAGGTAGGGATTGGGAAAGGGAGAAATGGTCGGAAATAGTCTCCCAATCAGGAATCCACAGCATCAAATCGCAGTAGCCAGTATCTGCGATGATTTGCCATTCATTTGTTAGAAGATGCAGCCATTCAATATCTCCCGGCCCGTAGACACCTGTTTTCGTGAGGACTTCAGTTAGAGTCACGATACATCGCTCCTAGTTAACTCTGGTTGCCGTACTATGCTGTTGCCGGTTCCGCTGGGGTATCTGTGCGGCCAGTCTTACTACACAGCCTAGGCTGGTAGCGCTAAGAGCTCCTAATTATCCAGTTGATATTTCATTGTTGGTTCCTCCACGCAACCTACCTAGCAGCGCAGGGATAACTAGGGTTAACTTGGTTTTCTTTTCCGTGCGAACCAGTTCCGCCTTTGTTTTCCAGTGTGGCTACCTGCCTGGTCTTCTTTCCCTTCAGGACGTCCTATCCCCAGCTTCCGGTGCACAAGGTCAGTGAGCATCTTCATCTCTTGGGCAATAGTTGAGTTAGGGTCAGTTTCGAAGACAGTTTGGCCAGCCAACCTGGCTTTTTCAACAGTCGTTGAGTCATCAGATAGAAAGAAATCTATCGGGTGATTGGGGCCAAATCGTTTCCAGGAATGTTCCAGAGCACCACGGGCAGCCGGACCTACTGATTCAGAACGGACCCGGTTTACGGCAATGGTGATGTCTGTTTCTTCAAGCTGTTCAAACTGTTGTTTCAGGTGCTCGTACCCCTTAATCAACCGGGGAATACCCACAATATCTGCCTGACCTATCACTACAGTATGGTCACCAGTTGCTATGGCTGCAAGCGTAGCATCGTTTCGCTGAGGTGCCAGGCCATCAAAAGTGAGGGCTTCATCCTCCTCAAGACAGAAGCCGGTGTCAACAACGACGATATCGTAAGCAGCCGTCAAAGAAGCAATAACCTGTTCAAAAGTATGCCGTCGGATTTCAGCCCAACGGTCTGGTCTGTTAATCCCTGTGATGACGTCTAGGGATCCATGCGAGAGGGAGATACTGGTTCTTAGTTCCTCGACTGTATTTTGGGTCAGCTGGCCTCTTTCTGCGTGGTGGCAGAGCTGGGCAAGACTGGAATACTCGTCGGTGAGGCCAAGAACGGCGCTGACAGCAGGTCCGTAGGTGTCTGCGTCTACCAGGCACACAGAATAGCCTTTTTCCGCATAGGCTGCAGCTATATTTACCGCAATTGTGGTCCGGCCGGGTGCGCCGGTTGGCCCCCACACAACAATGGTTTGTCCGTGTTTTCCAGTAGATGATTCAGCTGGTTGGTTATCTGGTGACTGACTAGATTGGTCCTCGCCTTCAGGAATATCGGCTCCCACCTCTGCTGCCGGAACCCCAGCCCCCGGGGTCCTTTCCTCTGGTTCAGTTCCCTGCCCAGAAGCTAGGTCATCGACTGCCTGTTGGATTGAAGAGATTACCTCAGAGATATCAGCTAAAGAATCGATGTAGGTGACCTGGTTGAAACGGGTTTGCTCATCCACATCGTTGATTACGCAGACGGCAACATCTGCTTCTACCAGTGAGGTCACTGTCGAAAGGGTCAGTTCCTCGGACTGGGTGACGATCAGAGCTGCCCTTGCTATTCCGCTTCGTGCAATCCCTAACAGTTCTCCCATGTCCTGGATATGGCGGATCACATTGACGTTCCCGCGTTGGGCTTCAATTCCAGAGATGAACCGACCGCTGACGTCCCCAAGGACAAGAAGGGGAATATGCATCATGATTATCCCTCCCCATAGGCTGCCGGAATCAGGTTAATCGCTGCCCCGCCGTTGGACGCACTCAAGACCTGGCTCAGTTGATCGGCGTTGACCCACAGCTCAACTGCGGTTTTACCTGTTCCGCCAATGATAGATTCCTGAGCAGTGATTGAGTGGATCTCTGCATGGGATACCAGGCTCTGGGGTGCCTCATAGTCGTTTGACCCCTCACGTTTGAAGGAAACCCAAACATCCACCAGGTCTCCTGATGAGAACCCGGCAACCGCGTAATGGTCCATCAGCAGGGTGGTGAGGCGGCGTCCGTCCTTCAATTCATCAGTAATTTCAGATGACGCAATCAGCTCCCCGGACTTAATCGGCTGCATAGCAACAGTCCCCTCTGTGAGCTCAACGTCAGCCCTCACATAGTGACCAGCAGACTCACCCAACTGGACGTCCACCACCTTAAGATTTGCGGACGTAAGGGCATCACCAATTTTGATATCAGAAGAAGCCATGTAGAAGGGTTCAGATTTATTGGCAAACCGTACGATTCCAACAACTCCCACTACGGACACAAGAATCAGTAATAGACCAATCACAAGTTTGGGGTCTTTGAACCCAGGCTTCTTGTAGCGGGTAGCTTCAGACTGCGTTGACATAATGACACCTCTTTGAGTCACATCAATTCTCAGCTGGCTAGGAGTTTTCCTCAACCATCTCTAGTTTTTCTGAGTTTACACTTCTGGCCACGCCCCAGGAAATATTTCACGCCAATCGTGCCCTATTTGTATCAAATAATTTCAAACTAAGTCATTCTGCACTAAGATAGGTCAACATCTAGAGAACTACACGACCCCACCGAGAGGCAAACAAATGGCCGAGCCCCGTTTTCTCACCCTGACTGACGTCGGGGAGATACTCAACATTTCCGCAAGCCAAACTCGGGCCCTGGTGCGCAGCGGTGAGCTCAAGGCGATCCAGATTGGTGGACGGAACCAGTGGAGGGTCGAACGAACCATGCTCGAAGAATACATCAAAGAGCGTTACGCTATGACCGAAGAAGCTATCAAGAACGATCGCATCAACGCCAACTCCCTCTAACTTCCTTCCACCTATTCAACACGCACGGACGCAATTTGAGCTTGGGGAACGTCCCTCAGGCTCAGCACCCTCCTGCCACTAGCAGGATTTATATGCTCAATTGCCATCTGGCAGTAGTCAGCACCCACCGCAACAATTACGCCCTCTGTACTGTGTCCAGAGTTGCCACCGTGGTCTATCCGTACCCTTTTTCTGCCTGTTGCAAGCGCCCTCAAGACTGAGTTCAAGGTGAGCTTTCTGGCGACCCCACCCGCTTCTACATACGCTTTTGACGTCTCCCCCTCCCACCAGAGAATTTCGGTGAGAGGGACGATAATCTGACCCGAATCAACGGCAAGGCGGATCCAGCCCATGCCAAGATCAACAAGTTGCCCCCGCCAAACTTCGCTGTATCGCCAAGCAATGGTCACAGATGTACCAATGTGAGCAGCTAGCCGGTCCGCCATCGTGATGCGTGAGAGCTCCTGCTGGCGGAGCTCTTGAGCGTCAACTTCATACTCCCGCTGTCTTTGAGCATCAAGCTGGGCCTCAATATCCCTGAACAGTAGATCAAGCGTATCCATAGGTCAGACCCTACCTGTTCTTCCAGAGAAACAGAAAAAGTTTGACAAAATTACCTACTAGCCTTGAAAGCTCACCAAACATCAGTAACATAATTACATATCATCAAACTACATCAAATGACATGATACGAGGTGATTTCAATGAAGAAGCCAGCTCCGCTCAGCATCGCGAAGAACCTTGCCCAGCCTGTTCTTGCGTCCGTTGGCTTGGTGGTGGGTGTTTCCCTTCTAGCCCCCGGCCATAGAGTGAGCATGAGTTCACCTGCCCACCTCGAGGCTTGGTTCAGCTGGTTTGTTCTTGCTGGAATCACGGTTCTGTGTGGGATTATCGTCCTGTGGTGGTTGGCAGGCGCAACCTACCTTGCAGGGCGTTACCTCCTATCCCGCATCGCCCCGGGTACTTACGTCATGGTAGCTCCCGTTTGGGCCCCTCAAGCGATGAAGGCTCTCGTAGCTGGTTCCATAGGTATTAGTACCCTGATGGGTACAGGTCTCTCCAGCGCTGCCGCGGCTTCCCCATCTGCACCTGTAGCTGTGCTTCAAGAGTCCGTGGGCATCTCCCAGTTTCTCCCGAGGGCTCCTTCCCTATCCCCAATGCTGCCTATCCAGTCTGAGAGTGACGCAGGTTCTGCTGGGCTCTACCAGGTACAGACTGTTGGTTCTATCAGGTCAGCTTCGGAGTTATCGCCAATGTTGCCTGTAGCGCCTTCGGTGGTGACAGAAAGTATCCCTATACCGATTGTTGAAGCTGCCCAGAGCAGGTATATGACTATTTCGCCCTTTTTTGGTGCTAGTCAGCGATCTGCAGTTGGTGAGGATGTAAAAGGTACCGGTGCCGATACGGGTAACGCTCCCCTTTTCTATACCGTCGTTGCTGGTGACACTTTGTGGTCGATCGCTGAGAAGCATCTCCCGGCGTCTGCTACCGGTGCTGAAGTGTTAGCAGCTGTATATGCCATTCAAGAGAGCAATCAAGATTTGATCCCCACCCTTGATTCTTTGATTTTCTCTGGTCAGACCTTAAAAATTTCCCTTTAAATTCCCAGATGAAGGATATTCCCATGAAGACAACTTTTCCCGAACATGATGATCGCCGGTTTTCCGCTATGGATATTGATTCGTATGCGCGTTCTATGGCTTTGGGGAGTAGGCCCCAGGCTGAGCAGTCTCGGGTCCAGGCTGTTCCTGTCATTGATGAGGAGGAGGCTGCTGTGGAGCAGCTTGGTATCAGAATTGGTACGGCATCGCTTGAGATTTTGATGGGCTGGAGGCCTGTGCATCAGCTGGCTGCATGGGTTTCGCCTGGTTGTTTACGGGCTTTTGAGAAGCAAGTTGCTTTGGTTCGGCAGGTGATTGAGGAACGTCATCGGAAATTCCCGCCGGTGAAGTCCCAGGTTCCTCCTCAGCCTTTGAAGCCGTGTCGGATTATTGTGCAGAAGGTTTCTCCGGTGGCTTTTGAGATGAGCTTGTTGGTAACTGATGGTTGGATGACGCGGGCTGTGGCCCTACGGGCCGATAAGGTGAGGAAGAGTTGGAAGATCACTTCTCTTCAGGTTGCATAAAAGTATCCCCCGGATGTTTTGAAATCCGGGGGATATTTTTGTTCTTAGTCCAGGTAGTCGCGCAGTACCTGGGAACGGGAGGGGTAACGGAGCTTAGACATGGTCTTGGACTCAATCTGGCGGATACGCTCGCGAGATGAGCAGGATTTTTCCGAGCGCGCGAGGAAAGAAAAAATCCTGCGAATTGGTTACCCGCGAAGCACCATATTCTTAGTCCAGGTAGTCGCGCAGCACCTGGGAACGGGATGGGTGACGGAGCTTAGACATGGTCTTGGACTCAATCTGACGGATACGCTCGCGGGTAACCCCGTAGACCTTACCGATCTCGTCCAGGGTCTTGGGCTGGCCGTCGGTCATGCCGAAGCGCATGGCGACGACGCCTGCCTCTCGTTCTGAGAGGGTGTCGAGGACGGAGTGGAGCTGCTCTTGGAGCAGGGTGAAGGAAACTGCGTCTGCGGGGACGACGGCTTCGGAGTCTTCGATGAGGTCACCGAATTCTGAGTCGCCATCTTCACCGAGCGGGGTGTGCAGGGAGATGGGTTCGCGGCCGTATTTTTGAACTTCGATGACCTTGTCGGGGGTCATATCGAGTTCTTTGGCAAGTTCTTCGGGGGTGGGTTCGCGGCCGAGGTCTTGGAGCATTTGACGCTGGACGCGGGCCAGCTTGTTGATGACTTCGACCATGTGGACGGGGATTCGGATGGTGCGGGCCTGGTCAGCCATGGCGCGGGTGATGGCCTGTCGGATCCACCAGGTGGCGTAGGTTGAGAATTTGAAGCCCTTGGAGTAGTCGAACTTTTCGACAGCGCGGATGAGGCCGAGGTTGCCCTCCTGGATGAGGTCGAGGAAGAGCATACCGCGACCGGTGTAGCGCTTTGCGAGGGAGACGACGAGTCGGAGGTTGGCTTCGAGCAGGTGGTTCTTGGCACGGCGACCGTCATGGATGACCCAGCGGAGTTCTTTTTTGAGCTGGGGGTCCATGTCGGGGTTTTCTTTGAGCTTGTGCTCGGCGTAGAGGCCTGCTTCGATTCGCATGGCAAGGTCTACTTCTTGTTCTGCATTCAGCAGGGCGACCTTACCGATTTGCTTGAGGTAGTCCTTGACGGGGTCGGCGGTTGCACCGGGGGTGACGACGCGGACGGCGGGGGCGTCGTCTTCGTCGTTATTGGTGAGGACGAAGCCAGACCCCTTGGCGGCTACTGCTTCAGCTTCTTTTTTTTCTTCCTTGGTGACTGAATCGGAGTCTTCATCTTCGTCCTCTTCGAGGTCGTCGATGTCTTCATCGTCTACGATGTCTTCGTCAAGGTCGAGGTCGTCTTCTGTGAAGTCGTCCTCTTCTTCTTTTGCCTTGCGACTCTTTTTGGGCACGGCTTTTTTGGTGGCAGTTTTTTTGGCCCTCTTGGGTGCTGCCTCAGCTACGTCGTCATCTGCTTCTAGGGTTTCTGCCGCTTCCTCAGCTTTTTTAGACTTGGTGCGGGTTGAGGTTTTTTTAGCGGTTGCTTGAGTGGCAGCGGTTTCGCTGGCTGCTTTCTTGCGTGCGGCTGGTGACACAGAAAACCTTTCTGAGCTAATTGACCGTAGCGAGTAGATTGCGGTGTTTGCGGTCAAAACACCTAAGACCCTGTCAAGAGCACCGTACGGTTTTCTCATTTTTCCTGGGGTCTTCACCAGATGAACACTGGTTTGGTTGACTTTATTCCAGGAAAAGCAAGAAATTGTTCTTGGCACGCCTTGATCGGGGTCAATAGTCTAGTATGACATGTTTTAGGTGTGGTTTCCACGAGGCGGGGCTTGTTGAGGCCCTGTTATGGGTCACTTTCTGGGTGTAACCGGGGTTTCGGTAATCCAGAGGGGTACTGCACCGGAGGAGATCAGCTCCTTGATCGGCAGGAGGGACGCGGCCTCATCGATGAGGTCAGCCTTGGTGAGTAGGATTTCAGCTTCCGATGAGTATCCGAAGCACCAACGTATCCAGGCTTGCAGAATCATGAAGTGGGCTTCTGCCCGGGGCATGGAGATGTTTTCTAAGAGGGCTGCCAGACTTTCAAGGGCAATAAGTTCTAGCCACTGGGGCTGGCCTTCTTTTGCTCCTAAGAGGGACGTGGCCATGTGGCGGATTGATTGGGGGCAGGCTGGCCTTTTGAGGTTTTCTGGATCCATTTCAAGGGTGTGTTCTGGGCACCCGATACCTCTTAGATCCTCAGCGGGTGGGAGAACCTGGCAGGGTTCCTGGTGGGGGCCAGCCCAGTTCTTGCCTTCGGTTGCTGCTGTGTACCGTATGGCTTCGCTGACTACTGCGGGGGATTCTAGGGCTGATCCCAGTACAAATTGTAGGGTAATTTTGCTTTCCATCGAGGACGCTAGGTGGGCTGAGATGGTGGGGGTGAGAAGGTTCCGGAGCCTGTCCCCTACCATGTATTCCTGGTGGCCATTGAGGACTTTTCTTCTCACCCGTTGGGCTTCTATGCATGTTGGGGCCTCACCAAATTGGTTCCTAATGTCTTCAGCGATGGCGGTGAGCACCTGCCCCCAAATAGTTATGTCTGCTTGAAGCTGGACGATGGGGTGCGGGTTGAGGGTCTGCCGTTGGTAGACCGAGTCAGTGCAGAGTATTTCAGCGTGGGCTAGCCAATGGTCGCATTCGTCTTTGTTGTGGGTGAGCAAGGGATCTGGGCTTTGTAGTTCTGCGCTCTGTTCAAGGCTTTCTGCTATCACATGGCCTTGGGTCAGAAAATCAAGATAGACGTTGCTGAACCTAATATCTGCCACCGAGCACACCTGTTCCAGATCAAGTTTGTCAGCCCCAAGCGCCCACAGGTTTTCTTGGCCAATGATAATCAGGTCCAAAAGTTTGAGCTGGCGCTGGGCTGTCTGGGCTGCTAGCTCTGGCAACAGACTGGTATTGGAGATGGCCAGTAGCTCCTCCTCTCTCAGGGTCTTGTGCTGGTTTAAGTGGGGCTTAGACCTTGATGAGTTCCTTTGGGTAAAGGCAAGGACGAAGACCCGGTCATTTACTGCCCCACCGGGGGATTCAGCAGGTAGGTAATCCAGAAAAGCACTTACAGCTTCTTTAATGGGGGTTTCAGTGAGTATTGGAAGATCGACCCGGAGAAGGGGGCCAATGCCCTGGCCGTCTGAGCCGAGGAGCACTAGTGAGTTGTCTGGCCAGTAGCCCATTAGGAAGAGGGCAGCTGCAACGACGTCTCGTTCGTTGCTGACTCGGGCGGTCAAGGGGCTGTGGGAATGGGAGTTGAAGGTATTCATAGCTCCACGGTGCGGCATGAGCCCCACCCTTGACCAGGCAACCCGGCCCCTGTTGATAGTCGTCCTCCACCTAGACTGCTGGCCTGACCTGCCTTTTCTCCCCCGGATCTAGGGTGGTACCGGGAAAATTGGTGAATTCCTTGCAGAATCTAGCACTTTGATGACGGGCTTTATCCACAGGTCAGTGAAATGGCAGAACCGGGTTATTGGGTGTCAGTAGGGTTGGTATCACCCTGTGTCTGGCTGTTCTTGAAGAGGAATTCTTCGATTTCAGCCCCGATTTCATCGCGTGAGGGGATCCGCCCAGCTGCCCGCTCAGACAGGGGACGGGACGCCCCCCACTGGGCAGTGTTGGCATCGTAGTTTTCTTCAAGCCGGTTGATCATCATCTGGATGTCAGGGTTTGCGCTGGCCTGTTCATCAATCTGATGTTGGACGTTGACAGATAGCTCCCGTAGCCGGTCTGAGGGCAGACTCAGCTGGGCAGCCATGGAGAGGTGTTCCATTGCCACCAGCGCGGTCTGGGGCAGTTCTGATTCAGAGAGATACTGGGGTACGTTGACCGAAAAGCCAGCCGTTCCCACCCCGGCCTCCGTTAGCCGTACTTCCAGGAGGCTGGAAACTGAGCCGGGGACGATAGCGTCCGGCTGGTAGGCAGAGATTCCGGCCGTCAGGTCCTTGCGCGAGCCGTGGGCGGTTACGGGAATCGGACGGGTGTGAGGCACGGGCATAGGAAAAGCAGTTACCGAGAGGGCAACAGAGACTTCAAGTTGAAGGGCTATATCTACCACTTCAGCGGTAAATTTTTGCCAGCGGAGGTCAGGCTCTGCACCGGCCAACAGCAGGAAGGGCTTTCCCAGGCGGTCTTCAACGACGTAGAGTTTCAGCTCCGGGAGTACCGGGTCAACGAAACGGTCCTTGCGGAAGGCAATGCGGGGGCGTCGGGTCCGGTAATCATGCAGCTGGTCGGAATCAAACTCGATGATGGCCACGTTTTCTAGCTCGTGCAGCAATACCTCCCCAAGGTGGCCTGCTGTCCCCCCTGCGTCCTGGGGGTGGGAGAGGGCAATAACCAGGGGCAGGCCTTTGAGGCGCGGATTATCCAGGGCACCTGCATGGGCTATGTAGAGAGTGTCGTGGTTATTCATAATCTTCTGCCTCCTCGTCCTAACTGCCGGGGTGGGTGGTAGACATGTCTGGGCCCTCGGTTTCTCACCAAGAGCCGACATGGGCCAGCTTGTTTCAAGATCCCCGTGTCGTGATTATAACCTGTAGCACCTTCCCCTTATTCCCACTTCCCGCGTGCAGGACAGAATAGTTGGTTGTGCCGGGGCCGCCTGTTCGCTGAGCGTGATGTCAGGCCTCAATTGGGTTGCTTAGGTTACATTTTCTAGCTCTGAGGGCATAGGCTTAAGTCTTGAGTGCCAAGCCACAGCCCTCTTGGTGCAGGCGCTGGCCCCATATACCCTGATCCAACAAGGAGACTTCAATGAGCGAATCTCATGATCTTTCTTTCTCTGTATCTACTCCCAACCTAGAAGACCTGGACGTCAATGTTCTGGTCTTGGGCGTACATTCAGATAAGGAAGGCCCCTTCCTCGCAGCTAATGCTCTCGATGACGAGACAGCTGAAGGCTTGGAGGCAATTTTGGAGGACGTCGGGGTCACCGGCGCCCAAGACGAGCTTGTCCGCCTGCCCGGCTTTGAAGGCGTAGGTGCCGACGTCGTTGCCCTCATCGGCATGGGCGCCCAGAAGGAGGACGCCGCGGCCCGCCTGGTTGCCCTGCGTTATGCAGCAGGTTCCGCCGTCCGCCAGCTTGCAGGCACTGATAGCCTTGCCCTAGCCCTGGGCACCGATGAGGTAGAGGAAGTTGCTGCCGTTGCTGAAGGTGCCGCCTACGGCGCTTTCGCCGACTCCCAAATGCGTGTCAAAACAGCTGACTCTATCAAGGCACCGGTAGCTGACGTCACGATTGTCACTGCCTTGTCATCCGCTGAGGCTGAAGGGGTTCTGACCCGGGCCCTGATTCTAGGTGAGGCCGTTGACCACACCCGCCGCCTGGTCAATACTCCCCCCTCCCACCTTTACCCTGAGACCTTTGCTGAGCGTGCCCTGGCCCGCCTGGAAAATCTGGATCAGGTCGAAACCAAGGTGTGGGACTACGAGGAACTCGTTGCCGAAGGTTTCGGCGGTATCGCCGGGGTCGGCCAGGGCTCAGAACGTAAGCCCCGCCTGGTAGAGATTAAGTACACCCCCGCTGGAGCTACTAAAACCGTTGCTCTGGTGGGCAAGGGTATCACCTTTGATACCGGTGGTATCTCCCTAAAGCCTGCCGGGTCCATGACCACCATGAAGTCAGATATGGCTGGCGCCGCAACCGTCCTCAACGTTGTAGCAGCCGCCGCAGAACTCAATATCCCGGTAGCTGTCAGCGGTTACCTCTGCCTGGCTGAGAACATGCCCGGGGGCAATTCCATCCGCCCTGAAGACGTCCTGACCATGCGTAGCGGCCATACCGTAGAGGTTATGAACACCGACGCTGAAGGCCGCTTGGTCATGGCCGACGGCCTGGCCCTGGCCTCTGAGGCTGAACCGGACGTCATCCTCGACATCGCCACCCTCACCGGTGCCCAGCTGATTGCCCTGGGTGTGCGTACCGCAGCCGTCATGGGCGCTGAGGACGTCCGCAACCAGGTCCTCGACGCTGCCCGGGCCGCAGGCGAAGACTACTGGCCCATGCCCATGCCCGAGCACCTGCGTTCCAGCCTCAAGTCCCCCGTCGCTGACCTCCAGAACATCGGCTCCCGCTACGGTGGCATGCTGGTCGCAGGCCAGTTCCTGGAAGAGTTCGTGGGTGAAAAGGACGGAGCCAAGATCCCCTGGGCCCACCTGGATTTCGCCGGCCCCTCCTTCAACGAAGAGGGCCCCTACGGCTACACCCCCAAGGAAGGCACCGGTCACTCCGTTGCCACCCTCATCAAGTTCATTGAAGGCTACCAGGCCTAAAATTTAGTAAGGCTAGTCCCCGATGAATAGCGCCCCGCCCTGGATAAACCTCCAGGTGGGGCGCTTTCATATCCCTATAAATTTAACGTGGGATGCACCATATCTCACACCGTTTACCCGCCGGGTGATCTTTGATCTGCCCGACTCCCTACCCGACAGCCCTCCCCTAACGAAGGTAAATTACCTAGTCACAGGCAAATATATTGCGAAAACCTCATCGGCTTGCTGCTTCCAGGTTGAGGCAAACCAACCGGTAACAATCAACCGCCCAATGGTGGTAGTCAGCCCCTACAAGATATAAGCTAGAAAACGACAGTACATAAGGGGGCTTATGCCTCCGCGACCCATGCAAGGGAGCGTCAACGTGGCCGATTCGGCAACAACAGAATTCGATATCCTCATCCTCGGTGGCGGTAGCGCCGGTTACTCCGCAGCTCTGCGCGCAGTACAGCTGGGCTTCACCGTAGGTCTCATCGAAAAGAGCAACCTGGGCGGCACCTGCCTGCACACCGGTTGCATCCCCACCAAGGCTTACCTGCACGCCGCAGAACTGGCTTCTGAAGCTAAGGAAGCATCAAAGTACGGCGTCAACACCACCCTTGAGTCCATCGACATGGCCAAGGTCCGCGACTACAAGGACGGCATCGTCGCCGGCAAGTTCAAGGGCCTGTCCGGTCTTCTGAAAATGAAGAAGGTCACCGTCATCGAAGGTGAAGGCAAGCTCACCGGCAAGGACACCATCACCGTCGCTGGCACCGAATACAAGGGCAAGCACATCATCCTGGCTTCAGGTTCAGTCTCCAAGACCTTCGGTATCGAGATCCGCGACCGCGTCCTCACCTCCACCGAAGCCCTGCAGATGGACTACCTGCCCAAGAGCGCAATCGTCCTCGGTGGCGGCGTCATCGGCTCCGAGTTCGCCTCCATGTGGAACTCCATGGGTGTTGAGGTCACTATCATTGAGGGTCTGCCCCACCTGATCCCCAACGAAGACCCCTCCATCATCAAGGTCGTTGAGCGCGAATTCAAGAAGCGCGGCATCAAGTCCTCACTGGGCAAGTTCTTCAAGACCGTTGAGCAGGACGCCAACGGTGCCAAGGTCACTCTGGAAGACGGCACCGTTTTCGAGGCCGACATTGTTCTCGTGGCTGTAGGCCGTGGCCCCAACACCGAGGGCTTCGGCTACGACGAGCAGGGCCTGACCATGGACCGCGGCTTCGTCATCACCAACGAGCGCCTGCACACCGGCGTCGGCAACATCTACGCAATTGGCGACATCGTCCCCGGCGTCCAGCTGGCCCACCGTGGCTACCAGCAGGGTCGCTTTGTTGCCGAAGAGATCGCCGGCCTTGCCCCCCAGATTGTTGAAGACATCAACATCCCCAAGGTCACCTTCTGCGAGCCCGAAATTGCCTCCATTGGCTACTCCCAGCCCAAGGCCGAAGAAAAGTTCGGCAAGGAGAACATCGAGGTTGCTGAGTACAACCTGGCCGGTAACGGCAAGTCCTCCATCCTGGGCACCGGCGGTCTGGTCAAGGTTGTCCGCGAAAAGAATGGCCCCATCATCGGCGTTCACGCTGTTGGTAAGCGTATGGGTGAGCAGATCGGTGAAGCCCAGATGTGGGTTGTCTGGGAAGCCTTCCCCGAGGATGTCGCCCAGTTCATCCACGCCCACCCCACCCAGAACGAGTCTCTCGGTGAGGCCGCTATGGCCCTCGCCGGTGCCCCTCTGCACGGCTAAATGAGTCTTCGGTAGGTGGCGCCTTCCAGCGCCACCTACCCTCTTTCAAATTTCATCACTCACAAGGAGAATACGAAGGACTATGTCCACTACCGTAGAACTGCCCGCACTGGGCGAATCCGTGACCGAGGGTACCGTTACCCGTTGGCTCGTTGAGGTTGGCGAAACCGTTGAGGTTGACCAGCCCATCGTTGAAGTTTCCACCGATAAGGTTGACACCGAGGTGCCTTCACCTGTTGCAGGCGTCGTTGAAAAGATTCTGGTTGAAGAGGACGAGGACGTCGAGGTCGGCGCCCCCCTCATCATCATCGGCGACGGTTCCGGTGCAGCTGCTGAAGCTCCCGCTGCCCCCGCTGCTGAAGAAAAGAAGGAAGAAGCTCCTGCTCCTGTAGCTGAAGAAGCTCCCGCAGCTGCAGCTCCTGCTGCCCCTGCAGCGGGTTCAGCCTCAGGCACTGAAGTAACCCTGCCTGCCCTGGGCGAATCCGTCACCGAAGGCACCATCACCCGCTGGCTTAAGGAAGTGGGCGAAGAGGTTGCTGTTGACGAGCCCCTCGTTGAGGTTTCCACCGACAAGGTTGACACCGAGGTTCCCTCACCCGTAGCAGGCACCCTGCTCGAAATCCGCATCCAGGAAGATGAGGATGCAGAGGTAGGCCAGGTACTGGCAATCATCGGCGACGCATCTGCTGCAGCTACTGCCCCTGCCGCTCCTGCAGCTCCCGCAGCTGAAGAGAAGAAGGAAGAAGCTCCTGCTCCTGCAGTAGAAGCTCCCGCAGCCGCTGAAGCTCCCGCTGTTGAACTGCCCTCTGGCGAAAACGGCGAAGCCTACGTCACGCCCCTGGTTCGTAAGCTGGCTAAGCAGGAAGGCATTGACCTCTCCACCCTCAAGGGCACCGGCGTTGGTGGCCGTATCCGCAAGCAGGACGTCCTGGCTGCAGCTGAGGCCAAGAAGGGTGCTGCTGCCCCTGTTGCCTCAGCTCCCGCTGCCGAAGCTCCTGCGACCGCCGCCCCCGCCAAGCAGGAAGCCCCCAAGGCTGCTGCCTCCTCCAAGCGTGGCACCACCGAGAAGGCTCCCCGCATCCGTCAGACCGTTGCTAAGCGCATGGTTGAGTCCCTGGCCGTTTCAGCCCAGCTGACCACCGTCCAGGAAATCGACCTGACCCGCCTGGTTGCCCTGCGCAACAAGGCCAAGGCTGGCTTCGAGGCTCGCGAGGGCACCAAGCTGACCTTCCTGCCCTTCTTCACCAAGGCAGTCACCGAAGCCCTGCAGCAGTTCCCCCAGTTCAACTCATCCATGAGCGATGACTTCAAGGAAATCACCTACCACGCATCCGAGAACATCGGTCTGGCAGTTGACACCCCCAAGGGTCTTCTCGTGCCCGTCGTCAAGGACGCCGGTGAACTGAACATCTCAGGTATCGCCAAGAAGATCAACGACGTTGCCAAGCGTGCCCGCGACGGCCAGGTTGGCCCCGAGGAGCTGTCAGGTTCAACCTTCACCATCTCCTCCACCGGTCAGACCGGCGGTGTCTTCTTCACCCCGATCATCAACCAGCCCAACGTTGCAATCCTCGGCATCGGTTCCACCAACAAGCGCCCTGCAGTTATCCAGGACGCCGAAGGCAACGACGTCATTGCAATCCGCTCACTGGCTTACTTCTCCCTGACCTACGACCACCGTGTTGTTGACGGGGCAGACGCAGGCCGCTTCCTGGCCTTCCTCAAGAACCGTCTTGAAGAAGCAGCCTTCGAAGCTGAGGTTGGCCTCTAAAATCCCGTCAAGCTATTTCAGCTGACACATGAGCAGGTGCCCTATCGGTTGATCCGGTAGGGCACCTGCTGTACATACGTCTGCCTTGCCTGCGTGGCCACTCCCACACCGCTTTTACTGTCAAAGTGTCGCTAAGCCGCAGTCCCTTAAGTAGACTTGTCATTATGACGATCGCATTTTCAATTCTTCTTTTCTTGCACCTGGTCGGTGCAGCCATGGTTTTCGGCATCTGGATTGGCACCTTCAAAAAAGGTGTTGTGCTACCGGGCCAGTTCCATGCGGCCCTTCTGCAGGTCGTAACTGGTTTTGCCCTCTATTTCATTCAGATGGCTCACAACATGCAGCTCAACCACATGATGATTGGCATCAAGATGGTGATTGCCCTGGTCATCGCCGTAGCTGCCTTCATGGGTCAGAAGAAGTACAAGGCCGCTAAGGCCCTGGGCACCCCCGAAGCAGGCAAGAACATTGGCCTGGCTCATACTGTAGGTGGCCTTGCCCTCATCAACATCGGCATCGCTGTTTTCATGCAGGGCCCCCTGATCTAAGACAGGTCACCTCATCCAGGGACCCAAAGGGTAGGGACGGAAAAACCGTCCCTACCCTT
The DNA here is from genome assembly GCF_049068285.1 of Rothia nasimurium. Classification (GTDB taxonomy): domain Bacteria; phylum Actinomycetota; class Actinomycetes; order Actinomycetales; family Micrococcaceae; genus Rothia; species Rothia nasimurium_I. The sequence goes on along the minus strand of NZ_JBLKPV010000012.1, from coordinate 15,252 downwards.
TATCTTTAATGACCGGTTTCAGGTGAAAGGCTCACGGCCTCAGCGCTCAGCAGGAGGTAGCTGCCCTCCTTTTCTTGTAGGACGACTCGGGCCTTCTGAAATACCGAGCCGTCCTGGATATCAATGCCCTGTTCTGCTAGGTCGGCCGAATCTCCTGGAGGGTCAAAGCCCTCAGAGGCGATGATAATGTCTGCTGTGATGCTCCCCGTCGCTGAGTCAGCGGTGAGGGTTTCGATACCGTGCAAAGAGGTCTTCATCGTCGCCAGCTGGGAGGCTGCAGGATCCTCCAGTAGCTTGCGGTCTGCCTCCGCTAGCCCTCCTCCTACAACTGCGTAGGTTGGGATGCGGTCAGGCGCGTTAGCGGCAAGGGTCTGGCTTCGAGAATCAATCAGATCAGCGATGATCTGGTGCATTTCATCAGCCTCCTGGGGGACGGCAGCAGCTGAAGGGGCTTCAGTAGCCCCCGAAGAATCTGCTGGAGGTATCTGCTCAGCTACTTCCCCTACCCCATCATCTGTTGGATGGGGGCTCCTCGATTCGGCCTCTGAAACAACCTGCTGGTGGGCTAGCTGCTGGGGCTCATCCAGAGTCACAGCCCAGTAAGCACCTCCACCTAAGAGAATCAAGAGGCCACCTATCATCAAGGCGGGAGGTTTAAAGGGCTTCTGACGGGTTCGATGAGGGCTAAAGAACCGGCTGACCACACCCCGCTGGGCTGCTGGGCGGTTAAAGTTCTGAGAGATTGCGCTGGCTGGCTTCCTGCGAAACTTTCGAGGGGGCTCGGCAGCCTCAATCGGTGGCAAAGTCGGTAGAAGCTGGTGGACGCTGGGGTGGGCGCTCAGATGCAGCTCAAGAGGCTCTGGATTAGCAGCAAACTCGAAGAGGGAAGCGATCTGGGCAAGGGTAGGTTGCTGAAACCTCATGTCAATGGCATTTTCAAGGGTTTCTGCCATAGCCTCGGTCGTACCGGGGGCCGCAAGAGGCAAGGGGGTTCTCAGGCGCTGGGCCACAGGTTTTTCACCGGTAAGGCACTGCCAGAGTATTGCAGCACAGGCAGCGGTATCGTCTGCGTAGGCCTTTGTCATGGTTGCCTCATCAGCGCTTCGGAGATCCTGATCAGGAGGCAGGAGTTTGAGGTCCCCGCCGATGGTAAAGGCTACGTCCTCAGCTCTGAGGTTTTGGTAGGCCATCTGGTGGGAGTGGAGGGACTGTAGCCCTGTGGTCAGCTGGTTGGCGATGGCCACGACCTGCCCCAGGGGAATTTTACCCCTGGCAGCGCAGTAATCAGCGAGGGTCCCCGCTTCAAGGGGCTCCAACCAGATGTGGTCAGATTCTGGCCCCTGACTGATAGCATCAACCCGGGCAACAGCCGGCAGGGTGGGTAAGGTACACAGGCGGTCGGCGACCTGCCCCTGCCCCTCCGCGACCGGCACAAGGGTGTAAATACCTGTGGGAAGATGTAGGCTCTCAGCTGTATTCCCGCTACAGCTCACAAGCCAAGCAGGATTCTGAGCCGAAGTGCCAAGGGAGAACTTGAGGTGGACGTCCGCCGGGGCAGTCTCCTGGGCCACACGGGGCACATCGCCCGATGGCTTAGATTCACCGGGGCCTAAGAGGGCAGGACGGGTGGGGCTAAGCTGTGCATTCATACACCCAGTCTTACCAAAACCAGCTCAACCCATAAGAAAGTTATCCACAGCCTAGACTATTGAGCCAGGTCAAAGCGGTGAAAGCAGTCCGTCATGCGTCCGTCAAACGGGGAAATATGATCCCTGCCGCTGGTAGTTTCCCCCGTCACCTCCCTCAAGCTCTGGTTTTACCTTTGCTTCAAAAGGGCTAATCTAGAGGGTATGGCATTAGAGTTTGAACGTGTGGGCCTGGCCCCCACCTATGTGGAATATACCGACGCCCTAGACTACCAACGGACCGTCCACGAGCAGGTGGCCAAGAAACAAAGGCAAAACACCGTTCTCCTCCTCGAACACCAAGAAGTCATCACCGCCGGGAAACGTACCGAAGACCACGAATACCCCACCGATAACCGCGTCCCCGTCATCAAAATTGACCGCGGCGGCAAGCTCACCTGGCACGGCCCCGGCCAGCTCGTCGGCTACCCCATCGTCCAGCTTCCCGAACCCATTGACGTCGTGCGCTACGTCCGTGTCATCGAAGAAGTCCTCATCAACGTCATAACCAGCCTGGGCATTACCTGCCAGCGGGTTGAAGGACGCTCCGGGGTGTGGGTCCTGGGCGACGGCGCCCTGATACCCGACAAAAAAATTGCTGCCATCGGAATCCGGGTCTCCAAAAACACCACCATGCACGGCTTCTCCATCAACTGCAACAACCCCACAGACCCCTTCAGCGCCTTCATCCCCTGCGGCATCACTGACGCAGGCGTCACCACCATCAGCGAACAGCTCGGCAGGAATATATCCCCCAACGATATCGTTGACCAGGTAGAAGCAGAATTAGCCCGCTACGCTGACCAGCTTGCTGCCAGCTTCACCCCCGAAGCCTAAGAGCGAGCCAGCCACCTACCACTTGAGCTCCCACAGGAGCAGGGCCACCCAGCCCACCCACCGGTTACCCACCACACAAAGGAGAAACCCCACCCATGAGCGCCCAGCCTGAAGGCCGTAAGCTCCTTCGCGTCGAAGCCCGCAACGCCGAAGTACCCATCGAGAAAAAGCCCTCATGGATTAAAACCAAAGCCAAGGTCGGCCCCGAATACAAGGAAATGGTAGACCTTGCCCGCGGCTCAGGCCTCCACACCGTCTGCGAAGAAGCAGGCTGCCCTAACATCTACGAATGCTGGGAAGACCGCGAAGCAACCTACCTCATCGGTGGCTCCGAATGCACCCGCCGCTGCGACTTCTGCATGATTGACACCGGCAAGCCCGTCGCCATTGACCGCACCGAACCCATCAAGGTCGCCCTCAACGTCAAGAAAATGGGCCTCCGCTACGCCACCGTCACCGGTGTTGCCCGCGATGACCTTGAGGACGGTGGCGCCTGGCTTTATGCCGAAACTATCCGCCAGATTCACCGCGTTTCCCCTAACACCGGTGTAGAAATTCTGATCCCTGACTTTAAGGGCAAGGAAGAGGACGTCCAACAGGTCATCGACGCTGCCCCCGAAGTCTTTGCCCACAACCTCGAGACTGTCCCCCGTATCTTCCGCCAGATCCGCCCTGCCTTCCGCTACGAGCGGTCCCTGGACGTCATCACTCAGGGTAAGGAAGCCGGTCTGATTACCAAGTCCAACCTGATTCTGGGCATGGGCGAAACCAACGAAGAAGTCTACGAGGCCCTCTGCGACCTGCACGATGCCGGCTGTGACCTCATTACCCTTACCCAGTACCTGCGCCCCGGCCCCCTCTTCCACCCCATCGAACGCTGGGTCAAGCCCGCCGAATTCGTAGAACTTTCTAAAATGGCTGAAGAAATCGGCTTTGCCGGAGTCATGGCAGGGCCCATGGTGCGCTCCTCCTACCGGGCAGGTAAACTCTGGGCCCGGGCTATGAAGAAGCAGGGCCGGGATATCCCCGAGCACCTCTCCCACATCGACGACACCGGCTTCGCCATGCAGGAAGCCAGCTCCCTCGTCGCTGCAGGAGCCTAATGCAAGAATCAAGCGCCCACCGGTTTCACCCGTGGGCGCTTGCCCTATAGAATGGGTTCTTATGGCAACGCCGAAAACCCCGGCGACCAAAGCCAGGTAAACCAACACACCAAAGGACACAGAAGTGGCTGAATCCCGCGAAGAGAAGAAGAAGGCCCGCGCCGAACGTCGCGCCAAGCGTGGCCCCGGCATGTTTGCCCAGATGAAGCAGGTCTACACCATGACCCGCGAACAGGACCCCAATATCCCCTGGATTCTGGCCCTCATCTTCTTCGGCACCGTCCTCATCTTCCTGCTCATCGGTCTGCTCCTGAACAACTGGATTACCTTCCTGATCCTCGGTATCCCCTTCGGCATCCTCTTCGCCGTCATGGTGCTCTCCCGCCGGGCAGAAAAAGCTGCCTTCGCCCAGCTAGAAGGCCAGCCCGGTCGCGCCGGCGCTGCCCTCTCCACCCTGCGCCGCGGCTGGATTTTTGAGCAGCAGCCCGTTGCCGTCAACAAGGCCCAGGACGTCGTCTTCCGCGCCATTGGCCGCCCCGGCATCGTCCTGGTCACCGAAGGCCCCAGCAGCCGCGTCAACGCACTGGTGCAGAAGGAAAAGCTCAAGTACGCCAAGATCCTCTCCACCGTGCCCGTCACCGTTATCAACACCGGTAACGACGAGGGCCAGGTAAGCCTCAAGCAGCTGACCAAGACCATGAATAAGCTGCCCAAGCAGCTCACCCAGCAGGAGATGCACCAGGTAGCAAACCGGATCGAATCGCTCTCCAAGCACAACAGCATGTTGAACTCTATCCCCAAGGGTATTGACCCCATGCGGATGCGCCCTGACCGCAAGGGAATGCGCTAAAACCATACGCAAAGGCCCGGTTCCTCGGAACCGGGCCTTTGTGGTATCTGGCTACTTTGAAGATTGTTGCTTCTTACTGGACTTGTACCAGTTCAGGATAAAGACGTAGGCAACCAGGGCCAGGGTAATCTGCATCATGTACTTATCTATGGTCTGGAGGGTGGGCTGGATGCCTTCCCCAAAGGTCAGACCCAGATAAAGGTAGAAGCACTTATTAGCCAGGGCAAGCAGGTAAATATAGACACCAATCATCCAGGCCTTGACCTTCCTGATCCCGGCGATAGCCACCAGAATTGTAGCGGGAATCGGGGAGAAGGGAACGAAGCCCAAGGCCAGGCAGAAGAGGAGATGGCGTTCAACAAAGCCCTCTAGTTTGCGGTACCACAGGGGGGTATGGCTGGCGAAAATCCAAGAGATGAACTCCTGGCCCCAGTGCTTGCCCATAAAGTAGTACACAATCAAGAACTTGATATGGCTCAGGGCTGCCAACAGGGCCAGCCCTGACCAGAGCAGGACATTCTGCTGGTTCTGGGCCGCTGTAATCAGCGTACCGATTCCCGAACCCGTCAGAAGGGCCAGCAACCAGGGGGCATTCACCATCAGATTCGGGCGCAAGGGAATCATAACCAGGGAGAAGACCGTCATCACACCCAGCAGGGTCAAAAGAATCTTGTCTATCTTCCCCGGGTGAAGCAAAAAGTTCGGTAAGGACGGATCCTGCCCAGCTTGCGTGCCCCCATGAGGCTCCCCGAAAGTTTGCTCTTCAGCAGCCCCTAGGTGCTGTTCGTTCAGCCCCTCACCAGCAGCCTGCGCCGGGGCCGGGGCGTCCTGATTCTGCCCAGGTGTACCCCCACCGGGGTTACGGTTATCAGACATCAGCCCCTCCTATCGAATCATCACAAGAATAGTGTGCCGGGCCTGGTCATGAAGCCCCCGCTGGTTAGCGTCCATAATCACCACCGGCAGAACAAGCATCACAAGAGACTGGCGAATACCAGCTGACATCCAACCAGCAGGCTGCCCGTCCAGGCGCTGGACCTGCATCCCAAACACCAGATGCCCCACGGTATGGCCCATAAAACCAACACAAGCCACCATATACAGCCAAAAAACTAGAATCTGGGAAACATCAAAAGTCACAGAATCAATCCCGGCAAGAACAGACTGCTTCAAGAGCCAGAAAAGCCCAGCAACCAAGAACCAATCACAACAAAAAGCAAGCAGACGCCGCATAGGTCGGGCAATGGACCCCGGCCCACTTTGAGGACGGCCCATCCCCTGGCCCGGATAATCCAAATCAGTAGGGGCCCCATCGACCCAGGAACCCAAATCTTTTCTCGAAACCATAACACCTAACCTTACCGGCACCTGCCCCACCAGCCGCACAACACCAAGGCACCGACGTCCTAGAATCTGAGAAAGACTCCCCCACACCGCATACACTAGAAGAACCCCCTCGGGGCCAGCCCGTAACCGAAGCGCAACTATCAAAGCCCCTGACGTTACAGAAGCGAAACATAAGCGACACTTCAGAGCAAAATAACCAGCCTAGGCTAGGTAACAACAAACAGGGAGCCCAGACCAGGGTCCCGGGTCGCCACAACTCAAGGAGAACAACCGACCATGTTCACAACCGCACAGGAAGTCCTCGACTTCATCAAGAACGAAGACATCAAGTTCGTTGACATCCGCTTCACCGACCTGCCCGGTGTACAGCAGCACTTCAACCTGCCCGCCAAGGCCATCGACGAAGACTTCTTCACCGTAGGCCAGATGTTCGACGGCTCTTCCATCCGCGGCTTCCAGGGCATCGCCGAATCAGACATGCAGCTGATCCCCGACGTCGCCACCTGCTACGTTGACCCCTTCCGCCTTGAAAAGACCCTGGTCGTCACCGGCTCCATCGTTAACCCCCGCACCGGCGAGTCCTACCACCGCGACCCCCGCGGTGTTGCAGAGCGTGCCGAAGAATACCTGAAGTCAACCGGCATTGCCGACACCGCCTTCTTCGCTTCCGAAGCTGAATTCTTCGTTTTTGAAAACGTCCAGCACGAAGTCACCCCCCAGTCCGTCTTCTTCAAGATCGACTCCGACGAGGCTCCCTGGAACTCCGGCCGCGCCGAAGAAGGCGGCAACCTGGGCAACAAGACCCTCACCAAGGGCGGCTACTTCCCCGTCTCCCCCGTCGACAAGCAGGCTGACCTGCGTGACGCCATGTGCGTAGCCCTTGACGAAGTGGGCCTTGAAGTAGAGCGTTCCCACCACGAAGTAGGCGCCCCCGGCCAGGCTGAGATCAACTACAAGTTCTCCACCCTCACCCAGGCCGCTGACGACCTGCTCAAGTTCAAGTACGTCATCAAGAACACCGCCGACGCCTGGGGCAAGACCGTTACCTTCATGCCCAAGCCCGTCTTCGGCGATAACGGTTCAGGTATGCACTGCCACCAGTCCCTGTGGCAGGACGGTGAGCCCCTCTTCTACGACGAGCGCGGCTACGCAGGCCTGTCAGATATCGCCCGCTGGTACATTGGCGGCCTGATTGAGCACTCCTCAGCAGTGCTGGCCTTCACCAACCCCACCGTCAACTCCTACAAGCGCCTGGTTCCCGGCTATGAGGCCCCCGTCAACATGGTCTACTCCCAGGGCAACCGCTCAGCCGGTATCCGCATCCCCATCACCGGCACCAACCCCAAGGCTAAGCGTCTTGAGTTCCGCGCCCCGGACCCCTCCTCCAACCCCTACCTGGCCTTCGCTGCCCAGCTCATGGCCGGCCTGGACGGTATCCGCAACCGCATTGAACCCCCTGCCCCCATCGATAAGGACCTCTACGAGCTGCCCGCCGAAGAAGCAGCAGACATCAAGAAGGCCCCTGCCAACCTTGAAGAAGCCCTGGCAGCCCTCGAAGCTGACCACGACTTCCTCCTGGCCGGTGACGTCTTCACCGAAGACCTCATCTCAGCCTGGATCGACTACAAGCGTACCAACGAGCTGGCCCCCCTCTCCCTGGTGCCCCACCCCCTCGAATACCAGCTCTACTACGGCGTCTAAGCCCGAGTAAACTTAGATAAGTAGCACAAAGCCGCGCTAGGCGTCCGCCCAGAAAGGACGTCCCAGCGCGGCTTTTGCGCCCCAGCAAGATCCCACGAAAGGCCCCCATGAGCACCAAGGCAACCATCCTCGAAGGCCGCTCCACCATCTACCGCAACGAAGTCTTCCAAACCGGCCTCATGAGCCAGCTCCTCGACGGAATCTACGACGGAGACATGACCATCGGCGAACTCCTGGGCCACGGTAACTTCGGGGTGGGCACCTTTGACGGGCTCGACGGTGAAATGATCGTACTCGATGGCACCTGCTACCAGATGCGCCACGACGGGTCCATCTCGCTGGCCTCCCTCGATCAGAAGACCCCCTTTGCGGTCATCACCAACTTCGTCCCCGCCATCAAACGGGACCTGCCCACCAACCTGCTGCGTACCTCAGCCAGCCAGGTGCTCGATCATTTCACCCTGTCAGATAACTACATGTACGCCATCAAAATTGTGGGCGACTTCGAGTGGGTGCGCACCCGAACCGTCAAGAAGCAGGAAAAGCCCTACCCCAAGATGGTTGACGCCGTTGAAGGTGAAGACATCGTGCAGTTCGATGATGTCTCCGGCACCATCGTGGGCTTCCGCACCCCCATCTATGAGCAAGGTATTGGGGTGCCCGGCTGCCACGCCCACTTTATTGACGATGAGCGCACCCGCGGCGGCCACGTCATCGACTTCAAGCTACGCAGCGCCCACGTTGAAATCTGCCCCGGCACCGGTCTGCGCCTGCACCTGCCCCTCAACGAAGCCTTCTCAAATGCAGACCTGTCTCCCGAAGACCTCGCAGACCAAATCTCTAAGGCTGAGAAGCACTAAAACCTAGCCAGACCAAGGGGAGACAATTCCGTGCCCTCTTGAGTGCTCGCTCGCTCGCACCCGGGCACTCCATCCAGAAGATTTGGCTGATCAGATTTCAAAGGCTGAGAAGCACTAGGGACGGACAGTTACCCCGGGTAGAAATGCTTCTCATAGACCGCCCGGGCCTGGCGGGTGATGCGCAGATAGTCATCCTCAAGCACACGGGCTGAGTTGGGCGGGTAGCCACACCAGCGGGCAATAGCTTCAAGGTCAGGACGGGTCGTGGTGAGGGTGTCCGAGGCCCGGCCGGTCCGCAGCACGTTCAGGCCCCGAATCTTTGAGGCCAGTTTCCAGGCTGATTCCAGTAGCTCGGCGTCCTCAAGCGGAAGCAGGCCCTCCTGGGCAGCTGCCCGCAGGGCTTTGAGGGTTGAGGTCGTCCTCATACCCTCAACCCGGTGGGCGTGCTGGAGCTGGAGTAGCTGAACCAGCCACTCTACGTCCGTCAGCCCACCGCGGCCCAGTTTCAGCTGGCGGGTCTTATCAGCGCCCCGGGGCATCCGTTCATTCTCAACTCGGGCCTTCATCCGCCGTATCTCTGTCACCTTCTCCGGCCCGAACGTCTCAGGGTAGCGGTAGGGGGCAATCAGCTCAACAAAGGCCTGGCCGACCTCCTCCGCCCCGGCAAAGGGCCTGGCCCGCAGCAGGGCCTGGAACTCCCAGGTATCAGCCCAACGCTGGTAGTACTCCCGGAAGGAATCCAGCGAGCGCACCATGGCCCCGGATTTTCCTTCGGGCCGCAGGTCGGCATCAATTTCGAGCACCTTCTCGGCCCGGATGGGCGGGGTAGTGGGCTGTTTGAGCAGGGTGACCATGCGGTTAATGAGGTCTGTGGCCTCAGCCTGGGCGGCTTTCTCGTCTGCGCCGTCCTTGGGGCTGTGAACGTAGATGAGATCGGAGTCCGAACCGTAGCCGATTTCTGCTCCGCCCTGCCTACCCATGGCAATGACGGCTACCTCGGTGAGCGGCTGCCGCCCGTCCACAAATAGTTCACGAGTTGCAATAGCCAAGGCCGCCCGAATGGCCCCCTGGTCAATATCGGAGAGGCCACGGGCAACCTCAGCATTTGAGTTTAGGCCCAGGGCCTCCCCCATGGCCAGGCGCAGAATCTCACGCCTGCGGGCCATGCGCACGGCCCGGATCGCCTCGGCGGTTTCTGGGTGCCGGTTCAGGTGGGAGCGTAATTCCCCAATGATGACCTCGGTTTCCCGGGGTTTGAGGTCTTCTGCCTTGTCCAGCCAGGCAATGGGGTCGGGGACGTCTTCGAGCAGGTCGGAGATGAAGCGGGAGGATGAGAGCAGGGTGCAGAGGCGTTCGGCGGCGGCCGGTGAGTCTCGGAGCATACGCAGGTACCAGGGGGTGCCTCCCAGGGACTCGCTGACCCGGCGGAAGCCGAGCAGGCCGGCGTCCGGATCTACCCCCTGGGTAAACCAGCCCAGCAGAACGGGCATGAGGGTGCGCTGAATTTCGGCGGAGCGGCGCAGGCCCTTGGTCAGGGCCTCGATGTGGCCCATAGCCCGGCGGGGGTCCTTGTAGCCCAGGGCCGCCAGGCGGTCTTGGGCAGCTTGGGGGGTCAGGGCCACTTCGTCCTTGGACAGGTGGGCCACAGCGGCCAGGAGGGGCCGGAAGAAGAGCCGCTCGTGCAGGGATTTGACGGCCCGCTTGATGCTGGCCCACTGTTTGAGCATGTCTTCTTCGGTGAGGTGGGTGTTAGTCACGGGCGAGCTGAGGGCCCGGGCCAGGGCCCGCCGGTCGTTCTCCTTGGCCGGCATGAGGTGGGTGCGGCGCATGTAGAGCAGCTGGATCCGGTGTTCCATGACGCGTAGGGTGGCGTAGTTTTCGGCGAAGTCTTGGGCGTCGGCCCGGCCGATGAAGCTGGCCTTGGCCAGGGCGGTGATGGAGTCGGTGGTGGTTTGGGTGCGGACGCTCTCGTCGGTGCGCCCGTGGACGAGCTGCAGCAGCTGGACGGTGAACTCAACATCGCGCAGGCCGCCCGGGCCCAGCTTAATTTGGCGGTCAACTTCAGCAGCCGGGATGTTATCGGTGACCCGGCGCCGCATGGCCTGCACGGACTCGACAAAGGACTCGCGGGCAGCTGATTCCCAGACGAAGGGTCGCATGGCACGGGCCCAGCGGACGCCTAGCTCGGGGGTACCTGCGATGGGGCGGGCCTTGAGCAGGGCCTGGAACTCCCAGTTTTCTGCCCAGCGTTTGTAGTAGGTGACGTAGGAGTCAATGGTGCGGACGAGGGCGCCGTCCTTCCCTTCGGGGCGGAGGTTGGCGTCCACTTCCCAGAGGGCAGGTTCGGGGGCCGGGGCCATAATGGCCTTGGAGAGGGCGTGGACCAGTTCGGTACCGATTTGGGTGAGTTGGTTTTCGGTCAGGGGGGTGAAGTCGTCGGGTAGATCGGCTAAGGGTTTGTGGGCAACAACGTAGACCACATCCACGTCAGAGATGTAGTTGAGTTCCCGGGCCCCACATTTGCCCATGCCGATGATGGCCAGTTCTACGGCTGAAACATCAAGCGGGTTGCGGGTGGCTGAGACCTCAGCCCGGGCTATGGCAAGGGCCCCTTCGAGGGCGGCTGCTGCTAGGTCGGCTAGTTGACGGCCGACGGTGGGCATATATTGGACCGGGACGAAGCTGGTGAGGTCCTTGATAGCGATGTCTGTGATGGCGCGACGGTAGGCAACGCGCAGGGCGGTGTAGGCCTCTTTGCCGGTGAGGGTAGCGACTGGGGTGGCGGCGGTGGGGTCGGCCCCGACGGCCGTCAGCAGGTCGGTGCGGTAGGCAGTATCGAGCGGGGCGATTGGGGTGAGGTTTTCGCTGTCGGTTTCCGGCAGGAGGGAGGAGGGGGTGTCGTAGGCAGGGTGGGTTATCTGCTCTGTTTCGAGTAGGTCTGTGTGTTCTGGGTGGCGGATCAGGAATTCGCCCAGGGCTTCGGAGCCGCCCAGAAGGCGGTAGAGGGCCTCAGCCTGGGCTCCCCGGGCAGCTAGCTGGGCTATGTGGGGGGCCCGTTCGATGAGGCGGACGAGGGCAGGCAGGGCGATATCGGGTGAGGGCGCCAGCCTCAGCCCTTCGAAGAGGGCAGCCCGGTCGATTCCTTCTAGTTCCCGGGAGTTGAGCCATCTGGCGCTCTTTGCCGCATCAAAGAAGCCCACAGCCGCCATTTCGCTGACGAGCCGTAGCTGGGCCTTGCGCTCTTCTTCAGCTTTGCGGGCGAGGTCTTCGGCGGTGGGGGGTGTGGTGTTGTTGGCTGTCACCGGCGCTGGCTCCTTGGGTGAGGTGTCTGTGTCAGGTGTCTGAAGGCTGGGGCTGGGGTGGCTTGAATGGGAAGGCGCAGGGCTCATGGTGAGCCCTGCGCCTGCACGGGGGTTAGAGGATTCCGAGGTTGGATTTGAGTTCGTAGGGGGTTACTTCTGCCCGGAAAGCATTCCAGTCGCGTCGCTTGTTCCGCAGGAACTGTTCGAAGACCTGCTCGCCCAGGGTTTCTGCCATGAACTCGGAGTCTTCGGTGCGGTGGATAGCGTCGTAGAGGGAGGAGGGCAGGGCATGGTAGCCCATAGCCCGACGTTCGGCGCTGGTCATGGCTGAAATATCTTCTGTCACAGCGGCACTGGGCAGTTCGTACTCATTTTCAATGCCCTTGAGGCCAGCAGCCAGAATGACGGCGTAGGCCAGGTAGGGGTTGGCTGCTGAGTCGATGCCGCGGTATTCCATGCGGGCTGACTGCATCTTGTTGGGCTTGTAGAGGGGGACCCGAACCAGGGCGGAGCGGTTGTTGTGGCCCCAGGAGACGTAGGAGGGGGCTTCTCCGCCGCCCCAGAGGCGCTTGTAGGAGTTCACGAACTGGTTGGTCACTGAGGTGAACTCGGGGGCGTGGCGCAGGACGCCGGCAATAAAGTGCTTGGCGGTGCGGGAGAGCTGATACTCGGCCCCGGCTTCAAAGAAGGCGTTAGTGTCGCCCTCAAAGAGGGAGAAGTGGGTGTGCATACCTGAGCCGGCGTGCTCGGTGAAGGGCTTGGGCATGAAGGTGGCGTAGATACCCTGGGAGAGGGCTACTTCCTTGATGACAGTGCGGAAGCTCATGATGTTATCGGCAGTTTGCAGGGCATCTGCGTGGCGCAGGTCGATTTCGTTCTGGCCGGGGCCGGTCTCGTGGTGGGAGAACTCCACGGAGATTCCGATTTCTTCCAGGGTGGTTACGGCCTTGCGGCGGAAGTCCTGGACGACGCCGCCTGGGGTGTGGTCGAAGTAGCTTTCGGAATCGACGGGTTCGGGGAAGCCGTTGGGGCCGAGTTCCTTGGACTTGAGCAGGTAGAACTCGATCTCGGGTGAGGTGTAGCAGGTAAAGCCCATACCGGCGGCCTTGGAGAGAACCTTTTTGAGAACGCCCCGGGTATCTGAGGCGCTTGGCTCCCCGTCGGGGGTGAGGATGTCGCAGAACATGCGGGAGGTCGGCTCTTCGTCCCCCCGCCAGGGCAGGACCTGGAAGGTTGAGGGATCCGGCTGCAGGAGCATGTCTGATTCGTAGACGCGAGAAAGGCCCTCAATGGAGGAACCGTCAAAACCAATGCCCTCGTCAAAGGCTGATTCAACCTCGGCTGGAGCAATAGCCACTGATTTTAGCTGACCCACCACGTCGGTGAACCAGAGACGGACAAATCGCACATTGCGCTCTTCAATGGTGCGTAATACGAATTCTTGCTGACGGTCCATGTACTCATCCGTTCGTTTTCGTCGTCGAAGCACCTGCCCCACGGTGGGCAGGTCGTATCTTCCCTACCCACCACTCTAAGCCCTGAAGGGCGGTCAAACCCGCCAGGCACGCGTCCTGAGCCCAAACGGTTACGCCTCAGGAAACTTTAGTTTCACCCAGTGAGATATCGCCCCGCGCCCCACCCCCGCCAGTTCCTGAAGACAGGCTAGAGTAGAGAGCATGAGCACGGAAGAAACAGCGCCCTACGGCACCGCCGCCCCCGGGATTCCCTCCCCCGCCTCCCCGACCGAAACAAGTAGCGTCCTGGACGTCAAGAAGGTCCGCACTATCCACCTTCAGCAGGCTAAGGAGGCCGGTGAGAAATTTGCTATGCTCACCAGCTACGACGCTTTGACTGCCACCATTTTTGATCAGGCTGGTATCGACCTTTTGCTGATTGGCGATTCGGCCGGCAATAACGTCCTGGGGCACGAATCCACCCTGACGATTACCGTTGATGAGATGCTCCCCCTGGTCAAGGCTGTCTCCTCAGCTGCCCGCCGGGCCCTGGTGGTTGCCGATTTGCCCTTTGGCTCCTATGAACAGTCCCCCACCCAGGCTGTGGCTACCGCTGTGCGTTTCATGAAGGAGGGCGGGGCCCACGCCATTAAGATGGAGGCAACCGCCCACCACACAGAGCACGTTCGGGCCCTGGTGGCAGCCGGGGTTCCCGTCATGGCTCATATAGGTTTTACCCCCCAGTCTGAGCACGCCCTGGGTGGTTTTAGGGTACAAGGACGAAGCGGTGGGCAGGTGCTCATGGACACCGCCTTGGCCCTGGAAGAGGCCGGGGCTTTCTGTCTGCTGATGGAAATGACCCGCTCAGATGTTGCAGCTGAGATTGACCGGGCCGTGAAGATCCCCATTATCGGCATTGGGGCGGGGGCGGACGTCAGTGGCCAGGTACTGGTCTGGCAGGACGCCTTTGGCCTTCGCCAGGGCAAGATGGCCCGCTTCGTCAAGCAGTACGCCAACCTCTTTGAGATCTTGAGCGAGGGCGCTGCCGCCTACCGGGCAGACGTGCGCTCAGGGGCCTACCCGGCAGCGGAACACCGATTCGACAGCTAAGGACAGACTGTAGTGGAAGAGCTCATCAAGTCAAAAGAACGGGTTCAACAACACGGGGAGGTTTTTACCCCCACCTGGATGGTGGACCTAATGTTGGATATTCCCGAAGTTCAAGAAGCTACAAAAACTATTGACGCGACCTTCTTAGAACCAGCCGCAGGCGATGGGAATTTTCTAGTCGCCCTGCTGACCCGTAAGCTGGCGGCTGTGGACAAACTGTACTCACAAGATATTGAGCAGGCCAAACGCGAGTCTCTTTGGGCCTTGGCTTCAATCTACGGAATAGAGTTTCTCAAAGATAACCACTATCGCGCCCAAGAACGTATGTTGACCACCTACAGCGATTGGTGGAATAAGACGGTAGGCAGTGCCTTAGACTCTCAGAACGACTTTTACCTCTCGGCCAAATTTTTAATCGAGAAAAATATCGTTCGGGGCGATACTTTGGAGCAAAAACACCCGGAGACTAAAGACCCGATTCTCTTTTTTGAGTGGAAACGAACTCACGTTCCCATGCAGGTTAGCTATCGCCAGGAAAGGCTAGATAGAGGCCTGGAAACGAGTGAAAACCTAGGCAGCTTCTACGCTGAAGGTTCAGGGTACCAACAGGCCGTAGCTGAATCCATGTTTTCTCTGGACTCTGATCTAGAAAACACATTGCTTGAGGGCACAATCGAACTTACTAAAGTATATCAGTTGGAGGAAAAATAATGCTTGCGACCAGCAATTTTGACTTCTTGAAACTTGATACCCAGCTCAACGAGTTGCTACGGACAGCACAAGAAGCTGAGAAAAATTATGCCTACGGTGATTATGAAGGTGTTATTGGTAAATCACGAAAGATTTCTGAGCATCTCGTAAACTACATAGGGCGCAGTCTCAACATTTGCTTTGACGATTATGAAACTTTTGCCCAGAGACTTCGGAAAATAAAAGCCCATACCCCCAAGGATGTTGTTGATTCCATCTATATAGTAAAAGATGGTGGTAACACGGCAGTTCA
>NZ_JBLKPV010000011.1:0-99012 GCF_049068285.1 Rothia nasimurium | reverse complement strand
GGTAGAGCCGACAGGTTGGTAGGAGGTGCGGGGGATGAAGTCTACGGGGAGGGCTTCAAGATCGATCGGGGTGTAGTCTTCATTGCTCCGCATCGTCGCGTTAGGCTGCTTGGCAAAAGGATTGGCCACCGAGAAGAAGGGACCCTGCAAGATGACATCCGCCCAGGACTCATTGACCTTGGAACCAGGTTGGAAGTACCCCTTCTTCCGGTCAATAGATTCATCCCAGCCACGGGAGTACTGTAGGCCAAGTTCGCGCACGCGAGGAGCCAGCGATAACTTTTGAAGAACCCGTTCCGAGGTCTTGTTTACGGTATAGATCATCGAAGCTTGGTCGGCTGGTGTGTCTTCTGTGTTCAGTAGATCCCTCCACGTGGTCAAGACATCCTGAGTGACTGTGATGATTCGGTTTTTGTGAGGTCGCAGGTCCCAGTAACCGTTCAACTTCAGATAGGGTTCTTCCCCCGATCCGTCATGCAGATACGACCCTGAAACCATGTTGGGGTGATACAGAGACGAGGCCATATCGAATTGGATATCTTGCTGGTATCCTCCGTAGATGTGTACCCCGTAAACAACGTGGTCACTGATTTCAAAAAGCATTAACTTGTTGATGAACTGCCAGTGTCGTCTGAGGCGATGGTAAGCATTAGCACGGAGATTTCCGGCTTTCTTTTCCTTGAAGTGGGATTCGGGGTGGATCAGGGATACCACTCCTCTACCGGAGTTGTTCTGCCAGGTTTTGACCATGAAGGCCCGGTAGAGGTCTGGTTGCAGTCCGTTTAGTAGGGGGTAGGTTGCCTTGTGGGAGAGGAACTCTGAGGTGGCTGCAATGCCGGTGGCTGAGTCTGTGAAGAAGCGGGTGTGGGTGGGGTCTTGGCGGGCTTGGTTGACATAAGAGCTCTTATCGGCACACCCCAAACCCAGCCCATGACCGGGCTTCTGGCTAGGGGAGGGGATAAAATAGGTGCTAACCGTCACTTAGCTGGTCGCACCCAGCCCCAGCCCAACCGTACCTTGAGGAACCATGACCGAGAACCCCACCCCCATGCTCGTCCCCAGCCTACAAGCAAGCGACCTGCAACAGGGCCTCACCGACTTCCTCACCACCACCTTCGCCCTCACTGAAACAGACACCCGCCAAGCCCTCGAAGCCTTCCTCAAGGCACCCGAAACCAGCCCAGAAGAAGGTGGCCACATTGGTGACGGCATCTTCAAAGGCCCCTACATCCGCACCCGCCTGCCCTTCTCGCCAGCCCCCCACGGCTGGCACAACAGCCTCCACCACATCACCCCAGCCTTCCCACCCTACGGCCACCAGGCCCAAGCCTTCATGCGCCTCAGCAGCGCACCAGCGTCCGACACCACCCCAGAAGCAGCCAGCGAACAAGCCACCTGGCGCCGCCCCCAACCCACCCTCGTCACCACCGGCACCGGTTCCGGCAAAACAGAATCCTTCCTCTACCCCATCCTCGACCACGTTATCCGCGCCAACCGGGCAGGAATCACAGGTATGAAAGCCCTGATTCTCTACCCCATGAACGCCCTAGCCAACGACCAAGCCCAACGCCTCGCCGGCCTTATCACCGAAGGCAACCACCCCGTCACCGCTGGCATCTACACCGGCGAAAACACCAACGGCTCCACCGTTGTCACCGCCACCAGCCTCATTACAGACCGTAGTACCCTGCGCCAAAGCCCGCCCGACATCCTCCTCACCAACTACAAAATGCTCGATATGCTGCTCCTCCGCGGTGCAGACGCAAAACTCTGGAAAGACTCAGCCCTCAGCCTCCAATACATCGTCCTCGACGAATTCCACACCTACGACGGTGCCCAGGGCACCGACGTCGCCATGCTTCTCCGCCGCCTCGGCCTCACCCTTAAACACCACCTCACCCCGGCCGTCACCGGCCCCCTCACGGACAACCCCCTCGACAACCCCCACGGCCTCACCACCGACGACCTCGCCCGCCCCCTCGGCCGAGTCACCCCAGTCGCTACCTCAGCAACCCTCGGCAGCGGGGGAGACCCCTCCGCCATGCTCGACTTCGCCTACACCGTCTTTGGCGAACCTTTCACCCCCGACGCCGTTATCACCGAATCCAGAACCACAGCCGACGAATGGCTAGCTAGCATCCCAGAAGACACCAGCGGCCACAACGACATCGCCAAGGACGCCGCCTCCGTTGTCCAAACCGCCAGCGAAGTCTTTGCCACTCACAACGGCCAGCACATCTACAACTTCAACGTCACCCCCACCTACCTCACACCCGACCAGGTCGCCCAAAACCACGGCAAAAACCCAGACGACTACCCCCTCGGAGCTATCAGCCACCCAGGCCTCCGCGCTGCCCTCTACGAAGACCCCCTCACCGACGCCAGCCAGGACCAGCCCCACCTCATTCCCGTCCACGCCTTCCTCCGCCACGATTACATCCAGGCCATCATCCGCAACACCCAACAAGCCACCAACATCCTCGAACTCTCCACCGCGATTGTCCCTGGCAACAAACGCCCGGTAGGGGAGCGCGACCCCCAACGTATCCGCGAACTACGCACCAGCATCATCACTACTGCCCTCTCCGGGCTCTCCGTCATCCGCAAACACCTGGGCCGCAACATCCCCTCTGTAGAACTGCACCAATGGGTTCGCGAACTATCCCGTATCAACCGAAAAGTCGACGCCGTCCCAAGCTTCAGCTGGTCAGAAAACACCGGCGGTCCCACCACTCAAGACCTCTACCTCCCCGCCATCTTCTGCCGTAACTGCGGCCGCTCCGGGTGGGGCATCAAAAAAGGCAAACTAGAAAACAACTACGACATCGGCCCCGCCGCCATCCGAGAAGCAGCCGCCCGCCGCACCGGCGACTTCCGCCCCCTCATCTACGCCCCTACAGAAGGTGAAAACTACATCACCCACGAAGGCGACACCCCCCGCGACGAGCTCCGCTGGTTCCACATCGACCACGAAGAGCTCCACAGCAACGGCCGGGACCTCACCCACAACTTCACCTCGGAAGACTGGGAAAGCTCCCGAATTCTGCCCGTCCTCACCTACCCCGGCCTAGAAGCCGTCGACCAATCTAAGGCCCAAATCTGCCCGGCTTGCAACGCCAACGACTCCATCCGCTTCGTCGGTAGCGCCATCGCCACCATGCTCTCGGTCACGATCTCCACACTATTCGGCTCATCCTCCATCGGGGCAGACGAGAAAAAAGCCCTCGTATTCACCGACTCTGTGCAGGACGCCGCCCACCGCGCCGGATTCGTCCAGGCCCGCTCACACAGCATGACCCTCCGCGCAACTTTCAAACACACCCTCGACAGCCTGGCCACCACATCCACCAACGTCCGCGACCTCGCCGCAGCAACCATCGACCAAGCCACCACCCCCGAAGCAAAATACCAGCTCCTCGACCCCAGCATCGCCAACCGGCAAGCCTTCAAACCCTTCTGGAGCACAACCAAAACCACCACCGGCCGTAACCAGGCAAAGACCTACGCCACCCGCCGCATCACCTTTGACGCCGTCCTAGAATTCGGCCTCAACTCCCGCATGGGCCGGACCCTCGAACTCACCGGATCCGCAGCAGCCGCCGTCGACTACGGAACAGAAGCTGAGATCCTAGCTATCATCGACGCCACCATCCGCCGCTTCATCGACCATAGCGGAATGCTCACCCCCGAAGATCTCCAAAACATCCCTCCTAAGAAAAAACTCCAGTGGGTCACCGGCATCCTGGAACGCATGAGAATGCAGGGCGGCGTACACCACCCCTGGCTCGACAAATTCATCAAAAATGACGGCGCCACCTGGTTCCTGCAGGGTGGCCGCGCCAAAAAAGAAGGCATGCTAGGCTTCGGCGGAGGCCGCCCCATGCCCTCCTTCCCCCGACTGGGTGAAGAAACCAGCAAACACTCCAAAAACCTGGACAACATCGCCCACGCCCAAAGCTGGTACTCCACCTGGACCAGCCGAGTCCTCGGCACCAGTCCCAGCACATCCCCCTTCCTCGTCACCAACCTCTTCACCGCCCTCGCCGAACAAAACATCATCGGCGTCACCGTACCTCACCACCCAAACAACACGCCCCTCCGCGCTAAAGTCTTTTGGATCGACCCGCGGAACATCACAATCCACCCCACAACAGATACCCAGCTCGACCAAAAGCAACTCCACGTCAGCTGCTCCATCTGCAAGATGACCCTACCGGGCACCCCCACCACCATCACCAACCTGGACGGAGCCCCCTGCTTCGTCAACCGCTGCCAAGGCACCCTGGAAAGACTGGCCCTCAACCCCCGCAACTACTACCGGAAGCTCTACTCCAGCCCCGCCACCCTGCGAGTTATCGCCCGGGAACACACCTCCCTACTCCCCACCGACCTGCGCCTCTCTTACGAAAACGGGTTTAAAGGCCGAAACGGCACCGCAGAGCCCGACGCCCCCAACGTCCTGGTAGCAACCCCAACCCTCGAAATGGGTATCGACATCGGGGACTTATCCACCGTCATGCTCTCGTCCCTCCCCAAAACCGTCGCCAACTACCAGCAGCGAATCGGCCGTGCTGGCCGCCAAACTGGCAACGCCCTCGTCCTCAGCTACATCCGGGGAGCCGGAGAAAACCTCCACAAGCTAGCTAACCCCCTCGAAACCATCAACGGCGACGTCAAACCCCCAGCAACCTTCCTCAACGCAGAAGAAATGCTCCGCCGCCAATACATCGCCTCCATCGTCGATACCTTCACAGCCAGCGGCAAAACCTACCGAATCACAAACTCCAACGACCTCTTCGCCGGGGTGGACCGCGAAGGCAACCTGCTCAACGACCTCATCCAAACAGCTACCGACAACGAAGGCTACCTCGAAGCCTTCACCCGGCAGTTCGGGAATCTCCTCACCGACGACACTGTCGCCTCCCTCCGAACCTGGGCGACAGAACAGATGCCCGACGACATCCTTGAGGCCGCTCGCACCTACACCAAGGACCTCGCCACCATCAAACACCGGGCAACCGCTATCCAGAAACTCATACCCAACCTACGCGAACAGGCAGAGATCTTCCGAAACAGTGACAGCGCTGAAGGCGTCCGCGCAGAAAAAGACCTGCGAAAAGCCCAAGCCAACCTCCGATTCTTCAAGAAACAAATAGAAGAACTCCGGAGCAAATACTGGATTGGCAACCTTGAACTCTACGGAATCCTACCCAACTACACCCTGCTCGACGACAGCGTCGAACTTGCTGTAGGCGTCACCACCTGGGACCCTGAAACCTCCGAACGGGAAACCACCATGGAATCCTACGTCCGGGGTGCCTCCACCGCCCTCTCAGAATTCGCCCCCGGCAACACCTTCTATGCCAACGCCCTCGAAGTAAAAATTGATGCCGTAGACCTCGGCCCAGACCGAAGCAACGTCCAGCTCTGGCAAATCTGCCACCAGTGCGGCTGCACCTCAGTGCTAGCCTCAGAATCCCACCTGCTCAAAACCTGCCCCCAGTGCTCAAGCCCCATCGGGGACCGCAGCAACCTGCACGAAGTCGTCGAACTCCAAAAAGTATCAGCCGACGTAGAACGCGATGAAGCCACGATCGGTGACCGGGCCGACGACCGCCACCGAAAATTCTTCACCATCGTCCCCACCATCACCACCGAAGAAAACCATATTGGCCGCCGGTGGAAACTCTCTGGTGACACCTTCGGCGTCGACCCCCTCAAACGGGTCACCCTCCGCTGGCTCAATCTCGGCCCGGTCAGCAAAAACGCTTCCGAACTGCGGATCTCTGGCTCAACCTACAAGGCACTCAAATTCCGCCTCTGCCCAGAATGCGGCGTCCTCGACAAAGACAGCGGCAGTAATCGGTACGACGAGCACCGCTTCTGGTGCTCCCACCGCAACGATGTCGAAGACAAATCCCAAGCCATCCTGCTGGGACGGACCCTCGTCACTCAAGGCGTCCAACTCCACCTGCCCAGCAGCATCCAGTTCGAAGGGGAGGAAGCCGTTCCCTCCCTCAAAGCAGCCGTACTCATGGGTATGAGAACAGTGCTCGGCGGCCGCCCAGAACACATCGATATCCTCTCCATTAGCCAGGAAAAAGACGGTCAAAACCTTTTCAGCCTCCTGCTCCACGACAACGTGCCAGGCGGAACCGGCTACCTCACCGAATTCGGAACACCTGAAAAGGTTTGGGAGGTCCTTCGCTCAGCCTATCTTTCGCTTACCCAAAGTAACTGCACCTGCGACACTGCCTGCCACCAATGCCTCCTTCCTTTCGCGCCCTCCCGCGACAGCGGCTACCTCTCCAAACAAGCAGCCATCAAAGCTCTCACCCAGATTCTCAACCCAGGTGCAGGGGAACACGAGCTCAATTCAACCAGCCCCTACACCGACCACTGGACGGTCGAATACTCGGCCTACACCCCGCAGGCTTCACCCGAATCTGCCCTCGAATCAAAGTTCAGCCATGTCCTCGCCGAACGCCTGCATAACACCAACGCCAAGGTCAAGACACGTCCCAAGCTAGAAGGTAATGAACTAACCTTCACTATCCCTTCGCTAGGGAAACCAACTAACTGGACTCTCAAACCCCAACCTAGCGAATACGGCAACACTGTTCCTGATTTCAAACTCACCACTCCTAACCCCCAGATTCAAGATATCCTCATCTACCTGGACTCCCGCCGCTACCACGCCTCAGCAGCAGCCATGCGCATCACAGACGACGCAGAAAAACGGCACTCCCTGCGCCAACGGGGAGAAATCGTCTGGGCAATCACCGACGACGACATCAACAGGTTTGCAGGCAAGACCAAAGAAAACCTGCCCTTGCCCACAGGTATTGCGCAACAGAAGATTGACCGCGCCCAGCAACAAGATCAATTGAGTCAAACTAACGCCATGATCAACCTGCTCCGTAAAGACTCCATGAGCATCCTCTGGGAATGGCTCCACAACCCAGACACCGACCTCTGGCGAAGGTTCTCCAATACTGTCCCCTTTTACCTCGACGGGGTAACAAAGCGAACCAACTACATCTCAGACCGGGGCGTCCACGATCTGTTCGCCGCCCAAAGCGTAGGTGCCGAACTCCAGGACGTTCACAAGGCTTATCTCACCGAAACCGGTCCGGTAAACCGCGCCACCCCACAGTCCATTCCCCGGAGAATGTGGGGCAACAAGGTTGACTACTTCGCCTGCTATGTCGATTTAGCCGGAAAGTATTCAACTACCCGCCCTGCGGTCTTTCTTAAACACGATGAAGCACAGGTCGCCACCGACGACTACCAAGAATCCTGGAGGCTCTGGCTCAGATACTCAAATCTCCTTGCCTTCAACCCCGACCTCATCGTGGGCACCAGCCAAACCGCCATCATCGACAACCTAGCACCGGAACCCGATGAACCCACCACAGATACCGGCGCCCTGCCCGAAGAATGGCAAGAAGCTCTGGCCACCTTCGACGACGAACTCGACCGGAACATGATTGAGAGCTTCACCCGCGAAGTCAAGTCCTCAACACCACTACCCGACTTCGGCCACGAAATCGACGGTTGCCCCGTCACCGCCTACTGGCCGGACAGCGACACGGTCCTCCTGCTGTTCGAAACAGAGGACGAACTCGACGATATACCTGCTAAACCTGCCCGTAACTACATCACCGCCCAGCTCAGTGACCCTGACGCCGTCCACGCAGCCGTCGCTCAAGCTATCAGTTACCAGAACTAGCCCCGCCACCCGATAGGAAACACTAATGCCCCACATCACAATGGTGAAGGACGCCCGCCGCACCGACCCCACCTTACGCAAGAAGGTCCTCAAATTCCTCGAAATGCTAATGAGCAACGACGCCACCCCCGGCCTGCACATCGAGCCCATGATCAACGCTAAAGACCCCCGTGCCCGAACTGGCCGTGTTGACGACAAATACCGGGCCGTCCTCTACCGCATTGCAGGCGGGGAAGAAGCCCACTACGTCTACGCTGGCACCTACAACCACGACGAAGCGATCAGAATCGCTCGCACCAAAATTCTCTACGTCAACCCCGTCTCCGGCGTACTGGAACTCATCGCCCAGCAGGCAGAAGAAGCCCTCAATAAGGCAGAACAGCCCAACCTAACTAGCAGCTACACCGAACCCCAGCAGCCTGCCCCCTCAGAAGCAACCACCGCCTTACCCACCCAACAACCAACAGCTACCGAAGCTCCAGTATCGGGATCAGAAACCACCCAAAACACCACCCTGCCCGGGGCTATAGAAGTAGCTGACACCTTCGTCAACCAGCTCAACCGACTTGGCTACACCCCAGACCAACTTCAAAACCAAATCGGAATCGACCCCCGGTACAGCACCCCCGCCATCGCCGCCACCACCAGCTCAGAATTCAACCGAATCGTAGATGAAGCCCCCGTCTGGCAAGGCTGTGTCCTCCTCGAACTCCAAGCTGGGGAACCCATCGAAGCAGTCATCGAAACCCTCACTCTCCAAATCCGGGCAGAAGCAGCAACCTACCTCGCCGAAAAGCGACCCTCCACCGACCAGGCTGTCATCGAAGCCTTCGATCAGCCCAGCACCGAAGCAGAATTCAAAACCTTTGACGACTTCGCCGAACTCAAGCAAGTTGTTGAAAGCGGCAACTTTGACCTCTGGCGCACCTACCTCCACCCCGAACAGCGCAAATACGTCCGTATCAATGACCCCAAGGACCCCCGCGGTATCAAATCCAAAGGACCCTACCGAGTCTCAGGCGGAGCTGGCACCGGCAAAACCGTCGTCGCTTTGCACCGCACCAAATACCTCTACGACCAAAACCCCAACCGCCGCATTGTCCTCACCACCTTCAACAAAACCCTCACTGACGTCCTCCACGACCAGCTCAACCTTCTAGACGACCGCATCCGAACCGTCAACGAACTCGGCCAGCCCGGCGTCCACGTCAAAAACACCGACGCCATCGCCGCAGCAATCTGGCGCTCAGCCACCGACCAGGAAAAAAGAGCAGCAGTAGAAAAAGTACTCGGTTCCGGACGGCCCATCCGCCACCACACCAGCACCCACGTCAGTAGCGACTCCGACTGGAAAACCGCCATTGAAGACGCCGAAACCGATCTCCCCGACGAGCTTCTCACCACCACCTTCCTCGATACCGAATACGTCACCGTAATACTGGGCAACCTCATCACTACCTCCCGCCAGTACACCAAAGTACCCAGACCAGGACGAGGAACAGCCCTCAACCGGGGCCAAAGACTAGCTCTCTGGAAAATCATCGAATTCTACCGCAACAACCGCGACCTCTCCGAAGGCTATACCTTCCCCGAACTGCTCTGTCTCGCCGCCGTCGTCCTCCAAAACCGAAGTGAAGACACAGGCACCTACAGTGCTGACCACGTAATCGTTGACGAAGCCCAAGACCTCACCCCGGCCCACTGGTTGCTCTTACGCGCACTTGTCCCCGACAGCCAAGACGACCTCTTCATTGCAGAAGACTCCCACCAGCGGATCTACGGCCAAAAATTCCCCCTCAGCCGCTTCGGAATCAACATCCGAGGCCGGGCACGCAGACTCCGCCTCAACTACCGCACCACAGCAGAAAATCTAGCCTATGCCATGCGCATGCTCGATCCAGAGAAATGGGAAGACCTCGAGAGCGGAGAAGAAAGCCACCAGTACGTCTCACCCCGTTCCGGTCCCCAACCAAAGCTCATGCAGTTCTCTACCCGCATCGAAGAATATGACGCGCTGGCAGAGCTGCTGAAGCGCTGGCGCGACCAAGAAGGGTCCCTGAGCGATATTGCTATTTTGGTGCGCACCAAGAGTATCAGTAACGACGTTCTTCAGGCCCTGGACGACCGGGGGATCGTAGCGGTGCAAATCGAAGGTTCCCCGCACAACTCAAAGAATGTTCCCCATATCATGACCATGTTCCGAGCAAAGGGCATGGAATATAAACGGGTTGTTCTTTTCGAGGTGAATGATAAATCAGTGCCCCTGCCCAATGCGTTACGTCAGGTGCCGTTTGAGGAACTTAAAGACCAGCAGTTGCGCGAACGCTCTCTTCTGTACGTAGCCTCGACCCGGGCCCGGGATGAACTCGTGGTGATGTGGAGCGGCACGAAATCATCTATTCTTCCAGAATAGACATGCACCTGGGCACCCCGTGTTTAGCTGATTTTCCGGGGTGAAAGCACCGTAAAGGTCTACCTGTCGAGATCCTGTAAAACATACAGGCTCTCGACAGGCCGAAGGGCATTCGAGCTTGGAGGCTATCTAGGGGGCAAGGTGGCGACTAGCTACCGCTGCTTTCAGCGCCTCCTTGACGGCGCGGACAGCGGGCTGGCCGGTGCTCTCGGTGCGGCTGGCCACATAAATCTCGCGGTAGGGGGCACCTGGCAGAGGAATAGCCTTTACCCCGTACGACTCTTCCAGCTCACTGCCAGCGACAGGCAGTGCAAATGACGGCATAATAGCCGCCGCTCCAGCCGCTGCCAGATGTAGGTGGGTGTTCAAATCATCAATCACGTAGCGGACCTTGGGTTCGAACCCGGCAGCCCGGCACTGGTTGGTGGCCCAGATTCGGGACGTGTTGTGTTCAGATTCCAGCACCCAGGGCAGGTGGGCTGCGTCCGGCAGCGAGTTTACCGGGCTGTTGGCTGCTAGAACGAGCTGGAGGGGGTCTTCTGTGAGGAGTTCGGAGGTGAGGTCTGGGTATTCGGGGATGAAGTGGTGGGGGTAGGACTCTGCGATGACCAGGTCGAACTCCCGTGACCGGGTGAGGGAGAGGCCGGACTCAGGGTCAATTTGGACCACATGAAGCTCAACCAAGGGGGCGTGCTCGGCAAGATAGGCCAAGGCCTCGGTGAGCAGGGCCTGGGCGGCTGTCTGGAAGATCGCAAGGCGGATGGAGCCGGCGGGGATTCCCTCCAGCAGGGTGATGCGGGTGCGGGCTGTATCTAGCTCGGTCAAGATATTGCGGGTGCTTTCCACCAGCACCAGGGCTTCGGGGGTGAGTTCAACCCGCCGTCCTACCTTGCGGAGCAGGGAGGTTCCTACCTCTTTTTCAAGGGTGGTGATTTGCTGCGATACGGCTGAGGACGTGAGGTGGAGGGCTTTGGCGGCAGCGGCGAGGGTGCCTCGCTCGTGGACTTCAAGCAGCATGGCTAGTCGGCGGATATCGTACACGGCAGTTCTTTCTGGAGAAATACAAGGAAGTGGCCTACCCCACCCCAAAAGATTAGCATAACTAAACAAAGCTGCTCAAAAAGATTCACTTTTTCTAATAGTGTATTACTGACCACAAGCTGGTGAAATAGATAACAGAAAAGTTCACGCGCTGCCCACCGGCAGCCCAGCAGGAGGTAAACCACCGTGGCCCTACCCTTTAGCGACGACCACCACCAGCAGCTGGCCAACCAGGCCGTCCAGCTCGTTCAGACCTGGGTTAAAGAAGCCCAGGCAATTCCCGCCGACCCGGCCGCTGAAAAACTGGCAGGCGTCCTCAAAGACCCCAACGGTCTTGAGTTCACCGTCGGGTTTGTGGACGGCGTCGTCCGCCCTGAAGACCAGAAGGTAGCGGGCAAGAACCTGGCCCGCATTGCCCCCATCGTGCCCTCCTTCCTGCCCTGGTACATGAAGAGCGCGGTAGCCCTCGGCGGCAAGCTAGCCACCAAGGCCTCCTGGCCTACCGTTCCCGCAGCCCGCGCCGTCCTGCGCCAGATGGTTGGCCACCTGATCGTTGATGCCCGCGATAACAAACTGGGCCCCGCCATTAAGCACCTGACCGCCAGCGGCAACAAGCTCAACATCAACCTGCTGGGTGAGGCCGTCCTCGGTGACCGCGAAGCCGAGCGCCGCCTGAGCGAAACCCAGCGCCTGCTGGCCCGCGATGACGTCGATTACGTCTCCATCAAGGTCTCCTCCGTATCCGGCCCCCACTCCCACTGGGCCTTTGACGAGGTTGTAGCTGAAGCCGTCCGCCGCCTGACCCCCCTCTACGAACTGGCCGCCAACTCTCCTGCCCCCAAGTTCATCAACCTGGACATGGAAGAGTACAAGGACCTGGATATGACCATTGAGGTCTTCACCAGGATCCTGGACCAGCCCCACCTCAAGAACCTCGAAGCCGGTATCGTCCTTCAGGCCTACCTGCCCGACACCCTCGCGGCCATGCAGCGCCTGCAGGAATGGGCAGCCCAGCGTGTTGAGGCTGGAGGGGCCCGTATTAAGGTCCGCCTGGTCAAGGGCGCTAACCTCTCCATGGAGAAGGTTGAAGCTGCCCTGCACGGCTGGCCTGTAACCACCTGCGACTCCAAGCAGGATTCCGACACCAACTACAAGCGAATCCTCAACTACGCCCTGCAGCCCAAGCACACCAAGAACATCCGCCTGGGCGTAGCAGGCCACAACCTCTTTGATGTTGCCTTCGCCCTGCTGCTGGCTGAAGACCGCGGGGTTGAAAAGGACATCGAGTTCGAAATGCTGATCGGCATGGCCGCCCAGCAAGCCGAGGTCATCCGCCGCCGCGTCGGCCACCTCTTGCTCTACACCCCCGTCGTCCGCCCCGAAGAATTCGACGTTGCCATCTCCTACCTGGTGCGCCGCCTGGAAGAAAACGCTTCCAGTGAGAACTTCATGAGCGCTGTCTTTGACCTGGATTCCTCCCCGGCCCTCTTCGAGCGGGAAAAGACCCGCTTCCTCCGATCCCTAGAAGCGGTCACCGATGAGGTCCAGCCTCCCCAGCGTACCCAGAACCGTCTGACCGAAACCGCCGACACCGTCTTCAAGCCGGCTGCAGGAACCTTCGAAAACACCCCCGATACCGACGCCGCCCTGGCCCCCAACCGCGAGTGGGGCCGGGCTATCCTGGAACGCTCCAAGACCACCCAGATCGGTATTGAGACCCTAGCGGCCAACGAGCTGGGCTCCAGTGAAGCGGCTGAAACCCTGGTGACTGAGACTGTCGCCGCCGGAACCGAGTGGGGGGCCCGCCCAGCTGCTGAACGCGCTGAAATCCTGCGCAAGGTAGCTGTTGGCTTGGCTGTGCGCCGCGGTGACTTTATGGAAATCATGGCCCACGAGGCAGGAAAGACCCTGGAACAGGGTGACGTTGAAGTCTCAGAAGCCATTGACTTTGCCTACTACTACGCCCAGCTGGCTGAGCGCCTTGATCAGATGGACGGGGCCACCCCCCAGCCGGTCAAGCTGACCCTGGTCATTCCGCCGTGGAACTTCCCCACAGCTATCCCCGTCGGCGGTGTGGTCGCTGCCCTAGCTGCCGGTTCAGCCGTCATCTTCAAGCCCGCCAGCAACACCGCCCGTATTGGTGCCCTGATTGCTGAGGTCCTCTGGGAGGCCGGTGTACCCCGCGAGGTTCTGCGCCTGGTCAAGGTGACCGACCGGGCTGCCGGTTCAACCATGATCGCCCACCCGGCCGTCGACCGCCTGATCCTCACCGGTGGCTACGAGACCGCCGAGATGTTCCGATCCTGGCGCAAGGACCTGCCCCTCTTCGGTGAGACTTCCGGCAAGAACTCCATTATCGTCACCCCGAACGCTGACCTCGATTTGGCGGTCAAGGACGTCGTCTACTCAGCCTTTGGCCACGCAGGCCAGAAGTGCTCAGCGGCCTCCACCGTCATCCTGGTCGGTTCAGTGGGGGAGTCCAAGCGCTTCTACAACCAGCTGGTGGACGCCGTCACCTCCTTGCACGTTGCCCACCCCCAGGATATTGAAGCTGAGATGGGGCCCGTCATCGAGGTGCCCGAGGGTAAGCTCAAGCGCGGCCTGACCACCCTGGGCCCCGGCGAGAACTGGGTCATTGAACCCAAGCAGCTGGACGAGACCGGCCGCCTCTGGTCCCCGGGAGTCCGCGCTGGGGTTGCCCCGGGCAGCGAATACCACCTGACCGAATACTTCGGCCCCATCCTGGGCATTATGAAGGCAGCAACCCTGGAAGAGGCTATCGAGCTGCAGAACGCCACCGACTACGGCCTCACCGCTGGCCTGCACTCCCTGGACTCAGCTGAACTTGATCTGTGGCTGTCCAAGGTCCAGGCAGGTAACCTCTACGCCAACCGCGGTATTACCGGTGCTATCGTCCAGCGCCAGCCCTTTGGTGGTTGGAAGAAGTCCACTGTTGGTTCTGGCACCAAGGCCGGTGGCCCCAACTACCTGGTGGCCCTCACCGACTGGGCCACTGCCGAAGCCACCGCGACCGCAGCCCCGGCTAGTGCCGCCGTCCGCAACCTGCTGGCAGCCCTGCGCGAACCTACCGCCACTGACGAAGCTGGCCTGGCCATGCTCACCCGCGCTGCCAGCTCTGACGCAGCCGCCTGGGCCAGCGAGTTCAGCGTGGGCCACGACCCCAGCCAGCTGGGGGTTGAACGCAATATTCTGCGCTACCTGCCGACCACCGTCCAGGTACGACTGGATGAGAACGGCAACCGCGACCGGGCCCTGCGCGTCCTGCTCGCCGGTCTGGCAGCCGGTGCCACCATCGAGTTCAGCCACGGCCAGGACCTGCCCGTAGCTGTTGCCGGTGCCCTGCGCTCAGCAGGAGTTACCCTGCTTGCCCAGAGCGACGAAGTCTACCGCTCCTCCCTGGCAAAGATTGCAAAGACCCCCTCCAAGCAGTTGGAAGGCACCTCCCTTGAAGGCGCCCGAATCCGCTACATCGGTGGGGACGTCACCAGCATCTACGAGGCCCTGGACGGCCGCCCCGATATCGCCGTTTACTTCCAGCCCGTCACCGAGGCAGGTCGTATCGAAATGCTGCCCTTCCTGCGCGAACAGGCTGTTTCTATCACGGCTCACCGCTTCGGTAACCCCTACAAGTACTCCGAGGGAGTCATCTAAGCGGGCCTAAGCCCGGCTGACCAGGGTGCACAGGTGCAACACGCAGGTAACCTGCGGCACTCACCTGTGTACCCTGTGTCATATAATCGAGGTGAAGGGCTTGCGTCTCCCTCAGACGCCAGCCCACTCCACATCGAGTTTTCACGCACCTCGATCGGTCATCCCACAACAGATAAGGAAAACCCCGATGAGCAACGTACCTGCCGACCTCAAGTACACCAAAGAACACGAATGGGTAGGCGCACTGACCGCTGACGGCACCGTCCGCGTTGGCGTCACCGACCACGCCCAGGACGCCCTGGGGGATGTCGTGTACGTTGACCTGCCCGAGGTGGGCGAAACCCTTGAAGCTGAGGCAACCTTCGGTGAAATCGAGTCAACCAAGAGCGTCTCTGACCTTTTTGCCCCCATTTCAGGTGAAGTTGTTGCTGTCAATGAAGAATTGGCTGACTCACCCGAAACCGTCAACAGCGACCCCTACGGGGCTGGCTGGCTGATTGAGGTCCGTCCTGACAACGAAGCTGACCTGGAGGGTCTGCTGTCAGCTGCTGACTACGAAGCAGAAATCGCCTAGTCAAACCTAGAATATGTGACCTGCCCCTTCCCGCCACCTGCGGGGAGGGGCAGTGTCGTATGGTCCTTCACCTTGAGGACGGTTGGGGCAGGGAAGAGGAGAAGGGGCAGGTTTTATGAAGGGCTTGTTAAATTCCTGAAAAATTGCCGGTGGAACACGAACCCAACCTGGGCAGAATGGGCCTGAACTGGCTAAGATTGAACAAACGGTTCACTGTTTACCATTTCGTGACCTTTGAACCGGGAACCATCACAAAATAACAACAAACCCTGAGTCATCCCCCGGCCCTGAAACTGGGGCCGTCGATCAACCCTAGGACCAACAGTCGCCCATGTCGCAGAATAACGCCGCACATCCCGCCACCAGTGTAATGAACCTCGTGAGCACCCTGGGTGTTTCTGATGCCCACACGCCCACCAGCGAAGAGAACAACCTCCTGGCAACCCTGCCTGCAGGTTCAGCTATTCTGATCGGCCTGGACGGGCAGTTTAAGGGTGCCCGTTTCCTAATTACCCCTGATACCGAAGATGAAAGCGGTATCACTATTGCAGGCCGCAGCCCCCAGTCAGATATCTACCTGGACGATGTGACTGTCTCCCGCCGCCACGCCCTCTTCATTCCGAACGCTGGCAGCTACATTCTGACTGACGCCGACTCCCTCAATGGCACCTATGTCAATGGTGACCGGGTTGATGAGGCCTACCTGAAGAACGGCGATGAGATTTACATCGGCAAGTTCCACTTTGCCTTCTACCTGGGCCAGGGTAACTAGGTATGACGCAGGCCGAATCATCTGCAGCTAAGAACAAAACCATCGGTCAGGTTCTTGCTGCCCTTGAGGGGGAATTTGAGGGTATCAGCGCCTCAAAAATTAGGTTCCTGGAAGACAAGGGGCTGGTCAGCCCCCAGCGCACCAACACCGGCTACCGCAAGTATTCTGACGCTGATATTGAGCGCCTCCGCTACGTCCTGCAGCTGCAGCGCGACCAGTACCTGCCCCTGAAAGTGATCCGGGAGCGCCTGGAGGACGTCGACGCTGGCCGTGTCACCCTGCCCATCACCGAGGGTGCTACCGGCGGGCAGGGGGGTGGGGCGGTACCGTCCGCACCTTCTGCGCCCCAGGTGGCACAGGCCGAAGAGCCTGTAGCAGACCCCGGGGCCACCTATACCCTCAGAGAGCTAGGCCTTGCCGCGGGGGTTGACATGCCCCTGCTGCGGGAACTGATGACCTACGGCCTGCTGGCTGAAGGCAAGGAAGAATACGACCAATACGACCTAGCCGTGACCCGCGTCAGTGACCAGCTGACCGCCCACGGCCTGCACCCCCGCCACCTGCGGGCCTTTAGGGCAGCGGCAGATCGCGAGGTAGATTTGGTTGAAACAGCAGTCGGGCCCTTAGCCCTGCGCAAGGATGAAGAATCCCAGGCCCGGGCAGCAGCCCTGGCAGGCGATATCGCTAACCTCCTGCTGCGCCTGCACATGGCCCTGGTGGCAGGCTCTATGCCCAGCTACGAGCAGGGGCCAACCGCGTAATTGTGCATGAACCGGCGTCCTATCGTGTTCTTGCTTAATGACACACAGCACGTTAAAACGCCGGTTCCGGCTGGGCCAATAAATCGGAAAATGACTCCGCCGGCAGGTAGTATTGGGTACGTCAAACAAACCGTGAGGGAAGGAAAGGCTACACCGTGACTCACCACGATGAACAGCACGGCGCTCTTGGCGCCCTCCGAGGCCTGCCTGTCCCCATGGACGAACCCCTCCTGGGTTTTGAGGAGGTCATGCCCCGCACCTCACCGGTAGGTGAGCAGGGAGTCCTCTTCGATGATCCGGTCTCTCTCGTGGACGAAAACCTTGGCTACCGGGGGCCGACCGCCTGCAAGGCAGCCGGTATTACCTACCGGCAACTTGACTACTGGGCCCGTACCCAGCTGGTTGAACCCACCGTCCGGTCTGCCCAGGGATCTGGCTCCCAGCGCCTGTACTCCTTCCGCGACGTCCTTGTGTTGAAAATCGTCAAGAGCCTGCTCGACACTGGCGTATCCCTCCAGCAGATCCGTACTTCCGTTGACCACCTGCGCTCTCGCGGTGTCGAAGACCTGGCCGGGATTACCCTGATGTCAGACGGTGCCTCCGTGTACGAATGTACTTCAGCGACCGAGGTGATTGACCTGGTGCAGGCTGGCCAGGGTGTCTTCGGTATCGCCATCGGCCGGGTCTGGCGAGAACTTGAAGTCTCCCTGAGCGAACTGCCGGGCGAGCATACCGCAGGTGCCCTGGAAGAGACCGCAGAAGTCCACGACGAGCTCTCTGCCCGCCGGGCCCGCAAGGCTGGAGCCTAAACTATCGAGTCTTAGCAAAGAACCCAAACGCTAGAGCGCGTTTGGGTTCTTTGCTGTTAGGGGCCTGCTGACCAGCGTCGCTTAGGAAGCTGAGGACATGAGGCCTGAGAGCAGGAGGGTGAAGGCTGAGGCAAGGGGTTGGGCTGCGGCCTCTGGCCAGTAGTGAACCGGGTAGGCTGCCCCCTGCAGACGCTGGATCACCGGGGATTCAGGAATAGTAGTCGCTGCCACGAGATCCCCGAACAGGACCCGCATCTCTTCAGCCCGGTACATGTGCTCAGGGTCGGTGGCCCGCACCTTGTTGATCAGGACGGAGGCAGCCCCCACCGAGTAGGACGTATTGGCCTCAAAGCGGGCAAGGGCCCGCAGGGTCCGTTCGGTGCCGGCCACCGAAAAGAGGGAGGGCTCAGCGACCGATACCACTTGATCTGAGGCCGCCCAGGCTGTTTCGGTCAGGCGTCCAAGGGTCGGTGGGCAGTCCACCAGAACCAGGTCAAAGAGAGGACGGACGGGCCCCACCAGGCTGGGGAGCACCCCGAGAGCCTGGGCGTAGGGAAGAGATTCAAAAGCCAAAGACCTAGCCGAACCCCGCACCACCCAGGTGCCAGCGTCAAGGCCGGTCACCGAAGCGTTCCCCAAGGACCCCAAGGCTGACCAGGAGGCCGGGGCGGCAGCGTCCTCCAAGGACATGGAGGTGGGGGAGAGCAGGAGCTCACCTATCTCAGGGGCGGCCGGGGAGGCCCCAAGGCCGGTTGAGGCGTCCCCGTGGGGATCAAGATCAAGGACCAGGGTGCGTAAACCAGCTGCCTGGGCAGCTGAGGCAAACCCCAAAATAACGGAGGTCTTCCCGACGCCACCTTTCAAACTTGAAACGCTGACTACCTGGCCCATCTATCCCCACCCAATCCTTACGAAAACTTACCTGTCTATGCTACCTTCCGGGCAAGCGTCCTGACCGGCGCCCAGATGAACATTCGCCCAACCCACCCCGCTCAGCAGTGTTGCTATATTCACAATAAAATCTAAAAGTTACGCCTTTCAGCTCAAAAACCGGACTTAAGCATGGTCAAGGCCGTGTTCAAGGTTATATTTGAGGTGTTCACACACGCACTGTGGCTTAGTCTCGCCCCTTCCGGGTGACGAGACGGAACGGAAAAAAATGTTTTCAAAGATCCTGGTCGCTAACCGCGGCGAAATTGCGATCCGCGCCTACCGCGCGGCCTACGAACTCGGCGCTAAGACCGTCGGCGTCTTCCCCTATGAAGACCGCCACTCCATTCACCGTCAGCAGGCAGACGAGGCCTACCCCATCGGTGAAGAAGGCCATCCCGTCCGTGCTTACCTAGACATTGATGAGATTATTCGCGTCGCCAAAGAAGCCGGCGCTGATGCTATCTACCCCGGTTACGGTTTCCTCTCAGAAAATCCCGATCTGGCCCGCGCCGCTGCGGCAGCCGGTATCACCTTCATCGGCCCCCCGCCGGAGGTCCTGGAATTAGCAGGTAACAAGGTCGAGGCCCTCAAGGCTGCTAAGCGGGCTGGTATTCCCGTCCTGAAGTCAACCGAGCCGAGCGCCGATGTTGACAAGCTTTTGGCCGAAGCTGAAGAAATCGGCTTCCCCATCTTCGTTAAGGCTGTTGCCGGTGGTGGCGGACGCGGTATGCGCCGCGTCGAAAAGCGTGAAGACCTGCGCGGCGCTATGGAAGCGGCTATGCGCGAAGCTGATACCGCTTTTGGTGACCCCACTGTCTTCCTTGAGCAGGCTGTGCTGCGTCCACGCCACATTGAGGTGCAGATTCTGGCTGACGGTGAGGGCAATATCGTCCACCTCTTTGAGCGTGACTGTTCCCTACAGCGCCGCCACCAGAAGGTCGTTGAAATTGCGCCTGCCCCCAACCTCGATGAAGAGATTCGCCAGGCTCTCTTCCGCGATGCTGTTAAGTTCGCCAAGGAACTGGGCTATGTCAATGCCGGTACCGTGGAGTTCCTGGTCGATACCGCCGGTGAGCGCGCTGGCCAGCATGTCTTTATCGAAATGAACCCCCGCATTCAGGTTGAGCACACCGTGACCGAAGAAGTCACCGACGTTGACCTGGTCCAGTCCCAGATGCGTATCGCTGCCGGTGAGACCCTAGAAGACCTGGGTATCCGTCAGGACGAGTTGCGTGTGCGCGGCTTCGCCCTACAGTCCCGTATCACCACCGAGGATCCCGCTAACGGCTTCCGCCCCGACGTCGGTAAGGTCACCTACTACCGCTCAGCCGGTGGTTCTGGCATCCGTCTGGACGGCGGTACCGTCTACACCGGTGCCCAGATTTCTCCCCACTTCGACTCCATGCTGGTCAAGCTCACCTGCCGCGGCCGTACCTTTGAGGACGCCGTCCGCCGCGCTTCCCGAGCCCTGGCAGAGTTCCGTATTCGCGGCGTCGCCACCAACATCCCCTTCATCCAGGCGGTGCTTGAAGACCCCACCTTCCGGGCAGGCGATGTTTCCACCCCCTTCATCGATGAGCACCCCGAGCTGCTGACCAAGAAGCCCTCGGCTGACCGCGGCACCAAGGCCCTGCAGTACCTGGCCAACGTCACCGTCAACAAGCCCCACGGTGAGCGCATCGAGGGCCTTGACCCCCGCTGGAAGCTCCCCTCCTTCCCCGGTGATAAGACCGAAGAGTCCTACCGGTCCCCCTTCGATGCCTCAAGCCACGTGCCTCCGGCAGGCTGGCGCCAGCGTCTGCTGGAACTGGGCCCTGAAGGGTTCGCCAAGGCTGTACGCGAGACCAAGGAAGTGCTGATTACCGACACTACCTTCCGCGACGCCCACCAGTCCCTGCTGGCCACCCGCGTCCGTACCCGCGACCTGCTGGCAGCAGCTCCTGCCGTAGCCCATGTAACCCCCGAGCTCTTCTCCGTAGAAGCCTGGGGCGGGGCAACCTACGACGTTGCCCTACGTTTCCTCACCGAAGATCCCTGGAAGCGTCTGGCCCAGCTGCGCGAGGCCATGCCTAACCTGCCGATCCAGATGCTCCTGCGCGGCCGGAACACCGTGGGCTACACCCCTTACCCCACCGAGGTCACCGACGCCTTCGTCAAGGAAGCTGCTGAAACCGGTGTCGATATCTTCCGTATCTTCGACTCCCTCAACGACGTTTCCCAGATGACCCCGGCCATCAAGGCTGTCCGCGCCACCGGCACCGCCGTCGCCGAGGTTGCCATCTGCTACACCGGTGACATGCTGGATCCTAATGAGCAGACCTACACCCTGGACTACTACCTGAACCTGGCTGACCAGGTGGTAGAAGCCGGTGCCCACATCCTTGCTATCAAGGACATGGCCGGTCTGCTGCGTCCTGAAGCTGCCCGCCGCCTGGTTACCGCCCTGCGCGAGCGCTTCGACCTGCCCGTACACCTGCACACCCACGACACCGCAGGCGGCCAGGTTGGCACCCTGCTGGCTGCTGTCGAAGCCGGTGTGGACGTCGTTGACGTCGCCTCTGCCTCCATGGCAGGCACCACCTCCCAGCCCTCCTTCTCAGCCCTGGTCGGCGCCCTGCAGTACACCGACCGCGCCCCCTCCATCACCCTGGAGGCGGCCTGCGCCCTGGAGCCCTACTGGGAGGCCGTCCGCACCATCTACAAGCCCTTCGAGATGGGTCTGTCCTCACCGACCGGACGTGTCTACACCCACGAAATTCCCGGTGGCCAGCTCTCCAACCTGCGCGCCCAGGCAACTGCCCTGGGTCTGGGGGAGCGCTTCGAAGATATCGAAGACATGTATGCTGCCGCTGACCGCATGCTGGGCCACATCGTCAAGGTAACCCCCTCCTCCAAGGTGGTTGGTGACCTGGCCCTGCAGCTGGTGGGCATGGGCGTCTCACCGGAAGACTTCGAAAAGGACCCGCAGAAGTTCGATATTCCCGACTCTGTCATCGGCTTCCTCAACGGTGAACTGGGCACCCCGCCCGCCGGCTGGCCCGAGCCCTTCCGCACCCGGGCCCTGGAGGGCCGCAAGCTCTCCAAGCCCTCCGTCAACGAGCTGTCTGCAGAAGACCTGGAAGGCCTGAACGGGGATTCAGCAACCCGTCGCGCCACCCTCAACCGCCTGCTCTTCCCCGCCCCCACCCGCGAGTTCGAGAAGGCAACCGAAGAGTACGGTGACCTGTCCATCCTGCACACCCGTGACTTCCTCTACGGCATGATGTTCAAGCGGGAGCATGTCATCTCCCTGGGTAAGGGCGTCCGCCTGATCGCCACCCTGCAGGCAATCTCAGAACCCGATGAAAAGGGTATGCGCGAGGTCATCTGCACCCTCAACGGCCAGCAGCGCACCGTCAAGGTCCGTGACACCTCCGTTGAGTCCAACGTCAAGGAAGCTGAGAAGGCTGACGCATCCAACCCCGGCCACATTGCAGCCCCCTTCGCCGGTGGCGTGACCATCACCGTCAAGCCCGGCGACGAAATCTCAGCGGGCGACCAGGTAGCCACCATCGAGGCCATGAAGATGGAAGCCTCCATCACCTCAGCTGTCTCAGGTACCGTCGAGCGCGTTGTCTACAACGAAGTCTCCCAGGTAGCTGGCGGTGACCTGCTGATCGTGGTCAACGTCAAGTAACCCCACCCTTTGACTCCCTAAAGGACGGACGCCCGCCCCGGCTTGCGAAAGTCGGGGCGGGCGTCCGTCTGTGGCCTGCTAGCTAGAAGGAGGGGGGCAGAAAGCCTAGCCCCCAGACCAGGGGTGGCGGGGTGCTAGGCTAGGAAGCATGAACGTAACTCACCTGATGATCATTGGCTTTGGCGCGATTCTCTTGCTTCTTGGAGTTCTGGCCCCGCAGGGCGGCTGGAACATCTATGTGATGATTCTAGGCTTTATCCACATTGCGGTCGGCAACGTTTTAGTCTTCCGGCAGATGCAGAAGAACTTCCGAGACAACACAGAAGCAGCAGCGCAGGCTGCGGCCCAGCAGGGCCGGGACGAAAGCCGGCAGGAGGACTAACCTTTCTCAAAGAAGCCCTGGCCGATATAGCCGCCTTCTTCAGTAACCCCCGGCGGCACCAGAAAGACGGAGCTAGAGCGGGTTTTGAGGTATTCGACAAAGAGGTCGTCGCGGGCCATATTCTTATGGACTACCGCAAAACGGGCCGGATCCTTCACAAAAGCAATAAAGAACAGACCAGCGGCGAGTCGGCCCTGGGCGTCATTGCCGTCTACATAGTTGTAGCCCCGCCGCAGCATGGCGATGCCCTGATTGTGGTTGGGATGGACCCGAGCCAGGTGGGACCGTTCATCTATGAGGAGGTTGCCGTCCTCGTCCGTGGCTGCAAAATCAGGTGGGGTGAATTCGTCGCCCCCTGAGAGCGGCGCCCCTAGGCGCTTATCCCGCCCGGTCACCCTCTCCTGCTCCTGGAGCTGAACCCCGTCCCAGACTTCAATGGACATGGCTATCTTCCGGGCAATGAGGTAGGTGCCTCCCTGGGCGATGCCCTGGTTGATCCAGACATGCTCAGCTAGCCGGTCGGTTTCCTCAGCCTTGATGTTGGAGGTGCCGTCCTTCTGCCCAAAAAGATTTCGGGGGGTAGCCTGGGCAGTTGTGGTGGAGGAGGTGCGCCCAAACCCGAGCTGGGACCACCTGAGAGTGGCCACCCCGAAGGCGATTCGGGTGAGGTTTCTGATAGCGTGGACGGCCACCTGCGGGTCGTAGGCGCAGGCCTGGATGAAAAGGTCACCACCAGATTGGGCCTGGTCGATAAAGTCATTGACCATCTTGGGTAGGGGCTGGAACTCTGCCGGGAGCTTTCCTGCCAGCCCGAACCGGTCGCTGCCGTCCTCCTGGACAAAGAGACTCCGACCAAAGCCAAAGGTGATGGTCAGCCCGGAGGCCCCCAGATCGGCTGCCTCCCCGGTATCGGGTGGGGGGAGGGCCGGGCCGCCCCCGAAAGCCCCGGCGGCGGTGACGTCCAAGCCCAGGGTGAGCCTGCTTGCCGCATAGGTCCAGTCCTGGAGGAGTAAGATAAGGTCCTCCCGGCTGACCCCTTCTGCCAGGTCAAAGGCCGCACAGTGCATTCGGTCCTGGGCTTCGGTGATGATTCC
Organism: Rothia nasimurium; assembly: GCF_049068285.1. Classification (GTDB taxonomy): domain Bacteria; phylum Actinomycetota; class Actinomycetes; order Actinomycetales; family Micrococcaceae; genus Rothia; species Rothia nasimurium_I. Next base: position 75,153 of record NZ_JBLKPV010000011.1, on the reverse strand, counting down.
GGCCTGGTGGGGGCCATAAAAATCGAAGATGAGGTCGGCCTGGTGGGCAGGGCTGGATGACCCCTGCCCCAGGGCATAGCCTCCTGCCAGGCCGCCTAAGAGGGAGGCCCCCGAGCCAGCCCCCATCAGGGCAAGGACGGCGCGGCGGGAAAGGCCCCGGTGGGCCGGAGCTGGGGTGGAATCTTGGCGCGTCATGGTTGTCCTTTCGATGATGGGGGCAGGGGGTTAGTCGACGAGGGCTGCAGTGAGCTGGGAGAGGGGCTCCCTGACGGCGTCGAGCTTAGCTGTGAGTTCTTTGCGCTGTTCCTCGCTCACGTCGTTGTAGAGGGTGAAACCTTCCTCGTAGGAGCCGTAGGTATCTAGCTCAGCCTGCAGGTCATTGAAGGCCTTGTCGATAGTCTCTACCAGCTGGGCGTTATCATCGGACGCAGCAGAAGCGATCGGGGCTACCAGGTCGAAGGCAATTCGGGAGCCTTCAAGGTTGGCCTGGAAGTCCCACAGGTCGTAGTGGCTCCACCAGTTTTCCTCACCGGTGACTTTGCCGACGGCAATCTCTTCTAGCAGGGCAGCTGCGCCGTTGGAGACTGAGGTGATATTGAGTTGCTGGTCTTCAATAAAGCTGGAGGAGTGGATCTCATCGTAGAGGGCCTGGACATCATCGATGAGGGTTTGGCCAATCCGCTGGCGGTCTTCCTCGCTGGAGGGCTGCCAGCCGTCGTGGGCTGAGCTGCCGTCGGGCTGGAGCTTATCGGCTGCCGGTACCCAGAGGTCCTTTTCGATGCGGTGGAAGCCGAGCCATTCGGTGAAGGTGGGGTCGTCCTGGGCCAGCAGCTCTGCTTCTGCCAGGTAGTCGATTTCGCGGTAGTCAATGCGGGGGTCAAGGATGCCCAGGGCTTCAGCGATTGGTTCAATACGTTCGTAGTGGACGCGGGTGGAAGCGTAGAGTTCCCGGGCTGTGTCGTCTTCCCCCTTCATGTAGGCCGTGGCAAAGGCCTCGACGGCGGGGAGCAGCTCGCCGACCTCGTTCTTGGCGAAATTAACGTAGTTGGCAACAGCCTGCTCATAGAGTTCTTTTTGTTCGCCGGTCAGCTCAACGGGATCGCCGGTGACGGTGAAGGCTGCGGTGCCAACGTTTTCGCCCCGCATACCGGGCTTACAGGCGGTGTAGTAGTCGCCCGGCTGCAGGGAGACGGTCAGATCAACAGTTTGGCCGGGGGCGATGTTTTCTTTTTCAGAGACAATGCGGAGGCCGTCTGAGCCGAGGAGGTAGAACTCGGTGGTCTTTTCCCCATCGTTTTTGATGTTGAAGGTGCTGGTGCCGGAGGTGGTGGTGTTGGTTGAAACAGCGCAGTCTGAGGTGGTGGAGGAGACGGTAATTGCCTGCCCGGTAGACTGCTGGGCCTGCTTATCGACGCAGGCTGTCAGGGTCAAAGCCAGGCTGGCGATGGTGAGAGCGCTGAGGGCAGGGCGGTGTGTTTTCATGGTGGGCCTTTCTGGGGCTGGTTGGGGGAGGGGAGGGGGCTAGCGGTTTACTGGACGCTGGGCTGGGCCGGGGTAGGCTCTAGCCCAGGACGGCGCAGGCGCTTGACCCAGAGGGGAAAAACGAGGGCAAGGTAGAGGGCCCAGGCCAGTAGCTCTAGCCAGGACATGAGGGGGGTGAAACCGATGGTTCCCTTGAGGACGGCGGCCAGGGCCCCGGCGGGGTCAATCTGGTCTTGGAGGTCGAAGGCCCAGCCGAAGGGGAAGGAGGCCCCCCAGAAGGGGGTGGTGGTGAATCCAACCAGGACTTCGCCCGTCCTGAAATTAGTGGGGGTGATGGGGGCCCCTGAGAAGGGGCCGGGCAGGAAACGGGCCTCTTGGAGGTCATGGATACCGTAGGCTAAAATGCCAGCGCTCATGACGATGAGCAGGGCCCCGGTGGCGGTGAAGAAGTAGCTGAGGTTAAAACGCATCATGCCCCGATTGATGGCTATTCCGAGGGCTACGGCGAGGATAATGCCGATGAGGGCTCCAGCGAGGGCCAGAGGGGCTGTGGACCAGGCCCAGAGCATGAGGGTTGTCTCAAGGCCCTCCCGGCCGACGGTCACAGCCGCCAGCCAGAAGAGGGCCCAGCCGCTGCCTGCGGCAAGGGCTGCCCGGGCAGAGGTTTCCAATTCCTGTTTGAGGGTGGGGCCGATTTTAGCCATCCAAAAAACCATTGAGGTGACCATAGCAACGGCTAGGAGGGATAGGCCCCCGCCGAGTAGTTCTTGGCCCTCGAAGCTCAGGCCGTAGCGGCCGAAAGTCAGGGCAGCTCCGGCGATGAGGGAGACGGTGGTGGCAAGGGCGACGCCCCACCAGATCTTGGGGCGGGCGTCGGCTCGGCCGACTTTTGTCACGAAGGCAAGGAGGATTCCGATGACCAAGGCAGCTTCGAGCCCTTCGCGCAGGCCGATGAGGAAGGTAGCCAGGAACATCAGCGGTCCTTTCAGGATAGGTAAACCTAACCACATAGTTAGGTTAAAAAAATCTTTCTTAAATATACGACCGCCCAGGGGGAACCGCCAAAGGTTCATCCTGACTTTTTCTTCATAGAAACGGAATAAAGGGCCCTGGTCCCGGGTTATAGTCGATACCGCACCCCAACTCGAGGGGGACCTGCACCCGACGAAAGGCACACCGTGGCTGAACTTCGCACCTACGACCTCATCATTCTTGGCTCAGGCTCCGGCAATTCCCTGCCCAACGAAGACTTCGAGGGCAAGAAAATCGCCATCATTGACGGCGGCCGCTTCGGCGGCACCTGCCTCAACGTAGGGTGTATCCCCACCAAGATGTACGTCTACCCGGCCTCAACCGTTGCCCGAGCAAAGGAGGGGAGCCGCCTGGGCGTCAGCCTGGACCACCAGGGCACTGACTGGCCCGCCATTAGGGACCGGATCTTTGGGCGAATCGATGCCATTAGCGAGGGTGGGCTTGCCTGGCGCAAGTCCCTTGAGAACGTCGACGTCTACGAAGAATACGCCCGCTTCACCGGCCCCAAGACCCTCACCACCGACTCCGGCATCCAGCTGACAGCCGACCAGATCGTCCTGGCGACCGGCTCCCGGGTAACCCTGCCGGACGTTCCGGGCCTTGACCTGCCCCAGGTCCACACCTCAGATACCATCATGCGCCTGCAGTCCTTCCCCCAGAGGGTCGTGGTCATAGGTGGCGGCTTCATTGCCGCCGAATTCGCCCACGTCTTCAACGGCTTGGGCGCTCAGGTCACCCAGGTCATTCGGGGGCAGAAGCTGCTCCGCACCCACGACGCCACCATCTCTGAGACTTTCACCCGCGAAGCTGCCCGCCAGTGGACCCTGCTAACCGGCCACCGCTTCACCGGAGTTGAAGAAGGTGCCGACGGCACCGCCCTCGTAAACTTTGAGGGGCCGGACGGCGCGGTTCAGGTTGGAACTGACGCCGTGCTAGTTGCCACCGGCCGCACCCCTAACTCAGACACCCTATCCGCCGCTACCTACTTCGATGTTGATGACCGGGGCCTGGTGCAGGTCGACGAACACCAGCGGGTGCTCTCAGGTGGCCAACCCGTCAAGGGAATCTGGGCCCTGGGCGATGTGAGCTCACCCTTCCAACTCAAGCATGTAGCGAACGCAGAAATGCGCACCGTCCAGTGGAACCTCATCCACCCCGACCAGCTGCGCTCCACAGATCACCGCTACGTCCCGGCTGCCGTCTTCACCCACCCCCAGATTGCCACCGTCGGCCTGACCGAAGCCGAGGCCCTCACCCGGGCTGAGGCAGAAGGTTTTGAAATCACCGTCAAGGAACAGAAATTTGGCGATGTCGCCTACGGCTGGGCCATGGACGATACCGAAGGTATCTGCAAGCTCATTGCCCGCAAGGACACCGGAGAATTACTGGGAGCCCACCTGATCGGGGAAGAATCAGCCAACCTGATTCAGCCCCTCATTCAGGCCATGAGTTTCGGGCTGAGCGCTCGCGATATGGCCCGCGGCCAGTACTGGATCCACCCGGCCCTCACCGAGGTCGTAGAAAACGCCCTGCTGGGCCTAGAGATCGACTAAACTCCAGACAGAATAGAGAGAATCCCCGAGCCACATACGGCTCGGGGATTCTTCAGTTAACAGCTAGGTTTAGAGGGCCTTTTCGTCGCCTTCCTGCTTTTTATCTGCATCAGCTGGGGCGGAATCGTCCTTGCTGGGCAGGTGCAGCTTGTCGGCTAGCTCATGGAGCTTTTCAGCCTGGGACTCGGTGAACTCGTGCAGCTTCTCAGCCTGCACGGCCTTGAACTCTTCCCACTTTTCGCTCTGCTCAGCGCGTAGCTCCTGGACCCGCTCAGCAGTCTGGGCTGCGGTTTCGGTGACGGTGGTCTTGGCCCGGCCGTAGATGTCCTCCACATAGGAGTTGAAGTCCGCCAGAACCTGCTTGCGACGCACCTTCATAGAGGGGGTGAGGTGGCCTTCAGCCTCGGTGAAGTCCTTATCGACAATACGGAATTCCCGGATGGACTCTGCCTTAGACACAAAGGCATTGGCCTCGTCGATGAACTTTTGAATGGCGGCACGGACGCCCGGGTGGGTTGAGGCTTCCTTGGTGGTCAGGGTGCGGGGCAGGCCGATCCGTTCGAGTTCGTCGGGTAGGACGTCCGGGTCCAGGGTGATGAGGGCTGAGATGAAGGGTTTTTCGTCGCCCACCAGCATGGCCTGGGAGACCATGGGGGCCTGGCGCAGGCGGTCTTCGGCGGGAACCGGCATGACGTTCTTGCCACCGGCGGTCACAATGATTTCCTTCTTGCGGCCGGTGATGTAAATCTTGCCGTCGTCGTCAATGCGGGCGAGGTCACCGGTGCGGAACCAGCCGTCCTCGGTGAAGGCGGCTGCGTTCTCTTCGGGGTTATCCAGGTAGCCAGAAATTAGGCCGACGCCCTTGAACTCGAGTTCGCCGTCCTCAGCGATACGGGCTGAACCGCCGGGAATCAGGGAGCCGACGTTTCCGATATCGAAGTTGCGGATTCGCCCCACGGACAGGGGGGCGGTGGTTTCGGTCAGGCCGTAGCCCTCAACGACCTGAATACCAACGGCGTGGTAGAAGTGGCCGTAGTGGGGGGCCAGGCGGCTACCGCCGGAGACAGCGAACTTGACCTTGCCACCCATAGCAGCGCGCAGCTTGGAGTAGACCAGCTTGTCGTAGAGCTTATGCTGCAGGGCCAGCTTGGCGGGGACATCGCCGGCAATTTTAGCCTTAGACCATGCAAGGGCAATATCAATGGAGCGCTTGAAGAGGGCAGCATTGACCTTACCGCCCTTCTCTGCCTTCTTCATGGCCCCCTCATAGACCTTTTCAAAGACCCGGGGGACAACCAGGAGCATGGTGGGCTGGAAGGAGGCCAGGTCGGTTGAGAGGTTTTTGATGTCGGGGGCGTGGCCAACGACCAGGCCGCAGTCATAGGCCAGAACCTGAATCAGGCGGCCCAGGACGTGGGCCAGGGGGAGGAAGAGCAGGGTTGAGTTGGTTTCATTGGCAATTTCGGGGATGGTCAGCTTGGTGTTGGCGGTCAGGCGGACGAAGTTGCCGTGGGTAATGGGGCAGGCCTTGGGGCGGCCGGTGGTACCGGAGGTGTAAACGATGGTTGCGATATCTTCAAGGCCGGCTGCTGAGCGGTGCTCTTCTACCGTTTGGTCAGGGACGTCGGTGCCGCGGTAGACCAGGGCGGGCAGGGCAGAATCCTCAATTACCCAGACGTCCTTGAGGGCTGAGAGGTCAAGCTCGGGGTCTTCAAGGGTGCGGGCTTCAGCGATGACGGCTTCAAGTTTGGCGTTCTCCACGAAGATAGCCTTGGCCCCGGAATGGGAGAGGGCCCAGGCGGCCTGGGCGGGGGAGGAAGTCTCGTAGACCGGAACTGAAATTGCGCCCGCGTACCAGATCGCGAAGTCGATCAAGGTCCACTCGTAGCGGGTGCGGCTCATAATGCCGACCACATCACCTTGGCCAATACCGGCTGCAATCAAGCCCTTAGCCAGCTCGATGACCTGGTCACGGAACTGAACCGTGGTGATGTTGACCCAGTTACCGGTTGACTTCTGCACCCGGTAGGCAACGGGCTTGCGGCTATCTTGGGCGCGACGTTCAACCATGTCAGTGATATTGGTTGAGGGATCAACGGTAACAATCTGAGGGGAGTGGATTTCTTTCACTGTGCCTTCTTCTACTGGGGCCCAGCCGGAGGTGGGCAGGGGCGCTTATCTGAAAGTTTACCGGCTTTCTAACAGAGTAAGCGCGGTGTAACACGGTTCTGAGCAGATCCAGGGCAGGTTTACAATGGAATGCAGGAAACACACTTTACCGTCGCGGAGACCAGCCATGTATATGCAACTGCGCACCCTGCTCAAGCCCTTCTTGCAGAAGGCCTATCACCACCAGGTGGAGGGTGCCCACCATATCCCTGCCAACAGCGGGGCTATTTTGGCGTCCAACCACGTTTCCTTCATTGACTCCATCTTCCTGCCGCTGGCAGCGCCCCGGCAGGTCTTCTTCCTGGCAAAGTCGGACTATTTCACCACCCCCGGGGTTAAGGGCCGCTTGATGAAGTGGTTTTTTACCTCCGTCGGCCAGTTGCCGATGGACCGCTCAGGCGGGGCTAAGTCTGCTGCCTCCCTCGCTGTTGCTGTTAATGCCCTGCGCGAGGGCAAGCTGGTGGGTATTTATCCGGAGGGAACCCGCAGCCCTGACACCCGCCTCTACCGAGCCAAGGTGGGGGTGGCCCGCCTGGCTCTTGAGGCCGGGGTGCCGATCCTGCCGGTTGCCCAGCTTGGCAATGAGGACGTCCAGGTCCCCGGCTCTAACCGCCTGCGCTTGCGGAAGGACGGCCGGGCCATCCACATCCGTACCATTATCGGCGAACCCATCGACACCACCCCCTTCCAGGGGAGGGCCGATACCCATGCCGCCCAGCGGGAACTGGCTGACCTTGTCATGAACCGGATCAGTGAGATGACCGGCCGTCCTATCACCCCGGTCTATGCTGCCGACGTCAAAAAGCTGATGGCAGCTGAGAGTATCCCAGCCTCTGAAGCTACCGACCGGCTGCTGGCAGCAAAGAACCAGAAATAAGCCAGGTGGTCCGCTGAGAGCTGGTTGTCACCGTCATCAAGCAACACACTATGTCACCATGTGAACTCATCTTGGTGACCTCCCGGCCCCCCTCTACTTTTATATATAAGCTTCCATTCACCGGCCCCAGCGCCACCAACCGAAGGAGTTCGCCGTGACCAACCCCGGCCCCGTCCCCACCCCCAACGACTTCCCCGAACTCGACGAGTGGCGCTCACTCACCATCGACCAGCACCCCCAATGGGCTGAGCACCCCGACTTTACCTCCGTCATGACTGAGCTGTCCGCCGTTCCCCCGCTCGTCTTTGCCGGTGAGGTTGATCAGATGCGGGCAGACCTGGCCCGCGTCGCTAACGGTGAGGCCTTCCTGCTCCAGGGCGGTGACTGCGCTGAAACCTTTGCCGGTGCTACCGCTGACAAGATTTCAGGCCGCGTGCGTACCCTGCTGCAGATGGCCGTCGTTTTGACCTACGGTGCCTCCATGCCCGTGGTTAAAATGGGCCGCATGGCAGGTCAGTTCTCCAAGCCCCGCTCATCGAACGACGAGACCCGCGGCGACGTTACCCTGCCCTCCTTCCGCGGTGAAATGGTCAACGGCTTCGACTTCACCGCCGAATCCCGCGTCCACGACCCCAACCGCATGTTGCAGGGCTACCACACCAGCGCCTCCACCCTGAACCTGATCCGGGCCTTCACCAAGGGCGGCTTTGCTGATTTGCGCTCCGTCCACTCCTGGAACAAGGGCTTCACCTCCAACCCAGCCCACGCCCGCTACGAGGCTATCGCCGGTGAAATTGACCGCGCCATTAAGTTCATGGAAGCCTGCGGCACCGACTTCGGCCCCCTGAAGACCACCGACGTCTACACCGGCCACGAGGCCCTGCTGCTGGATTTCGAACGTGCCATGACCCGCATTGACTCCCGCACCCACCTGCCCTACGACACCTCCGCCCACTTCCTCTGGATCGGTGAGCGCACCCGCGGCCTGGAGGACGCCCACGTCAACTTCCTCTCCAAGGTCCGCAACCCCATCGGCGTCAAGCTGGGCCCCACCACCACCGCAGATGACGCTATGGCCCTGATCGATAAGCTGGACCCCAACCGCGAGCCGGGCCGTCTGACCTTCATCACCCGCATGGGGGCAGGCAAAATCCGGGAAAACCTGCCTGCCATCGTTGAGGGTGTGCAGAAGGAAGGCGCCAAGGTTGTTTGGGTGACCGACCCCATGCACGGCAATACCATTTCCGTACCCTCCGGTTACAAGACCCGCCGTTTCGACGACGTTGTGGACGAAGTCAACGGCTTCTTTGAGGTCCACGAGGCCCTGGGTACCTTCCCCGGTGGTATCCACGTTGAAATGACCGGCGATGACGTTGCCGAGTGCCTGGGTGGCTCTGACCCCATTGAAGAGGCAGCTTTTGCAGACCGCTACGAGACCCTCTGCGATCCTCGCCTGAACCACCAGCAGTCCCTGGAAATTGCCTTCCAGGTCGCTGAGTACTTGGCCCGCCGCTAACCGGGTGGAGAGGCTCAGCCAGACTGACATCCCAACTAGCTGACCGGTAGCACTCAAACGCGGCGGGGGCGTCCTTGAAAACTTCTCAAGGACGCCCCCGCCGCGAATTTTGTGGGTGAGGCTGGAGGGGCTTAGATCAAGAAGGTTGCCAGCCACCAGCCCAGGAAACTGGCAGCAACAAAACCTAGGAGAAAGAGCACCGCATAGGCGACCAACAGGGCCACAGAAGGGGCAGGACGCCAGGGCTCGGGAGTCCGGCGGGGATCGAGTGAGGCGGGGGGCTGGGCCGAATAGGTGCCTGCAGAAGCTGCCGGGGAGGCCTGGTCCCCCTGCCGCTGGTAGCCGGGTCGGGGGTTCCGGTAGGCGCCGCTGATACTGTCATAGCCTGCATCATCGGCTGGTTGCGGGCCCACTGATATATCGGTGGGCTCGTAGATATCAGCCGGTTCATCGGCAGCTAACTGGGCAGCCTTCTCGTGGTCTGTGGTCAGGGGCCAGTCTGTGGTTTCATCAATGAGGTCTTCTGCCTGGCCGTGGGCTGAAATCGGGGTGGAGCTGAGCACCCTGGTGCGGCCGGATCGTTCAGCAATTTCTGCGACATCATCCCACAGGGTAGTTACCGGGTGGTCGGCAGCTTCAGCCCGGTAGGCCTTCTCAGCCCGGGTGAGTTTCTCCTGGGAATCAGCTAAGGCCCGGTAGAGTTCAGTGGCGTCCTGGGGCCGGTCAGCCGGGTTCCGGCGGGTACACCAGCTGATGATTCCGGCAATATCGGGGCTGACCCCCGGCAGGAGGGCTGTCACGGAGGGGATATCGGTGTTGGTGTTGTGGTAGAGCACCTGCTGGTCGCTCTCTAGCCCGTCAAAGGGCATCCGGCCGGTCAGCATCCGGTACATGGTCACGCCAACGGCAAAAACGTCAGCGGCCGGGCCGGGGGCAGCCCGAGGGTCAAGAATTTCCGGGGCAACGTAGGCGGGGGTCCCCATCAGCTCGCCGGTGCCGTCCTGGTCAGCCCTGCGGGTCAACCCAAAATCTGACAGCTTGATGGTGCAGGCAGCCCCGTCTAGCAGGACGTTAGCGGGCTTGAAGTCCCGGTGAACTAACCGGTGGGCGTGAACCTCTGAGAGGCCCTCGACGATGGGCACCATCACCTCCAGCATCTCAGCCACCGACAAGACCGGCCGAAGTTTGAGTAGCTGGTGCAGGGTGCAGCCGTGAACATACTCCAGAACCAGGTACATGACCTCCTGACCCCGCACGACCTCACTGCCGGAGGCCACCACACCCACGACGTTGGTGTGTCTAATCTTCTGCAGGGCATTACCCTCCCGGAAGAACTTCTGCTGCTGGGCCGGATCATGGGCCAGGTGGGGGAGCAGAACCTTCACCGCCACCGGGTTGTTCGACCACAAATCAACAGCATGGAAAACTTCAGCCATGCCTCCTCGAGCAATGGGGGCACCTAAGGCGTAGCGGTCAGCAAAAGCGTGGCCGGTCAGCCACGAGGTGGGGGCGGTTCTCTGTTCACTCATCTCCCCACTATTGTAGGGGCAAAGCCCTGGGAGTTCCCTCAGAGAAAGAGAAAGCAGGAGACACCCCCCACCATAAAACTCTGCGGTTGCTAGTTCTCCCAGGCCAGGTTCTAGGGCACAATAGAGGGGTGACTGAAGAAAAAACCACTCAAGAAGTAATGGACCTGGTCGGCGATTGGCTCACCATCCCCGATATCGCTGAAGCCCTCGACCTCAAAGTAACCCGAGTCCACAACCTGCTAGCAGACGGCACCCTCCTGGCCCTGCGCGACCCGGAAACCGGCGTCCGGAAGGTTCCGGCCCTTTTCATGCGAGAAGACCGCGTGCTTGAGCCCCTCAAGGGGACCATCAGCGTCCTGACCGATGCGGGCTTTACCGCTGAAGAATCCATCGTCTGGCTGTACACTGCTGACGATTCTTTGCCCGGCCGCCCCATTGACGCCCTGATTGACGGCCGTAAGACCGAGATCCGCCGCCGCGCCTCAGCCCTGGCCTGGTAACCCAAATTTTTAGACCCCGCCCGGTTCATCCTGGGCGGGGTTATTTTTGTGGGGGCAAGGTGGGTTTAGTGGCTGCGGTGTAAGGCCTTGAGGGCAATGGCGTGCAGGGCAGCACCAACCTCCGGGGCAATAGGCAGAGCAGCGAGGGCCTCCAGGGCCTGCTCACTCTTGTGGGCGATTAGGACTTCAACCTCATCGAGGGCCCCGCTGGTTCGCATGAGCTGCTGGATCTGAGCAATGGTTGCCGCATCGAGGTCGGGCTTACCTAGGGACGCCTCAAGGTGGGCCCGGGCGGGCTCATCAGTTTTCATGGCGGTGAAGGCGGTCAGGACGGTCCGCTTGCCCTCGCGTAAGTCATCGCCAGCAGGCTTGCCGGTGGTTTCTGGTTCCCCGAAGACCCCCAGGACGTCGTCCCGCAGCTGGAAGCCCTCACCCAGGGGCAGGGCAAAGGCCCGGTAGCCGGCAACCAGCTCCGACGGATGGCCATGCTGCAGACCTAGGCCCAGGGCACCGCCTAGGGCAACGGGGTGCTCGCAGGAATACTTAGCTGACTTGTAGCGGATCACATTCAGGGCCCGTTCCAGGGCAACCTGGGGTTCTTCCTCGGGCACCACTTCACCCACAATATCTAGGTACTGCCCGGCCATCACTTCGGTGCGCATCAGGTCAAAGATAAAGCGGGCCTCACTGGTAGCGGTCAGCTCAGGGATGGAGGAAAAGACCATCTCAGACCAGGAGAGGCAGAGGTCCCCGGCAAGAATCGCGCTGGAGATACCGAAGGTAGCCGGGTCGGTTTTGTAGGCCCGGTCGGTGTGCATGGCTTCAAACCTGCGGTGGACGGACGGGGCCCCCCGGCGGGTATCTGAAGCGTCAATAATATCGTCGTGAATGAGGGCTGCCGTCTGGAAGAGCTCAATGGCCAGCCCGGCCTTGACGATGGATTCAGCCAACTCAGCCCCACCCGCGCCGCGGTAGCCCCAGTAGGCCAGTAGCGCTCGCAGGCGCTTTCCTCCGGTGGAGAGGGCTTCAATGGAGTCAATCAGGGGCAGGGTTTCTGTAGAGACATGGGCCATGATCTCTCGTTGGGTGGCGAAGAAGCTACCCATCTCTGTTTCAAGGGCAGCGAGGTAACGAGAGGTTTCGTCGGCTGTGGGGGAGGATGCGGAGTTCATGGCTTCCTTGAGTGGGGTGACCTGGTGTTCTTTAGTGTAGTTGAAAAGTGTGGTGCTTGGCCGGTTTCTGCCCTAAACTAAATTAGAACATATTTTCGATTATGCTGGGTGGGATGGCGAAAGGAGGGCGCTGTGCGTCAGGTGGCAAGTTCTGAGTCGGCTCGGGGGCGCATCATCATGCACCTTGACATGGACGCCTTCTTTGTCAATGTCGAACTGCTGAGCCAGCCCCAGTTGAGGGGGCAGAAAATTATTGTGGCCCGAAATTCCCCGAGGTCGGTCGTCCTCTCTGCCTCCTATGAGGCCAGGCAGTACGGGGTGCGCTCTGCCATGCCCCTGACCCGGGCCCAGCAAATCTGCCCCGGGGCTGTACTGGTGGAGCCCTCTGCCTCCTATCGCGAGTACTCAGCTGCAATCATGGCCCTTCTGCGGGAGGTGACCGACCGGGTGGAGCAGGTGAGTGTGGATGAGGCCTTTGTTGATTTGACGGGGGCGGTGAAGCATCAGGGGGATCCCGTACTCATTGCTCAGGGGCTGCGCGAGAGGATTGCCGCTGACCTGCACCTGCCCTCATCGGCCGGAATCGCCCCCACCAAATTTGTGGCTAAGATGGCCTCCACCGGTTCTAAGCCCAATGGTTTGTGGGTGGTGCCGCCCCACCGCGTCCAGGAGTTTCTTGATCCTTTGCCCATCGGAAAGCTCTGGGGTGTGGGGGCTAAAACTGCAGGTCAGCTGGAGGGCTTAGGGATCCACCAGGTCGCCCAGCTGCGGGAGTATGAGCTGGGCTGGTTGCAGGGCCGTTTTGGCCAGGCAGCTGGCCTCCACCTCTATGAAATGGCCCGGGGGATTGACCGCCGAGAGGTTGTGACCGAGCGGAGTGAAAAATCCATCGGGGCTGAACATACCTTCGCCCAGGACCAAAGCGATCCCCAGGTTATTTCTGCTGAACTCTATGCCCTGTGCCTGCAGGTGGGGCGGCGTTTGCGGGCTGCTGGCCGTCAGACCCGCTCCCTGAGCCTCAAGGTGCGCTACGGTGACTTTGAAACCCTCACCCGGGCCTGCCCCCTGCCTGAAGCCACCTCCTCAGGCCGTCTGATGTACGAGGCGGCCCTGGCCCAGCTGAAGAAAAGAGGGGTGATGGACGGTGGCGGAGCAGTCCCTAGGCCCCTGCGGCTGGTGGGGGTAAGGGCTGAAAAGCTTGAGGGGGAGGACGTTGGCATCCAGCTCTCCCTGCTCGGTGAAGACTTAGACCCTGGCAGTGCTGACCAGCGTCAGCGGTGGGGCGGGGCGGAGCGGGCCATGGATACCATCCAGCAGAAATTCGGGGCATCTGGCCTACTGCCGGCCCGGCTGCTTTCTGAACCAATCCATTCAGAAGGTCAGCGGCCCGGTAAATCCCGCTAGGGGCTGTATGAGGTATCGACGCAAAAATCGAAACGTTCGGGTGAAGCGGCCACCTGAAAAATGTAAGATAGGAGGGTAGGTGCCAGGGCAAGCATAGCCCCACCGCACGAGAGCAAGAACATTGCCGCTCTTGCCCCCAGTACTAGGAGACACCCATGGCGCTATCAGAGCAGGAACAAGCACTACTGGCCCAGCTTGAAAAACAGCTCAACGAAGACCCGGCCTTTAGCTCGACCATGACCGGGGCCCAGCCCGCCCTCGACCTTGCCCCCAAGGCTTCTGCCCGAAACCTCGTCATCGGGGCGCTGATTGCCGTGCTGGGTCTGGGCGTCCTGATCGCCGGTGTCTCAACCAAGCTCATTGTGGTTGGCGTCCTGGGCTTCCTGATTACCTGCGGTGGCATCTACTTCGCCACCCTCACCCCCAAGGCGGGGGCCAAAGCCACCGCCGGAGCGTCCTCCACCGCCAAGGCTTCAAAGGCCCAGTCCGGTAAATACTCAAATTTTATGCGTAACCTCGAAGATAAATGGGATGAACGTCAAGGCGGCTCCCGCCCCTAGGCTAAAACCTGCTCTGGGGTGCTCACCGAGACCCTCCACTTTTCACCACTGCCCGGCTTTTAGCTGGGCAGTGTTTGTTTCTGCTGGAAGAAAAGGCCTGAGAAGGAACGACCAGTCCTAGAGTCCTTCATGCAAAAACCTTGTGAAAACTCTCAAAAAGCCGGTAAATATGAGGGTTTTTGTGCCCATGGTGGTGCGGAGTGGAGTAAAGTGGAGGGGATAGAACAACACTGATGTAGTTTCTCCCGTCAGCCGGGAGTTTCCGAAGCAAGACTTAGAGGCGGTGGTGGAATGTTCCTCGGGACTCACACCCCGCGTCTGGACGTTAAAGGGCGACTTATCCTACCGGCAAAATTTCGGGACCAGCTTGAGCAGGGGCTCGTGCTCACCCGGGGCCAGGAACGCTGCCTTTATGTGTTCACGCTGGCAGAATTTGAACGGATTCACGAGCAGCTTCGCACAGCACCGCTCTCATCCAAGCAGGCCCGAGACTACATCCGTGTCTTCCTATCGGGGGCATCAGACGAGGTTCCAGACAAGCAAGGGCGTATCACCATTCCTCAGAATCTGAGGGACTATGCCGGTCTTGATAAAGAACTCACCGTCATTGGCGCAGGCTCACGGGCTGAAATCTGGAGTACTGACGCCTGGGAATCCTACCTGGCTGAGCAGGAAGAAAGCTTCGCCGAGACAGACGAAGAGCTCCTGCCCGGCCTCCTCCTGTAGGAACCGGCCCCACCCCCTAAAATATCGCACCAACCACCCAAACAGAGGAGCGCACCTTGACTCAGGTAGAGGACCTCTCACCCGGCAAGGAAGCCAAAGACAGGCACATTCCGGTCATGCTTGACCGCTGCCTGAACCTGCTCGCGCCCGCAATCTCCCGCCCCGGCGCCGTCGTCATCGACGGAACCCTGGGCATGGGTGGCCATTCAGAAGCCATGCTAGAACGCTTTGAGGATCTGACCCTCATCGGCATTGACCGGGACCCCATGGCCCATAAGCTGGCAGGGGAGCGCCTGGCCCGCTTCGGCGACCGCTTCATCCCGGTCCACGCGGTCTACGACGAAATCCCCCGCGCCCTTGCCGAAGCAGGCGTCAGCGAAGTTGATGGCGTCCTCTTCGACCTTGGCGTATCCTCCATGCAGCTAGATGAACGTTCCCGGGGCTTTGCCTACTCCTACGACGCGCCCCTGGATATGCGCATGAACACCACCGATGAGCTCACCGCAGCCACCGTCGTCAATACCTATGACGAACACGATTTGCGCCGCATCATCCGCCAGTGGGGTGAAGAAAAGTTCGCCGCCCGCATAGCCTCAAAAATTGTTGAAGCCCGCGCCAGCCGTCCTTTCGAATCCACCGGCGAGCTCGTCAAAGTCATCCAGCAGGCAGTCCCCGTTGCCGCCCAGCGCAAGGGCGGGCACCCCGCCAAGCGAACCTTCCAGGCCCTGAGAATCGAGGTCAACCACGAACTCGACGCCCTCGAACGGGCAATTCCCGCAGCCATCGACGCCCTCAACCTCGGCGGACGCTGCGTTGCCATGAGCTACCACAGCCTCGAAGACAAAATCGTCAAGCGAGCCTTTACCAGCCGCGCAACCTCCAGCGCACCCAAGGGCTTCCCCGTTGAACTTGAAGAACACAAACCTGAACTCAAGATCATCACCCGCGGGGCAGAACCCCCCACCGAAGCAGAAATAGAAGAGAACTCACGAGCCGCATCAGCTAAGCTCCGAGCCGCAGAAAAAATCAAAACCACTAAGGCACCACGATGAGCGCGGAACCCCGTTTCCCCCACTCCACCGGAGACGCCACCCAGGGCAGCAGTAAACCCAGGCTGACCCTGGTCAAAGGCGACGGTAACGGCGCACCCCGCCCCGCCCGTCGTCCGCTCTCCCGTGCCCGCTACGTCCGCGCCTACGACAACCGTTGGCGGGTCTTCTTCGGCCTCGGCGCCCTCCTCTTCTCACTGATCGTCGTCCTTAGCCTGAGTATTACCATGGCCTCCCGCCAATACGAACTGGTTGACCTTCGCGCCCAGGAACAGGCCCTGATCCAAAGCAACGAAGCCCTCGCCCAGGAAATCGAATTCCACCAGGCCCCCCAAGACCTTGCAATCCGCGCCAGCCAACTCGGCCTCGTCGCCGCCTCAAGCCAGGCAACCATTGACCTGAATACCGGCGAAATTAGCGGTATCCCCATGGCCGTCACCGGGGAAGATCCAGCCACCAAAAACCTCATCTCCCCACCTGCCCTCGCTGATACCAAAGCCTACGAAGAAGCAAGTGCCCGGGCTGAAGAACAACGTAAGAAGGAAGAAGCCGAAGCCAAGGCTAAGCAAGAAGCCGAAGCGAAAGCCTCAAGCGATCCCAGCGCACCAGCCCCGCAACCTAGCCAGAGTGGCCAATAACCACCAGCGTCCACCAGGTGCCTGCCCCAACGGTAGGCACCTGGTGAATTCTCACCGGCTGATCAACGCGCAAACCTGACGAACCACAAAAGAGGAAACTAGAGAAGGGGGCCCCGTGAGCGGGAAGCAGCATCCAACACCAGTGGATGAAATCCAACGCGGCATCAACCGCCGGGGCTTCATCGCAGGCACCATAGCCCTCGCCGGCCTCGGGGCGGTCGGAGCAAAAATGGCCTACCTGCAGGGCCTTGACCCCAACGGACTTGCCGAAACAGCCCGCTCCAACCGCACCCGCGTCCAAACCATCCCGGCCCTGCGCGGTGAAATCCTCGACATCAACGGGAACGTGCTGGCCCGCAGCGTCCAGCGATACAACATCACCGTTGACCAAAGCGCCGTCTCCACCTTTGAACGCCGGGTGCCAGGAACCCGCGACGAATACGTTTCAGTGAGCCCCACCCAACTGGTCTACGAACTCGCTGACATCCTCAAAATGAACGACGCTGACGTCAAAGCAGCCCTGGACGGGGACCGCAAATACTGGATCGTCAAAGAAAACGTCACACCCGAAATCTTCAACAAGGTCGATGAGTTAGAGGCCCCCTTCATCTACGGGGAAATTCTCTCCGACCGGAAATACCCCAACGGCATGGTCGCCGGATCAGTCGTTGGCCGCTACTCCGTGATTGAAGAAGCTGTCGAAGGAAGCCCTACTGAAACCCGCACCAGCAATAACTCGGTAGGTATCGAACGGACCATGGGCAAGGAACTAGCTGGCGTTGACGGCCACCGGACCTACGAGATTTCAGCTGACGGCATCCGTATCCCCATCGGCAAAGAATCCATCACTCCGGCCCAAAACGGCAAGTCCGTGCGCCTGACCATTAACCAGGACGTCCAGTACTTCGCCCAGCAGATTATCGCCGCCCGGGCCCAGGAGCTCAAGGCAGAGTGGGGCACCGTCATCGTTATGGATATCCGTGACGGCTCCATTCTCGCTATGGCCGATTCCAGCACCATGGACCCTGGCTCCAAGGACTTTGAACTGGCCGATATGAACCCCCGCGCCATCACCCAGGTCTTTGAGCCCGGCTCAACCGAAAAAATTCTAACGACTGCAGCTGTCATCGAAGAAGGAATCGCCCAACCTGAAACGGTCTATGACGTACCGGCTGAACTTCACATCGACAACCAGATCATCACCGACGCCTTCGTCCACCCGGCCCAGAAACGTACCGTCGCAGGTATCATTGCCGACTCCATGAACACCGGCACTGTCATGATGGGGAGCAAGCTCAGCAAAGAACAGCGCTACAACTGGCTCAAAAAATTTGGCATCGGGGAATTCACCGGTATCGAACTGACCGGTGAATCTCAGGGCCTGATTCACGACTGGCGGGACTGGGACATCCGCCAGCAGTACACCGTCCTCTTTGGCCAGGGCGTTGCCCAGTCAGCCCTGCAAACTGCCATGATCTACCAGGCCATCGCGAATAAGGGCGTCATGCTCAAGCCCCGTATCGTGGACGCGGTCATCGACACCGACGGCACAGAAGAAGTCCGACCCATCGCAGAAGGCACCCGGATTATCAGCGAAGACACCGCCCGCAAGACCCTGCAAGTGATGGAATCAGTGGTCTACCAGGGCGGTGCCAAAACTGCCCAGGTGGAGGGCTACCGGGTAGCCGGTAAAACCGGTACTGCAGAAAACGTTGGAGAGGGGTCTAGCACCTACGACGGCTGGACAACCTCCTTCGTCGGTGTTGCCCCCACCGAAAACCCGCGTTTCCTCGTCTCGGTAACCATCCATCGTCCGCAAACCACAGCAGCAGCCGTAGGAACTGCCGGAACAACCACCCAGTTCTCCAGCATTATGGAGAAGACCCTGCACATCTATAACGTGCCGCGCTCCACCACTGAGCCTCAGGAAACCCCTAAATTTGCCGAAGGCCACGATGAAAACGGCTAAAGTAGACCCTATTACATCGCACACCAGCCGGGAGGCCTGTTTAGAGCCGGCAAACCCCGGGTGCAACCGCACCGAATCAGCTAACGGGCATGATACAAGGCCGACTAGCGGCTCTGGCCCCGTTCTTACCACCTTGGAGGGATACCTTGACTGAGAAACCCCAGCTGAAGGGTAACGCCCAGACCCTGCGGCCAGCCCAGATCACCCCTCGGCCAGCAGAAGAGGTGGCAGGCTGGTTGACTGAAATTGGTCTGGATTCCAGCCTGGCCCAGATCTCAGACCAGCCTATTACCGGTATCACCCTTGACTCCCGTGAAGTCCAGCCCGGTGACCTCTACGTTGCCCTCGGCGGTGCCCGCGCCCACGGTGCCAGCTTTTTGTCCTCAGCCCTTGAACTCGGTGCCGTTGCCATGCTAACGGACGCTGCCGGGCTAAAGATTGCCCAGGGCTCTCAGGCCCTGCCTGAAGGGTTCAGTGTGATCGTTACCGACCAGGTTCGGAAAGCAATTGGCCCCTTGGCCGCCCGGATTTATTCCTCCCAGCCTGCCGGGGGAGCAGGACCCCGCCTGTTCGGTATCACCGGTACCAACGGAAAGACTACGAGCACCTACATGACCAACTCGATCATGCAGGCGCTGGGTCACACCACCGGTTTGATTGGCACCATTGAGATTCTGGCCGGTGGCCAGGCTATTCCGTCCAAGCTCACCACCCCTGAATCCCCCCACGTGCACTCCCTGATTGCCCTCATGCGTCAGCAGGGGATTACGAGCGCCGCTATGGAGGTTTCCTCCCATGCCCTGGATTATCACCGGGTTGACGGCGTGCGCTATGACGTTGCCGGTTTTACCAACCTGACCCAGGACCACCTGGATTTGCATGGAACGATGCAGAGCTACTTTGAGTCCAAGGCTGAGCTTTTTACTCCCGAGCGTACCCGTCGGGCGGTAATTACCGTAGACGATGAGTGGGGCCAGAAGATGGCGGACGTAGCCGTCAAGCAGTTGGGGACTTTGGCTGTTGTACGCCTGGCGACCAACTATGGAGCCGGCTATGCGGATGACCTGGCCGGGGCTCCCCATCTGGGCCAGCTGGATTGGGCCCTTACCCAGGTGGCCCGCGAAGGTATCGGGCATTCCTTTACCCTGCGGCGGGGGGACGGTTTTGAGTTGAAGAGCTCAACCCACCTGCCTGCGGACTTCAATGTTTCTAACGCTGCTTTGGCTGCCCTGATGGTATTCGAATCTGCCCAGAATGAGGTGGAACGGAGCAGGATTGTTGAGGTCTTGGCTCAGCCTGAGACCCTGACCCCGGTGGTTCCGGGCCGGATGCAGCTAATCTCAACTGAGCCCACCGCCCTGGTCGATTTTGCCCATAACCCCGATGCCCTCAAGCGGGCTTTGGAGGCGATTGAACCGGCCTCTGAAGACGGCAAGGTCATTATTGTCTTTGGGGCCACCGGTGAACGTGACCAGACCAAGCGTCCCCTGATGGGTGAGATTGCTGCAACCTATGCAGACCTGGTCATTGTGACTGACGATGACCCCCACGGGGAGGATCCGGCCCCCATCCGGGAGGCTGTGGCTGGGGGAGCCCAGGCCGCGGTGGATTCCGGGGCCCGGGCCCAGCAGGTGCTGAATATCGAACCTCGTACCCGGGCTATTGATGAAGCTATTGCCCTAGCTGGCCCCCACGATTCCATTCTGGTGGCAGGCCGCGGCCATGAAGTGGCCCAGGACGTTGCCGGAACCGATATTGAAATGGACGACCGGGTTGAAACTGCCCGGGCCCTGCTGGCTGCAGGTTTCTCCGTCCTTCCCGCCTACCAGAACCTCCAGAAGTAACAGAAGATAAACCTATGATTGAACTTTCAGCTTTAGAGATCGCAGAAGCCACCTCAGGTGCCCTGCTGGGGCTTGATGAGGCTGCTGCCTCCGCTCTGACCTGCACTTCTGCTACTACTGACTCCCGTGAAGTGGGGGAGGGCTGCCTTTTCTTGGCCAAGCCCGGAGAAGTGACGGACGGTCATCGTTTCCTCCCTGCTGCCTTTGAGGCCGGAGCACCTCTAGCTCTAGTTGAACGTGAGGTTCAGGACGCTTCGGGCCGAATCTACCCCTCGGTTCTGGTGGACGACGTCGTTCTGGCTATGGGACGCCTGGCAGCCTATATTGTCGCCCGCCTGCGAGAGCGTGGAGAAATCACGGTTGTCGGAATCACCGGTTCAGCTGGAAAAACCACCACAAAGGACCTGTTGGCTGCCATCTTCGGAGCCGAGGGCAAGACCGTTGCCCCCGTTGGTTCCTTCAACGGGGAGGTCGGGGTCCCCCTGACCGTTTTCCGGGCTGAGGAAGAGACTCGATACCTGGTTATTGAAATGGGAGCTGACCGTGTTGGCAATATCAAGTACCTGACCGACATGATCAAGCCGGACTACGGCGTCGTCCTCAAGGTTGGCACCGCCCATGCCGGTGAATTTGGCGGGGTCGATAATATTGAAGCGACCAAGGGCGAAATGGCTGAAGGGGTGAGCCTGGGGCTGGGCCTCAACATTGACGACTACCGGGTCCGCCGCATGATTAACCGGGCCTCTACCCCCGTCACCTACTTCGGCGTTGAAGGCCGGGAAGCTGAGGTGACCACCTCAGCCAACCCCGGTGTGGCGGAAAACAGGATTACTGCCACTAATCTTCGCACCAATGACGAAGGCAAACCTGTATTCACTGTGACCTTCCCCGAAGGGGAGTCTTTTGAAGTAGCCTCCCAGCTGATTGGGGAGCACCACGTCTATAACCTGCTGGCTGCAGCAACTGTTGCCTACCAGGTGGGTATTGCCCCCGAAGCTATTGTCCGGCAGCTTTCCACCAGCGGAGCTGCCTCCAAGTGGCGGATGCAGCGAACCGACCGCCCCGACGGCGTCACCGTCATCAATGACGCCTATAACGCCAACCCTGAATCTATGACCGCAGCCCTGCAGACCCTAGCCCAGCTGGGCCGTCTGCCCTCAACCAACCGGACCTGGGCCGTCCTGGGGGCCATGCTGGAACTCGGGGAGGCCACCCTTACCGAGCACGACCGCATTGGCCAGCTGGCTGTCCGCCTCAATATTTCCAAGCTCATCGCTGTGGGGGACATCGCCAAGCCTATCTACAACACGGCCCACCTTGAAGGCTCCTGGGGAAATGAAGCCACCTGGGTGGCCACCGCTGACGAGGCTTTTGAACTGCTCAAGGGCCAGGTAGAGCCAGGGGATATTGTGCTCTTTAAATCATCAAATGGGGCAGGTCTGGGTGTTTTGGGCCAACAGGTTGCCGACTATGAGGGAAACCTCACGGAAGATGGGGGCCAAACTGGAGCCCGTAGCTCTTGGCTGAGCGCCGGAGACTTTGTCCAGGCGCTAAACTCAACTAGTGGCGCTAAAACCGGCACCGATTCCCAAACTCCCACCAACGCATAAGAGGGAAGGCGAAGACACCACATGATTTCAATCCTGTTGGCTGCAGCTTTTGGCCTGATCATTTCGATTGCAGGCACCCCGCTCTACACCAAATGGCTGGTCAAGCAGCAGTTTGGCCAGTTTATCCGTGAGGACGGCCCGACCTCCCACCAGACCAAGCGGGGCACCCCGACCATGGGTGGCGTCATGATGATGATTGCTACCGTTCTTGGTTTTTTCCTGGCCCTTGGCCTCTCAGCCCTGCTGACGGGAACCAACCTGGCTCCGTCCGCTTCGGTCTTGTTGTCCATGTTCCTCATGCTGGGTATGGCTGGCGTTGGCTTTATCGATGACTTCCAGAAGATTTGGAAGAAGCAGAGTGAGGGCCTGACTCCCAAGGGCAAAATCGTGCTCCAGGGGCTCATTGGTACCCTCTTTGCGGTCGGTGCCCTGCTGATTAAGGACGAGCGGGGCTGGTCACCTGCCTCCTTCAACCTTTCCTTCACCCGCGATATCCCCTGGTTGGATTTGGCCTTTGCCGGGCCTGTGGTGGGCATTATCCTCTTCATTATCTGGGCCAACCTGATCGCGACTGCCACCACCAACGCCGTGAACCTGACTGACGGGCTGGACGGTTTGGCAACAGGTGCAGCCATTATGGTCTTTAGCGGCTACCTGCTGATTTCTATGTGGCAGCAGCAGCACCTGTGTGCCCCCGGCTCCCTCGATAATGTCTGCTATGAGGTTCCTGATTCAGGCCAGATGGCTATGCTGGCAGCCTCCCTGATTGGTGCCCTGATCGGCTTCCTCTGGTGGAATACCTCACCGGCAACTATCTTCATGGGCGATACCGGCTCCCTGGGACTGGGCGGTGCCTTGGCAGCTTTCGCTATCATCACCCGCACCCAGATGCTTCTGCCGATTATCGCCGGTCTCTTCGTCATGATTGCCCTCTCCGTGATTATTCAGGTGGGCTACTTTAAGATGAGCGGGGGTAAGCGTATTTTCCGCATGGCCCCCCTGCAGCACCACTTTGAACTCAAGGGCTGGACCGAAGTGAACGTCGTGATTCGCTTCTGGATTCTCGCTGGCCTCTTTGTGGCCATCGCCCTGGGCGTCTTCTACGGTGACTGGCTCCTGAGCAACGGAGGTGTCTTCTAATGCAGGCAAGCAATGCTAATCCCGTCTACGGGTATGAACGCCTGGAAAAGCTGACCCGCTGGGAGTCTGACTGGGCTGGCCTACGCGTGGTGGTTGCCGGTTTGGGTATCTCAGGTTTTTCAGCAGCCGATACCCTGATTGAACTGGGTGCCCGCGTGATCGTAGTCGATGGCTCAGATTCAGAAGCTACCCGCGGTAAGGCCGATACCCTCAAGATTGTGGGTGCTGCCGGTTCCGTCCTGGGCCCCGGTGCCATGGACTCCTTGCCCCTGGTCGAAGGAGAACCTGCTGACCTCGTGGTGACTTCTCCGGGCCTGCCCCCAACCCTGGGAATCCTTGCTGACGCTGTAGCCCAGAAGATTCAGATCTGGGGCGACGTTGAGCTGGCCTGGCGCCTGCGTCAACGCGAGGGACGTAAGACAGCCCCCTGGCTGGCCATTACCGGAACCAACGGTAAAACCACCACCGTAGGGATGACCGAATCAATCCTGCAAACAGCAGGCCACAAGGCAATTGCTGTGGGCAACGTCGGCACCCCTATCTTGGACGCCCTGCGCGACCCCGTTGACTACGACTTCTTTGCCGTTGAGCTCTCCAGCTTCCAGCTGCACTGGACCTATTCCATGTCCCCCCTGGCCTCAGTTGTGCTCAACGTGGCTGAAGACCACGTTGACTGGCACGAGGGCTATGACAACTATCTGGCCGATAAGGCCCGGATCTACGAGAATACCCAGGTAGCCTGCATCTTC
Organism: Rothia nasimurium; assembly: GCF_049068285.1. Taxonomy (GTDB): domain Bacteria; phylum Actinomycetota; class Actinomycetes; order Actinomycetales; family Micrococcaceae; genus Rothia; species Rothia nasimurium_I. The sequence continues at coordinate 51,634 of NZ_JBLKPV010000011.1, read as the reverse complement.
AACGCCAACCAGCCTGAAATCGTCCGCATGGTCGAAGAGGCCGACGTGGTGGAGGGGGCCCGGGCCATTGGCTTCTGGGCTGACACCCCCTCCCTGTCTATGGTTGGTGTGATTGACGGCCTTTTGGTGGACCGGGCCTTCCTGGACGACCGCCGCAACCAGGCCCTTGAGCTAGCTGAGGTTGCAGACACCGGTCAGCTCCCCACCAAGCACACCGTCGAAAATGCCCTGGTGGCTGCAGCCCTGACCCGGGCAGCAGGTATCACCCCTGAAAAGGTCAAGGCTGGCCTTCAGAAATATGAACCGGGGGCCCACCGCATACAGCTGGTCGCCAATACCCACGGCGTCCTGTGGGTCAACGATTCCAAGGCCACCAACCCCCACGCAGCCAACGCTTCCTTGGCCTCCTTCAACCCTGTTATTTGGGTGGCAGGTGGCCTGTCCAAGGGCGTCACCTACGACGACCTCGTACTCGACCACAAGAGCCGCCTCAAAGCAGTTGTCGTGATCGGTACTGACACCGCCAACCTCCTGCAAGCGCTGGCCGAGCACGCCCCCGAGGTCAAGGTACATAACATCACCGAAAGCTCCCTGTTAGCAGATAAGACAGACGGCCAGGCCGTGATGAAACTTGCTGTAGCCAAGGCCCACGAACTCTCAGAACCCAATGACACTGTTCTCATGGCCCCAGCAGCAGCCTCCATGGACCAGTTCGTTTCCTATGCAGACCGGGGTAATACCTTCATTGACGCTGTGACCGACCTGGTCAACCAGCTCAACTCCTAATCAAACCTTGTGAGGGGAAATCAGCGCTTGAGCTGGTTTCCCCTCCTGCAACTGACGACCACCGTTCAAGACCGACCCGGGGCCTTCCCGTCCTCACCCTCGAAGACCACCCCCGAAGAGAAGAGAACCGATCCCATGAGCGTTGCCCAACCATCAAACTCCCGACGCCAGCCCGGCCACCTCCGCCGAGGCTGGAGGTGGCTGGTCCAGTTATGGGAAAATGCCCAGATTCGCTTAAGCACCATGGTGCTCACCGATGTGCCCATTGTGCTCACCGCAACCGCCCTTTTGCTGACCCTGTTCGGCATCATGATGGTGCTCTCAGCCTCCAGCGTTGAACAGATTTCTGCGGGGGCTAACCCCTTCGGCCAGGCTAAGTCTCAGACCATCTACGGGGGGCTGGGCTTTGTGCTCATGCTGGTGGTGGGCTATCTGGTGCCCGTCACCTGGTACCGCAAGCCCCTGACCCTCACCCTCCTGCTGGGTGTCGGGGCCGCCCTGCTGGTTGCGGTGATTTTCAGGGGTGAAAATATCGGTGGTAACCGAAACTGGTTGCCTCTGCCCGGTGGTTACTCGATCCAGCCTTCAGAGTTCGTCAAACCCCTGATGATCCTCTGGCTGGCCTCCGTCTATTCCCGCCAGGGCCGTCTGGACGGCGGCACCCCGGCCCAGAACATCTACAAGGGCCTGATGCCCGCTGTGCTGGGCTTCGGCCTGGTAGTTGCCCTGATTCTAGCCGGCCATGATGCCGGTACAGTGCTGGTCTACGGCATCTTCTTCACGGCTATTTTCATTGCGGCCAAACCCGCCCGGGAATTGATTATCGCCGCCTCCGGTCTGGCAGCTGTGGCTGCGATCGGCCTGGTGGTTGTGAGTGCCAACCGACTAGAGCGTATCCTCAACACCCTCATGTTCTGGAAAGAATGTGTCGAAGCCTCCTGCGACCAGGCAAACTCCGGCCTAGCTGCCCTGGCAACAGGCGGTTTCTGGGGGGTTGGACTAGGCCAATCCCGCCAGAAGTACAACTACCTGGCTGAGGCCCACAACGACTATATTTTTGCAGTCATCGGTGAAGAACTGGGGATGGTCGGTGGCCTTGCCGTCCTGCTCCTCTACGCAACCCTAATCTACTGCTCCATCCGGATCATGCTCCGCTCCTCTGACCTCTTCATCCGCTACGCTACTCTCGGCCTGATTGCCTGGATCGCGGGCCAAGCCCTGATGAACATCGGTATGGTTGTTGGCCTGCTCCCTGTTATCGGCGTCCCCTTGCCCTTCATCTCAGCCGGTGGTTCATCCCTGGTGGCCTCCCTGGCCGGGCTGGGCATCTTGATAGCCTTTGCCCGGCAGACCCCTCTGAACCCGATCATGGGGGAGAGCTCGGTCCCCATTAACGCAAAGGACGCGAAAGACCGGGCCCGCCGCCAGCGACTGGCAGATCTGGCAGCAGCTGAACAGGAAATCATCAACCGTGACCCCGACGGCACCGGCTGGACCCTCGATAAGTTCATGGCCCGCGTCCACTCCCTGGTAGACGGGAAGACAGACCCGCAGACCCGGACGGCAGCCCCCCGGCCGGTACGGGCATCAGCAGCCCACACCCGTCCTAGCTCAGCGACGGTTCGGCGCTCGCACACCCCCTCACCCACCGAAAGCGTGGAGGCCGCTAAAGCGCGGCGGTCGAGTTCTGTCAGTGGAGCCCGCCCTTCTGCCCAGGTGCAGCAGGCCCAGCAGGCCTACCAGCAACAAGCTGCCCAGAAGTCAGCGAAGGCTCCTACCCCGCAGGCTGATGTCGGTGCTTCCCACCCGCGCCGTCCTGAAGCTCAGGTGCCTGCCCCGGAACGTCGGGTGCCTGCTGGCCTGCGTACTATCCGCAAGGCCCGGCAGCTTCCCACCGATCGAAAGGGGTAAGAAGGCTCACTGAGAGCGGGGAGAATGTGTGCTTAGCCCCAACCCCGGCTAAAATAAAGGGGCATATATACCCCGAGGGAGTGAATACCTATGACCGAGGCACCGACCGTAGTGCTTGCCGGTGGCGGCACAGCTGGGCATATTAACCCCATGCTGGCCATAGCTCGAGCGATCCAGGAGCGCGAGCCTGCAGCCTCAATCTTGACTGTGGGTACCGAAGACGGCATGGAAGCCCGCCTGATTCCTGCTGCTGGGTACGAGATTGCCTATATTCCTCGGGTTCCCTTTCCCCGCCGTCCTAACATGGCGGCGCTGAAGTTCCCTGTGGCCTTTGTGCGTTCGCTACAGCAGGCCAAGAAGATCCTGACGGACGCTGGAGCTGACGTTGTGGTGGGTGTGGGCGGTTATGTATGTACCCCCATGTACCTGGCGGCCCATAAGCTGGGTATCCCCGTCATTATTCATGAGGCAAACGCTAAGCCCGGCCTGGCGAACAAGGTGGGGGCGAAGAAGGCTGCCCTGGTGGCAACTGCCTTCCCCGAGACACCCCTACCCGGGGCCCGAACTGTGGGTATGCCCATGCGGCAGAACGTTGCCAACCTGGATCGGGCCGCTGAGCAGGCAGGGGCCAGGGAGCGGCTTGGGCTGGATATTTCTACACCAACCGTGGTGGTAACTGGCGGTTCTCTGGGGGCTTTGAGTATGAATAAGGCCGTCTCAGAGATCATTGATGAGATTCATGAGGCCGGTTACCAGATGCTCCACATTACCGGCCGGGGCAAGGCCCTGAAGGACGCTCACGGCCAGCTCCGGGAGGCTCCCGGCTACAAGCAGGTTGAGTTTATTACCTCGATGGAGGACGTCTACGCGGCGGCTGACCTGATGGTGGTGCGCTCTGGCGCGGCCACCGTCAGCGAAGTGGCGGCAGTTGGTGTTCCAGCAATTTTTGTTCCCCTGCCCATCGGCAACGGGGAGCAGGCTTTGAACGCTTCCTCCCTGGTGGCTGCGGGGGCAGGGATCCTGGTGAAGGATTCTGATTTTACCGCTGAGTGGTACCGGGCGAATGTCCCGGCCCTCTTGGCTGATTCCGAACACCTTTCTCAGATGGCAGAAAAGTCCTATCAGCACGGTATCCGTGATGCCGCGTATGTAATGGCAGATGAAGTATTGAAGGCGGCCCGCGCATGAGCAAGTCAATGATGGATCTTTCGATCGACCTCCCCGCACCCTTGAACCCTCCTTTCCCGGAGCGTCCTGCTTTGGACCAGCTGGGTGCTGTACATTTTGTGGGTATCGGGGGCGCTGGCATGTCGGCCATTGCCCGCCTGATGCTGGCTGCCGGTATGACGGTCAGCGGTTCTGACCAGGCTGAAAGCCCGGCTGTGGAGGCCCTGCGCCAGATGGGGGCTAAGGTATCTGTTCCCCAGAGCGCTGAGAATATCGAGGGTGTTGACACCGTGGTGGTCTCTACCGCAATTAAGGAGGAGAACCCTGAGCTGGCAGCTGCCCGGGCCCGGGGGCTGCGAATCCTGCACCGGTCTGAGGCCCTGGCTGCGACCATGCGGGATGCAAAGGTGGTTGCGGTTGCTGGCACCCACGGGAAAACCACTACCAGCTCCATGATTTCAGTGATGCTGGACGGCCTCGGCTTGGCTCCTTCCTTTGCGGTGGGTTCTACTATTGCTGGCTATAACACCAATGCCCATCTGGGGGCTTCTGGCCCTGAGTCCTGGTTTGTGGCTGAAGCCGACGAGTCCGATGGCTCCTTTGTGCGCTACCGTCCTGAGATTGCGGTCATTACCAACGCTGAGCCTGACCACCTGGATTTCTATGGGACCAACGAAAGGGTCTTTGAGGCTTTTAACCGTTTCATTGCTTCCATGGCGCCCGGCGGTGTTTTTGTGACCTGTTCTGATGATGAAGGGGCAGCTGATTTGGCAGCCCGCGCTATCGACGCTGGCGTGCAGGTTGTCACCTACGGTGAGGGCGAGTCTGCCATGGTGCGGCTCACCGGCATTACCTCCGAGGGCACCGATTGTTCATCTAATCTGGTGTGGGACTTTACCCTGGGGGGAGTGCAGCACACCGGACATATCACCCTGACCCTGCCTGTTCCCGGTATCCATAACCAGCTCAACGCTACGGCCTCCTTTATCTGTGCCTTGATTGCGGGTGTGGCCCCCGAAGAGGCAGTGGCTGCCCTGGGCCGGTTCTCAGGCACCGACCGCCGTTTCACCCTGCGCGGTGAAGCGGCCGGGGTTAAGGTCTTTGACGATTACGCCCACCATCCCACCGAGGTCCACCGGGCCTTGGAAACCGGACGGACCGTGGCAGCTGGCCATAACCTCTATGTGATCTTCCAGCCCCACCTTTTCTCCCGCACTAAGGAATTTGCCGCCGAGTTCGCCCAGTCCCTCTCGCAGGCAGACCGCTCCTACGTCCTTGATATCTACCCGGCACGGGAACTGCCCATGGAGGGCGTTGCCAGCCATCTGATTACCGAGGCCGGGCACTCCGAGGTTCACTACGCCCCCTCAGCTGCTGAGGCCATCGAAGCAGTGGTTGCTTCTGCCCTTCCCGGTGACATCATTATGACTGTCGGTGCAGGGGATGTGACCGTTCTCGGGGCCCAGCTGGTGGAGCGTCTGGCGGCTAAAGAAAGCGCTGGAAACTAGTGGCTGAGGAGAACCAAGCCGGCGAGTCCTCACGAGGGAAGAAGCCTAGAATCCGCCTCAATTCCTCCAAGGTCTCCCAGCTCGATAGTCAGGTAGATAACCTGGTGGATATTCGGGCTAATAGTCGCTTTGCCCAGTGGCAGCAGGCCCAGGCCGCAGCCGAGGCTACCAAGAAGGATTCTCAGACTGAGGACGGCGGGGGAGCAGGGGCCCCGATTCCTTTGCGGCCTCGCAGGGCGATCTCCTGGAAGAAGATTGGGTATGCCGGGTTAGGTACTTTTCTTCTTGTTGCCCTCTTTGTGGTGGTCGTCTTTTTCTCTCCTTTGTTGGCTACCCGCACTATTACTGTGCAAGGAGCTAATCTGTTGGATCAGACGAGCCTGGAACAGGAGCTGCGCCAGCTGGAAGGTGTTCCCCTCACCCGGATTACGGAGGCTGAGGTTGCCCAGATTATTGGAAACGAAGAGCTTCTGTACGGCATTAGCCTAGAAGTGAATCCACCCCACGATTTGGTCGTGAAACTCCATGAGCGGGTGCCTGTTGCCGTTGTTGAAGAGGACGGAAAGTTCATCCTGGTTGATAACGAAGGGGCGATTCTGGGCCAGACTGCCTCTCCTGAAGCTGCCGGGGTTCCCCTGGTTGCTGGCGGCCTTGAAATTGTTGAAACAACCGCTTTTTCGACGGTAACTGGAGTTTTGGCCCACCTGCCGGGATCTATCTTGGGGCAGGTTGCCAAGGCGGAAGCCGATTCGGCCTCAAGCATTGCTTTGATTATGGCTGATGGGACCAGGGTCATCTGGGGCACCCCCGACCAAAGTGACCTTAAAGCTAAGGTTTTAGTTCAGTTAATGGAGTCTGTAGGTTCCCAACAGGCCGTTGAAACCTATGATGTGTCCAGCCCCCTGGTTCCTACGGTCAAATAGTATAAACCTCAGCTTGAGCTTTTTATTTTCCGGGTATTTTCCTGAAAATATCAGCCCATTTATGGAACCGGGGCGACAATAGCCCCGGGTCCTTGATAATCTTTCATTGATTGATTTATAGGTTTATTCCGAATCTCAACCTTCAATCAAAGGTTGGATTTGGTCTGATGTAAACACAAACAGTAGGGAATCCATGGATACAGCAGCTCCCCAGAACTACCTGGCAGTAATTAAGGTCGTCGGTATCGGCGGCGGTGGCGTCAACGCTGTCAACCGCATGATTGAGGTTGGCCTGCGCGGTGTAGAGTTCATCGCAATTAACACCGACGCCCAGGCCCTGCTCATGTCAGACGCTGACGTCAAGCTCGACGTTGGTCGTGAGCTGACCCGCGGTCTTGGCGCAGGTGCAAACCCTGACGTTGGCCGCCAGGCTGCTGAAGACCACGAGCAGGAAATCGAAGAGGTCCTCAAGGGCGCAGACATGGTCTTCGTGACCGCCGGTGAAGGTGGTGGCACCGGTACCGGTGGCGCCCCCGTCGTCGCCCGTATTGCCCGCTCACTCGGTGCCCTGACCATTGGTGTTGTCACCCGCCCCTTCACCTTCGAAGGCCGCCGTCGCTCCAACCAGGCAGAGACCGGTATCGCTGCCCTGCGCGATGAAGTTGACACCCTGATTGTTATCCCCAACGACCGTCTGCTCTCCATTTCAGACCGCAACGTCTCTATGCTTGATGCCTTCAAGTCAGCAGACCAGGTTCTGCTCTCCGGTGTCCAGGGCATTACCGACCTGATCACCACCCCCGGCCTGATCAACCTCGACTTCGCTGACGTCAAGTCCGTCATGCAGGGTGCAGGTTCAGCCCTCATGGGTATTGGCTCAGCTTCCGGTGAAGACCGCGCGGTCAAGGCTGCCGAACTGGCTATTGCCTCCCCCCTGCTCGAAGCATCCATCGACGGTGCTCACGGCGTCCTGCTCTCCATCCAGGGCGGTTCAGATCTGGGCCTCTTCGAGATCAACGAAGCAGCCCGCCTGGTTCAGGAAGTCGCTCACCCCGATGCCAACATCATCTTCGGTGCCGTCATTGACGACGCCCTGGGTGATGAAGCCCGCGTCACCGTCATTGCAGCTGGCTTTGACTCCGTCAACCCTGAGACCAACGCTAACAACAACAACGGCGCCGCTACCCAGGCAACCCGTACCCAGCAGGCTTTCGGTGGTAGCTCCTCAGCTGCCCCCGCAGCTGCCGGTGGTTTCGGCTCAGCCCCCGCTGGTAACAGCTGGAACAACAGCGGTAACGATGTTCCCACCAACGCAGGCTTTGACGTGGATCTGCCCCCGGTTGTTGAGGACTCCCCGGCCACCCGCCGCGACACCCTGGACGTCCCCGACTTCCTGAAGTAAAACCTGACAAGCCACACCGGTTAGACCGGCTAGGCTAGGGGGTGAAAGCTTATTTATCTAAGCTTTCACCCCCTTCAGTTTTGTGAGGACAGCACATAGGTATGGAAGATCTTCTTTTTTCCCGCGCAACAGTTTCAACAGCCAACGGATCGACCGTGCATGTGGGCTTCACCTCGATGCGGGCTGGCAACCTGGGCCTGCACGTCGGTGAAGACCTACCCGGCATCCTGGCAGACCGCTCAGCCCTGGACCGGGCCCTACTGGGCGAAAAGGCCAGCTGCGGGTTCACCTACCTGAACCAGGTTCACGGCACTACCGTGTACAACGCTGATAAGAGGCAGGAACTCAAGGGGTTGAGCCCAGAGGACATGCGGGCTGCAGCCCCCGAAGCAGATGCTGCCTCCAGCTTCGGGACTCCGTTAGCGATCATGGTGGCAGACTGCATTCCCCTGGTTTTTGTGGGGGAGCACCAGCAGACCGGGGCCCCAGTACTGGGTGTGGCCCATGCGGGCCGGAAGGGCCTGCTGGACGGGGTCATCCAAGCTGAAATCTCAGATATGGTCGCCCGGGGAGCAGGCAATATTAAAGCCTGGATCGGTCCTTCGATCTGTGGCCGCTGTTATGAGGTTCCCGAGCAGATGCAACGTGAGTCAGTGGCCCTGATACCCGAAGTGAAGTCAGAAACCTCATGGGGAACACCCGGCCTTGATCTACCTGCCGGGGCGGTGGCCGTCCTCAAAGAAATACCGCAGGTGACCTCAATTTCCCAAGAGCTAGCTGCCTGCACCTTCGAGACCCCGGACCTCTATTCCCACCGGGGCCATACCCAGCGCGGTGAAGAAGCCGGTCGGATAGCCGGCCTTGTATGGGTAGAAGCATGCAGTTCAGACCAAACCACCAAGGAGTAACCATGTCACTTACCGTCAGCGAAGAGCGCCGGGCAGAACTGGCTGCCAACTTCCGCGCTGTGCAGGACCGCCTGGCTGAAGCCGCCACCGACACCTCCGGGGCCCGCCAGCCTGATTCTGCCCAACCCGAACTGATCGTGGTGACCAAGTTCTTCCCGGCAGCTGATGCCGCCGCCCTCTATGATTTAGGGGTCCGCCGGGTGGGGGAGAACCGCGACCAGGAAGCCTCGGCTAAGGCTGCTGCCCTCGCTGAATACACAGGGGAAGCTGACCCCCTGCTCTGGTCTTTCATAGGCCAGCTCCAGACTAACAAGGCTAAGTCGGTGGTGCAGTATGCCACCGAGGTGCAGTCAGTGGACCGGCCCCAGTTAGCCGAGGCCCTGTCCAAGGCCTACCTCAACCGGCTTGCCCGCTGGGAGGCTGGTGAGGCTCCAGCACCTGCGGCCCATGCCAGCGGTGGGCTTCGCTGCCTGATCCAGGTGGGCTTGGACGAAACCGCCGCAGCAACCGCAGGCCAGGCTGCCCTGGGGGCCCGGGGCGGGGCGGATCCGGCTGACCTGCTGTCGATAGCGGAACTCATTCACTCCCTACCAGGCTTGACCCTAGGCGGCCTCATGGCTGTTGCCCCGCTGGGCCAGGACGCTAACGCCGCTTTCGAACGTCTCTATGGCTACTCTCAGAAACTCACCGCAGAATACCCTGAAGCCACCGAGATATCAGCCGGTATGAGCCATGACCTGGCAGAAGCTATCCGCTGGGGGGCCACCACTGTTCGTATTGGATCTCAGATTATGGGTGCCCGGCCCCAAGCCTAGGAATCTCAGCAGGTTCCGCGCGGGGCCGTCGAAAAGACAAGCACTATTTGATACCGTAAAATTTCAGGTGGACCTTGATATCAACCTCAAACGCCAGGAAACTAGCAGGGGCAGTTCACAGGAAGGGCGCACATGGCTCGCACAATTCAACAGGCTTTGGCTTACCTAGGACTTAGCCACTCCGATGAGGAAACCGAAAGGCAGGCCCATGCCCGCCGTCCTCAGACCGTGTACGAAGAAACCGTCTACGAGCCGGTCGAAGCTGGCAAGGATATTGACGAAAACTCATATGACGGCCCTGCTGACCAGCAGCGTATCGAAGAAGCCTCAGCCCAGCGGGACGTCCTTCTAGGGCTTGAGTCACCTGCTCCTGCCCGCCCTGCCCAGCCCCGCCCGGTGGCAGCAGCGCCAGTATCGGCAGACCCATTTGCGGACGAGGCTGAGGAAGACCTCCTGGAGCTTGACGCAGCCCCTTCAGGTGACCACGACCGGTCACGTCGCGCTCCCTCATGGGAACCTGCAGAAGCTGCGTCTGCCCAGGCTACCCTTAGCCCCCTACCTGCCAAGACCCCGTCAAATACGTCAGAAAGTAGCGAAGAATTGCGCCAAATTACCACCATCCACCCCCGCTCCTACAATGACGCCAAGATCATCGGTGAATCCTTCCGGGAGAACATCCCCGTCATCATGAACGTCACCGAAATGGGGGAGGCGGATGCAAAGCGCCTCATCGACTTCTCCTCAGGCCTGGCCTTTGCCTTGAACGGCTCCATTGAGCGCGTCACCGACAAGGTCTTCCTGCTGACCCCTGCCAACCTCGAGGTGCTCGGAGCTGAAGGCACTGAGGTTCCCGTTGCGCTCGATGGCGACGACGTGACCCCCTTTAACCACTTTTAAGGGTTAGAGATCGTGCTGGGGTACCTTTTCGCTCTGCTCTCCATTGCTGTTTACCTGCTCATCGTACTTTTTATGGTGCGTCTGGTGCTGGACTGGGTGCAGACTTTCGCCCGTTACTGGCGGCCGCGGGGGGCAGTTTTGGTGGCATCTTCACTTGTCTATGCCGTCACCGATCCTCCCATGAACCTGGCCCGCCGCTATATTCGCCCCCTCAACCTGGGCGGTATCTCCCTGGACCTTGGTTTCATGGTGCTCCTATTAGCCCTGTACTTCCTCTACCAGATACTGCTCAACCTCACCGCTATTTTTTCCTAGGGTGGGGAGGGTAACTCCTGGTCGTTGATTCAGGGGTAAAGAACACACGGTCAAGGAAAGCGGGTAGGCAACACGTTTGACACAGTTTTGTGAAAAATCCGTCAGACCGTTGAAACTTTGCCTAAACCCAGGTAATTTTATGTTGTGCTAAAAAAGGGGGACGTTTAGGTCTAGACCAGGTGCCTCAAAGAAACAAAGTGCTCATTCAGGCTTTTCACCCTGGAGCCGTGGGTATTTTCTTTCTGTGAGCCTTAGGCTGTTCAACCAGCTACTATCTGGGACCTAGTGCACGCCTACATTCAGCACCGGCACTGCCAGGGTGACATAAGAGATTTTAGAAGTAAGAGGTGAAAGTCGTGGCACTCACGCCTGAGGAAGTCATCAATAAGCGCTTCCAGCCGACCAAGTTCAAGGAAGGCTACAACCCTGAAGAGGTTGACGATTTCCTTGACGAGATTGTTATTGAGCTTCGCCGCCTGAACGCGGAGAACGCCAGCCTCAAGCGCCAGCTTGAAGAAGCAGAAGCAAAGATTTCACTGGCTCCCGCCGAAGCAGCCGCACCTGCTGTCGCTGAGCCCGTTGTTGAGACCCCTGCTCCTGTTGCAGCTGCAGCCCCCGCTGCTCCTGCCCCTGAAGCAGCTATGGGTTCCTCCAGCGCAACCGGCCTGCTGGCCATGGCCCAGAAGGTCCACGACGACTACGTCTTCGAGGGCAAGCGCGAACGCGAGCGTCTGATCAACGAGGGCCGCGAAGAAGCCTCAAAGCTTGTCTCCGAAGCTAAGACTGAGTCCAGCAAGATCCTGGGTGATCTGGAACAGACCAAGTCCAATCTTGAAAAGTCTGTCGCTGACCTGCGTAGCTTCGAGTCCCAGTACCGCACCTCCCTGCGTGACTACCTCAACAAGCAGCTTTCGACCCTGGAAGAGACCACCGGTCTTGAACCCAAGGGTGGCCCTGCCGCTGAAGCCTCTTCCCCCCAGCAGGCAGCCGGTTTCGGTAGCTTCAACGCCCAGCGTGGCGGTGTCTTCAGCAACAACTAAGTGCTGAAATAGACTTTCTCTCAGGCGGTATCTTCAGGTGAAGATACCGCCTGAGATGTTTAAGATAGTTCTACTCTGTTCCCCGTCTGTGAGCATTCGCGATAAGCTGGTGTGCAGAGTTTTTTGTTGAGGAAGGGCCGGTTGGGGTTGTGGCAAAACCAGTAGAGCATCAGGTGCGTCTTGTGCCGGTAAGAACCGTAGCTGGGGGAGCGAAGGCCGGGCTGGCCCTTGTGCTCTTTGCCCTGGTCTATGGGGCTGACCAGTGGGTGAAGCACCTGGTGGAGACTCACATGACAGTGGGCCAAAGCATTACGGTGATTGATGGTTTGCTCTGGTGGCGTTACTACCTGAACCCCGGGGCAGCCTTCTCAATGGGCGAGGGCTCAACCTGGATTTTCACCATCATCTCTACGCTGGGCGCCCTGGTGGCTTTCTACTTTGTGCTGCGGGCCCGGACCCTGCCCTGGGTGATTCTACTGGCCACCCTCACCGGAGGCATTGTTGGGAATCTTCATGACCGGCTCTTCCGGGCTCCTGGCTTTGGTGTTGGGCATGTGGTGGATTATATTTCTGTTCCCAACTTTGCAATTTTTAATATTGCTGATGCCGCAATCTGTGTGTCGATGGCGGCTATTGTTGCCCTGACCTTCCTGGGCTACCGGCTAGATGGCCTGCGTGAGGTGAAGGCTGACGTATCTGATGAGAATGAGGGGTAAAGAGCGTGAGTGAGCAGATTGAGCTTGAATTTGTTGTGGCAGCTGAACAGGCTGGCTCCCGGCTGGATTCCCTGCTGGCTGAGGTGAGCGGGCAGTCGCGGGCGACGGTGAGCAGCTGGTTCAAGGAGGGGGAAGTTCACCTTCTTGACGCTGCAGGACGGCCGGTCAAGGCGAAAGCCTCATCGAAGGTCGCTGAGGGCCAGCTCGTGCGGGCAGCCGGTGCCCCTCCGCGTGATTTGACTCAGATTCAGGCTGAGCAGGTTGATGGCTTTTCAATCGTTTACCAGGACGCTGACATCGTCGTGGTGGATAAGCCAACCGGTGTTGCGGCCCACCCCTCTATGGGCTGGCACGGACCGACCGTCGTCGGGGCCCTCAAACACGCAGGTATTGAAATCGCCACCAGCGGGGCCGCTGAGCGCCAGGGCATTGTCCACCGCCTGGACGTTGGCACCTCGGGCCTCATGGTGGTGACCAAGAATGAGCAGGCCTACTCGGTCATGAAAAATGCTTTCAAGGAAAGAACTGTCACCAAGGTTTACCACACCCTGGTTCAGGGGCTACCCGACCCCCTCAAGGGCACCATTGACGCCCCTATCGGCCGCCACCCGGGCAGCGAATGGAAGTTTGCGGTCAATGAGGACGGGAAGCCGGCTATCACCCACTATGAGGTCCAGGAGGCCTTTGGTCCGGCGTCCTTGGTGGAAGTTCACCTGGAAACCGGCCGAACCCACCAGATCCGTGTGCATTTCTCAGCCCTGCGCCACCCCTGTGCCGGGGATTTGACCTACGGGGCTGACCCGGCCCTCTCTGCCCACCTGGGCCTCACCCGCCAGTGGCTGCACGCCCACCGGCTGGGCTTCACCCACCCCAGCACCGGCGAGTACGTCGAATTTGAAAGCCCCTACCCGCAGGATCTGGCCTACGCACTTGAGGCCCTGCGCGAGGGCAATTTCGGGCACTAGAAGTAGAGACAAGACGAGAGGCAGCACCGTGACCACCGCTGATTTTACCCACCTGCATGTGCACACCGAGTATTCAATGCTCGACGGTGCTGCCCGCCTGACGGACCTCTTTGAGCAGTCCAAGAAACTGGGCATGAACGCTTTGGCCACCACTGACCACGGCTTTCTTTTTGGTGCCTTCGACTTCTGGAACAAGGCCAACAATGCCGGGGTCAAGCCCATCATCGGTGTGGAAGCCTACCTGACTCCGGGCACTGCCCGCCAGGACCGCACCCGCGTCAAGTTCGGTGAAGGCGGCCGTGATGACGTTTCCGGTGGCGGTGCCTACACCCACATGACCATGTGGGCTGAGAATACCCAGGGTATGCATAACCTCTTCAGGGCGTCCTCCCTGGCCTCCCTGGAAGGGCATTTCTACAAGCCCCGCATGGATAAGGAGCTGCTGCAAACCTACGGCAAGGGCCTGATCGCCACCACCGGCTGCCCCTCCGGGGAGGTGCAAACCCGCCTGCGCCTGGGCCAGTACAAGGAAGCTATGCAGGCCGCCAGCGATTTTCGGGACATCTTCGGCAAAGAAAACTTCTACTGCGAGCTGATGGACCACGGCCTTGATATTGAAAAGAATGTCATGGCCGACCTCATCAAACTGGCCAAGGAGCTCAACCTGCCCCTGGTTGCCACCAACGACCTTCACTACACCCACGAAGAAGACGCCAAGGCCCACGCCGCCCTGCTCTGCGTCCAATCCGGCTCAACCCTGCAAGACCCCAAGCGCTTCAAGTTTGACGCCGACAACTTCTACCTCAAATCCCCGGCTGAAATGCGGGAGCTCTTCCGCGACTACCCCGAGGCCTGCAACAACACCATGGAAATCGCCGAGCGCTGCCATGTTGAATTCAATACCAAAGCCAACTACATGCCCAACTTCCCCGTGCCCGAGGGGGAGAGCGAGGAATCCTGGTTCGTCAAAGAAGTGGAACGGGGCCTGCACTACCGCTTCCCCAAGGGGGTGCCGGACGACGTCCGCAAGCAGGCAGAATACGAGGTCGGCATTATTGCCCAGATGGGCTTCCCCGGCTACTTCCTGGTGGTTGCTGACTTCATCAACTGGGCCAAGAAAAACGGGATCCGCGTAGGGCCTGGCCGTGGTTCAGGCGCGGGCTCTATGGTGGCCTACGCCATGCGTATCACTGACCTCAATCCCCTAGAACACGACCTGATTTTCGAACGCTTCCTCAACCCCGACCGCGTCTCCATGCCCGACTTCGACGTGGACTTCGATGATCGCCGCCGTTCTGAAGTGATTCACTATGTGACCGAGAAGTACGGCGAAGACAAGGTGGCCATGATCGTCACCTACGGCACCATCAAGGCCAAGCAGGCCCTCAAGGACTCCTCCCGTGTGCTGGGCTACCCCTTCTCCACTGGCGAGCGCCTGACCAAGGCCATGCCCGAGGACGTCATGGGCAAGAACATTGCCCTGGCAAATGTCTACAACCCCGACGATAAGCGATACAAGGACGCCCAGGAACTGCGCGACCTGATTGAAACCGACCCTGATGCCTCTAAGGTTTTTGAAACGGCTAAGGGTCTGGAAGGCCTCAAACGCCAGTGGGGTGTTCACGCTGCGGGCGTTATCATGTCGAGTCATGATCTGATTGACGTCATTCCGATTATGCGCCGTGAGCAGGACGGTCAGGTCATCACCCAGTTTGATTACCCCACCTGTGAGGGGCTGGGGCTCATTAAGATGGACTTCTTGGGCCTGCGTAACCTGACCATCATCTCGGATGCGATTGAGAACATTAAGCTCAACCGTGGCGAAGACCTGGATCTGGAAACCCTAGAGCTGGATGATGCTGAGTCCTATAAGCTACTGGCCCGCGGTGATACTCTGGGTGTTTTCCAGCTCGATGGCGGGCCCATGCGCCAGCTGCTCAAGCTCATGCAGCCTGACCACTTTGAGCACATTTCGGCGGTTTTGGCCCTCTACCGGCCCGGCCCCATGGGCGCTAACTCCCACACCAACTACGCCCTGCGTAAGAACGGTCTGCAGGAAGTAACCCCCATTCACCCGGAGCTGGAAGAGCCCCTGGCTGAAATTCTCGATACCACCTACGGCCTGATCGTCTACCAGGAACAGGTCATGGCGATCGCCCAGAAGGTGGCTAACTACTCCCTGGGTGAGGCAGATATTCTTCGCCGCGCTATGGGTAAGAAGAAGAAGGAGGAGCTGGATAAGCAGTACGCCACCTTCCACCAGGGCATGCTTGATAACGGCTACTCCGAGGGGGCGGTCAAGGCTCTCTGGGATATTCTGCTACCCTTCTCTGACTACGCCTTTAACAAGGCCCACACGGCTGCCTACGGTCTGGTTTCCTACTGGACGGCCTACCTGAAGGCCCACTACCCCCAGGAATACATGGCCGCCCTGCTCACGTCCGTCGGCGACGATAAGGACAAGCTGGCCCTCTACCTGAACGAGTGCCGCCACATGAAGATCACGGTGCTGCCGCCCGATGTGAACGAGTCCGCCCTGAACTTCACCCCTGTGGGGGACGACATCCGCTTCGGCATGGGCGCGATCCGTAACGTGGGGGCCAACGTGGTCTCTGCCATGGTTGAGACCCGCGAAGAAAAGGGTCGCTACGAGAACTTCAACGACTTCCTGGCCAAGGTGCCCATGGTGGTCTGCAACAAGCGAACCGTGGACTCTCTGATTAAGGCCGGGGCCTTCGACTCCCTGGGCCATGACCGGCGACCTCTCTCTATGGTCCACGAAGAGGCCATTGACGCCACCGTCTCGGTCAAGCGTCAAGAGGCAGCTGGCCAGTTTGACCTCTTTGGGGGGCTGGGGCTTGAGGACGACAGCCCGGCTAACGACTTTGCCGTCCAGATCCCCGATGTTCCCGAATGGGAGAAGCGCGACAAACTCAACTTTGAGCGCGAAATGCTGGGCCTCTACGTCTCAGACCACCCCCTGCGCGGCCTGGAAGAAGCCCTAGATTCCCTCTCCGACTCAACCATTCAGGGGCTGGTGTCAGAAGATTCGGTCAAGCCGGACGGCGCGATTGTCACGGTTGCCGGTATGATCACCAGCGTCTCCCGCCGCATCGCTAAAAACTCTGGCAACCCCTATGCCCGTATCGAAATTGAAGACCGCACCGGCTCCATGGAAGTGATGTTCTTTGGGCGGGCCTATGAGCCGATTGCCGGTGTGCTGGCTGAAGACCTGATTTGTACCATTAAGGGCCGCCTGCAGCGCCGTGATGACGGCTCAGTTACCCTCAGTGCCCAAGAGCTACACATACCGGAGATCTCAGCCGACGGTACCGGCGGGCCGGTCACCATCGTCGTCCCCGAGTACAAGGCCACCGAGGAAACCCTGCACCAGTTGCGGGATATTCTCAAGAATCACAAGGGCGAGTCCGAGGTGCGCATTGCACTGATGACCCGTACCAAGCGCGTCATGCTGAGGCTGGGGGCTGATTTGCGGGTGACCCCCAACCCGGCCCTGTTTGGGGACTTGAAGGTGCTGCTTGGCCCGGCCTGCCTGGACTTCTAAGGAGCCAGAACTGGATTCCACATGGTGACATGCGGGGTTTCCTTCGAAATGCGGTGCTTCCTGCTGCATTTCGAAGGAAACCCCGCAGCTCGTTAAAGCTGGGAGTCGTAGCGCTCGCGGTTGGCTAACACCTCATCAAGGTGGGTTTCGGCCCAGATGCGGACGGCTGCCAGGGGGTCGACGGTGGTGCGTCCTAAGTGGGTGAGTTGGTAGTCTACGCGCGGGGGGACGCTGGCGGTGATGTGGCGGGTGAGGAGTCCGTCGCGTTCCATGGATCGCAGGGTTTCGGTGAGAACCTTGGGGGAGATGCCCTGGATGGTGGTTTTGAGGTCCTTGAAGCGCACAGGTTCCCCGTCAGCGAGCACGGCAACAATCAGGGGCGTCCAGCGGTCGGTCAGGTGGCGCAGGACGGTGCGCGAGGGGCAGTGCTTGTTGAGGACGTCGGCGGGCAGCTGCTCTACGGCGGGCGGGGAAGCGGGGCGGACGTCCGCGCTGACTTGGGCAGATAGGGGCATGATGGGCCTTTCGAAAAGTTTTTTGAAAAACTTTCAATGGTTACGTTGAGGTAATTAGTAACTAAAACATACTATAGAACTATCAGAAAACGAAAACCACTTCATCTAGGAGAACCCCATGAACATCTCAGTGATCGGCGCAGCAGGTATGGTCGGCTCAGACATCGTCGCAGAAGCTAAGAACCGAGGCCACGAAGTCACCAGCTACACCCGCAGCGGCTCAGCTGGCACCTCAGCACTTGACCTGGCTAACACCGAAGCCATGGTTGAGGTCATTAACTCTTCCGATGCCACCGTCATTTCCGTAGCTAGCCGCGCTGACTACTCCGCTGCTATTGCCGCCCACCGTGCCCTCATTGCTGCTGCCCCCACCGGCCGCTTCCTGGTCGTCGGCGGTGCCGGTGCCCTGAATGCCGGGGAAGGCATGCTGTTGGAGAGCCCCGACTTCCCCGCAGAATACCTGCCCGAAGCCAAGACCTTCGCTGAGATTCTGGGTGACTACCGGGCAGCGTCCGGCCTGAACTGGACCATGCTGGCTCCCTCACCCATGATCGCTCCCGGCGCCCGCACCGGTGATTACCGCACTGAGCTGGACGTACCCGCAGGCATGTTCGTTTCCACCCAGGACTTTGCCGTAGCAGCCCTGGATGAAATCGAAAACCCCGCCCACGCAGGTACCCGCTTCACCGTTGCCTCAACCGACGAGGCTGCAGCCCAGGGTAAGTAGGCTAACTGGCGCCTAGGGTGCGTGGTGTTCGTGCGCTGGTCTATGTGCTCGATACCTATTGCGTCTGAATCGTGACTTGCGGGGTTTCTTTCGAAACGCGGTGATTCTTACCGCATCTCGAAAGAAACCCCGCAGTTCGTTTAAGTTTCCCGCCGGAGGCCTGGGGCAGCTAGGCCGTTCGTCCTTCCCTCCGCTTTTTGAGCAGGGGAATGACGCGGCGGATCAGGTAGGCGGTAATGAAGACCCCCAGAATGATGACGGTCAGGGCGACGAAGCCAGCCAGAATTGGAAGGATGAGGGCGAAGATACCGAAGAAGAAGGCGGCGATATCTTCACCGGTGCTCACGGCGATATTAGAGACAGGTTCGGGGGAGAGATTGACGACGGCGCGGGCACTGGTTTTGGTGGCGTGGATACCGAAGGCGCTGGCAGCACCGACGGCAGCCAGAACGAGCGCATTGGCGGTGCTTGTTTCTCCGCCGAGGAGGTAGCCGATTGCGCCGCCGGCGACGGGGCGGATGATGGTGTGGGCGGTGTCCCAGAAGGAGTCGAAGAGGGCAATTTTATCGGCGGCAAAATCCACGAGGACGAGGACGCCGGCGATCACGAGCACATCGGTGCGTTGCAGGGCGGCAGGGACGATGTCCAGGCCGAAGAAGCGGCCAGAAAGACCCAGGAGCAGGAGCATCAGGTAGGGGCGGATCCCGCTGACAGCGCCGGAACTCAGGGTGAGCATGAGGGTTTCCATGGAACTCAGTCTACCGGGAGAGCCAGAAGGCTCAGGCTGACTCTGCATGGCGGCGGCTGCCTCAGCGCTGGCCCTGCTCTTTAAGGTTTATCGAGTTTCATATAGCCTGTATCAATGCTATGATGGAGACAATCGTCCCCCTCCCAAGCCTATCGCAGAAGCTCAAATGGGAGGGGCCTTTTGCATCTGAAAGGTGTGCAATGAAGCCCTACCTTACCCCAGAAGAACAGGCCGATCTCGTGGTGAAACGGGGTCTAGCGGTAGATAATTTAGATGCCTGTCTAGAATTCTTCAGGACCAATAACTATTACAGATTTTCAGGGTATGCCCGGTATTTTCAGGTCGCTCCAGAACGAGGTGATGATACATTTCGCACCGGAGTATCGTTCAGTGCTATTTGTCGGGTTTATGATGATGACGCGAGGCTGCGTGCTTTGCTACTTGCTCGCCTAACCGAGATTGAGCTGCTACTCAGAACAGTACTTGCTAGGGTACTGGCCCGAGACTATGAAGCATACCGCCGTTATCTAGATTCTGATTTTTATGGGTCATCTGGTGACCATGTTCGGTTAGCCTGTACCAGGGATATAGATAGGAGCCGTGATCGGCACATCTTGAAGTATGTGGAACAGGGTGCCGGCCAAGAAGACGGCCTTCAGTCTTTACCGATTTGGTCTGCGGTTGAGGCATTTTCCTTTGGCACCCTATCTAAAGTGATTGAGCTAGGTGATAGTGGAGAACTAGCCCGAAAAGTAGCTCAAGAACTCGGGGTAGCTAAAGCAGGCTTTGCCTATAGAATTAGGGCGCTGGTGTACCTGAGAAATAGATGTGCTCATCATAGTCGCTTATGGCACCACTCGGTGATTGATGCTGGCCCTACCCCTAACAATGTACGAGTAAAAGCTAAAAGGCTAGTGGGGCAGTTTGAGCCTCGATCTGTTGCGGATGTCATTGCCTCGTTGGATGATCTCTATGTACGAGCCGGTCTTGGGCAACCTCTCATGCCAGAAGTATTCAAACTCTTTTCTCACTCTAGTCATACGTGGAAGGGGTATACGACCCCGGTTTCTCCGAGAGACCACCGCCCATAGCATCGTGGAGGGTAGGGGTAAAACAAGCAGGTTCTTTGAGTGAATCTAACCAACTCTACGCTTTTCACATCGGCACACGAGGTTGAGGAGTTGCTCCTTCCTGTGTTCCTTTTCTTGAAGAAACATCTCTGAACGAACCGTCAATGAATGTTCACCTGATGCTGAAAATTCCCTAGTAGCGATTTGCAACGTGCTGACTCAACGTCCTAATTGCATTGTCGATGTTAACTAAAGCCTTATCTCTAGAATCCCCACTCGTTCTTTTTGGCCCCGTAACCGGAACAGGAGCTGCGGCAGTAAAACCTGTATCAACGGTTATCACTTCTGTGTACTGAAATTTTCTTCTGAACAAGCCAGGTTTATCCCATGTATATGTAACTTCTACATCTAGAACTTCTGGAGTTCCTCCGACTTTTTCTGCTTTGACTGTCCGCCATATGATTCTGAAACTTGCATGTGGAGCTAAATAGAAAGGGCGATTGAAGACCTTATTCAGAAGCGGCAAAATATACTCATTTTCTCCGCCCTCTAGTTTACCAAGCGGCTTGAGAACAACGTTGTGTGCGGGGGACTGACCGTAGTTAGTAACCACTAAATCAATTGCACCGTTGAGATGGACGCCCAACCTCGGTTCGAGAGCAATGTAGGGCCTGGTGCGCTCGCGAGAGTCTGACGCTAGCTTCATGAGGTTAAGCACCGCAAAGATAACACCAAGAATTGCTGTTATGACGGTCAGCGGAACGGCTTCAGTTTTCAAAAATGACCAGAGGTCAATAGTAGCTGTGGACACCATGCTCCAATTATCCCAGGGTGGATAGAAGTCAGAAAGCCATTCGCTGTGAGGCTGCAGTGTCTACATCGTCTAGCCGAAGCCCAGAATGGGTATCCTTAAAGAAGTCGAAATCTTATCACCATAGGGGAGTGGCATGGCTCGGTTGAACCTTTCCGCAATTGAGGAACGCATGAAGCCGCTAGGGCGGCGTGAAGTCTATGACCAGGACTTCATCTTCGACCTGCTGGCAGCTTACGGTCGCCCCAAAAGCACCATTAGCCGCCTCAAAAGCGGACACCTGAATGTAGCCCAGGATCCTGACCGCGAGGTAGCCCTGAAGAACTACGTCTACTTCAGCGAAACCCGGCCCGGACAAGACACCCTAGAACTTTTAGAAAAACTCCGGCTCGCAGCCCACGTTACCCGCTATTCCCCGCGGTTTATTATCGTGACTGACTACCAGGAACTACTGGCCGCTGACACTAAAACCGGTGAAACTCTCGCAACCCCTATTTCCCAGATTGACCAGAAGTTCACCTTTTTCCTTCCCTGGGCCGGGATGGAAAAAGCCCAGTACACATCAGAAGCCCACGCTGATGTCAAGGCAGCTGAAAAGATGGGCAAGCTCTTTGACGAACTCCTTTCAGCCAATCCGCATGTAACTGAGTCGGAGAGCGCCCGCCACCTGCTCAACGTTTTCTTTACCCGCCTGCTCTTCTGCTTCTTTGCAGAGGACACCGGAATTTTTGCTGACAACCAGTTCACGAATGCGGTCAGCAGCTTTACCCAGGCGGACGGTAGCGACACCCAGGAATTCTTGACAGGTCTCTTTGATGCCCTTGATACCTCTAACCGCCAGGAGAAAACCGGGGTTTTTGCGGACTTCCCCTACGTGAACGGCCGACTGTTCAGTAGGGGGGGTGAGAACGACGGGCTCGTGGTACCTGCCTTTACCCAGAAGGCACGGGAATCCCTCATCGAACTGGGTACCCTGAAATGGCAGGAAATCAACCCGGATATTTTCGGTTCCATGTTCCAGGCAGTGGTTGCCCCGGGGCAGCGCTCTGACTTGGGTCAGCACTACACCTCGGTGCCGAACATTCTCAAAACGATTGAACCCCTTTTCCTGGATGAGTTGCGCGAAGAGTTCGACGCAGCCTACAACAGCGTCAAGAAACTGCAGAAACTACTGGATCGCATAGCGACGATCCGAATCTTTGACCCTGCCTGTGGGTCCGGTAATTTCTTGGTCATTGCATACAAGGAACTCCGCCGCCTGGAACACGCTATCTTAGAGCGCCTCCAGGTAATTGGCGGTAACAAGCAGGGCTTCCTCTACCATGACTCCCAGATTTCCATTGAACACTTCTACGGCATTGAAATCGACGACTTTGCGGTAGAAATAGCGGTGCTCTCCCTCTGGATTGCCAAGCACCAGATGAACCGGGAGTTCAAAGAAAAATTCAGCATCGAAATCCCCCTGATTCCCCTCAAGGAGACAGGCCAAATTAAGGCCGGTAACGCTACCCGCCTCGACTGGAACCAGGTCTGCCCCAACAAGGGCACCGACGAAATCTACCTCATCGGCAACCCACCCTATGTGGGATCTTCCATGCAAACCAAGGAGCAAAAGGAAGACTTCCCCCACGTATTTGGGGAGAGGCCTTTCTCTAAAAATCTTGATTATATTGCTCTCTGGTTCGTCAAGGGAGCTGACTATATCCGCGGCACAAAGGCCCAGCTAGCCTTTGTTTCAACAAACTCAGTAGCCCAAGGTGACCACGTATCACTGATGTTTCCCACGATTCTCAGCGGTGGAATCGAAATCGGCTACACTTATACCTCCTTTAAATGGGAGAATAATGCAAAGAGGAATGCTGGGGTGACTGTTGTCGTTATTGGTCTTCGAAATATCTCAAACAGTAATAAATTTATTTTTGAAGAAGGTATTCGGAAAGTGGTTAATAATATAAATAGCTTTTTGGTTGATGGTCCGAATATTATTTTTAGTAGAAGAAGTAAGCCTCTTGCAATGGATTTTCCAAAGATGGTGCGAGGATCTCAGCCCTCGGCGGATGGCCACCTTGGGTTTTCTGTAAGGGAGAAATCTTTGTTGCTTGCAGATAATCCAGAAGCTGTTAGGTATCTGAAAAGATATGTTGGAGCTAGTGATTACATCAAGGGTGAGGAGCGTTATACCCTATGGATTGAAGATAATGAAATTTCCCAAGCTGAGAAAATAGAGGAGATTTCTAAACGTCTCACAAGAGTTGCTGCCTACAGGTTAAATCGTAATGATAAATCGACAAGAGAGCTAGCTGAGAAGCCCTGGAAATTTAAACAGATTGCATATAAATCTACAGATTCTATTATTGTTCCAAGCGTTTCTTCTGAGCGGCGTTCCTATGAGGGTTATTCATAAGGGGGTCAACACCCCCACCCCCACCAACTAGACAACGGCCCCACCAGCGGCAAAAATAAAAGGGTTAAATCACTACAAATAACCTCAAGCCATACCGGAAGAACCGTTGCTACACCAGCGTACAACCGGCCTCACCGCCACGCAATTCGCCACGCTCCTCACAACCCTCGCCGAGCACCTCACCTGGGTCAAACCAGACCAAAAACCCCGCAGGCTCACCCTAGCTAAGGCCCTTAAAGTCACCCTGCTCAGCTACCGACAAAACATCACCCAAGAAACCCTAGCCCACTTTGCCCGAGTCTCTCAGCCCACCATCTCACGAACCATCAACACCATCGAGCAAGCCCTTTTGAAGGTCCTCAAGCCCCTGGAGAAGTCCTTGGAAAAGCGACTGAACGTACCTGGTTCTCTGGTGATTGACGGCACTCTGGTGCCCACCTGGAACTGGCGTTCACTAGGAAAAACAAACTTTTCGGGTAAGCATAAACGAGCCGGGTTCAACCACCAGGTCATTTGCACCCTTGACGGTAGGCTCCTGGCTATCACCGACCCGCTACCTGGGGCTAGGCATGATGCTCATGCTTTTCGGGCTCATGGGCTTGAGAAGCTGCTGGATTCTTCGACTTTGGCTGATAAGGGCTATGTGGGGCTGGGGTTAGCAGCCCCGACCAGGCGTAAGCCTGGGCAGAAGCTCACCAAGGAGCAGAAGCGAAATAATCGGGTGATTAATCGGTTGCGGTCGGTGGTGGAGCGGGTGATTGCTCAGATCAAAACCTGGCGTGTGCTGCATTCGGGGTTCAGGCGACCGTTGGAGGTGTACCGGCGGGTGTTTTCGGTGGTGCGGGGGTTGCTGTTTTTGGCTGCGGGACACCCCTTATGAATAAGCCTCTATATTCCGATTGGCTTTGTGGGCGCTGACTCCGTTATCTCAAATCTTGCATATGCGATTTATGACGCTGAGCCCTGGCTCTTTGCTCTCCTCACCTCACGGTTGCATATGGCCTGGTTATCTTCCGTGGGCGGGAAGCTAAAAACTGATTACCGCTACTCCAATACTCTGGTCTACAACACTTTCCCAGTTCCTCCGCTCAATGAGAAGACTAAGGAGAAGCTGACCGCTGCTGCCCTGCGCGTCCTTGACGTCCGGGAGTACCACTGCGAGAAGACCCTGGCTGAACTCTACGACCCCGACAAAATGCCAGACGACCTGAAAAACGCCCACCTGGCCATCGATTACCTCGTCGACTCTCTCTACTCCAAAAAACCCTTCGAAACCGACGAAGAACGTCTGGCAGTACTCTTTGACCTCTACGAAAAAATGACCGCCGAAGAAGCAGAACGCGAAGCAGCTGCCAAAGCCGCCAAGAAAACCAGCCGCCGGGCCCGCACCCCCAAGGTGACCTCGTCCGCACCTGCCACCACACCCACCACCCACGAGAACTAACCATGAGCAACCCAAGCGACAAGACCAAGAACATCGTCAACGTCACCTACGCCCAGGCAGGCACCTCCGTCACCACCGACGAACTGGGCATGCGCGAAATGCAGCGCCGCGTCTACGCCGAACGAGCCGCCCAATACCTACTGGTCAAAGCACCCCCGGCCTCCGGCAAATCCCGTGCCCTCATGTTCGTCGGCCTCGACAAACTCTTCAACCAAGGCTGCACCAAGGTCATCGTCGCCGTACCCGAACGCTCCATCGGCGCATCCTTCTCCAGCACCAACCTCACCGCCCACGGCTTCTTCGCCGACTGGGAGGTCAAACCCGAAAACAACCTCTGCACCCCCGGCTCATCCAGCGGAAAAGTAGACCGCTTCACCGCCTTCCTTAAAGGCCCCGACACCGTCCTGGTTTGCACCCACGCCACCCTACGCTTCGCCTTCGAAAAACTCGCCCCCGAAGAATTCAACGGCACCGTACTCGCCATCGACGAATTCCACCACGTCTCAGCAGACCTCGACAACAGCCGCCTCGGCTCCCTACTCAGCGACATCATGGCTCACTCCGACGCCCACATCGTCGCCATGACAGGCTCCTACTTCCGCGGCGACTCCGTCCCCGTACTCACCCCCGAAGACGAAGCCAAATTCACCCCCGTCACCTTCAACTACTACGACCAGCTCAATGGCTACCAGTACCTCAAAACCCTAGGAATTGGCCACCACTTCTACCAGGGGCGCTACACCGACGCCATCGACCAGGTACTCAACCTCGACAAAAAAACCATCCTGCACATACCCAGCGTTGGATCAGGCGAATCTACCAAAGACAAATACGAAGAAGTAGGCTTCATCCTCGACACCATCGGCGACCACGTAGAAACCGAAGACGACACCGGAATCATCGTCATGCGCCGCAAAGACACCGGCCAACTGGTTCGCGTAGCCGACCTCGTAGACGACACCGACCCCAAAAAACGCAGCACTACCCTCACCTACCTCACCACCGTCGCCTCCAAAAAACACGACGCAGTAGACATCATCATCGCACTCGGCATGGCCAAAGAAGGCTTCGATTGGCCCTACGCAGAACACGCCCTCACCGTCGGCTACCGAGCCTCCCTCACCGAAGTCATCCAAATCATTGGGCGAGTCACCCGAGACTCAGAAGGCAAAACCCACGCCCAATTCACCAACCTCATCGCCGAACCAGACGCCGCCCAAAGCCAGGTCACAGTCTCCGTCAACAACACCCTCAAAGCCATCACAGCATCCCTGCTCATGGAACAGGTACTAGCCCCCAACTTCAACTTCAAAGCCAAAAAGGGGAACGACGACTACCCTGACCCCGGCACCATCTCCATCAAAGGCTTCAAAGAACCCTCAACAGAACGAGTACGCCAAATCGTCCGCACCGACCTTAACGACCTCAAAGCCAAAATCCTGCAAGACGACTCCTTTGCCCGAGCCGCCACAGGAGCCCTTGATGCAGAAACCACCAACAAGGTCATCATCCCCAAAATTATCCGCACCCAGTACCCGGATCTCAACGATGAAGAAGTAGAAGAAGTCCGTCAGCAGGTCGTTGTCGACTCCGTCGTCAAGAACGGCGAAGTACGCAACGTAGGTGACAAAAAATTTGTGATGATGGCTGATAAGTTCATCAACATTGATGACCTCAACATCAACCTGATTGATACTATTAACCCCTTCCAGAAAGCCTTTGAGGTGCTCTCTAAGTCAGTCACCCCCAATGTGCTTCGGCTTATTTCAGATACCATAGCCACCAATAAAATCGTGATGACACCGGAAGAAGCCTTGGCGCTCTACCCCAAAATTAAAATGTGGGCACAGGTCAACGGCCGCAAACCCGACCGCCGAACCGAAGACGCAACCGAACGTACCTACGCCGAAGCCCTACTCATCCTGCAAAAAGCCAAGCGAGAACGGGAACAGAGACGGGCAGCTGCTGGGCAGGCACCCGAAACAGAGTCACAGAGCTAGGAAGGCTAAACCATGAGCACTGAGAAACCCTCATTCGATGAATTGTTAGACCAGCTCATTGCTGATGACACCGACGGGCTGCTCGACACCCCCGAAAAACCCAAGCCCATCACCGCTACCGACCGGCTTGAACGTGCCTTCCTAGAAATCGTAGATTTCCGACGGGAGCACGACCGCCTGCCCTCGCCAGATACTCTTGAGATTTCTGAACGTAAACTAGGGGCACGATTAGTGGGCTTTCTCAACGATGAAGCCAAAGCTGACCTGGTACGGCACCTAGATGAGTTTGACCTTCTGGCTCTACCCGAAGCCCCCACCAGCGTAGATGAGCTATTTGAAAGTGACATCGATGTACTCGACCTGCTTGAAGACGGGAATGATATCTACGACTTCACCGGCATGGAGGAGCTCCAACGTGAACCCGATGAGTTCGATGTAGCTCAGCGTAAAAAGGCCGAAGACTTTGAAAAATTCAAGCTTTTCTTTGAGCTCAAGCACCAGCAACTAGAAACCGGCGAGCTGAAACTTGGTAAATTCTCAGGTGTCTCAACTATCAAGCAGGGGCGTTTCTTTGTACTGGGCGGAGTCATGCTTTACGTGGCAGAGGTGGGGGAGACCGAATACGTTAAGAATGGCGATCGGAAGGTACCTAAGGAACGTCTACGAGTCATTTTTGAAAATGGAACTGAGTCCTCTATGTACCGTCAGTCGTTAGCTGGGCGCTTGGGCGAGAAAGACGGGCTTGCCCTACAAGAAACCAGCCATAGTGGGTTCGTTACTGAAGAGCTGGGCGATACCTTCTTGCCTGATGGCTATATTTACGTGCTCAAATCGCTGAGCACTAACCCAGATATTGCGCAGCTTCGTGACCTTTACAAGATCGGATTTTCGCGTGGGCCTGTGCAGAAGCGAATTGCTCATGCAGAGACTGAGCCCACCTACCTGATGGCGCCTGTTGAAGTGGTTGCAGAATACGCGGTGCAGAACTTGAGGATCTCAAAGCTGGAACACCTCCTCCACAAAATCTTTTGTGATGTTCGCCTGGATATCGTTTTGAGCGACGAAGCTGGGCAGCCTTTCAAACCCTCAGAGTGGTTCATAGTACCCCTAGAGGTTATTGATCAGGCTGTACTTATGGTCATCAATGGTGACATCGTGGATTTCGAGTACGTGCCGGAGCTGCAGAAGCTGAAGTACGTGGGATAGAAATTGAGCCGGATGGACTATATCAATATTATTGATGGAAAACTTCCTGAATCTGATTGGCTGGACTACAAGCAGGAATGGCATACAAATACAGCTAAACTGATTGCTGATATTCTTGCATTCGTTAACACTGCACATCAGCGTACCTGCTACATAATTTTTGGCATTGCAGATGACCTGTCTGTTATCGGTCTTGAAAATGATGTAAACAGAAAAAATACTGAGCAGATAATTTCAATTTTTCAAGAGCTTAAATTATCTAGTTCAACACCTGTATTGACAGTGCGTGAAGTTGATTACTGGGGTAAAACAGTTGATATTCTGGAGATTGGAAATTCACGAGATGTCCCCCTGTATCTTATCGAAAAATATACTAGAGGATCCAGAGGTGGCGGCAAAGACGGTGTCGTAAATATTGGGCCAGGGCAAATATTTTGCCGAATTGGGAGCAGGAATACACCTCTCAATAAATCTGCAAATACTTTTCAGGTAGAGGCTTTAATGCGAAAAAAGTTTGGGCTGGACCTAAACGTTCAGCAGAGATTCGAGCTGCTTCTTGAAAAGCCACAGGAGTGGTCGCTTGTAGAAAATGAAACAAAATATATCTACAATTTTGATCCAAATTATTGGTTCTGTTTTAGAGATCTTCCAATAGGTGAGCGGCTTGTGACAGGTGATTTTTTTCCCTGGTTGCTTAAAGCTTCCATCTTTGATTCAGAGAAAAAAGTAAGCAGCTATCAGCAGGCTGTACTCCATTATGGAAATCACTGTATCCTAGAGTCTGGTTTATTCCATCATTTTGATCGCGATCGAGGCTGGCTGCCAGCTCCGAAGAGGATGTGGAAGTCATGGCCTCAGGGTAAGATTTCATACTTGTACTATGTTAACTCTTCTCTTGAGATGAAAATTTATAACTTTATCTCAAAGTATCATGAAATAAATTATGGGTATGAATATTTAGAAGATAAGTATTCAAATAGTTCAATTATTTCTGAAATTCCAATATTCGAAAATCAGAGTGACGTTGAGGGTCTGCTTGAAATTGAAAACACTAGTGGGGGAAGGGTTAAATATTCACTCGGTGATTTAAGTGATGAAATGAAATTAATGGGGTTTACTGGTGAGTCTATTGATGTTATGAACTCAACTTATTTTATAAAGAATCGGTATAGTAAATAGGCAATAATGCATGTTCATAAGTGCAGGTGAAACAGGCTCACAAGATGGATGACTACATAAACTTGGACCCCATGCCCCTTACCACTTCCCGCGCCCTCTACGAGGCGGCGTCCGCGCACGCCCTGGCCCTGCCCGGGGCTGAAATCTACCGCTTTAGCCCCCGCAGTGAGGCCGAAGCAGCTCGCGTTGCCGGCAAATGGTTCATGGTGCTGGCCGAGAAGGACGGCACCCAGCTGGTCAACCTCAAAGCCGACCCGGCAGACGTCGCCGCCATCATCGAAACCCACCCGGCTGCCCAAGAAGCCTGGCACATGAACAAAACCCACTGGTACACCCTCACCACCAGCGAAGACCTCACCCAAGACCTCCTGGCAGAACTGATTGCCGAGTCCTACCTCACCATCGTCGACAAACTCCCAGCCAGCAAACGTCCGCTCGGCTGACAAGCCATCGCCCAGAAGCTCAATCAGCAGCTACCAGCTAACCCCGCCTAAGAAGCAGAAGACCGCCGCCAACCTGCCCGGCAGGCAAGCCCTACCAGCACCAGGCCAGCACCCAGCCCCAGCAGGGCCAGGGAAGACAGGCCTGTGCGGGCCAAGGACTGCGGGCCTGGGCTACCCTGACGGGCTAGGTCCGTGGGCTTGCTATCAACCTGATGATCGCTCACCTGACCGCCATCAGGCTGGCTCTCGCCGGGCATATCCCCGCCGGGCTCCACCTCGTCCTGGCCTTCTACACTCTGCCGGCAATCCACGGTAGCCCCCAGGTCAACCTCAAAAACCGCCTGTTCATCCATCCCATCGCGGGAAAGAATTGGCGAAGCACCCAAGGCAAAATCAAGGACCACATCAGCCCTCTGGCCCGGGCCCAGGCTCCCCAAGGACTGGTACACCGCCACCCCCTGAGCAGGGCCAGCAAACTGCCTCACCTCCCCGGTTGAAAGACCAGCCTGAACCAGAAGCGGGTGGGCTCCTGTTACCAGCACCTGCGGGACCTCAACCCCCTCAAGCGTCACCACCAGCTCATAGGTGCTCACCTCACTGGTATTCACCAGGCTCAGGCGATAATCCTGTGAACTGCCCGGGGCAAGAGGGCCTAGGGTAAGATCCAGCCCCGTGAACTCAGGGCCCAGGGCCGCCTGCTGGCCGGACGAATCAGTAACAACCACATCAGCTAGATTCCCTGCCGGGCACACCTCAAGAGGGGAACCAAGGGTCAGAAACAGAGCCTCAAGCATCGCTCTGCTCCTGCGCCGTCCCAGCCCGCCGGGCCTTCTCAACCCCGGCAGCTACCACCTGATAGAGGGCATAGCCCGCAAGCAGGGCAACAGTCACCATGGTCAGCGTCCGCTTACTGGCCGGATCCAGCCACTGGGCAACATACCCCATATAGGGCACATGGTACTTGGCCACCGCCCGCACCTGTTTGTCGTAGACCGGCTCTGGGTCATCCACCTGGTTGCCGTCCCCGCGGGTGCGGTAGGCAACCTGCCCGTCCGCCTGGATAGCCACCGACTGAATCCGGTGGGTGACCAGGGTGGGGTCATCAGGGTTGGGCATGAAGGTAATGACCTGCCCGGTCACCAGCTCCTTGCGGGCCTGGCCCTCCACCGGGGCGACCACCAGCTGGGAGCCAACAGGGTAGGTAGGCTCCATGGACCCGCTCTGGACGGTCAATGGCACCCAGCCCAGCAGGGCGGGCAAGGCCACGGTGAGGAACAGCAGGGTCAGGACGGCCAGGCCCAGCACCAGGGTCAGGACGCTGGCCAGGCGGGCAAGGGGGCCCCTCGCCCCGGTCTGATCCGGGGCCTGGCTACCGGTTTCTTGATGTGCCGGGGCAGAACCGCGGCCGCTGTTCAGGAACATCACCGGCTGACCCCCCACCCCTGGTAGTAGTCAGGAAGGTTACTTTCAGCAGGGACCTCAACCACCTGATAAGTCTGGCTGACTTCATCTGTGGCCAGGGTGGGCTTGGCCCGGCGGAAGGTCTGCTGGGTCTGGTAGTAGAAGGGGGAATCCATGTAGTAGCCCGAGGCCGTGCCCCCGGCGTCCGCAATCAAAAAGCGGAACTTGAGGTCCAGCCCGTAGCTGTATTGGCCGGACGGGGCCGGTAGGGGGGAACCCAGATCAGCCCAGTTGGCCAGGTGCAGGCCCACCGCCCCGCGTCGCCAATCTTCAGTAGCCCAGGCTACATACTGCTCAGGCCGATAGATACCGTCGGCCTGGTCCACAACCCGGGTGAAGGCTGCCGACGCGTCAATTGATCCTGAGAGCGGGGTGAAGGGCTTGTCTGTGCCTGTGGGGCGGTAGAGAACCTGCACCCCGTAGAGGGTGCTGCCGCGCGGACGTCCGTCCACAGCCCAGGAGGTAGGCCAGCGCCATTTCAGCACGTCATAGCGGGCAGTTGCCGCGTACTTACGGTTTTCAAAACCGTGGTGGGCCGGGCCGGTCTGGGGCTGGACCGCTGGAAGATTCAGCGCCGTGGTAACGGAGGCCGAAGCTGAAGTAGACCACCTCACATCAGCCAATCCGGGGGCTGGCTGAGGGGTGAGCGGGGACGCACCGGGCAGGGCTGTTTCAACCGTGACCGTGGTGGTGAGGGCTTCAAGCAGCTGTTCAAGATAGAAGGAGAGCAGGGCCTCAGGGGAGGTATTTTTCGGCTCGGTCACCCGAGGGCACAGCTTAATCCCCTGCCCCGGGGCCAGGTGAAGGACGCCCTGGGCCGACATCAGGGGGCCCGGCGAGTTCTCAAGGGGGAGGGCTTGGGGCCCCTGGGAGAGGTCAAGGCTCTGGTAGACGGGGGTAATGCGCTGGGCATCTGGGGAGTGCTCCACCCCGGCGCAGGAGCCGGGGGTCAGGTCAGCGGTGAGGTAGACCGAGTAGGTCATGCCGTACCGGCTCATGTCTTTCCAGAGGGAGTTGCGCAAACCGGCCTGCTGCTCAGGCAGACTCACCGAAAGGTCGCTGATGCGTAGGGCTATATCCCCGGTAGTGGCTTGACTGGTGACCACAATTCCCGGGCTTGAGGTCAGGGACTGGGGGAGAAAGGTCGTGGGATCGAGGTCTGTACTTACCCCGTGCTGGTCTGTGGTGAGGGTCAATTCCCCGCCCAGGGTGGCAGGGGGCGTGGCAAACCTGGCGTCGGTACCCGCCCCGGTGGGGGCAGCCACCAGGAGCAGGGCGGCAAGGGCTAGAATGGCACGTTTTTTCATCGGGAATCCTGCTCTGCATAGACCCTGAACCGGGGCACCCAGATTTGCTGGGTCAGGTGAGCTAGCTCTTCAGCGGACGCAGCAGAGCCGGCTACCCGGGTCAGGACAGTCAGGGTAAAGGTCCTGGGGGCTCCCTCACCGGGGCCAAAGGGGAGGCGGACGATGCCGTCACTTCCAGCTTTGGCCGCCTGGCCGCCGTCCTGCCCCTGGGCAACCAGCCGGGCACCCAGGATCTGGTAGGGGGCAGGCAGCTGGGAATCTTCTGGGGCCAGGACCAGGTGGCCGGTCAGGTTCTTACCCTCGGCGGTGAGGGTGAGCTCATAGGTGAGGGCGACAAGATCCCCACCCGAGAGGGTTAGGGACGTGGCTGAATTGGGCAGCGAGCAGACATCCTGCACCCGGGTTCCAGGTGTTGTGAACCCAGATAAATCCGGGAAAGAGTCAGCTT
This sequence comes from Rothia nasimurium, assembly GCF_049068285.1. Classification (GTDB taxonomy): domain Bacteria; phylum Actinomycetota; class Actinomycetes; order Actinomycetales; family Micrococcaceae; genus Rothia; species Rothia nasimurium_I. The sequence goes on along the minus strand of NZ_JBLKPV010000011.1, from coordinate 18,953 downwards.
CCCGAGGCGCGGGAAGAACCTGGCAGGTAGCCTGGGGAATCGACCGCTGGGCAGAAACAGGATGGGCCTGCACCCCGTAGATACTGCCTCCTGTGAAAGCGCCAACCTCCAGATTGAGGGCCCCCGTGGTGAGCTGCTGGGGGCCGGTAGGCTGCTGGGAATCAGCAAGCCGGGCCAGGGTCGTCTCCCCAGAAACCCCAGCAAAAAACACGACAGCCCCCAGACCGGTAGCGATCATGGCACGACGTAGGCGCCTGGCTACCGGCCTCAAGGGCTGACGGGCTTGCGGGGGCATGGGGTTAGAGACTAGCGATTAGTCTGGGCAACAGTTACCTTCAGGGCATTCAGATTAATGGTCTTATCCTGCATCAGCTGGCCGTACCAGGTGTCATCAGGGGTGCTGCTGCCGGTAGCTGATGCCTCGGTGGTGTTGGTGTATTCGGGGAAGGTCAGGGTCAGGGTGACATTGTAGGTCGTACCGGAATTTGCTTCGGTGAGGGTAGTGACCGGGGTTCCCCGATCATCGGTGACGACGGCAGTGTAGTGGATTTTGCCAGGCTGAGGCTGGGGGCTAATGAGGTCCTCAAGGCCGGTGCCGTCCATTGAGGCAGTGAGCTCAGCAACCAGGTTCTTACCGATGATGGTGGGGGTGGCGGTGGTGGTGTAGGTGAGCACGTCACCGGGGACGATCTTGTCGGTTGCAGGGTCAAACGGCCAGCTGACCTGGGGGTTGGTGGCGGTGTTGATTTGCCACATTCCTGCTCCGGTGAAGAGGGAGAGCTGGCCGGTGGTGATGGTGGTCTGGCCGACCTCGGAGGTGTCGTACCAGCGGGCAAAGGTGCCTGCGCCGCCGGCAAGAAGGATGATGGCTGCGCCACCTGCGAGGGTGGCCTTGAGGGAACGCTTCATGGTGTGTCCTTGCAATGATAGGGTGCGCCACATGTACGCTACTGGGCTGGGTGTGACGCGGGGTGGGGGAGGTGGAAACGTGTCAGGCGGAGCTACCTTGCTCCTACCTGTTGGGATTTCCAGACAGTTTGAGTATAAGGGGCTGCTTGTGTTCACCTCACTTTAATGTGAGAGGGGTCTCATGGGTTAAGTCACAGAGTCGTCATAGAGACTAGTCAGAGTAGAGCACTTGGCGAATGTGCCACTTACTCCCGAGCGGGGCACTCTAACTGCCCCATTCGGGAGTAAGCGCCACAGTCGCCTGTAAACTAAGAGGGTGAGCACAACAGAAAACACCCAGAACTCAGTAACCTCAGCAGACTTCACCCTGCGCACCATCGACCTGCGCGGAACCTCCCATTCCTACGCCGAGCTGCGCCGCCTCGTCCCGCGCCAGACCACAGAGTTCGTAGGGAACGCGCTCACCACCGTCCACGAGATCCTTGAAAACGTACAGGCCCGCGGGGCTGACTACCTGCGTGAACTCTCCGCCCGTTTTGACGGCGTAGACCAGGGGGCCCTGCGCGTGCCTCAAAGTGCCATTGACGACGCCGTCGCCGCCCTGGATCCAAAGGTTAGGGCCGGGCTTGAAATCGCTATCGAACGCACCCGCGCTTTTGCAGCAGCCCAGCGCCCCGCTGACCAGACCATCGAAGTTGCCCCCGGGGCCGTCCTCACCAACCGCTGGACCCCCGTGCGCCGTGCAGGCGTGTACGTGCCCGGCGGCCTGGCTGTCTACCCCTCATCGGTCATCATGAACACCGTGCCCGCCCAGGCAGCCGGTGTTGGCTCCATTGTGCTCTGCACCCCACCCCAAAAAGAATTCGGCGGTCTGCCCCACCCCACCATTCTGGGTGCAGCTGGCCTGCTGGGTATCACCGAAGTCTGGGCCATTGGCGGTGCCGGGGCCCTCGGTGCTATGGCCTACGGCCTGGACGACGCCGGTGACGTCCTCGAACCCGTCGACACCATCACCGGCCCCGGCAACATCTTTGTCGCCATGGCCAAGCGGGCCCTGCAAGGTGTTGTAGGTGTAGACGGCGAAGCCGGCACCACCGAAATCGCGGTCATTGCCGACGACACCGCCAACCCCGACTATGTTGCCGCCGACCTGATTTCTCAGGCAGAACACGACCCTAACGCCGGGTCCGTCCTGATTACCCACAGCCCTACCCTCGCTGCCGCAGTGCAGGACGCCATCAACCAACGAGCAGCTGCGACCAAACACAGCGAGCGGGTGGCTACCGCTCTGACCGGCCCCCAGTCGGGTGTTGTGCTCACCGATACCCTCGAAGCTTCCATCGCCGTAGCAGATGCCTACGCCGCCGAGCACCTTGAAATCCACACTGAGAAGGCAGAAGAGGTTGCTGCTCGCGTGAGAAATGCTGGCGCTATCTTCATCGGCCCCTACTCGCCGGTACCCCTGGGCGACTACGCGGCCGGGTCCAACCACGTTCTGCCCACAGGTGGCTCCGCTGCCTACGCCTCGGGGCTGAACACCACCGTCTTTATGAAGGCAGTTCAGCTCATCAACTACAGCGAAGGTGCCCTGGCTGAAATTGGAGATGCCATCGTTGCTGTTGCCCAGGATGAAGACCTGCCCGCCCACGGTGAAGCTATCACAGCCCGTACCCGTGGTAGCCGATAAGGAGGACGCATGAACTGCCCCTACTGCCGCAACTCGACCTCCAAGGTCGTTGATTCTCGCACGACCGAAGACAATTCAGCAATCCGCCGCCGTCGCCGCTGTGAATCCTGCGGAAAGCGCTTTACGACGGTTGAGACCACCGCTGTTTCAGTCATCAAGCGAAGCGGAGTCACTGAGCCTTTCAACCGGGCCAAAATTATTTCTGGTGTGCGCAAAGCCTGCCAGGGGCGCCCGGTCAGCGAAGACGATCTGGCCAAGCTGGCCCAGGAGGTTGAGGAGTCGATTCGGGCTAAGGGCCTGGCTGAGATTGATGCCCATGAGGTTGGGCTTTCCATTCTTGAGCCCCTGTCTAAGCTGGATACGGTAGCTTACCTCCGCTTTGCCAGCGTCTACCAGGCCTTTGAGTCCCTGGATGATTTTGAACGGGCCATTGCGGCCCTGCGGGAGGCTGGCCTGGGGGCAGGGGAGCAGCCTACCCTGCTTTAGTTGGTCTCAGCCCAGCTGACGGTGACCCTCAGGAGCCCTGCTCTGCACGGACTCTGAGCACGCTAAAGTTTGGCCCGCCCACAGTCTTCTGTGGGCGGGCCAAACTCTTTAATGTCTGGTGCTTTTCAGGTGGGCTAGCTGAGGTTGCTGGGTTTCTTTAGCGGCCCAGGCCCTGGTAGTCCCAACCTGATGCCTGCCAGTTATCGCGGTCAAGGGCGTTGCGTCCGTCGATGATGCGGGCGGTTTCAACTAGGGTGGCGGCCCGGGCAGGGTCTAGCTCCAGGAACTCGCCCCATTCGGTCAGTAGCAAGACCATTTGGGCCCCTTCGAGGGCCTGGTAGGGGTCGCGGACGCAGGTCAGGGCCGGGTAACGGGCTGCCACCCCCTGCAGGGCTTCGGGGTCGCTGATCGTGACAGAGGCCCCGGTCTCGGCCAGGCGGACGGCGATGTCGAGGGCAGGTGAGTCGCGGATGTCGTCGGAATTTGGTTTGAAGGCTGCGCCGAGGACGGTGATGCGGGCCAGGTCCATGTTCCCGCTGAAGGCCTGGATGGTTTGGGTAACGACGCGGTCGCGGCGACGCTGGTTGATGGCATCGACGTCGCGCAGGAAGGAGACGGCGTCAAAGACTCCGAGTTCTTCGGCCCGGGCCATGAAGGCGCGGATGTCCTTGGGCAGGCAGCCGCCGCCGAAGCCGACACCTGCCTTGAGGAACTTGTTGCCGATGCGTTCGTCGTAGCCGATAGCGTGGGCTAGTTCGGTGACGTCGCCGCCGGTGGCTTCGCAGAGTTCGGCCATAGCGTTAATGAAGGAGATCTTGGTGGCCAGGAAGGAGTTTGCGGCGACCTTGACGAGTTCTGCGGTGGGGTAGTTGGTCTTGATGAGTGGGATACCTTCAGCCAGCAGGGGGGCGTAGACCGAGTCGAGGGCGGCCGCTCCGCGGATACCGGCGGGGGTGTCGGGTAGGCCGTAGACCAGGCGGTCGGGGTGGAGGGTGTCCTTGACCGCAAAGCCCTCGCGCAGGAACTCGGGGTTCCAGAGCAGAACGGCCCCGGCAGCTTCTGCCCGCTGAGCGAGGCGTTCGGCGGTGCCAACGGGCACGGTTGATTTGCCGACGATGACGGTGCGGGGGGTGCCGTCTTCGGTGGGGCCGGTTTCGGGGAGGGCGGCCAGTATCATGTCGAGGGCTGCCTCGACGTAGGTCAGGTTGGCAGCTTTGCCGTCTTCAGACTGGGGGGTGCCAACGGCGATGAAGTGGACGTCGACGTCCGCAAGTTCTTCGCTGGCGGGAGCCAGGGCGAAGCTGAGGGTACCGGCGTCGAGAGCGCCTTGGAGCAGTTCGGGGAAGCCGGGTTCAAAGAAGGGGGCCTTGCCCGCTGAAAGGGCTTCGATTTTGGCGGCGTCGACGTCGACGCCCAGGGTTTGGTGGCCCAGGTGGGCCATTGCTGCTGCGTGGACGGCGCCAAGGTAGCCACAGCCGATGACAGAGATTTTCATGGTTTGGGTTCCTAACAGTGGTGGAGTTATTTCAAATAATAGGTCGTGTTGGGTTGGCTGGGTATGTGATGGCACTAACCCCCAGCTGGGTGAAGCGCAGATGACTGGTTTAGATTAGGGTGCGGGTGATCCAGGTGCCGAGCCAGCTAGCTGAGGAGGGCCTGAAACTGTAGATGCAGGCGATTCGAATGCGGGCGGCCTGGGTGTAGAGGCTCAGCCGGTCGAGGTTTTTGACGGTGTTGACGGCCATTCCTTGAACATGTTCTAGCTGCCTGAGGTAGGTGTCGTAGCTAATCCGGCCCTGGACCGTCCTAAGTTCAAGGTGGGCAAGAAGGTTGCCCAAATCGAGTTCGGGTTCGCCCCAGGCGGCGGTGTCGAGGTCGAGGATACCCAGGTTGGCCCCGTCCCAGAGCAGCTGCTTATCGTGTAGGTCGCGGTGGAGTAGGGCGGTGGGGCTGGGCTGGCCGTCTACCAGCTGGGCCATGGTGTCATCTGCTGTTTCCTTGAGGCCCTCAAGAGCGCCTGTATCGATTCCCGGCCCGCTGAGGGAGCCGTGGGCTTCAGCCTGGGCCAGCCACTGGTCGAGGACGGCCTTCTCCTGGGAGACACCGTGGTCTGCTGGGATGAAGGGGCAAGCGGGGCTGGGCAGGGCACCTCCTGCTGCCCGGTAGTGGGCCCCGGCTGCCAGGAATCGGGGCCAGAGGGTAGCGAACCGCTGCCAGGCTTCGATACTTTGATCGGCAAGATCGTAGGGGGTGGTGCCGGGAATGAGGCTAAAGGCTAGGGAGTGGTCGGTGACGTCTGTGACCTGGGCTGTTGTAAACCCGACCTCAGAGGCGAAACTACCCACGGCCTGGCTGGCTGCGACAACCCCGGCGACCTTGGCGGCCTTTAAATGCTTGGTGACCTGTTCGGGGTGCTTGACGACGGCCCGTTTTCCGGCCCGGTGGACCAGCAGGCTGGTTTCTGGGGCAGCAAGATCAGCTTCTAGGGCTGGCAGTTTGCTGTCCTGGCCGTAGGGGAGCAGCTGGAGGTGGCCGTCGGCGCTGATGGTGGCTGCGCGAAGCTGGCCGGAGCCGTCCTTGATTTCAGCGGTGAAGCTACCGTCGGCACCCGGCCAGGCCCGGCGCACAGGTCCGGGGTTTTGGTCTGCATGGGCTGCGCGGACGGCTGCCAGGGCAGGGGAGAGGGTCATAGCAGTTCCTCAAGTCGGGTGAGTTGGTGGGCGATATCGGTGCGCCAGCTGGGCTGACCGGCCCGCAGGGGGGCTGTGAGTCGGTGGGCTAGGGCGTGGGCGGTGGCTAGCTGGATCTGGTCCCCGGCTACCGGGTTTCCCCCGGCCCCGTAGTAGCCCTGCAGGAAGGCCGCCCCGGCCACCGAATCGCTGGTGGCCAGGTAGGAGCCGAGGTCAGTTGCTGCCGGAGCCAGGTGGGCCCGGTCGAAGTCGGTGAGCCAGTAGCGGGCGGCGGCCCCCCGGCCTTCTGTCAGCACCTGGTCGGGGGAGGCGTCCCCGTGGACGAGCACCGCCTGGCCGCTCAGAGAAGGTAGGCGGCCAGCTAGTTTAAAGCAGCGGGCTGCTAGATCAGGGGCAAGGGAGTCGAGGACGGCAGCATGAACCTGCAACTGCTGGGCCCCGTCAGATTGCGCCCCTTCGAGGTGCTGGGCCAGATCGGGGCTGGGGGTCACAGCGTGGAGGCGGGCGAAAAGGGCCCCGGCGGCCTCAGCCTGCTCAGGAGTCTGATTCTTCGAGAGGTCAGCCTCCCCCACAAAGGCCAGGGCGGGCAGACCCGTGGCTGAATCGGCAGGCAGGCAATCGGGGACGGGCAGGTGCTCGGCTAAGAACTGGTGGACGGCTATATCAGCCACCTGCCCCCCGGCCAGGACCCGTACCACCCGGGTGCCCCCGGTGGTCATGTCCCGGTAGGCAACGACGGCCCGGCGGGCCGGGTTGTAGCGCAGAACCTGGGCAGCAGGCAGGGTCAGGACGCCGGTAGCAGCCAGGGGCTTCATGAGCTTGGGGTCAGCCGCCAGGGGGCCAACCTGCAGTACAGCCCCCGGCAGGAATCGTAGGGCCGCATCTACCACCGGAGCCTCAAGCCCGAGAGCCTGTGCCTTCTGTTGGTGACGGACTACCTTCCGGGAACCTGCTGGCCACATGAGCCGCACCCAGGCCGGGGGCTGCCCGTCCTTGGCCTCAGACCCACCGGGCAGCCCGGCGGGTGAGGACGTCCGTAGGGCAGCGAGCAGGGAGGTGCCGGGCTTGACCCGCAGGCTGGCAATTTCCACCGGCTGACCCAGCCGATCAGCCAGGTAGCCGGGTTCCAAGAACCTGTCGAGGGCTTGAACCGTTACATCAATACCCACTATTCCTCCACTCTTAGCTCATGGGGACTCTGCTCACCGGCAGAGACCCAAGCCCGGAAAACCTTTGACGACTTCAGCAGGTCGGCGGGCGACCCGTCCATCTGAACCTGGCCGTCCTGCAACCAGACCACCCGGTCAGCCCGCAGGGCAACTTCAGTATCGTGGGTCACCGCCAGGGTCGTCTTCCCGTCCACCAGCTGCTCAATGGCGTCCATGACCAAACCGGCAGACTCAGGATCCAAACCGGTGGTTGCCTCATCGAGCACCACAATCGGGGTATTGCGCAGCAGGGCCCGGGCAATGGCGATACGCTGCCGCTGGCCACCAGAGAGGGTGCCACCGCGCTCACCGACCATGGTGTCATAGCCGTCCGGGAGCTTCTCAATGAAGGGGGCCGCGTGGGCTGCCCGGGCAGCAGCCTCAATCTCTTCATCGGTAGCATCAAAGCGGCCGTACCGGATGTTCTCCCGGATAGTCGCCGTAAAGAGTACAGCCTCCTGGTGCAACAGGGAGATGTTTGAGCGCAGCTCCTCCATATCGGTGGTTGCAATGGTGGTTGAATCGATACTGACCGTTCCCCAGACAGGGTCTTGGGAGCGGCCCAGCAGGCTCACCAGGGTGGACTTACCCGCCCCTGACGGGCCAATAACAGCCACAAACTCACCGGGCTCAACCGTCAGATTCAGGCCCCGAAGAACCGGGTGGCCCTCGTATTCGGTGTAGACATCAGAGAAGACAAGGCGGCCTTCAATAGCCCCTAGCTTCTCAGGTTCAGCCAGCTGAACCAGGTCATTTTCGATGTCCATCAGGTCAGCTACGCGCTCGCCGCTGGCGGTTGCCCGGGCGATACGGCCGGTGTATTTGGCCATGTCCCGCAGGGGTTTCATGGTGGTCTTGAGGTAGGTGGTAAAGAGGACGAGGTCGCCGATAGTCATGTGGTTTTCCATCACCCGCCAGGCTCCACCAAGCATGACAGCTGCTGTGGCAACGCCGACGATGACGTCGGTTCCGCGCTCTAGACGGGCTGCCAGGCGCCGGGCCCGCACCCCGTCCTTCAGCGACTTCTTATTCGCTGAGACAAACCGCTGGCCGATGTGGTCTTCCAGCCCGTAGGCCTGCACCACCTTAATAGAGGAGAGGGATTCCTGGGCCGTGTTGGCCAGCTGGCCCTCAGCCTTGCGGGTCTTGCGGGAGGCCTGGGCAATTTTCTTGGCCGTTCCCCGGGAGATGAGGGGGAAGATGACCAGGGCGACGACCACCACCAGGGAAAGAATGGGGTCAATAATCAGCATAACCACCAGCATGACCACCAGGGTCAGCATGTTGGCAATCAGGGGCAGGCCGGCGGTGACGGCTACTTCTTGGAGCTTGGCGACGTCCCCGACAATTCTTTGGACGGTATCAGCTGAGCGGTTGCGGGCATGGAAGCCCTGGGGCAGGCTCTGCACATGGTTGAAGACGCGGGCCCGCAGCAGGGTGGAAGCCCGCGACCCGACCAGGGTAAAGGCAACGGTGGCCAGGTAGTTGGACAGGGCCCGCATGCTGACGATTCCGACCAGGGCCAGAGCACACCAGATGAGCAGGGTCCAGGAGGCAGCCGGGCCGGTCTGCTGGGCACCTAGGCTGACGGAGAGGGCGTCCACCACGATTTTCAGGGGCCAGGGTTCGAGAACCCGGAAAGCCACCTCAAAGAGGAGGGCCAGGGTGCCGCTGGCTGCCAGGGTTCGCTGGGGCTTGATGTCGGGCCCGATCAGTTCGAGGGTGCGGCGCAGGGCCTTCTTTTGAATGCGTTTAGCCACGGGCTACGTCACCGCCCGGAACCTGGGCTAGGGTAAAGACCTGTTCGACAACCTGAGCCCAAGAATGACGGGTTTCGGCCAGGTGACGGGCCTGCCTGCCGTAGGTTTGCCTGAGCTGGGAGTTAGCTGCCAGCTCGTCGATAGCGGCTGCCAGGGCGGGGGCGTCGGAACCGGGAACCAGGGTGCCTGCCCCGTCGATAATGTCGGGGATTTGGCCGATGGCGGTGGCGACGACGGGCAGGCCGGCTGCCAGATACTCATAGACCTTCAGGGGGGAGAAGTAGTGGTCGTCGCTGGCAGACGGGGCCGGGTAGGGGGCAACTCCTATGGCGGAGCCGGCCAGGGCTGCGGGCATGTCCTCGGGGGCTAGGGCACCGGAGAACTCGACCTCTAGGCCAAGTTCAGCGGCCTGGGCCTGGAGGTTTTCCCTCTCGGGCCCATCTCCCAGGATACGAAGGCGCCAGGGCTGGCGGGCTAGGGAGGCTGCGGTGATGAGGTCTGCTACCCCGTGCCAGGGCTTGAGGGTGCCCACGAAGGTGACGACCGGAATCCCTGCCTCTTCGGGGGAGGGGGTGATTCGGGTGGTGCTGACCCCGTTGGGGATGGCCGGGACGGTGGCCCCCGCTGCTTTCTGCTGGGCCCAGGCTGCAACCTGGTCTGAGACGGCATAGGCTAGGGTGGCCGAGCGCAGCTGGGCAACCAGGGCCTCTTCTGCAGCCTGCTGGTGAACCAGAACCCGGTGCTGTTTCTGCTCGTCAATCAGGGGAGCATTGATTTCTAGGACGCCGGGGGCGGCGGAGTCAGCAATGACGGTTGAGAAGAGGGAGTAGCGCTCGTAGACGAGGTCAGCCCCCCAGGCCTGGATATCGGCCACAATCTGGTGGGAGACTTCCTGCTGGGCTTCTTCCCGGTCGGCTGCTTCCTTGGTGGCAATGGGGTAGAAGGCAGTGGGCAGGTTGACTAGATCCGCTGGAACCTGCTTGCCCGATCGCACCGCAAAGACCTTGACCTCGTGCCCGAGGGCTAGGAACTCGCGCACTACCTCTTGGATATGGACGCTGGCGCCCTTGGTGCCAAAGACCGGAATGCCGGGGTCTACACAAACGTAGGCGATACGCATTAGTTTTCTACTTTCTCAAGGGCTGCTAGGGCCTGGGCCTGGGTGCGGCTGTCAAAGTTCTGGTCGATGAGGGCTCGGGCGCCGGTGGCCAGGGCCCGGGTATCGACCTGGCCTAAGGCGATTGCTGCCAGGGCCTCAGCCAGGGCCTCAACATCGTGGGGTTCTAGGAGCAGGCCGGTGGTTTGGTGGTGGATTACTTCGGGAAGGCCGGTGACGGCCGTTGCGATAACCGGGGTTCCGCAGGCCATGGCTTCGAGGACGACTGTGGGCAGCCCGTCAACGTTGCCGTCCTCTGCCGGGACGCAGGGGGCAGCAAAGACGTGGGCCTCGGCCAGCATGTGGCGCACCTCTTCTTGGGTGAGAGGCCCGGGCATGGTCACCTTCTGGTCAAGATCAAGCCGGGTGACCTGTTCTTTGAGCTGGCCTGTCAGTTCCCCGGAGCCTCCCAGGGTGAGCCTGAAATCGATGCCCTGCTTCTCCAGCAGAGCTAGAGCGTCCAGCAGCTGGACAAAGCCCTTCTTAGGGACGTGGCGGCCGACCGCTGCGATCTGCAGGGGCTGGTCGGCGGACGGGACAGGGGGCAGCTGGAAGGGGAAGCGGTCAAGTTCTAAGGCGTTGTACTGCAAGACGATATTAGCCCCGGTGCCCTCAAGAACCCGCTCCAGGTAGGCGCGGTTATACTCAGAGATAGCAATGACCGATTGGGCGTCAGCGCAGATCCGGCGCAGCCAGGTCATGTCCACGGACTCGTGGAAGATGTCTTTGGCGTGGGTGGTGACGGTGTAGGGGATCCCGGTCAGCTGGGAAGCTACCCAGGCCATGCGTCCTGCCAGGGAGGCAAAGTGGGCGTGCAGGTGGGTGATACCGTCTTTGCGGACCCGGGCAGCGAGGGCCACCCCCTGGGCGACGTCGCTGGCTGAAAGGTCTAGGAGCTGGGGAAGGATCGCTGCAAAACGCTGGCGCATGTCTTCGTCCGTGAGGGATGAAGCAACCTGCTCCCAGAAGCGGGCGGCCTGGGAGGAGCGGGGTATCCAGGTGACGGGGGCCTGCACCCGGGCTAGCTCGGGGTGGAAGCGGGTATCGGTGGTCGGACGCAGGGCGTAAATGGATAGGTCCTCACCGGCAGCTTCCCGGGCCAGGATCTCAGTGACCACAAAGGTTTCTGAGAAACGGGGGTAGACCTTGAGTATGTAGCCGATGCGGCTCATGCGTCCTCCTGCTGGGTAAGTGACGGGGTAGTGGGATGTGACGGGGCGGGCTGGGCCTCTGGGGTTGGGGCCAGAATTTCAGCAACCAGGGTGGCTGCCCGCCAGAGTCCGTCCCTCTCGATGTGGCTGCGATCAAGGGTCTGGCTGGTGGCCTGGGCTACCCAGGCGCTGGCTTTCTCCGGGGTGAGGTCCTGGGTGCGGCAGTAGTCTGCTACCCCCGCAGCTGCCAGGGCCCTGGCCCGGATTAACTGCTCGGTGCGGGGGGTCTCCCGCGGGACGATGAGGGCCGGGGTATCGGTGGCAAGCACCTCGTTGGTGGTGTTGTAGCCGCCCATGCAGACCACGGCAGAGGCCTGCCCAATCAGCTGACTTAAACCGGGCAGGGAATGGATCACCTGGACCCCGGCGGCAGCCTGCTCCACCAGGCGGTGGAACCGTTCAGCTGCTAACTGGGGGCCGGTGACCACCAGATGGTCATACCCGGCCGGTGGCGCAACCTGCACCATGGTTTCTAGGAGGGCGTACCCGTCCTCCCCACCGCCAGCGGTGGTCAGGACGAAGGGGGCCTCGGGGTGGGCCTGTCCCTCAGGCTCGGTGAGTTCCCGGCCCAGGGCCAGGTAGCCGGTAAACCGCGCCTTATCGGCAAGGACGGCAGGGATCTCCCCGCTCTTGACGGGGTCATGAATCACAGGATCCCCGTAGACCCACAGGGAGTCAATGACCTCCCGCAAGTCCTGGGGGTCCCCATTCTTGAACCACTCTGCGTGGGCCACCTCAGGGGCGTCCAAAATCTCTCGCAAACCCAGGACGATATGGGTACCGGGATGGTGCTGCCGTAAGGTGGCCAAAGGCCCCTGCAGCTCCCGCATTACCCCGTAAATATGGCGGTCAATAATAACTACATCCGGGGCAAACCCCAGCAGGGAGGCTTCAAGCAGCTGGGAGCGGAGTTTCACCAACAACTGGGTGGTTGTGCCCAGGGAGCGGGAGGCGTACTGGCCCTTGGCCTTATGAACACTTGGAATAAAAACCCAGTCAAAACCTGCAGGGAGGGGGAACGCTGCCGCATGGGGCAGGCCCGACACCAGCAGGCCAGCCACCGGGCGGCCGGTCAGAGCCGGGACGGTCTGGGCAATATGGTGGGCCAGGGCCAGGTTTCGGCGGACGTGGCCTAATCCCTGGGAATCATGGCTATAGAGCACAACCCGGATAGGATCCAGGCGTAGCTCCTCCTCAAAGGTCGAAGTCATCGGTAATGGCATTTTCGTGGGCCGGTAAAACCGGGGCGGGCGAGTATTTCTTCCACTGTAGGGAGCCAAGATGAAAGAAAAATGAAAGAAACACAAGGTGCCGTGCCACAAGAAGGACGGCCTGCCCCGCACCACCAGCCAGAGGGGCTAGTGGGCGGGGCGGGCCGTCCTGAACCTGCATCAACAGGAGTGAAAATGTGTGGGAGATATAACAGCTCAAGCAGGGGGAGGGGAGCTCATACGGCTACTCCACCCGCTTGCCGGGATTCTTAGCCTTCCTGCTGGGCCGCCCAGAGGGCAGCACCCACAATACCGGCATTGTTCCGCAAGGTTGCCATGACCATGGGGGTGCGGATCTCATCCTCAAAATAGGGCATGAACTTCTCGGGGTTCTTCGAGATACCGCCACCGATGACGAAAAGGTCAGGGGAGAAGAGGAACTCAACATGGGAGAAGTAGCGGTGCAGCTTCTTGCCGTACTTCTTCCAGGAGTACTCGTGGATCTCCCGGGCCCGGGCTGAGGCGCGAGACTCAGCGTTATGGCCATCAATTTCCAGGTGGCCCAGCTCAGTGTTAGGAATCAGCTGCCCGTTCATAATCAGGGCAGAACCAATACCGGTGCCCAGGGTAATAACAGCCACCAGGCCCTTGACCCCCTTACCCTGGCCGAAGACAGCCTCAGCCAAACCGGCTGCGTCCGCGTCATTGAGGGCGTGGACGGGGCGGCCACCCAGGGCAGCGCTCATAATGCCCTCCAGATCAGCCCCAATCCAGGAATCATCAACATTGGCTGCTGACAGGGTCACCCCGTTTTTCACGATGGCGGGGAAGTCAATACCCACAGAGGAAGAAGGCTCCGGAGCCAGCTCCCGGCCCTGCAACTCAGCGACGATTTCCTGGACGACAGCGGCGCAGGCTTCGGGGGTTGCAGGCTGGGGGGTTGGGATGCGGAAGCGCTCGCCGATGAGCTCACCGGTGCGGGTATCAACGATACCGCCCTTCATGCCGGTGCCACCGATATCAATACCGATGCGGAGGTCGGCCGGGGTGGGGGCAGGGAACTGGGGTGCGGTGTTCTCGCTCATGGGTGCTCCTTGTGAGGTTGTCCCGGTGCAGGGCCGGGGGATTGTGTTTTAGGGTAGGGTCAAAATATCGACGCCGTCAGCGGTGACCACCATGGTGTGTTCGAACTGGGCGGTGCGCTTGCGGTCGCGGGTGACGACCGTCCAGTCGTCCTCCCACATGTCCCATTCGATGGTGCCGAGGGTGAGCATGGGTTCGATGGTGAAGATCATGCCTTCTTCGATGACGGTGTTGTAGGCCGGGGCTGCGTCGTAGTGGGGGATAATCAGGCCGGAGTGGAATTCGCGGCCGACCCCGTGGCCGGTGAAGTCGCGCACGACGCCGTAGCCGAAGCGGGCGGCGTACTTTTCAATGACGCGGCCAATGACGTTGATTTCCCGGCCGGGGCGCACGGCCTTCATGGCCCGGTTGAGGGCTTCTTCGGTGCGCTCGACCAGCAGGCGGGATTCTTCGTCCACGTTCCCTACGAGCAGGGTGCGGTTGGTGTCCCCGTGCATGTCATGCAGGTAGGCGGTCACGTCGAGGTTGAGAATATCGCCGTCTTCAAGGACGGTGGAGTCGGGGATACCGTGGCAGATGACCTCGTTGAGGGAGGTGCAGACGCTCTTGGTGAAGCCCCGGTAGTCAACGGTTGAGGGGTAGGCCCCGTGGTCGCAGATGTATTCGTGCACCAGCACGTCAATCTCGTTGGTGGTGGTGCCGGGTACCGCTATTTTTTCGGCTTCTACAATGGCTCCGGCGGCGATTTTGCCGGCGGCCCGCACTTTTTCAACTTCTTCGGGGGTGTAGAAGTTTGAGCCTTGGCCTTCATTGGCTTCGGGCTTGCCTACGTATTCGGGGCGGACGATGTGCGCCGGTACCGGGCGCATGGGGGCAACGACGCCGGGGGTCAGGTTGCCTATGGGGGCTTTGCCCGGCTCGGCGGGGAGGTTGTGGCTTACAGTTGATGTCGACATGCTCTCTAGCTTATCGGCTTGTAGCTAGGGCTGGGGCCTGCAGCCGGTGCCAAAAGCTGTATCTTTTGCCTAACCGGGCGTAGAGTGGTGCGTGCAACACTTTTGGCAATGAGAAGGAGACGCCATGTCACTGAACGACTACACCCCCGGCCCCCACGACACCCAGTACTGGTACAACCTGAGTACTGGCCAGGTCGAAGAAGGCCAGCAGTCAAAGATCACCGAGCTCTGGGGCCCCTTTGCCACCCGCGAAGAAGCAGAGCAGGCCATGGAAAAGGCCAAGAAGCGCAACGAAGAATGGGACGAGGGCAAGGACGCCTGGTAAAGCCTATTAGTGGCAATTATTACGGAATATGTAATTCCGGTGGCTTTTAGGGAAAAATTAAAATTTTTCCACCTTTCAGGTGGAAAAACATTCTAAAAAATACCTGCCTGGCATGTGGTTTGCCAGGCAGGTGTTTTGTTAGTCCATGGGGCTAACTCTGGATTCTATGAATTCAATATCTTCAGGTGAAAGGTTGTATTTTTGGTATAAATATTGGTCTAGCTCTCTTATGTTTAGATGCCATGGAATGTCAGATTTTTTGCTGAAATCCTGCAGGGGAACTTTTTGCCATTTATCTCGGGTATTATCTTGCGTAATTTTTAATGTCCCAAGATTTGCTCTGCAAAACTTAGTTTTGATATACTTTAAACAGTTATCGGCTTCCAGTTGAGTTTCAAATTCACCGATTGAAATAAAAGTTTCGGTGAACCCGACGAGGGGGGACCCGACGAGGGGGGACCCGACGAGGGGGGACCCGACGAGGGGGTGGATAGGACCTCTCCGATTGCGCCGCTACCGTTTGATTTTGGGAGAATTACTTTATACTTATTCAAGCTAGCTGGTGCTGAAACATAATCTTCCCGAATCCAGCGGTAGGCCCTCTTCTTTTCGTCAAGTCCTAATAATTGGATGTATTTATGGCCGTCTGTCGGTTTCTCTTCATGTAACACAGTGTCTTTGAGGACTTTAAAGGCCGAGGTGCCAATATCATTCTTATGTCCTTTAGACTGCAAACGCTCAATCTCAGGAAAGTCCTGATGAGCCATGTTCGAAAGCTGGTATACGCCGCGTCCGCTGATGATAGTACTCAAAGGAGTATTTAGAAGGGGAGCTACCTTGTTCGCAATGGAAGTTAGTTCCTGGCTGGAAATAAATGTACCAATGGGACCAGAAACAATGTCCTTGTCCCGGTAGGTAACAACAACTCCGCCCTTGATATCAGTAGAAGGGAAAACCTTGGAGCTATCCTGCTCATAATAGATGACTTTAAGGTGCTGATCCTCAAGCATCTTCTGATTAAAATCTTTTGGAGTACCGCCTGCGTTAAAGAGGAAGCGTGCAGGGGTAATAAGAGCAACCTTATTCGCAAGTTTATAGGATAATTCCATAAAGCGATGATAGATGGGATCCTGCTTGCTACTATCGCCAGCCGCGTCCTTCTGGTATGGCGGATTTCCCACAACAACATCAAACTTCACTGATTTAAAAGCCTTTTCTACTTTTTCTAGACCTGCATTAAGGTTGGCCTGTAGGTCCTGGTCAAAACCCTTTATATAAACAATATTTGTCTCTAAGCTCCGGTAGCCTGCCAGTGTCCGCTGAGTGATAGTGGCAGCCATGGGAGTCTTAGCAATTGCAAAGATCTGCTCCTTAAGGATCCTCTGATAGACCTCAACCGGGGCGAACCTACCACCGTCATTCTGAGAGAGAGCCTGATGGTAGAGACTCATAGCCACATGGAGGGGATAGAGGCCGGTCTTGGCATTGATATCCAAGAACCGTATACCCGGCTGGTACACCTTATCAGTAATTCCAGCTTGAGAAACCCAATTGCTCTGATAGACACCACCTGAGCTGGTGTACTTGAAGTCTTCGTCGTAGAAGCTAAGGCCACCAAGCGTCTTGATTAGCTGCAGGTTAACTACCCTCCAGGGAGTTAGAACAGTTTCCTTATCTGGATTTTTGAAGGTTCCAAAGAGCTCTGCAACCTTTTCAGCCCGCTCCACCAGGTCGAGCTGGTCAAATGATTTAGCCTTGCGACGGATAATCTTTCCGGCCTCAATGAAGACTTCAGAATCGTAGTATTTAGTAATCTGCCGGAACATGGCCTTGGTAAAGCCTTTGGGCATGAACTCGGTCCAGGACTCATCATCAACAGATTTCACGAATCCATCAATCGTGATATCCTCACTCAGATCTACAGGCATACCGTAAATCATCATCGGAATACGGATAGAAACACCACGCAGAATAGAAATCATCGCCTTGCGTTGCTTTTGGGCTGCCTTGATTTTCTCAAGAGCGTCTTTTTCTTCCTGGGTACGTTCACGAGGTTTTTTCTTCTGAGCCCTCTGGCCAGTATCATACTCTTCATCTGTTAGACCGTTGTCGCTAATAGTCACATTAGCGCTACGCTCAGTCTTAGTAGTGCCAACAATTGCTTTTACATGGTTGAAGAGTGAAGCGTCATCTGAGGTAAGGGTGAGGAGCTCATCGTTATACAGGCTGTCGTCCTCAAAACCTGAACGAACGGCCTTCTCCGCATAAACCTTCTTCAGCTGAGTTAACATTTGGTCGACATTGAACGACTTCATGTCATGGCCCTCGTGGCTCAAGATCGGCATGAAATTGAGCAATTGAGCCATGGAGTCTCTTTGCTCCTGGGTGTTCTTTTTGCCTACCCCTGAATTGATTTGGGCTGCTTCAGCCATGACGGTCAGCGCCCTGTCCGGTGCAAAGTCAAAGACGTAGCATTCTTCCTTGGGGCCAAGAACCGGATCGGAGAAAGGCGTCTGGGCCCTAAAAGCAGCCTGAAGATAACTCGTAGGACTTGATGTATTTGAAAGGAACACAACACCAGTCCACTCAGGGACATTCACACCTGTGGTGAGTTTGCGAACCGTCAATGTGATTGACTTACTTTGGCTGGGATCGGCCCCGATAGCTGAACGAACTTTTTCTAGGTCATCGTGGGTGGCTTCGCCCCCGTTGTCGCCATCCTTATTATTGACGACATTTACAATGTTGTACTCTTTACCAAAAACAGGGTGGCCAACAAGTAAATCTTCAAGTGCTTTCGCTTCCTTTACACCAGGAAGTAGCCATAAGGTATGCCGGAGTCTCTGGCGGAACTCTTCACGAGCAAAGGGGTAGTTTGAATTCTTATTCTTCCGCCCAGAGATATTGTCTAAGAAGGCAGAAACATCAGACTGGTGGATGAACTGATTGTTTTCATCAACCCTGAAGAATTCCCTGAAGTTGAAGGAACCCCGGTCGTCAAGATAACCTTCCTGTTTTTCCATCTGGAAGGTAAACATATTCACCCTGGGTAGAGCCCCGTAAGGGTTGGGCTGATCTGGGTTTTCCAGCGAAAATCGGAGCTTGGCCTCCTGCTCCATGGTGTAGTCCCAAGTATAAATTTGATCATCTTCATACTTGCTCAGGAGGTTAAAGGGCGTCCCAGAAAGTTCCAGTACCTTTGTACTTTCTTTACGAATCTCCTTCATGACATGTTCACTGAGCTCGGTTTGGGTGCCCTCATGGGCTTCATCAATGACGATAAAATCCCAGTCAATGTCAGCAAAATTTTTCAAATTAGTTTCTCCGCCGCTATGGCGAAGATACTGAATTGAAGCAAAGTAGATGAAGGGAGTATCTCCAGCCTTCAGTTCTTCTAGACTTTTCCCCTTTCTGACGGAGCCATAGCTATAACCAGCTTCCTCCATCTTCATTTTAGAGAAATCTTCAAACCAAGAATCCTTGACCACCGGGCGGTGGGTCATCAATAGTACCTTCTTAAAACCTAAATCCTTGATAAGCTGTAAGGTCGTTAAGGTCTTACCAAAACGCATTTTGGCATTCCAGAGCATATCCTTCTTCTTGGTTTTGAATACCCTCTTGGTTTTATTTAAAGCATCAAGCTGGCTTGGTCGAAGAGTAATTTCTCCGACTGTGACCTGTTCTGGTGTTGATGGTGCCTTGTATTTTGAATCTAATGAATCCTGGCCATTTTTTACAGCTACAATTGCTTCTTTTGCTGCAATAAAATCAACCTTAAACCATTCCTTGCCTGATAGGTTTTCAGCCCTCTTGTATCCAGAATTTGTAAGAACCTTATGGACATCTCTATCATTGAACCAGGTATTCGTTGAGCTAATATAGGCGAGCTCGGCCCATTCCAGGTTGTAAGGCAGACCAGATGTTCTCATGTAACTGTTAATGCGGCTAGCTGCTTGAGACCTTAAGAAGTCACTATTGGGGGACCAGTCCTTCTCTAAATCGTGTTGTGAAACGCTGGTTTCACCCACCTTGCGGGTTCCTTCAAAAAACCCTAGCTCCCCAGATGAATTATCAACACTTTGAACATAGATGAGCTTCCTGGCGGCAGTCTGGTAAAGATCTTGAGTTTCAGGAACGTGGAAGTTATCGGTAAGGTTTGATTTGATATCAACATCTGTGAACTCTTGCAGATACCACATGAGCTGGAACAATATTTCTTTGAGGTACCTCAACGAATTTTCAGCAGTTGCGTTATCAGGGTTTAGGACATG
>NZ_JBLKPV010000010.1:0-119840 GCF_049068285.1 Rothia nasimurium | reverse complement strand
TGGCAGAAACGCAAGGCTATACCGGGCTTATCACTATTAACCCGCTACTCGCCTCCTGGGAGGCCTACCAGCTCCACACCCACGCGCGCCTATGCCATAGACGAGCTGAAAACGGCTCTAGAAGCTGATAAAACTGCCTTCCTAGCCCCTCCTGGCGGAAACCAAACGACGCTACGCCACCGGGCTAGGCAGAAACTGCATTATTTTCGATTCTGTGCGCCTGTGGTCTTATCGAGAGGTGTGGAACCACATCGGCAGTCTTGAGAGCTTAGAAAGGGCTGTAACGGTTCATGTGCATGGTCTAAATGCTGAGTTCAAAGATCCGTTACCTGAGTAAGAAGCCCAGCACATTGCTAACAGCATTGTGCAGTGGTTTGTGACGGAATCTCGGTTGTGGAATGACGGGCAGGCTGTCTACGAAGCAACTTTTACGGCTATCCAGTCAGCACACGGCCGTAAAGGTGGAGCTAAAAGTGGGAAGGTAAGAGGGGGAATGCTCACGGCAGTCTCTAACTGCCTGTCGATTGCATTTCAGAATTCAGCAATGGCCCGTAGAAGGTTCGCAACGGCCTCCACTTATGTTGCGAGCTTCGCGGGCCTTCTTTTCGGCCTTTGATTCAGAAATAGAGCCATCTGCTCCGTCCTTCCCCTTAGCTAATAGTTTCCTGGGAAAGCAGTTTGGGGGAGGGGGAAGCCCCACCATTGGCCTCTCATAAACGGTAGTCTTAACTCTGAACTAAACACCACGAAAGAGAGAAACCGCAGTGTCCCAGGGAACCCCCACCACTGATGCCCGCGAACGTGCCCGTCGCCTCGCGGCCGAACAAGCCAAAAAATCCAGCAAAAAATCAACCCGCTGGATCCAGTTCACCGTACTCGGCGTCGTCGCCCTCATCGTAGCGATTGTAGCCTTCGTCGTCATTAACGGTGGCCGCAACCAAATCCCCGAAGCAGGCCCCGTCCCCGCTTCAGCAAACCAGTACGGCGGCATCGTCCTCACCCAGGACGGTATCGTCAAAGACTCATCAGAGGTAGCTGAACGCAACTCCTCAGAACTTGGCACCTCCGAAGCTACCTACACCGCAGCAGACGGCACGGAAACCAAGATGCCCCTGGGCGTAGCCCTCCCCGAAGAAGCAGACAATAACGGTGAGCCCGTCCGCGTCACCATCTTCCAGGACTTCAACTGCGTCCACTGCGCCGCCTTCGAAACTGAAAACGCAGAAACCATCGCGTCCCTCGTCAGCGAAGGCAAGATTACCCTTGAACTTCGTAACCTCACCTTCCTCGACGCTAACAGCCCGACCTTCTACTCAGCCCGCGCCAACAACGTCGCCTACTCAGTAGCCAACCAGGTCTCCGCTGAGGACTACCTCAAGTTCCAGCAGGAAGTCTTCACTTACCAGGCCCAGAATGGTACCTCCAACGAAGAACTCATCAAGATCGCTGAGAAGTACGGTGCAGACGTAAAGGAAGACGTCACCAACAACACCTGGCGCCCCTTCATCCAGACCGTCACCAGCGAATCAGCAACCAACGGTATTGCAGGCACCCCCACCATCTTCGCCGACGGTGAGGTCTTCACCGAAGGACCCACCGGCTTCGCCGCCTGGATCGAGCAGAAGATTGCTGATAAGGACGCCTAAAGTTCACCCAGTAAACAGGCTGTAGAAGGCCTGGCCGCAGTGTACTACACTGGTACACAGCGTGTAGGGGCAGCTGCACGCCTTCACCTATGCCCGGTGCATAGAGGAAGGTGGGTAGCTGCCCCTTTTTCTATGCCCCGGACTCTGCGCGGGAAACCCCGAAAAACCTGCCCAGCCCAACGAGCTAGAACCTAAAAACCCATGACCCTGCATTTTCTCATTGACTGCGACCCCGGCATCGACGATGCCCTGGCCCTCACCTACGCATTTGCCCACCCGCAGGTTGCGGTTGAAGGTCTTGTGGCCAGCGGCGGCAATGTGAGCACAGAGCAGGTAGGACGCAACCTGCGGGGTATGCTGGACCTGCTCGGCGGGCAGGGCACCCCCTGGGTGCTAGGGGCTGAGAATCCATTAGCGCAGCCACTTACCACCACCGAAGAAACGCACGGCCCGCTGGGTACGGGGTACGGCCTGCTCCCCGGGCAGAAGGAACCAACCGGTAGGGCCCACGGTGAGGGCGCTGCTCTGTGGGTAGAAACAGCCCGCCGTTTCCCCGGGAAGCTGCACGGGCTCGTCCTGGGCCCCTCCACCAACCTGGCCCTGGCCCTGCGCCTCGACCCTAAGCTACCCCAGTATTTAGCCAGCCTGACGATTATGGGCGGGGCGCTCAACCACCGGGGCAACACCATGCCCACCACCGAGTGGAACGTCCACTCTGACCCCGAGGCCCTGCACGAGGTTTTGGCAGCCTATAGCCGCCCCGACCTGGACCTGCCCTATGCGCCCCTGCTCTGCCCCCTAGATACCACCGAGCAGGCCGTCATGACCCCGCAACTACGAGAGAGCCTCCTAGCCGGTGGGGGAGAACTCTTTACCGCCCTGGACGGGGCCCTACAGTTCTACATGGAATTTCACGAATGGGACATGCTGGGCTTCATCGCCCACGTCCACGACCCCTTCGTGACAGCCCTGGCGGTAAACCGCGCCCTTGCTGCCAACGGCCAACCCCACACCCTGCTGGGGGAGGGCACTCCGGTGACGCTCGACGTTGAGCTGGCCGGGACCCTCACCCGCGGCCAGGTAGTGGCCGACTGGTTAGGACGCTGGGGGCGTGAACCGAACGCCCAGGCCCTGACCAGCGCCCTGGCTCCTGAATTTTTTGAGCACTTTATCCGGATTGTTCGGGCAGCTTACGCTCCGAAAAGGGTTGCCTAGGGCTAGCTCAAAGAAGTAAAAAGAACGATTATCCGACAGAAAGGGGCGGGCATGGCCCCCTCAACACACACCACTGCAGAACCGTCAACGTCTGGGCAGAGGAGCTCAGTAGCCACTGGTCTCCTCGGTAAAAACCCGGAACACAAGACACCCCTGACCTCCTCCCAGAAGGTACTCAACCTGCTCGCCGCCCTGGTGATCGCAGGAACCTACATCTGGGCCGTCCTCACCGCAGGCGGCACCACCAATTACGCAGCCTACCTGGAGGGCACCAGCGATGCCCAGGCTGCGATACCCCTGCCCCTGATGCTGGGCTATACCGCGGGCGTCCTGCTCCTGCTAGCAGCTAACCTGACCCGCCTGCCCCTGGCGACCATCGCCCTCATTCCTTTTGCGGCTGCCTTCAATATCATCGTGGGTCAACTGATTGGCTTCTCGGGCATCCCCCTCTACCTCGACTCCGTTGCCACCGTCCTGATCGGTGTGCTGGCGGGCCCGGCTGCCGGGGCCATGACCGGTATTATCACCAACCTGGCCTGGGGCCTGACCATCAACCCCACCACCATTCCCTTTGCCGCAGGTGCTGCCCTCATCGGCTTCCTGGCCGGCTGTGCTGGCCGAGCTGGTCTTTTCCGTAAGCTCTGGAGCGCCCTACTGGCAGGTTTTATCACCGGTATCCTGGCCGGTTTCGTCGGTGCCCCCATCGCAGCCTTCGTCTTTGGCGGTGGCCAGGGCGTGGGTACCGGCTCCGTGGTCGCTGCCCTGCAGGCAGCTGGCCAGTCCCTGCTGGGGGCAACCACCCTACAGTCCCTGCTCTCTGACCCCCTTGATAAGACCATTGCCTTCGCCCTGGTCTGGCTCATCATTAAGGGTCTGCCTGCTCGCGTGCGCGGACAGTTCAACCGCTAACCGATGGTTCCCTCAGCCCTGAGCGTCTCTACTCTCAACCCCCGCACCTGGGTCGCCCTGGGCTGCGCCGGGCTTCTGCTGGCCTTCGCCCCGCTGCCTATCATCTGGCAGGCGGGGCTGCTGGCTGTGCTCCTTGCCCTGCACATCGCGGGGCGGACGCTGGTGCCCTGGCTGCGTCTAGTCCTGGCAGGGCTGGCGCCGGTGGCTGCCATGGCTTTTATCATCCAGCTGGTATCGCGCGGGGGAGAGACCGTATGGGCCACCTGGGCCCCTGTGCCCTGGATGGTTTTTCACGTAACCGCTGAGGGGGCCCGGGCAGGTGTAGGGCTGGCCCTACAAATTCTGACCTTCGGGTCAGCCTGCGCCCTACTGATCCTGCCCACCGGGGCTACTGGCCTGCGCTATGCCCTGAGCACCTGGGGGCTGCCGCCTCGGCTCATCTACCTGCTGGTAGCCTCACTCAACGCCCCGGCCCAGCTGGCCCACTACTCCCGGCTGGTCCAGCGGGCCGCCCGCGCCCGGGGCATGGCCGACGGGACAAAACCCGCCCGGGCCTGGCTGGGGGTGCGGACGGCGTCCGCCCTCTTCTCCCTGCTCCTGTTGGATCACGAGGTGCGCGGGGCAACCCTGGCCGCGCGCGGAATCGACCGGGGTGGGCCACGAGTCTTCTGGCAGGACTATGCCGATAGCCTCCCCCAGCGCTACCTGCGCTGGGTGCTGCTGCTGGTGGCCTGTCTGCTGGTGCTTGCCTCTTATACGGGGGTATTGCAATGACTTATGTGCGGACGCTCATCACCGGGTCGCGCGGGGCGGGCAAGTCAGCCCGGCTCGTTGCCTGGGCCCAGGAACGTAATGGGCTCCTTGTGCCCTCCAACCCCCAGGCCCTCATGACGGGCCTGGTGCCTACCGTGGCTGAAGAAATCGCCCTGGGGATAGAGCAGGCGGTGACCAGCCGGGAAGGGCTCCACCGGGCTGTACATACTGTTGCTACTGACCTTGGAATAACCAACCTACTGGACGCCCACCCGCTGCAGCTCTCCGGCGGCCAAACCCAACTGGTAGCCCTAGCTGCCTACCTGGTGCTGGGTCGGGTGAACGGGCAAAAAGATGGCCTAGAGGCACCTGCCCTAGCCCTCGACGAACCCCTACTCGGCCTCGATACAGCCATGCGCACCCGGGTACTGGCCGCCTTCTCCCGCTACCCGGCAGACCTCACCTGGGCCTCAGCCAGACCCCAGGGCGATGAAGAAGACCTAGCGACCGAACGCCAAGACCTAGGAGAAGGTGTAGCGCAGCCTGCCGGGACACCCCTAGTTGCCCTGCCCACCCGAGTGGCGGCAGACGTCCTGGCCCGTGACCTCGCAATATCCCCGGTGGCCCCCGCCCGCCGCCGCTGGAAGAAACAAGCGGTTGCGCCCGTTGCTGCCGGTATCACCCTGAATCTTGCCCCCGGTGACTGCCTGATTCTCACCGGCCCCAACGGCGCCGGAAAATCTACCCTGTTGCGCACCATCGCCGGGCTCCTACCCCCGGCCTCCGGGCAGCTGACCATCGGTGCATTTCCGCCTCATCAGCAGGACGCCCCTGCACGCGTCGCCCTCGCCCAGCTGGTCGCGCAAACCCCAGCCCACCACTTTCTGGCCCCCACCGTGGACGCCGACATGCAACTAGGAAACGGCACCCGGGCAGAACCTTCCCTCCGCGAGACCCTGCGCGATGCCGTCCTACCCGTGGGCTCCGGGGAAACCCACCCCCTGGACCTACTCCCCACCGAACAGCACCTCCTTGCGCTGGCAGAAGTGCTCGCCGCCGGGGCGTCCTGCCTGCTGCTGGACGAACCCACCGCCGGACTAGATGCCCCCGGCCTTGAGCAGGTCACAGCCCTGATTGCAGCCCACTGCACCGCAGGCGGCAGCGCCATCGTCGCCACCCACGACCCAGAACTCACCGGCGCCCTCGCCCAACACCTGCCCCTGCGCCACTACCAGCTAGGTACCCACAGATAACATGCGCCCGCCCGCAATATCGGGTACACTTGAAAAGTCTTGCCTCCTTAGCTCAGCTGGCCAGAGCACCTGTCTTGTAAACAGGGGGTCACCGGTTCGAATCCGGTAGGGGGCTCCACTCAATAAACTCTGCGACTGAGCGGGCACTAATAAACCGGTGACCATTCGGTCGCAGATTTATTTCCTCGCTCGCTCGGAATCTGCTCCCTCATCTGGTTCGAATCCGGTAGGAGGCTCTCTTTATGCCTAAAAACAAGGCAAACCGGTGACCAGAACGGAGTTCGCTCCGCTCACCGCCCCCGATTCGCCAGCTCTTACGTCACCGCGCGCCAGTTTCGCTGACGCTCAACTGATTCCAGGCCCTCTTGAGTGCTCGCTCGCTCGCACCCGGGCCTTCCATCCGCTGGCTCATCCGGTTCGAATCCGGTAGGGGGCTCCACTCAATAAACTCTGCGACTGAGCGGGCACTAATAAACCGGTGACCGTTCGGTCGCAGATTTATTTCCTCGCTCGGCAGTTTCGCTGACGCTCAACTGATTCCAGGCCCTCTTGAGTGCTCGCTCGCTCGCACCCGGGCCTTCCATCCGGTAGGGGGCTCTCTTTATGCCCAAAAACAGATAGACCAGTTATCGTACAAGCCGCTGGGAGCGAGTCTAAGGCGCACGCGAAAAGCAAAACTTACCCCCAGTCTCGCCGTGCAGACCTAGCCACCCAGCGTTTGCACAAATACGCAAACAAAAGATAGTGTTATTCCTGGCTTAGGCTCACCTAAGCAGCTCTATAGACAGTCCTATAGAACCAAAACCCTTCCCAGGAGAACACAACCAATGTCCGCAATCACCCGCAGCGCCTTCCTCAAAGCGACCGCAGCAACCGCCCTCACCGGCCTACTCGCCGCCTGCACCACCGGCTCCAACAACACCACAAGCAACAGCACCAGCTCAGCTGCCTCAGGTGAGAGCTACACCGTCAAGCACGCCTTCGGCGAAACCACCTTCACCGCCGTCCCCCAGAAAATCGCCGTCGTCAACTTCTGGAAGAACCCCGACGTCCTCCTCGCCCTCGGCGTAGTCCCCGCCGGCACCCCCGTCGTCACCTACGGCGCCAACGCCGCCGGCTCCACCGACTGGTTCGACGCCAAACTCGCCGAACTCGGCGGCACCGCCCCCACCACCTACGACGAAACCGACGGCCCCGACTACGAAGCCCTCGCAGCCCTGGCCCCCGACGCCATCTTCTCCGTCTACGGCGATATGACCCAGGAAATCTACGACAAGCTCTCCGGCATCGCCCCCGTCGTCGCAGCCCCCGAAGGCGTCGGCGCCTTTGCCGCCTCCTGGGAAGACGTTGTCAACCAGGCAGGCGCCATGCTCCAGAAAACAGACGAAGCAGCCGCCCTCATCGAATCCACCAACCAGCTCATCGCCGACGCCTCAGCCCAGCACTCAGCCCTCAACGGCAAGACCTTCATCGCCGGCATGTTCGACCTTGAAGCCCAGGCCCTCAGCGCCTACGTCGCCACCGACTCCCGCTCCCAGTTCCTCACCTCCCTCGGCATGAAGCTGGCCCCCTACGTCACCGACAACGCCACCGAAGCCGACGCCTTCTTCATGAACATCTCCGGTGAAGTCCTCTCCGAGGTCGAAACCGACGTCGTCTGGGCCTGGGGCACCAGCGATTCTGACGAAGAAGCCATCAAGGCTAACACCCTCTTCGCCCAGATGCCCGCTGTAGCCAACGGCAACCTGGTCGTCGAAACCGACACCGCCATCTCCCTGGCCCTCTCCGCCGCATCCCCGCTGTCCCTGAACTGGGCCATCAACGAAACCGACACCCTGGCCAAGCTCGCAGCAGCAGTCGCCTAACCTGTGCCAGCCACCGCTGTGACCCCAACCCAGCCCACCAGACAGGACGCACCCGCCCCGGCTCCCAGCCCGAGGGCGGGTGCCCGCCGTGGGACAAGAACCCCCGCCCGCCGTCGTCTACTCACCGCTACAGTCCTCATCCTGGGGCTGGTGCTAGCATCAGTCGCCTCCCTGGCTTTCGGTACCCGGCAGATCGACCCAGCCACCGTGCTCAGCTTTATCGGCAGCTCTGTGAGCGGAACAGATGCTAGCCACACCGGGGCTTCCGAGGCCGAAGCGGCCGTTCTGACCCAAAGGTCAGTGCGGACCCTCTGGGCGCTGGTGGTCGGCGCCGCCCTGGGGCTAGCCGGTGCCGGCCTACAAGGAATTACCCGCAACCCCCTCGGAGACCCAGCCATCCTGGGTATCAACGCCGGGGCAGCCTTCGCCGTGGTGGCCGGAATCAGCTTCTTCGCGGCAGACTCAACCACCGTCTTCGCCCTCTACGCTTTTGCAGGAGCTATAGCCTCCGCTATCGCCGTATACGCACTGGCCTCCATCGGCAGTGGGGGAGCGACCCCCATTAAACTAGCCCTCATGGGGGCGGCCCTGACCGCCGGACTCGGCTCAGGCACCAGCGCCATGATCCTCACCAACCAAAACACCCTCGACGATTTACGCCGCTGGCAGATTGGATCAGTTGCCGGTGCGACCATGGAAGACCTATTCCCCGCCGGTTTACTGTTGGCCCTTGGCGCAGTCATTGTACTCACCGGGGCCAAGACCATTAACAGCTTTGCCCTCGGCGACGACATGGCAGCCTCCTTGGGGGAGAACGTTGCAGCCCGCCGACTCGTCCTGACCGCCGGCGTTACCCTGCTCGTCGGCACCGCCGTTGCCCTCACCGGCCCCATCGGCTTTCTCGGCCTCATGGCCCCGCACGCCATGCGGGCCCTCGTCGGCGCTGACTATCGCTACCTGCTTCCCCTGTCCGCCCTCACCGGGGCAGTCCTCCTGACCGTCGCAGACACGGTCGGCCGAGTCATCCTGCCCCCCCAAGAAATGCAGGTAGGCGTCATGATGGTGGCCCTGGGCGTTCCCGTCTTTATTTACCTAGTACGACGAGGCAAGGCGGTCAATCTCTAATGACGTTCCGCTCAACTTCCCCGCAGGCCGAGCCCCCCATCTGCCTGGCCTCTGCCCGGGCAACCGGCTCCCCCCTGCCCCGGCAGGCATCTGAGGCCGCCCTCAACACGGTCGGGAAGGTGCGGAAGGACGCCCGCCGCCGGCCCCTCCTGGCCACCGCAGCCCTCCTGCTAGGGCTGGTAGCGGCTATTGCCGTGAGAGTCCTGCTGGGCTCCTACACCGTCACAATCCCTGATTTCTTCACCATCCTGTCCGGCGGCACTCTTGACCATGCCCGGGGTGCCACCTACATTGTGATGGAAGAAAAGCTACCGCGGGCCGTCCTCGGTGCCCTGGCAGGAGCCTGCTTTGGCCTAGGAGGCGCAATCTTCCAGCTCCTCTTGCGTAACCCAATAGCCAGCCCCGACATCATCGGTGTCTCCAACGGCGCTGCCCTAGGAGCAGTCATCGGCATTGTCTTCCTGGGCCTGGGCGGCCTGCCACTGACCCTGCTGGCTATTCTGGTTGCCCTGGCTGTTGCCGTCCTTATCCTGGGTCTATCCGCTGGAGATTCTGGTGCCGGCAACCGCTTCATCCTGGTCGGCCTAGGAATCTCAGCGCTCTCAGGGGCATTCATCCAGTACGTCCTCTCCCGGGTATCGACCAGCAACGCCCAGACCCTGACCCACTGGCTGGCCGGATCCCTGTCCACCGCCAACTGGACCCGCATCAGCCTGCTGGCTATCTGCTTTGCCCTCCTGGTGCTCCCCCTACTGGTCTGGTGGCGGCCCCTGCACGCCACAGCAGTCGGGGAAGAACTGGCCCGGGGGCTCGGCGTGCCTACCGGCCTGGTCCGCACCGGCTTCATCGCCCTCGGGGTGCTACTGGTTGCCGTGGCCACCGCCGCCACAGGCCCCCTAGCCTTCATCGCCTTTATGGCCGGACCCATTGCCCGGGCCGCCACCGGGGGCAGCCACAGCCTCATCAACGCCGCCCTCGTCGGCGCCATCGTCGTCATCGTCGCTGATTTTATCGGCTCCAATGCCATACCCGGGGTAAACCTGCCCGCAGGCGTCCTCACCGGTGCTTTCGGGGCCCCCGCCCTCATCTGGCTCCTCGCCCGAACCTCCGAAGGGAAAACTTCATGAAAACAGTAACCGCCCGATCCCTCACCGTCGAGCAGGTACGCCTGGGCTATGGGGAGACCGTTATCGTGCCTGAGCTCTCCCTGGAGTTCCCCACCGGAAAAATGACCGCCATTATCGGCCCCAACGGCTGCGGAAAATCCACCCTCCTGCGCGGTATCGCCCGCCTGCTCAAACCAGCATCGGGCAAAATCCTCCTGGACGGCCGCCCCGTCGGCTCCTACGGGGGCAAGGAATTTGCCCGGATGGTTGGCCTGCTCCCGCAAAGCCCCATTGCCCCCGAAGGTATTACGGTAGCCGACCTGGTAGCCCGCGGCCGCTACCCCTACCAGGGGCTCTTCAGAGGCTCCTCCAAGGAGGACGACGCGGCAGTTGCCCGCGCCCTGGAAGCTACCCACACCCTGTCCCTAGCTGACCGCCAGGTCACCGAACTATCCGGCGGCCAGCGCCAGCGCGTCTGGATCGCTATGGCCCTGGCCCAAGAAACAGACGTCCTGCTGCTGGATGAACCCACAACCTACCTCGACCTCGCCCACCAGGTTGAGCTACTAGACTTACTGGCAGCAATCAACGAAGAACGAGGTACCACTATGATCCTGGTGCTGCACGAACTCAACCTCGCCGCCCGCATTGCCCACCACCTCGTGGCCATGAAGGACGGCGCCGTTGCCGCTGCAGGAGATGCCGGGCAGGTGCTAACCTCCAAGAACCTGCACACCATTTTTGGCTTGCGGGCCTCCGTCGCCGACCCTCTAGGCGACGGTTCCACCGTTGTGGTTCCCCATACCCGGGCGTCCATGGACCGGGAGCTACTTCTTGGCTAAAACAACCCGCCGCGAGGTCTCCCGGTCTATCAACCAGTACGGGGTCTTTCCCGTTACCGTCTCCCGTATCCAGCAGCTGAGCCCCCACTTCGTCAGAATCTCCCTTACCGGCCGCTCCCTGCTTCACGCCGCCGAACCCATCGCAGACGGCACCGGCCGGGTCTTTGACGCTTACATTAAACTCCTGGTGCCCCCGCCTGGGGCCAGCGGCCCGACCATGATCGAACTCGACGACTCCTGGCGCCAACGCTGGTTCGCCGCCCCCGCTTACGAACGAGGCCACATGCGGACCTACACGGTGCGCCACTCCCGGCTCGTACCCTCCGTTGGCTTTGACGAAACCCCCCTCCTGGGTATGTTCCCCGCAGCAGCAGCTGACCTTACCCCCTTGGAGAGGCCCCTACCGGCTGGCGTCCAACCTGAAATCGATATCGACTTCGTGCTCCACGGGCCAGCCGACAGCTTAGATACCGGGAAGGCAGGAGAGTCGACCGGGCCAGGATCCACCTGGGCAGCCACAGCCCAGATCGGCCAGCAGGTCTCCATCCTGGCCCCCCTCTACGGCTCTAGCCTCTGGAGCTCCTGGAATCCCGGCGCCGCCCACCGCCTGCTCCTCTTGGGGGACGAAACTGCAGCCCCAGCCGTCCTCTCAATCCTGCGCTCTCTACCGGCCGGGGCCCGGGGCACCGCCATTCTCGAAACCCCGGACGACGATGACCTCACTACCTGGGCTGAGGTGAAGGACGCCGCCGCCCGCCTACCCGAACTCACCCTGCGTTGGGCCGCCCGCCCGCCTGGCCACAGCCGGGGGGAAGCCCTCATCGCTCACCTGCGACAAACATGCGGCGTGGGGGCTGGCTGCGAGACCGCCCTGGAGTTCGTCGCCTCAGACGAAATCGTCTGGCAGCTCGCCGAAAACCCCCAAGGCAGCTATGTTTTCATCGCGGGGGAATCATCCCTCATCAAAACCCTGCGTCGGATCTGCGTCAACGAAGCGAAAATCCCTAAACACAACATCTCCTTCATGGGCTACTGGAAAGCCGGCCAAGCCGAAAGCTGAGATAGGCCTGCTCACAATGTGTACACAAGGGCCAGGACACTTCTGCAGATGAGGGCGCTCGCGGTAGGTTAGAAAACGTGAAAACACTGCTGAATACCGAAGAACCTATCCGCTACGTTGCCCTCGGCGATTCCTTCACCGAAGGCGTCGGCGACGACGCCCCAACCCGCCCCAACGGCGTCCGCGGCTGGGCCGACCGCGTCGCCGAACAGTTCATGCTCGCCGACCCCGCCGCAAGCTACGCCAACCTGGCTATCCGGGGCCGGCTGCTTGGGCCCATCATTGACGAACAACTTGAACCAGCTC
Source organism: Rothia nasimurium (assembly GCF_049068285.1). Taxonomy (GTDB): domain Bacteria; phylum Actinomycetota; class Actinomycetes; order Actinomycetales; family Micrococcaceae; genus Rothia; species Rothia nasimurium_I. The sequence continues at coordinate 107,760 of NZ_JBLKPV010000010.1, read as the reverse complement.
TCGCCCTCAAACCCAACCTGGTCTCCCTTATCGGCGGTGGCAATGACTCCCTGCGCCCCGGATTCGACGTCGATGCCCTGGCCAGCCGCTACGATGCAGCCTTCAAAACCCTGCGTGATGAAGGGATCGAAGTCTTCACCATGACGGGCTTTGACCCCGGCCCTAAGGGCTTCTTCAGCGGGAACCGGGCTAGAGTTGCCCTCTTCAACGAAATCCTGCGCGAAGTGGCAGATAACCGTGGCGTGACCATCGTCGACTATTGGCGGATGCACGAACTCCTTGATCTGCGGTACTGGGCCCCCGACCGACTGCACATGAACGCTGCCGGCCACACCCTCGTTGCCCGCCGGGTTCTTGAAACCCTCAGTGCTGAAAATGTACAGATTGGGGATCCCAGTGTGCCCGATGCCGAACAGAAAACCCGGGTTCAAGAGGCTCTGGATAACGCCAAATGGGCGCGTGAATTCGTTGTTCCCTGGATTGGACGACGGCTGCGCGGCACCAGCTCCGGGGACGGAATCAGCCCCAAATACCCCCAGCTGACCCGTTTTGACACCCTTGAGGAAGACTAAGCAAAGCCGGTGAAAGTGGCTTTAACAGGTTCTGGAGCAGTTTAAAAGTCTTAAGCTGTTAAAGTCACACTTAAGATTACACGTGTGTAATTTACGGTTGAGGCGGGGGTGGTCGGTGGGTTGATCCACCCTGCTTTCGGCTCAAAAACCCCGGAAATAAGCGCCCGGTGACTTGCGGAAAGTTAAAAAACCGGTAGAATTGATAGAGGTTCAAACGCAACCGTAGAACCAGAAAAACAAGCTTGCGCACACCGGAGCAGGTAGAACCCGCACCGGCGGACGCAAGCTTTTTACTGGCCTAACAGGTTGCGTGGTATCCCGTAATTACCTAGACTTTAAGGCTGTTCGTAGTGGTGGCAACACCTCTCGTACACCTCAAGCTTCACCGTTTTTCCCGCGGCGGGGATTCCTATCGGCCTCTCACCCGATAGTGGATCTCAAACACTCTAGCCTTGGAGAATAACCCGGTGCTCTACCTATAGGTGACGGGACGCCCATTGCTGATTGCTCCCTTCCAAGAGCAAACGCCAACTGCGTACCGTCATTTCGTCAACAATTGGAGGAGAAAACTATGGCAGCTGTCTGCCAGGTGACCGGAGCTGTTCCCGGCTTTGGACACAGCATCTCGCACTCGCATCGCCGCAACAAGCGTCGTTTCGATCCTAACGTCCAGAAGAAGAAGTACTACGTACCCTCACTTCGTCGCAACGTAACCCTGAACGTCTCTGCAAAGGGCATCAAGGTTATTGACGCTCGTGGTATCGACGCAGTAGTAGCTGACATCCTTGCACGCGGAGAGAAGATCTAAATATGGCATCAAAGGCTAAGGACCTACGTCCTATCATCAAGCTCAAGTCCACTGCGGGCACCGGCTACACTTACGTCACCCGTAAGAACCGCCGCAACAACCCCGATCGTATGGTTCTCAAGAAGTACGATCCCGTTGTCCGTAAGCACGTTGACTTCCGAGAGGAGCGCTAAACCATGGCGAAGAAGTCCAAGATCGCTCGTAACGAGCAGCGCAAGGTCATCGTAGCCCGCTACGCTGAAAAGCGCCTGGAACTCAAGAAGACCCTGATCGACGAAAATGCAACCCCCGAGGAGCGCGAAGCCGCTCGCGTAGGTCTGCAGAAGCTGCCCCGCAACGCTTCACCCGTCCGCGTCCGCAACCGTGACCAGATCGACGGTCGCCCCCGCGGTACCTTCCAGAAGTTCGGTATCTCACGCGTCCGTTTCCGTGAGATGGCACACCGTGGCGAACTGCCCGGCGTCACCAAGTCTTCCTGGTAATCTGCAACTGATGTGGGTAGCCTTGTCAACAGGGCTAACCCCCAGTCGCAATTTTGTGAAAGTCTCAGAAGGAGCATTCAATGGCTAAGAACCGTAGCGAACTCGTCGCAGAGGTTGCAGAGAAGGCCGGCACCAGCCAGGCTGCAGTGAACGGCGTTCTCGACGCCCTCTTCCAGGTCTTCGAAGCATCTGTTGCTAAGGGCGAGAAGATCACCATCCCCGGCTGGATGGCAATTGAGCGCACTAACCGTGCAGCTCGCACCGGTCGCAACCCCCAGACCGGCGAAACCATTCAGATTCCCGCGGGCCACGGCGTCAAGCTGACCGCAGGTTCAAAGCTGAAGGCAGCAGTCTCCAACAAGAAGTAATTCTTGAACAGACTTCAAAGGGCCACCTCGAAAGAGGTGGCCCTTTTGCTATGCCTACTGCAGGGGTAAAAGTCTGGACTTAGTCCCAAAAGTAGGTGCTGAGATACCTGCAGACGGGACTAAGTACCTACAGGCGGAGGGCTATGAGATAATGGGCAGGGCCACATAACCCAGGAGTCCCCACCACAGTCCAGGAAGGAGAGGGAGCTATGAACCAGCGCAGCCGCAACCTAGCCCGCGCCTGGATGATCGCTACCTCAGCCACCGGTCTCGGTGTAGCCTCCCACCTCCTGGGAGGAGGGCACCTGCCGCACCCCCTCGTCCTGGCCCTAGCCACAGCCCTGGCAGCCCTCATCACCCTGGGCATGACCAAATTGAAACTGCCCCGGCTGAGCCTGGGGGCGGGCGTCCTCACCGGCCAGGGACTCTTGCATATTCTCTACAGCTACGGCCACCCCGTCAGCCTCCCATCAGGCCACCGAGGCCACCTGCACGGAGAACTAGCCACAAGCCTTCAGGCCGTGAGCCTAGACGGCCATAGCTACGGCGTCGGCATGTGGTTAGCCCACGGCCTAGCTTCTGTAATCACCTATGCCTTGCTGGCCTACGGCGAAGAACTGGCCCATGCGCTCAAGGCCCTGCTCAGCTACGCCCGCAGGCTCCTGGAGGTCCCCAGCCTCCCCGTCCTCGAACCGGGCCGAAAGGTCCGGGGAGTAGGGGGAGTGCTCAGGATACTTGCAGACACTCTCACCCGGGGAACCCGCACCAGCCGTGGGCCCCCGTCCCACCTTGCATACAGATAACCCGTAGCAACCGCTACTGGGTCACCCTACCCTGCAAGGAAAAACTCATGACTCAGGCACAAGCCTTTAAAACCCTGGCCGCAACCGGCCTACTCCTGGCGGGCGTCCTCGCCCCCGCCGCTGCCCATGACGAACTCGTCAGCAGCTACCCCGCCGACGGCGACACCATGGCCGTTGGGGTTGACGAAATCAGCATGACCTACTCCGGCAACATTATGGACGTTGACGGGGCCAACCAGGTCGTCGTTACCAATGCCGCCGGTGAAAACGTCACCGAAGAAACCCCGGACATCGAGGGCCAAACCGTCAGCCAGGACCTTTCTTCTGCCGCCCTTGAACCCGGCACCTACACCGTGACCTGGCGCGTTGTATCGTCAGACGGTCACCCGATTCAGGGGACCTTTGCTTACACGGTAGGGGAGGGGCAGGACGCTGCCACCTCTGCCAGCTCAACTGAGGCCAGCGCCGCTGCCAGCTCAACTGAGGCCAGCGGCGCTGCGGCAACGACTGAAGCCAGCGAAACAGCCCCGGCAAGCGAAAGCCCGGCTGCTACCGACCCCGTCACCCAGGCTGCAACAGGCCTTAGCCTGCCCGTCAAACTGCTCATCCTGGTCGGTGGTTTGGCCACCCTCGGTCTAGTTGCCACCGTACTGCTGAAGGCCCGCAAGAAATAAGGACGGCCCGCAGGCCCGCCCGTCCGGGCGGAGATAGTCTGCGCCCTCTTGTGACCCACCATTAATCATGGCCTGCACCGACGCAGGCCCCACCCGAAAGACTTTTACCATGTCATCTAAGAAATACATGACCCTCAGTGCCATCGCTGCTATCGCTACCTTCACCCTGGCCGCCTGCGGCGGAGGGACCAATGAGGCCTCCCATACTGCACATGAAACCGCAGCAGCAAGTAGCTCTGCAGCAAGTAGCGCCCCTGCCAGTTCCGCACCTAGCGCTAGCGCCTCATCAGATAGCCAGGTAGCCCTCACCGTCCAGGAAGCCTGGGTCAAGGCCGCAAGTAGCAACATGACGGCTGCTTTTGCGACCATCACCAACGACAGTGACCAGGCCATCACCATCGAAGGAGCAGCCGCTACCGCCGCAGGCATGGTTGAACTCCATACCACCGAAATTGACGCCACCACCGGAACCTCCACCATGAAGAAGGTAGAGGGTGGCTTCACCATCGAACCCGGAGCCAGCCTCGAACTGGCACCCGGTGGTGACCACATCATGCTCATGGATATGCAGTGCGCCCTCGTTGCAGGTAGCACCGCCGTCATCACCCTGACCACCAGTGCAGGCGACCTCAGCTTTGAGGCCGTTGTCCGTGACTACCAGGGTGCCCAGGAGGAATACGCCCCCGGTGAGCACAGCGGCCATGAAACCATGAGCAGCCACGAAGGGCACGCAACCGAAGCTGCGGTTCTGCCCCAGTGCGCCTAGAAAGATAGATGAGCATGAGTAGCTCCTTCGACGAAGACCTCGAACACGCCCTCAGCGGCGCCCAAGAGCCCCAAGGCAAGAAGGCCGAGAGGCACCTTCACCAGGCCCAGGGGCCAGAAGCCTCCGCTGGGCAGGGAAGTAGCCGCCGGGCCGTCCTGACCGCCGGTATCGCAGGTGCCGGTCTCGGCGTTGCCGCCACCTTGGCAAGCCAATATGCCGCCCAGGCTATTGAAGAGGGACAGGAAAAAGCCCCCGAGGACCCTCCGCTTGAAGGGGCTACCGTGCCCTTTTACGGCCAGCGACAAGCCGGGGTGGACACCCCCGCCCCGGCCCATGCCAGCTTCATTGCTGTCAACCTCAACAGCGAAATTGGGCGGGAGGGTATCGCCCGCCTACTGCGGGTTTTGACGGACGACGCCGCCCGCCTCACCCAGGGCCGGGCAACCCTCACCGACCAGGAAGCCGAACTGGCAACCGTCGCTGCCAACCTCACGGTAACGTTTGGTTTTGGCCCACGAATCTTCGACATCGTGGCGCCAGAGAAAAAACCCTCCTGGCTCAAACCCCTGCCAGCTTTCGACCAGATAGACCAGCTCCAACCCGAATGGAACGACGGCGACCTCCTCATTCAACTGTGCGCCGACGACCCCATGACAATCGCCCACGCCCAGCGGGTACTCCTGAAAAATGTGAGAACCTTCGGCCGGGTGCACTGGGTCCAAAACGGATTCCGCCGGGCCTACGGCAGCGAACGTCCGGGCCAGACCGTCCGCAACCTCTTTGGCCAAATCGACGGAACCATCAACCCGGCTGCTGAGGACGGCAGCATGGACTCCATGGTCTGGGGTAACCACGAAGAGCTCACCCCCTGGGAGCCGGGCGGGACCTCCCTTGTAATCCGCCGTATCCACATGAACCTTGATACCTGGGACCAGGCTGACCGGCCCGCCCGTGAGGACGCCGTCGGCCGCAAACTCTCCAACGGTGCCCCCCTCACCGGCCAGGAAGAAAGGGACCCTGCTGACCTCTCTGCCACCAATGAGCTCGGGTTCACCGTCATCGCCCCCTACGCCCACATCAGGCGGGCAGCTGCAACCACCAGGGTTGAAAGAATCCTGCGCCGAGGTTACAGCTATGACCTGCCAGTTGCCGATGCCTCGGGGTTCTCAGAACACCGGCAGATTAGCGGGGGCGTGAGCAGGTCCGGTCTGATCTTTTGCTCCTACCAGGCAGACCCGGTAAAGCAGTTCCTCCCCATTCAGCAGCGCCTAGCCGAGCTGGACATGCTCAACACCTGGACGGTGCCTATCGGGTCAGCAGTCTTTGCTATTCCCGCCGGCTGCAGTGAGGGCGGCTTCGTGGGGCAAGGCCTCTTCCAGTAAATAGCTCATACTGCATACACACTAATCACAATGAGAAAAATGGTTGAAAAGATGGCAGAACAGCACAGTGGATCCCCGGCAGGGGCACACCAAAAAAGCCAGGTCGCCCACCGGGGAATTGGCCGCACCTGGATCTGGGCCTTCCCCCTTTCTGCAGCGATTGCCCTCATCGTCAGCCTCTGGCTCACCGGCGCCAACGCCGGAACCACCCTGGCCGACGCCGGCCCGATCGTCCGCTGGGGCTTGCCCCTTGCCGAGACCCTCCAGAACTTCTCCATGGCCACCACCATGGGGGCCCTCATCTTTGCCATCGGGCTTGTCCCCAGGTTCCTCGACTCAGCCCGAGGCAGGGTCAGCATCAACATGGCCCACGCCACCAGCTCCGACCAGCGGGCCAAAAACCACCGCCGAACCGAACACCCTGCCTTCACCGCCGTCCTCAACCTAGCCGCCGCTGCGGCCGTGACCTGGACTGTTGCCGCCATCGCCGTCCTGATCTTGAGCTACGCGGACATCACCGGCCGGGTGCCCTCTTCCGGCGCAGACTACACCGGCGAACTCATCAGCTACATCAGCACCATCGACTCAGGTAAACAGGAAGCCACCAACATCATCGTCGCGGCAACCGTCGCCACCCTCGCCCTGGGCGTCCGCTCCCTCACCGGCCTGCTCCTCACCCTGGGGCTATCCCTGGTATCCCTCGTCGCAATGGCTCTGGGCGGCCACTCCTCCGGTGGAGACGACCACATGGGAGCCGTCAACTCCCTGGGCCTGCACCTGCTTGGCGTCGTGCTCTGGTGCGGTGGGCTACTGACCCTCATCTTTATCTCGCGGGCCATCAGCGCGAAGGACGCCGGTAGCGGCACCCTGCCAGAAACCCGCCGGGGGGAACACACAGCCTCAAGCCGCAGGGCCCCCCTAGCTGTCGTCGTCCTCCGCCGCTATTCAACCCTGGCCCTCTTTGGCTTCGTCCTGGTGGTGCTCTCAGGTAGCATCAACGCTTTTGTCCGCCTCAACAACCTTGGGGAACTCTTCACCACTACCTACGGCGGGTTGGTTCTGGCTAAACTCAGCCTGACCCTGCTGCTGGGCATCTTCGGCGCCCTCCACCGCCTGCGCCTGATCCCGCTCATGGAAACCGGCCTCATCAGCGCCGGTAAGGGCCTCTGGTCAGCCATTATCGCTGAAATCATCATCATGGGGGCGACAAGCGGCCTTGCCGTCTCCCTCAGCCGCACCGCCCCGCCAGCCCCCCAGACCCTGCCCGAGGGGGCCGAACCCGTCCGAATCATCACCCTCTACGACATGCCACCAGAACCCCACGTCGTTGAATGGTTCACCCAGTGGCGCTTCGACTGGTTCTGGGTTGCCTTCATCAGCTTCGTCGCCTTCGCCTACCTCTGGGCCTACATCAAGGTCCGCCGGGCAGGTGGAACCTGGCCCATTGGCCGCCTCATCTCATGGTTCGTGGGCCTGACCGTGCTGCTCTACATCACCTGCGGGGCCCTGACCGTCTACTCCCGGGTGCTCTTCTCAGCCCACATGGTCGAACACATGCTCCTGACCATGGTCTGCCCCATCTTCCTCGTGCTGGGAGCCCCCGTCACCCTGCTCCTTCGCGCCCTCGAACCCCGCCAGGACGGAACCCGCGGCCCCCGCGAATGGATCCTCCGGCTGGTGCACTCGGGCTGGTCAAAATTCATCACCCACCCCATTTTTGCGGCTGTCAACTTCGCCGGATCCATCGTGGTCGTCTACTTCACCCCCCTCTTCGGCTTCATGCTGAACTACCATGTGGGCCACGAATTCATGCTGATCCACTTCCTCATCACCGGCTATATATTCTCGCTGGTGCTCATCGGCATTGACCCGATCCCGCATCGTCCGACCTTCCCCATGCGCCTCATCATGATCATTGCAACCCTGGGCTACCACGCCTTTGTGGGGATTGCGATCATGCAGATGGATACCCTGCTCCAGGCGTCCTGGTTCGGGAACCTGGGCCGCCCCTGGGGCCTATCAGCGATCGATGACCAGAAGCTGGGTGGCTCCCTCATGTGGGCCATCGGCGAGATTCCCACCATGCTCATTGCGGTGGGTGTGGCTGTGCAGTGGTCAATGAACGACAAGAAGGTGCAGCGCCGTATCGACCGGCAGGCCGATCGGGACGGCGACGCTGAGCTCAAGGCCTACAACGACATGTTCGCGGCCCTGGCAGAAAAGGACCAGTCCCGCCGCTAGAGGCCACTGACTGTAGGCACTTCCTCCCATTTGTAGGTAGCTCATCACCTACCGATGGGAGGAAGTACCTACATGCACGGACGGGGGCTACCGGCTCCGGTGCAAGAAGGCACCCGCCAGACTCAGGGCAAGCGCAACAGCACAGGAAATCAGCACCTCAACCCGGTGCTTCTCCGTGATACCCATATACATCAGCAGGGCTACCAGGCCGATGATCAGGAGGTAATTGACCCAGGGCCACCCTGCCAGGCGCAGGGACGCCGGGGCGGGCCGTCCGTCCGGACCAGCCAGAACCCCAACCCCAGGCTCACCCCCTGCTCCAACCCGGCGGAAGCGCAGGTGGGACACCGCCACAATCAGCCACACAAAAATGCCCACGCCACCGGTGGAATTGACCAGTAGAGCAAAGACCTGCTCGGGCATGAAATAGTTGAGCAAGACCGAGGCAAAGCCAATCACAGTTGAGAGGATGATGGCGTTGCGGGGGGCCTTGGTCGAGGAAATACGGGAGAAGCAGGACGGGGCGTCCCCCTGCTCAGCCAGGGCAAAAACCATGCGCGAGGCGGCGTAGAGGCTAGCGTTCAAGCAGGAGAGCAGGGCCGTCAGCACCACAATGTTCATTGCTAAACCAGCGTAAGGAATACCCAGAATCTCAAACATGGTGACGAAGGGGGAGACACCACTGGTCACTGAGGTCCAGGGGATCACCGCTAGGGTGACCGCAATCGAACCGACATAGAAGAAAAGCACCCGGAAAATCACCGACCTCACGGCCTTGGTCACGGCCAGGGCCGGGTTGCTGGATTCGCCTGCGGCAACGGTTGCAATCTCAGCGCCGAACATCGAAAAAATGACCGCCAGCAGGGCCGCAAAGACAGCCCCCACCCCGTGGGCGAAGAAACCGCCCCCGGCCGTGTAGTTGGCCAAGGACGCCGGGGAATTGGGGATCAGGCCAGCCAGGGCAAGGAGGCCCACAGCAATGATGACTACAATCGCCCCGATTTTGATGGAGGAGAACCAGAACTCAGCCTCCCCGTAGGAGCGCACCGACAGCAGGTTCAGGCCCAGGAAGGCCAGCACCATTACCAGGGCAACCAGCCACTGGGGCCAGGCTGGCACCCAGTCAGAAATAATCGCAGCCGCTGCCGTTGCCTCAATGGCAACAGTCACCGACCAAAACCACCAGTAGAGCCAGCCCACCGAGAACCCCGCCCAGCGGCCGATATACCGGCGGGCGTAAACAGAGAAAGACCCTGTCTCCGGGGTGGAAGCGGCCATTTCACCTAGCATCCGCATGACCAGCACCAGCACGGATCCAGCTAGCAGGTAGGTCAGCACCACAGCGGGGCCAGCAGTGGCGATAGCGGTAGATGACGCCACCAGTAGGCCAGCCCCGATCGCCCCACCCATGGCAATCATCGAGAGGTGCCGGGGCTGCAGGGTACGGGCCAGACGAGGCGATGAAGACTCAGCCAAAGAGTCAAGAGACGGCTCAGAGCCAGGAGTATGAAGATGGTTCACAGACGTAGCTTTCTTCGGATTCCCCGGTGTCGGGACATTTACCCCAACCAGGAAGGTCCAAAAATATTCCCAGGCGAGGGGGCCCTAGCGGGGCAGGTGCCGAGAACAATACTAACTGTTACGCACTGTTACGCCCCATGTAACGCGCAGGGGCGGGCGTCTCAACAGTGAAGCAAGAAATGGCAGGGGCCCACCGAGACAGCTAGGCTTGACCTGAAAGAAAACCAACACAGAAAAGGTAAAACCATGGCAGAAAATGCAGCCGCACGCCAGACCAAAGTCCGCGCCTCAGAACTCGTTGGCCGAGGCTGGCTCAACACCGGTGACAAGCAGCTTTCCCTCGAAAGCCTGCGCGGGAAAATCGTCATCCTGGACTTCTGGACCTTCTGCTGCATGAACTGCCTGCACGTACTGGACGAACTGCGCCCCCTGGAAGAGGAGTTCTCTGATGTGCTGGTCACCGTGGGCGTGCACTCACCCAAGTTCGAGCACGAGGCTGACCCGGTGGCGCTCGCTGCTGCCGTGGACCGCTACGACATCACCCACCCCGTCCTGGATGACCCCAACCTGGACACCTGGAACGCCTATACCGCCCGTGCCTGGCCCACCCTGGTTGTGGTGGATCCCGAGGGCTACATTGTCGCCCACCTCTCCGGTGAGGGCCACGTTAAGGGCCTGACTTCCCTGGTACGCGAACTGGTCGAAGAGCACGAAGCCAAGGGCACCCTGCACCGTGGCGACGGCCCCTATGTGCCCCGCCCCAAGCCCCAGGGCACCTTTGCCTTCCCTGGCAAGGCCCTGGCCCTACCAGAGGACCTGGCAGGACGGGCCGGCACCTACCTGGTCACCGACACTGCCCGCCACCGCCTGGTCCAGGTTGAGAACGACCTCGAAACCCCCCTGGCTAGCTTCGGTGGCCCCGAGAAGGGCTATGAGGACGGCGACGCCGCCACCGCCCGCTTCAATGAACCGCAGGGCCTGGCCCTGGTTCCTGCCGAGTTGCGCGAGAGCCTGGGGGCGGACGTCCTCATCGCCGATTCTGTGAATCACCGTATTCGCGGCCTGCGCCTGGCCGACGGAACCGTCACCACCCTGGCCGGCTCCGGCGTCCAGCGCCTGATCGACGGGGATACCGCCCGCACCGACCCCAACTTTATTGCTGAAGGCGCTGACCCCCTCACCGTTGCCCTCTCGTCCCCCTGGGACCTGGTCTACTCCCGTGAAGCTGCCGCCTTCCTCATCGCCATGGCAGGCACCCACCAGATCTTTAGCTTTGACCCGGTCACCGGCCAGCTGGCCGTTTTCGCAGGTACCGGCGCTGAAGGGCTGAAGGACGGCGCGGCCGCCGACTCCTGGTTCGCCCAGTCCTCCGGCATTATTGAAGCCCGCGACGGCTCTATCTGGGTGGCTGACTCCGAAACCTCAGCCCTGCGCCAAATCACCTTTGAGAACGGTGCAGCTACCGTCAGCTCCGCTGTGGGCATCGGCCTCTTCGACTTCGGCTTTGTGGACGGCACCTACGAGGACGCCCGCATGCAGCACTGCCTGGGCCTCACCGAACTGCCCGACGGCTCCATTGCCATTGCCGACACCTACAACGGCGCTATCCGCCGCTTTGACCCGGCAACCGGCACCCTGGGCACCCTGGACCGCGGCTTTGCCGAGCCCTCTGACCTGCTGGTGGAAGAGACCGAGGACGGCGGTGCCCGCCTGATCGTGGTGGAAGCCAACGCCCACCAGCTGGTGCGCGTGGCTATTCCCGAGGCTATGCAGCACGTGGACGAGGGGGCCTCCCAGGTCACCCGCAAACCTACTGAAATCGCAGGCGGAACCCTCAACTTCACCGCCCGCTTCACCGCCCCCACCGGCCAGAAACTGGATACCCGCTGGGGAGATCCCACCCAGCTCAAGATTTCCTCCACCCCCGAAAACTTCATCCTTGAAGGAGCCGGTACCTCCCAGGGCCTGACCCGCCAGCTGGTGCTCAACCCTGAGATTACCGAGGCCGTCCTGCACATCACCGCCCGCGCTGCCGCCTGCGACGGCGAACCCGGTGGAGAGATTCCCGACCACGCAGCTTGCCACCTCTACCAGCAGGACTGGGGCCTGCCCGTCGTCGTCACCGCCACCGGTGACAGCGACCTCGCCCTGGACCTGCGCGGCGTCAACTAGGCTGCCCTAAGAATGAGCTGGCCCGCCCCGGTAACTCCGGGGCGGGCCAGTGTATTTGAAGGGGCAGGACGCCTAGGAGGCGGCCTTGAAGGTGACCGCTTCGTCGGTGGCGGTGAGGGAGCCGGTCACTGTAAAAGGAATCTTCTGGACAAACTGCTTCTTCTTGCCGGTAAAAAGGTCGAGCTCAGTAAAGGATATCTGGGCTATGCCCTGGGCCGGGGCCAGGGTCCACTTGCCCTTCGTGAGGGATACCTCCACCTCGGGGTACTGGGAGATTTCCCAGGTCACCCCACCGTCAACCCGGCCGTCAAAGGCAAGCTCAAAGGGACAGGCAGTGGGGTAGAGCGAATCCTGGGTGGCACAGGAACTCAGGTAGGTATTGACCTGCTGCTGGATTGAAGCAACAGCCGCCTCAGACGGCTGCAGCTCCAGAGTGAGCTGGGGAGTCTCACCGGTGCTAGAGGTGACCGAAACGCTGTCAGACACGGCAGAAAAGAGGGCCGACTCGTAGGTGAGGGTATAGAGGCCCGGGTAGAACACCGCAAAGGTCCCCTCACCCTGGGTCAGGGGCACCTTAGCCCCGTTGAGGGTCGCAGCAGTGACCGCCCCGGAATGGACCTCAAGCAGGGGTAGTTCAAGCGGCACCAGGTGCCACTGGTCAAATACGCCCCAGTGGGAACCTACCTTCTGGGCCTCAAAGACAGTAGATCCGGGCTCCCCGGCCAAATCATAGGTGACGGTCACCCGGGCTGACTCACCGTCGTCCCCAATGTCAACCTGCGAGGTCTCCAGGTTCTTCAGCTGGGCAAAAGAGGCCTTCAAAGCATCCCCGTTGAGCATGGCAGCTGAGGCGTCAGGGGCTTCTACCCCCAAAATGCCCAGGGCCTTTGAGCCGTCCCCCTCCCGGACCGCAGAAAAATAAGCCCGCACCTGACCGTCCGGCCCATAGACAAACCGGTTAATCAGGCCTAAAGCTACCAGGGCAATTGCCACAGCCAGGGCAACCCCTATCAACCAGCGGGCTAAAACACGATCAACAGAAGAAGAAAAACGCACCCCTTAAATGTAGCTCACACAAGCACTTGCCCCACCTAGCTGCCCCTGTCTGCCTCCTGCCCGCTACAGTAGAAGAATGGCAGAAAACGCGCACCAAGTACCCAAGCACTACGGGGAACCCACCACTGTTTATCACCCCCGCATCCACTCCTACCACCGGCGCGTCCTCGCCGTCCTTCCCAGCCTGCTGCTGGCCCTGGCCTGCATTGGCTTCATGGGCTACAAGCGGCCCACCCCCCTGGTGATGGTCGCTCTGGCTCTGGTCGCTGTCTTTGCAATCTGCTCTATCTACGGCACCTTGCGCCCCCATATCGTCGTTAAAACCGACACCCATGTGTTGCGCGGCCGCCTCTACGGCTGGCAGGCGGTGCCCCTTGCCTCCTTTGCCCAGACGGTGCTGGTTGAGCGGCTGACCCCCAAACAGGCCTCCGGCAAGGAGCTTAAGGGGGCTGCCGCCCTGCGTTACAAGGGGGTTCCTGCCCTCTTTGGGGTTGACGGTCAGGGCAAACGGATTTTCCGCCTGGACGGCCGGATCTGGGACGCTAAAACCCTGCGCTCTATCGCTACCTCGATAGCCCCCCAGACCACGGTCTACACCAGCATCAACGTGGTGCAGATGAACAAGCAGCACCCCGGGCTGGTGACCTTCAACGAGCTGCACCCCGGCTGGAAGTCAGCAACCCTGGGAGCTATCTCAGCAATCTTCCTTGTGGCCTTGGTCATCGCAGCCTTCCTGCCTGATGACACCTTGCGCCAGCTTCACATCCTTTAAAGTGGAAACCCCCTCTCCGTCCCAGCTGGGGCAGGTAGGGGGTTTCCTGTATTCACTCGCCAGCAGGCAAGCGGTAGAACCAGGTTTTTGTGGTGCCGACGAAATGGGCCCAGCAGCCGGCCAGCAGGGCCAGGGGGAGGGCCCAGGTTAGGAAATTGAGAGCCGCGAAGCTATCGGCCAGCCAGACATACCACCCCAGGGCCAGTCCGTACAGGGCCAGGCCAAGGACCGCCCAATTCAGGTGCGGGGTGTAGCTCGTTACCGCCGACCGCCAGGTATTCGCTAGGTGGAAAAGAACGAAAAATAGGGCTGGAATGAGGGCGTAGGCGTTGAAAACATCAGCAAAAAGGGCGGGGTCGCGAGGGGAAGTACCCCAGAGGCCAGCGTAGGCGAGCACCGGCAGGGAGGTCAGAATGAGAGTAGCAGGGGCAAGGGCGACGGCGACGAAGCCCAGTAGGTATTTTGAGTTGGATGATAGCTTGTCTGACCTGGTGATCCGGCGGGACTGGGGCCTTTGAGGGGTATGGGGTGCGGGAGTGTGGGCCATGCAGAATCACTCCTTGGGGTTGGTGGGGAGGGTACCTGGCGCACAGGAGTATTATCAGTAATCTTACTATTTGTGTCTGGGTTGTGGCAAGGGTAGGTTTACGGTGCGGGGGCCTAGGCAAGGAGGTGGGGTAGAAGGGCCAGGACGCCTCCCCGGTAGGTTACGGCCCCGTAGAGGGCGGCGGCAGCGCAGGCTACTAAAAAGGTGTTTCGTACCAGGGTGCGCCAGGATAAGGGGGCGGAGGAGAGATCCCCAAAACACTGGCAGGGTTCGGTAGCCCCCAGGGCTAGGGCCCGGGCAACTACCAGCCAAAAGGCCAGCATGAGGGCCAGGGTAGCTGCCGCCCCCACAAGGGCTAACGTCCCAGAAGCGAGGAGCAAAACCCCGGCCAGGGTGAGCTCCACCCAGGGGAGCAGGCGGGCCACCCACCTGACCGGCACGAAGGAATGCAGGCGCAGGGCAACGAGGGCCGCCACCGTCGTATGCGGCTGACGGGCCTTAGCTACCCCGCTCACCAGCAGGGTGAGGGCCAGCACCAAGCCCCCGCTCAAGGCCAAGTAGACCAAGCCGCACCCCTTCCGTCCTGAAAAAACTGATACTCCCCAAGCCTAACCCCTCCTGGCCCCCTCAGCCCTAGTGCGGGGGCAGGAGAGGCGGGCAAGGACGGGGCCAGGCTAGTACACGGCCTCAATACCCGCACCACCGGGGTCACCTGCGGTATTTTGGAAGGGTGCTATTTTCTGATCAGGACATCCGCAAAGACCTAGCGGCAGGCCGCATTCAGCTCGAACCCTACGACGAGGCAATGATCCAGCCAGCCTCCGTCGACGTGCGACTCGACCGCTTCTTCCGTCTCTTCGACAACCACAAGTACCCCCACATTGACCCCTCCCAGGAGCAAAAAGACCTCACCCGCCTGGTTGAAGTTGCCCCCGATGAGCCCTTCATCCTGCACCCTGGCGAGTTCGTGCTCGGGGCTACCTACGAGAAGGTCACCCTGCCCAACGATGTGGCCGCCCGCCTCGAAGGTAAGTCATCTCTAGGACGTTTGGGCTTGCTCACCCATTCCACGGCAGGGTTTATTGACCCCGGCTTTTCTGGGCACGTCACCCTCGAACTCTCTAATATGGCGACCCTGCCGATTATGCTCTGGCCCGGGTCTAAGGTCGGCCAGCTCTGCTTCTTCAAGCTCACCAGCCCCGTCGAAAACGCCTACGGTACCGGCCCCTACGGCAACCGCTACCAGGGCCAGCGCGGCCCCACCGCCTCCCGCAGCTACCTGAACTTCCACCGCACCGAGATTCCCGTGAGCGACCACTAGAGGCAGATACAGGAATGCCCCCGCACGAAGCGGGGGCATTGTCTTACTCAGCTGAGGGGTTGCGAATCGGCAGAATCAGGAGCAGGCCTGCCAGAAGCACCAGGATGATCCCGAGGATCCCCCAAACCTGGCTACCCATTTGAGTGACGAACAGGCCGAAGAGGGCCGGGGCCAGGAAGCTGGCTGCGCGTCCCGTCGTCGAGTAGAGGCCATAAATTTCGCCCTCCTGGCCTTCCTCTACCAGGCGCCCAAGGTAGGAGCGGGCAGCGGACTGGGCTGGCCCGACGAATGTGCAGAGGGTCAGGCCGCATACCCAGAACATGGTGGTGGACGGCCAGATAAGCAGGGGGAGGGCTGTGAGAATCAGGGCGGTGAGAGAGGTGACGATGACGCTCTTGGGGCCGAAACGGTCGTCAAACCAGCCGCCGACCATGGCACCAAGGCCCGCTACAATATTGCCGAAAATCGCGAAGATAATGACCTGGTTGGTGCTGAAGCCAAAAGCGCCAGCGGCGAGCACACCACCGAAGGTAAAGATGCCATTGAGGCCGTCGCGGAAAACCGCAGACGAAACGAGGAAGTAGAGGGTGGTGGGCGCTTCGCGGCGCAGACGGCGGACGGTTGCAAAGAGCTCCTTGTAGGAATCCAGGAAACTGCCGGTGGCAGCCTGGGCCCGGACGGTCTGGGGCATAGACCGCATCTGCAGAAGCAGGGGCAGGGAAAAGACCAGGCCCCAGGCAGCGCAAAAGACGGCAACGGCCCGGATATTGAGGGAGTCCTCTTCGGTAATTCCCAGGAGGCCGGGGCTGATGAAGCCGACCAGCACCAGGCCAAGGGCAACAATTCCGCCGAAGTAGCCAGCTGCCCAGCCGAGGCCGCTGGCCTTACCGATGGTATCTCGGGTGGAGATAGTGGGCAGAATGGCGTTGTAGTTGACGACGGCAAACTCGTTGACCAGGTTGCCAGCTGCCAGCAGGGCCACACCCAAGATGAGGTAGTCGGGGGAGGGGGCCACAAAGAAACAAAGGGCCATGATGAGCACCAGGAGCAGGCTATTGACCGTCAGCCAGAGACGGCGGCGGCCACTGGCATCTGCCCGCTGGCCAGAAACCGGGGCGAGGAGGGCAATCAAAATACCTGCGATAGTCAAACCGAAGGAGAGGGTGCCGGTGGTGTGTACGGTATCGCCGAAGGCTTCGCTGGTGAGATAGACGGCAAAGACGAAGGTCGTCATAATCGCCTGGAAGCTGGCGTTGCCGACGTCCCACAGGGCCCACGAAATTAGGGTGGATCGGGAGGCCGGCTCCCGCCGTGTGGACGGGGTGGCAGCGTCCTTCAATGTTGTGCTCATGCCTGCAATGTTACCGGCCAGGTGAACCATCGCCCCTGCCGAATGGCAAGATAACAAGAAAAAAGTGCAGGATTCCACCAAATAAGAGGTGGATTCCTGCACCTGGTGGGGCTGTCTAGGCCCGGGGGCTTCGAAGCGGTTAGACCTCGGCCTGGCTGCCGCGCTTACCCAGGGCCTTAGCCTCAACCTTGTACTGGGCGCGGGTGATGGACACCTTGATGATGGTGCCAACCAGGCCGGTAATCAGGGACCAGAGGATGATGTCGCGCCAGCGCTCATCATCTTCAGGGTTGTTAGCCGGGGGCTGGTTGCCGGTGATCTTGGTCCAGCTTGCAGAGAGGACCTTGTTGGCCAGGGCCACGCCGCCGAGTGAAGCGGCAGTGCCTACGATCTTGATGAGGGGGTTGCTCATAACCTTCCCTTTCCATACGAATGGGAGCCCCTGTCTGGGGCGCTCTTACCCCCAATGCTATCAGTGCTGTGTACTTGTGGGGGATAGGACGCGGCTCCCCACGTGGCCTGGGCCCCGAAAGGGCCCTGCCTGCCCCTTTCCTTTTGCCCGGTGACCTGCCTATACTAGTGTGGCCCGTGTAACGCGGGCGGCAGGGGAATACCTGCCACGACAGGGGAGCACCCACCGGTGCTGAGAGTGCACAAGCAGACCCTCGAACCTGATCCGGTTAGTACCGGCGCTAGGGAGTCGAAAACTTTCAAAAGCCCAGCCGTCTCACCCCGGCCGTCCTGCCCCAAGAGCAGGGAGCCGGAGGGGAGGCGAGGGCCTGTGCATGCCCCCTTTGTATATAAATTCAAAGGAAGGCTTTTCATGTCTACACCCAAAAAAACCGCGCTGACCTGGCGCGTCAATGACATTGTTGTTGCATCCGTGCTGGCTGTTGCCTGCGCTATCCTCTTCTGGTTCTGGAACATCGTCGGCTACAAGGCCACTACGGCGGCCCTGGCTCTGGCCCCCGAATACGCCTCCCTCATGGGCGGCACCTGGCTGCTGGCGGGCGTCCTGGGCGGCCTGATTATTCGCAAGCCCGGCGCTGCCCTCTACACCGAGCTACTTGCCGCAATTATTTCTATGCTCATGGGCAGCGACTACGGCTGGCAGATTATCCTTTCAGGCATTATCCAGGGAATCGGCGCTGAACTGGTCTTCGCCCTCTTCCTCTACAAGCTCTGGAACCTGCCCCTTGCCCTGCTCGCAGGTGCCGTCTCCGGCGCCTTTATGAGCGTCTCAGAACTCATCATCTACTACGCCGGTGTCTTTGAGGGCAGCAAGGCCATCACCTACGCTATCGGCGGCGTCATCTCCGGCACCCTGCTAGCTGGCCTTGTCGCCTGGCTACTCACCCGCGCCCTCCTCGCCACAGGCGTTTTGGATTCCCTGGCTTCGGGCCGGGCGCGCTCGCGGGCAGTAGCCCGGGGCTAGGGCCGATGAGCGTGAGGCAGATTCAGGACGCTGGCGGGGCCCGGCTGGTTGCCCAGGACTTCGGCTGGCACCACCCCGGCCGGGTCCGGGCGGCCTTTACCGGGGTGAACTTTGACATTACCCCCGGCCAGAAGGTCCTGCTGGTTGGGCCCTCCGGATCGGGCAAATCCACCCTGCTCCATGCCCTAGGCGGGCTCCTTGAGGACGCGGACGGCCAGTCCCAGCTGGGCACCCTCACCATCAACGGCCACGACGCCGCTGAAAGCCGGGGCGTCTGCGGCCTCATGCAGCAGGATCCCGAAAGCTCCATCGTCCTGGCCCGCGTCGGCGACGATACCGCCTTTGGCCCCGAAAACCTGGCCGTCCCCGCTGACGGAATCTGGGGCCGCGTCCGGTCTGCCCTGGAAGCTGTGGGCCTGGCCCACCTGCCCCTAGAACACTCCACCAGTGCCCTATCTGGCGGGCAAAAGCAACGCCTGGGTCTGGCTGGAATCCTGGCCATGCACCCCGGCGCCCTGCTCCTGGACGAACCCACCGCCAACCTGGATCCCGCAGGTGTCTGCGAGGTGCGGGACTCTGTGCTGGCAGCCGCCCAGGCCACCGGGGCAACCCTGGTAGTGATTGAGCACCGCATTGAGGTGTGGGCCCAGCACATGGACCGGATTATCGTCCTGGGGCGGGGTAAGGATGGCGCCACCACCGTCACCCACGACGGGCCGCCTACCAGCGTCCTCACTTCAGCCCGCTCCGAACTCATCTCAGGGGGCGTGTGGGTCCCCGGCTACCTGCCCCACCTGCCAGCGACCGGGCAGGACCATACCCCCACCGGTGGCCAGCCCCTGCTCGAAGCCCGCGACCTCACCATCACCCGTACCGCCCCCACCCGCCGCCAGCGCAAGGAAAGACGCCAGGCGCTGGCTGCCGGGGGGAGTCCCGTCCTTGACCTACCTGCTGTAGCTAGCGGCATTGACCTCACCCTGCATACCGGTGAGCACCTGGCCCTGACGGGTGGCAACGGCAGCGGCAAATCGACCCTGGCCCTCACCCTGGCCGGGCTCCTCACCCCTGCCGCCGGTCAGGTCTACGCCCACCCCACCCTCACCGGGGCAGGAACCCTGGGCAGTGACCCCGCCACCTGGCCCGCTGCCGAACTGGCCGACCGGATCGGCTACGTCTTCCAGGACCCCGAACAGCAGTTCATCGCCGCCACCGTCCGCGCCGAACTCGAATTCGGCCCCCGCCACCTGGCCAAAACCCGCAAAACCCCGCTTGACGAAACAGAACTCACCCAGCGCGTCGACACCCTCCTGGCCAAACTCCACCTCACCCACCTGGCCGAGGCCAATCCCTTCACCCTCTCCGGCGGAGAAAAACGACGTCTTTCGGTTGCAACCGCTCTAGCCACCGAACCTGCTATCTTGGTGCTTGATGAACCCACCTTCGGCCAGGACGCCACCACCTGGGGGGAACTGGTTACCCTCATCAAAGACCTGCTGAGTGCCGGAACCTCCGTCATCTCAGTCACCCACGACACCGACTACATTGCAGCCCTCGGCGGTGCCACCTACCGTTTAGGAGACCGCCCGTGAACCCTGATTTCTTCGCCCCGACCCCGGCTCACACCAGCCGAATCGGCCGCCTCTCAGCAGGGAGCAAACTCCTGGCAACCCTGGTGCTCTCCCTGGGGCTTGTCCTGATCCGCGACTGGGTAAGTGCCGCAACCATTCTCACCCTGCAACTGGCCCTCTTCTTTGCCTGGGGCCTCAACCCCCTGACCCTGCTGGCCCGTTTCTGGCCCCTGCTGATCGGCACCCTTCTGACCGGTTGGTCGACCTCCCTCATTGCTGACAAAACCGGTGACACCCTGCTCCAGGTCGGCTTCATCTGGGTCACCACCGACTCAGCAACTACCGGTATCGCCCTCATGATCCGAAGCCTGGCCCTGATCCTGCCCGGTATCCTGCTCATCACCACCACCGATCCCACCGACATCGCCGACGCCCTCGCCCAGACCGCCAAACTTCCGGCCCGCTTCGTCCTGGCCGCCCTGGCTGCTCTGCGCCTGGTGACCCTCATGATGAGCGAATGGGCCACCCTGGGCCAGGCCCGCCGCGCCCGCGGCCTGGGTTCCAGCGACAGTCTGCTGCGACAACTCAAGACAGTCACCGGCCAGGGATTCGCCCTCGTCGTCCAATCCATCCGCCGCGGCACCCGCCTGGCCACCACCATGGAAGCCCGCGGCTTCGGCGCAGGGGCCCGCACCTGGGCCCGCACCCCCGTCTACGGCAAGGACGACCTCTACTTCCTCCTGATCTGCCTGGGAATCCTGCTTGCCGGATACGGCACCGCCGCCTTCACCGGGACGCTCACCTGGGTTTGGATGTAGGGTTTAAGGTATGACTACACCCACCGTTGTACTGTTGACCGAGGCCCACCCCGCCGGGATCCTCGTCGACGCCAGTGTCCCCCTCATCAATATCGAAGACCAGGGCCTCACCCGGGGCGACGGGGTCTTTGAAACCATGCTGGCTGCCAACCGCACCGTCCGAAAATTTGACTCCCACCTGGCCCGCCTCGCAGGATCAGCCCGCCTCCTGGATTTGCCCCTGCCCGAGGACGCCAACCTCCGTGCCGCCGTCCAGCTGGCCGTCGACTCAGCAGAACCCGGGGCGGCTACCGTCCTGGGCGAAGAACACACCGTCAAAATCATCATCTCCCGGGGCACCGCCGCTGAGGGCCCCCACACCTGGGTTACCGCCGCCCCCTCAGCCCCCACTATTTTGCACCAGCGCGAGCACGGCGTCCGCGCTATGCTGCTGCCGCGCGGCCACGACCCGGCCGAGGATTCTACCTACCCCTGGCTGCTCTCTGGCGCCAAGACCCTCTCCTACGCTGTGAACATGTCCGTGCTGCGCTACGTCGCCCAGCACGGGGCCGACGACGCCATCTGGATCACCGACGACCGCCGAATCCTCGAAGGGGCCACCTCCTCCGTCATCGTCGCCGTGACCGAAGGCGAACAGAAGGTGCTCTACACCCCCGAACCGGCCCACGGAATCCTGCCCGGCACCACCCAGGGCACCATCTTCAACCGGGCCCGCGACAATGGCTGGGAGCTTGGCTACGGCCCCCTCTACCCCCAGGATTTGCTGGAAGCAGACGCCGTCTGGCTGGCCTCCTCCGTGCGCCTGCTCGCCCCGGTCACCCACCTGAACGGCACAGCCCTGGCCACCGATCCAGACCTCACCGCCGAACTTATGGGCTACCTGGCCCAGGGCTAAGCGGGCCCAGGGGTAAGCCAGCCCAGGCACCGCCTAGCCCCAGCCCATAAAACCAAGCGCCCCGCCCCCTGACCTTTTTAAGGCAGGGGGCGGGGCGCTCGCCGTCAGGCCGGAGTTTGCGGGCTGGGGCTTGAGGGCTGGGCTAGTTCAGGGGCGGGGGCCGGAGCTTGCGGGCTGGGGCTTTAGGACGGGCGGTCGGTGACGTAGTCGCTCTCTGCCCGCGGGGTGGTCATCAGGACCAAGAAGGCCAGGGCCGCAAAGCCCAGCATGGTGCAGGCCATGGGCATAAAGGCACTACTGCCACCCAGGGCCACCAGGGGAGCAGAGAGGCCCCCCATCAGGGACTGGACGGTGCCCATCAGGGCCGATGCTGATCCCGCAATGTGGCGGGCTTCGCCCATGGCCAGGGCTGAAGCGTTACCGAAAATAAGGCCCACTGAGGTGGTAAAGGTAAAGAGTAGAACCATGGTCACCACCAGGGAGGGACCCAGCAGGAAGTGCAGGGTCAGCAGGAGTGTGACCAGCAGGATGGAGCTGGCCCCCACGGTCAGAATGGTTCGCTGGGCAACCCGACCAATCAGGAAAGCATTGAGGAAGGACGCCAGCACCACGCCCATAGAGTTCAGGCCAAAAGCGTAGGTGAAGTGAACCTCTGAGAGGCCCATGACGTTCTGCAAGAGGTAGGGGGAGCCTGAGACATAGGCGAAGAGGGCCCCGAAGGACAGCACCAGGGTGAGCATAAAACCCCGGTAGCGGCGGTTCTTGGCGACTTCAACCATGCCTGCGTACACGGTAAGGAGGCTACCGGTACGGCGGCGCTCGGGCGGCAGGGATTCTTTGATGAAGACAGCAACCAGCACCATAGAGCAGGCCACCAAAACAGCAATGACCTTAAAAACATCCCGCCAATCCCCGTAGGTCAGCACCACTCCACCAAGGAGGGGAGCTACCACCGGGGCGAACCCGTTAATCATCATCATGACGCTCATGAGGCGGGCTGTCTGCAGGCCGCTGGTGGAATCAACGATGACGGCCCGGGAGAGCACCAGCCCAATAGACCCGGTAAAGCCCATGACAAAACGGGCGGCAATCAGCAGCTCAATGGTGGGGGCAAAGGCACAGGCCAGGGTGGCGAGGGCGCAGAGAAATACGCCGATGAGGAGGGGCAGACGTCGACCGGTCTTATCGGAGAGGGGGCCGACGACGAACTGGCCCGCCCCCATACCTGCCAGAAAGGCGGTGAGGGTCAGCTGGACGGTGGGGGCTGTCGTTGCCAGATCGGAGGCAATCGCGGGGAGGGCCGCCAGGTACATGTCGATGGCCAGGGGGCCGACCGCGGTGAGAGAAGCAAGAGCGAAAATGGCGATGAGGGGCAGGCCGGGGCCGGTGTCGGGTGCGTTAGAATCTGCGGTATTCATATCTCTCGTCTCTGCGGCTCAGGGGTGGTGATGAGGAGGCCTAGAAAGCCCCTTGTATTCTACGCCCGCCTCTTTCGTGGGTGACAGGGAAAATCATGTGACCTTGCAGTAATGAAAGAAGATGACCTACTGCTGAATATAGCGGACGTCCGCGCCCCCGTAGGCGCTCGCGTAGGCTGCCAGCAGGTTGGTTTCTTGGGCCGCCCACATATCCCAGTAGGGGCGGTAGGTCTCCCCGTCGCGGGCCAGGGCCCGCTGCCTGCGGCGCTCGGTATCAAGCTCTACGAAAACCCCCACATCGTGGGCTCCGGTCAGCGCCCCAACTCCTTCGGCAATCAGGACGCCTGCCCCCAGCTCCTCAGATAGGGCCAGGGGGTGGGGGCCGGTAGGCTCAGATGTGGCCCAGTCCCAGCCAAACCAGAGCGGGGCAGTATCGGGGGAGCTGGCACGTCCGCTCACCACCGCCTCAGCCAGTTGCTGCCAGGTGCGCGCTGCCTGCGCCAGGCCGCTCCAGCCCTGGTAGAGATCTTCAAGGTGAAAAACCCGGTTCGGCAGGCCCCTCCGAGAGAGCTCTACCGCCAGGTTACCGGCCAGGGTCGTCTTACCCGAGCCGCTGCGTCCGTCAACGGCAACCAGCAGGGGGCGGGGCTCCCCCAAACGCCCCCTGGAATCCTTGACCACAGCACCCAGATCGCTGACAGACGACAGTAACAACAGGGGCGCTCCTTCACCATAAGCTGACATAGCTTCCCCCAGGCTACCGCAGAACCAGCCCCGACTAGGCGATAATGGCACTAAGCCTTGCACCAAACTTAGGGGACCCATGAACGACCTCACCGCCGCCCACAACCTCATGGCCGCAGCCGCCCAGGCCCGAAGCATCCTGGCAGCCCTCGCCCAGCCCACAGCCCTGCGTTTTAACCTCCATACCGGCTACGCCGGATCCCTCTACCGTTGCGCCCCGCTCTCCCCGGCGGCAATCGCCAACCTCCCCGAATGGACAAGCCAGCAGTTCTGGCGCACCCAGCCACCAGCCGTCCACGACGACCTCCGCACCCTGGCTACCGCAGATACCGGCCTGCCCGCCATGATCGAAGCTATCCAAGCAGGCCAGGGTGGCTTCTTGGGCCGACTCTTCGGCGGCGACAAGAAACGGGCCGCCGAAGCTGCCAGCTTTGATCTGGCGACCCGGTTAGCTGAGCTGGGCCCCGTCCAAGCCCGCCTCCAGCCCCTCCTGGCAGCTGCCAGCCAAGCCCAGCAGCAGGACCCAGAAACCGCCTTCGCCACCAACACCTTCGGGCTTAAGGACGCCGCCGCCCCGGCTCTTGCCCGCTTCGCCGGGGAAAACTGGGCCGCCCCCCACTGGGAAGAAATCCCCGCCAGCGACCAGGCCGCCTACCTTACCGTCTGGGGCACCCTCAACACCCCCGAACGTGCCCAGCTCCTGGCCGGCATGAGCGGGGACATGCAGGCCCTCAAGGCTGAGAGGGCAACCCTCACCCTCTCCAGCGTCCCCGTCGACAAACTCCGAGAACTCACCAGCGGCACCGTCCGCACCGCCCCGCTGGCCGACGCTGGCCTGACCACCGTTGCCGACGTCCTAGCCCAAGGTAGCGCCGCTGCCCTGACCCGCATCCCTGGCATTGGCGACACCACCGCCAACCAAATCTACGCAGCAGCAACCCGCCTCCTTGACGAAGCTACCGGGCACGAAAAAGAAAACCTGGGCGAAATCCGCACCCCGGCCGCCGAACGAATCCTCATTGGCCTTGATCGTCTGCGCACCATCGACGCCACCCTTGGTGATTCTGATCTGCTCGACCGCCTGGCCACCTACGAGCCCCTGCTCACCCAGCCGACCCCGGCCACCGGCCCCCTCTATGTAGCCGTTGGCGATGACCTCACTGACTTCAACCAGCTCCGCACCGACCTCAGCTGGTGCCGGGCCAACTCCATCCTCAGCGTCCCCGCGGCCAACTGGCTCAGCGCCGATACCGCCTGGGCAGGGTATCTGGCTGACCCCGCCAGCCACCAGGCCCTGCTGGCCCACTACCTGGGTAACGACACCCTCGGCGACACCTACCTGCCCGCTGAAACCTTCGAGCGGATCCGCAAATACCCCATCAACCTCACCGGCCTGAATGCCACCCTGCGCGGTTACCAAAACTACGGCGCAAAATTCATGCTGGCCCAGAAAAAAGTGATCCTGGGCGACGAAATGGGCCTGGGCAAAACCATGCAAACCCTGGCCATGTTCACCCACCTAACCAACCAAGGCAAAAACCGCTTCATCGTCGTCTGCCCCGCCTCCCTGGTCATTAACTGGCAGCGAGAAACCGAAAAGTTCACCACCATCCCCACCCACCTTGCCCACGGGGCAAACCGCGAAGCAGCCCTTGCCGCCTGGAAGGCTGAGGGGGGTCTGCTCATTACCACCTACGACGGGGCCCGCCTCTACGCCGACCCCACCTGGGTAGCTGACGCCGTCGTCGCCGACGAAGCCCACCTCGTCAAAAACAAGGGGGCCCAACGCTCCCAAAAAGTCGCCGACCTCGTGCGGGCTGCCGAATACGCCGTCCTGCTCTCAGGCACCCCCATGGAAAACCGGGTCAGCGAATTCGTCACCCTCGTCGACTACCTGCAACCCGAGCTGGTCGCTGAGGGCGGGGTTGAAAACCTCCTGGCCAGCGAATTCCGCGCCCGCATCGCCCCCGCCTACCTGCGCCGCAACCAAAAAGACGTGCTCTCTGAACTGCCCGACATGACCGAACACCGCGACTGGCTCGAACTCACCAGCGCCGACGCCGACGCCTACCGGGCAGCCGTCGCCGAAGGCAACTTCTCCCTCATGCGCCGGGCAGCCTGGGCAGCAGAAGAATCCGCCAAGCTCACACGGATGCTCGAAATCGTCGACGAAGCCACCGCAGCGGGCCGGAAAGTCCTGGTATTCTCCTTCTTCCTCTCCGTCCTGGCCCGCCTCGAAAGCGCTCTGGGGGCCAAATCTATCGGCACCATCACCGGGGCCATGCCCCCGACAGAGCGGCAGGCTGCCGTTGACAAGCTCAAGGAGGCTGAGGCTGGCTCCGTCCTGCTAGCCCAAATCACCGCCGCCGGGGCCGGACTCAACATCCAATCGGCTTCCGTCGTTGTCTTGGCTGAGCCCCAATTCAAGCCGACCATTGAAGCCCAGGCCATTGCCCGCGCCCACCGCATGGGCCAAACCCAGACCGTCGACGTCTACCGCCTCTTGGGCGTCGACACCGTGGACGAACGCATGATCGAGCTACTGGGCATCAAATCCCAGCTCTTTGACGAGTACGCCCGCCTCTCCGCGGCCAAGGAGGGGGCCGCTGAAGCCGTGGACATCTCCGACTCAAAGATGGCCGCCCAAATTATTGCGGACGAACGCGCCCGCCTGGGCCTGGACGCCACCGCGCCCGTGGCTGACGGGGAGGGGACGACCGAGAACTAGTTGGTGTGGGTCTGGGCGTGTTCGATAACCCCGGGTACGGCGTCCCGGATCATCTGGAAAGTCTCGTAGAAGTCACTCATATCGCCGTACCAGGGGTCGTAGATACCCAGCTGGTCCAGGGGCTGGCCTGCCACAGCCGGGTCGAACTCCCGCATCAGGCGAACCTTGGCCGCTGCTTCTTCATTGGGGGCCAGGCGCTTGAGGGCCCGGTAGTGGTTGGTGTCCATGGCCAAGAGTAGGTCATAGCAGTCAAAATCGGCGCGGGTGAACTGCTGGGCCCGGTGGGAGCCGGTATTGATGTTGAGCTCATCGAGCACCTTCTTGGCCCGGCGGTCAATGGGATTGCCCTCTTCTTCGTTGGAAATGCCGCTAGAAGCTACCTCTACGGTGAGTCCGGCCTGGGCGGCGGCCTGCTTGATCAGGTACTCACCCATGGGGGAGCGGCAGATATTTCCGGTGCATACAGTCATGATTCGATACATGCCCACCATGTTCCCATAGTTTCCCCAGGAAGTAAGTAGGGAGCGTCCTGAAATATGCCAATATCTGAATAAATAAGTGAAAAAAGTTCGCTCTCAGGCGGAAAAAGCGGGATAACCTGTGTATAGTCTTACAGGTACACACACTTGATGGTGCTCCCGCCGGAGCGGTCTAGCCATACCCTAGACCCGGTTCATACAGCAGTGAATCTTCATAGAGATGTGAAACCGGCAAGAGTATCAAACACTCACAGTCTTGAGTTCTTTCGAGATGACAGAAGCCCCGCAGGCCACACACCTGCGGGGCTTTTGCGTATCAACTTCATTCACCGGGGCGTCCCCCTCTTGCCGTAATACCCCTGGGGGTATATTCTGGAGGTGTTGTTCCTCAAGCAAGGAGAGTTTTTATGTGCCGTCCTGTCACCTGCAAAATTTGCTCAAAGACCACCTGGGCCGGATGTGGCCAGCATGTCGCAACTGTCAAGGCCTCAGTGCCCAAGGGCCAGTGGTGCGATGGCCAGCATAGTGACGCTGAAAAAGCTCAGGCTTCTGCCGGCACCGGTTTCTTTGCAAAGATTTTCGGCAGATAGAGGCATGGGTGGCCCCGTTCCACCTATCGACTTCCTCAGGGGCACGGGGTAGTGCGGGGCTTTTATATGCTCGCTTACAATGGGTGATATGAGTACCAGCACATCGGTCAATGACGACCGGCCTAAGGAGCAGAACGCTATTCATCGTCGCCGTAGGGGCAACTACCTAGCCCTTTGTGCCCTGCCGCTTGTGTTCGTCCTTCTGCCCTGGGGCCTGGCGCTCACGCTGCCCGAGCAGGTGGTGGTTACTTCAATTCTGGTTGGTACCCCGCTCACTCTAGCCTTACTCGCCGCCTATGACGCTGCCACCTACCGGCCTAATCTCACCTTTTGTTTGCTGGCTGCAGTCTGCATGTGGCTAGCATCCGGGCTTTTTTATCCGGACGGGGCAGGTTGGTATGTGTGGGCGGTAATTATCATCTATATCGTGTCGGTCAGCCCCTGGCACAAAAAATTTGCGGACGAGTGGGGCACACGTTCCGAGGGTAAAGAAAAAGCCGGGGGAGAGGGCTAATGCTCCGCTGGGAACTGCACCACCCTGAGGCAGGGCACCTGCTTCTGGAACGTGGATCTGATGCCGAATTCATTGAGCTTGACCCGGACTGGCCTATCAAAAAACCAGACGAGAACTCCCTCCACGCCTTTAACGAATCCCCGGTAGGGGCGAAGCTCCGTGAACGTATCGCCGAACGTATCGACCGGCCTAAGCAACGGGTGCGGGTGCTTGTTGACGGTGAAGTGGTGGGCCGGTACGACCATACTCCTACCAGCATTGGGCTCAAGAAGAACCTTCGCAGCGGGAAGTTCTCCCGGGCTAAGGCCACTGTTTCCGCAGAGCCTCAGCTCAAACTCACCACAAACTTTCTGGACGAGCTACTGGTCGTGGCCTATAAACATGGGACAGCTAAGGAATATGTTGAGCTTGACGTACCAGCCGGTAGCCGGTCAGAAGCCTACCGTGAGGCGCTTGAAAGAAGCCCATCTCGACGGTTTGTGTTGCCTTTGCTGTTCGGTTTGGGCCGCTCCGCCTGGTTTCT
This sequence comes from Rothia nasimurium, assembly GCF_049068285.1. Classification (GTDB taxonomy): domain Bacteria; phylum Actinomycetota; class Actinomycetes; order Actinomycetales; family Micrococcaceae; genus Rothia; species Rothia nasimurium_I. The sequence continues at coordinate 79,212 of NZ_JBLKPV010000010.1, read as the reverse complement.
TGCCATGCTGGTGCTTATGCCTGTGTTGAGTAGGGTAATGCAGTGGCTGGTTGAACGTCTTCCCGATATACATGCGCCCCAGATAGCCCTGCCGGTTCCGGAATTTACTCTTTCCATCCCTGTTCCACCTCAGATAAGTTTGCCCGTTCCTTCCTGGCGCGTCCCCTGGCCTACCATTACTCCGCCGGACTGGCTGCTTTTTCTCATGGAATACTCCAAAGCCTGGGTCCCTCTTGTTATCGGAGTAGTCGCTGCAATTTTGGCTGTGCGTAATGGGAAAAAATCTAAGCGCAGGAGGGCTGAGCTTGAAACTGGCGGCAAAGAAGCCCAGGGATAGCACAGGGAAAACGTAAACACCGCACGAAATATAACCAAGCTGACCATTTTTCCAGCAAAGTTAGATGGAACGCACTGTTGGCGTGAAAGGTGTGATTCCCCATGGCTCAGCAACCGATAAACTCCGGCCCCAACCTTCCTGCCCTGCAAAGGCGGGGCGGGCGTCCGTCCGCTTCCCACAAGCCTAAACTATTCATGCGCAAAAAAGTTGAGTCTTTTTGACTCAACTCTGTTGACTTCTGCTCAAAACGTGGCAAACTAGATATCAAGACAAGCGGGTTGAGTCTTCCAGGCTCAACTTGCTTGAAAGATGTACAGATAACCAACTCTTAAGGAGAAAACATGTCACGTGCAGTAGGTATTGACCTCGGTACTACCAACTCAGTCGTATCAGTCCTCGAAGGCGGCGAGCCCGTCGTCATCGCCAACGCAGAAGGCGCCCGCACCACCCCCTCCGTCGTCGCATTCTCAAAGGACGGCGAAGTTCTAGTCGGTGACGTCGCCAAGCGCCAGGCCGTCACCAACGTCGACCGCACCATCGCCTCCGTCAAGCGCCACATGGGCACCACCTGGACCCAGGACATCGACGGCAAGGCCTACACCGCCCAGGAAATCTCAGCCCGTACCCTCATGAAGCTCAAGGGCGACGCTGAAGCCTACCTGAACGACAAGGTCACCGACGCCGTCATCACCGTCCCCGCCTACTTCAACGACGCTGAACGTCAGGCCACCAAGGAAGCCGGCGAAATCGCGGGCCTCAACGTCCTGCGTATCGTCAACGAACCCACCGCAGCAGCCCTGGCCTACGGCCTCGACAAGGGTAACGAAGACGAACTGATTCTGGTCTTCGACCTCGGCGGCGGCACCTTCGACGTCTCCCTGCTCGAAGTTGGCAAGGACGAAGACGGCTTCTCCACCATTCAGGTCCGCGCAACCTCAGGCGACAACCGCCTGGGTGGCGACGACTGGGACCAGCGCATCGTCGACTTCCTGCTGGAGCAGGTCAAGTCCAAGACCGGCGCTGACCTGTCCAAGGACAAGATCGCCCTGCAGCGTCTGCGCGAAGCAGCAGAACAGGCCAAGAAGGAACTGTCCTCAGCAACCTCCACCAACATCTCCCTGCAGTACCTGTCCGTCACCCCCGAGGGCCCCATCCACTTGGATGAAAAGCTGACCCGCGCCAAGTTCCAGGACATGACCGCAGACCTGATCGAACGCACCAAGAAGCCCTTCAACGACGTTATCGCTGAAGCAGGCGTCAAGGTCTCCGACATCGCCCACATTGTGCTGGTCGGTGGCTCAACCCGTATGCCTGCCGTCACCGAGGTCGTCAAGGAACTCTCCGGTGGCCGCGAACCCAACAAGGGTGTCAACCCCGACGAGGTTGTTGCCATGGGTGCAGCCCTGCAGGCAGGCGTGCTGAAGGGTGAGCGCAAGGACGTCCTGCTCATCGACGTCACCCCCCTCTCCCTCGGTATCGAAACCAAGGGCGGCGTGATGACCAAGCTGATCGAGCGCAACACCGCGATCCCCACCAAGCGCTCTGAAACCTTCACCACCGCTGAAGACAACCAGCCCTCAGTATCAATTCAGGTATTCCAGGGCGAGCGCGAGTTCACCCGCGACAACAAGAACCTGGGCACCTTCGAACTGACCGGCATCGCCCCCGCCCCCCGCGGCGTCCCCCAGATCGAAGTAACCTTCGACATCGACGCCAACGGCATCGTCCACGTCTCCGCGAAGGACAAGGGCACCGGCACCGAGCAGTCCATGACCATCACCGGCGGCTCCTCCCTCTCCAAGGAAGACATCGACCGCATGGTCAAGGACGCCGAGGCCCACGCCGAGCAGGACAAGGCCCGCCGCGAGGCAGCTGAGACCCGCAACGCTGCTGAGAACACCGCCTACTCCATCGAGAAGCTCATCAAGGAAAACGACGAGAAGCTGCCCGAGGACGTCAAGACCGAGGTTCAGGCCGATGTTGACGCCCTGAAGGCTGCCCTTGAAGGTGAAGACGATGACGCCGTCAAGGCCGCTTTCGAGAAGCTGCAGGCCTCCCAGACCAAGCTGGGTGAGGCTCTCTACGCCCAGGCTCAGGCAGATGCCGCAGCCGGTGAAGGCGCCAAGGCTGAGGACGACGACGTCGTTGACGCCGAAGTAATCGATGAAGAAGACGAGAAGAAGAACTAACCATGGCTGAGAACACCAAGGAGCCCGTAGATAACCAGCCCGAGGGCACCGACCCTCTGGAGGAAGCCTTCGCCGCCCCGGCAGCTGAAGGTCACCCCGAGCCCGAAGGTGTAGCTGCTGACGCTGCGGCAGATGAAGAATCTGCCGCAGCCGAGGCCGGCGACGGTGCAGAGGCAGCTGAAGGTGCTGACGCGGCCCTGGCCGCCGAGCGTCTTGAGGATTTGCGTCGCCTTCAGGCCGAGTTCACCAACTACAAGAACCGCACCGCCAAGGAAAAGGACCAGCTGCGCGACTTCGTCATCGCTGATTTGGTGGCAGCCCTGCTACCGGTCATCGACGATATCGATGCCGCCCGCAAGCACGGCGACCTTGAAGAAGGCCCCTTTGCCGCCATCGCTAACAAGCTCGAAGAGACCCTGACCAAGCAGGGCCTGGAGCGCTTTGGCGAGGTCGGCGAACCCTTCAACCCCCAGGTTCACGAGGCTGTCCTGCAGCAGCCCACCAGCGAGGTTGAGCCCGATTCAATCTCCATGGTTCTTCGCAACGGGTACAAGGTGAAGGACCGCGTGGTCCGCACCGCCCAGGTAGCTGTTGCGGTAGCAGAATAAGGACGCGGGCGGGCACCCGGCCTGATACGTCAGGCTAGGTGCCCGCTCTGTCTAACCCCACCCCCTAAAAGACATAAGATCTACCTCGGAAGGAGAGGCACATGGCGAGCGAAAACTGGCTCCATCAAGATTTTTATAAGGTACTAGGCGTAGCCGAGGACGCTTCCGAGGCAGATATCAAGAAGGCCTACCGCAAGCTGGCCCGCAAGTACCACCCCGACCAGAACCCCGGCGACGAGGCTGCTGAGAAGAAATTCAAGGAAGTCTCAGAAGCCTACGACGTACTCTCAGACCCCAAGCAGAAGGAAGAGTACGACCAGATCCGCAAGTACGGGGCTGCCGGATTTGGCGGGGCTGGTGGCGGATTCCCGGGCGGTTTCCCCGGCGGTGGCAACTTCAGCTACTCCACCAGCGGCGGTGCTGGCGGTATCAACATTGAAGACCTGCTCGGCGGCATGTTCGGTGGCGGCGCTGGCTTTGGCGGGGCCGGACGCTCCGCAGGCGGCTTCCCCGGTGGGGCCGGGGGCTTCCCCGGCGGCGGCTTCTCCGCCCCCAAGGGGGAGGACGCCACCACCAGCGCCCGCATCACCATCCAGCAGGCTTACGACGGCGCTGAGGTCTCGGTCTTCCGCCCCGGCGGCTCCCAGACCCAGGTTCGCCTGCCCCGCGGTGTCAAGGACGGCCAGAAAATCCGGGCCCGCGGCAAGGGGCACCCCGGTGCCGGTGGGGCAGGGGACCTCATCGTCACCGTCCGCGTGGACGCCCACCCCGTCTTTGACCGCGAAGGCGACAACCTGCTCGTGCGTGTGCCCGTCACCCTGGAAGAAGCCCTCAAGGGCGGGATTATCGAGGCGCCCACCCTCGACGGGGGCAGTGTTAAGCTCCGCCTGGCCGCCGGGGCCCCGTCCGGGCGTAAGCTGCGTGCTAAGGGCCGGGGCTTTGTGACCAAGAAGGGCACCGGCGATATGCTGGTTATCCCCGAGGTGCAGCTGCCTACCGACCTGACCCCCGAGGCAGAGGCTGCCCTGGATGCCTTCCTGGCCCTGGCACCTCAAACTGACCCCCGTGAGGACCTGCTGAGGAAAGCTGGTGACTAAGAATGGCCCTCGAATCTGACCGCCCGGTCTTTGTTATCTCCGTAGCGGCTGAACTGGCCGGTATGCACCCGCAGACCCTGCGCCAGTACGACCGCCTGGGCCTGGTGCAGCCCCAGCGGGCACCGGGGCGGGCCCGCCGCTACTCCGAGCGCGACGTGCAGAAACTCCAAGAAATCCAGGAGCTTTCCCAGTCGGGTGTCTCCCTTGAGGGTATCAAGCGCATCATGCAGCTGGAGCACCAGGTAGAAGCCCTACAGGCCCGTATGGTGGAGCTCCAGGCCGAGAATGAGGCCCTGCGCAACCGCCTGCAGGAAGGCAGCCGCATATTTGCTGCCGGAACCTCCGGCGGTGCTGTGCACCTGGCCCGGGGCAAGCGTCCGGCTGCCCGCCAGACCTCCCAGGCCGTGGTGCTCTACCGGCCACGCTAATGCTTACCACGGTGCCCCTGGCTACACGCCGGGGGCACTGCCCTGTTTAACCAGCCCCTGCCCAGGTCAGGGGCTAAAGTACACAAGATTCACAAGAGTACACAAAGTACACAAGAGTACACAAGGTACACAGGAGTACATAAAATAGGTTTATGGCTGTTTCAAACAAGACCTCGAACACACGGCACATTAATCCTTTTAAACCTACTGCGGGCGCTGAACCTCCCCAGCTAGTAGGTCGAGATGGTGTGCTTGATGAGTTCACCTACGGTCTAAAAATCAGGTCAGGTGCCCCTGGCCTGCTGACCGTCATGACCGGTGCTAGAGGCGTCGGGAAAACAGTCATGCTGAATGAAGCTGAATATGCTGCCCGGCAGGAGGGCTGGGTCGTTATTTCTGAAACAGCTACGCCGGGGTTTTCTGAGCGAATCGGGGCCTTAGCCCGGACCTATCAACAGGAACTTGGTGAGAAGCCTCCCACGAGGAGGCTGACGGGAGTAGCGGTAGCTGGGGTTTCTATCAGCACTACCTTGCTCCCCGAGGAGCAGGTAGACACCCGACATTCCTTGAAAGAGCTCTTGCACATCTTGGATACAAAGGGCACCGGTCTGCTGATTACCCTCGACGAGATTCACGCAGCAGACCGGCAGGAACTTTCCCTGCTGGCTTCATGGATTCAACACTATATTCGTGAGTCCCTGCCGGTTGCCCTTGTCTTTGCAGGTTTGCCTGCGGCAGTGTCAGACCTGCTCAATGAGGGGGTAGCTACCTTTTTGCGGCGGGCAGACCGAATTGATTTAGCGGCGGTCGCAGTTGAGGACGTCGCCCAATCCTACCGGCACACTTTTAAGCCGCTTGATGTTGTTATTGAGGACGCTGTGCTGGCCCAGGCGGCGCAGGTAACTGGTGGGTACCCTTTTATGATTCAGCTTGTGGGGTATCACCTATGGAAGATAGCAGAGAGGCTGGAACCCGGGTCTGTTGTGACAGAGGAGGACGCCAGGTTGGCCTTTGATGAAGCCCGTCGTAGAAACCGGCGAATGGTGATCGAATCAGCCTTGGCGACGGTATCAGCTAAGGACCTTGATTTCTTGCAGGCTATGGCGGTTGATGACGGGGCTTCTGCTGTTTCTGCGATTGCTGAGCGCATGGACGCAGCTAAAAATACGGTGGGGAATTACCGCTCAAGGCTCATTGCAACTGGTCTTATTGAGCCGGCTGGGTATGGGAAGGTCCAGTTCACCCTGCCGGGGCTGCGTGAGTATTTGCGTTCGCTGGAAGGGTAGGGGGCTCACGGGGTTGTGTCTAGGACGGTGGGGTGTTGAAACCCCACCAAAATACTTTCGGAATCAAGTAATTTAGGCTAGTATTGAACTGTCTGTAGACGAGAAAGCTAACACCGAAAGGAAAACATCATGACCGACATCAACACCGCCCCCGACCTACGCCCCGGCCTGCCCAGCGTCGATGACACCGCCTTCCAGATGGGCCTGGACACCTTCGGCGACACCACCGCCGACCTGGCAGGCAACCGCCTGCACCACGCCCAGGTGATCCGCAACGTCCTAGAGCAGGGCCAGCTAGCCGACCGCGTCGGCGTCGACTTCTTCGGCATCGGTGAGCACCACCGCCCCGACTACGCCGTCAGCGCCCCCGACACCATTCTGGCGGGCCTGGCAACCTCCACAGAGCGTATTCACCTGGGTTCAGCCGTCACCGTCCTCTCCTCGGACGACCCCATCCGCGTCTACCAGCGCTTCGCCACCATCAACGCCCTCAGCAAGGGCCGCGCCGAAGCTGTACTGGGCCGCGGCTCCTTCACCGAATCCTTCCCCCTCTTCGGCTACAAACTCGAAGACTACAACTCCCTCTTCTCTGAGAAGTTCGACCTCTTCACCAAAATCATCACCCAAGAACCCCTCAACTGGAACCCCGGCAACCGCGAGCCCCTCATCAACCAGGAGATCTACCCCAAGACCGAGGGTATTCTCAAGCACTGGCTAGCCGTCGGCGGCAGCCCCGAATCCGTCGCCCGCGCCGCCCAGTACAAGACCCCGCTCATGCTGGCAATCATTGGCGGGCCCGCCGAGCGCTTCAAGCCCTACACCGACCTCTACCGCCGAGCCAACGAACAGCTGGGTAACGGCGATTTGCCCATCGCCGTCCACTCACCCGGCCACATCGCCGAGACGGACGAAGAAGCCCGCAAGCAACTGCGAGAGCACTGGATCGCTAACCGCAACAAGATCGGTGCCGAACGCGGCTGGGGCCCGGCCGGGGAACGCGAGTTTGAACACGAAGTCGAACACGGCGCCCTCTATGTGGGTTCGCCTGAAACCGTCGCCCAGAAGATTGCTGATACCGCCAAGTCCCTGGGCATCAACCGCTTCGACCTCAAATACTCCAACGGCCCCCTGCCCCACGAGCACTCCATGAACTCTATTGAGCTTTACGGCACCAAGGTGCTGCCCCGCGTCCGAGAACTGCTGGCAGGTAACTAAACCCCACCTGACGAGACCAAACAGGGTCTGCCCTATCCCAGCGATATAGTAGAAGAGCGCCCCACCGGCCATGCGGCTTGGTGGGGCGCTCGTTTCATCACGCCCGTCGCGCCGGTTCCCTCACCCAAGCGACGAATCCAAGGAAAACACATGACCGTCCAAGACATCTTGAGTGCGATCAGCTCCCTGATTTGGGGGCCCTTCGTCCTGATACCCCTGCTCCTCGGCACCGGTATCTACCTCACCATCCGGCTGGGCTTCATCCAGCTCACGAAATTAGCCGTCGCCAACCGGCTTGCCTTCCTCGAACGCAAGGACGAGGACGCCCCCGGCGGCGACATCTCCCAATTCCAGTCACTGACCACCGCCCTGGCAGCCACCGTGGGCACCGGCAACATTGTGGGTGTTGCCACCGCAATCTCTATCGGCGGCCCCGGCGCCCTCTTTTGGATGTGGATCACCGCCCTCTTCGGTATGGCCTCCAAATACTCCGAGGCCTTCCTGGGTGTGCGTTACCGCACCACCGACGCCAAGGGGGAAATCTCCGGCGGCCCCCAGTACTACCTCCAGCGCGGTATTAAGGGCCCCCTGGGGAAGTTCCTTGCCCTCTTCTTCGCGGTAGCCGCCGTGCTGGCGTCCTTCGGCATCGGCAACACCGCCCAGGGCAACTCCATTGCCCATAACCTCGAAGACACCTTCCACCTGCCCACCGGCCTGACCGGCATCGTCCTGGCCATTATCACCCTCTTTGTGCTAATGGGCGGCATTAAATCTATTGGCAAGGTGACCGCCGGTTTCGTGCCGGTAATGATCCTCTTCTATGTGGGCGGGGCCCTCTACATTCTGGGGGGCAATGCTGCGGCCATTCCCGCTGCCCTGGGGCAGATTTTTTCGGACGCCTTCACCGGCACCTCTGCCGTGGGCGGCTTTGCCGGGGCCTCCCTCATGTACGCCGTGCAGTACGGTGTAGCCCGCGGTATTTTCTCCAACGAATCGGGTATGGGCTCTGCTGCTATTGCGGCAGCCGCTGCCCAGACCACCCACCCGGTCCGTCAGGGGCTGGTCTCCATGACCCAGACCTTCATCGACACCATGATCGTGGTGACCTGCACCGGCCTGGTGCTGGTTGTCACCGGCACGTGGCAGGCAACCGACCCCAGCGGCGAACAGGTAGCAGCCTCTGTCATGACCAGCCAGGCCTTTGCCTCGGTGATTGGGCCAGCCGGTAGCATTATTGTCACCGTAGGCCTGGTACTCTTTGCCTACTCAACTATTCTGGGCTGGGCCTACTACGGCGAACGCAACATCGAGCGCCTCTTTGGCCGCCGTGGCGTGACCCCCTACCGTATCTTCTTCGCCGTCATTATTTATTTCGGCTGCACCATGGAGCTCTCGGTCGCCTGGACCTTCTCGGATATAGCCAACGGACTCATGGCTATTCCCAACCTCATTGGGCTGCTGCTGCTATCGGGCCTGGTGGTGCGGGAGACCAAATATTACCTGTCTCAGGATCCCAAGCTGACCGCGTCCAAGGCTGAGATTGACGCCTTTATGGAGGGTAAGCCGGGGGCTATCGACTCTCATTAAGCGCGAATGTGCCACTTATTCCCGACCGTGGGGGTCTCACTGCCCCGCTCGGGAATAAGTGGCACATTCGGCCTTTAAAGGGTTAGGCGCGGATATAGGTCAGGTCGTGGGCGCGACGTCCGGCTTCGCCAGCCTTGCGTTCGAAGCTGGTGACGACGCGGCCCTCCCAGCGGGGCGCCCAGCCGCCGACGGGGTCATCCTCGGTGGTGTTCTCCCCGGCGTGGGCGTTGGTAAAGGCGGGGTGGGCATCCAGCACCTCGCGCATGACCAGGGCGTATTCCTCCCAGTCGGTGGCCAGACGCCAGGTGCCGCCGGGCTTGAGCACCCGGGCTACCTTGTCGGCAAAGGCGGGGGAGACCAGACGACGCTTGTGGTGGCGGGCCTTGTGCCAGGGGTCGGGGAAGAAGACCCAGAGCTCATCAACCGAAGATTCTTCGAGCAGGTTATCAAGGAGTTCAGGCGCATTAGCCTGGGCCACGCGCACATTCTCAACCCCGGCCTGGCCCATCTTCAGCAGCAGGTCGGCGATGCCGGGGGTGTAGACCTCAACGGCCAGGAAGTTGGCCTCGGGTACCTGGGCGGCCCGGTTGACGATAGCCTCGCCCAGGCCGGAGCCGATCTCAACGACCAGGGGGGCGTCAGTGCGTCCGTAGAGGGCCTGCTGGTCAAAGACTGCGCCCTCAGCAACCGAGGTGTCGCCGATGTTGCGGGGGAGGTCAAGCACATGGGTGGGGGCGTAGGTGTCCCAGGCCTTTTGGCGGCGGGCGGTCAGGCGGTCACCGCGGCGGACGAAGGAGTAGGGCTGGCGGTGGAATTTTTCGGGGACGGGGGCGGTCAGGTCTTCCCCAGCTGCGGCGCGTTCTGCCTTATCGGCTAGGTCTTGCTTCTGCTTGTTGGTTTCCATAACTCTCCATTTCGGGGTTGGGGGTCTACCGGTGTGCGCGGAAACTCTAAGCGCCACCGGGCCCGCCTGCTTCCCGGCTGTTTGACCGGGGTAGGGCGGTAGGTAGGAACTTCCCATTATAGGCCTCCTCTGCCCCTGACGGAGGTCTAGGGGGCTGGCTCGTCAGGGGCTGCTGGTCGAGGGGCCGCCGCCCTGGGGTCGGTGGGGGTGCCGAAGGTGGGCTTGGCCTGCTGGATGATAGGGAGGGAGCCGGTGACTAGCGGTATGCTGCCGGTGTTGACTTCTTCAAGGGTGACGTCGTAGACCGGGGTGCTGGCTTGTTGGGCGGCATCGTCCTCAATCATTTTTTCGGTGATGATTTTGAGGCTGGTTGTATCGGGGTGTTCGAGGGCCGGGTTTTTCTGGGACAGGTCAACCTGGTGGTCGATTTGGGCGTCAAGACCGCCGGGGTGGCCGTACATGAAGCCGTCGATGGTATCGACGGTCGCTTCGAAGTGGGGGTCGTGGGTCAGGTATTTCTTGGTTTCGCGGGCGACGAGGCCTGAGAGCAGGATCAGGCCGACCAGGTTGGGGAGGGCCATGAGGCCGTTCATGAGGTCTGAGAAGGTGAAGACCACGGCAAGCGGGGCTACTGCGCCGACACCGCACATGAGGGCGAAGAGGAGCCGGTAGGCGGTGATGGCTTTGGGGCCACCGCCGAGGGATTCAAGGGCCCGCTCCCCGTAGTAGGACCAGCCCAGGACGGTGGAGTAGCCCAGCAGTACGAGGCAGAAGGTGACGATGTAGCCGCCCCAGTCACCGGGCAGGCCGCTGCTGAAGGCTAGGGATGTGGCGGTGGCGGGGTCTGCCCCCTGCCAGGTTCCGGTGGTGAGTAGGATCAGGCCGGTCATGGAGATGACGACGATGGTGTCAACAAAGGTTTGGGTCATGGAGGCAAGACCCTGTCGAACCGGGTGCGAGGTGGTGGCCACCGCTGCGGGAATGGCGGCGGTGCCCATGCCGGATTCGTTGGAGAAGAGGGACCGTTGGGCGCCGATTTGCATAGCGAAGATCATTCCGGACCCGATGGCGCCTCCGACGGCTCCTTCTCCGGTGAAGGCCCCGCGAAGGATCATGGCGAAGGCTTCGGGCACCATGCTGATATTGAGCAGCACAATGTAGGCTCCGAACCCCAGGTAGAGCAGGATCATGAGGGGGACGCAGAAAGCGGTGACCTTTGAAACAGTTTTGATACCGCCCAGCAGGGCTGTGGCGGTGAGGATGATGAGGGCTCCGGCGGTGGCCAGGGGCGGGACATTGAATGAGTGTTGGAGGTTGGCTGAGATAGCGTTGGCCTGGGTCATGTTACCGATGCCGAAGCAGGCAAAGACGCAGCAGATGGCGAACATGAGGGCGAGAAATTTGCCGAATCGGTTGGGGATGCCGCGTTGCAGGTAGGCTTGGGGGCCGCCGGTGAGTTCTCCCATGGAGTCGCGGTGGCGGAAGCGGACGCCGAGGAAGCATTCTGCGTATTTTGAGGCCATGCCGAGCAGGGCGGTAATCCACATCCAGAAGAGGGCGCCGGGGCCTCCGATGCTGAGGGAGAGGGCTACGCCCACGATGTTGCCGGTGCCGACGGTGGCGCCGAGGGCTGTGCTCATGGCCTGGAAGGATGAAATCTCGCCCCTGGCTCCCTTTTGCCTGGAGCGGCGGCCAAATTGGAGGCTCATGGCTTTGGTGAAGAGTCTGAGCTGGATCAGTCCCAGGCGGATCGTGAGGAAGATGCCTGTGCCAACGAGGAGGGGGAGGAGGAGCCAGGGGCCCCAGACGAAGGAACTTAGGCTTTCTAGTATTGTTTCTGCTGTCTCCACGAGCAGACCTTTCGGTGTGATGGGCGCTACTCTCACTAATTTATCATCAGGCTGATGATATGCCTACTGTTTACTTATGGTTGGTACTCGCGGAAGGGGAAACGGCACGAAAAAGCCGCCCGGCCCCGGGTGGGGGCGGGCGGCCGTCCTAAAAAATCTCGGAGCCTACTTCTTCTTGGAAGAAAAGAGCAGGGCAAGACCGGCGCCGAGCATGACGACGTCCTTGGCCAAGGAGGTGCCCTCCTGGGTGGGGCGGATGCCGTCAGCCTTGGTCATGTCGTCGTTGTTGAAGTACATGGTCAGCAGGCCGGCTGAGAAAGCGGTCAGGCCCAGGCCGACCAGCTTGGGGGAGGCGAAGGGGGTCAGCAGGCCAGCGCCCAGGGCGATTTCTGAGGCGGCAAGGGTCTTGCCGAACTGCTGGTCGGAGAGCTTGGCAACCTGGGGGACGCCGCTGGCTGCCATGCTCTTGAGGAAGCCGTAGGTGCCCTCGTCCATGGAGAGCTTATTGATGCCCTGGTCGAGAATGAGGGCACCGGTGGTGAGGCGAAGGGCGGCGTTGGAGAGCTTAGCCATGGGGCGTGTCCTTTCAGCAGGTGCCCAATTTTCAAGGAAAACCAGGCAAAAATTGTTTACTTGTAAAGATTTTACCGGGGACGGGGCCGGGGTTGGTGGTGGCACGCCGGGCAGATAGTAAGGTGGGTGGGTAAAGGGGGCAGTTACCCATTCACCCGCTGAGGGGCTTACACTTGACCTGAACTTTAACGATGAATTCAGGCCCGGCTACCCCGGCCTTATGCGCTGCACCAGCGCAGTGAACGTCCCGGGGAAAGACCGGGGCACCACAAAACCACAAAGGGGGAAGCTCGTGGCAACAGCCGAGCACACACCTGAGAGTCAAGGCCTCCAACGCGGCCTTTCTAACCGCCACATCCAGCTCATTGCCATTGGCGGTGCGATTGGAACCGGCCTGTTCATGGGCTCAGGCAAGACCATCTCACTGGCAGGCCCTTCCCTGCTCCTGGTCTACGCCATCATTGGGTCCGTGATTTTCCTGGTGCTTCGCGCCATGGGGGAGCTCCTGCTCTCCAATCTCAAGTACAAGACCTTCAACGACTTCATCACCGACCTGCTCGGCCCGTCCGCCGGCTTCTTGATGGGCTGGTCCTACTGGTTCACCTGGGTGGTCATTGGCGTAGCTGACATCATTGCGATCACCGCCTACGTCCACTTCTGGTGGCCCGATGTGCCCTCCTGGATTCCTGCCCTGACCCTCATCGGTCTTCTGCTGGCCCTGAACCTGCCCAGCGTCAAGAACTTCGGTGAGATTGAATTCTGGTTCGCCCTCATCAAGATCGTGGCCATTGTGCTGCTTATTATTGTCGGCCTGATTATGGTGGTGACCGGCTTTACCTCCCCGAGCGGGGCCCAGGCGTCCGTCGCTAATCTTTGGAACGACGGGGGCTTCTTCCCCATGGGGGCAAGCGGCTTCTTCGCCGCCTTCCAGATCGGTATCTTCGCCTTCCTGGGGGCTGAGCTCATCGGCACCACCGCGGCAGAAACCAAGGATCCCACCACAACCCTGCCCCGTGCCATTAACGCGGTACCGGTGCGAATCATCATCTTCTATGTGCTGACCCTCTCCGTCATTCTGATGGTCACCCCCTGGCGCACCATCGACCCTGAGAAGTCCCCCTTTGTTGAGATGTTTACCCTAGCTGGTTTGGGCTTTGCCGCCCACCTCATCAACTTTGTGGTGATTACAAGTGCAGCCTCTTCAGCTAACTCCGGTATCTTCTCTACCTCCCGCATGATTTACGGCCTGGCCCAGAACGGTAGCGCCCCGGCGATCTTTGGCAAGCTCTCCAAGAGCGGGGTGCCCCGCAACGGCCTCTTCCTCACGACCGTCCTGCTGCTCTCCTCCCTGATCCTGCTCTACTCGGGCGACTCCCTGATGACGGCCTTTACCCTGGTGACCACGGTGGCCTCCGTCCTGACTATCGTGACCTGGTCGCTGATTATCATCTCCTACCTCAAGTACCGCAAAGACCGGCCTGAATTGCACGAGGCATCGGCCTACAAGCTGCCCGGCGGTATCGTGACCTGCTATGCGGTGCTGGCCTTCTTCGTCGGTGTGATTATCTTGCTCTTTATGTATGAAGACACCCGCCAGGCCCTAATCGCTATGCCCGTCTGGTATGCCCTGCTGGGTATCGGCTGGTGGCTGGTCCACCGCTCCAACCGGGGCCAGACTCTGGCGGCCCGGGCAGCTGATAAGTCCCAGAACAAGTAAAAAGCCCAGCCTGTTATCAGGCCGTGCATAGCCCGCTGCCGGTTTTCCGGTGGCGGGCTGTGGCGTTTTGGGACTGATTGGCTGGGTTTAGGACGCCCCTACCCCGGCCGGGTTAGTTGCAGCTGGAGGACGTCCGGGAAGGGCGAGGGCAGAGAAGAGGGCAGAGGCCAGGAGCAGGCCGACGCAGGTGAGGGCTGTTCCGGGCCAGCCGGCCCAGGTGTAGATGACGCCGGTGCCCCAGCCGACCAGGGCTGAGCCTGCATAGTAGAAGGAGTTGTAGAGGGCGGTGGCCTGGGTTTTGGCGTTGCCGCCGATGGCTCCGGCCCAGCCTGAGGCGATAGCGTGGGCGGAAAAGAAGCCGGTGGTGAAGATAATCAGCCCAACCACAATGAGGGGCAGGGGGGAGGCTAGGGTGAGCAGGGCACCGGCTGCCATGGTGAGGCAGGAGCCGATGAAGACCCCCTTGAGCCCCCGCTTGTGGGCCAGGGAGGCCCCGAAGCTGGAGGAGAAAGTGCCAAAGAGGTACATCAAGAAAATGAGGGACAGGAGCAACTGCGAGAGGGAATAGGGCGGTGCCTGTAGCTTGAATCCGATGTAGTTGTAGACGCTCACTAAGGACCCCATGAGGGCAAATCCGCCAAACCAGAGGGCCAGAATGGGGAGGGTGCGGAAGAGGCCCGCTACCTTCTGGACGGTAGGGGTGGGCGGTTCTGAATCTTGGGGCTGGCCTTCTTTCAGAAGCTGGTGGGGGCGGGAGGACGGCCGGTCGTGGGAGGGCGGAATGAGCAGGAAGAAGATGAGGGCAGCAACCAGGCCGACGACGGAGACTGCAAGCATGGCCATGCGCCAGGGCACGACTTCTGAGAGGGGCCCGGCGATAATGCGGCCAGAGAGCCCGCCGATACTGGTGCCTGAGATGTAGAGGCCGGCTGCTGCGGCCCGGGCGGAGAGGTGGGCTTCAGAGACAATGACCGCCACCGCCAGGCCAGCTACGCCGCCGAGGAAGGCCCCTTCGAGGGTGCGCAGGGCAAGCATGAGGGGGTAGCTATCAATCCAGGGGGTCGTCAGGCCCAGGGCGGTTGCCCCGCAGATGGCGGCCATCATGGTGCGGACCCTACCGAACCGGTCGGCTACAGCCGCCCAGAGCAGGGTGCAGAGAGCCAGCCCGGCGGTGGCGCAGGACATGGTAAGGGCGGCGGCATCAGGAGAAATCTGCAGGTCACGGGCGATTTCCGGAATCAGCGGTTGCGGGGAGTAGAGCTGGGCGAAGGTGGCAACCCCGGCGGCAAACATAGCAATGAGTAGCCGCCGGTATTCGCGGCTACCGGGCCGGTAACCTTCGAACGTTTCGCTCACCTGCCGCTCCTTCGGGTCTGCCTGGGGTATCTGCTACCACCCTAGCGAGCCTGGGAGGAGCTTCTTGTGCAGAATAACCCGGTGCAACCGCTTTTCTGCCCTATTCACCTGCGAAGCTGGACCGGTAGGCGGGCTGGTCGGGGCAGGTTCCTAAAACGCCCTGCATGGCCCGTTTCTCGGCCTGGGTGACGGTGAGATGGTAGGCGTCCTTGACGGAGATTTGCCGGGCGACGTACTCGCACCGGTAGCCGGGCTGGGGGAGCCAGGCGGCGGCGTCCTTGTCGGATTTCTCGGTGTTAGCTAGGTAGCCGGCTGCCTGCAGGTTGAGGGGGTCGTTGGCGATCAGGGCGCGTTGGGCATCCCCCCAGGCCCAGGCGCCAGATCCCCAGGCGTTAGAGAGGGCAACAACGTGGTCTACCGGAACTGCCTCACTGGTGTCGGGGCCGCGGGTAAAGTCGATGGTTTCGGCTGAGTAGGGGTCAAGCAGGGTGCCGGTGAGGACGCGGCAGCGGGAGTCCCGCTCGATATCGGTTAGGTCGCGGGCCAGGACGTCATTGCGCTGGTCGCACCCGTTGCCGTCGATATCCGCCCAGGGCTCGCCAAAGGCGGCGCGGGCATAGGGGGCCTGGCTGCTGCGGTCAGCTACGGTCAAAGAGTCTAGGACGGCGGTGGCGGTGGAGTAGGTTTCTACCCCGCTGTGGGCAAAGCCGGTGCTGACGGGCTGGCCGACATCCCAGATAGCCTCCCAGGCCAGGCGGGGATTCCACTGGTGTTTACCCAGCCAGAAGAGGGAAGCGCAGAGAAGCACCACAAGAAGCAGGACGGTGAGGGCCCGGCGGAGGGTCTTGCCGAGGGCACCCCACCAGCGCACCCCGGCACGAATCTGCCGGTCACTTACCTCGGGCACCTCAAGGGTACGGGAGCGGCGGCGGGAGGGCTTGAGCTTACTCAAAATCGTCGATTGCTACATAGCCCTGACCCGTGACCGGAACCATGGGGACGGACCCGGTCGAGGGGTGGGCGGCACTGATAGCAGCTGAGCCCGCAGGATCATCAGACTGGAAGTAGTCGGGCTGGTTAGCCCCCATACCGTAGCGCATGGCTGAGATGATGCCGGTAGCAGCCTCTGCCACCGAGAAGAAGTTATGGGCCCAGCGGCCGGTAGCCGTGGGCGGGGCCCACCCCTGGCTGGTCAGGTAGTCGGCATCGACCTCGACGGTGATAGCGTCAAACTCCTCGGGGGAGGAGAGCTCACAGAAGTAGCCAGCCGGGGAGCGCAGAATGCTGACGTAGTTGGTGTAGTCGCCGGTAGCAACCACATCGGGGGAGATATAGTACAGGCGCAGAGAGAGGCTCCAGGGCAGTTCTTCTAAGCGCTGTTCCATGACGCCGGTGAGCTGCTCCCAGGCCCGGGCCTGCTTCTCAGCCTCACTGAGGGTCTTGGGCTGGACCACCCCGATCCCCTGGGCCTTAATGTCTTCAATATTGAGCGGTTCAGTGGGGTCGCTGGCTGCCGAGGGCACCTGGCGGGCAGGCAGGGAGGAATTGCCCCCCAGGACCAGGGCGTCGTTAATAAGCTGCCGGCCAATCCCCAGGGCCTTATGCCAGGAACCGTACTTGGCACGGACGGCCCCCAGGTGGGGTACCCGGCCGCTGCGGGTTGGATCTTCAGCCCAGTGGCCGTAGAGCAGGACGGTCGGCTTGCGGTCATAGCGGATACAGAAACTCAAAAACTCGCCCAGGGTATTGCGGAAGGTCCGCTCACTCAGATCACTTGCCGTCAGGGAAATACCCAGCTCTTCGGCGTCCGGCGGGCAAACCCCCACCTTGAGCAGGGCCCTCGCCCAGGAGCGCTCACCTAAGCGGTCCTCGATCAGGGCCCGGGAGGGGGGCCAGGAAAAATCCCCCCGGGACAAATGGGCCACCTCAGCCGGAAGGTTCTCAAGGAACTCGTCATACGCGTGCTCCTCCAACTGGGTGTAGGGGTGATCTGCCATGTACTCCAAGGCCCCACCAATGCGTCCCAAAATCGTGGCAATCGTTTCAGGGGCAACCGAAAAAGACTCCAGCATCCGGGGCAAATCCTGAACGATGGTGGGGTCCAGGCGCACCGCGGCATATTCATAGTTAGGCTCAAAATCATAGGAGACAGCAATGGCATACCAAATCGCCGACGCCATCAAGACATTGCTGTGGGTCTGGGCCTGCTGCCCCTCAAAAACCCAACGGTCTGAATACAGGGCCCGCTCAAGAAGCTCCCGGTCAATGGAGGGAAAAACCGCAACCACCCGGCTATAGGCCTCAGAAGCTGTCCAACCCATCGATACGAGATCGGTGAAGAAGGCATCATAGTTTTCACAAAACTCAGCAAAATCTCTGTCCTGATGGGCCTGCATGCTAAAACTCCTGATGACATTGGGGTTGGGGGCCACAACCCCCGTGGTTCACGCACTCTATCTTATGACTTGGGAAGACAGCACACCACAAAAGGGTAAAACTGTTACGTCCCAGGATTCTGTGGAGCACCTTTCAACCGGGCTCCGACCTTGCCCTGAGCCCCACCCACCGGCCCGGTTATTAATGAGAAACTAAGAGAATGACAAACGCAGGTTCCGCAGAACACCAGGCCCAGGGCCTTCCCCCGATCGAAGAGCGCATCGCCTCTGAACTTGCCGTGAGCACCCACCGGGTAGCTGCCGCCGTCCGCCTGCTCGACGAGGGCGCCACCGTGCCCTTCATCGCCCGCTACCGCAAAGAAGCCACCGGCGGCCTGGCCGACACCCAGCTACGCACTCTAGCTGAACGCCTACGCTACCTGCGCGACCTGGAAGACCGCCGCGCCGCCATCCTCACCACCCTGCACGAAAGAGCCCTGCTCACCGACGAGCTAGCCGCCGCCCTCGCAACAGCCCCCACCAAAAACGAGCTCGAAGCCCTCTATGCCCCCCACAAGACAAAACGCAAGACCCTGGCTTTTCTCGCCCGGGAGGCCGGGCTCGACTCCCTGGTGGAAGACCTGCTTGAAGTGCCTTTTGCCCCCACCGCCGAGATAGCCGACGCCTACGTTGAACCTGCGCTCGCTGACGCTGATCCCGGCACCGTTGAGGCCACCGTCTCCTCGGTAGAAAATGCCCTGGACGGGGCCAGGGCTATTCTCATTGAGCAGGCCATGACTGACCCCACCCTGGCTGAGACTCTGCGGGCCCGCCTGCACAAGCGCGGCATGATTACCTCCCGCCTGATTCCCGGCCAGGAAGATACCGGCTCCAAATTTAGCGACTACTTCGAATTCAATGAGGAAATCCGCCGGATTCCCTCCCACCGCGTCCTTGCCTTACTCCGCGCTGAAAAAGAAGGGGCCGTCAAGGTCACCCTCGATGTGGACGTGCTCCCCCCGCCGAAAACCGGCCTCACAGGGGCTGCCCGCGAAGCGGCTGAGATCCTGGCTGAAGAGTACGAGCGCGAACGCAGCTGGTATGAACGCACTGTTGCTGAAGCCCTGGGAATTGGGGCCCAGGTGCTGAACATGGTGTCGGATGAGAGCATGGTGGTTGGCTGGCTGGCCAAAACAGTACGGACGGCCTGGCGGCAGCGCCTGCTGCCCCGGTTGGCAGCCGAAACCCGCACCGTCCTTTTCGAGCAGGCAGAGCAGGACGCTATCACCGTCTTTGCCTCCAACCTGCGCGATGTGCTGCTGGCAGCCCCGGCAGGTTCCCGCCCCACCCTTGGCCTTGACCCGGGTCTGCGCACCGGGGTGAAGGTCGCCGTCATTGGGGCAACCGGCCAGGTTCTGGCCACCACCGCCATTTACCCCCACGCCCCGCGCAACCAGTGGGAGGCTTCCCTCGCCACCTTAGAAGAGCTGGTGGCCAGCCACGGGATTGAACTGATTGCTATCGGCAATGGCACCGCCAGCCGGGAAACCGACAAACTAGCCGGGGATTTGCTGAAGCGCCTGGCTGCCCGGGGGATACGCGGGGTGCAGAAGGTCGTTGTCTCTGAAGCCGGGGCCTCGGTCTATTCGGCCTCAGAGCTGGCCTCTGCCGAACTGCCCGGCCTGGATGTGACCCTGCGCGGGGCTGTTTCGATTGCCCGCCGCCTCCAGGACCCCCTGGCCGAGCTGGTCAAAATTGACCCCCAGTCCATTGGGGTTGGCCAGTACCAGCACGATGTTTCACCAGCTGCCCTCACCCGCGCCTTGGACGGGGTTGTTGAAGACTGCGTCAACGCCGTTGGTGTGCTTGTTAATTCTGCCTCCCCGGCCCTGCTGGCCCGGGTCGCCGGTTTCAACCGCACGGTGGCCGATAATATCGTCACCTACCGCACCGAACACGGCCCCTTCACCCGCCGCGCCGACCTGCTCAAGGTGCCCCGCCTGGGGCCCAAGGCCTACGAGCAGGCTGCCGGCTTCGTCCGTATCACCGGTGGCTCCGAGCCGCTGGACGCCTCGGGCGTCCACCCCGAATCCTACGAGCTTGCCCGGGCCATCGTTGCTGCCGCTGGCGGTTTTAAGGACGGACGGGTGGAGGCTTCTGCCCTGGAAGCCCTGACCCCGGCTGACTTTGTGACCGAGGAACACGGCCTGCCCACCGTTACCGACATCATTGCCGAGCTTGGGGCCCCCGGTCGCGACCCCCGCCCCACCTTCCGCACCGCCCGCTTTGAAGAGGGTATTGAGACAATCAGCGATCTGGCCCCCGGCATGATCCTGGAAGGAACCGTCTCCAACGTCGCCGCCTTTGGTGCCTTCGTCGACATCGGCGTCCACCAGGACGGCCTGATTCATGTCTCGCAGATGAGCCGCGACTTCGTCTCTGACCCCCACACCATCGTCAAATCTGGCGATATTGTGCAGGTGCGTGTGGTTGAAGCTGATCCTGCCCGCAAACGGATTTCCCTCTCCCTGCTCCTGGACGAGCCAGAACCTCGCGGGCGTAAAACAAGCGGACGCCGGCGCCGCTAGGAAGCACGGCAGGGGTAGGACGCGCCGGTGACCAGCACCCTGAACGTCAGCCCCGAGCCAGCTGGCTGCCACCGCGCCGCCCCTGCATCACCCCAGCAAAGGATTCCCCCATGAACTCTCTGACCATGAACGATGGCCGCGCCATACCCCAGCTGGGTTTTGGCACCTGCCGGATTGCCCCCGAGGCTACCGCCGCCGCAGTGGCTACCGCCCTGGAGACCGGCTACCGTCATATTGACACCGCCACCATCTATAAGAACGAAGCCGGGGTGGGGCAGGCGGTAGCAGAATCCGGTGTGGCCCGCACCGACCTCTTCATCACCACCAAGCTCTGGAACACCGACCAGGGCTATGACACCGCTATTGAAGCGGCAGAACGCTCCCTTGAACTACTGGGTCTTGACTACCTGGACCTCTACCTCATCCATTGGGCCCAGCCAGCCCTAGGCCGCTACCGGGCCTCCTGGGAAGCCCTGGTTGAACTGCGCGAGCGCGGGCTGGTTCGCTCTATCGGTGTCTCTAACTTCACCGACACCCAGCTTGACCAGATCATCAGCGATACCGGTGTCACTCCGGTGGTCAACCAGATTGAACTGCACCCCTACCTGACCCAAACCCGCATGCGGGCAGAGAACTTAGCCCGCGGCGTCCTGACCGAGGCCTGGAGCCCCTTGGGCAACGGGCTGGTGCTTACCGACCCCGTTCTGAAGGAACTGGCAGATAACCGGGGTATCGGGGTCGCCGAGCTCGTGCTGGCCTGGCACTTGGCGGTGGGTAACGTCGTGATCCCTAAGACCGAAACCCCGGCCCGTATGGCCTCCAACCTGGCGGTGCAGGGGCTGGAACTGACACCGGATGAGATTGCTGCTATCGAAGCCCTTGACCGTGGCCACCGACTCGGCGGCGACCCCGCCGAAGGGGACCTGGGCGCACCTGAATATAGCGACCGGCCTACGTTCACCCCTACCGAACAGGCTAGGGGCTAGGAGCCGGGAGGACTAGAGTGGGGTGTGACCGTGCATACGCGAAAGGACAAGATATGACTGAGTCACCCCGCCTCACCTTCAACGACGGCAACAGCATTCCCCAGCTGGGCTACGGCGTCTGGCAGGTAGAAAACGAGGTTGCAGAAAAGGTTGTGGGCCTGGCCCTTGAGGCTGGCTACCGCCACATCGATACCGCCAAGATTTACGGCAACGAAGAGGGCACCGGCAAGGCTATTGCTGCCTCCGGCGTCGCCCGCGAGGACGTCTTCCTCACCACCAAGGTCTGGAATGACGAGCAGGGCTATGACGAGGCCATTGCAGCGGCTAATGCCTCCCTGGAGCGCCTGGGCACCGACTACGTTGACCTGCTCCTCATCCACTGGGCTAAGCCTGCCCAGGGCCGCTATGTCGATACCTGGAAGGCTCTCATTGAGTTGCAGAAGCAGGGCAAGGCCAAGTCCATTGGTGTTTCTAACTTCCCCGAGGAACAGCTGCGCGAAATCGTTGCTGAAACCGGTGTTGTGCCCGCTATTCACCAGATTGAGCTGCACCCCTACTTCGCCCAGGAGAACCTGCGTGAGGTCCACGCGGAGCTGGGTATCGTCACTGAAGCCTGGAGCCCCCTGGGCAACCGCTCTGACCTGCTGGAGAATCCCGTCATCGGCAAGATTGCAGAAGCCCACGGCGCCACCCCCGCCCAGGTGGTGCTGGCCTGGCACCGGGCCCACGGCATCGTGGCTATCCCCAAGTCTGTGACCCCCGAGCGTATCGTCTCTAACTTCCAGTCCCTGGACCTTGCCCTGACCGGCGACGAGGTCTCACAGATTGACGCGCTCTCATCAGCTGAGGGCCGTATCGGCCCCGACCCTGCTGATATCGACTTCTAAGAGAAGACCGATAGACGGCTAACACAGCAGCAGGCTCACGCTGACCGTGAGCCTGCTGTGTTTTAAGAATCAACGACGGGCTGCTGCCGCGTCTCTGGAATGGGCTCGGGCACATACCGCCAGAGGGCAGGGGCTGCCAGCGTAGCTAGGGCAATAGTGACCATGACCAGGGTTCCACCGGCTACAGCGGCTAGGGGAGAGCCCACCAGCTCGGCAGCCCCGCCCACAAAGGCCATACCCAGGTTGGGGCCGCCCGCTACCGTGATAATGAAGAGCCCCTGCAGGCGTCCGCGCAGGGCATCGGGGGTCGCCACCTGAATAATGGTGGAGCGGTAGACCGACCCCAGGGCGTCCGCCCAGCCCATAAAGGCCAGGGCCGCAAAGGCCAGACCCAGGGGCAGCAGGTTCTCGGTCAGCGAGGCGCTGGGGATACGCCCCTCATAAGCCCAGGCCACCAGGCCGAAGGCGATAAAGCCCAGCCCCCAGCCCGTATAGCTGAGGGTGAGGAAGCGGCCCTGGCGGCGGACGTCCTTCAAGAAGCCAGAGAAAGAAACCCCCAGCAGGGCACCGACCGGCCCAGCGGCTAGCAGCAGCCCAGCACCGGCCTCACCGCCGCCGAAGGTGAGGGCGGCGAGGGCTGGAATGAGGGGGCGGGCCTGGGCGAAGAACATACCGAGAAGGTCCACCACGAAGGTCATACCCACCACCGTATTGCGGCGCACAAAGCCTAGCCCCTCACGGATTGAGGTGAGAACGGACGGACGCGCCGCCCCACCCTGCTCCGGGAGCATGGCCGGTAGCCGGTAGAGGGCCCAGATACCGACGGTCATGGCAAAGACGTTGATGGAGTAGGTGAGCTGGTAGCCCACCGAGGCCACCAAGAGGCCACCCAGGAGGGGGCCTGCGCTCATGCCCAGGGTTCCGACCGACATCATGAGGGTGTTGGCGGCAGGGAGCAGGCGCGGTTTGATGAGGCGGGGGATAATGGCCCCGCGGGCGGACTGGTTGATGGGCTGGAGCAGGGACTCGGCGGCAATGAGGGCATAGAGCACCGCTACGCTGTGGATATTGAGCCAGGCGTGCAGGGCAATGAGTACGGTAACGCCCCACATACCCAGGGTTGCAGCTAAGGCGACCTTGCGTCGGTCGTAGCGGTCGGCAATCACACCGCCGTAGAGGCCACCGATGATCAGCGGTACCACCGAGACCAGACCCACCATACCCACTGCCCCGGAGGAGCCTGTCAGGGCATAAATCTCTAGGGCGATCGCCACCGAGGTGATCGCAAAACCTATGGTGGAAAAGAGCCCGCCCAGCCAGATACGCCTGAAGTCGGGGGAGTAGGTGAGGGGGGTGAAGTCCATGAGAATCTTACCCACGGTTTACTCTCCTTTCTTGTCTGCCAGGGCGGTGCCCTCCTCAGGGGCGGGGGACGCTAGCAGGTCACGGATTTGGGCGGCGGTGAGCTGGGAGGCAAAGAAGGACCCTTCATCGACCACAGCATCAAAGAGGGCAGCCTTGGACTCCTTGAGTTCCATGACCTTCTCTTCGATAGTGCCCGCCGATACCAGGCGGTAGACCATGACGCTCTTGGTCTGCCCGATACGGTGCACCCGGTCAACGGCCTGCTGTTCGGCAGCCGGGTTCCACCAGGGGTCCATGATGAAGCAGTAGTCGGCGCTGGTCAGGTTCAGACCGAAGCCACCGGCCTTCAGGGAAATCAGGAAGACAGGGACGGTGCCCGCCTCAAACTTTTCAAGGAGCTCCCCGCGGTTGCGGGTGGCCCCGTCCAGGTAGAGGAAGGGGATACCCATGCGGGAGAGCCGCTCAGCCACCTTCTGCAGGTAGCCGGTGAACTGGCTGAAAATCAGTGCCCGGTGCCCGTCATGGATAATCTCGGGCAGGTTTTCTTCCAGGTAGTCCAGTTTGGATGACTCCACCCCGGCGTAGCGCTCAGAGTCAATGAGGGTGGCGTCCAGGGCCAGACGGCGCAGGGTGGTCAGGGACTGGAAGATGGTGAAACGGTTCTTGTCGATATCCTCCAGTAGGCCCAGGATTTTCTGGCGCTCGCGCTGCAGGTGGGTGTCGTAGGCCTTGCGGTGGGCCGGGGCCAGAGGCACGTCGATGCGCATATCGGTCTTCTCGGGCAGGTCGGCGGCCACCAGGTCCTTGGTGCGGCGCTTCATCAGCGGACGGATCCGGCGGCGCAGCCTGCCCAGGGCCTTGGTTTCTTCCCCTGATTCAATGGGGGTGGCGTAGACGTCCTTAAAGGCGCGGGCCGAGGGGAAGAGCCCCGGGGCAGCGATAGAGAACATGGACCATAATTCCATGAGGTTGTTTTCCATGGGGGTGCCGGTGACCGCAATCTTGACCCGGGCTGGCAGGTCGCGGGCGGCCTGGTGGGCCTTGGTTTTGGCGTTTTTGACGAACTGGGCCTCATCGAGCACCAGTCCCTCAAAGGGCTGCCGGGTGCCCAGCTCAAAGTAGTGTTCTTCATCGAGCCGGAAGAGGGCGTAGCTGGTCACCACCACGTCGGCTCCGGCGACGGTATCGGCCAGTCGCTGCTTCGACTTTCGCACCGATTCTTCCACCCCCACCACGGTGAGGGAGGGGGCAAAACGCTTGATTTCCCGTACCCAGTTGGGCACCACCGAGGTGGGGGCGACCACCAGGAAGGGGGAGGACGCGTCCGCCCCGCCTTCTGGTGTGCCGGGCTGGTGGGCGGCACCCAGCGGGCTGGCGGCGTCCTGCTTTTTCTGTTGGGCGTGCAGGAAGAGGGCGATGGTTTGCAGGGTTTTACCCAGGCCCATGTCATCGGCCAGCACCCCGCCCAGGCCGTGTTCCCAGAGGAAGGCCAGCCACTGGTAGCCCTCTACCTGGTAGGGGCGCAGGGTTGCCTGCAGGGTGGCGGGCACGTCGGCGGGGGAGCGGTCATCGAGGTTGAGCAGGGCAGAGACTTGCTCATCCCAGGCGGCCACGGTCTGGGTTTCGGCGGCTAGCTCTTCGAGTTCTTCCCAGAGGCCCACCTGGTGGCGGTTGATTTCGAGCGGGCCGGTCTTGTCGGTGAGCTGGGCGGCTTCGCGCAGCAGCTCTTGTAATTTCATAAACTCGGGCCGGTCGAGGGCAAAGTACCGGCCGTTACCGAGCAGCAGGTGGGTTTGGCCCTTGGCCAGGGCCGCAACAACTTCGGAGAAGGCCACATGCCAGTCCCCGGCCTTGATAGCAACACCTAGGCCGAACCAGTCCCGGCGGCGGGTGTCATCAACGGTTACGACAATCTCGGGGGCTTCGTCGAGCTCCCGGAACTCAGGGACCGATCCCTTGAGGTCAACGCGCACACCCTCGATGGCCCGGTAGGCGGGGGCGTAGGTTTCAAGGAGGGTGCGGGTGGCCCAGTTCTCTGTGGTGTGGCGGGTGAAGGGCACTCCGGGGCGGATTTTTTTGACCTCTTTGAGGACGCGGTACTCGTGGGCGGTATCGCGCACGTCGGCCCGGTCTTCCCCGGGGTAGCCCAGGGCGTCGAGGGTGATGTAGTCGTCGGAATCGCCGGTGGGGTCGGTGGGGTATTCCCAGTGCCAGCTTGTGCGGGCTTCAAAAGGTGGGCCGGGTTCGTCAAAGTGCACAGAGAGCACCAGGGTGGGCACCCGGACGGCCGGTAGTGCCAGGGTGGGGCTGGTGGTTGATACGGTTACAGCGCGGGTGAGGGCCGGGTAGAAGTCTGAGAAGAAGGCCGGGACGTCGGCAGCCGGGATGGTGACCGGGTCGCTGGTGATGAGGGATTCAGCCACCGGGTCGACGGGCCCGTGGGCTGGAATGAGGACTAGGTGGGCTTCGGGCCCTAGCCAGGCCGGTTTTTCACAGGACGTTTCAGCCCCGCTATCTAGCCCGCTGCCCTCCTGGTCCTGGGGGAGGGGGGCCGGGGCGTCCTGGGGGACTTCGCTTTCTTCACAGTGGGCCAGGGCAGAGGGTAGGGCTGTTTCCCAGCGGGCGTCAGCAGCCGCCCGCACATAGGTTTCCTGGGCTGGGCCGGCAAGGGCTATGTACCCCTGACGGGTTGAGCCCAGCTTGTGGGTGTAGTTGGCGGGAATCGTGTAAGAGCCCCAGCGCAGGAGGGGGGTGAGGGCCAGGGCGTCGGAGGACGAGCCCCGCTCAGGGACGGGGGTGAGGGCAAGTTCAATCCGGGCCGGGTCTGCAATGACCAGCCCCGCCTCCTTACCCTCTAACAGGATGGGAAGGCCAATATCGTCTGTGGCCCGAAGGAGCTGCCACAGCAGGGAGGACTCAACAGTGGAGAGGGAGGCCCAATCCCGGTGCGACGAATAGATGGACTGGGAACCGCGGATCACCGCGTACAGCTCCTTGAACCAGGCTGCGTGTTCAGCCAGCAGGCCGGTGCTAGAGAACCCGGTAGAGGAACCTGAGAACTTCTCCCAGCTCAGTCCCCCCTTAATCCATTTGCCCCTGGCCCCCATCATGACGGGCCGGGCTTCAAGCGATACCCGGGGAGCCCCGGCGTTCTTGGTCCAACCGAACTTACCGGGAACCACCAGTCGCACATCGAGGGCTCCTGAGGCCCCGTGATTCCGGTTGTCATACCCCGGCCGGGCCGCCAAAGAGTGGGCTAAGGACCGGCGCCAGGCGGGCAGGGAACTGTCGGGGGCAGGCGGGGCCGCCTGAGCGTCGTCCTGCTGCATACGGTCACCATAGCGCTGTTTGAGCAGGTCAGTTGCAGCCTGAAGGCCCATAGAGTTAGCCCAGTCCAAGAACTCCTGCTGCTCTTCCTGACTTAAGCTCTCCATGAGCGAGGGCTTGGCAGGTGGCTGCGGTGCTGCTTCTGCGGAAGGTGCCTGCCCGGACGCCCAGGTGCGGGAGGAGGCCGTAATGGCCCGCTTTGCCTTGGCTGACCGGTCAATAGCCGTCAGCATTAGAGCCACTGCGTGCTTACAGTTATGCAGAACCGGGCAGCTGCAGGTTGAGGAAAAAGCAAAGGAACCTGCAGCCACCTCAGCTGGGAAAACAATCCGGGTCTGGTAGGGGGAAGCCCCCGAACCGGCGACCTGACCAACCAGAGTACGCTGGGGGTCATCGTAGGTGTACCGCACCACCTTGCCCTCGCGCATATACCGCTGCCCACGGGTATAAGCACCGGAACCCACCTGCCGAATAATTGCAGGAGCCGTTACCGGAATCTCAGGGAAAGCAGACACCTCGAAACCTCACTTCACGCTCTTAGCCTAGTCTTCTAGCGTATCGCAGAGCAGAGAAAAAAATACCGTGAAGATGTATTGATTAAGTGGCCCGCAGGCCGTATGCTGGTAACCAGCTTCAAGAGATTCAACTGTTAAGCTCCGACTTTGGTTGAACGCCAACCCCATGTTCACGGGTGGCTCGGATGACGAAGCGGTCTGCATCGCGCATATCCGCGCTGTTTGGTGCAGGCAAGAGCAAGTTTCGAAAGGAATGCGCACCTCACGCGCGAAAACGGCATGTCACACGCTCGCTCCAATGCCCACCGTCCCCATGTTTCTGTTCAGAAGAACATTTCTGCAGCCTCTGTTCCTGCCCGCGGCGGTTTTACGGCCATGAGCATCCAGGACTACACTCGTATTTCAAACGAACGTAGCGAATTTCTCAACTTCCTTCTTTCCCCTAACCCCAGCGGTATTCCTGCTACTGAATACGGCGTTCTGAAAGCTGCATGAGTCACGTAGGTTACCTTCTCGATTCTGATGTCCTTGCCGAGATCCGTAAGGCAACCCCTTACCAGCCGGTGGTGAACTGTCTGCGTCGGCGCTCCTACCGCACCATGTATATTTCGGTCTTGAGCTTGGGTGAATTGAAGGGCCTCTACCCCTACCCGGAGACCGAGCGCTGGCTCGCTGAGCTCATGGAGCGCTTTGGCACCCATGTTCTGGAGGTTGACGCTGAGGTGTCGCTGGAGTGGGCCGGCCGGCACGCTGAGAAGCACCTGCACCTGGTGGGGGGAGCCCGTCCCGCCCCCCTGGCCACGGCCGCCCTGGAAGGGCTAATGGCCGCAACAGCTACCGTCCACCAGCTGGAGATTATTTCGGGTAAGGCCGAGATCTATAAGTCCTGGGGCGTCCCGGCGGTGGACCCCTGGGAAGACTAGATGTTATAGCTCTACTCCAGGGTTTTGCAGGCTCACAGCGAAGCTGCTGGCTCGGCGGCTGGCGTGAATCGCTTGTGAGCGAAGCGAACCGGCGAGAGGGTCGGCAGCGAGCGTGAGCCTGGAAAACCTTTAGTAATTTCGCGTCCGCGCTATCGCAGCCGCCACCAGTCGGCGGGGTAGCGCTCGGGAGGCTGTAACCGCCAGCTTGTAGGGTAAGGACGGCACACAGATCGGCTTCCCTGCCGTCACCGCAGCGATACCTTCGGCAACAACCCGCTGGGGGCTCAGCCACAAAAAGTTCGGTAGGCTGGGCTCACCCTGGCCCATAGCGTCGTGGAACTCCGAGCGGGTCAGCCCCGGGCAGAGGGCCGTCACATGGATACCCCGGCTCGAATACTGCAGGTGGGCCGATTCTGAGGCCACCACCAGGAAACGTTTAACCGCAGAGTAGGTGCCGCCGGGGGTAAAGGCTGCCACCGAGGCGACGTTAATAATGCGCCCCCGCCCGCGTGGCAGCATGGCAAGAATTGCGGTGTGCATGAGCTGGAGCGGGACCCTGGCCAGCACATCGACCTGGTCTAGGTGGCGCTCAACCGGCGCTGCATCAAAGCTCTTGCCGAGCCCGAAACCCGCGTTATTGACCAGTATCTCCACGGGGCGCTCAACCTGCTGGAGGCGCCCAACCAGGCGGGTGACGTCCTGCTCCACCAGCAAATCGGCAGGGATTACCTCAACGTCTATCGCGAACCTGCCGCGCAGCTTACCTGCTAGGTCCTCTAGGGCCTCGGCCCGCCGGGCGGTGAGTACCAGGTTGTACCCGGCTGCTGCATACTGGCGGGCAAACTCGGCCCCGATACCTGCCGAAGCGCCGGTAATCATCACATATGAAGTTTCACTGCTCATGGCTCCCACTCTACCGCCGGGGCGAGCAGGGCCGGTTATCTTCACCGCACTCTTACCCCGTCTACCGGCGTCATCAGGCACACAACAGAGAAACATGACATGATAAAAGGACGATGAAAACCACCGCGCGTCCCCACCGTACCCTGCCCATGCCCCTCTGGCTCCAGGGCACCGTCGAACTAGCCCTCGTAGCCCTCACCTCCTACCTGGCCGTCGTCCTTATTCTGACGGCTATCTGGTACACCAAGGGCTTCAACACTGCCAACCTCGCTGGCGCGGTTTCGGTAGCCGGCCATATCTGGCTACTCATTCACGGGGTGCCCCTGCACTTAGAAGTGCCCGAACAGGGGGGCTTTGCGGCTATCTCCGGCACCATGAGCCTGGTGCCCCTGGGTCTGACCCTCATCCCCCTGGCCCTCTGCTACCGTTCCGGCCGCCGCCTGGCCCGCGCCAGCTACGAGGGCCAGTTCTGGCAGCCCCTGGCCGGCGGGATGGGCGCCTACGCAACCGCCGGTGCTGGAATCAGCCTGCTCTCCAACAATCAATCCTTCTCAACCCACCCCGTCCTGGCGGCGCTTGCCCCCCTCTGCCTCGTGATCCTGGGCCTGATGGCAGGGGGCTATGCGGAGTCCCGATCGCTGGCGGCCATGATCGGGGTCAATGCTGCCGACTGGGTCAAAAACTTTAGTCAGTACTCCCGCTGGGCTGGCTCCTACCTCTGGGCGCTGGTGCGCTCTGCCCTGGTGGGCCTCCTGGCCTTCGTCTTGGGAGGGGCCCTCCTGCTTACCGCCAGTATCTTCTGGCACTGGGACGACGTGGTTGCCCTCTACCAGACCCTGCACGCCGGGGCCGTGGGTGGAGCCGCCCTCACCCTGCTCCAGCTGGGCCTCATTCTTAACCTGGTGGTCTACTCCATGGCATGGAGTACCGGTGCTGGCTTCTCCCTGGGGGAGGGCACCCGGGTTGATCTGACCGGCACGGAGGTGGGGGTGCTTCCCTCCCTGCCCCTGCTGGGAGCCCTGCCGCACGCGTCCGAACCCTGGGGCTACCTGGGCCTGGCCCTGCCCCTGCTTGCAGGTGCCGTGGGGGGCTGGTGGTTCTTCAGGGAAGGGGAGAACCACTTCGATGAGTGGATGAGCCTTAAAATCCGGTTCCGCTGGATCTCCTGGCCCCTCTCAACCCTTGGCCTGGGCCTGCTTACCCTAGTCCCGACCTTCCTGGTGGTTCTTGCCCTGGGTTGGTGTGCCCGGGGTTCACTGGGTATCGGCCGCTTCACCGCCATTGGCCCTGACCCGCTCATTTTTGCTGCCCACGCCGCCGTCCTACTGGCTGCCGGGGCCATGCTGGGGCTGGCAGCAGCCCACCTCTTCATCCGCGACACCAGCTACGAGTTGGAGCGCTTTGCTGATGAGCCCCTGACCCGGGCCGAGAAGAAGGCAGCCCGCACAGCCGCCCGAGCCGAGGCAAGGGCCCAGCGCCAGGCGGCAAAGGCTGCCAAGAAAGCTAAGAAGCAGAAGGTTGAGGGTAAGGACGCTCCCGCCCCTGCTGAAGGGGAGGGGCCAGAAGAAAACCCTGAAGTTGCTGACACTTCACCTGAGACTTCAGCCCTGGACGTTACTGGTGGCGGTGAAAGCGAAACCGCTGGTGATACCGAGGCCGGAACCGCCGATGAGGTAGCCACCGATGAGGCTGCCGACGGCTTGGCCGAAGCGGAGCAAACACCCGATATAGCGGAGGAAGAGAGCGAAGCTGCAGAGCCTGCGGCTGAGAGCCAGGACGGCGAGGGAAGGAGCCCCGCCGACGAAGCCGAACCGGCGGAAGAGGCCAAGCCCTTCCGGCCGGTGCTCAAACGTCCCCAGGCCCGAAAAGCCCGCCGGGAACGGAAACTTCAGGCCCTGGCTGAAGAAGCCCACAAGCAGGACTAAGACCGCAGGCCTGTACCTAGGCCCGGTGCCCTACCCGGGGCGCACCCTAGAGCCTCGGGGGCAGGAGCCCGCGAACCCGCCTAAAGGCTAGGGGCACCAGGCCGGTACCCCTACTGGCCCAGAATCCTTTGCATGAGGCCATCGCTCATCTCAGCGGTGCACTGCTGCTGGCGGTCAAGGGTCAGGGCGTTCTGCAAGCAATCAGCGTAGGCGGCAGTTTCTTCCGCAAAGATCAGCTGGGCCCCGGCCGAGAAGGCCAGAAAGAGGCTCCAGAGAATCACCATGACCATCAGACAGATGGAGAAGGCCGGAAAGCGGACCTTGGCCATCTTGACGAGGGTTGTTATCGCAAGACCACAGGTGGTCAGGGCCAGAAGCACGGTCACCAGGGCCGCATAGCCTGGAAAATAGCCGCTTCCCACGGTTGCTACCAGGAGTAAAAAGGTACACCGGGACCACACCTTCATGGATTCGAGGGTGCTTTCGGAATAGCGGGGCTGGGCGGTTTCAGACATGGTATAAACTCTACCGCCTGATGATAGCTACCGGCGGTGGGATAGGGTTAAGGACGTCGCCCCCGCCGTCAGAGGCTACAGGCAGGGCCGGTTTTTACCCGGCTCCGCCCCTGTCCACGAGAGGGCAGCGGCCAAAGCGTCTCACATATGATTCAAAATACAGGGGCGCGTGATGGGTGCGATAGACTGGTGTTCATGCGCATTGTGGTGATGGTGTCAGGCTCTGGCACGAATTTACAGTCCATTCTTGATTCTGTAGCTGCCGGTGACCTTGACGTGACCGTGCTAGCCGTTGGTGCCGATAAACCCTGCCTGGGCCTTGAACGGGCAGAAAAAGCAGGTATCGAAACCTTCCTGGTCGAACCTAAGACCTATCAGACCCGGGAAGCCTGGAACCGGGCCCTCGAAGAAAAAATAGCTAGCTACGGGGCTGACTACATTATTTTTGCCGGCTTCATGAGGATCGTCGATGCCCAGCTGGTTGACCGCTTCAAAGACCGCATCGTCAACACCCACCCGGCCCTCCTACCCTCCTTCCCCGGAGCCCACGGCGTCCGCGACGCCCTAGCCCACGGGGTCAAGGTCACCGGCCTCACCGTCCACCTGGTGGACTCAGGGGTAGATACCGGCCCCATTCTGGCCCAGGCGGCCGTCGATGTTCTGGACGACGACACCGAAGACACCCTGCACGAACGCATCAAGGTCAAAGAACGGGTGCTGCTGGTCCAAACCATCGCCCGTCTCGCCCAAGACCTCAAGGGCCCCAGCGCCTAACCTGCAAGTTTAGCCCCACCCGGGGCTGGGCCTAGGGTCGGGGCCTGAAACGAAACGACTCACCCACGTTTAACCCACCTGCCACCCACCCAGCGGGCTGGCACAAGCACAACGGAGAAAAACCTGTGAGTCTCATGGAGCTCGACCGCGTCCCCCTCAAGCGCGCCCTCATTTCTGTATTCGATAAGACCGGCCTGGAAGACCTGGCCAAGGGCCTGCATGAAGCCGGTGTCGCTATCGTTTCAACCGGCTCTACCGCCTCAACCATTGCCGCCGCTGGCGTCCCCGTCACCGAAGTATCAGACATCACCGGCTTCCCCGAGTGCCTGGAGGGCCGCGTCAAGACCCTGCACCCGCGCGTCCACGCCGGTATTCTGGCTGACCGCCGCAAGCAGGAGCACATTGACACTCTTGAGCAGATGGAAATTGAGGCTTTCGACCTCGTTGTCGTCAACCTCTACCCCTTTGTTGAGACCGTAGCTTCTGGCGCAGACCAGGACGCTATCATCGAGAAAATCGACATCGGTGGCCCCTCCATGGTGCGGGCCGCAGCTAAGAACCATGACGCCGTTGCTATCGTCGTCGATCCTGCCCGCTACGGGGACGTCGTAGCAGCTGCCCAAGCCGGTGGCTTTGACCTGGCCCAGCGCCGCTCCCTAGCAGCCCAGGCTTTTGCCCACACCGCCGCCTACGACACCGCCGTTGCCACCTGGACTGCCGCCCAGTTCCAGGTCAATGACGAGCAGACCTGGGCCCCCTTCGCAGGCCACTCCTACGAGCTGGCAGAATCCCTGCGCTACGGTGAGAACCCCCACCAGGCCGGTGCCCTCTACACCGACGCAGCGGCAGCCCCCGGCATTGCCCAGGCGAAGCTGCTTGGCGGTAAGGCCATGAGCTACAACAACTACGTCGACGGTGACGCTGCCCTCCGCGCAGCCTACGACTTCGACGAACCTGCTGTTGCCATTATTAAGCACAACAACCCCTGCGGTATCGCTGTAGGTTCAGCTGAGGCAGCTGACCCCATTGCCGACGCCCACGCCAAGGCCCACGCCTGCGACCCCCTCTCAGCCTACGGTGGGGTGATTGCCGCTAACCGCGAGGTCACCGCAGCTATGGCAGAAACCGTCAAGGGGATCTTTACCGAAGTCATCATTGCCCCCTCCTACGCCCCTGAGGCCCTGGAGATCCTACAGTCTAAGAAGAACCTGCGGATCCTGCAGCTACCTGAAGGCTTTGCCCGGGAAGCCTTTGAGTACCGTCAGATTTCTGGCGGCGCCCTGATTCAGCAGGCAGACCGCCTGCAGGCTGAGGGAGACTCAGCTGAGAACTGGCAGCTGGTTGCCGGTGAAGCTGCAGATGCTGCCACCCTCGCTGACCTGGAATTCGCCTGGAAGGCCCTGCGCTCTGCCAAGTCCAACGCCATCCTGCTGGCCACTGACGGCGCTGCTGTCGGTATCGGCATGGGCCAGGTCAACCGGGTTGATTCCTGCCGCCTCTCCGTCGAACGGGCCAACACCCTGGCTGAGGGGGCAGAACGCGCCCGCGGTTCTGTGGCCGCCTCAGACGCCTTCTTCCCCTTCGCCGATGGCCTGCAGGTCCTGCTAGATGCTGGCGTCCGCGCTGTTGTGCAGCCCGGTGGCTCTATCCGTGATGAGGAGGTCATTGCCGCTGCCCAGGAGGCAGGCGTGACCATGTACTTCACCGGAAGCCGTCACTTCTTCCACTAAAGAGCCCAAACACTAAAGGCCCTTTCTGCATGAGGCAGGAAGGGCCTTTTAGTTTGAGGGGCTACTGGCCGTCAGTCGGGGCTTCTTCTGCACCTGCTGCCGCCGCTTCTGCAGCGCCGGTGAGAGCCTGGGAGAAGATGTCTTGAATATCGGTGGGGGCTTCTGCCAGGTGGGCTTCACCGCCGACGCTTTGGGCAATGGTGTTCAAAGCATTCATGTCGGCGTCTGTTGAGATGCCAATGAAGATGAAGACCACGGGGTTAGCAGGATCCTGCTCAGCCTGGATGGTTGAAATGAGGTCTTCTTGGCTAATGGAGTTGCCGTCGGTGTTCTGGCCGTCGGTCAGAATAATGACGGAGTTTACCGACCCGGGGACGTAGTTTTCCTTAGCTGAGCGGAATGCTGCCAGCGTGGTGTCGTAGAGGGCGGTTTGGGCATCGGGGTGGATGGTGCCTGCAATCGCTGTGCCTGCCTCTTGAATCAGCTGGCGCTGGGTTTTGCCTTCAACTTCTTCTTCAAGGCCGCGGACGGGGACGAGCTCTTGGTAATCAGAGAGGCTACCGTCGGCTTGGGTGATGTCGCGGGAGAACTTCCAGAGGCCCATGGAGTCCCGGGCGGGGAAGAGCTGGGATCCCTGGAGGATCGAGTTGACGGTGATGTCGATGCGGGTGTGTTCGGTACCGGGAACGGTGGTCAGCATGGAGCCGGAGGCATCGAGGACGACCAGGGCGTTGAGGGGGGCTGACTGGAGGGAGTAGGCCGTCCAGATTTGGGTGAGGACGTCCTGATTGCTGGGGGTAAGGTCGGTGTAGTTCCCCAGGGCTCCGGTAACCCCGTCGTCTGACCCGTCGGCGGCCCGGAGGCCGGCAGCAGCGAGGGCGGCCTTTCCGTCTTCGCTCGCCAGGTAGCTGGTAATCTGCTTGGCTGCGTTATCGATGGTGGTGTTGCTGCTGGTGGAGGTCTGGTAGAGGGGGTAGTCCAGGGTGAAGGAGCTGGTTGCCGGGAGGGTAGCGGTGAGTCCTGAATCGGTGTGCTCTGCTGAGTAGGCCGCGTAGTCTGCTTCGGTGACGATAGCGACGTTCTTGTCCCCGGCGTCAACGGCAGCCAGGAGCTCGGAGGCGCTCTGGGCAGCTTCGGTAACCCCGATAGTCTGGGCCCGGGTTGCGGCGCTGGCGACCAGGTCGTCGACGCTGACGGTCCCTGCCCCTGCCTCGGAGACGGCGCTGAGAAGGGCGGCAAAAGCGGCCGGGTCAGCCTTGGGGTCGCCCATGGAGATGCCCGTATCGTCGCTGAGGGCAGCGAGCCAGGTATCGGTAGAGGCATTGGACTCAGAGACGAGGACGGCCGGGGTCTTAGCAAGGGAGCTGGCGAGGGGGGTCAGACCCATATCAGCCTGGCTCATCGCCAGCTCGGCGCGGGCGGTGGAGTCGGGGATCCACAGGTTGGTGGTGGATGCTCCTGCCGCAACTTCTGCGAGGATATCGCCCGAGGTCTTGCTGGTATCAATATCGAGGGTGACGCATGTTTCTTCATCCACCGGCATGGTTTTGAGGGCCTCGGCCATGGGGGCTGTGGTGGTTACGGTAACCGACTGGGTGGTGGAGCAGGCCGCGGGGACGACCTGGCCGCTGGTTGTTGAGGGGGTCTTTGAGCCACCGGCGATATTGAGGACGGCAATAGTGCCTCCAGTGAGGAGGACGATCGCTGCAGCGCCGGTCGCAATCCACTTGCGGCTGGTCTTCTTCTGCTTTTCGAGACGTTCCTGGCGGCGGGATTTAGTGGTGGTCACCATGGGGTTTCTTTTCCCTCATCGTTTGGGCGGGACTGCTCTAGGGTCTTAGAGAGCCGGGG
Source organism: Rothia nasimurium (assembly GCF_049068285.1). Classification (GTDB taxonomy): domain Bacteria; phylum Actinomycetota; class Actinomycetes; order Actinomycetales; family Micrococcaceae; genus Rothia; species Rothia nasimurium_I. Next base: position 43,401 of record NZ_JBLKPV010000010.1, on the reverse strand, counting down.
GTATATCGCCCAATAGTTTAGCAAGAAGGCTCTGGTCTGTGACCGCTTAATATGACGTTTTATCTGCGTCATACCGTGTAAGACGGGTCATAGTAAGTCGTATATCGTCACTAACTTGGTAGCCACCTGAAACGCTCATAGGGTTGGTACTACCAAAACCATCCAGAGCGACTGAGAGATCTGGCTCAAAGACGTCGCAGCAACCAGCCACACACAGGCCCGGTGCTAATGCCAGAATCGATGGGTTCACCGTCTCCTTCAGCGCCATATATCTATGGGCAGGGGAGGACGGGTTCCCCTCGCAATTGCTCAAAACATTGCAAGGAGAGATACCGTGATTTCACTTCGAAACATCGTTGTTGAATACACCAGAGAGGGCAAATCTACCCGAGCGGTAGATGACGTGACCCTGGATATAGCCCCTGGAACGATTCAGGGAATAGTGGGCTTCTCAGGAGCTGGTAAGTCCACCCTGCTGCGCACAATCAACCTCTTAGAGCGTCCCAACCAGGGGCAGGTCTTAGTTGCCGGTCAAGACCTCATGGAGCTGGACGCCAAGGCCCTGCGAGAAGCCCGGCACGACATTGGCATGATCTTCCAGCATTTCAACCTGGTCGCTAACCTCACCGTCCTCAAAAACGTTGAACTGTCCCTGAAATTTGCCGGTATTCCGGCCTCCCACCGCCAGCAAAGGGCCTTAGAGGCCCTCGACATTGTTGATCTAGCTGACAAGGCAAGGGCCTATCCCGGGCAGCTATCTGGCGGCCAGAAACAAAGGGTCGCCATCGCCCGCGCTTTAGCAACCCGCCCCAGCGTCTTGCTGTGCGACGAACCCACCAGCGCCGTTGATCCCCGCACCACCACGTCCATCCTGCAATACCTCAAGAACATTAACGCCGATCTTGGAATTACAACCGTCATTGTCACCCACGAAATGAACGTTATCCGGGCCCTTGCCGATGATGTCGCAGTGCTCGAAGGTGGCCGTCTTGTGGAGCGCTTCACCACCGAAAAACTCGCTGACCCCACCTTCACACCCCACAGCGACATCGGCCGTCTTCTCCGCAACGATGACATCGTCTTGCACAGCCCCACCCACGTTGGCTCCGAAGAGAAGGTCCTGATTCATGCTTAGCCGTATCCTTGATGTCGCCCCTGAAATTTGGTTAGCCCTGGGGCAAACCCTCATCATGCTAGTGGTTGCAATTCCCCTGGCCGTCCTCTTCGGCACCCCGCTGGGCATCCTGCTTTACACCATTGGACCCCAGGGACTTGCCCACCGCCCCACCCTGCACCGGGTTCTTGACTCGGCGGTCAATATCATCCGCTCCTTCCCCTTCCTGATCCTGCTCATCGCGATCATCCCCTTCACCCGGCTCCTGGTGGGCACCAGCCTCGGAACAGCAGCGGTCTGTGTGCCCCTGACGATCAACGCCATTCCCTATTTCGCCCGCTTCGTAGAACAAAACCTCACCCAGCTCGGCACCGGAACCGTTGAAGCCTCCCTTGCCATGGGAGCCAAACCCCGGCAAATCATCACCGACGTTTTGCTCGTGGACGCCCGCCCCGCCCTGGTCACCTCCATCACCATCATGACGGTCAGCTTCATCTCCTACTCAGCCATGGCAGGCCTAGTAGGTGGCGGCGGAATCGGCGACTTCGCTATCCGCTACGGCTACTACCGCTACGAAACCCCGCTCATGATCGTAGCCATCATCCTCATGATCGCCCTGGTCACCCTCGTCCAATACGGCGGTTCCCGCCTCTCTCGCGCCCTCGACAAGCGCTAAACAACCCGTTTTTGACCTTTCAAGGGGACACCTATGCCCACTTCACCCTCAACAAACCGTCGCCGCCTGCTGCTCAGCGCCTTCGTGATGAACACCGGCAGCCACATCCGGGGAGGCCTCTGGCGCCATCCCGACGCCCAACAACACAGATTCAACGAGCTTGCCCTCTGGCAAGACCTAGCCCGCCAGCTCGAAGAGGCAAAATTCGACGCCCTCTTCCTAGCCGACGTCGTTGGCCTCTACGGCAACTACGGGGGAAACAGCGACGCCCTCATCCACAAGGGGCTCCAGATTCCCTCCAACGACCCTCTGGTACTGGCCTCCGCGCTCGCCGCTACAACCGAGAACCTGGGGCTGGCTATTACCTCCTCAACGATTCAGGCCCACCCCTTTAACTTCGCCCGCCAGCTATCTACCCTGGATCACCTCAGCGGGGGACGGGTTGCCTGGAACATCGTCACCAGCGCTCTGGAGAACGCCCACCGCAACTTTGGGGCCCAGTCCATTCCAGGGCACGATAGCCGCTATGACGAGGCAGAAGAATACCTGGACGTTGTCTACCAGCTCTGGGAGAGCTCCTGGGATGACGATGCCCTGAAGCTAGATAAGGAAGCCGGGATTTTCGCTGACCCGGCCGGGGTCCGTCCTATCAACCACCGGGGTAGCCGCTATTCGGTCGACGGGCCCCACCTGGTAGCCCCCAGCCCCCAGCGCACCCCCTTCCTCTTCCAGGCCGGAAGCTCACCGAGGGGCACCCGGTTCGCTGCCAAACACGCTGAAGCCACCTTTATCTTCGCCCCCAACCCCGCCCACGCGGCTAAGGTCTCAGCCCGTCTAGGGGCAGCAGCAGCCGAGGTCGGACGCACCCGGGAGGACATCAAACTCTTTGCTGGGCTGTCTTTTACCGTCGGATCCACCGAAGAAGAGGCCCAACGGCTCTACGAGCGGGAAAAGGAATACCTTGACCTGGAGGCAATCATCGCCCATATCGGCGGCAGCCTCGGCGTGGATTTTGGCGGGGTGCCCCTCGATACTCCGCTGGGAGAAATCCGCACCGAGGGGTCGGTGGGCCTGCTCGAAGCTATCGCCGATTCTGTACCCGGTGGAAAGCCCACCTTAGAAGATCTTGCCCGCTACCGGGCAGAAGCCCAACACCTGGTGGGCACCCCCGAGCAAATCGCAGACCGGCTTGAAGATTGGGCCGAGGCGGGAGTCGACGGAATCAACATCATAAACTCCCTCATCCCCGGATCCTACACCGACTTTATCAACCACGTCCTGCCGGTTCTGCGCCAGCGGGGTCTTGCCCAAACCGATTACGCATCGGGATCCTTGCGGCAGAAACTCACCGGCGGCAGCAGACTGGCAGAAAACCATTACGGGACCTCCTTCCGCCCCTAGACACCATCTACCCACAACTGACTTTTTGGAGAACACCTCATGACTTACGCACCGAAAATTGAACTCACCCGCCGCCAGGCCCTCCTCGGGTCCGGCCTTGGCCTGGCTGCCGCATTTGGCCTAACCGCCTGCGGGGCCAGCTCAACAGGAAGCAGCTCAGCTGATAAGACCATCACCATCGTCGCAACAGAATCTGCCCCCTACCAGGAGCCTGTGCTCATTGCCCAAGAGATCCTCAAAGAGCAGGGCTGGGAACTGAAAGCTACCTTTGTCACCGATATCGTCCAGCCCAACCTCGAAGTAGCCCAGGGCAAGTACGACGTCAACTACTTCCAGCACGTTGCCTACCTGGACCAGTTCAACCAGGATAAGGGGCTAGATAATATTCCCCTCTTCTACGAATACACTTCCCCTGCTGGCCTCTGGAGCGCCCATTACGGGTCGGTTGATGAACTGCCGGAGGGGGCCAAGATTGCCCTGCCGGTAGACACCTCAAATAATGGCCGCGGGCTCAAACTACTGGAGAAAGCCGGGGCCTTGAAGCTGACCGAGGGTAAGCCCGTTATTCATCTCTCCCAGCAGGACATCCTGGAGAACCCCAAGAACTTCCAGTTCATCGAGGTCGATCAGCAGTCCCTGTCCCAGACCTATGAGGATGTGGACGCCGGTTTCCTCTTCGTCCGCCTGGCCGCTGAAATCGGCCTGACCCCCGATGACGCCATTGCCTTTGAAACAACAGAGGAAGCCTTGCCCTACATCTGCGTGGTGGCATCCCGCCCGGACTTTGCCGGCACAGAGAAGGCCAAGGTCTTGCAGGAAGCCTTCCACTCTGACCGGGTTCGGGAATGGTTTGCCTCCTATATCGGTGGTGTCCTAGATACCCCCTGGGACCGGGATATCGAGGCAGATATCGCCAGCTGGAAGAACCAGTAGAGGAAGGAAGAAACACTCATGACCCTGTCATTCATTACCCCGCTGGGAGCCCCCGCCCGTCCGAATCATCACGACCGCTGGATCAAGGTCGCTGAGGAGGTCGCTGACCAGCTTCGCCAGGACGTCGTTGCCCGAGACCGGGCTGGCCGCCCGCCGGAGGCCGAAAAAGACCTCTTGAAGAAGTCCGGCCTGCTTCCCCTCAATATCCCGGCCCGCTGGGGTGGGGAAGGACTGAACTGGAACCAGTGCTTTGAGCTGGTGCAAATTATTGCTCGGGCAGATAACTCAATTGGTCAGCTCTTGGGCTACCACTATGTTTTCCAGGTCTTCCCCTACCTTGACCTTGAGGAGCAGAGGGCTGAAAAACTGGCCCGGGATACTCTGGCCAACCACTGGCTTTTTGCCTCGACCGGAACACCCCAGGGGCAGCAAATTCAGGCCCAGGCCGTGGACGGCGGGTGGAGCTTTACCGGGGTGAAGCCCTTTGCCACCGGTAGCTATGTGGCCGATAAAATCTTCTCCCGGGCCTTCACCGAGGACGGTCGCAGGGTCGTTGCCCTGGTCGATACCCGCAGTGATGGGTTTGTGCGCCATGACGACTGGGACGTGGTGGGTTCGCGGCTGACGGCAACCAACAGCCTGGAATACAGGCAGGTATTTGTCCCGGAGGAAGACGTAATCGCTATTCTTCCGGCAACTGATGCCGACCGGGAGCCCCATAAAAATCTTTCCACCCCAGCCTTCCAGCTTCTTTTTTCAACGGTTTATTTGGCCGCTGCGGAGGGGGCCCTCCAGGAGGCGCTGGGCTATACCCGCTCCTCCTCCCGCCCCTGGTTCCATGCCACTGTAGAGAAGGCTACCGACGATCCCTACATCCTGGCCCAGTACGGTGAGTTTGCCGCACAGGTGCAGGCCCTCTCGGCGGTGGTTCAGCAGGCTACCGATGCCCTGGACTGGGGCCTTGCCCAGGGGCAGGCCCTGACGGCTGCGGAACGGGCTCACATTGCTGAACAGATTGTGACAGCAAAGATTACGGCCCATACCACTGCCCTGGCCGTGACCCAGGGGGTTTTTGACGTCACCGGGGCCCGGGCCACCAAGAGGTCGGTGGGGCTGGACCGCCACTGGCGGGACGTGAGAACCCATACCTTGCACGATCCGGTGGCCTATAAAAAAGCGGAGCTGGGAGCCTACCTGCTCACCGGGCAAGAACCGTCCCCCAGCCCCTACCGCTAGTAGGGGGCGGACGGAGGGCACCGGCTAGGTGGCCTCCGTCCGCGGGTCTTTGCCGGGAGGCTGGAAGAAAAACATCTCATATAGGTAACAGGAACTACACCTGGCGTCACAGGTCACATACACTGGTAAGAGTGAGGGGGCAGGCTAGGCTCCCTTTACCCCATCACGTCATCTTCTGTATTCCCTCATACAGCTAATCCAGAAGAAACTGATTACCAACTCAAGGAAGTGGCATGACCAACCTTTCACCCAACGTCACCAACCTGCCCTTGGCCGAAGTCGATCCCGAAATCGCCGCCGCCATCCAGCAGGAGCAGGATCGCCAGCAGAACACCCTCGAAATGATTGCATCCGAGAACTTCGCCCCCCGTGCAGTCCTTGAGGCCCAGGGTTCTGTTCTGACTAACAAGTACGCCGAAGGCTACCCCGGCCGCCGCTACTACGGCGGCTGCGAATTTGTTGACGTGGTGGAGCAGCTGGCAATCGACCGCGCTAAGGCCCTTTTTGGTGCCGACCACGCCAACGTCCAGCCCCACTCCGGTGCCCAGGCCAATAACGCTGTCATGCACGCCCTGCTGACCCCCGGCGACAAAATCATGGGCCTGTCCCTGGCCCACGGCGGCCACCTGACCCACGGCATGAAGCTCAACGTCTCCGGTAAGCTCTACGAAGTCGTCGCCTACGGGGTGGACGAAGAAACCGGCCGCGTGAACATGGACGAGGTCCGTGAGCTGGCCCTGGCTGAGAAGCCCAAGGTTATTATCGCCGGCTGGTCTGCCTACACCCGCCAGCTAGATTTCGCTGCCTTCCGCGAGATTGCCGACGAGATCGGGGCCTACCTCTGGGTTGATATGGCCCACTTCGCTGGCCTGGTAGCAGCCGGTCTGCACCCCAACCCCGTCCCCCACGCCCACGTTGTGTCATCCACCGTCCACAAGACCCTGGCCGGGCCCCGCTCCGGCTTCATCATGTGCGTTGAAGACCTGAAGAAGAAGATTGACTCGGCTGTCTTCCCCGGCCAGCAGGGCGGCCCCCTCATGCACGCTATTGCAGGTAAGGCTACCGCCTTCAAGATCGCTGGCTCCGACCTGTTCAAGGACCGCCAGAAGCGCACCCTGGAAGGTGCCCAGATTCTGGCTGACCGCCTCAACCAGGCTGATATGGCAGAAGCCGGCGTCAAGGTGATTTCCGGTGGCACCGATGTTCACCTGGTCCTGGTTGACCTGCGTGACTCAGAGATCAACGGCCGCGAGGCTGAAGACCTGCTGCACGAAGCCGGTATCACCGTCAACCGTAACGCAGTGCCCAACGACCCCCGTCCGCCCATGGTCACCTCCGGTCTGCGCATCGGTACCCCCGCCCTGGCAACCCGCGGCTTTGACGCTGAGGCCTTCACCGAGGTCGCTGACATCATTGCCGAAACCCTCAAACCCGGCGTTGATGTCGCCGCCCAGCGGGCACGCGTCACCGCCCTGTGCGAGAAGTTCCCCCTCTACTCCGGTATCGAGGAGTGGTAAGCATGCCCCAGATTCTTGACGGAGTGGCAACCGCCGCCCAAATCAAAAAAGAACTCGCCGAGCGCGTCGCTGCCCTCAAAGAGAAGGGGGTAACCCCCGGCCTGGCCACCGTCCTGGTGGGCGATGACCCGGCCTCCCGCTCTTATGTGGGCGGCAAGCACCGCGACTGTGAAGAGGTTGGCATTGCCTCTATCAAGGTGGAGCTGCCCGAGACTATCAGCCAGGAGGAGCTCGAAGCTGAGCTGGAGAAGCTCAACAACGACCCGGCCTGCACCGGCTACATTGTGCAGCTGCCCCTGCCCAAGCACATTGATACCAACCGTGTTCTTGAGAAGATTGCCCCCGAGAAGGACGCCGATGGCCTGCACCCCATGAACCTGGGCCGCCTCGTCCTCAACGTGGGCGAACCCCTGAACTCCCCCCTGCCCTGCACCCCCAACGGGGTCATTGAGCTGGTGGAGCGTCACGGTATCTCCTGGAAGGGCAAGAAGGTTGCTGTGCTGGGCCGCGGTATTACCGTGGGCCGCCCCCTGGGCCTGCTCCTGACCCGCAAGGACGTCAACTCCACCGCTACCTTAGTGCACACCGGCACCGAGGACGTCACTGCCGCCCTGCGCGAAGCTGACATTATCGTCGCTGCCGTGGGCGTTGCCCACGCCGTCACCGCAGACCAGGTTAAGGACGGGGCTATCCTGCTGGACGTCGGCGTCTCCCGCATTGAGGATGCCGAGACCGGCAAGAAGAAGCTGACCGGCGATATCTCGCCCGAAGCTGCCGCTAAGTCGTCCTGGTATTCACCCAACCCTGGCGGCGTTGGCCCCATGACCCGCGCCATGCTGCTGGTCAACGTGGTTGAAACAGCCGAACGTACCGCTGCCTAAGCCCTGAACCTAGAGCGCCGCACCCGTGATGGGGTGCGGCGCTTGTTCTATCTGGTGAGTTCGAGTTCGTAGTCGTAGCGGTCGCCCCGGTAGAGGGTCACCGTGTTTTCTACGGGAAGGCCGCGGCCCGTCCGCCCGATTTTCTCAACGCGCAGGGCAGCTGCCCCCAGCGGCACCTCCAGGTGCCTCGCTTCTGTCAGGGTGAGGTTAGTTGCGAGGACGGAGACAGTAGCGGACTCTACCTGGTAGCCGGAGGCCCGCATTTGGGCGTCCAGGGAAAGGGACTGCTCCGGCTCCATCTGGGAGAAAGCCTCGGGGAGGAAATAGGCGGTTTCGAGGGCGATGGGGGAGCCGTCCGCCTGGCGCAAGCGCTGGATTTCAATGACCTGAGCCCCGGCTTCTAGGGCCAGGACCCGCTGGACGTGCAGGGGGGCCTCAACCAGGTGGCAGACCAGGGTCAGGGTGTGGGGACGGTGGCCGCGCACCGTCATGTCTTCGGTAAAGGACCGTAAGGACGGTAGCTTCACCGAATGGTGTTGCGGGGCAACAAAAGTTCCTGAGCCTTGCACGTTATAAATCAGTTTGCGATCAATCAGCTCGCGCAGGGCCCGGCGTACCGTATCGCGAGAGACCTCAAATTCCTCCTGGAGCTGCCGTTCTGTGGGCAGCAGGGTGTTTGCCTCAGCCCGGGCTAGGTACTTTTCGTTGATGAGGCTTGCAACCAGCTGGTATTTGGTTTCGCGCGATGAGAGCTTCATAGTCACCCACTTTACGCCCTGGAAGCCAGGAGGTATCTGAGGTGCTAGAAAATCTTTGACATAATGGAACCTATGCAAACTAAGGGTTCAGAAAACGCAGCGCAGAAGCAAAACGTCACCACTGTCTTTGTCGGGGCCGGGATCGGCATGGCTATCCTGGTTGCCCTGCTGGTGTGGGCAGTGATCCAGTCAGCCCATGAGGAGTCGGTCTTGGGCTGGATCCTGGCCGGTATTATCGCAGCCTGGTTGGGTATTGCCGCTTATCTGCTGGTTAGCGTGAACCGGACCCTGGCTGCCCAGCGCAAGGCCTATGAGGGGCACGCAGTTGCCCGGGCCGAGTACGAATCTGAGGTTCACACCGAGAAGCTGGCCCACTCCTTCCAGATTTGCCTGGTGCAGTCCAAGGTGATTGCCGAGCAGCTCGATATTAACGATGAGAACTCCCGCGACATGATTGATCGCGCTATCGACACTATTAACTTCACCGCTAAAAACGGTATGGAACTGGCCCGCGAAGGGGCCTAAAGAACAAAGGACGCCCCGTGAGCACCTCACAGCAGACCACCCCCGAAGAAAACCTCAAGGCTAAGATTCCCAACGCGGCAACCGGTGCGCCGCGGGCCTTCTCCGGCGCCCAGCCGTCCGCCGACTCCATGCACCTGGGCAACTACATTGGCGCGGTCAATAACTGGGTTGACCTGCAAAAAGACCACGAGTGCCTCTACTTCATTCCCGATATGCACTCAATTACCGTGCCCCAGGATCCTGCGGTTTTGCTGGAACGCACCCGCAAGACTGCAGCCCAGTACATTGCCGCCGGTATTGACCCTGAGAAGACCCCGCTCTTCGTCCAGTCCCATGTGCCCGAGCACGCCCAGCTGGCCTGGGTGCTCAACTGCATTACCGGCTACGGTGAAGCTGCCCGCATGACCCAGTTCAAGGACAAGGCCGCCAAGCAGGGCACCGATAACGCCTCGGTAGGCCTCTTCACCTACCCCGTCCTCATGGCCGCTGATATCCTGCTCTACCAGGCCGATGTGGTGCCGGTGGGTGAAGACCAGCGCCAGCACCTGGAGCTGACCCGCAACCTGGCCCAGCGCTTCAACTCCCGTTTCGGAGATACCTTCGTGGTGCCTGAGCCGGTCATCCTCAAAGAGACTGCCAAGATCTACGACCTGCAGACTCCCGATTCTAAGATGAGCAAGTCAGCCACCACCGATAAGGGCATTATCTGGTTGCTGGATGACCCCAAGAAGACCGCCAAGAAGATTAAGTCGGCGGTGACAGACGCGGGCACTGAGATCTCTTACGACCGCGAGAACAAGCCCGGTGTCTCCAACCTGCTCTCCATCTACTCGGCGGTGACCGGTAAGGCTATCGACGATATCGTCGCCGACTACGAGGGCAAGATGTACGGCCACCTCAAGGTAGACCTAGCTGAGATTGTGGTTGAGGAGCTGTCACCGATTCGGGAACGCGCCCTGGAACTCATGGATGACCCGGCTGAGCTCGACCGCCTGCTGGCCATTGGCGCAGGCAAGGCCCGGGAGATTGCCTCCGTGACCGTCAAGAACGTCTACGACGCGGTCGGCTTCCTGCCTGCCCTCTAAGAGTTAGACACCCGGCCCGGTGGCTTCATCACCCACGATAGACCCCGACCGCAGGTACCTCAGTATCGTTGCTGCGGTGCCTGCGGCTTTAGCTGACTGCCTTGTGGCCTGGCGTGCAGCCCACGGGCTGCTGGGGCCAGAGGCTGAAAGCTGCCATATTACGGTTCTCATCAGCGAGGACGCCGGCGATGACTCCTTGGCCTTGCTTGAGGACGCCCTAGCTGGGGTCGGGCCGGTTCCGGTGGGCCTGGGGGCAGCGGCAACTTTTGAGCCGGTGACCCCGGTGACCTATCTGCCTGTGGTGTCCGGGGGAGAGCAGCTGGCCCTGATTCACTCAGCCTGCCAGAAAGCGGTAGGGGAGTCGGTCTCACCCTTCCCCTATGAACCCCACCTGACCCTGGCTAACCATGCCCCGGCAGCTACCCTGGCTGAATCCTTGCAAGACTTTGCTTCACTGCCTCTGGATTTGGCAACCTTTACCATTGACCGGCTGGCGGTCTACCGATTCAGCGCTGGCAGTTGGCAGCTGCTGGGAACAGTGGACCTCTAGTGAAAGACCCTGCTTTTTCGTGTCGTTGAACTAGCTTCCGACCCCAGTGCTAGCGGGGCGTCTCCAGAGCTTTGTCGTGGCGGTGCAAGTAGAAGAAGCCCGGGGCGAAGTCTACAACAGTTGCTGACCAATGCCCGGTGGTATGGGTATGACCACAGCATCCTGGCTAATGCTTAGCAGAGATGCGATATCGATAACATCTTGATCATCATAGATTGCATCGATTGTGACGGTCTGCCTGTGGGTACGCACATCGTCGCTGAGGCCGGCTGAGGGCGGACATGAAGGCATGCGCCTGTTTGATGCTGGCACGGTGGACCAGGACGGTTCGTGCATCGGGTACCAGTTCTACCTATCTGGTGGCAGGGTGTTCAACCAGGTGGGCGCACACGTGCAGTGCAACTTCAAGGTTAGTGCAATCGACCAGTACTGCGAGTGCGTCGAAGCATTTGTTCATGGGGGGGGCAGGAAACCAAGTGCATGCGCCTCCTTTACGGTAGCGACTGTAAAAGAATGCCAACCCGGGCGAGACCACCTCAGATTGTTCAACAATTGTTGCAGGTATGGCAGCGAACATACAAATGCATGAACTATCGTCTAATCCAGAACTGTACGAAAGTATATGTGGCAAGCTCTAACGCTTCACTAGAGTTTTTAGTGAAGACGCAAGAGCAAGAAAAGCGAGGTGCGCAATGAACGGTCTCAAACTCCACGGGATTAGCCGCAGCTTCGGTGACCACAAGGTGCTGCAGGATGTAGATTTCGGCGTCCGTCGCGGTGAAATTGTTGGTTTCATCGGCGGCAACGGCGCAGGTAAAACCACCACCATGCGACTCATTCTAGGAATGCTTAACCCCACCGGCGGGCATATCACCTGGGACGGGAAACCCATCTCAACCGAGAACCGCAGGTCAATCGGTTACATGCCGGAAGAGCGGGGCCTGTACCCCCAGATGAGTGTCAAAGATCAGATTGTTCACTTTGCTCTACTTGAAGGGAAAACCCTGGGACAGGCGAAGGAAAAAGCTGACGAACTTATCGCTACACTGGGCCTATCGGGTCGAGAGAAAACCCTCGTCCAAGATTTGTCGCTAGGTAACCAGCAGCGAGTTCAGCTAGCTGTTTCCCTAGTTGGTAACCCAGAACTACTGGTACTTGATGAACCCTTCTCGGGGCTTGACCCCCTAGCTGTAGATACAATGGCTGGTCTTATCCAACAACAGGCAGCCCAGGGCGTGGGCATCCTGTTTTCATCGCATCAGTTGGAGCTTGTTGAGCGTCTATGCGACCGTGTTTGCGTACTTGATCGAGGCAGAGTGATGGCAGATGGTGCTGTCTCTGAGTTGCAAGATACTGATCAGACCCGGTGGGAACTAAAATTTGATCGCCCGGCCGGAGAATTCGTTGCCGAACTATCGTTGGTCGCTTCCTTCCATATCGAATTCAAGATGAGCAACCAATCATCAGTTTTCATCACAGTTGATGGACGGGGTGCAACCGTTCCCCAGGGCGTACTAGAAACTGCCACACGATTTGGAGGGCTGCGCAGTATTGAGCCTGTGCAACAGTCCTTGGGCGCACTCCTATCGCAGGATTATATTTCGTCGGGCCGCGGGGTATCACCCCTGCCCGTGAGTCAGAGCTTGAATCGGCAGGTCAGACACGATGAAAGCTAAAGGCATGACCCAGCAGACTACCCAGCATGAAGTAGGTGAAAAATCAGTGAGCACTGCTTACCGTGAAATGTTAATCGTCATTCGACGTGAGGTTCTTACCCGCACCAAGAATAAGACCATCCTGCTAGCCACTGGGCTGCTTGCCCTGACTGTGGGTATTGGAGCAAGTGTTGGCGGTTGGTTCTTGCGGGAGAAAATGGGGGATGCTAGCTTCCAGCTGGATACCCGCCTGCTCTTTGCTACAGCGATGGTGAGTGCTTTGCTCAGCTCTCTTGTGTACTCATCCCAGAGCCTGACCTCTGGTGTTGTTGAAGAGAAGTCATCAAGGGTCGTCGAAATCCTCCTCACCAAAATCGGTGTTGTGCCTTTGTTGGCCGGAAAGATGATCGGTATCGGAGCGATAACGCTGGTCCAGCTACTTCTCATCGGCGGCACTGGCCTGCTGGGTTTCACCCTCGTGGACGGGTGGTCACTGCTGGAGCTTGAAGTAGGTGCAGTTCTTCTATGGTTCCTTGTATGGTTCTTGCTGGGCTACATGATTTTTGCAACCATGAACACGATTCTGGCGTCAACGGTCTCCCGGCAGGAGGACCTGAGTGCCGCAGTGATGCCGCTGTCGGTTTTGCAGATGGTTCTGCTGGTCGTCGCCCTGTATCTTACACCCAACTATCTTGAAGAGACTTGGCTTAAGGGATTGTCCTTCGTCCCGCTTTTCTCTTCCTACCTGATGCCTATTCGCTTTGGTCTGGACGGCGTACAGACCTGGGAAATGGTGACCGCTGCCAGTATCGCTGGGGTAACTATTCCGCTGCTGTTCTGGGTGGCAACCCGTGTATACAGCAACAACGCTTTACGAACCGGCTCTAAGGTTTCGCTGCAACAATCATTTGCCTCAGACAATGGGGCTTAACATCGGGCTTTCTGCCTGATTCAGCGTCAAGGGCTACTAGCCCACCATCATTGAAAGGAAAAATAACATGACTGCTTACAAGAACGAGACTACCTACCCCACTACCTCAAAGGGTACCTCAGCGGTTGGCCGTTGGACTCGTAGCCTGGCGCTGGCCTTGGTTGGCGGCGGCGTAGGCTATGCGGTAGTAACCCTCTTTTTCTAAGTCGATAGAACTTTACTTGTAGTGGAGAAAATAGCGAAAGCGGAGAGATATTAGAAGTTCTAGAAAACGTAGCAAGGGCAGTTATTAGTATCCCTGAAACTTATAGTAGGACCGAAGTTGAGCAGGTTAAACAGTTTGCTCTCAGTAATCTCAGCCGACCGCATCTGGCACCCGATGATTTAGCGAGATTCTTAGCGCAGTACAGCGTGATGGGTTGGGGCGTTGACGCTTTGCTAGATATACACCGCATCGACAGCCTTAGCTTGGAAGATCTTGCCCCAGCCTTTGCTGGGCTCGTCTACCCTATCGGGGCTGTGCTAGGAATCGATCTCGGCTAAAAATAGCAAAGCTATGGGGTTTACCAGGTTTTTAGGTTGATTAGATTGTATTCAATAGCTTTAACTAGAATCTGAACCCTATCGCGCACCTGCATTTTTTCCATAATTTTCACAAAACGCGCTTTAATTGTGGATTCAGTAACGAAAAGTTCTGCGGCCATCTCTTTATTATTTAGACCGCGCGCGAGAAGCTCAATGACTTCTATTTCTTTCGCGGTAAGAACTGACATGAGTTCTTCGTCGGGAGAAATTTCGGCAGGAACTGACTGCTTAAGCCCTTGCACCACATAGCGGGTAACCTCGGGGGACAGTACTGATCCTCCGTCATGGACGGTGTGGATTGCGCTGGTGACCTCTTCGGGGTGGGAGTCCTTTACCAAGTACCCCGAGGCACCTGCCCGCAAGAGTTCAACAACATAGCGATCAGTCGCAAAGGTGCTCAGCCCCAATATTCTTATGTCGGGGAAAGAATGATGAATATACTGGGTTGCCTCGACACCGTCCATCAGAGGCATCTGCATATCCATCAAAATTACATCTGGCTGTAGGGCCCTTGCCTGTGAAATTGCCAGCTTGCCATTTGAAGCTTCCCCCACCACTTCCAGGCTTTCATCGGAGGAAAGATAATCCTTCAAAATATTACGAATAAGGGATTCATCATCTACGAGGAGGACTTTAACCATGAATGGTTCCTTCACTGTCTGTACAAGCTAGAGCGGCAGCTTAAAAAGCTTTGGTCACTGTTTTAGGCAGGGGAAGGCTCACCTGAATCTTCCCACCGTGGTCATTTTGATAAGACGATGTTCCACCCAAATCATGAAACCTAGCCTTCATTGATTCTAACCCGGTCAAAGATGAAGAAACGGGTTTGTTATGAGAGATGACGTTCTCTGAGGATAGCGTGACGTTACGCTGATCCACTGTGAGGTCTATTTTTACAGGTCCCTCAGGGGAGCCATGCTTGAGAATGTTGGTCCCTATCTCGCGAGCTGTACGTCTTAGCGCCTGGCGAGATGCCAAAGGAATAAGGCTTACATCCCCATCAACGGTCAGCGTAACCGTAAAGCCTGCATTTTCTAGGGCATCAGATATTTTATGTAAATCGTGAGTCAGGGCTAGAGACGATGTGGTTTCCCCTGAAAGAGAGATGTCGCCCAGCAGCAAATTCTCTTCCGACTGGGGAGCGCTGGGTAGCTGGCCGTTCAGTGAGTCATTTTTCTCGGCTTTAAGGACAGTCACCAGCTTGCGAAGATCCTCGAGCGCCTGGCTCGCAGAGTCCCCAATCCCAGTCAGAATAGCGGCTGTGCTCTTTGGATCCTCTGTAAACTGTGCACGCCGAGCCTGCATAGCGATGATGGTGACTTCATGGGCAACGATATCGTGTAACTCGTAGGCAAGGCGGGTGCGTTCCTCATTCCGTGCCTGGAGCTGGGCTTCCTGAATAGAGATAATCTTTTGCTGGTCTTTTTCCCGCTGAAGCCGGAACCTTCTGAGTACTAGCCCTGTGATGTATGAAAAAACTGCTAATGACGTTGTTATGAACTGAGGACCCAATGTATTTGAACCCCAACCCGGATACACAACAAAAACACACAGGACAATACCGAATGCCACGACCTGACGTTTTGTAGCCAGGTAAGCGCAATACACAGGCACCAGAATTGACGCCGATGAGAATCCAGCCCAGACGAAACTGGAATCGTTATAAAGCACCGTGATGTTGGCAAGAGAAAAATACCAGCCATAAATTCCGAGCATGAGCCCGAATCCCATCATAAAAATGGGCAGATAGGCAATTGCAACAGCCCATACACGATTCTGGGTATGTGTATTTTCGTAGACCCCCGAAGATAAATCGGCCGCAATAAAAATAAATACCAGGCAGATAAGCAGCCCCCTCAGGTAGGGGCCAAGGGGAAACCACTTCTTGCTGGAAGCACTATGGGGGCTTGTCGTCATGGGTTTATGCTATCACCCCTCGGGCAGTGCTACTTCGGAACGTATGAGTGTTAGTCACATATCCCTGACTTGCAAAGCCAACGAAAGAAAGTAGGAGACATGCTAGATGCTGAGGCGGGGGAAGCTTTAACATCAATATCCTGCGGCAAAGAAGCAGCCCGCGCAGGTGAAAAACTGAGGGTGAGAGCAACGGCGATGGAGGTAACTGCCAGTGTCTTACGGATATTCTTCATGGTTCGGAGTCCTTGGTGGTGTGAGTCAAACTGTTGTTCTGCTATCTATTGTGGAGTATTAGGCTCACGTAAGGGTATATACAAAAGTTCAGAAGTGGATTACCTATTGTTGTACTTAAGTTCAAGGTCTAGAGATTTTGTCTTCTGAACTAGCCTCCGAAAATTGGGCTGAGTTAAATTCTAGACAACCAGGACCCCAAAGGCTTACTCCGATACCTCACCGGAGTCCAGGCCCTTCAGCCGCTCCTGAAAACGATTATTGTTACACCCAAAAAACATACTCATCAACAGCCGTGAAGAACTCCTCAACACTCGCAAAACGCCCCCCGTAATACATCTCAGCCTTCAAATGCCCAAAAAGTTCTCCATCACAGCATTGTCATAGCAATTACCCTTGCGTGACATGGACTGAACACCACCGATCGACTTAATCTGATATGTAGCGTTGTTCGAGTGCTTGTGCTGTGGAGTGGGAGATCTTGAGTTCTTTGGCTGCTGCTATGCTTCCTGTATCTTGTTCGTATAGTTGGGTGAGTTGTTCTCGTTGATGTCGGGTAAGTGAGTTTTGTGCTCGCATAAAAACTGCTCCCCGTGTGTTGGTGTTTGTTTTTTAGACCACCAACTGGGGGAGCAGTTTCCGTGTGTAAAGAAGCAGGGCCTTTTGAGTGGGTTGACCTTAGTGGTCTGAGTGGACCTCGGTGGTGGTCACCAGCTCGGCGGTGCGGGAGATACCGTTGATTTCATTGGGTACCTCGGGCAGGTCAATGCTGGCAAAAACTTCAGCTGTGCCGTCGGCAATCTTTGCCAGGGAGACAACGTGCAGCTTCTTAGTGGCCGGGTCAGTGACGTAGGCGGTTTCACCGTCCACCCAGATCGCGGGGCGGGGATCCTGCCAGACCTCGGACTCGGTCCAGGAATCCATGATGTCAACGGAGCCCAGCTCGGTGCCGTCCTCAGCCCAGAAGCGGAGCTTTCCGTCGGTGGTCAGCAGCAGGTGGGAGCCCTCAGGGCCGCGGGCCAGGGACCGGAAGGTGTAGGAGACGCCGGCGGGCAGGGCTACCTTGGTGCGCTCCTGGGTCAGGGTATTGACCAGGGCGAACTGTTCGGGGCGTTCCAGTTCAGCGTCCTTATCGGTCTTGTAGTCCACCAGCACCATGTGGGAGTCGGAATCACCTGCATGGTTGCCTGAACGGGAGTAGGGGTCCTCAGGGTTAGTGATCTTGGTGAAGGCACCGTCCTTGTAAATCAGGACGCCGTCCTGGCAGCCCAGGGTGAAGGTGTCGTCCTCGGCGATGGCTTCACCGTGGATACCGGGGCAGTCAGAGTTCTCGGTGACTACAGAGCCGTCGGCGTTGATGACGGCAGCGCCGGTGCGAGCATCCTCGGTGCCTACCGATACCAGGTACTGGTTATTTTCTAGAGGGATAGCCAGGCCGTGGTGGGCGGTGGGCAGGGTAATGGTTTCAGTGCTGATGCTGGTGGCGGTGTACTGGTCAGCGCCGGTCAGGTCGGCAGGGGAGTAGATCTCAATGGTGCCGGTGTTATCGGCAAACATGGCTGCCCGGTCGTGGTCGACAATGACGTGGCCGGTCCCGTCGGCTTTAAAGGTCAGGGACGAAAGAGTGGGGGAGGTGGTGTAGTAGTGGTCGTGGTCCCCGTGTTCCTGGGTCCAAGCCCCCATATCCAGCATGGTGTAGGAAGAGCCGTCCGCAACGACGAGGTGGCGGTTATCCCCAGCAGGCTGTAGGCGCAAAAAGCCTTCTTTTTCAATCGTTTCGATGATTTCAAAGGTCTTGCCGTCCACGATCATGATGCCACCATCGTAGGTCAGGGCGATGCGGGCAGAAGGGGTGGAAGCTTCTTTGATTTCTGCCTGGCCTGCGGCGGTAGCTGAGGCGGTAGCCGGGGCTGAGGTGCTTGTGCCGGTGGTAGCGGAAGAGCTGGCGGCAGCAGTTGATGAGGTGGGGTCAGAGGCGGCGCCACAACCGGCCAGGGCAAGGACGGCCAGGGAGGCAAGGGAAAGCTTGAGGGAAGGTGAGATTGTGTTCATGCCTCACCATCCTAAACTAAATGAGAATCATTTGCATATACGGGTAGTGGATATAAGAAAAACCGGCCCCCAGATGGGGGCCGGCTGGTAACTTAGGGGCTAGAGCAGGCTATCCATGCCCTGCTCCTTGAGGGTGGTGACGGTGTTCTTGACGCTCTGGGCATCGTTGCGAACCGTCACCAGGAGGGCATCAGCGGTATCGACAATGACGACGTCCTCTATGCCGATTACCGAGATTTTGCGGCCGGTGTTGTTGACGACAATGCCGGTGGAGTCCTCACTAATGACGCTGGCCTTATCTCCCAAAACGAAGAGCTGGTCGCCGGTCTTTTCGATATTGAGGCGGGCAACGGCGTCGAAGTCTCCCACGTCATCCCAGCTGAAGCTGCCGGGCACCATGGCGATATCGCCGGCCGCTGCGGCGGGTTCAGCTACCGCATAGTCAATGGCTGTTTTGGGCAGAGTGTCCCAGAGGCGGTTCATGACGATTTCCCGGGCCGGGGTATCCCAAGCGCGGGCGATTTCCATAATGCCCAGGTAGAGTTCAGGCTCCTTGGCTTCAAGGTGTTTGAGCATGAGGGAGGCTGGGGCAACAAACATGCCGGCGTTCCAGGTGTAGTCGCCGCTGGCGACGTATTCGGTGGCTGTGGCCTCATCGGGCTTTTCAACGAACTGCTCAACGGCTAGGGCACGTGGGGCCTCTGCCAGGCCCAGACTGCTGGTTGCCTTGATGTAGCCAAAGGCGGTAGAGGGGGAGGTGGGTTCGATGCCGATGGTGACGATCTTGCCGGAGGCAGCGGCGTGGACGGCCTCGCGCACGACCGCCTGGAAATCCTCGACGGGGTCGATGATGTGGTCGGCGGCAAAGGAGCCGATGATCGCCTCGGGGTCGCGTTCGTGCAAAATGGCGCAGGCAAGGCCGATAGCTGCTGCAGAGTCGCGGGGGGAGGGTTCAAGGACCAGGTCAGAACCGCGCAGCTCGGAAAGCTGCTGGGTGACAGCATTGGCATGGGCCTGGCCGGTCACAACCATGACGCCGGAGCTGGCCAGGTCGACTAACCGGTCGTAGGTGGAGCGCAAGAGGGAGCTGCCGGTGCCTGTAAGGTCAAGAAGGAATTTGGGTTCAACAGCGCGGGAGAGGGGCCAAAGCCGGGATCCAACGCCGCCCGCGGGAATGAGGGGGTAGAACCGTTCAAGTGGTGTTCTCATCGTCCCTACAGTGTACATAAGTTTTCTAGTCATAAAGATGAAATGTTTAAGCTAATTTTTGGGCCCCATCTCAAAAGGTGAACCGGGGCTTTGGGGGTTAAACCGTGCAATGACGCGCCTGGATAGATTTAGGCCATTAAAGTATGCTCTATTCCGGCAAAATCAGGGGTGTGAAGATGGTGGCAGAGTGTCAATAAGCGCTTGTAAAACCTGCTAATCTTGCTGTTGAGTAGAACACACACTATGTCTTGTGCGGGCTCTTATGCCTTCGGTTGATATCGAGGTAGTTATATCCGCAACAAACAGGAGGTTATTCAGTGCCGAATACATCCAAGGGCACAACGTACCGTGGCGGCGAAGGTATGTGGTCATGGGTTGCCCACCGCATTACCGGTATCGCCATTTTCTTCTTCTTGCTGGTCCACGTTCTTGATACCGCCGTTGTGCGCATCTCCCCCGAGGCATACAACGCTGTGATGGAGCTTTACAAGAACCCCATTATGGGACTTGGTGAAGCTGCCCTGGTTGCGGCCATCGTGTACCACGCTTTCAACGGTATCCGCATTATTCTGGTGGATTTCTGGAAGAACGGTGCCAAGAACCAGAAGGTCATGCTCTGGGGCGTCCTCGTCCTCTGGGCGGTCGTTTTTGTTCCCTTCTTCATCCGTCACATCATGCTCGTCTTTGGGGGTCACTAAACCATGGCAACTCCGCTGAAAACCAAGATTTCTGTTCCCCGCAGCCGAGACAACACCGTCTCTGGCATCAAGTACAACCGTGCCTCCACCAAGCGCAACAACTTCGAGATGTTCGCATGGCTCTACATGCGTATCTCCGGTGTTCTGCTGGTCGTCCTGATTTTCGGCCACCTCTTTGTCAACCTCATGATGGGCGAAGGCGTGCACCGCATTGACTTTGGCTTTGTGGGCGGAAAGCTGGCCAACCCCTTCTGGCAGGTCTGGGACTTGCTCTTGCTGTGGCTGGCTATGCTCCACGGCGCTAACGGTATCCGCGTCATCATCGACGATTACGCTGAGAAGGACGGCGTCCGCTTCGTCCTGAAGGTAGCCCTCTTCCTGGCTACCGCCTTCGTTATCTTGCTGGGCACCCTGGTCATCTTTACCTTTGATCCCTGCCCCGCCGGCGCAGCAGCAGATCTTCTGCCCTCCTTCTGCCCCGCTCCCTAACAGCGCATCACAGTTTTAGAAAGAAGCAATCGACTCATGCAGGTACATAAGTACGACGTCGTCATTATCGGCGCAGGCGGCGCAGGTATGCGAGCCGCTATCGAAGCTGGCCAGCGTGTACGCACCGCAGTGCTCACCAAGCTCTACCCCACCCGGTCCCACACCGGTGCAGCCCAGGGCGGTATGTGTGCAGCCCTGGCCAACGTTGAAGAGGACAACTGGGAGTGGCATACCTTTGACACCATCAAGGGTGGCGACTACCTGGTAGACCAGGACTCCGCTGAGGTCATGGCTAAGGAAGCTATTGACGCGGTCCTTGATCTTGAAAAGATGGGTCTGCCCTTCAACCGCACCCCCGAGGGCCGCATCGACCAGCGTCGCTTCGGCGGCCACACCCGCGACCACGGTAAGGCCCCTGTGCGCCGCGCCTGCTACGCAGCAGACCGCACCGGCCACATGATTCTGCAGACCCTCTACCAGAACTGCGTCAAGCACAACGTTGAGTTCTTCAACGAATACTATGTCCTTGACCTGGTTATGGTTGAGGACGAAAACGGTGTTCGCCGCCCTGCAGGTGTCGTCTCCTACGACCTGGCCACCGGTGAAGTCCACGTCTTCCAGGCTAAGAGCGTCATCTTCGCCTCCGGCGGCTGTGGCAAGATCTTCAAGACCACCTCTAACGCCCACACCCTCACCGGTGACGGTATGGCCATTGCCCTGCGCAACGGAATTCCGCTAGAGGACATGGAGTTCGTCCAGTTCCACCCCACCGGCCTTGCCGGCCTGGGCATCCTGGTCTCTGAGGCAGCCCGCGGTGAAGGCGGTATTCTGCGTAACTCCGACGGTGAACGCTTCATGGAGCGTTACGCCCCCACCATTAAGGACCTGGCCCCCCGCGATATCGTCGCCCGCTCTATGGCCAACGAAGTCCGCGAAGGCCGCGGCTGTGGCCCCAACAAGGACTACGTCCTGCTGGACCTCACCCACCTGGAACCGGCCCACATCGACGAGAAGCTCCCGGACATCACCGAGTTCGCCCGCACCTACCTGGGTGTTGAGCCCTACACCGAGCCTGTCCCGGTTTTCCCCACCGCCCACTACGCCATGGGTGGTATCCCCACCAACATCAAGGCTGAAGTCCACGCCAATTCAGAGGACATCATCCCCGGCCTCTACGCCGCTGGTGAGGTTGCCTGCGTGTCCGTCCATGGCTCCAACCGTCTGGGCACCAACTCCCTGCTCGACATTAACGTCTTCGGCAAGCGGGCCGGTATCTACGCAGCAGAATACGCAGCCTCAGCTGACTTCCTGCCTATCCCCGACGACGCAGCCGACTCCACCCTGAACCTGCTCAACCAGATTCTGACCGGTGAAGGCACCGAAAAGGTCGGCCAGCTCCGCAAGGAACTGCAGGATGTCATGGACGCCGACATGCAGGTATTCCGCACCGAAGCGACCATCCACAACGCCGTCAACAAGATCGTTGAACTCGAAGAGCGCTACAAGAACATCCAGATCCAGGACAAGGGCAAGCGCTTCAACCTGGACCTACTTGAAGCCGTTGAGCTGGGCTTCCTGCTAGAACTGGCCAAGGTCATGTCCGTTGCGGCCCTGCACCGCAAGGAATCCCGCGGTGGCCACTTCCGTGAGGACTACCCCGACCGCGACGACGCTAACTTCATGAAGCACTCAATGGTCTACCTAGACGAGAACGCTGAGATGGAAGGCATTAAGGGCCTGCGCTTCGACACCAAGCCCGTCACCTTCACCCGCTACGAACCGATGGAGCGTAAGTACTAAAATGGCTGATTTTGAAGCACGTGAACCCGAATCCAAGGTTGAGCTGAAGTCTGAGTCAGGCGAAGCGGGCGCTATCCCCACCTTCGACGTGACTGTCCAGGTCCGCCGCTACAACCCTGAAATTTCATCCGAGGCCCACTGGGATGAATTTAAGCTGACCATGTACGGCACCGACCGTGTGCTCGACGCCCTGCACAAGATCAAGTGGGAAATCGACGGCTCCCTATCCTTCCGCCGCTCCTGTGCCCACGGTATTTGTGGCTCCGACGCGATGCGCATCAACGGCCGCAACCGCCTGGCCTGCAAGACCCTGCTCAAGGACCTGGACCTGTCCAAGCCCATCACCGTTGAGCCCATCAAGGGTCTGCCCTGCGAAAAGGACCTCATCGTTGATATGGAGCCCTTCTTCCAGGCCTACCGCGAAATCATGCCCTTCTTGGTCAACGACACCAACGAACCCGAGCGTGAACGCCTCCAGTCCCAGGAAGACCGCGCCCGTTTCGATGACACCACCAAGTGCATCCTCTGCGCCGCCTGTACCTCATCCTGCCCCGTCTTCTGGACCGACGGCCAGTACTTCGGCCCGGCAGCGATTGTGAACGCCCACCGCTTCATCTTCGACTCCCGAGACGATGCAGGTGACATGCGCCTGGAGATCCTCAACGACAAGGAAGGTGTCTGGCGCTGCCGCACCACCTTCAACTGCACCGAGGCTTGCCCCCGCGGTATTGAAATCACCAAGGCAATCGCTGAGGTCAAGCAGGCAATCCTGGCCCGCTCCCTCTAAGCATCTGTGAAAAGTCGCGTTCCCCCTCCACCGGGGAACGCGACTTTTTTGCATGAGGGGCTACTCTATATACATGACGTCCACACCCTACGCCGCGCAGACCCTCAACCTGGGGTCCCCCATTTTCGCCCCGCGCCTCCGTTCCCTGCTGCCTGACCTCGTCAAGTTCCGGCGTAACGTCCACCAGAACCCCGAACTCTCCTACCTGGAGAACAAGACGACAGAGCGGATTTTCCGTACCCTCACCGAGGCCGGGCTTGCCCCCAAGCATCTGAAGGGCACAGGCTGCTACGTCGATGTAGGGGAGGGGCCCATGGCTGTTGCCCTCCGCGCTGATATTGATGCCCTGCCCATCCAGGAAGTCACCGACCTACCCTACGCCTCCTGCGTTGATGGGGTCATGCACGCCTGCGGGCACGACATCCACCAGACCGTCATGCTGGGGGTTGCCATTGCCCTGCACCGCCTGCACCAGGAGATTCCCTTGGGCGGTACCGTCCGCGTCATCTTCCAGCCAGCCGAAGAGCAGCTGCCCGGCGGGGCCGTGGACGTCATCGCCCAGGGAATCCTTGAGGGCGTGCCCCGGGCCTTTGCCCTCCACTGCGAACCCAAGGTGGACGTCGGCAAAATTGGCACCCGCATCGGGGCTATCACCAGTGCTTCTGACACCATCAAAATCACCCTCAAGGGCCGTGGCGGCCACACCTCCCGCCCCCACCTGACCGAAGACGTCATCTACGCCCTCTCCCAGATCGCTATCAACGTCCCGGCTGTGCTCTCCCGCATGACGGACGTCCGCTCGGGCGTGCTGGTAGCCTGGGGACAGATAGAGGCCGGGGTTGCCCCCAACGCCATCCCCTCCACCGCCTTTCTGGCCGGAACCATGCGCTGCCTGGATGCGGACGTCTGGAAGCAGGCCGGGACCATGCTAGATGACATCGTTGAACAGATCGCGGCCCCCTACGGGGTAGACGTGGAACTGGAGCACTACCGGGGGGTTCCGCCGTCCGTTAATACGGAAGATGAAGTGGCCATGATTGAAGCCGCCTCCCGGGCTGAGCTGGGGGAGGACTCGGTGGTGCTGGTGGAGCAGTCCATGGGCGGGGAAGACTTCGCCTGGATGCTGCAGGAAGTTCCTGGCGCCCTGATCCGGCTAGGAACCCGCACCCCCGGCGGGACCACCTTCGATCTGCACCAGGGCGATTATGCCCCGGATGAACGCTGCATCGAGTACGGGGTGCAGGTCATGGCAGCTACCGCCCTGCGGGCCATCCGCACCGAACTGGCTTCCCGCGCCTAAGCCGGGCCAGATCTCGGTTCCTCCAGTAACCCCTGCCCTGTCTGCCCGCCAGACCGGCCAGGGGCATATCTGTGGGAAAATAACCAAGAGCTGTGATTAATTAGCAAGAAGGTGTATTAGCCGTCACGGAAAATCGGGCAAGAGCGGGGTGAAAGGGAACGTGAATCACACTAAGATGTGTTGTGTTACGCAAAATTAACCCCGGCGCGCCACACTCACACACAGGTGCTATGCACAACCGGCAACCCGGGCCGCATGAAAAGGACCTCCATGGCTCTCTCCCGTAAGCACATTGCTTCCACCGGTTCAATCCTCGGCGTTTCCGCCCTGCTGCTGGCCGGCTGTGGCGCAGCCCCCGAAGCCTCCACCTCAGCCTCCGGCGACGCAGCCGACTACCTGGGTTGCATCGTTTCCGACTTCGGCGGTTTCCAGGACAAGTCCTTCAACCAGAACTCCTACAAGGGCCTGAAGGATGCTGTTGCAGAATACGGCATCGAGTACAAGGAAGCAGAATCCAAGGCTGAGCCCGACTACGTTCCTAACCTCGATGCCATGGTCCAGAATGGCTGCAACATCACCGTGACCGTCGGCTTCGGCCTGGCTAAGGCAACCGCAGAAGTTGCAGAAGCCAACCCCGACCTGCACTTCACCATCGTTGACGACAGCTCCATCGAACTCGACAACGTCCGCCCCATCGTCTTCGACACCGCCCAGGCTGCCTTCCAGGCTGGCTATGTAGCTGCCGCCCAGACCAAGACCGGTAAGGTTGCAACCTACGGCGGCATGGAATTCCCCACCGTCACCATCTTCATGGACGGCTTCGCCCAGGGTGTTGCCTACTACAACGAGCAGAAGGGCGCTAACGTCGAGGTCCTCGGCTGGAACACCGAAGCTCAGTCAGGCACCTTCACCGGTGACTTCGAAGACGCCTCCAAGGGCAAGACCAACACCCAGAACTTCCTGGACCAGGGCGCTGACATCATCCTGCCCGTCGCAGGCCCCGTTGGTGTAGGTACCCTCGAAGCAGTCAAGGAATACAACGCCACCAGCCCCGAGAACCCCGCCTCCGTCGTCTGGGTTGACGCTGACGGTTTTGAAACCAACCCCGAATTCCAGGACATCATCCTGACCTCCGTCATGAAGAAGATGGACGCAGCCATCACCGAAACCATCAAGGCTGACATTGACGGCGCCTTCACCTCCGAGCCCTACATCGGCACCCTGGAGAACGACGGCGTTGGCCTGGCCCCCTTCCACAACTTCGACTCAGCTGTATCAGCAGAAACCAAGGCTGAACTCGACAAGATCAAGGAAGACATCATCGCCGGTACCATCAAGGTTGAAACCGCAGGTTCACCCACCAAGTAAAGGTACCGTTAGCGTCAGCTAACACACCGAACGGCTCACACTCCCTGTCAGCAGATAAGGGGTGTGAGCCGTTTGTCTGGTCAAGCAGCCCCACCCCAGCGGCCCACCCCCGCAGCACAGGAAACCCTTACCCGGCCTAACCGTTAAAGGGCAGAACCCGCTAAACTAGGTAGGCACAACCCAACTCGCACATCGCGCGCAAGGCCGCGGCGTGCCGTCCGGTTCTCACGAGAAAGCCACCCCATGAAACTCGAACTGCGTCAGGTCACCAAACGCTTTGGTGACTTCACAGCTAACGACAGTATCGACCTGACGGTCAACCCCGGAACAGTCCACTGCCTCCTGGGCGAAAACGGCGCGGGTAAATCCACTCTCATGAACGTCATCTTCGGCCTCTACCAGCCCACAGAAGGCCAGCTCTACATTGATGACAAGCCCGTCAACTTTAACGGCCCCTCAGACGCCATGGCCGCCGGAATCGGCATGGTCCACCAGCACTTCATGCTCGTGCCCGTCTTCACCGTCGCTGAAAACGTTGCCCTGGGATCTGAATCCATCAAGGGCGGCACCCTGGACCTTGAAACCACCCGCCAGAAGATCCGTGAGATCTCAGACCGCTACGGCTTTGCCGTTGACCCCGACGCCATCGTCGAAGACCTGCCCGTTGGTGTGCAGCAGCGCGTCGAAATTATCAAGGCCCTGGTGCGCGATGCTGAAATCCTGATTCTTGACGAGCCCACCGCCGTCCTGACCCCGGCTGAAACCGACCAGCTACTCGGTATCATGGACCAGCTCCGCAAGGACGGAAAGTCCCTGCTCTTCATCTCCCACAAGCTCCGTGAAGTCCGTGAGATCTCAGATGACATCACCGTCATCCGCCGCGGTAAGGTAGTAGGCCACGCTGACCCCTCCATGTCCACCACCGAGCTGGCCTCCCTCATGGTCGGCAAGGCCGTCCAGCTGACCGTCGATAAGGACGAAGCCACAACCAACGACAAGACCTTTGAGGTCAAGGACCTCACCCTGGTGGCTAGCAACGGCGTGCCCCTGCTCAAGGACGTGACCTTCACCGTCCGCGGTGGCGAAATCCTCGCTGTTGCCGGTGTGCAGGGCAACGGCCAGACCGAACTGGCAGAGTCCATCATCGGCCTGCACCCCAAGTCCACCGGCTCCCTCAACCTCAACGGCAAGGAACTGCTGGGCATGACCACCAAGCAGGTGCTGCGTGCTGGCGTCGGCTTCGTACCCGAAGACCGCAGCAAGGACGGCCTCATCGGCTCCTTCTCTATCTCAGAGAACCTGATTCTCGACCTCTTTGACACTCCTGAATTCTCCTCAGCCGGTACCCTCAAGCGCAGTGCCATCTCAGCCAACGCAGACCGGGCAGGTAGCGAATTCGACATCCGTATGGGATCCAAGGAGCACACCGCCTCCACCCTTTCTGGCGGTAACCAGCAGAAGATCGTCGTAGCCCGCGAACTCTCCCGCCCCCTTGAGCTCTTCGTCGCCTCCCAGCCCACTCGCGGCGTGGACGTTGGCTCCATTGAATTCATCCACAAGCGCATCGTCGCTGAGCGAGACAAGGGCGTGCCCGTTATCATCGTCTCCACCGAACTGGACGAAGTCTACGGCCTGGCAGACCGCATCGCCGTCTTCTTCCACGGAGAACTCATGGGAATCGTCCCACCCGATACCCCCCGCTCCGTCCTTGGCCAAATGATGGCAGGTGCAACCTACGACGAAGCCCTCGCCGCAGCCGCCCAGGACGAGATTCCCAGCGCCTCCCACGCCAAGCACCTGGCCACCGAACCCACTACCCAGGCAGAAGGAAAATAAGCCGTGAGCGACCAGAAGCCCGCCGCCCAGCAGAAGACACCTGCCCAGGCCGCAGAAACCCCCCAAGCCCCGGCAACCGCCGCCCAGCAGACCGTCCCCACCGAGAAGCCCTCAACCTTCGCCCGCATTGCAGGCGGCGGTATTGGCCTCTCCATCGGGGCAGCCCTTGCAGCCTTTATTGTCGGCGGCATCCTGATTGCCTTCACCGACCCGGCAACCCAGGCCGCCTCCAAGTACTTCTTTGCCCGGCCCCTGGACACCATCAGCGCAGCCTGGTCAGCAGCCTTTGACGCCTACCTGGCCCTGCTGCAAGGCTCCGTCTACAACCCCAACGGCCGAAACTTCGCCCAGCAAATCCGTCCCATCACTGAGACCCTCACCGTCGCGACCCCCCTCATCTTCGCGGGTCTAGCCGTCGCCCTCTCCTTCCGCGCCGGCCTCTTCAACATTGGTGCCCAGGGCCAGGTGATTCTCGGTGCCATCGTCTCAGCCTGGGTAGCAATCAACGCAGGCCTGCCCCTCATCGCCATGATCCCCCTGATCCTCATCAGCGGTATCCTCGGCGGCGCCATCTGGGGTGGCATTATCGGCGTCCTCAAGGCAAAGACCGGAGCCCACGAAGTCATCCTGTCCATCATGATGAACTACATCGCAGCCAACCTGCTGGTCTACCTCCTGAAGACCCCCGTCCTGCAGGCTGAGGGCAGCTCCAACCCCATCTCAGAATCCCTGGAGAAGAACGCAATCTTCCCCCTCCTGCTCGGCCAGCCCTTCCGCCTCCACATCGGCTTCCTGGTAGCCCTTGCAGCCGTAGCCTTCGTCTCCTGGTTGCTCAACCGCTCCACCATCGGCTTCCGCCTCCGCGCAGTGGGCGCCAACCCCAACGCCGCCCGCACCGCCGGTATCTCAGTTGCCTCCGGCTACATCATCGTCATGGCCATCTCCGGCGCCCTGGCCGGTCTAGCCGGTGCAACCCAGGTTTCCGGCACCGAAAAGGTCCTCACCCCCGGTATCGCAGCCTCCCTCGGCTTCGACGCCATCACCGTAGCCCTCCTGGGCCGCTCCACCCCGCTTGGCACCTTCTTCGCTGCTCTCCTCTTCGGCGCCTTTCGTGCAGGTGGCGTGTCTATGCAGGTCAATACCGGTACCGCAATTGACATCGTCCTGGTCCTCCAGGCCCTGATCGTCCTCTTTATCGCCGCACCCCCGCTCGTCCGCGCACTCTTCCGCCTACCTGACCCCAGCGGCAAACCCAAGAAAAAGTCCACCCAGAAGAAGGCCGTGGAGGCATAACCATGAGCGTAGAGTCAACCCCGGCACCTGCCACCGCAACCAGCACCGAAACCCTCGCCGTCAAGAACTGGAAAAACCCAGTCATCTACAGCGTCCTCGGTATTCTGGCCTCCCTCCTCATTGTCCTCAAGGCCCCCAAAGCCACCATCACCCTCAAATACGCTGATGGGGTCAGCTGGTTCCAAGCCGCCCCCCTCAACATCAACCCCGTGATCTACGGCTGGGTTGCCGCTATCATCATGCTCGGCCTTGCAGGCTACGCCCTGGTCACCACCAACGCTGGCAAGCTCCTGCCCCGCTGGATAGCCCCCCTCTACTGGTTTGCCTTCGCCACCGGACTCCTCGTCTGGGCAATCGCCTCCACCACCAAACCAGAACTCTCCCTGGTCTCCCTGCTCAACGGTGCCCTGCTGCTCTCCATCCCCATGATCTTCGGCTCCATGGGTGGCCTGCTCTGTGAACGCTCCGGTATCGTCAACATCGCCATCGAAGGCCAGCTCCTGCTGGGCGCCTTCTCCGCCGTCCTGGTAGGCTCCATCACCAAGAACGCCTGGATTGGCCTCATCGCAGCAATCATCGGTGGCATGCTGGTCTCAGCGATTCTGGCCTCCTTTGCCATCAAGTACCTGGTTGACCAGGTTATTGTCGGTGTCGTGGTCAACGTCCTCGTTTCAGGTCTTACCGGCTTCCTCTTCTCCCGTGTGCTTGAGCCTAACGCCACCACGCTCAACTCGGCCCCGCGCCTCCCGGCCTTTGCCATTCCCGGCCTCTCTGAAATCCCTATTCTGGGCCCCGTCCTCTTCAACCAGAACGTTTTGGTCTACCTCATGTACCTTGTGGTAGCAGCTATCTGGTTCGCCCTGAACAAGACCCGCTGGGGCCTGCGCACCCGAGCCGTCGGTGAACACCCCAAGGCCGCTGACACCCTGGGCGTTAACGTTAACCGCCTGCGTGCCACCAACGTCCTGCTGGCCGGTGCCGTAGCCGGTATGGGCGGTGCCTTCTTCACCTTGGTCTCCGTCTCCTCCTTCAACTCCGATATGACCGCCGGCCAGGGCTACATCGCCCTCGCCGCCCTCATCTTCGGCCGCTGGACCCCCATCGGAGCCCTCTCCGCAGCCCTGCTCTTCGGCTTCTCCCTCAACCTGCAGTACGTCCTGTCGATCCTCGGCACCTCCGTACCGACAGAACTGCTGGCCATGCTGCCCTACCTGGTCACCATCTTCGCGGTAGCTGGCCTGGTCGGACGCTCCCGCGGCCCGGCTGCCGTCGGCACCCCCTACGTCAAGGAATAGGTCCGGACGGACGTGTGGCCGCCCCGCTTGCACAGCAAGGGGCGGCCACTGCCGTCTTAATATTCAACAGGAAAGATACCCATGACTAAACAAGATATTGACTGGGACCAGCTCACCGATGCCGCCACTGCAGCCCTAGCCAACTCCTACTCGCCCTACTCCAACTTCGCGGTGGGCGTGGCGGCCCTAACCACCGACGGGCGTCTGATTACCGGCGCCAATATCGAAAACGCCTCCTACGGGCTGACCCTCTGCGCCGAGTGCTCCCTCATCTCTGAGCTTTTCCGCACCGGTGGCGGAAAACTGGCTGCCTTTGCCTGCGTCGATAAGGACGGCAATGCCCTGATGCCCTGTGGCCGCTGCCGCCAGCTCCTCTACGAGCACAGCGCCCCCGGAATGCTCCTGCGGTCTACCAGCGGGGTGCTGACCATTGAGCAGATGCTCCCCGACGCCTTTGGCCCCGACAGGCTCAGCTAACCAAGCCCAACCTGTCATACTGGAACTAGAACACTTTTCACCAGACGAGAAGATACAAGGAGGCGGGCGGCCGAAGGTCCCCGCCCTGGAAAGGTCCCACCGTGAGCACCGAAGCTTTCGACGCAGTAGACATTATCCGCACCAAACGCGACCACGGAACCCTCACCAACGACCAGATCGACTGGGTGATTGACGCTTACACCCGCGGGGTTGTCGCTGACGAACAAATGAGCGCCCTGGCCATGGCTATCTTCCTCAACGGTATGAACCGCGATGAAATCGCCCGCTGGACCGACGCCATGATTCGCTCCGGTGAACGCATGGACTTTTCCTCCATCATCGGCCCCGGCAAAAAACTTGCTACCGCAGATAAGCACTCCACCGGCGGTGTCGGCGACAAAATTACCCTGCCTTTAGCCCCGCTGGTTGCCGTCTACAACGTCGCCGTCCCCCAGCTCTCCGGCCGGGGTCTGGGCCATACCGGCGGCACCCTGGATAAGCTCGAGGCGATCCCCGGCTGGCAGGCCAATATCTCCAACGAAAAGACCCTCGACATTCTCGGCTCTGTGGGGGCCGTAATCTCAGCGGCAGGCTCCGGCTTGGCTCCTGCCGATAAGAAGCTCTACGCCCTGCGCGACACCACCTCCACCGTCGAAGCGATTCCGCTCATTGCCTCCTCCATCATGAGTAAGAAAATTGCCGAGGGCACCGATTCTCTGGTGCTGGACGTTAAGGTTGGCTCCGGTGCCTTTATGAAGGACGCAGCCCGCGCCCGCGAGCTGGCTGAGGTCATGGTGGAACTGGGTGAAGGAGCAGGCGTTAAGACCAGCGCCCTGCTCACCAACATGGATACCCCACTGGGGCTGGCTGTTGGCAACGCCAATGAGGTGGCTGAATCTGTTGAGGTTCTGGCCGGTGGCGGCCCCGCCGACATTGTTGAACTAACCATTGAACTAGCCCGCGTCATGCTCCGGAACTCCGGTGTGGATGCTGACCCTGCCGAGGCCCTAGCGGACGGCCGTGCTATGGATAAATGGCGGCAGATGATTTCAGCCCAGGGCGGCAACCCCGATGCCCCCCTGCCCCAGCCCAAGGAAACCCACACCATTTACGCTGAGGCTACCGGTACCCTCACCCGCCTGGACGCCCTGGCCGTCGGCGTTGCCTCCTGGCGCCTGGGAGCGGGCCGGGCCCGTAAGGAAGATGCCGTGCAGCTGGCTGCCGGTATCAACCTGCACGCTAAGCCCGGTGACCATGTGACCGCTGGCCAGCCCCTGATGACCCTCATGACTGATACCCCCGAACGCTTCGACCGTGCCCTCGAATCCCTGGACGGCTCCTGGAGTATCGGTGGTACCTACACCCCCGTCGACACCATCATCGACCGAATCAACGCCTAACCTTCGCACCTCCAGAAAGAGAACACCATGGGAATCTTCAGCCGCAAGAAAAAGCAAGCAGAACCCGCCACCCAGGCAGCTGCCGCTACCCCCAAAACCACCGAGGTAGCTCCCCAGCCGATTCTGGGAACCGAAACTACCGAACCTTCCCCCGCCGTCCCTGCCGACCAGGTCCCTGCAACAGCTGAGGCTGGGATCCCTGCGGCCCCCAACGACCGAGACGTTTTGGCCCCCGCCCTGGCTGCTGAAACCGCTGCCGGCGCTGGGGCTGGTGAAACAGCCCCCGAACTCGGTGCGGGGTTGCGCTCCGTCGTTGCCCTCATGCGCTCTAAGGGAGAAGGGCAGGTCACCCTCAACCTGGTCCAAGAGGGCAACGATATGGACTACACCCTGCAGCTGCGCGGCCAGCAGATTGAAACAGGCCGTATTACCCCCGGTGGCGAGTGGTTCGAGGCTGTTGCTGACCTATACGTCGAAGAAAAGGAAAGCCCCCGAGGGGCCTTCACCCGGGCCCTGATCGTCGTGAGCCCCGATGTCAGCGGTAATTCGTCGGTGACCGCCTCCTTCTTGAACACTGACACTGGCAAGACCAGCAACACTAGCTACAGCCTGGCCACCGGAACCGGAACCGGAACCGGAACCGGAACCGGAACCACTGGCGTTCGGGATTCTGCCCAGGAGCAGACCAGCTCCCTTCCGTCATCGGAAGAAACTACCCGGGTATCGGAAGAAACTGCCCAGGCATCGGCAGCAACTGCCCCGGTCTCCTCAGCAAGCTCACCTGCCGGATCTGATGACCTGGCAGGGGAGGGCAAGGCAGAGAGCGCCCCTGAAACTGAGACTTCTGAAGCAGGTGAGGCTGCCGATTCTGAGACTCTTGAATCAGGTGCGGTTGCCGAAGCACCTGAGACTCCCGGTTCATCTGAGGCCCTCGATCCAGCCCAGGGGGCAGGGGGAGCTGAAACTTTCGAATCCCACGATTCCACCGGCTCAGCGCAGGCCCTAGCCTCACACGAAATTTCTGGCTCAGCCGAAACACCAGAGAACCAGCAGAGCCCTGCAAATGAATCAGCTACCGCACCTGCTTCTTCTGCACCGGCCGAACCGGCCGAACCGGCCGAACCGTTTGAATCGGCCGAATCTGCTGCACCCAGCACCGGCACCCCGGCGAGCCCTGCTGGGGCCGAGGCCTCAGAGGCTACCCCCGAAGGGGCCGTCGTCGCTTCAGCCGCTGCCCAGCACCCTGCCACCGCAACCCCCGCCCCCCAGCGGGGCGAGGACGACCTGCCCACCCACGTCGATGACTCCACCTTCATCGCAGAAGAAGCAGAAGCTCCTGACACTGCTGTTAGCACCCAGCCGGTAGCCTCAACCCACGTCCCGGCTCATGCAGCAGACAGCCCCGCCGACACCGCGTCCGAAAACTATGTACCGGCCCACAGCGCAACCCAGGCCAACCTGGATGCCCCCACCACCGGCCTGACCTACGACGTGGCCCCCTCCTTCGCCTCCACCGCCCCGGCTAAGCCCTCCGCCACCCAGAAGGCCGCCGGTAACCTGGTGCTCACCGAAGCAGAGGTCGTCGCCCGCTTCGCCCCCGTCTATGAGGCCCTGTTCGGCCCCGAAGGAACCGCCCGCGACGTCTCGACCGTCCTCATCCGGGTGCGAGCCCTGGGCTCCTACTACGACGCCCTTACCCATGTGCGCCGCAACGGTTTCTGGGAGCAGGTTCGCACCTTTGACCTGATCCCCGAAGAAACCCTGGCCATCCTGCAGCTCAAGGCAGACTCCTACAAGGAGGGCCACGGCTCCCCGCTGGCCATGACCATCCGCTTCACCCCCGGAACTCCCGTCGAAACCGCCTTCGACTACACCGATGAAGAGGCTTTCGTGCGCTACCCTGAGCGCCTGCCCGCCCAGCAGTACGTCGAAGAACTCCGCATGTTCCCGCGCACCGGCGACAAGATCCCGGCCCACCTCAACGAAGCCCTGGCTTCCTGGACCTTCTAGTTCCAGATTCTTCACCCACAGGACATCCGCCCCGGCCCCAGCCTCCCGACCAGGCACAGCCGGGGCGGTGGCCTACCCGGCCCCACCCCCACAAGGAGTACCATGACCGAGAACCAGCCCAACCTCACCTGGATCCAGCAGCTACCCAAGGTTTGCCTCCACGACCACCTCGACGGCGGCCTCATGCCAGAAACCCTCATTGAACTGGCAGCCCAGGTGGGGCACACCCTGCCCAGCACCGACCCACAGGAGTTGGCCGCCTGGTTTAAGGAAGCTGCTGATTCCCGTTCCCTGGAACGCTACCTTGAAACCTTTGAGCACACGGTGGCCGTCCTGCAGACCGCAGAGAACCTACGCCGGGTAGCCCGCGACCATGTGCTGACCCTGGCCGCTGACGGCATCATCTACGGGGAGGTGCGCTGGGCCCCTGAGCTCCATACCCGCGAAGGTCTTACCTACGGCCAAGCCGTTGAGGCCGTAGCCGATGGTTTCATGGACGGCATGGAGGAGGTGGGCCGGGCCGGGGGTCGGATCCTGGTCAACCAAATCCTCTGCGCCATGCGGCAGAACCAGAACTCGGTGGAGGTCGTCAAAACCGCCTTGAATTACCGCAACCTGGGGGTCGTTGGCTTCGATTTGGCAGGCCCCGAGGAGGGCTTCCCTGCCAGCCAGCACGCCGAGGCCCTGAATCTTGCTGCTGCGAACTTCCTGCCGGTGACCCTGCACGCCGGTGAAGCATACGGCCTGGAGTCTATCCAGGAGGCCCTGGTCACGGGCCGGGCCCTGCGACTGGGCCACGGCGTCCGAATCACCGAAGACATCACCGTCCGTACCCTTGCTGAACTTGACCCCCAGGGCGAGCTCATGCCCGGGGCTGACCCCAACCAGACCGTCCTGCAACTAGGGGCAACCGCTGAGTGGGTGAAGAACCGCCGGATCGTCCTGGAAACCTGCCCCTGCTCCAACCTGCAGACCGACGCTGCCGAGAAGGCCGGTAACGTCGGCCACCACCGTCCCTTTGAGCCTGCCCGCGAGCATGCCGACCACCCTGCTGCCTTACTCCTTCAAGCCGGCTTTGCGGTGACGATCAACCCCGATAACCGCCTGATGAGTGCCACCAGCATGAGCAGGGAATTCGCTGAGCTGGCACACCACCACGGCTTTGGCCTGCCCGACTTCTTTGAGGTTACCTACAACGCCATCAACGGGGCTTTTTGCTCCCACGATGAAAAGCAGGCCCTGATCCAGAGTGTCCAGACGGTCTACGCCCAGCTTGCCCTCCAAGAACAGCAGGGTCAGGACGGGGCTGGGGCAGCATCCGGGGCAGGTTCAGTAGATCCCGGGCAGGCTAGCTTCTAATGCATCAGGAAAATCTAGGCCAGGACAAGCTCCCTGCAGGGCAGGGGCTGGAATACCTCTTAGAGCTCTTTGCGACCCTACGAAACCCGGGAGGTTGTGCCTGGACAGCAGCCCAGAGTCACGCCTCCATCATGCACTACCTGGTGGAAGAGACCTATGAGGTCATCGAGGCTGTTGAAGCGGCTGGGGGAGTGGATTTACCGCTCTTAAAAGAAGAGCTGGGTGATGTGCTGCTGAATGTTATCTTCCATGCCCATCTAGCTTCTGAGGTGCCTGCTGAGCAGGGCGGCTTTGACCTGGCCGACGTAATGGAGGGGCTGGCGAAGAAGCTCATCCGCCGCAATCCCCACGTCTTCGGGGCCGGGGGAGCAGCAGGGCAGTTGAGCGCCCAGGATATCTACGACACCTGGGATGCCATCAAGCAGGCCGAAAAGCCAGAACGCACCGGCGTCCTGGACGGTATACCCCCTGGCCTGCCTGCGCTCGCGGCTGCCGCTGCCCTCCAGGGCAAGCTGGCCAAAGTGGGGGGTGGGTCCAGGGGCGAGGGGCAGGACGCTCCCGGCCCGGTTCCCCCCTTCACCTCCGAAGAGGAACTAGGTGCCTACCTTTACCAGGTGGTTGCCTCCGCCCGGGCTGCCGGGTTAGATGCTGAAAGGGCTCTTCGGGCCTATAACCGGGCTGTGACGGACGCTCAGGGTAGCTGAGGTTACAGCTGACGCTGGGTGTAATACCTGTTCATAGAAATTGCTGGGTGGGAGAATAGAAGGAGTTTGATGTTGTGACCGGTTGGTCATTAACCAACAAAACCTCACCTAGGGCAAAATTAGCGTGGGAATTGTTGAATTCCTGTGTGCTTATGTGGGTTTTTTGGTAGACTGAGAGCTATAAACGCGCCGGGGGCTTCGGCAAGAGCCAGTCCCCAGAGCAGCCCGCTCAGCGCTATACAGCCATCACCATTTTCTTATCCTCCAAGGAGCATATTCATGGCTTTGATTACCGCAGTTCACGCTCGTCAGATTCTTGACTCACGCGGCAACCCCACCGTTGAGGTAGAGGTCCTGCTCGAAGACGGCGCTTTCGGCCGCGCAGCAGTTCCCTCCGGCGCTTCCACCGGTGAATGGGAAGCAGTAGAGCGCCGCGACGGCGACAAGGCTGTTTACCTGGGCAAGGGCGTTCTCGGCGCTGTCTCAGCAGTCATCGACGAAATCGCTGAAGAAGTGATCGGCATCGACGCAACCGACCAGCGCGCAGTTGACGCTGCCATGATCGCCCTGGACGGCACCAACAACAAGGGCAAGCTCGGCGCAAACGCTATCCTCGGCGTTTCCATGGCCGTAGCTAAGGCCGCAGCTGAGTCTTCAGACCTGCCCCTCTACAAGTACCTGGGCGGCCCCAACGCTCACGTTCTGCCCGTTCCCATGATGAACATCCTCAACGGTGGCTCCCACGCTGACTCCAACGTTGATATCCAGGAATTCATGATCGCCCCCATCGGCTTCGACACCTTCTCCGCTGCCCTGCAGGCTGGCGTTGAGGTCTACCACGCCCTCAAGAGCGTTCTGCACGACCGTGGCCTGTCCACCGGCCTGGGCGATGAGGGTGGCTTCGCCCCCAACCTCGACTCCAACGCTGCAGCTCTTGACCTGATCATCGAGGCCATCGAGAAGGCCGGCTACAAGCCCGGTGAAGAGATTGCCCTGGCTCTGGACGTTGCTTCTTCCGAGTTCTACAACGACGGCGCTTACGAGTTCGAAGGCCAGAAGAAGTCTGCAGCTGAAATGTCTGCCTACTACGCTTCCCTGGTTGCTAAGTACCCCCTCGTTTCCATCGAGGACCCCCTGGACGAGAATGACTGGGACGGCTACAAGACCCTCACCGCCGAAATCGGCGACAAGGTTCAGATTGTTGGCGACGACCTCTTCGTAACCAACCCCGAGCGTCTGGCTCAGGGCATCGAGGGTGGCGCTGCTAACGCCCTGCTCGTGAAGGTAAACCAGATTGGTTCACTGACCGAGACTTTCGACGCTATGAGCATGGCTCAGCGCAATGAGTACCGTTGCATGGTTTCCCACCGTTCCGGTGAGACTGAGGACGTCACCATCGCTGACCTGGCTGTTGCTACCAACGCCGGCCAGATCAAGACCGGTGCTCCCGCCCGCTCCGAGCGCGTTGCTAAGTACAACCAGCTGCTGCGCATCGAGGAAGAGCTCGGCGATCAGGCTGTTTACGCAGGCAAGGGTGCTTTCCCCCGCTTCGCAAAGTAGTCTGCTCCCTCTCTAAGGTAAGAGAGTAAGGACGCCCGTGCCCCGGCCAGGTTGCCCCTGGCCGGGGCACTGCCCTTTAAGGACGAAGGCAGGAACTATACAGCGGGTGCTCAGTTCAGGCGGTAAAATAGGAAGCTCACGGACGAGAGGGCAGGAACAGCACATATGGCACGCACACCGGGTAAGAAACCCAACCCCATCGCAGCCTACTTCGGCTTCGGCACCCCGGCGCGGCCGTCCGCCCCCACTAAGAAGCCGGCTAGCAGGAAGCCTACCCGGTCGGCGCCTGCTGCCCCCAAAACCTTCGACCTCAGTAGGCCCCCTGCCCAGCCCAAAGCTGAGGAAGGCGGCCTGACAACCCCCGTAGCCGCCCACGCCTTTAGCGGCCACTTCATTACCCTGGCCATTGTGCTGGCGGTTGTTGCCCTCACTATTTACAACCCGCTGACCAGCTACATTAAGCAGAGCAACGAAATCAAGAGCGCCCAGGAGAACATTGCCGCGCTCGAAGCTGAAAAGCAGTCGCTTGAAGCCCAGGTGAGCTGGTGGCAGGACGACAACTTCGTCAAGCAACAGGCTAAAAGCCGCCTCTTCTACGTTGAACCGGGGGAGACCCCCTACCTGGTGGTCGGCCTTGATTCCACCCAGGGGCTGGCAGACGATACCAGCGCAGCAGCCCTGACCGCCC
This sequence comes from Rothia nasimurium, assembly GCF_049068285.1. Lineage (GTDB taxonomy): Bacteria > Actinomycetota > Actinomycetes > Actinomycetales > Micrococcaceae > Rothia > Rothia nasimurium_I. The sequence goes on along the minus strand of NZ_JBLKPV010000010.1, from coordinate 5,081 downwards.
CCGAAGATTCTTGGACCACCAAGCTCTGGGGTTCTGTGCAACTGGCTGCCGAAGACACTTCCGTCAGCCCGCCCAGCCAGAGCAACCCTGAACCCACAGAAGGCAGCGAAAGTGCCGCTGCTACCGAGTCAGCCGAAGCCCCCGGAACCCCCACGGATCCAGGCACTGCCCCCGAGGCAGCACCGTCCGCAGGAACCAGCCCCGACAGCTCCGGCAGCCAGCCTGCCCCCACGACCCCCGCAGAACCTACCGGCCGGTAGGTAGACTAGAACTTAGACAGCCCCCAACCGAAGGACACCATGACCTCCCATCAGCCGCACGGCTTTGGCGTCACCGCCGAAACTCTCACCCCCACCGAGCTCGACCTCAAGGTGCTCTCAGCCCAGCTCGGCCGCACCGTGCGCGACGTGGTTGAAATCCCCGCCCGCTGTGTCTGCGGCAACCCCCTGGTCGCTGCCACCGCCCCGCGCCTGGCCAACGGGTCCCCCTTCCCCACCACCTTCTACCTGGCCCACCCCGTCATCACCGCCGCAGCTTCCCGCCTTGAAGCAGAAGGCGCCATGTACGAGATGACCGACGAAGTTGCCGACGACGAAGCAAAAGCGGCCGCCTACCGGGGAGCCCACGAGAACTACCTGGCAGAACGCGAACGCATCCGCGTCAAGGCCGGCCTAGAAGAGGTGCCCGAAATTGAGGGCGTTTCAGCCGGAGGTATGCCCACCCGCGTCAAGTGCCTGCACGCTGTGCTCGGCCACACCCTAGCTGTTGGCCGCGGTATCAACCCCTACGGGGACGCAACCCTCGACCTGATCACCGAGTGGTGGACCCCCGACACCTGCCACTGCGACCCCACCTGGCGCGACTAAGCCCAACCCCTCCCGTCCTGACCCCACAACCCCCAGGAGACCCCATGCGCGTAGGAGCTATCGACTGTGGAACCAACTCCATCCGCCTGCTCATCGCCGATGTTGAGATGACCGAAACCGGCCCCGTGCTGCACGAGCTAGAACGCCGGATGAAGATTGTGCGCCTGGGCAAGGGCGTGGACGCCACCGGCTGGCTGGCTAAGGAATCCCTGGACCGCACCTTTGCCGCCACCTCCGAATACGCCAACCTCTTGCAGGCCTACGGGGTGACCGACGTCCGCTTTGCCGCCACCAGCGCCACCCGCGACGCCGGCAACCGAAAAATTTTCATGGACGGCATCCGCGAGATCCTGGGGGTAGAGCCCGAGGTGATTACCGGCCGCGAAGAAGCCGAGCTGTCTTTTGCCGGGGCTGTATCTTCAGTAGGGAACACCGAAGCTCTGACCCTGGTCGTTGACCTGGGCGGCGGCTCTACCGAGTTCGTTCTGGGCAACAAGGACGGCGTTGTGGCAGCTAAATCTGTGGACATTGGCTGCGTCCGCATGACCGAACGCCACATCAGCTCCGACCCGGCCAACGTCACCCAGATTTCCCGCGTCATTGCAGATACCGACAAGGCTATTGCGACAGCCCTGTCAACCGTTGACCTGTCCAAGGCCGAACGGATTGTCGGGGTTGCTGGAACCGTCACCACCGTCGTCGCCCACACCCTGGGCCTTGACTCCTACGACCCGGCCCGGATTGACCGCGCAGAAATCCCTATCAAGGCTATCTCGAAGACCGCCGCCGATATGGTGGCCATGACCAGCGCCCAGCGGGCTGAGCTGCCCTACATGCATGAGGGGCGGGTCGATGTTATTCCTGCCGGGTCTGTGGTCTGGGCCCGTATCTGCGAACGTATCAGTGCTATCACCGGCGGTGCCATTACTACGGCTGTTGCCTCAGAAAAGGATATTCTCGACGGCCTGGCCCTCTCGGTAGCAGCCCGCGCTGACCACTAGAAACACCAGGTTGATGCCCAGACTGCGAACCTGTGCCGCCCTGACCGCCACCTGCCTGGCCCTGGCAGGTGGGGTTCTTGCGTCCGCCCATGCCACTACGGCACCTAGCACCAGTACCCGGCCTTCAGCATCGGCTAGCCCCTCAGCTAGCGCCCGGGCTACGGCCGTTCCGTCTGTTGCCACCGTGACCACCCCCAAGGGTGACTCGATCCGGGCCCGCCAATACTGGCTTACCGAGTACGGCATTAGCGACCTGTGGGACCAGGCCACCGGCAAGGGGGTGACGGTTGCCGTCATTGATACCGGCGTAGATGGCACCCACCAGGACCTCAAAAATAATGTCTCATCCGGCTACGATGCCTCAACCGGCACGACCAAAACTAAGGGCTGGAAGGGCCTGGGCCTGGAGCCAGAACACGGGACCCTGGTAGCCTCCGTGATTGCAGGGCACGGCCATGATGACGGAACCACCCCGGCAAACCCCGGAGAACCCGGTGAATCGGCAGGCATGATAGGGGTCGCCCCCGAAGCCACCATTTTGCCGATTTCCCTGGAGATGGGTACCGCTGAGGCTGGTGCCCGTTCCATTGATCAGCAGATTCCGGACGCCGTCCGCTGGGCTGTTGATCAGGGGGCAGATATTATCAACCTTTCTGTGGGCTCAGATAAGACCACCTGGCCCCAGTCCTGGGACGATGCCTTCACCTACGCCGAAGAAAAAGGCGTCGTTATCATTGCCTCAGCAGGCAACCGGGGGGCTGGCCTCACCCAGGTCGGAGCCCCAGCCACCATGCCTGGGGTTCTGACCGTCGGCGGTGTAGACCGCAACCGCAAGGACTCTCAAGAGTCTTCCTCCCAAGGCATTTCCATCGCCGTGTCTGCCCCTGCTGAGTCAATGATTGGGGCTATCCCCGATGACCGCTACGCCACCTGGTCTGGAACCAGCGCGGCCGCCCCGATCGTTGCCGGAGTCGCTGCCCTGATCATGGAAAAATACCCGGATTTGACCGGGGAACAGGTAATCCAGCGAATTATTGAGTCAGCCGACGACGCCGGGGACCCGGGGCGGGATGCCCTCTACGGGTATGGAATCCTCAACCCGGCCAAGGCCCTTGCCCAGAACATGCCTGACGATACCGACTCTAACCCGCTGGGATCAATGATCGAATGGGAAAAGGTCCACCGGAAGCATTCTGCTGAAGCTACCGAGAGCCCGAGCCAGGCCCCCGTGCATGAAGCCGGTGAAACTATCGAGGAGGTAGCGGCCCCTCAGCCGGTGAGGCCCGTTGAGGATTCTGGGATTTTGCCCTTCATTATTCTTGCCGCTTTGGCCCTCTGGCTGGGGATTATCAGCCTGGGCACGATCCGGCAGCTGAACCGGCTGGTCCGACGTTCCCGCCGCTAGGGGCCCTTTGCCGGTGGGGGAGGACGGCCGTGGCGAGGTGGATCCCGTCCGGCTGGTTTGGCGCGGTGGGGCAGATGAAGACCGTCTTCATCTGCCTTTCATTCGGTCGTCATAGGGGCCTGGAAGACTGGGGTATAACACCGCGCAACAGCTGAGAGCAAAAAATGCTCAAAACTATACTTAAGCCCTTTAAAAGTGGCAAGATAAGCATGGAGACTTTTTGCCGGGAGACCGGCTATCCCTATTGATAGGAAGAACAAACACGAATGGCATTCAATAAGATTGCACAGGACCGCCCTCGCGTCCTCATCGTCGGTGGCGGCTACGTTGGCTTCACCGTTGCTAAGAAAATCCAGAAGGTCATCAAGGAGTCAGGTGGCGTTGTTACCGTCGTTGACCCCAACCCCTACATGACCTACCAGCCCTTCCTGCCTGAGGTTGCCGCTGGTTCTATGGAGGGTCGTAACGCAACCGTTCCCCTGCGCCAGCACCTGCGTGATTCTGAGATCATCGGTGGTCGCGTAGTTGCTGTTAACCACGCGAACAAGACTGCCACCATTGAGCCCATCAACGCTGGCGAGACTTTCGAGCTGACTTACGACGAAATTGTTCTCGGCGCCGGTGCTGTCACCCGTGCCTTCCCGATCCCCGGCCTGGCCGAGGTTGCTATCGGTATGAAGACCGTTGAAGAGGCTGTTTCTGTTCGTAACTGGGTTCTGGAGCGCCTGGAAGTTGCCTCCATCGAGACCGATGAGGACGCTCGCCGTCGGGCCCTGACCTTCGTGATTGTCGGTGGCGGTTTCGCTGGTGTTGAAACCATCTCTGAACTTGAAGACATGGCTCGTGAGGCTGTTAACCGCAATGACCGTCTGCGTGTTTCTGACCTGCGTTTTGTCATGGTTGAAGCAGCCCCCCGCATTATGCCTGAGGTTCCTGCTGACCGCGCTGAGAAGGTTGTTGCTGAGCTGCGGGCCCGTGGCATTGAGGTTCTGCTGAACACTTCTTTGTCAGATGCAACTGACGGCCACCTGAAGCTGATTAACATGGGTGATAAGTCACCTGCTGGTGAGCTTGAGACTGACACCCTGATTTGGACCGCCGGTGTTGCAGCGTCCCCCATGCTGAAGGACACTGACTTCCCCATTGATGAGCGCGGCCGTGTGCGCGTCCAGGCTGACCTGCGTGTTGCTGGCGATGAGGGTGTTATTGAGGACGCTTGGGCAGCAGGCGACAACGCTGCTGTACCCGACCTCTCCGGTGGCGGCGTCGGTGGCTTCTGCGTTCCTAACGCCCAGCACGCTTCCCGCCAGGCTCTGAAGCTGGCTGAGAACCTGCTGGCTAAGCGTCGCGGCGAGGCCCTGACTGACTACTACCACGAGACTATCGGTGTTGTTGCCGGTCTGGGTCTGTGGAAGGGTGTTGCTAACTTCAAGGGTAAGACCATTGGTGGCCCTCTGGCTTGGCTGATGCACCGTGGCTACCACGGTACCGCTATTCCTACCACTGAGCGTACTGCTCGTGTGATGGCTACTTGGGCTCTGAACCAGATTTTCGGTCGTGATACTTCTTCGATCCGTCATCAGCGTTCACCCCGCCGTGCTTTCCAGCAGGCTACCGGTACTGCTCCTGAGAAGGCTAAGGCAAAGCTGTAAGCACTTTTCTGGTATAAATGTATAAGCGATTGCGCTCGCCGGTTTGCCCGGCGGGCGCCCGCTCTAGGCCCTATAGCCCAATTGGCAGAGGCAGAAGACTTAAAATCTTTGTGTTCCGGGTTCGAGTCCCGGTGGGGCTACAAAAAAGAGAGTACGT
>NZ_JBLKPV010000009.1:0-133460 GCF_049068285.1 Rothia nasimurium | reverse complement strand
CAAAAATGGCCCCGCCACGTAAATCTGACATAAATCTGCCCAGCCGTGATACTCGTATGATACTCATTTGCCCAACGTCCCTATCTATACCTATGGCATTGGCCGCCAAATGTGGCAGTGCCACTGCCACTTTTTGGCGGTTGGTGCAAGATAGTGCGCTCATGAACGGGTTGCCAGCCCTGTCTCTGCACGGGGTTTGGTTACCGGTGGTAGCTTTTAACTATGCGTATTAAAGTTCTAGATCACCCCCTGGTCGATCATAAAATCACTGTCCTTCGCGACAAGAACACCCCTTCTCCCACCTTCCGTCAGCTGGTTGATGAGCTAGTGACCCTGCTGGCCTACGAAGCGACCCGGGAAATCCGTGTTGAGCCCCGCGAGGTTGAGACTCCTGTGGCTACCACTGTAGGCTCCCATATTGCTAACCCCCGCCCGCTAATCGTCCCGATCCTCCGCGCCGGCCTGGGTATGCTCGAAGGTATGACCCGCCTGATCCCCACCGCCGAAGTGGGCTTCTTGGGAATGGCTCGTAATGAGGAAACCCTGGATATTGTCACCTACGCAGAGCGCCTGCCTGAGGATCTTACCGGCCGCCAGGTTTACGTCCTGGATCCCATGCTGGCAACCGGTGGCACCCTGATTGAAGCTATCAAGTTCCTGCGTGCCCGCGGTGCTGAGCATATTACCTGTATCTGTGTGCTCGGTGCTCCTGAAGGTATCGCTGCCCTTGAAAAGGGTGTTGAAGGCCTTGAGAACATTGATCTCTTCCTGGCTGCCCAGGACGAGCGCCTGAATGAGAAGTCCTACATTGTGCCCGGTTTGGGCGATGCTGGCGACCGTTTGTACGGCGTCGCTGGCTAAGTGGTCTTTTGTGGGCGGGGCGTTCAGTCTGATGGGCTGGGCACCCCGCTTGTTTTTTAGGGCCGGACGGGCGCGCGGCGGCTGGGTGGGGCCTTGCAGTATTGCATGGTGAGACGCTGGTAAAAATATATCCCTTGACAAATGATGTAGAACACGTTCTAGCTCACGCGAGGGTATGTAGGGAAAAAATATGCAAGACTCGCCCCGGAAACTCGCAAAATCTTCCGTGAATTGCTGCAAATATATTCTTTTTCCTGGAAAAAATATCAGCCTGGCCGAGGGGTAAAGGCGGGCGTGGGCAAAATTCCCAAGAGATTTTTTCAAATGTTACTTGATTTATACGCACCGAGCGACAACGATTAAAAGTAGACAGCAACCCTCATCACACATGCTGCCTATCAGGAACCACACATCTTGTTATTGAGAGATAAGGGAGAAGGTAGACAAATGTCAGGTGCACCGGGATACGTACACATCTCACAGCGCAACCGCTCTGCCGCACAGCGCCAGCATGGCGCCGCCGGTCTTGGTCGTGGCCTTGCAAAGCAGCAGCCTACGAATCTTCGCCCGATGACCTATAAGCCAGAACCCCCTCGCGCGATTGCGCCTGAGAATGAAGCCCGTGGCTTCGTGATTTATGTTGGCCTCAGTGAAGAAGCAGCGGCCAGCCACGGAACCTCCCTGGTCCGTATCGTCCAGGACACCCGCGCCTATGTCCAGAATCAGGTGCCCGGTGCGGAATCCTACGCGGCCGTAGCCCTAGCCCCTTCTGACGCCCAGGGAACCGACCTTGAGGTCGTCCGCAACGCCCTGGGTGACCCCACCGCCGTACACTACCAGCCTGAGGCTGTTTCAACGGCGGCCCACCAGACGTCCGCCGAAGACGTCAAGCCCACCCACAGCGTTGGCGTCCTGATCGACCTCTCACGCCGCGAAGTATTCCTGGACGGCGAACTGCTGAACCTGACCTACAAGGAATTTGAACTCCTCAACTACCTGGTAGAGAACGGCCAGCGCACCGTTGCCCGCGAAGAGCTGCTGACCAGCCTCTGGCGCGATGCTGAAGAAGTGCCTAATGAGCGCACTATCGACGTCCATATCCGCCGCCTGCGTTCTAAGCTGGGCCGCCTGTCTAACACCGTGCGTACCGTCCGCGGCCAGGGGTACCGCTTCTATGAGCACCCCGAGGTTGTCGTCTGGGCAGCACCCGAGTATTCCATCTAAGGTTCCTCCACAAGGCGCCGTCGCTGGCTTCACAGCCAGAAGGCGGCGCCTTTGCTATAGCCGGAGAGGGGCGGACGTTAGGCCCTGCCTGAAAAATTCCGGCACCTTACCGGCTCACGGGCATTTTCTGGTACAAACCTTCACGGGGGGAAGCCGTAAAGTAGAGGACATGACTTCTACTGCCCTCAAGACTGCCCTGGTTGGATCTGGCCCTCTCAAAACCGTCTTCCTGCACGGTTTACTGGGGCGCGGCAAAAACTTCACCCGAATCGCCAAAGCCCTGGGGGAGAACGTACAGACCTTACTGGTTGACCTGCCCAACCACGGGGCCAGCTACTGGACCGACACCTTCGACTACCGGATCATGGCAGACCTCGCTGCAGAAGCTATCGAAGAATACGCGGCAGGGGAGAAGATTATCCTCATGGGCCACTCTATGGGCGGTAAAATCGCGATGCTCCTGGCCCTGCGGCACCCGCACCTGGTTGAAAAGCTGGTCGTCATTGATATTGCCCCGGGTAACTCTAAGGGTAGTTTTGAAATCCTCATGGACTCCATGCTGGGCCTGCCCATTGACACCTACACCACCCGCTCCCAGGCAGATGCTGATCTGGCCATCAATGTCCCTAACGCCGGGGTGCGGGCCTTTCTACTCCAGAACCTTTCCATGTCCAAAGACGGTAACTCCTGGGAACCAAACCTGAAGATGCTCCGGGAAAACCTGGCTGCCATTATGGGGTGGCCCGGGGCGGACGGCCACTTTGACGGCCCCGTTCTGTGGCTGGCCGGGGGGAACTCCCCCTACATCACCGAAGAAGACATTGAGCCGATGAAGGCGCTTTTTCCCCTGGTGCGCAGGGTCGTCATTAAGGGGGCGGGCCACTGGGTTCATTCTGAGAAGCCGGAGGAAACTATTTACGCCCTGCGCCGCTTTATCGGTACCGAAAGCTGAGCTGGCCCGTCCTGACAACTGTCTGTAGGTAGTGCCACCGGTAGGGGCCTGGGCACCTACCCCTGGACCTAACTCCGGACCCCGCGAAGAAGTAGGATAGGGGCATGACCGATTTTGCTCTACCCCGCCACGACGCCCGCACCCTGATTATCATGCGCCATGCAGAGGCTGATTGGGGCTTGGACGACTTCAACCGCCCTCTCACCCGTCGCGGCCACGAGCAGGCCCCCCGAGCTGGTGCCTGGCTGGTGGAGCACGGCTTTATCCCCGAAATGATGGTGAGTTCAGCGGCTCTGAGAACCCGCCAGACAACCACCTGGGTATCTGAGGCCCTGGGGGAGAAAGCGCCGACAGCTAGCTTGGACGAGCGCCTCTACAATGCTCCTGCCTCCCAACTTCTGACGACCATCAACCGCACTCCGGCGGGCGTCCGTTCCCTGATGCTGATTGCCCACCTGCCCGGTGTGCAGGACGCGGCCCTGCAACTGGCGAGCCCGGATTCCGACTACGAGGCCCTGATGGATACCTCCTACGGGTATGCCCCGTCCTCTCTTACTGTCTTTGAAGTGCCCGGTGGCTGGGACGAACTTGTTGAAGGCGAAGCCCGCCTGACCCACTTCGCTACCTTTTAGGCTCTGCCTTCTAGGTTCTAGCGGCCCGGCGATCTTAGCTTGACCGTGTGGGCGGACGGTGGCCCCGGATGCCTTATGCAAGCAGAAAAAACCCCGTTTACTCTAGTCTGACTAGTGTAAACGGGGGTTTCTTTTGTGGCGGAGACGGGGGGATTTGAACCCCCGGTCGAGTTTAACCCCGACCCTTCATTAGCAGTGAAGTCCATTCGGCCGCTCTGGCACGTCTCCAGGTGCTGGTGTGTTCGGCCCGTCAACCTGGCCTAGCAACACAGCTCTACCCATACTAGCGACAAAAGTAGTGGCGGTCAAAACCCCTTGAGATACAGACGTTCACCTTGGAGGTGTCTGAGACCTGCTTGATAAACTGGTATAGATAGCGTCCAACACCCAACAGTAAGGAAATAGGCGTGTCAGAATCGTATAACCAGCACGACCCACAGAATTCACAGCAGAACTACGGCTCCTATAGTGCGCCCAGCGAGCAGCCCTACGCCCAGAACTACAACCAGGTTGCTGTAAACCCTGAGGGGCAGAAGCACGCTCAGAACGCCATGATTTTCGGTATTCTGTCCATCGTGATTGCGGGTCTCGGCGTGGTTTTTGGTCCCCTTGCCCTTTCTCAGGTTCGTAAGGCAGAATCCTACGGGGCAGAGGCAACCGTTGGGAAGGTAACCGGCTGGATCGGCCTGGTTCTGGGTATTCTCTCCCTGCTGTTTATCATCGCCTACATTGCCTTTGTCGTTATTCTGATTGGCACCGCCGGCACGTCTTCTAGCTACTAACACTAGAAGTCTTTAATGTAGAACGGGCGGGGGCAGGCTGAGGCTTGCTCCCGCTTCTGTCTTTGAACCCGGGCATGAAAAAGCCCGCCCCCTTGCGGGAGCGGGCTTTAGCTTGCGGATGGTGTGGGATTTGAACCCACGAGACGGGGTTGCCGCCTACTGGTTTTCAAGACCAGCTCCTTCGGCCGCTCGGACAACCATCCAAACTGTGCATAGCACTCGTACCATACTACCCGCTTTCTGGTCTGTTGCCAAATTGCTGGGTTTGTGCTTTGAGTCTCGCTCAAGAGGGGACTGGAAGCGCCTGCTGTGACTAGGCTAGAGACCAAAAGAACCAGGGTAAGCCTTTGAGAAGCTAGCTACCCTAGGCGGCGGACGCGGGGGTTGGGCGTGAATCGCAAGATGCCGGCGTCCTTACATGGCAGAAGGAGAGAAGAGATGCGCGCAATTGTCGAAGCAGAGCACGGGGGCCCTGAGGTCCTGGCGGTAACGGAGCAGCCTGTGCCGGTGCCATCTGCAGGGCAGGTGCTGATAAAGGTGGCAGCTGCGGGGGTGAACCGGGCTGACTGCGTCCAGAGGCAGGGTTTTTACCCGCCACCGCCGGGGGCAAGTTCTATTTATGGCCTGGAGGTATCTGGCACGGTTGAGGCTGTTGGCGAGGGAGTCGATGAGTCTTTGGTGGGCCAGGAGCGCGTTGCCCTGCTGGCCGGTGGCGGGTATGCCGAGTACGTTGCCGTCGATGCTGCCCATACCCTGCCTGTTCCAGCCGGGGTGAGCCTCACGGACGCAGCCGGTCTGATTGAGGTGGCGTCAACGGTCTACTCCAACCTCATCATGACTCTGGGCGCTGGAACCACCCGGGCGGCCAATGACGGTAAAAGCCTGCTGGTTCACGGCGGCAGTGGCGGAATCGGCACCCATGCTCTTGAGCTGGCCCACGCCCTGGGCCTGCAGGTGATAGCAACTGCCGGGAGTGAGGAAAAATGTGACCTGATCCGAGCCCTCGGGGCACACGCGATTAACTACCGCACTGAGAACTTCCGGGAGGTCGTCCGGCACCTCACGGACGGGCGCGGGGTCAACTACCTTTTGGACGTCGTGGGCGGCCCCTACCTGGCTGAGAACATCAAGACCCTGGCCGTGGGCGGTTCCATGGCGGTGATCGGGGTGCAGGGCGGCCCCAAGGGGGAGCTGAACCTGGGGTATATGCTGTCGCGTCGCCTGAGCGTCCATGCCACCTCTTTGCGCTCCCGGCCGGGGGCTGAGAAAGCTAAAATTGTGGACGCTGTTGGCCAGCTGGTCTGGCCCCTGATCGAAGAGGGGGAGATTGGAATCCACACCAGTGCAACCTTCCCCCTGGACGATGCGGCCGCGGCCCACGCCCGGATGGAGGGTCAGGAGAACACGGGAAAGATCCTGCTCATCCCGTGACCTTGCCCCACCCCGCCAAAGGGCCTGTTAGGGTAACCTAAGTAGCAGTAGATGTGAAAGGAGCCCTTTTCGTGGGTATCAAAGACTTCCTGCAGGGACGCAGGGACGACGCCGAACTCGGCAAGGGCCTCTGGCGCCGGGCCCACGACCGTTTCGTGAGGGGCCTTGACCGCTTCCACCAAATTCTTGAACGCGTGCCTGAGGGGCCCCTCCTTGAAGAGGTAATCCCCCTGGCCAACGAGCTGGCCGACGTGCTGCCCCGGGTGCGGGCGGTAGCGTCCGAAGCCCACAAACTGGCCCCCAGCGAGGGGAATGACGTTCCGGCCTCTCCGAGCGGGGTTTATTCTGATCTGCACCGGTCCCTGTCTAAGGCGGGGAATGCCCTGGCCCTCTGCGCCGAGGCGCTGGCTATGACCCGCTGCTCCGGCACCTGCGAGGTTGCTAGTGGTTGCTCTAATACCGAGGGAATTGCCCGCCGGGTTGAGATTGTGCTGAGGCATATTGAGGACGCCGAAGCCCGCCTGGGCGCGGCCCGGCAGGAAGCGCAGGTGGCGGCGTCCTGATGTGGGGTAGCGGGGAGGTGGTCTGGTGAATGTCACCAATATCGCCCCCTTATCCCCAGAACTGTACCTACCGGCAGGGCACCTGCCCGGGTAAGGTAGTGGGGTGCCCGTTCGCACCACTTCAGGGCGCAGACCCACTCGTTGATTGCCTGGGGGAGGCCTACACCCATGAACCGTTATGCCCACATTGACGCTATGCGCGCCTTCGCTGTGTTGCTGGTGGTGTTTTCCCATGCCGGGCTGAGCTTTGTGCCGGGTGGTTCTGGCGTCACTATCTTCTTCGCCATTTCAGGCTTCATCATCACCTATCTCTTGCTGCGAGAGCGGGACAAAACCGGTGCATTTGACGTCCCCGGTTTCTATATTCGCCGCCTGCTCAAGATTGCCCCGCCGCTGATCCTGGCCATTGTGATTCCCACCTTGATTTACAAGGCTGCAGGCGGTGCCGTCGATACTTTCGACTTCTTAGGGCAGGTCTTCTTCTTCTTTAATCTGCGCTACCTGGACTCTCAGATTACGGTGCTCCCGGGCACCCACGTCATGTGGTCCCTATCCATTGAAGAGCAGTTCTACCTGGTTTTTGCGCTGGTGTGGCTGGTGCTGGTGAAGCTGCAGTCCTACCGCATGTATGCGGCCCTGTTGGCGGTGGCTGTGGTGGTCTATTCCTTTATTTCCCGGGTGGCCCTGGGCTTAGCCGGAGCCAGTGATGACCGTATTTACTTCGGTACGGATACCCGGGTTGAGGCTATCGCAATTGGTATGCTGACGGCCCTCTGGTACCACCGGTACGCGGCGGATGAGATGGTCTTGGGGCGGGAGGTTACCGGCCGTCATTACCGCCGCACCGCCTCCCTCAAGGACGGCCGTACCGTGCCCCTGCTGGGCCGGAACTGGGTGCTTTTCGGGGCCTTGGGGGTCTATCTGCTGACCCTGGTGATCCGGGAGGAGACCTTCCGCGACACTATCCGTTACTCCCTGCAGGCCTGGGCTACCGCAGCCATTATTCTGTGGGGTCTGGTGGGCTCCCGCCAGCCCCTGGGGGCGGCAGTTCACCGGATGCTGGCTTGGAGACCCCTGCAGCTCATTGGCCTGTCAAGCTATTCCATTTACCTGGTTCATGACGTCCTCTTCAAGGCCCTAGAGCCCTCCCTCCATTCCCTGCCGCTAGTTGCCCAGGTGGCCCTGTTGGCCACCGTGGGAATCGGTGCGGGCGTCCTCATGTACCTCATCGTTGAGATCCCTGTGCAGCGGTTCAAGGAACGCTACTTCTCTTCCTCCTGGAAGAAGGAGCAGAAGGCTTAAAGGAGCCCCTCAGCCCGGGCCGCTGCAATTGCGGCGGTGCGGTTATCGACGCCCAGCTTGGTGTAGATATGCACCAGGTGGGTTTTGACCGTGGCCTGGGAGATAAAGAGCTTCTCGGCCAGCATTTTATTGGTCGCTCCGGTCTCTAGCAGTTTGAGCAGTTCTAATTCCCGGGTGGAAAGCGTCACCGCCGGCTTGTGCATCCGTTCAACCAGGATGGCAGCTAGTTCCGGGGAGAGGGTGCGCTGCCTTTGGGCTGTTGCCCGCACCGCGGCCTGGACCTGCTCGGGCGGGGCATCCTTGAGGAGGTAGCCCAGAGCCCCTGCCTCAAGGGCAGCGACGATATCGCCCTGGGTGTCGAAGGTCGTCAGAATCAGGACGGGCGGGCCCCCCGCCTCTGCCAGCAGGCGGGTAGCCTCGACCCCGCCGACCGGTTTCATCTGAATATCCATAACCACCACATCGAGGCTCTCCCCCCGCTCGGTGATCTGCCGGACGCACTCTAAGGCGGCGCTGCCGTCGGCCGCTTCAGCTACCACTTCAATATCGGGAAAACCCGCGAACATGGCACGAAGGCCCGCCCGAACAACGGGGTGGTCATCAACGAGCAGGACTTTAACGGTCATGGGAGGCTTCCGGGTCGGTGGTGCGGGGCAGGCGGGCGGTGAGGACGGTACCGTCACCAGAACTTTCTATCTCTAGGCTACCGCTGAGCTGGGCCAGACGGGCTTCGAGGGAGGGGAGGCCGTAACCGGTTCCGGCTTCCGTCAGGGGGACGGAGGCGGAGGGGACGCCCAGTGTCTTCAGGTGGTGCGGGGTAAAGCCCTGGCCGTTATCAAACACATCAAGGGTAATTTCAGTTGGCCAGAGGGTCAGGGTTACCGCTGCCCGGGTGGCCTGGGCGTGGGCAAGGACGTTGGAGAGGGCCCCCTGGGCTACCCTCAGCAGGGTGGCGGCGGTGGGGGCCGGGAGGGCGTTGGCTTCGTCCTCATGACCTTCGAGGATGAAGGTGCAGGTGAGGGTGCTTCCGGCGGCCTGGGCTGTTGCCTGGGTCATGTGGGCTAGGTCTGCGAGCGCTCCCGCTAAGGAGGTGTCGAGGGCTGGGGAGGAGAGGTCTTTGATGAAGCGGCGGGCTTCGGCCAGGTTGGTGGCTGCGGAGTCGTGGATGACGCGGATTTGTTCAGCTGCGGTGGCTGGGTGTCCGGCGGCTAGTGATCCTGCTGCGGCGCGGGATACGAGCACGATGGAGGAGAGTCCTTGGGCGAGGGTGTCGTGGATTTCGCGGGCGAGGCGTTCTCGTTCAGCGACTTTTCCGGCGGCGTATTGTTGGGTGGCTAGTTCGGCTTGGACGGCCCGGAGTTGTTCTGCGAGGGCGTAGTTGCGGGCGGAGTCTTCGCTGAGGGCCCGGTAGGTGAAGGAGACGACGATGGCGAGGAGGGCTCCGAGGGTGGGGCCGATGAGGTAGCCGGGGGCGATGCCGTGCTGGTGGATGTGGTCCCAGCCGAATCCGGCTGGCCCGAGGAGGGGGAGGGTGACGGCTGCGGTGCAGAGGAGGGTTGTTGCGAGGACGCCTGGGGCCGGGGTGAGGAGGTGGAGGTAGAGGAACATGATGGGGAAGACGACCCAGGTGAAGGCGGAGTCTAGGCACATGAGTCCTAGCCAGAGTGTGGTGATGAGGGCGAGCCAGAGGTGGGCGGGACCTAGGCGGGGTGCTGGCTGGTTGGGGGTTGGGCCGGGGCGGCGGATGAGGTCGGTGAGGGTGCGGGGAAGTCCCCTGCGTTTTTCGAGGACGGTGCCCCACAGGTAGAGGCCGCCGAGGGTGAGTGTTAGTCCTCCGATGGCCGCGTGTCGGGTTTCGTAGATGCTCCCTACGAGTGCGAATACGGCCCCGTAGCCGAGCAGGAAGGCGAACATGACGTGCAGGCTGACCCGCAGGGCGGAGAGGACCAGGCGGGACTGTTTCGACACCGGGGCAGGGGTCTGGGGAGGGGTCATGGGGATAACTTTACTGGGGACGGTGCGGCGGGTGGGGCCGGTACTAGGGCAAAGGTGGGCTGACAGAAGGTGCAGGGAATCTGCCAACTGCGGGTGTTGGCTGGGCCGATAACAATCTAGCCTGCCTGGTGTAGCTTCTTCAATCAACCTTTTGGTTGATGGGGGTTTCAACCCTTACCCCGATGTGGGCTGATGGGTAGCCGGGGTTGAATAGAGGTAGTTTCAAAGTCCAGGTGTGATGGAAGGTGATTACCTGTGTTTGTTGGTTGGCGTGACATCCTCTTTGCTAAGGGCCGTTTTGCCCTGATGGGGGCGACGGTTGCCCTTATTACCCTCTTGCTGGTGATGCTGACTGGCCTCACCGGTGGGCTGGGTAATCAGAATACGGACCTGTTGAAGAAGCTCGATGCTGACAAGCTGGTGTTTGTTCCCTCGAATCCGGGGGACGCGGCTTCTTTCACGGATTCTGCTGTGACTGTTTCCTTGGTGGAGCGGTGGGCGTCTGAGGCTGGGGCGGTGGTTCCCCTGGGGTTTGCTACGGGCAAGGTGGAGGGGGCTGGGGCCTCCTCGATGACCCTGGTAGCTGCTCCTGCCGGTAGCCCCCTGCCACAGGCGGTTGCTCCCCTGGTGGAGGGGCTTGAGGCTGCTGATGGCCAGGTGGTTCTCCCTGCCTCTGTGGCTGAGGACATCGACGCGCAGGTGGGTGAGACGGTGATTTTCTCAGGTACTGATCTGACTGTTTCCGGTATTGCTGAAGACTCCTTCTACTCGCACACCGTTGCCGGTTGGGCGACCACCTCCACCTGGCAGGCAGCCACCCACCAGCGCCTGGTTGAGGGGCAGGACGCGGTGGTAGGCACCGTCCTTGCCGTCACCGGGGCTAAGGACGCGGCAGCTACCGCCCAGGCAACTGACTCCCTGGCCCTGAGCCCGCAGGAGGCTTTTGCCGCCCTGCCGTCCTACAAATCTGAGAACGGCTCCCTCATGACCATGCAGGGCTTCCTCTACGGCATTTCAGCCCTGGTCATCGTTTCTTTCCTCACCGTCTGGACTATCCAGCGCACCCGCGATCTTGCCGTCATGCGGGCCCTGGGGGCCTCCCGCTCTTTCTTGACCAAGGACGCCCTCGCCCAGGCAGCCACAGTATTAGCAGCCGGTGCCGGGGTAGGGGCCTTCATTGGTCTGGGTCTGGGGGCGCTCGCGGCCGGGGTGCTGCCCTTCCAGCTGACTGCCGTGACCGTGCTTGGGCCTGCTGCCGGTATCTGGGCCTTGGGTATGGGCGGGGCCTTTATTGCCCTGCGCCGGGTCGCTACCGTTGACCCCATGCTGGCTTTGGGTGGCAACTAGCCCCTCTAGGTTCTTGGACTATCCCTGTACATAGATTTGGAGACTGACCGTGACTGACCTTCTTTCATCCCCTCTGACCCGCCTCACTGATGTGGAAAATCCCGCAGGCGGCCCCCAGCCGGCTGCCCCGGAGAAGCCGGGCGCTGCCGTCCTGGAGCTGCGCGACATTACCCTGGACTACCCCGACGGGGTGGACGCTGACGGTCAGCCGGTTATCCTGCGGGCCTTAGACCGGGTGAACCTGACCCTGAAACGGGGGGATTTTTATGCGCTGACGGGGGCCTCTGGCTCGGGTAAGTCCTCCCTGCTGTCGGTAGCTGCCGGGCTAATTACCCCCACCGGTGGCCAGCGCCTGATCCAGGGGGCTGACACCACCGGCTACAAGGACGCCCAACTAGCTGCCCTGCGCCGCCGTGAAATCGGCTTGATCTTCCAGCAGCCCAACCTGATCCCGTCCCTGACAGCTGCCGAACAGCTTGAACTGGTTGCCCGCATTGGCGGGGCTAAGGGAGCAGGGCTGAAGGAGGCCCGCCGCCGGGCTCAAAACCTTCTGGAGCTTGTGGGGCTGGAAGCAGCCGCCAGCCGGAAGGTCCACCAGTTATCCGGTGGCCAACGGCAGCGGGTCAACATTGCCCGGGCCCTGATGGGGAATCCCTCCCTGCTGCTGGCTGATGAACCCACCAGCGCCCTGGATGCTGAACGCTCCGAAGCGATAGTGAACCTGCTGGGGCAGGTAACTGCCGAGTTCAAGACCGCAACCCTCATGATTACCCACGACCAGGGGCACAGCCGGGCGGTGGATACCGTGCTGACCATGGCTGATGGGCGCCTCCTCGGCTAAAACAACCAGGGCAATTCAGCCTGTGGGATAGACCGCTCACAGGCTGAGTGATCGCCTGTAAAATCTAAGGGTTAGCTGTCTCAACCCAAGGACGATTCCGTGATTAGCTTCCACCGCAACGAACGCGCCGCCTCCCTGCCCGCCCGCCTCTCCCGCTCCTGGCTGCTGGTATCTGCTGCCGCTAGTGAAGAAACTATCGCCGCAGCCCTCGAATCTGAAGCTGATTCGGTCATTATCGATATTGAGGACGGCTGCCCCGAAGAGAAGAAGGACGCCGCCCGTGAGCACGTCGTGGAGATGCTGAACGGCGGTGCGTCCGCCTGGGTGCGTATCAACGGAATTGAATCCGAGCACTGGGCCAAGGACCTTGAAGCCCTGAACAGGGCCAAGGGGCTTAAGGGGGTCATGCTGGCTATGACCGAGCACCCCGACCATGTAACCCGCACCGCTATGATGCTGCCTGCCGGTACCCCCGTGATCGCCCTGATTGAAACCGCCCTGGGTATGGTCAATGTGGTTCGTATTGCTAAGGCCCCTGGCACCTTCCGCCTGGCCTTTGGTGTTGGCGACTACCGGCGAGATACCGGTGTCTCCGATGACCGTATCGCCCTGGCCTTTGCCCGCTCCCAGCTGGTTTTGGCCTCCCGTGTTGGCGGCCTGGCAGGCCCCATTGACGGGCCCTCCGTGGGCAGGTACGGCGGTGACCTACTCCAGGACTGCGCTGTCACCACCAGCCACGGCATGACCGGTAAGCTGACCCTGGATCCAGCCCAGACCGAAACCATCAACGTCGGTTTGGCCCCCTCGGCTGATGAAATCAAATGGGCCCGCGAGCTACTTCAGAAGTCAGAAGGCGAATCTGTTCCCCAGGACGGCTCCTACCTGCCCCGTTTGGCCCGTGCCCGCAAGGTATCGTCCCTGGCCAAGACCTACGGCCTGTGGCGCAGCTAGGGGGGGCACCGTGAAAAAATACTTTAGTTTTGATGAGCGCAGGACGGCCTCCGGCGGCTTCTCCCGCGGATTTTTAGCCCTCTTCGCCTTCCTCCTGGTGCCCGCTGCCTCCCTATGGGTGTTCTACCGCTGGCTCTTTGCCGGTGACACCTCTTGGTTCGCCCTGGCCTTCCTGACCCCTGTCACCGCCTGGGTCTGGGCCTACCTGATCGGCTACGGGGCCGATAACCACCTGGGCGAAGAATAGGGCCGGGTGCCAGATACACAAAAAACCTCCTGCCTGCACCGAATAGGTGCGGGCAGGAGGTTTTTTTTATCGGCGAGCCCCCAGTCGGATTTGAACCGACGACCTTTTCTTTACGAGGGAAATGCTCTACCCCTGAGCTATGGAGGCCTGCGTTCAATGCCCTTGCAGGCAGGTGAACGAAGAAAACTTTACCAGAAGAGGGCCGGTGCCCACCACCTAGTGCCCTGCACTGAGCGCCAAAAAAGTGGTACCCACCACCCTAAACAAGTGTGGTGTGTGCCACTAGAATGGACGGCATGACTACTTCACAGCGTTCCGGGCTCAACCCCCGCCCGGTTTTCTCCCAGCTCCCCAAGTATGCAGCCGGTAAACCCCCGGCTCCCGTGGAGGGCCTCACCCAGTACAAGCTCTCCTCCAACGAGAACCCCTTCGGGCCGGTGGCGTCAGTAGCTCAGGTTCTGGCTGGCTTCGATACCGTCCACCGCTACCCCGACCCCACCAGCTCAGCCCTGCGTACCAAGCTCGGGGCTGACTTGGGTATCGCCCCTGAAGATATCGTCACCGGCGCCGGTAGCCTCGGTGCCCTCAACCAGCTCCTGGCCACCTTTGCCGGCACCCACGCCGACGGTATCCAGGACGAGGTCATCTACGCCTGGCGCTCTTTTGAGGCCTACCCTATCTGCGTCGGCCTGGCCGGGGCCAAGAGCGTCCAGATCCCCAACCTGCCGAACGGGGCCCACGACCTCGACGCCATGGCCGCAGCCGTCACCGACCGCACCCGCGTCATCCTTATCTGCACCCCCAACAACCCCACCGGCCCAGCTGTCACCGAATCCCAGGTGCGCAACTTCCTGGCCAAGGTGCCCAGTGACGTCCTGGTGGTGATCGACGAAGCCTACTTCGAGTTCTGCGCCGCCACCGATATCCCTGAAGGCCAAGAGGCTCCCGTCAATGGCCTAGATATCTACCCTGACTACCCCAACGTCGCCATCCTCCGCACTTTCTCCAAGGCCCAGGGCCTGGCGGGCCTGCGCGTTGGCTACTCCATTAGCCACCCCGACGTTACCGCCCACCTGCGTGTTGGGGCCGTCCCCTTTGCCGTTACCGCCCTGGCCGAACAGGCAGCTATCGCCTCCATTGAGCACAAGAGCGAGGTGATGGACAGGGTAGCCCACCTGGTAGCCGAACGCGAGCGCGTCGTCGCCGGGCTGACTGACCTGGGCTACTGGGTCCCTGAAACCCGCGCCAACTTCGTCTGGCTGCCCCTGGGCGAGTACGCTACTGCTTTCGCGGCCCTGGCTGATGCTAACGCCCTGTCCGTCCGCGCTTTTGCCGGTGAAGGGGTGCGCGTCAGCATCGGTGAGGACGAGGCCAACACCCGCTTCCTGGCCCTAGCTGAGCAGTTTGAGCACAGGACGCAGGCGCCTAAGGAACACATCTAGCCTTGGCAGCTCCTGGGGTGGGAGCATCTGCAAGCTCCCACCCCTCTTTGTACCCAAGATTCATCACATATTTGCAAAAAATCCGTCTAAATTCTAAAAATGGTGTCGCTCTGCCCGGCCTACAGGCGTAGGGTTATACGAGTACGCCAGCGAGAATAAGGGAGAACCCCATGTCACAGACGAAAACCCCCGAGAACCCCTGGGGTGTACCAGAGCTGATCCAGCTCATGGATGAAGCTGGCGAAATCACCCCCCACGCCACCTTCTCGACCTTCGCTGACGAACTGACCGGCGAAGACCTGATGAGCATCTACCGCACCATGGCCCTGACCCGTCGTTTCGATGATGAAATGACCTCCCTGCAGCGCCAGGGGCAGCTGGCCCTCTGGGTGCCCTCCAAGGGGCAGGAAGCCGCCCAGGTAGCCTCCTCCCGGGCCCTGGTTGCCAACGACTACATCTTCCCCTCCTACCGCGACCACGGCGTTCTGTTGGAACGCGGTATTACAGCAGAGGAAATCACCCCCCTCTTCCGCGGCAGCGGCACCTTAGGCTGGGACGCCAAAAAGCATAACGTCCACTCCTACACCCTGGTTCTGGCCGCCCAGGTCCTGCACGCCACCGGCTACGCCATGGGCCTGAACCTGGATGCCGACATCGAAGCTGAGACCGGCCAACCCCAGACCGGCCAGGGCCAGGCAACCGACCCCACCCAGGACGCCGAGAAGCCAGCGGTGGCAGTCTACTTCGGGGACGGCTCCTCCACCGAGGGCGACGTCCACGAGTCCATGGTCTTTGCCGCCAGCTATAACGCCCCCGTCCTCTTCTTTATCCAGAACAACCGGTGGGCTATCTCGGTTCCCTTCGAAACCCAGTCCCGCGTACCCCTGGCTACCCGGGCAGCAGGCTACGGCTTTGAGGGCCTGCGCGTTGACGGCAACGACGTCTTAGCTGTCTACGCAGCCACCCGCTACGCCATGCAGAAGATTCGGGCCGGCGAAGGCCCGGTGCTGATCGAGGCTGAAACCTACCGCCTTGGCCCCCACACCACCGCAGACGACCCCACCAAGTACCGTCCTGAAGACCACCAGGGCACCTACGGGCCGCGCGACCCCATGATCCGCCTGGAAGCCCACCTGCGCCAGGCCGGTTACGCCACCGACTCCTTCTTCGAGGAGGTAGGGCAGGACGCTGCCGCCCTGGCCCAGCGCGTTAGGGCAGCGGTGCTCACCGGGGAACCTGAAGACTTCGAAACCCACCTGAGCCGCGCTTACGCCGCACCCCACCAGCAGGTAGAGGACGACCGCGCCTTCTACCGCGCCTACAACGACGGATTTGAGGAGGCCTAACCGTGAGCACTGAAACATTGACCCTGGCCAAGGCCATTACCCGCGCTATGCACGATGAGATGACCGCCAACCGCAAGGTCGTCACCCTGGGCGAAGACATCGGCAAGCTGGGGGGAGTCTACCGGGTAACCGAGGGCCTGCAGAAAACCTTTGGCCCCAGCCGCGTCATGGACGCCCCCCTGGGGGAATCCGGAATTATCGGCACCTCTATCGGCATGGCCCTGCGCGGCTACTACCCGGTACCGGAAATCCAGTTCGACGGCTTCGTCTTTCCCGGCTTCAACCAAATCACCTCCCAGCTGGCCAAAATGCACGGCCGGACCGAGGGCCAGTACACGGTGCCCGTTACTGTGCGTATCCCATACGGAGGCATGATTGGCTCCGTCGAGCACCACTCCGAATCCCCCGAGGCCCTCTTCACCCACACCCCGGGCCTGCGCGTGGTCAGCCCCTCCAATCCGCACGACGCCTACTGGATGCTCCGTAAGGCTATCGCCCACCCCGACCCGGTGATTTACTTCGAACCCAAGCGCCGCTACTGGATGAAGGGGGAGGTCGATTTTTCTGATACCGACTTTGACCCCTTCACCGCCCAGGTGGTCCGGGAGGGCACCGACGCTACCATTGCCACCTACGGCCCGCTGGTGCCTGTCGCCCTGGCTGCGGCCCAGGCTGCGGAAGAAGATGGCCACTCTATCGAAGTCATCGACCTGCGCTCCCTCTCCCCCCTAGACCTGCCTACTATCGAAGAGTCGGTGCAGAAGACCGGCCGCCTGATTGTGGCCCACGAAGCACCCACCTTTGGCGGTATCGGCTCCGACATTGCTTCAGCGATTGCTGAACGCTGCTTCTACCACCTAGAAGCCCCGGTGATCCGGGTGGGTGGCTACCACCTGCCCTACCCGGTCTCCCGCGTTGAAGAAGACTATGTACCTGGCATCGACCGCCTCTTAGAAGCCCTCGACCGCTCCCTGGCCTACTAGCCCCAGCCCGAAAGGAACTAGCATGTCCCAGCTTTTTAACCTCCCTGACGTGGGCGAAGGCCTCACTGAGGCTGAGATCCTCAGCTGGAAGGTCGCCGTGGGCGATACGGTTGAGATCAACACCGTCATCGTTGAGATTGAAACCGCCAAGTCTGTGGTTGAGCTTCCCTCCCCCTATGAGGGGGTTGTTGAGCAGCTCCTGGTGGCCGAGGGGGAAACCGTTGAGGTCGGTACCCCCATCATCGCCATTTCAGGTGGCGACGCCAGCCCCGCCCCTGCCTCCCCCAGCAGGCAGGACGCCCCCGCCCCGGCTGCCCCCTCCCCGGCAGCTAGCGAGGGCGGCGGCACCGCCCTGGTAGGCTCTGGCCCCAAATCTGACCCTGTGAAACGCCGGGCCCGGAAAAAGCCAGCTGCTCCGGCCCGTCCTGAGCCTAGCAGCCCGGCTCCCGCCTCGGACGGGGCATCGCAGTCGACCTCCCATGAGGGGCTCAGCCACCTCATCTCAGCCCTACCTGCCCGTGCTGGCAAACTGATTGGCGGGGGAGCAGGGGCCCTGCTACGCCGGAACCAGGCCACCAGCCCCACCTCATCCCCCGAGGTGCCCCGCCGTCAGGCCCTTGCCAAGCCACCGGTGCGAAAGGCCGCCCAGGACATGGGTATCGACCTTGCCAACGTCACCCCTACCGGCGACAATGGCCAGGTCACTAAACAGGATCTGCTCAACTACGCCGCCCACCTGGCCCTGACCGAAAAAGCTAGCGTAGAAGAGACCACCACCCCCGACTACTTCTGGCAGCCCGCAAGCCAGGGCAAGGACCGTATCGAACGGATTAAGGTCCGTAGCGTCCGCAAGGCAACCGCCAAGGCCATGGTCGAATCAGCCTTCAAGGCCCCGCACGTCTCCATCTTCGTGGACGTCGATGCCACCCGCACCATGGAATTCGTACAACGCCTCAAGAAATCCCCCCGTTTCGAGGGGATCAAGGTGACCCCGCTGCTGGTACTGGCCAAAGCCGTCATCTGGGCAGCGGCCCGCACCCCCCAGGTCAATGCCACCTGGACCGACACCGAAATCCAGGTCAAGCACTTCATGAACTTGGGCATTGCCGCGGCCACCCCGCGAGGACTCATGGTGCCCAACATCAAAGAAGCCCACGACATGAGCCTTCGGGAGCTTGCTCTTGCCCTCAACGACCTCACCACCCGGGCCCGAGAAGGCAAAACCCAGCCGGCTGAAATGCAAAACGGCACCATGACCATCACCAACATCGGCTCCCTCGGCATCGACACCGGAACCCCCATCATCAACCCCGGTGAAGCTGCCATCATCGCTTTTGGCACAATCAAACAGAAGCCCTGGGTTGTTGACGGTGAGGTCGTGCCCCGCTGGGTCACAACCCTCGGCGGTTCCTTCGACCACCGCGTCCTAGACGGTGATCTCTCGGCAAAATTCCTTGCCGACGTAGCTGCCATCCTGGAAGAACCCGCCCTGCTCCTCGACCTCTAGAGAAACCTACACGAGGATAATAAAAACCCTCCCTGCCACCGGAAACGGCTGGCAGGGAGGGTTTTGTGCTTGATGTGGAGTTCCTTCTGCACCGCGAAGTACAGAAGAAAATCCACCAAGCAAAGGTTACTGGGCCTGGATCAAGCCCCAGATCATCTCCCCCTGAGAGATCTAAGGTGCCGGTTTTACCGGAAAATTCAGGCTCTAGTGGTTACCTTCTGCTCTTGCTGAGCGCCATGAACTTTCGGCTCAGTCCCCCAACGTCACCGAAAGCCTGGGTCCCCCGACCCAAGGCATTGCTCAACAATAGCTATTAAATTCTATCCTAATTTTTAAGGAACCGGGTGCGGGTTTTTAGACCAGACAGTTCAGATATTGGCCTGCTGCCCTAGAAGCGATCAATAATGCCGCTCTGGGAAATTTCAATTGCACTTGGCTCTTCATCCTCAGAGTTACCGTCGTGAACCAGCATCACAGCAGTCTGGTCATCCGCCGGGAAAGCCCGCACCGTGATAGTGCCGCCGGTTGCGTTATCGAAGAGGTCAACCGCGCACAGGGTCAGGGCAGCTGCGACCTTGGCCGGCAGGGCCGAACCGCGCTCGTCCAAAATATCGACCTTGACACCGCGCTGGCGGGCCAGCCAGGCCGCATCCAGAATCTCCTTGTTGACGATATACCGCCCACGGATCGTATCGCGCAGCTGGGCTTCGGTGAAGCGGAACTCATCCATCTCGGTCTGGGTCACTGGAGACTCGTTATAGGCAATCCGGTGCAGCATATCCTCGGTGAGGGAACGCACCTCCTGGACACGCTGGGTTGCAATGGCGCCCATATCGGTTTCTTCTGCGCGGCCGGCATCGGCAATGATCCGCATGCCACGGGCCTGGCGGGTCTTAGAAACCGCCTGCTCAATCTGCTTGGGCACAATCATGCCAACCAGCATGAGCAGGAAGGGAATAGCGAACTCGGTCGCCAGGGAAATCCGGGGGTTGAAGTAGTCGTTATGCCAGCTGAGTACCAGCAGCATAAAACCGGAAAAGAAGAGCCAGCCGTAGAAGGTGTGGCGGCGCAGAACCAAGCCCACAGCCAGCAGGGTATAGGCCATCAGGGGCCAAGATAGGTTCGAGAAGGTTATGGAGTGGCTGATAGCCCCCAGGGTGGTATCGACGCTGTTGAGGGCCAGAATCATCAGAACCGGCATGAGCAGGTCGGGCAGGGCAAGCCGCTTGGTGGGGATGAAGGTCAAGAGGGCGGCTAGGGCGTAGTTGCCCAGGAGGATACCCCAGTGGGGGGCCCGGGAGACGGTGCAATACTCGTACCAGAAGAAGAAGGAAGCAACGATCAGAAGCACAGCCACGCTCAGGATCGTCAGGAGCAGGTTGGATTTGTAGTATTTAGCCAGCATTGGGCTCCTCATGGGGCCACTGGACGACGACGGTCGTTCCCTTTTCGGGGGCCGAGGTGATGGTGACGAGGCCACCGGCCTCTTCCATGCTTCGGATCATGGAGACGCGCACCCCGAGACGGCGGAAGTCCAAGTCGTTCATGGAGAAGCCTTGGCCCTTGTCGGAGACTGTGCAGAGGATATAGGGGCGCACTTCGTCGGCGCGGGTTGAGTTGTAGGGACGACGCATCTCGGTGCGGACGGAAATCTGCGTGGTGCGGGTGCCCGAGTGGCGGGCGGAGTTTGAGACAGCCTCGGTTACCGCGTGGGTGAAGGCCCGGGCAGCTGTGTAGGGCAGGGTGGATTCAGGGCTGGCTAGCGGGTGCTTTTCGCTGGTGTCGGAGACAAAGCGGAGGCGCTGGTTCCAGGGTTCGACGCCTTCTGCGATGTGCTCGGTCAGGGCCTGGAAGGTGATGGGGCGCTGGGGCTGGGATTTGAGGGTTTCCTCTTCCAGGACGCCGATGGCTCGGCGGGCCAGCAGGCGGGTGCGCTGGGGGAGCTCACCGGGGTTGCGGCTGGCGTCCAGGAGGGCCGCCATGACGTTGTCGTGGACCAGTTTGTCGAATTCCTGGAGCTCTTTTGCGTAGTCGCGGGAGCGGTTCAGCAGCAGCTGGGCTGAGAGAGTTTCGTAGTAGGTTTTATCTGATTCGCGTACCGCATTGAGGGCGAAGCGGGCCAGGCCAGCGAGGAGGGCACAGCAAAAGCCGAGGAAGGCAACCCGGATACCAAGCTCGGTGACATTCAGCGGAGCGCCCGTGATGAAGTGGGCGGTGTAGGAGCTGATGACCAGGAGCAGGGGGAAGATGACGCTGTGGATAATGCCGTTGCGGGGGCTTTCAGAGAAGACCGCAACCAGCATGGCGTAGATACCAAAGAGCCAGGACCAGGGAATAGCCGTGTACTGGGCTCCTGCGCTGAAGGGCCAGAGGAGGTAAGCCCCGTAGGCAAAGAAGAGCATGAAGCTCACAACCTTGGCCGAAACTTCCTTCCTCACCCCGTTGAACATGAGGAGGGCCGAGTGGACCACCAGCAGGGGAATCAGCATGAGGTACCAGAAGGAGTCGCCGCCCCGGCCCTCGGAGATGTTTGCGAGGGACTGGAAGAGCAGGCAGATAGCGATGACGGCGTAGAGCACTTCGAGGGTGCAGTAGAGCCCGAAGGAGCTGGGGCCCATGAGCCGTTGCTGGCCGGAGGTAAGCGAAAGGGACTTGAGGGAAAAGGCGCGGAGCCGGTCAGCCCTGGTGGGTTGCAGGGCGTGGGCTAGGTCCCGGGAGGCGCCGCTGGTAGGGGTTGACAGGGTACGTCCTTGGGGTTTGGGGGAGGGGAGGGGCTAGACGGTCGGGTTTTCTTCTGATTCGACCAGGCCGTCTTCGATAGCGCGGATACGCAGGTCAATCTTGGTGGGGGCAGGGCGGCCGATGCGGGCGTACTTTTCGCGGATTCGGTCGATGTTGGTCTTGACCGCTGACTGCTTGATGCCCATGCGGCGGGCTACCTGGACCTGGGCGAAGCCGGAGGCGTAGAGGCGCAGGGTCTCCTGCTCGCGGGGGGAGAGGTTGGCCCGGGAGAACTCGTGGTCACCGTCGATTGCAGCTGCTAGTTCCTTGGTGACAACGGCCTTACCTTCGGCAATGTTCTTAGCTTCTGCCAGGGCGTGTTCGAGGGGTTCAGACTTGCGGACCAGGCCCAGGGCGCCAGCCTTGAGGGCTTCGCGGATCAGGCCGGGGTTTTCACCAATGCTAAAGAGCAGGACCTTAATGCCTGCCCGCTGGAGGATGTCGACGTTTTCTGAGGGGCGGGACTTGTCTTGCAGGGACAGGTCAAGGAGCACGACGTCGCAGTCGCGCTTCAGCTTGCCAAGGTCGGCGTTGGCGGGGTCTGCAAGGTCGCGGCCCAGGGCGACGAGGAGGTCAGCGGCGGTGGGGGCGGCGGCGACCAGTTCGATTTCGCTGGCGCCAGCTGCAACAGCTCGCATGCCTTCGCGGACTACCTCGTGGTCGTCGACAATGCCTACGCGTACTACGCTCATGTTCCCTACTTTGTAATGTGCGGTATTCGGAATAAGGGCCTGAGGGGCAGACGGGAGTACTTCGGTGTGCTGGAGCACCTCAGGTGAATATTTCTTACTGAAATATTTTACAGGCTAAGGCCACTCGGAGGCCGGTAATGGGAGGTGAGTATCAGTAGCCCCTAGTCACAATTGTGGTGGTTGCTGTTTTTATCCGGTTAGGTTGATGGCCTTGTGGTAGCGGCTTCCGGCGGCAGCTCCAATAAGGGCCCCGATGAGGGCAAGGACGGCAAGGGCTAGGGTAACCAGGGTGCCTACGGCAAGGTCGGGGCCTAACAGGGGTTGGAGGGCAACCCGTGGGGCCAGGGGGGAGCTCATGGAACTGGTTGCCCAGGTGAGCAGGGTAGCCAGAAGGACGCCGAGCGCGGCCATACCCAGGACGCCGAGGGCCTGCTTACTGGGGGCAAGGACGGCCATCCGGGAGGCGGTATAACCACCAAAACCGAAAGCGGTGAGCAGGAGCAGGCCAACCCCGATAGCCCAGGGGAGGGCCTGGGCCTGGGTGCTGGCGCTTGTTGCCGCCAGGACTGTTTCGGTGATTCCGCTGTAGTGGGACAGGCCGAGCAGGGTAAAGAGGGAGCGGAGAATCGGTAGGGCCCCGCCATAGAGGGCTGAGGCGACCAGGACGCCTGCGAAGGCCGGGATGAACTGGATACGGGAGTACTGAAGGCGCCTGCTACCAGGCCCAGGAGCCGGCGGGGCGGAGGGCGCCGGCTGGTACTGCTCTTCCCGGTAGAGCTGGGGGGAAGCAGCCTGGGGGAGGGGCTCTGGAATGGACTGGGCCGCAGCCGGCTCTACCCGCCCGTACCTGCTTGCGGTGAGCGGGGCGTCCTGGGCAGGCTGCACCCTGGGATCTTCTGCCCCACCGGGCGCCCCCTGGCTGTATTCCTGCTGGTGGGCGCGGGGATCAAGGACCCGGGTGGGATCGGAGTCTTCGAAGACGGCATCCCATTCATCAAAGTCACGGCGGTTCTGGGACGGTTGAGTCACCGGCTCCCCTTTCTGAGGCTGAAACGAGGTTTAGGCCAGGCCCAGGGCCTGGGGGCTGTACTGGTGGGCAGGGTCGGTGGGGCGCTCATCGGCATTAACGTACTTCACCACCCGGGCAGGGTTGCCGACAGCCACAGCGTTGGCCGGGACGTCCTTGGTCACCACAGCCCCGGCCCCAATCACGGCATTCTCGCCCACGGTGACGCCGGGGCAGAGAATAGCCCCGCCGCCAATCCAGACGTTGCGCCCCACCGTAATCGGCAGACCGCCCTCCCACAGGGCCTCTCGGTCCACCGGATTCAGCGGGTGGGTGGGGGTCAAAAACTGCACGTTGGGGCCCACCAGGACGGCATCGCCAAAGGTAATGGGGGCAACGTCCAGAAAAACGCAGCCAAAGTTAAAGAAACAACCCGCCCCGATATGGGTATTCACCCCGTAATCAAAGGAAACCGAGGGGCGGATCATCGACCCCTCACCCAGGGAACCCACAATCTGGGCCAGGACGTCCTGCCTGCGGCTATCGCGGGCCCGGTACAGCCGGGTATATTCTTCAACCAGCTCCACCACCCGGTAGTGGACATCGGCGCACTCCTGGTCGGGCCGGTAGGCGTAGCCTGCCGTCATCTGCTCAAAAACGCTCTTACCGGCGCGTAACTCATCCCAGCTTGCCACCGTTAACCTCCATAGACCAGGGTCATGACAGCAATAATGGCCAGGCCAACCCCAACCACTACCAGGCCAGCAATCACCATGCGCTTATTAATCTCTCGCATCAGCGCCCGAAACTCTTCGGGGCTAATATCATCATTTCTACGTCGAGCCATACCCTAAGTATGTCAGCTCCAGCCCCGCTGTGGCACAATCGTGTGTATGCATTCAGCTGAGAACTCACCCAATAACCCGGGGGCCCACCCCCTGGCCCATCGCCCCTGGATCAAGAACTACCGCGAGGGCACAGGACGCGACGTAGACCTGCCCGAGACCTCCCTCTCCCACCTCATGGCAGAGGCAGTCCGCACCGCTCCTCACAAAATCGCCCTCGAGTTCTTCGGCGCCACCACCACCTACAGCGAACTCGGTGACCAAATCCTTCGCGTCGCCGAAGGCCTCCGGAAAGCCGGTATCCAGCACGGGGACCGCGTTGCCCTGGTGCTGCCCAACTGCCCCCAGCACATTGTGGCCTTCTACGCGATCTTGCGCCTGGGCGCCGTCGTTGTAGAACACAACCCCCTCTACACCTCAGCTGAACTACGCCACATGTTCGAAGACCACGGGGCAAAGGCCGCCATCGTCTGGGACAAAATCGCCGACAACATCACCTCTCTGCCGGCTGACATCCGCCCCAAGAACATCTACGCGGTCAACATGATTGAAGAAATGCCCTTCGTCATGCGCAATGCCCTCAAGCTGCCCATCGGCAAGCTCAAGGAATCCCGCGAGAAGCTCGAAGGCCCCGCCCGCGGAACCACCCCCTGGCGCCAGTTCATGAAGAACCAGCCCCTGGCAGCAGACCACCACCGGCCCACCGCCCACGACTTAGCCCTGCTCCAGTACACCTCAGGCACCACCGGCCTGCCCAAGGGCGTCATGCTCACCCACCGCAACCTAGAATCCAACGGCCGCATGGGCGAGGCCTGGATCCAGCCCGGGGCCGATGAAGTCATTTACGCCGTCCTTCCCCTCTTCCACGCCTACGGTATGACCCTGGGGCAGACCATCGCCGCCGTCTGCAAGGCCCGCCTGGTCCTCTTCCCCACCGTTGATATGGATCTCATCTTCCGGGCCATGAAGAAAACCAAGCCCACCATCCTGCCTGCTGTGCCCCCTGTCTACCGCCGGATGCTCGATGAAGCCAAGAGCCGGGGCGTCTCTCTGCAGGGCATCCGCTATGCTGTCTCCGGGGCCATGCACCTGCCGGTTGAACTCGTCTCAGAATGGGAAGAAGCCACCGGGGGTCTGCTCGTAGAGGGCTACGGGCTCTCAGAATGCTCCCCCCTCGTCTCCTGCAACCCGCTGAACTCAACCCGCCGGGCAGGGTCCATCGGTGTTCCCTTCCCCTCCACCGATATTCGCGTCGTTGATCCCGAAACCCTTGAGGACGTTCCCGACGGGGCTGAGGGGGAACTGCTGGTACGCGGCCCCCAGGTCATGCGCGGCTACTGGAAGCGCGGTGAAGACACCAGCAAGACCCTCATCGAAGATGGCTGGCTACGCACCGGCGACATCGTGCGCCTGGATCACGACTACTTCATTGAAATCGTAGACCGCATCAAGGAAGTCATTATCACCGGTGGCTTCAACGTCTCACCCACTGAGGTTGAAAACGTGCTCAAGCAGCACGACTCGGTAGCTGACTGCGCGGTAGTTGGCCTGCCTGATGGATCAGGCGGTGAAAAGGTCACCGCAGCAATCATCCCGGCCGAGGGCTATGCGATTGACCCCGAAGAGCTCAAACAGCACTGCTACGAGCGTCTAACCCGCTACAAGGTGCCCAAGAACTACTACGAGGTAGAGGAACTGCCCCGCTCCATGCTGGGAAAGACCCTGCGCCGTAAGGTCCGCGAAAGCCTAGAAGCCAAGTACGTCAAGTAGGCGGCCGTCAGCCCCCAAGAGCAGATACCTGCCCTTGGGGGTTTTCTCTAGCCCCAGGGCAGTTGCCGGGACGCTGGTGGCAGCTGCAAGGGCCTCCGGTAGGGAAATCCCAAAAGCTACCGCCTGCTCTACCGCCCGCGCCAGGGTCAGGGTGCTCCCGGCAATAGTGTCGGTGCCTGCAAGGTGGGCAACGGAGTCTTTGACCTCTACCGCGAGGGAGCCCAGCTGGTAGGGACCGTCCGCGCACCCGGCAGCTGCCATAGCGTCGGTGACCAGGGCGATACGGCCCGGGGCCAGGGCGAAAGCGGTGCGCACCATGGGGCCGTGGACGTGGACCCCGTCGCAGATTACTTCAAGGGTGACATGGGGGGAATCAGCGGCAGCGGCCACGGGGCCGGGCTGGCGGTGGTGCAGGGGCCGCATGGCGTTGAAGGTGTGGGTGAGTAGGCTGGCCCCTTCATCAAAGGCAGCTTTGGCCTGCTCGTAGGTGGCATCGGTGTGCCCAACTGCTACCTTGATTCCCAGTTCGACGCAACGGCGCAGGGTGGCTAGGCCGGGGTCGGTCTCAGGGGCCAAGGTGATTTGCAGGAGCTTGCCCTCGGAGGCCTCCCAGAGGGCTTCGAGCTGGTCTGGGCTGGGGGTTCGCAGGGCGCTGGGGGCGTGGGCCCCCTTGTAGGCCGGGGAGATAAAGGGCCCTTCGGCGTGAAAGCCTACCGGGGTTGCCTGGCCGGGGTGCTGGCGGTGGAGGAAGGGAAGGAGCTGGCTCATGCTCTGCCCCATGTCAGCTAGGGGGTTGGAGACAATGGAGGCGACAAGCTGGCCGGTTCCTGCCTGCCCGTGGGTGGTGAGGGCACCGGTGACCTGCGGGGCATCCTCAAAGGCCTGCCCCCCACCTCCGTGGCAGTGGATATCGGTAAAGGCAGGGGCGAGGAAAGTGCCTGACCCATCGCGCACCTGGCCGCCCCGAGCGGTTACCTCGGGGGCAAGTGACTTCCAGCTGTCCCCGGTTCCTACGGTGCTAGCCCCGGTTGTCTCGACGAGAATCCAGGCCTGGTTACTCTCGGCAGGTCCAGGGGTGGGGCTGCCGGTGAGATCGTGCAGGGAGTGAATCAGGACGGGGGCGGGCACGGGGTTCTCCTGGGGGCTAACGGGTGCTGGGTCGGGATAATCTACCACTCAAAATACTACTCTTGAAGGTTGGCTGTGGCGATTATTGGGCCCTCTGAAAATATATTTCTTTGATGTTTAGTGCAATGAGTGATGTATCTGGCATATCTGATAGCATTTTTTGCATGGAAATTATTATTTGTGAATCTGAGGACCGTATTGGTGAATACGCTGCCTCCCTGATTGAAATGGTGACTGAGCGAAATAATCGGGCGGGTGAAAGCAGTGTCTGGGGGGTTGCGACCGGTTCCTCCCCTGAGAGCACCTACACCCATCTGGCCAGCAAGGTTAAGGCGGGCCTGGACGTAAGTGCCGTCAGTGCCTTTGCCCTTGATGAGTATGTGGGCTTGGATCCAGAACATCCTGAGTCCTATCACAGTGTGATTCGAGATCAGGTGGTGCAGAAGGTTGGCCTGAGGGCTGAAAAGGTGCATGTACTCAACGGTATGGCTGAGGACATTCCTGCTGAATGTGCCCGCTATGAGGCGGCCATGAAAGCTGAAGGTGGCGTTGACGTGCAGATTCTTGGTATAGGCGCCAATGGGCATATAGGCTTTAACGAGCCCGGCTCCTCCCTGGTCTCCCGCACCCGCATCAAAACCCTGGCCCCCAAGACCGTTTCAGATAACGCCCGCTTCTTTGCCGGGGATACCTCTCAGGTGCCCGTCCACTGCCTGACCCAGGGAATTGGCACCATCATGGAGGCCCGCAAGATTGTGCTGGTTGCCTTCGGTAAGAATAAGGCAGCTGCGGTCGCTGGTATGGCTGAAGGTCCAGTGACTGCTTCCTGCCCCGGTTCGATCTTGCAGATGCACCCTGATGTTACCGTCGTGATTGATGAAGAGGCAGCTTCAGAACTAAAGAATTCAGAATATTACCGTTTTGCCCAAAAAAATATTCCGACCTTTCAAAAGCCCGGTGAATAAATAAGCACAATAGGGGAGGGGCTGTTACGACAGTCCCTCCCCTATTTTTATATCAATAAATGTTTTACTAAGCGTCCATTGCGTCTTTGAACCAGCCGGTAATTGAAATGGGGTGAGTGATAGCGGTTCCGACGACGACGGCGTGGGCCCCGGCGTCCAGGGCGGCCTTAGCCTGGGCGGGGGTGTGGACCCGGCCCTCGGCAATGAGGGGGCGGCCCAGGTCCCGGGAGGCGATCGCTTCGAGGAGCTCAAGATCGGGGCCCTCGGTCTTAGGCCGTGC
Organism: Rothia nasimurium; assembly: GCF_049068285.1. GTDB lineage: Bacteria > Actinomycetota > Actinomycetes > Actinomycetales > Micrococcaceae > Rothia > Rothia nasimurium_I. Next base: position 105,587 of record NZ_JBLKPV010000009.1, on the reverse strand, counting down.
CCCGGTGTAACCGGCCAGGGTTGTTCCGATGAAGTCGGCTCCGGCCTCTGCCGCTGCAAGAGCTGACTCCAGGGAATCGCAGTCGGCCATGACCAGGGCGTTCGACCCCTCATGTACCCCGCGAATAACCTCAGCCAGGCTCAGGCCGTCAGGCCGGTTGCGCAGGGTGCCGTCGAGGGCGACGATGTGGGCCCCCGCCTGGGCCACGGCTAGGGCATGGTGCAGGGTGGGGGTGATGAAGATGCCGTCGTGGCCGTCCTTCCACAGGCCAATGACGGGCACCTCAACGGCAGTGCGGGTGAACTGCACGTCAGCAAGGCCCTGCACCCGGACTGCAGCTGCCCCACCGAGAACGGCGGAGGCAGCAACCTGGGCAGTGGTGCGGGGGTCGCGCATGGGCTCGCCCGGGTAGGCCTGGGCGGATACGATGAGCTGGCCTGAGATAAGGTCGGTGAGTTCTTGGGGGGTAAACATGCTGGGTCTCCTGGGTTAGGGCTGGGTGGTGAAGCCGGGGACGAGGCTGGCTGCTCCCAGCAGGGGGGCGTCACCGCCGAGGGTGGCGCGGACAATGGGGGTTTCAGCTGCCTGCCCCAGGGCCGCCTGGGTGAAGGTGCTGGCTACGGTGTCCCACCAGCGGGCTCCGAGGTTGATGACGCCGCCTGAGACGACAATTAGGTGGGGGTCAAGGATTGTGGCCAGGTCGCCTAAGGCGGTGCCCGCTGCCTGGGCCCCGAGCCTGATGGCTTCGAGGGCAGCTGAATCGCCGTCGTCCGCTGCCTGTTCAAGGTCAAAGAGGTTAGCTACCTGTCCCTGCCCGCCAAGGCGCCGGTAGGAATCGACCATGCCGGTGCCGGAGGCGACTGCTTCAACGTGGCCGCTGCTTCCGCAGTAGCAGGGTACCCCGACTGCGAGGGGGGAGGAGAAGTGGCCGACGTGCCCGGCGAGGGAGTGGGCACCGCGCATTTGGCTGCCACCGCTGATGTAGGAGCCACCGACCCCGGTTCCGAAGGCGACCATGAGGGTGGTTTCTGCCCGAGCTGCCGCTCCCAGCCAGGCTTCGCCCAGGGCATGGGCGTGGACGTCGTTGACGGCGTAGGTGGGCAGGCCGGTGACCTCGGAGACGATGGCTGCCAGGGGGGTGCCGCTCCAGTTCTTGATGAGGTTGGCGGCGGTAATCACCTCTCCCTGCTGGCCAATGACCCCTGCAGATCCGATTCCGATACCAACCGGTTCGTAGCCCATGGAGCGGGCGGTGGCAGCTAAGTCTGCCAGGGCCTTACCGGTTGCTTCAGCTAGGGGCCGGCCACCTATCTGGGCCTGGGTCGGAATCTTATCGCGGTGCAGGACTTCTCCGGTGGGGGAGATGATACCGAGGGCAGTCTTGGTGCCGCCGAGGTCTGCTGCGAGGACGATCTGGGGGGTCATGGTTGCCTAGGAGTGAGGTGGGTGGGGTTAGATGAGGTTGACGTCTGCCAGGATGCTGCGGATACGGTCGGCTTCTGCTTCACCGAGGGTTTCCATGGGCTGGGACATGGTGTTGGATTCCAGGATTCCCATGACCTGCAGGGCGGTTTTGAAGGCGCCGAGGCCGGCTGCACCGCCGGAGACGCTGGGGGTCTCAACGAAGACAATGTTGAAGAGCTGGGCCAGGCGGTCCTGTTCCTTGCGGGCTGCTTCCCAGTCCCCCGCGATGGAGGCTTCGTAGAGGCGCTTGTAACCGGCAGGGTCGACGTTGCCCAGGCCGGGGACGAGGCCGGCGGCACCGGAGAGCATGGCCCCGTCGCAGACGACTTCGTGGCCGGTGAAGATAGAAAAGCCTTCGACGTCGCGGGTTTCGAGAATGAGCTGGCGGAAGGCTACGTCGTCACCGGAGGAGTCCTTGACGCCGGTGATGACGCCGTCGCGGGCGAGTTTGGTGAGCAGGCCCAGGGGCAGCTTCTGCTTGGTGCGGACGGGGACGTCGTAGGCAAAGACGGGTACGTCAACGGCCTCGGCAATGGCGCGGAAGTGGCGTTCTTCTTCGAAGGCGTTGTCGATAGCGTAGAACTGGCTGGTGACGACGATGGCATCACCGCCGATGGCCAGCAGACGCTTGGCTTCGTCGATGACGCGGGCGGTGGTCATGTCGTTGATACCGACGATGAGGGGGACCCTGCCGTCAATCACTTCTACGCAGGTGCGGAGGACGGTTTCCCGTTCTTCGTTGGTCAGGTAGAGGACCTCAGAGGAGGAGCCGAGGGCGAAGATGCCGTCGACGCCGCCGTCGATGAGGTGGTTGATGAGGGTAGCGAGGGAGGCGAGGTCGACGGTGCCGTCGGCGTGGCGGGGGGTCAGCAGGGGCGGAATGACGCCGGAGAAGGCGGGGTTGCTCATGGTGTTCTCCTTGGTTGGGTGGGTTGGTTCTAGACGTGGAGCAGGGTGGGAGCAGCGCCCAGGAGGCTGCGGGTGTAGTCCTGGCTGGGGGTGTCGAAGACCTGTTCGGCGCTTCCTTCTTCGACGATTTTGCCCTTGTACATGACGCAGATACGGTCTGAGACGTAGCGGACGGTCTGGATGTCGTGGGAGATGAAGACCATGCCCAGGAAGAGTTCTCGTTTGAGGTCTGAGAGCAGGTTGAGGACCTGGGCTCGGACGGAGACGTCGAGGGCGCTGGTGGGTTCGTCGGCCACAATCACCTTGGGTTCCAGGGCGAGGGCGCGGGCGATAGCGACGCGCTGACGCTGGCCACCGGAGATCTGGGAGGGCAGGGCGTCCGCTGCGGACTGGGGTAGGCCCACCAGGTGCAGCAGCTCGCGGACGCGGCGGTCGCGTCCGGCCTTATCCCCGATGCCGTGGACGTCCAGGGGGTCGCGCAGGATGTCTTGGACGGTCATACGGGGGTTGAGGGCGGTGGCGGGGTCCTGGAAGACGATGGAGACGTCGGAGCCGAAGTCCTTGCGGAGGGCAGCATTGCGCTTGAGGGCGCTTTGGCCCTTGAAGAGGACGTCACCGCCGGTGGGCTTTTGCAGACCGACGATCACCGAGGCCAGGGTGGACTTACCGCAGCCTGATTCGCCAACCAGGCCGATGGTTTCGCCCCGGCGGACGGCCAGGTTGACCCCGTCGACGGCCTTGACGATGTTGGGCTTGAGGATGCTGCCGGTTCGGGCCCGGTGGTAGACCTGGACGTCCTTGAGTTCAACGATGGGTTCGCTGACGCGGCGGACGGCGGCCCGGCCGGTGGTATTCAGCAGGTTGGCTGATTCAGGGGTTGCAGCCGGGGTTGGGTTGACGGGCTGGGTGCTCATGCGTTGCCCCTTTCGGTGTCAAGGTGGGAAGCCCAGTGGTGGTCGCTGTCGCCGGGAACGGGGGTGAAGACCAGACGCTGGTTGGGGTCGGCGTCGGCCCGCAGGGAGCGTTCTGCGAAGCGGTCGCCGGTGGCAAAGTCGGACGGTGAGGGGACGGTGCCGGGGATCTGGTAGAGGCGGTCGGAGCCGGACTCAATGGAGAGGACGGAGCCGAGTAGGCCGCGGGTGTATTCGTGCATGGGGTTGGCCAGGAGCTGGCTGGTGGCGCCTGCTTCTACAATCTGACCGGCGTACATGACGGAGATCCGGTGGGCGACCTGGGCGACGAGGGCCAGGTCGTGGGACACGAAGATCATGGCGAAGCCCAGCTGTTCCCGCAGCTCGTTGAGGAGCTTGATGACCTCGGCCTGCACGGTGACGTCGAGGGCGGTGGTGGGTTCGTCGGCAATGACCAGCTTGGGGGAGCGGGAGAGGGCCATAGCGATGAGGACGCGCTGGCGCTGGCCGCCGGAGAGCTCGTGGGGGTAGGAGGCCAGGGTGCGCTCGGGGTCGAGCTTGACCAGGCGCAAAAGCTCTTCGGGGCTCTTGCGGCCGCCACGGCGGGTCAGCTGCTTCATCTGGTCCTTGATGAGCATGGAGGGGTTCAGAGAGCTGAGGGCGTCCTGGTAGACCATGGAAATCACGGAGCCACGCAGCTTCTGGAAGTCAGCCTCTGAGGCCCCGACCAGCTCCTGGCCTTCAAAGAGGACGGAGCCGGTGATCTTGGCCTTCTTATCGAGCAGGCCGATGATGGCCAGGGAGGTAATGGACTTACCGGAACCTGATTCACCGACCAGGCCCATGGTTTGGCCCTCGGTGACGGTGAAGGAGACCCGGTCGACCACGGGGGTATCGCCAAAGCGCTCAGGGAAGTAGATGGAGAGGTCCTTGACTTCCAGGATGACGCGGGCCGAGGCGTCCGCCTGCAGGCGGTCGGTGCGGCGGGCTTCTGCGTCCTTGAGCTCTGCCAGGACCCCTGCCAGGTTGGCTACGGCAACAGCATCACGGTCGGCTGCCGGGCGGGAGGCTGCGTGCTTGATAGCGTCACCGTCGGGGCCCCAGGGGGAGGCGACGGTCTTATCGTCGGTTGCGGCAGGGGCGGCGGTGACGGCACCTGAGGTGCGGCCAGCAATAGCGGAGGAGTCATCAATCTTGACCTTGCGGCGCAGCTTGGGGTTGACCATGGCGTCGGTCATACCCTCAGAGAGCACGTTCAGGGCCAGGACGGTGAGCAGGATGATAGCGCCTGCGAAGGTGGTGGCCCACCAGCCGCCAGCCAGCACGAGGGCGCGGCCGTCGGCGATCACGTTACCCCATGAGGGGTCTGGCGGACGCACGCCTGCTGAGAGGAAGCTCAGGGAGGCTTCGAGGATGATGGCGTCAGCGACCATGACGGTGGCGAAGACCAGTACGGGGGCAATGGTGTTGCGGACGACGTGCTTGAGCAGGATGTAGAAGCGGGGGGCTCCCATGACCCGCTCGGCGCGGACGTAGTCCTCATCCCAGGCTGAGAGCACCTGGGCGCGGACGACACGGGCCAGCTGCGGGGTGTAGACAATAGCGATGGCGACGATGATGGTGCCCACGGAGTTGCCGAGGGAAGCCAGCAGGACGGCAGCCAGGGCGATACCGGGGAAGGCCATGAGCACATCCATGATGCGCATGATGACCTCTGAGACGACCTTGCTGCTGGTGGCTGCCAGGGCGCCAAGAATACCGCCCATAATCAGGGCGAGGGCAACAGCGCCGAGGCCAACCTGTAGGGAGGCGCGGGCACCGTACATGAGACGGGAGAGGATGTCGCGGCCCTGACGGTCGGTGCCGAAGAGGTATTCGGAGTTGGGGGCCCCGATGGGGGTACCGGTGGAGGCCAGCGGGTCGTGGGGGGCGAGCCAGGGGGCGAAGATAGCGATCAGGGCGATGAGGGCAATGAAGCTGAGGGCTACTTTGGAGCCAAGCGGCAGGGCCTTGAATCGGATGCCGGGCGCTGAGAGGCGTTCTGCGAGTCCGCTACGCATGGTTAGACGCTCCTGATTCGGGGGTTGATGAGTAGGTAGAGCAGGTCAACGATGATGTTGACGAGCACGAAGGTGACGGCAATGGTGAGCACGACGCCCTGGACCAGGTTGATGTCGTTGCCGGTGATACCGATAAAGATGAGGTTGCCCATGCCGTTGAGGGAGAAGATCATTTCGATGACCACAGCACCGCCGAGCAGGTAGCCGATACGCAGGCCCAGGACGGTCACCGGGGTGATGAGGGCGTTGCGGAGTACGTTCTTGGTGATAACTTCGCGGCGGGGGACACCGTTACCAATGGCGGTGCGCACATAGTCCTTGTCGAGTTCTTCGACCATGGAGGTGCGGACGGTTCGGGTTAGGGAGGCGCTGACGGGGACAGCCAGGGCCACGGCGGGGAGGAACATGTGGTTGAGCCAGGTTCCAAAGCCGCTGCCGGTGGGGGCCAGGCCGCCGGTGGGGAACCAGCCCAGTTTGAGGGAGAAGTACTGGATCATGAGAATGCCCAGCCAGAAGGAGGGGGTGGCGATAGAGGCCATGGAGAGGACGCGGATGACCTGGTCGGGCCAGCGGTCCCGGTAGAGGGCCGCAATCACGCCGAGGATCAGGGAGGCTACTGCCGCAATGAGAACACCGAAGAAGGTGAGCTGCAAGGTTGTGGGGAAGGCCAGCTTGATCTGGTCGATGACGGGCTGGGCCGGCGGGGTGGTCATACCCAGGTCGAAACGGATCAGGCGGCCCAGGAAGGCAAAGTACTGCACGATGAGCGGGTCATTGAGGCCGTGGGAATCACGGTAGGCTTCCTTGGCTTCCTCTGAGGCGCCTTCGCCCAGGGCAATGGTAGCTGGGTCACCAGGGGTGAATTGCAGGATGACGAAGACCAGGATGGTCACGCCCAAAATCATGGCTGGCAGGGCTATCAGGCGCCTGCCAAGGAGTCTAAGGAAGTTTGACACGGGGTTCTCCCTGCTCAGTGCTTAGGTGGGGTGGTCAAAGGTGGGGGCGGACGGCGCCGGGTTGGGGGGCGTCCTGGATGGAGGGAATGCGGCGGCCTACCCGGGGTAGCAAGGGGCCTGCGCACCGGGTAGGCCGCCGTGATTCATTGACCGGTATTCAACCGGTAGGTGCGCCCGCACAGGGGCGTCGGGGCTGCACCAGAAGACTATGTGTGGATGGAGAAAGGGGAAGGTGCCTTCTGGGGCAGGATCTGGCTACTTGGTGGTGCCGACGTTCTGGAAGGACAGGCCGGTGGTAGGCAGCGGCTTGAAGTCTGACAGGGTGTCGGGGGACCAAGCGGTGGGTAGCTTGCGGTGGAAGAGGGGGTAGAGGGGGACGTTGTCAGCGACAATGTCGAAGACGGTCTTCCAGTCCGGTGAGTCGGAGGCAACCGCAGCTGCCATGGCTTCCTGGAGCTGGGCGTACTCGGGGGTTGAGGACCAGCGGAAGCGCTTCTCGGGCCAGGTTGCACCGCGGTACCACCAGGACAGCAGCAGGTCGGGGTCGTTGCCGAAGACGGAGGGGTCGCCGGGGGCCAGGACAACCTCGAAGTCACCGGTGTCAACGAAGTCTGAGTAGAGGGATGAGCTCTTGGTGTCAGCCAGGGTGACGTTGATGCCTGCGTCCTTCAGGGATTCCTGAATGAGCTGGGAGCACTGCTTGACCCAGTTGTGGTCGGTGGTGCGCAGGGTGATGGTGAGGTTCTCAACCCCGGCGTCCTTGAGCAGCTGCTGGGCCTTGGCCTTGTCGTAGGTGTAGACGGTGGAGGCCTGGGTGTAGTCTGCGTGCTCCTTGTGCAGGAAGGAGGTGGCTGCGGTGGCGTTGCCCAGCAGGCCGGTTGAGATGACCTTGTCCATGTCAATGGCGTAGAAGAGGGCCTGACGGACTTCCTTCTTATCGAAGGGGGCCTTCTCGCAGTTGAACATCATGAAGAGCAAGCCGAAGGACTGGACAGACTCAACAGAGACGCCGTTGGTGTTCTCCAAAACGGGGATGTTGTCGTAGGGAACAGACTCAATCGCCTGGACGCGCTGGGAGCTCATAGCATTGACGCGGGCTGAGTCATCAGCGAGAATCAGCCATTCCATGGCCTTAGCCAGGGCAGGTCGGGGGCCGTTGTAGTCGTCGAAACGCTCAAACTTGATGTGGTCACCCTTGGTGGCAGAAACGAACTTGTAGGGGCCAGAGCCAATGGGGTGGGCACCGAAAGCCTCGATATCGTCGCTTGCAGAGGCAGGCATGATATTGACGAGGGAGATACGGGTTGCAAAGAGGGGGAAGGGCTGGTTGAGCTTGAACTCTACGGTGGTGTCATCTACTGCGGTGGTGGAATCCAGGAAGTAGAGGAACTGGCTGAAGAGGGACTCTTCTGAGGTGTAGAGTTCGAAGGTCTTGACGACGTCTGCTGCGGTGACAGCAGCACCATCGTGGAACTTAGCGCCTGAACGCAGGGTGACGCGGTAGGTGGTGTCGTCGACCTGCTCGGGGTCGCCGGTGGCCAGGGCGTTGTAGCGCTCGCGGGTTGCCGGGTCGAGGCCGTAGAGGCCTTCGAAGATGTGCAGGTTGGCGGCGAAGGGGGCGGCACCTGAAGCCTGGGAGGGGTCAAAGGTGGTGGAGACGTCGTAGGCGATGGCGGCGGTGATGGTGCCGTCCTTGTTGGTGCTACCGGCTGCTCCGGTGGAGGACGCGCCGGTTTCCTGGGATGAGGAACCACAGGCGGCTACGGTTGCGGCGAAGGCGGTTGCGGCGCTGATGCTGCCGGCAATTTTGAAGAAACCGCGGCGGGAGGTGTCAAAGTTCTTGACGGTATCGAGCTGTGACATCGGTGTCTCACTCCTAAGATGCTGGCTCCGGGTGGGGGAGCGGGGGACATATAGAACTATGCAGTTATGAGGTAGGACGTCCTACCTTTACCCTGTATACTAGTGACGGACGTCTAATCGGGTCAAGTGCATTGAAGCAAAAACCTTAATAATGACGTCACATCAAACTCCCAACAATCAGCCCCCGCCCTACCAGGCCAGGGGGCCAAACAGCCTACAATAAATACGACTCCTTTGGAGGCCACCGTGTCGCATATTCCAGGCCACGCCACCCCCTCGAACCACAAAGAAGAGCGTGCTATGAACCACCCCGCAGCGGACCTTACCCCTGCCGTCCCTGACCTCGGCTTCTTTCTGCCCAAAACTCCGTCCAGAAGTGCCGCCCAAATCCGCCAGCACCAGCTCCAAAATGACATCATCGCCCTCATTTTTGACCGCCAGCTCGGCCAAGGGGACCCCCTACCCACCGAACAGGAACTCATCGATGCCCTGGGCGTGGGGCGCAACTCCGTCCGCGAAGCCCTCAAGGTCCTCGAAGCCCTAGGCATCGTCGAAGTACGCCACGGCTTCGGCACCTTCGTGGGCGGCAACGCCCTCACCTCCATGGTCCGAGCCCTCAGCTTCCGCGGCTGCCTGGCCCTTTACCACGGCGGCCAAGAAGCCCTCGAACTCGTGGAAGTACGCGAGGCCCTTGAAGTAGGACTCATCCCAGCCGTCATCCCCGTCATGACCGACCAGCAACTCGCCAAAGTCAAAACCGCCCTCGACGCTATGGAAACCAGCGTCCACAACGGCACCTGGCTCGCCGAATCCGACCAAAACTTCCACGCCGCCATCTTCGAACCCCTCGGCAACGAACTCCTCTCCCGCCTCCTGGACGTCTTCTGGCAGGTCTACAACAGCATCGCCGGCATGCTGGATACCGTCGCCCCCCTGGACGACGCCGAAACCTGCACCCTGCTCGACGCCCACCGGGCCCTCTACGAGGCCATCGCCGCCCACGACGAAACCGCAGCCATCCAACTCATGCGAGAACACTTCGTCGGAATCCGCGCCCGCCTCACCTCCTGGCAAACCCGCTGGCTCCAAGACACCAACCCCCAACTATGACGCCGTATTACAGGGCTACTTTTTGTTAACGTCACGGACGTGAGATACCCCCCAAAACAAGCCCCAGAGCCAGGAAGCCACAAGGGGAGTGGTCTAATAGAACGTAACGCGAAAACCGCGTTCGAACCACAACGGAACCGAGCACCAGGGTGCAGACAACGCTGTGGCCGCACCACACCACATCACCCCAACAGAAAGATTCATAGCCGTGAAGAAATTTGTTGCCACTCTGGCTCTCGTACCCCTCGCATTCGGACTTGCAGCCTGCGGCTCATCAAGCAGCGACGACGTCGTCAAAATCGGCGTTGTAGGCACCGACCCCTCCAACGACAAGCTCGTTGAAGTAGCCAAGGCTGAGGGAATCAACATCGAAATCGTTGAGTTCACCGACTACACCCAGCCCAACCCCGCCCTCGCAGCAGGCGACATCGACCTCAACTGGTTCCAGCACATCGCCTACCTCTCCAACTACAACGTAGAAGCAAACGACACCCTGGGTATTGTTGGCCCCACCGTCATCTACCCCATGGCCCTCTTCTCCAACAAGCACACCGACATCTCAGCCCTGCCCGAGGGTGCTGAAATCGCGATCCCCAACGACACCGTCAACCAGGCCCGCGCCCTGCTCCTGCTCGAAGCTAACGGCCTGGTCAGTTTCAAGGCTGAAACCACCAGCCCCACCCCCGACGACATCGCCGAAGGCTCCAAGGTCAAGGTAACCCCCGTAGACGCAGCCCAGACCGTGCTCGCCCTCGAATCCGTTGACGGCTCCGTCATCAACAACGACTTCCTCAAGGACGCCGGCCTCAACCCCAAGGACGCCCTGGCCCAGGACGACCCCGCCAACGAGTCAGCCCGCCCCTACGTTAACCTCTTTGTCTCCACCGCTGAGAACGTAGACAACGAAACCTACAAGAAGATCGTAGAGCTCTACCACACTGAAGAAGTTCAGGCCGTCGTTCAGGAAGACACCCAGGGCACCGCTGTTGAAGTGACCACCGACGTCGCCGAACTGCGCTCCACCCTGGCCACCCTGGAAGAGCAGAAGCGCAACAGCTAAAACACTAGGTGAAAGCTCACCCTTGAGCTAGCTCACTCACCCCCATCAGCGGCAGCCAACTGCGGTAGGCTAGACACTTCGGCCCCGACCGGTGCCAGCTCTAGCCCCGCACGGGCTGCCGCTGTGCGCGTACCTGACCACCGGCGTCCGCAAGGCCCTGACCCACAGCGTGAAAGGTGCCGGGCTCACCACCGGCGCCCACCGGCACCAGCCTGTAGCCACAGCAAACCCCCAACCGAAGAAGAACACATGACCGAACAGCGAGTCCAGCCAACCCCGGCCGCCCAACCCATGGTGGTGCTCACCAACGTCACCAAACAGTTCAAGGTCGGCAAGAAAACCGTCACCGCCGTCAACGGCGTAGACCTCACCATCAACAAGGGTGAAATCTTCGCTATCATCGGCTACTCCGGTGCAGGTAAATCAACCCTGGTTCGCCTCATCAACGGCCTCGAAACCATCACGAGCGGCTCCCTCACCGTCGACGGCTTCGAAATTGCCGGCAAACGTGAATCCCAGCTCCGTGAAGCCCGCACCAACATCGGCATGATCTTCCAGCAGTTCAACCTCATGAACTCCCGCACCGTAGCAGGCAACGTCGAGTTCCCCCTCATCGTTGCAGGCTGGGACAAGGCCAAACGAGCCGCCCGCGTCACCGAGCTCCTCGAATTCGTCGGCCTGTCTGACAAAGCCAAAAACTACCCCGACCAGCTCTCCGGCGGCCAGAAACAGCGCGTCGGCATTGCCCGCGCCCTCGCTACCTCCCCCTCCCTCCTCCTAGCTGACGAATCCACCAGCGCCCTGGACCCTGAGACCACCGCTGAAGTTCTTGACCTCCTCAAGAAGGTCAACTCCGAACTCGGTATTACCGTCATCGTGATCACCCACGAAATGGACGTTGTCTCATCCATCGCAGACCGGGTAGCTGTCATGGAACTCGGTAAAGTCGTTGAAACCGGAAACGTCTACGACGTCTTCTCCAACCCGCAAACTGAGGTTGCCCGCCGTTTCGTCGGCACCACCGTCAAATCCCTCCCCGTGGGTGCAGAAGCCGCTGAACTCAAAGCCCGCCACAAGGGCTACCTCATCAACATCGAAATCACCGAAGGCAACCAGGGCATCGGTAAGGTCCTCTCCTACCTTGGCGCCCGAAACGTCTCCTTCAATATCGTGCAGGGCGGCCTGGAAACCCTCCAGGGCAAGACCTACGGCAGCCTCACCCTCGAGCTGCGCGGCGACGTCACCAGCCTGGACGCCGTCGTAGCCGAGCTAAAAACCGTTACCCGTGTGCAGGAGGTCCGGTAAACCATGGACGCAACCTTTATCTCCAACAAGCTCATCCCTGCCCTGGGTGACACCCTTTACATGGTGTCATTCACCATGCTGATAGCCGGTGCCATCGGTATGGTCTTTGGCCTGCTGCTTTACACCACCCGACAGGGCAACATTCTGGCTAACCGTTTCGTGAATATTCTGCTGAATGTCATCGTGAACGTGGTCCGCCCTATCCCCTTTATCATTCTCCTGGCGGCCCTGGGCCCGCTGACCCAGATGGTGGTTGGCACCCGCCTGGGCGTCAACGCCGCGATTTTCGCTATGGTCTTCGGCGCCTCCTTCGCTATCGCCCGTATCGTCGAGCAGAACATGGTCTCTATTGACCCCGGCGTCATTGAGGCAGCCCGCGCCATGGGGGCCTCTAAGATGCGTATCCTCTTCACCGTCATGATCCCCGAAGCCCTGGGCCCGCTGATCCTGGGCTACACCTTCCTGGTCATCGGCGTGGTTGATATGTCAGCGATGGCCGGTTACATCGGCGGTGGCGGCCTGGGTAAGGTCGCCCTGGTGGACGGCTACCAGCGCTTCAACGAGGTCATCACCTGGTCTGTTGTTGCCGTCATCATTGTTCTGGTGCAGCTGATTCAGCTGGTTGGCAACATGCTGGCCCGCAAGGTCATGCGCCGCTAAAGACGGCAGGCAGGTGGGGACGCCCGGGCGGTGAGTAGGCTGGTAAGGACAGGTGTCAGGTAGGCATACATGCTTGCGTCTGCGACCCTCTCATTCCTTGCCCGGGGGCTCGTCCAGCCTCGTAAACTCGGCTGATTCCGTGCTCTCTTGCGTGCTCGCTAGCTCGCACCCGAGCACTTCATCACGCCAGCCCCGAACCAGAAGACGCTGTGCATGCATACCTGCCCAGCTAGTTGGCTTCAGTTTTCTACCGATGTACCCCGGGTAATACCGGGTGTGGCTCAGGGCCGGTTCCTGTAGGGGAACCGGCCCTTTGCCTTGCCTAGTCCTTGTTTTTGCCGGTGATCCAGGAGGAGTCGTAGAGGCTGCCTGGGCCGGGCAGGTTGCTGCCTTCTATGTCTTGCTCGTAGAGGCGTTCGGCGAAGTCCGTGGGGCGCATGAGCCTCTCGTCGTCCTCGTCGTCGTGATCGGTGAAGCGGGCCAGGAAGAAAATACCGTAAAGCAGGGCCGCGAAGACAAGCAGGAAGAAAGCGACCTCAACGCAGAGCATGGCGTAGTTGCGGCGCAGGTCGGCGTCAGCCTCGCTCAGGAGGGCTGGGACAAGCGTAAAACTGGCCAGGGCGAGCAGGCCTGCGGTGACGCTCAGGCCGTGGGGGAACCAGATCCAGGGGTTGCGTTTGGCCGGGGGCGTGGGGTGGGGACGCTGGGGCTCGGTTTCTTCCTGCCCGGTGGGGGCCTGGGGCGGGAGGAATTCGCGGTAGTAGGCGCGTTCGTCGTCGCTGAGGTCTTCGAGGCGGCGGCCGTAGCGGGAGGGGCGTTTCTGCTCGTTCTGCTCGGGGTCTGTCACTGCTCGTCCTTGAGAAGGTGGTGGGGGTTAGCGGTCGCGGTCGGGTAGGTGCCCCACCCAGGCGTTAAGCTGGGCGAGGAAGGCGGGGTCGGTGAAGGAGCTGAACCGCCCGATACCTGCCGTCAGCAGGGGAGCGGGGGTGGCAGCGTCCGGCTCAACCTGGTAAATCAGGCAGTTGGTGCCAGCATTGGTAGCGGCAGTCATGCCGGTGACGGAGTCTTCTACGGTGAGGGCCTGCTCGGGGGTGAAGCCTAGGCGGCGGGTTGCTTCGAGGTAGATGTCGGGGGCGGGCTTGCCTTCTTTGACGTCGTGGAAGGAGACCCAGGTATCCAGGTAGGGGGCGTAGCCGAAGTGGGTGAGTTTTTTGGTCAGCAGCTTGCTGCCGGAGTTGGACGCCACCGCCACGGGGATTTTTGCTGAGAGGAGTTTGATGGCATCGAGGGCGCCGTCGATGGCGGTGACGCCACGGTCGATGATATCGAACTCGGTGGTGGTGATGGTGGTGTAGACACTGTCGCGGAAGGCATCGGGGGAGCCGTCGAATTCGGACGCCAGCGGGGTGAGGGCTGAGAGACGGTCGGCGAGGTCGCCAGCGGAGATGCCGACGAGGGAGGCTTCGAGTTCGGGGGTGAGGTCTACCCGGTAGTGCTTGAACATTTCGGCCTGGATCTCGCCCCAGAGGGTTTCGGAATCGAGTAGGACGCCGTCGCAGTCGAAGACAGCGCAGGCGGGGGCAAAGTGGGTGGGGGCTGAGTGAAGTTCAAACATGGTTCTATGCTCTCATAGGACGCGCCGGTAGGGGAGCATGGGGAGGGGGATGAGTGGCTGGTATGACCGAAAACCAGTACATATCAGTTCCTATGCTCATTTAAGGGTGGTAGAGCTACAGGGCCCCTGCAGTGTTGAGAAATGAAGGAAAACCTTTTCAAGAAAGGTTGCACCTAGCGTAAAAAGTCTGTAGTATGGGTGGCAAGAAGACCCGTCAAGGCTAGTTCTCTACTAAGATAATCCTAGTAGGAATCCTCAAATGGACGGGTTTATTTATGTCTAGACTTCCTTTTGCGAAACAGGCTCAGAACAGCCAAGTCCTGAGAGCCAAGCTCGCCTGTCAAGGGCTAAGCGACCAAGACCAGGTCCTTCCCGCTTTTCTAACCCAGGTCGATTACTACCGTTTCAAGGGCTACGCCTGGTTCTTCTTCGAAGATAAAACTAACCATACTGCACAGGCCCGATTCATTCCTGGAACCGATGCTGCAGAGATTCTTGATTTATACGAGTTCGATGCTGAACTTCGAGGCTATATTATGAAGCTCTCTGAAATCATTGAAGTCTGGCTACGGGCCGCAATGATTAGGCACTTTCCCTCAAATGGCGACCCCCTTGCCTACGCGACACAGCCTGGTCTGTATGTTGCAGAAAACAAGCACGAGCAAGACCTTCACGAGCTGAAGCGGCTTTTGAAGAAGAATGAGACCTTACCCTTTGTGAGGGCCTTCTATTCGAAGTATGACTCGGAGTACCCACCTTTATGGATCGCAACTGAGGTCATGAGCTTCGGTCTCCTTTCGAAATGGTATTCAAATATTAAGGATGCCTCTGTGCGCAAGAAGATCGCGCTTGAAGTGGGCTTACAGGCTCCCGCTTTTGAAAGTTTTCTGAGGGTATTCACTATTTTTCGAAACGCAGCTGCCCACCACAGTAGGGTGTGGAACCTTGCATCAGCGGTGCAGGGTGTTACCCTACGAAAGCCTCCACAGCTTCTTAGTGAGTCACTCGATGGCGCAGATACCTCTAAAATCAACTTTGTTCTTGCAATAGCTGTTTACATTGCGCGGCAACTTGGAACAGGGGAAAAATGTATTCCAGGGCTAAGGCAGCTCCTCATCAACGCAAGTGGGGCAATGCTCGATGAAATGGACATTCCAGACGGGTTTGAGCAGTTCGAATTGTGGGCCTAAAGCAGCATGACAACGGCGGGGCATCTATCACATAAACCCACGCAAACCCACAGAAAGTGGGATAATAGAGCCCATGCCTAGCGTACTCATTCGACACGGACAGACCGACTGGAACCTCGTACACCGCCTGCAGGGCTCCAGCGACATACCCCTCAACGACACCGGCCGCGCCCAGGCGCTCGCCGCCGCCCACAACGTCCTCGAATACGCCAAGGCCCAAGCGGACGCTACCCCCGGCTTCACCTGGCACGGCGTCGTCACCTCCCCCCTCTCCCGCGCCGCAGAAACCGGCCGTATCATCGCCGACGAACTGGGCCTACCCGTCCTCGGTTCCTACCCGGGCCTCGCAGAACGTTCCTTCAAAGACCTCGAAGGCATGCAGAACAACCCCGCCCTCTGGGAAACGGTAGAAAACGAAACCGCAGACATCGAACCCCTGGCTGACTTCCTCGCCCGCGTTGAAGACGCCCTCGACCAGGTTGAAGCCGACTACCCGGGTAAGAACCTGATTATCGTGGTGCACGGCATGCTGATTTCCCGCCTGCAAACCGCCCGCACGGGCCAGAAAGTGCTGGTGCCCCATAACGGTGAGGTGGTGCCCCTGGCCCCTGCCCGCCGGGCGTCCTCCATCATGCTGATCCGCCACGGCCAGACCGACTGGAACAAGGCCCGCCTCATGCAGGGCTCCAGCGATATTCCCCTCAACGACACCGGCCGCGCCCAGGCCCACGCCACCGCCGCAGCCCTCCGAGCCGCCGGGCACGAGTACGACGTCGTCGTCTCATCCCCGCTCTCCCGGGCCAAGGAGACCGCCGATATAATTGCCGCCGCCTACGGCCTCACCGTCCACACAACCTACGATGACCTCATCGAACGCGGCTACGGCGAAGCCGAAGGGCTCGACATCTCAGAAGAAGCCCGCCGGGCCCCCGATGCCTTCTACGCAGGTGTTGAAAGCGAACGCTCCGTCTACCTGCGCGGCATCAAGGTGCTACGTCAGATAGCCCGCGACTACCCGGGCCAGCGCGTCATCGTCGTCTCCCACGGCTCCCTGATTCGCCGCGCCCTCTCTGCCACCCACGGCCGGGAATTTGGCACCATCGGCAACGCTGAGCCCTTCGCTATCGACCTTGCAGGCCTCCTTGCATGGACCGAAGCCGGCGAAGCCTTGCTCGTAGGCAAACCCTAGTGGTTCCCGGCCCGTCCCCTGCCCGGCCTGCCTATCTGCAGCGCCCGGCCGTCCGTGCCGTCCTTTGGGGTCTGACCGGTATCTACCTGGCCCTGGTGGCGGCCCTGGTCTTTACCCCCACCAGCGAAGACCCCAACTCCGGCCAGCTCTTCCTCACCCTCATTGAGGACGCCCACGCCGCAGGCTGGTTGCCGACCTGGTTGGGTTACGACCAGATTGAGTGGCTGGCTAACGTCTGCATGTTTGGGCCCGGGGGTTTCCTTTTGACCCTGCTGTTCTTACCCACCCGCTGGTGGCCGGTGCCCCTGGGAGGTCTAGGGGCGACCCTCCTCATTGAAACCACCCAGCTGATGATTCCCGGGCGTGTAACGTCTGCGCTGGATGTCCTGGCGAACAGCTTAGGCTGTGTTATCGGTTGGGTTTTCGCTTTGATTTGGGTCAAATTGACTGTAAAACCCACAAAAACAGCACCAATGAGGGTGTAATTCTAGGGGTTTCCATTGACGTACCCACAGAAACCCACATAAAATCAACTATAGATAGGGTCGCCCGGCCCGCTTCCTCTTTTAACCAAGGTGATATACACATGTTCGCTGAAGAACGCCGTGCCGAAATAGCGAAGCTCGTCGCATCAGCACGCCGAGTCAACGGCGCAGACCTCGCCCGGCGCTACGAAGTCACGATGGAAACCGTCCGTCGCGATCTCGCTGCGCTTGAAGCCGACGGTAAACTGCGTCGCGTCCACGGCGGCGCAGTCACCGTGGAGCAGTCCACCTCCGTGGAATCCTCCATCGCCCTGCGCCAGAATCTCAATACCCCCGAAAAGCAGCGGATCGCCCAGCGAGCCTACGAGCTGCTGCGCGATTCGGACGCGGGGGCCGTCGTCCTGGACGCCGGTACCACTACCGAAATCCTCGCCGACCGCATCGCAGCTGCCGACTTCTCCCTCAAGTCCGGTGCTGACCGCCTCATCATCACCCATGCCCTCCACATCGCTGTGAAGCTGGCAGAGGCAGACGGTATCGTGCTCGATATGGTGGGAGGCCAGCTGCGTAAGATGACCTGGGCTGCCGTTGGCACCCGGGCTGCAGCCCACTTTGAGACGATCCGCCCCGACATCGCCTTTATCGGTGTCAACGGGCTGGACGCCACCTTTGGGCTCTCCACCCCCGGCCTGAACGAAGCAATCGTCAAAACTGCCATCGTGAAGTCAGCCCGCCGCGTCGTGCTGCTCTGTGACTCTGCCAAGTTTGACCAGGAATCCCTGGTCCGGTTCGCAGGTCTTGAGGACATCGACACCCTTATCACTGACAAGGCGCCCGAAGGCGACCTGGCCACCGCCCTTGAAGAATCCAATGTAGAGGTGCTTATCGCATGATCGTTACCCTAACCGCCAACCCCAGCATGGACCGCACCGTGGAACTGAACCACGAAATTAAGCGCGGGGCCGTTCAGCGTGCCGTTGCCGCCGCCTCTGACCCCGGTGGCAAGGGCGTCAACATTGCCCGGGCCCTGACTGTCTCCGGTTTTGAGACCGTAGCCGTTCTGCCCGGTGATAATGAAGACCCCGTCCTGGCCAGCCTCAAAGAAGCTGAGGTTCCTTTCGTCAATATGCCCATCGGCTCTCCCATCCGTTCCAACATCACCATCGTTGAACCGGACGGCACCACCACCAAGGTCAACGCCCCCGGCGAGCCCCTCAACGACGTCGCCCAGCAGCAGCTGACCCGCCTGATGATTAAGGAAACCATCGACGCCTCCTGGCTGGTCCTGGCTGGTTCCCTTCCCGCAGGCGTCCCCACCGACTACTACGCCGTCGTTGGCCGCTCCATCCGCGAATCTCTGGGAGATAAGGCCCCCCGAATCGCTGTTGATACCTCCGGCGCCGCCCTGCGCGACGCCCTCGTCGGCCTAGACGGCATGCCCAACCTCATCAAGCCCAACTCCGAAGAACTTGCTGAACTCGTCGGCAAAATCGAGATGGCCGACGAACTCGAAGCCAGCCCCGAGCTGACCGCCCGCACCGCCCAGGAACTGGTAGACCGCGGCGTCGAAATGGTCCTCGCCACCCTCGGCGGCGGCGGAGCCGTCCTCGTCACCGCCGACGGCGCCTGGCACGCCATCCACGAACCGGTCAAGGTCCGCTCTACCGTGGGCGCAGGCGACTGCTCCCTGGCAGGCTTCCTGATTGCCCATGAACAGGGCAAGACCCTCCCCGAGTGCCTGGTGCAGGCCGTCGCCCACGGCTCTGCAGCGGCCTCCCTGCCCGGCACCCAGGTACCCACCCTAGAATCCACCACCCCCGAGGCAGTCACTCTGCGGGAACTGGCCCTCTAACCTTATTTTTCCTCTGAACCACACCCTTTACCCCAACACAATCCGAGGAGGAGCACATGTCTGCTCTCATCACTGCGGATCTCATCAGCCTCGATGAGAACCTCGGCGAATCCCGCTTCGATGTCATCGAACACCTAGCAGGAGCCGTCGTAGGTGCTGGCCGCGCCACCGACTTCGACACCCTCTACGCCGCAGCCCGCGCCCGCGAAGAGAAGACCGACACCGGCATCCCCGGCGGCATTGCAATTCCGCACTGCCGTACCGAAGCTGTCACCGAGCCCACCCTGGCGATGGCCCGCCCCAACCCCGCCGTCGATTTCGGCGCTAAGGACGGCCCGGCCGACCTCATCTTCTTCATCGCAGCTCCCGCTGACGGCGGCGAAGCCCACCTGAAAATCCTCTCTCAGATGGCCCGCTCTCTGATGAAGAAGACCTTCACCGCAGCCCTGCGCGAAGCCAAGACCGCTGATGAGGTTGTAGTTCTGGTGGAAGAAGCCCTCGGCCTGCGCGAAAAGGTAGCTGAGGCACCCGCTGCGGACGCCGCGTCCGGCTCTGTTGCAGCAGCTGGCGCTGCCGATGCAGCACCTGCCCGCCGCAAGAAGATTGTGGCTGTGACCAACTGCCCCACCGGCATCGCCCACACCTACATGGCAGCCGACGGCCTCAAGTACGCCGCTGAAGAACTGGGTTACGACTTCAAGGTCGAACCCCAGGGTTCCTCCGGGGGCGAGAAGCTCACCCAGGCCGAAATCGACGAAGCCGACGCCGTCGTCTTCGCCGTAGCCCTGCCCGTGCGTGGCCGGGAACGCTTTGCCGGTAAGCCCTACGTTGAAGCCCCCGTCAAGCGCGGAATCGACGACCCCAAGGCCATGATTGAAGAGGCCCTGGCTGAAGCTGAAAAGCCCAACGGCAAGCGTGTTACCGCAGGAGCCTCCTCCGAAGCTGAAGCAACCAACGACTCCGGCCCCTGGGGCACCCGCATCTACAAGGCTTTGATGACCGGTGTCTCCTACATGATTCCCTTCGTAGCAGCAGGCGGCATCATCCTGGCCCTCGGCTTCATGCTCGAAGCCATTACCCTGCCCAACCTGGGCGAGGTAGATCCTGCAGCAATCCTTGAAGGGGCCTCCCTCACCAACCTGAACGGCACCCCCCTCTCCCTCTACCTGGGTGCTGCCCTGCACACTATCGGCGCCTTCGGCCTGGGAGCTATGGTTCCCGTCCTGGCAGCCTACATCGCCTACGGCCTGGCCCAGCGCCCCGGCATTGCCCCCGGCTTCATCGCCGGTTCTGTTGCCGTCATGGTCGGCGGTGGCTTCCTCGGCGGTATCGTCGCCGGTCTGCTCGCCGGTCTGTGTGCCTACTGGCTCTCCCTGCTCAAGCTGCCCCGCTGGCTCGCCTCCATGATGCCCGTGGTCATCACCCCGCTGGTGGCTACCCTCTTCGCCGGTGGCCTCATGTTCTTCCTGCTCGGTGGCCCCCTGGCCTGGGTTACCACCTCCCTTGAGACCTGGCTGAACTCCATGACCGGTGCCTCAGCGATCCTGCTTGGCATCATCCTCGGCGCCATGATGGGCTTCGACCTCGGCGGCCCCGTCAACAAGGCAGCCTACCTCTTCGCCACTGCCGGCCTATCAGCAGGCACCCTGGCCTCCCAGCAGATTATGGCCGCCGTCATTATCTCCGGTATGGTGCCCCCGCTGGCCATGGCCCTGGCAACCACCATCCGCCCCAGCCTCTTCAGCGCCCCCGAACGCGAAAACGGCAAGGCAGCCTGGCTCCTGGGTGCCTCCTTTATCTCTGAAGGCGCCATCCCCTTCGCCACCGCTGACCCCCTGCGTGTGATCCCCTCCTCCGTTGTCGGTGCAGCTGTTGCCGGTGCTATCTCCATGGGTGCAGGCGTCGCCTCACCCGCCCCCCACGGTGGTGTCTGGATCATCGCCCTGGTTGAGAACCCCCTGATGTTCCTCGTTGCGGCGATTGCTGGCATGATTGCGGGCGGCCTCATGTATATTGTTCTCAAGTCACTCGCGGGTCAGAAGACTGACGCGGCGGCCTAAAGACCACAAACCTCAAAGGAAAACACAAATGACTACTTACAAGGGCGTCGGCGTCTACGCCGGCCGTGTGATTGGCAAAGTCCTTCAAATGCCTGAGCCCATCAAGGCTCCCTCATCATCCCTGAAGCTCTCCGCCGACGAAACCCCCGAGCAGGCAGCCGAACGCATCAAGGCAGCAGCCGAAACCGTCAAGAACGGCCTGCTCGAACGCGCCGAGCACGCTAGCCGCGACGGCAAGGCCGTGCTCAAGTCCACCTCCCAGATGGCAACCGACCGCGCCCTGCTCAAGAGCGCTATCAAGATTGTCGAGAAGCAGGGCAAGGCCCCCGAACTGGCAGTCTGGGAAGCAGCCTCAGCCTTCGCCGACCAGATGGCAGCCCTGGGCGGCTACATGGCCGAGCGCGTCACCGACATTCACGACGTCCGCGCCCGCATCGTCGCCGAACTGACCGGCCAGCAGGCCCCCGGCATCCCCGTCTCTGCTGAGCCCTTCATCCTGGCAGCCATTGACCTGGCCCCGGCAGACACCGCCACCCTTGACCCCAAGCAGGTCATTGCCCTCATCACCTCCGACGGCGGCCCCCAGGCCCACACCGCGATTCTCGCTCGCGGCCTCGGCCTGCCCGCCATCGTTGCCGCCAAGGGCGTCACCGACATCGAAAACGGCACCGAAGTCTACGTTGACTCCAACGAAGGCACCGTCGAAACCGAAGTCACCGACGAGCACCGCGACCTGGCTGAAAAGTACGCCAACCGCAAGGAACTGCCCGACTTTGACGGCACCGGCATCATGGCAGACGGCACCCTCGTGCCCCTCTACGCCAACGTCGGCGACGGCAAGAGTGCAGAAAAGGCAGCCGGCCTCAAGGCTGAAGGCGTTGGCCTGCTCCGCACCGAATTCGGCTTCCTGGGCCACGACACCGAACCCACCGTCGAAACCCAGACTGCCAGCTACAAGGCCGTCTTCGACGCCTTCCCCGGCCAGCACATCGTCGTCCGCACCCTGGACGCAGGCGCCGATAAGCCCCTGCCCTTCCTCAACGTCAAGGAAGAAGAGAACCCCGCCCTCGGCGTCCGCGGCTACCGCACCGACTGGACCGTCCCCGGCGTCCTCGAACGCCAGCTCGAAGCTATCAAGGCAGCAGCCGACGGCTCCGACGCCGACATCTGGGTCATGGCCCCCATGATCTCAACCACCAGCGAAGCCCGCCGCTTCAAGGAAATGGTTGACGAAGTAGGCCTGAAGACCCGCGGCGTCATGGTCGAAACCCCCGCAGCAGCCGTCAACGCTGAAGCAATCCTCGGTGAAGTCGACTTCGTCTCCATCGGCACCAACGACCTGACCCAGTACACCATGGCAGCAGACCGCCTGCTCGGCGACCTGGCCCACCTGAATAACCCCTGGCAGCCCGCCGTCCTCAAGATGATCAAACTGACCGTCGAAGGCGCCAAGCGAGCATCAGCCAAGGCCGGCGTCAAAAAGTACGTCTCCGTCTGTGGCGAAGCAGCAGCCGACCCCGCCCTGGCCGTCGTCCTCGTCGGCCTCGGCGTAGACACCCTCTCCATGAACGCCGGTGCCATGGCCGCTGTCTCCGCCGTCCTCAAATCCGTCACCCCCGAAAAGGCCCAGCAGATCGCCATCGACGCCCTCGACCAGATCTCATCCGCCGAAGCCAAGGAAGCTGCCCGCAAGCACCTCCCCATCCTCGACGAACTCGGCCTCTAAAATAACCCCACAGATACTGAATAAATCACAGCGAATCACAGGGAAAACACCCCCCAAAAGTACGCACACTGATTTAGACTCAGTAGTGGATAACAAATCCGTACCCCCTTTTGTAAGGAGAACCCCATGGCAGAACGTATCGCCACCATCGCAAGCCGCGTTGGCCTGCACGCCCGCCCCGCAGCGATCTTCGCTGAAGCAGCTGGCGACCTCCCCGTAGAAGTCACCATCGCAGCAGAAGGCGAGCCCGCAGACGAGGCAATGGACGCAGCCTCCATCCTCTCCCTCATGTCACTCGGCGCTAAGCACGGCGACAAGGTCGTTCTGCGCGCAGAAGGCGACGGCGCTGAAGAAGCACTCGACACCCTGGTCAAGATCCTCGAGACTGACCACGACGCCGAGTAATTACACTTTTAGATGAGCGTCGTCGTGGTCAGGTGAGGAGTTCGCTCCGCTCACCGCACCACATTCGTCAGCTCTTGCGTCACCGCTCGCGGTGACCCGCTGACTCATCACGACGCCGAGTAATTATCTCGTTAGCCGAGTAATCTCAGCCTTACGGTTTGACTCAAGCCCCGCCCCAGATTCTGGAGCGGGGCTTGAGCGTATCTGGACGAAACTCACGGCCTGTTAGGATGCACAGCACCAGTACGAATAGATAGACTGGGAAGCTGAAACCCATCCCGCGCCAGAGCGCAACTCACACCTATGTAAAAGAGGGACCTTGCGAGAATTCACTGCCCGCTTCGCGACCGACGCCGAAATCGCCAACTGGGATGAGCACGTCATCGCCAGCCCCGGCGGCGGCAACATGCTCCAGTCAGCCTCCTTCGCCTCAGTCAAAGCCAAGCACGGCTGGAAACCCCTGCACCTGGTCTACGAAGGCACCACCGTCCTTGAGGGCGAAACCGTACCCTTTGCCAGCTACAACCTGGTCCTCGAAAAGACCGTTCCCACTTTCGGCAAGCTCTGGTACATGATCAAGGGCCCCGGCGTGAACACCGTCGAAGAAATCCCCTCCATCCTTGAGGCCAACGAAGAATTCATCAAGCGGGAAAAACTTGGCGTCTTCGCCGTCAAAATCGAACCCGACATCATCGCCGACGACGCCACCAGCGCCTTCCTGGCAAAGACCGGCCTGGTCAAAAACTTCAACATCCAGCCCAACGACTCCACCGCAGTTCTGTCCACGGACAAGAGCGAAGAAGAAGTCCTCAAATCCCTCTCATCCCGCGGCCGCAACGCGGTGCGTCGCTCCGCCCGTGAAGGCTGTGAGGTCAAGCGGGTTGAACTGACCGAAGAGAACATGAAGAAGATGTACGCCCTCATGGACACCGTCGGTCAGGGCACCGCTAACGTCAACCTGCGGTCCTACGACTACTACCGCGACTTCTGGACCACCTTTGAAAAGGCCGGCCAGGGCCGCCTCTACTTCACCTACGAGGACGGCGAGCCCTCCGTCGGTGCCTACGTCATCGCCTACGGTGAGAAGGGCACCTACAAGGACGGCGGCTCCAAGCCCCGCCGCAAGCAGTACGGTGACTCCCACCAGGTGCAGTGGACCGCCCTGACCGACCTCATGAAGGAATTTGGCATCAAGTCCTACGACTTCTGCGGAACCCCTCCCAAGGATCAGCTGAAGAACAAGGACCACAACTACTACGGCCTGGGCCTCTTCAAGACCTCCTTCACCAAGGACGTCATTGATTACGTTGGCGTCTGGGACCAGGTCATTTCCCCGGTCAAGTACAAGGCCTGGAACAGCAGCGTTGAAAAGGTGATGCGCCAGCTGTGGGTCCGAAAGACCGGCCAGCCTTTCTACTAAAATTTTCTGCACTAAGACAGTGCATTACTTTCACCGATCGAGGCGGAAGGAGTAAACCCTGACGTGAGCAAGTCATCTACCCCCTTGCAACATAAGGCTTACCCTTCCGCCTCTGCGTTTGATGTCGCCTCAGCCGCCCCCGATACGGGCCCTGCGAGTGCTTTTGGGGATACCGTTCTGCTTCCCCGGGCAGAGGCAGAAAGCCACCAGGGCATCGGTCAGGACGGGCCGCCCCCGGCTGCCGCTGGTTCCTTGGCCAGGGGGCAGGAGGATCCTTTTGGCACCCCGGCCCAGAGCAGTCCCTTCGGGGCTTCTTTAGTCCAGGACGTCCCCGCCCCGGCTCCGTCTGTGGCAGAGGCAGCTGCCAGCCCCTTTGGGGCTGCCCCGGCCGCCCAGCCCGGTCTTGAGCCAGAACCGCTGGTTAGCCAGCTGCCTGTGATTGACCGGCCCCGTCCTGCTCGGGGTGAACCGGGCCCGTCCGCGTCCGAAGAGACCGGGTTGCAGCAGGCTGCCTACCCCTCGGCGGGAGGCCCCAGTACCGTTACCCTGCCCTCTGCCCCGCGCCAGGGCGGAAAGCGGCCCTCTCGGGTGCGTTCGTCGCTTAAATCCTTTGTCAGTAGTGACCAGTCCCTCACCCAGCCCATGCGCGGTATTGCCCGCCTGGCCCAGCGGCCCTTCAATATCGCAGCGACCCGCGCCGACTACGTCCGCGAAAAAGAGGCCGCCCGCGAGGTGCTCAATTTTTCCCTGCGTCTGGCCGAAACCATGTTCCACTACGGGGCAGATACCGTTGATGTTGATTCTGCTATCGTTGCTGTCTGCGCCGCCTACGGCCTGGACGATGTTGAAATTGATATCACCAACCAGTCCGTCATTATCAACTATGTTTCGGGTCTTGATGAGGTAGATGACCAAACCCGGGCTATTAATCTCAGTGGTGAGAGCAGCCCCGGTAAGGAGCGATTTAGCCATACGGTCATGCGGGTTGTGCGGTCCTGGTCAGAGAATTACGCTGCCCTTGACGATATCTACAAGCTCATTAATGACATCACTGCCGGTGGCCTTCCCCGCCATCGGGCCGAACGTCGCCTGCACAAGATTAATACCGCCAAAAAGCCCTATTCGCCCATGATTATCATGCTGGCTAATATTGTGGCGGCTTTCTCCCTGGTGTTAGCCCTGGGTGGCTCTGTCTCAGCCGGTATCGTTGGTGGTCTTGTTTTCCTGGCGATTCACTTCGTCAATAGCCTGATTTCCCGGCTTAAGATGCCGGGCTTTTTTACCATGGCAGCTGGTGCTGGCGTGGTTACATTCGCTGCCATCTATATATCGGATGATTCATCTATCTTTTCCCAAGTCGGCTTCCACGTCAGTGCCCCCCACATTGTGGCAGCCGGCCTGATTATGCTCCTGCCGACCGCCCGGCTGGTCTCAACCGTTCAGGACGCCCTCAACGGCTTCCCCCTCACGGCAGCGGGAAAATTCGTCTCCACCGGTATGTCCTTCCTCGGCATTGTCGTCGGCCTTGCCTCAGCAGTTGCGGTGCTCTCCGTCCTAGCGATTAGCGAGCTCGATATCACCGAAACCCGCTTTGTGGGGGCCCACCCTATCACCGCCTATCTGGGCTTCCTGGTTGCCTCTCTCGCCTTCGCCGTCACGAGCCAAGCCCGCACTAAAACCCTGCTGTGGATTACAGTTATCACCACGGCCGGCTTCTGGGTCCACCAGGGCTATAGCCTTGCCTTCGGGGCAGGAGCTGGACGGGCCAACACCGCCTTTGCCGCCCTTATTATCGGGTTGATGAGCACTTTCCTGGCCTACAAGCTCCACTCCCCGGCCTCGATCTTCTATGTTCCGGCCCTGACCTTCCTCCTGCCCGGTCTGTCAGTCTTCCGGGGCCTCTACCTCTTCACGGTCGAAGCTAACTCGGCTGCAGGCGTCCCCGGCATGATCTCTGCTATCGCTATCATCCTGTCGATGGCCTCCGGCGTGGTGTTGGGAAGCTACCTCATGCAGTACGTCATCCAGCACTACCTCAGCCCGGCCCGTCCAAGCCCCGATGTGGGCCCTGAAACCCGCACCATCGATACCCGAAATATCGAAGTCCGTGACCGCTAAAAAGCCCGGACACCAGCTGGGTGCTGCCGGGCGCCGCCTCATACCCGCCAACCTCAAAAACTTCGCCCAGCCTAGCCAGGCCCTCACCCAGCCCATGCGGGGCCTTGCCCGAGTTGCTGGTCGGCAGCTTGCCCAGGTGGCCCTGAACAGACACCGCCAGCGCATTTACCAAAAAGAGCAAGCCCGCGAAACCCTCAGCTTTGCCCTGCGCCTTGCTGAAACCATGTTCCACTACGGGGCAGATGCGGCCGACGTCGATGCTGCCGTCGTCACCGTCTGCGCTACCTACGGCATCCAGGACGTTGAGGTTGATATCACCTACCAGTCCATCATTATCAACTATGTCTCTGAGGTGGATGACCTAGCCGGCTCCGGTAGCCATGTCACCGAGGGCACTGAAAAACTTGCCCTGAATCTTGTGAGGGTCGTCCGCTCTACCTCAGAAAACTACCGGGCCCTGGAAAAGCTGTACCACCTCATTCGCAGTATCGCCGCCGATGACCTTACCCGCACCCAGGCTGAGCGCCAGCTTGCCCGCATTAACAACGCTAAAAAACCCTACTCTCCTGCAACCCTCCTGGCCTGGAACCTTGTCATGGCAGCTGCCTTCACCTTGGGGGTGGGCGGCTCCTGGCGGGCTGCGGTTACCTCCATTGGTATTTTTGCCCTGGTGAATTTCACCCTGGTTGCCCTAGGCCGACTTGCCCTGCCCAGCTATTTCACCATGGCCATAGCCTCAGGTGTGATTACCACCCTGGCTGTTACTGTCTCCCGTACTGAGTCCTGGTTCTTCCAGCAGGGATTCATTGTCTCAGCTCCCCACCTGATAGCAGCCGGGCTCATGATGTTCCTGCCCACCTTCCGGCTGGTGTCCGCTGTTCAGGACGCCCTCCACGGCTTTCCCCTGACAGCCGCGGGGAAACTTGTGATGACCGCTGTGAACTTCACCGGCCTTATTGCCGGAATTGCGGTTGCCCTGACCCTCATTAGTTACTTCGACTATGCCAGCCTTGACGCCCGTCATACCGTCTTCAACCCGCCACCCCTGTGGCTTTCCATGACGGGTATGGCTATAGGGTCTGCTATGTCTGCTGCTGCCTGGCAGGGAAGCCTTGCCAATATCTGGCTTGTGGTCGTCCTTTCCTTTGCTGGCCAGGGGGTGTATTACAGCCTGGCGGCCGTCACCGGTACAGAAGCTGGCCACCTGCACCTTGTGGCAGGGGCTTTCACCGTCGGGTTGGGGGCCTCTTTGATCGGCTATCTTCTGCATACCCCGGCCTCGATTTATTATGTGCCCGGCATGATGTTTATGCTCCCTGGCCTTACTATTTTCCGTTCCAGCTACCAGGTGCTAATGGGCCGTAACGGGGTGGCTGACGGTTTGCAGGGGCTGGTGGGGGCCGGGCTGACGGTGCTGTTAATGGCTACGGGCATTGTGCTGGGCACCTACCTGTGGGACGCGGTGACTTCAAAGGTAGGGCGGCGGCGGTCAGTTGAGGTTCCAGTTGACGGGGGTAGCCCCCTGGGCTGCTAAGAGCTCGTTGACCTTGCTGAAGGGGCGGGATCCGAAGAAGCCTCGTGAAGCGGAGAGGGGAGAGGGGTGGGCTGACTCAACGGTGGGGAAGCTGCCCAGCAGGGGCTTGCACCTGCGGGCATCTGCCCCCCAGAGCAGGCCAACGAGCGGGGTGTTACGGGCAGCTAGGGACTCAATTGCGGCTGTTGTGATGTCCTCCCAGCCCTGGCCACGGTGGGAGCCTGCCTCACCGGCCCGTACACTCAAGACCCGGTTCAGCATCATGACCCCCTGCCGACTCCAGGCGGTCAGATCGCCGTGGGGTGGGGGAGTGATACCGAGATCGGCATGGAGCTCCTTGTAGATGTTCTGCAGGGACCGGGGTAGGGGGCGGACGTCCGGTTGCACCGAAAAGCTCAGACCCATGGCATGGCCGGGGGTTGGGTAGGGGTCCTGTCCGATCACCAGCACCTTCACTTCGCTCATCGAGTAGGTGAAGGCCTTGAAAATGTCCTTACCCGCAGGGAGGGTGGTGCGGCCAGCGGCGTGTTCTGCCCGCAGGAAGTTGCCCATAGCCCGAATCTGGGGTTCAACGGGGGCCAGGGCCGCTGCCCAATCGGGGGCCATTATGTCAGTGAGAGGACGGGCGGGCACAGCTACTCCTTATCGGTTGCGGTATTCTCCCTATAAGAATAGAACGAAGACCGCACCGAAAAAGAGGGACATGAGCGACGTCCAACCACACCCCGCCCCCCAGCCAGATGAGCCCACCCCGCCTGCTACGTCGCCGTCCGCCCGCGCTCGCCTCACAGAGACCGAGCAGGCCATCCTCAACCTGGAGAAAAAACGGTTCAAGTACCAGGGCAGCAAAGAGCAGGCCATTAGCCGGGTTCTGGGGCTGAGTCCCGTCTCCTACTACCAGCAGCTCAACGCCCTGATCGACAATCCCCGGGCTATTGCTGCTGAACCTGCCCTCACCGCCAGACTCCGGGCCCAGCGCGACCTCACAGCCTAAGACACCTGCCCTTTGGCAGGCTTGACGTGTACCCTAGAGTAGTTACCCGCTGAAGCAGCCCGCCGGGCCGCCGCGCATGAAAGAGGCAACTGTGAACGACTATCCCCGCGATGAATTCGACGATATTGACGAAAAAACCGCCCGCCGAGGGGCCTACCGGGCCGCAGGGGCGGCTAAGGGATCTCGCGCAGGAATCCTCACCATTATTCTCTGCGGCCTGCTGACCCTGCTGATTGGCGGCACCATGTATGTGCTCTCCCCGCGCACCGCCGGGCCCGCTAGTAGCACAGATTCCGCCAGCGCCTCAGCCTCTGCAAGCGGTGAGGCCACCGTTACGGCCTCAGCCAGTGCTTCTGAATCTGCGGCCCCCGATCCTTCTGCTGTCACGGTCGAAGTGTATAACTCCAGCGCCGCCTCTGGCTCAGCAGCTGTTGCCGCTGCCGTTCTCGAAGATGCTGGCTACACCGTCTCTACCGTGGCCAACTGGGCCGGTGCCTATGCGGCAGAGTCAATGGTCTACTACGCCACCGGCTCCTCCGGGGAAGCTGACGATATCGCAGACCGCCTCAAACTGCCCTACATCAACCAGGACTACCAGGCAACCAAGGGCCTGGTCTATGTTGTCCTGGGCCCTGACTTTGATCCGGCAAACTTCCCTGAGTTTGCTGAAGATGCCGGTCTCGTAGCTGCTGCGACCCCCAGCGCCACCGCAGAGCCCACCGCCGAAGCAACTGCCCAGGCTACCGCCGCTGCCTCCGCTACCGCTTCAGCCACTCCGGCTCCCAGCCAGGCTGGTACCCCCACCCTCTACGTTGTTGATCCTGTAACCGCCACCTATGTTGAAGCGACCGAAGCCCAAGCGGCCCTGACCGGCCAGGCCCTCTACACCCTCGATCCGGCTACCGGAACCTACATTCCTTACACCCCCGACGCCACAGCCACGGCTGAGGCCACTGACGAGGCCGTCCAGCGTTACAACTACAATCCGGCTACCGACGTCTACTATCTCGACCCAACCGGCCCCTACATCCTCGACCCGGTCACCGGTACCTACCGCCTCGGCTAGGCCCCTAGCTTTCCGCTTAAGTTGAGGACGGCCCCGCCCCGCCTTCCCCAGGTGGGCGGGGCCTTGCCGTAGGCAGGCTGATTTGTGCGCTGTGGGCGATTAAGATTTCAGTGCTGGCTTAAAGGTTTGCACCCGCCTACCTCAAGTGCCAAGATTGTAGTTAGCACTCCCGGGTCCTGACTGCTAAATCATGTGCTAGATCAAGCAGAAGGGGCAGCGGCGAGTAAACACCTGAAGCGATTCACGGTGAGGCCCACCCACCCGCCCCGACGGCGGAAAGCTGCGGTGGTGCCGTCCGTCGCGGGCACCGGTATCGCACTCACAACCCATGTTCCAGAAGGAGCGAAAGCCATATGGCAAAGCTGATTGCTTTTGATGAAGAGGCACGCCGCGGCCTTGAAAAGGGCCTGAACACCCTCGCTGACGCAGTGAAGGTAACCCTCGGCCCCCGCGGCCGTAACGTCGTACTTGAGAAGGCCTGGGGCGCACCCACCATTACCAACGACGGTGTCTCCATCGCCAAGGAAATCGAACTCGAAGATCCTTACGAAAAGATTGGCGCAGAGCTGGTCAAGGAAGTTGCCAAGAAGACCGACGATATTGCCGGTGACGGCACCACCACCGCAACCGTCCTGGCCCAGGCCCTCGTCCGCGAAGGCCTGCGCAACGTTGCAGCCGGTGCTGACCCCCTCTCCCTCAAGCGCGGCATCGAGAAGGCTGTAGAGGCCGTTACCGCCGAACTGCTTGCCTCAGCCAAGGAAGTTGAGACCGAAGAAGAAATCGCTGCAACCGCCTCCATTTCAGCGGGCGATCCCGAAATCGGTAAGCTTATTGCCCAGGCTATGGAAAAGGTCGGCAAGGAAGGCGTTATCACCGTCGAAGAGTCCAACACCTTCGGCCTGACCCTGGAACTGACCGAGGGTATGCGCTTCGATAAGGGCTTCCTCTCTGGCTACTTCGTCACCGATGCAGACCGTCAGGAAGCAGTCCTTGAGGATCCTTACATCCTGATTGTCGGCTCCAAGATTTCTAATGTGAAGGACCTTGTTCCCGTCCTGGAGAAGGTCATGCAGTCCGGCAAGCCCCTGCTGATCGTTGCTGAGGATGTCGAGGGTGAAGCCCTGGCCCTGCTGGTACTCAACAAGATGCGCGGCTCCATCAAGTCTGTAGCTGTTAAGGCTCCCGGCTTCGGCGACCGCCGTAAGGCCCAGCTGGCTGACATCGCCATCCTCACCGGTGGCCAGGTCATCACCGAAGAGGTTGGCCTGTCCCTGGACGCTGCAACCATTGACCTGCTCGGCCAGGCCCGCAAGGTTGTTGTCACCAAGGACGAAACCACCATCATCGAGGGTGCCGGTGACGCCGAGGCTATCGAGGGCCGCGTCGCCCAGATCCGTGGCGAAATCGCTAACTCTGATTCAGACTACGACCGCGAGAAGCTGCAGGAGCGCCTGGCTAAGCTGGCCGGTGGCGTTGCAGTTCTCAAGGCCGGTGCCGCTACCGAGGTTGAGCTCAAGGAACGCAAGCACCGCATTGAGGACGCCGTCCGCAACGCAAAGGCAGCCGTTGAAGAGGGCATCGTCCCCGGCGGTGGCGTCGCCCTGATTCAGGCTGGCGTTAAGGCCTTTGAGAAGCTGGAACTGACCGGCGACGAAGCAACCGGCGCCAACATCGTCCGCGTTGCTATCGACGCTCCCCTGAAGCAGATTGCCTTCAACGCTGGCCTGGAGCCCGGCGTCGTTGTTGATAAGGTCCGCAACCTGCCCGCAGGTACCGGCCTGAACGCTGCTACCGGCGAATACGAAGACCTCATGGCAGCAGGCATCAACGACCCCGTCAAGGTAACCCGCTCTGCCCTGCAGAACGCAGCCTCCATTGCCGGTCTTTTCCTGACCACCGAGGCCGTTGTTGCTGACAAGCCCGAACCTGCAGCTCCCGCAGGTGCCCCCGACATGGGTGGCATGGGCGGCATGATGTAATCACGCCTGAGCAAACAACTTGTTTGGTAACCCGCCCACCTGGCTTGTAGCCGGGTGGGCGGGTTCATTATGGGGGAGGTCAGGAGAAATGAAGAAAAAATATGTACAAAAGTGTTGCGCTTCACTCAGAAGTGGGTGTATGCTTTAAATCACTAAAGAGGTCTTCTCTTACTTTTACTCATCAGTATCAAAGGCGAAACTGAAAGGTGTGAGGCATATGCTCACCATTGTCGATCTAGTACTCTACGCAATCATCGTAGGCCTGGTTGCAATGTTGCTCGTTGCCTACGCATCTGACGGCTGGACCAAGCTCGAGAAGAAGAGCGCAGAAGCTCTTTATCGCGATCTTTCCTTCGGTGCAGGTGGCTAAGAGTTTTTAGTGATTGTGTTTTCCAGAAACCGGCGTCTCAGCGATGAGGCGCCGGTTTCACTGTGTCAGCCCTCCCTCCCAGTACCCTAGCTGAGACAGACCACCTGACGGTAAACTAAACAAGCTATGCGCTGCCACTACTACGACGCCGGCCTCTGCGGCTCCTGCACCCTCATCGAAACCCCCTACGACCGTCAAATCGCAGGGAAACAAGCCGATGCCCAAAAACTCCTCGCCCCCTGGCCCAGCGTCACCTGGTTGGACCCTGTCACCAGCCAAGAAACAGCCTTCCGCAACAAAGCCAAGCTCGTCGTCGGCGGCACCAGCAACCAGCCAACCCTGGGCATCCTTGACCGCCACTTCACCGGCATCGACCTCACCGACTGCCAACTCTATGCAGCGCCGGTAGCTGCCGCGATACCCGTCCTCAAAGAACTCATCACCCGGGCCAGCCTCCAGCCCTACAACGTAGCTACCCGCAAGGGCGAACTCAAAAACATCCTGGTCACAGCCGCAGAATCAGGGGAGCTTATGATCCGATTCGTGGTGCGCTCCAAAAAACACCTGGTCGCCATCCGGCGCGAACTTCCCTGGCTCCAGGACCGCCTGCCCGCGCTCGCCGTCGTCTCTATCAACCTGCTGAGGGAGCATGTAGCCCTCGTTGAAGGCACAGAAGAGATCATCTTAACCGACCGGCAAACCCTACCCATGCAGGTCAACGATCTCACCCTGCACCTGCGACCCCAAAGCTTCTTCCAAACCAACACCGCCATAGCCGCTGCTCTCTACCGTCAGGGCCAAAACTGGGTCAAAGAGGCCCAGCCCTCCAGCCTCTGGGACCTCTACTGCGGTGTTGGCGGCTTTGCCCTGCACGCCGCCCAGGTCATGCCTGCTGGCAGTACCGTCACCGGTATCGAAATCAGTGCAGAAGCCATCGCCTCAGCCCAGCGCACCGTGGCCGAACAGGGGCTCAGCGGCATCACCTTCACCAGCGCTGACGCCCCCGCTTACGCAACCGGCAGCGGCCAGGTGCCCGACATGCTCATCGTCAACCCACCCCGCCGCGGCCTCGGGGCTGAGCTGTCTACCTGGATCGAAAAGAGCGGTATCGAACAGGTTATCTACTCCAGCTGCAACCTGCGCTCCCTGGTAGCTGACCTCCAGCACATGCCCTCCCTCAAACCCGTCCAGGGCCAGGTCATGGATATGTTCCCCCACAGCAGCCACTACGAAACGATCATGCTCCTGCAACGCTAACTGCGAACCTGTCCGCCACCACCAGCCTTAACTTGGGTTATCGCTCTTGAGCGGAGTAACGTAGATAAGCCCCCACCGTCGTGAAAGAAAGTACCATGCCCTCTTATCCCGCACTGCCGTCGCCCTTCATGCTGGCTGACGGCGATACCCTGTTGCGGGCAGAAGGCACCCTCACCCCGGTCACAGAAGACCAGGCCCTTGACCTAGCGGCAGCCAAAAAATCAGCTGTTATCGGGCTTATCCCCTTTGCCCCCGACGCCCCCGCCTTCCTGGCTGTTCCTGATGCCCTGGTGCGTGAACATAGGCCGCCCCAGGCCGGTAGCTGGCAGGCGCCTGCCCCCTCCAAGGTCATGGGCAGGGATAACCCCGCCTACCGCCAAGCTGTTGCTGATGCCGTGGCCCGGATGAACCGCGGCGAACTCGATAAGGTCGTGCTCTCCCGCCTGCTAGAACTCAGCTACGACGAGCCCCTCAACCTCCAGGGCCTGTATGAAACCCTGCGGGCCCAACAACCCCGGGCAACTGTCTTTAGCGCCCAGCTGCCCGGCGGCAGCTACCTCATGGGGGCCTCCCCGGAACTAGTCCTTGAAGCCAATCAAACCGGTTTCAGGACCGTCCCGCTGGCCGGGTCTGCTGCCCGCACAGAAGAAGCTGGAAGCACCGACGACGCCCAAATCGGTGAAGCCCTGATGCGCTCGGCTAAAGACCGCGCCGAACACGCGACCGTCGTTCAAGACATCCAGGGCCGCCTGGCCCCCCTGACAACTTCTATGACCGTACCGCCGGTGCCCTCTCTGATCTCAACCCCGC
Source organism: Rothia nasimurium (assembly GCF_049068285.1). GTDB lineage: Bacteria > Actinomycetota > Actinomycetes > Actinomycetales > Micrococcaceae > Rothia > Rothia nasimurium_I. The sequence goes on along the minus strand of NZ_JBLKPV010000009.1, from coordinate 71,219 downwards.
AGCTGTGGCACCTGGCCTCGCCCATTACCGGGCAGCTGCGGGCAGGCGTCCATGCCCTTCAGGCAGCCCGGGCCATCCACCCCACCCCGGCTATTTGCGGAACCCCCACCGACCGGGCCCTAGACCTAATCTCAGACTTGGAACCCTTCGACCGCGGCTTTTTTGGCGGGCTGGTGGGCTATATGGACGCAACCGGCGCAGGTCGCTGGTACCTGGTGCTCCGGTGCGCTGAAGTGACTGACCAACACGCGACCCTCTTTGCCGGGGCAGGAATCGTGAAAGAGTCCACCCCGGTTGGCGAACACGCTGAAACCGCCACCAAGCTCGGCACCTTTGGCCGGGCCCTCAACCTGAGCTTCTAGCGGCCAAAAGCCCGTTTGACGGCAAGGGGGGTCTGCACGGTTTGGAGGTTGAGGTGGTGCGGGCTGCTACTGGCTACAGCCAGTACATACTGCCCCTCATAGACCGTCCAACTCACCCAGAACTCTAGGGGCACCTGCGCCCCGGTGCCTTCCGGCAGGGTCAGCTGGGCCCGGGCTGAGAGCAGCCCGTCACCTACCGTAGGGGCTGAGAGCGGGAAATGATCAAGATCGATCTCGACGGACCGGGGTGGGATACCCAGACCAAAACCGGTAGCCTTGAGGACGGCTTCTTTGGCACTCCAGAGCAGGTGGCGGGCAAAATCCGCTGATTCGCCGGGCAGGGCTGTAATCCTCTGCTTCTCAGTCGGGGTCAAAGAGAGCCCGTCAAAGCTGTCATAGTAGCTACCACGCAAGCGCACCACATCGACCCCGGCGGCTATCCCAACGGGGGCAGAGAGGCCTACCGCAAGCCCCAGGGACCGGGCCATCGACAGGTTCGTGCCCTTAATGCGGGGTCTACCGTGGGGCTGGTTGCTGGAACAGAGGGGGCAACTACGGTCCACCGGTATCTCAGAGGCTGCTGTTGGCTTCACCTCCAGCAGGGTCGCTGCCATACACCGCATGAGGGTGTGCTGGGCGGCAAAAGCTAAGGCGTCCTCCGGGTTGTTAAATTCAGCAGCCCGCATCTGCTCCGCCAGGCCAACATAGGCCAACCAGCTCACCCCGTGGCCCGTGCGCAGGGCTAGGGCAGGTAGGGCCAGCAGGGTCAGCGGGGCAACCGGCTGGGTGGAATCAGCTGCAGGGTAAGACATGAAACCATTCTAGCCCCGGTGCCTTCTCAGAGGGCCGTCCTGACCGGCAGGGCGGTACCGCGTAGAATTGAGGACGCCGGTACCCACCAACAGTTTGAGAGACCATGACTGAGACTATCATTGCAGCTGCCGACGGATCGGCCCTGGGCAACCCCGGCCCCGCCGGATGGGCCTGGTATATCGATGAGGACCGTTGGGCAGCCGGGGGCTGGGAGCACGGCACGAACAATATGGGTGAACTCAAGGCCGTCCTCGACCTCTTTGAGGCCACCGCCCATCTGCCTAAAACCCGTCTCCACATCATCTGCGATAGCCAGTACACCATCAACTCCATCACGAAGTGGATGCCCGGCTGGAAGAAAAAGGGCTGGAAGAAATCAGACGGTAAACCGGTGCTCAACATCGACCTCATGAAGGCCCTAGACGCTGCTATCGCCGGCCGGAACTACACCTTCGAGTGGGTCAAGGGCCATACCGGCCACCCCCTCAACGAAGCAGCTGACCGCCGGGCGAATGAGGCTGCCCAGGCCTACCGAGACGGCGAGGCCCCCAACTACGGGCCGGGTTTCGGCGGCCCCCACGATTCAGCAGCCGGTGCAATCGCTGGAGAACTGGCCCTAAGCCGCTCCGCCCTCCACACCGATGATGCCCCCGGTGTGCTTTCCTCAAGCGACCGCAGCCTGCTTGACTCAATCTTTGACCCCGCTCCGGCGAACACTGCGGATAGCCCTGCCCCGGTAGCTCCTGAAGCTAGCCCCGCCGATATTCTTGCTGAGGTGCGGGCCTGCGAAAACCAGGTGCTCAGCCCCTCTATCTACGGTTCTGAGAAACTCCTCGGGGCCCTTCTGCACGAGGACCTCGCCTGGGTCGTGCCCACCGGCCAGACCACCGACCGCGCAACCGTCCTGCGCTACCGTGACAAGGCCTGCGCCTCCACCGGCCAGCCGCAGGAAGTCACCACAACCCTCCTCAGCCCCGACGTTGCCCTCATCGTCAGCAACCTGGACACCCCGCGCGGCAGGGTTCTTCGGTCCAGCACCTGGACGGCAACTGGCGGTAGCTGGAAACTCCGCTACCGCCAGGACACCGCAAGCAGAAACTAACCCATGAACATCGAAGCATTCGCCATTTCAGTCTCTGAGTAGTTAACACCGGCTCGGGACAGGGCCTCGTTGATCTGGGCAATGGACTCTTCCACCTGTCGCTGGGTGTTCCGCCAATTCATCAAAACGCCCTGGAAATTAGTAGACGCCGACCCCGTCCAGGACCCCTGCAGGTCCTGGAGGGAAGCGGTCAGGGCATTGACCTCAGCAACGATGGTCTCAACCTGGGCGCGGGCCTGGGCGGACTTGCTTGCAATAAGATCGGAATCAACAACGAACTGCGCCATAATGGCTCTCCTTATCGGTCACAGGGGAAAACTTTGGATAGTAACTCTCGAATCGGCCGACCCGTGATACCTCCAGAGCCTACGCCTGCCCCTAGAAACAGCACCAGCCCCCGGCGCACCTGTGGATAAGGGTACACGGGGGCTGGCCCCTGCTAGGGCAGGCATAAGAGGCAGAACCCTGCCTCCTGGAACAAGAAAACTGGTGAACCACCGGTCTTCTATGACAGTTCTGTGACGCGCTGGCCAGGCCGCTGGACGACCGGGAAGCACCTGCGCTCGCTACCGGCGGGGACTCTACCCCTGGCCCATGTACTGGGGCAGACGGATAGTGAAGGTGGCCCCTCCTCCGTCAGTCTCATCCACCTGAACCGTGCCTTCATGCTGGCTGATGATAGCTGCCACAATGGCTAGGCCCAGGCCGGTACCGCCGGTTTCCCGGGTGCGGGAGGTATCTGCCCGGTAGAAGCGCTCAAAGACCCGTTCAGCGTCCTCACCGTGGATACCGGGGCCGTGGTCGCGCACCTGAATCACAGAGCACCAGGTGCCGGTAGAAGTTGGCTGTAAACCAACTGCCAGCTCAAGGGGGGATCCCTCAGGGGTGTAGCGCAGGGCATTGGTCATAAGATTGGCCAGCACCTGCCGTAGACGTTGCTCATCCCCCCAGACAGGGGCAGAGATCGGCTCGGCACCGGCGTCCAAGCCCACCACCTCAATGGCCCGGTCAGGGGCCGAGGCAAAGGCGTCGTTGGCAGCATCGTGGGCAAGTTTGAGCAAATCGACCTGGGCGTTTTCGGTGACCCGTCGTTCGTCCAGGCGGGCCAGGGTCAGGAGGTCTTCAACCAGCTGGCCCATGCGTTTGGACTCGGATTCAATGCGGTCCATAGCCATGGCAACGGCCTCGTCGTTGGGCAGGCCCCCCATCCGGTAGAGCTCAGAATAACCCCGGATTGACACCAGGGGGGTACGCAACTCATGCGAAGCATCACCCACGAAACGGCGCATCTTCACCTCAGAGCGCTTCTGTGCGTCAAAGGCCTCTTCAATATGCGACAGCATAGTGTTGAGAGACGTGGTCAGATGGCCAATTTCGTTGTAAGGGCTGTAGTTCTCGATACGCTGGGACAGATCGCCTGCAGCAATCTGGGCGGCAGTTTGCTCAACCCTAGCCAGGGGCTCAAAGGCCCGGGTGACAATCACCCAGGTCAGGGCTATCGAAGCCAGGAGGGTAGCGATACCAAAGAGCAGGGTCAGACCGCCCACCAAAGCAACCGTCTGGTTAATCTGCGTCAGAGGGGCAGCGATCACCAAGGTCGTATTGGTACCCTCCACCGGGAAAGCGATCATCCGCCATTCAATATGGCCACTGGCCGAATGAACCGTCAAGGCCGTCTTATTAAACTTTTGGACGTTCTCGCTCGTCAGCCCAGAAATCACAGGGGAGGAACTTTCATCCGCCAGGGTCGCAACCGGCCGGATAGTATTACCATCGCTGTCGAGCAGATAGGCCTCATAGGGAATAAAGGTTCCCTGGGTTTGCGATAGCTGCTGGTCTGCATACACAGCATTGACCAGATAGCTGTAACTCGCGCTAATTTCATCATCGAGCTGGTCCATCATCTTGGCTCGAATCGATGAAATTGCAACCAGCGACATCACCGAAATAGCCAGAGCCAGCAACATAGAGGTTAAAAGCACCAACTGGGTCCGCAGAGACAGCGAACCCAGTCGTTGCACCGAGAGACGAGAGGCCAAACTCGAAGCTCCTTAGTGCTTGTTGGCAGTGCGCAGCAGGTAGCCGACACCGCGCTTGGTGTGGATCAGCGGGGGCAGCTCAGGATCATTGTCGATCTTGCGGCGCAGGTAAGAAATGTAGGACTCCACAATAGAGGCATCGCCATTGAAGTCATACTCCCACACATGGTCAAGGATCTGGGCCTTGGAGAGCACCCGGTTGGGGTTGAGCATCAGGTAGCGCAGCAGCTTGAACTCGGTGGGGGAGAGGTCAATCTCGCGGTCCCCGCGGAAGACCTCGTGGGCGTCGTCGTCCAGCACCAAATCGTCAACGCGCAGGCGGGAATCTTCTTCGATGTGGGGCTGGGTGCGGCGCAGGACAGCGCGAATCCGGGCCACCACTTCATCCAGGCTGAAGGGCTTTGTGACGTAGTCGTCGCCGCCGACGGTCAGGCCGGTCACCTTATCTTCGGTATCGTCCTTAGCGGTCAGGAAGAGGACGGGGAAGAGACGGCCGGAGCTACGCAGCTTACGGGTGACGGTAAAACCGTCCATGTCAGGCAACATGACATCGAGAACCGCAAGGTCAGGGGACTCGGTCTCAGCCTTTTCCAGGGCCTCCCGGCCGTTAGCGGCGGTAACAACCTCAAACCCTGCAAAACGCAGGGAAGTTGCCAGGAGCTCTAGGATATTGGGCTCATCATCAACGACAAGTAGTTTTGCTTCAGGTGCTTTTGTATTCACAGTTCTTATTCTGCTCCCCCAAACTGGGTACAAGCTGTGTGAAACCGGGGAGGTTAGCGGAGAAAATGGGCCCTGCCCTGAATACAATCCGACAGGACGCTAAGAGTAGGTCCCTAACCGGCCCGCCGCCGCAGAAGCGACAGGAACATGGCCACCAACAAGGCTAGAAAAGCAAGCGGCATCGCCAGCAGGGGAATCTGGCTCAAAATCTCAGGAGCCTGCCCGCTGCCCCACTTCAACAACAACATCACCAGGCCACTTGCCACACCAAGGGCCATCAAGCCACCGGCCACCCAACCCAGCACCCGAATACCGGTGCCGTAGGGCAGCTCATCAGAGTAATCAGAATCCATACCCCTCAACCTACCAAACTCCACCCCCAACCCAACACCCGGCCCCGTAACACGAAGCCCCGCAGCCCCCACACCCCACAACCCTTCAGCTCCTGCTTTAATAGAGAGTATGACTGAACAGGTACATGAAGGCCCCGCCCTAGCAGAAGGCAAGCAGCCCGAGCCCACCCTGGGCGTGCCCACCCGCCGTCGCCGCACCACCAAGGTAGACACCGTCCTGGCCGAAGCTAAGGACGTCGCCCTGGCAGGACTTGCCGACATCGCCCCCGAGCACGCCATCGGCCCAGTGCACCACATCCGCGGCGAAGAAGACCGCCTCACCACCCACCTCTTTGAATGCACCCTGCCCGGCTACCGCGGCTGGTTCTGGTTCGCCACCCTCTCCCGCGCCCCCCGAGCCAAGGTAGCAACCGTCTGCGAAATCGGCCTCATGCCCGGCGACGACGCCCTCCTCGCCCCCGCCTGGGTGCCCTGGGCTGACCGCGTCCTCCCCGAAGACCACGAAGACCCTACCGACCAGGACGACTTCGACACCCTCGAAGACTCCGAGAGCGACGAGCAGATCGAGCCCCTGGCCGAGGACGACACCGACCCCCAGGAGTAAGCCCCCGTGCAGAAATCAGGCCCCCCACCAGTCACCGGTAAACCAAAAACCTTCAGATCACTCTGGATCTTCAACTACCGCATCTGGTTCATCGGCGCCCTGATCTCTAACATCGGCACCTGGATGCAACGCACCGCCCAGGACTGGCTGGTCTTCAACGACCTCTCAAACCACGACTCCACCCAAATGGGCATTGTCATTGCGCTGCAATTTGCTCCGCCCCTCCTGCTCGCCCCCTACGCCGGGGCGCTCGCTGACCGGGGGAACCGCCGAAAAATTCTCCTGTGGACCCAGGGGCTCATGGGCGCCCTTGCCCTCGGCCTCGGTGCCTTAGTTATCTCAGGGCACGTTACGCTCTGGCAGGTCTACCTCTTTGCCCTCGCTCTTGGCATTGTTTCTGCCCTGGATGCGCCCGTCCGCTCCACCTTTGTCTCTGAACTTGTGGGCGATGTTGACCTGCCCAATGCGGTAGCCCTTAACTCCATGTCCTTTAACGTGGCCCGGATGATTGGCCCGGCTCTTGCCGGCCTTTTGGTGGTGGGGGTGGGCACCGGCCCGGTCTTTCTGCTGAATACCGTCACCTTCCTGGCTATGATTGCGGCGGTGCTACTGGTCCGCAGCCAGGAGCTACGCGACCTTCCCCGATCGTCCAAGGCCAACAGCCGGGTGCGGGACGGCCTGGCCTACCTCAAAACCCGCCCCGATATTATCGTCGTTATGGTGGCTGCCTTCCTCATCGGCACCTTCGGGCTTAACACGGCCATGAATATTGCCGCCATGGCCACCACGGAATTTGGTCAGGGGGCCGGAGAATTTGGGGTGCTGAACTCGGTTGTTGCGATTGGCTCGGTGGCCGGTACCCTTCTGGCGGCCCGGCGGGATACCCCTCGTATGCGGTTTATGTTCGCCTCCTGTTTCGGGTTTGGCCTGGCAACCCTGCTGGCGGCCCTGGCCCCTAGTCTCTGGCTTTTTGCCCTGGCTTTGATCCCTCTTGGCCTTATGGCCCTGACCATTATTACCAGCGCTAACGCCTATGTGCAGGTGACAACCGACCCTGAGATGCGCGGCCGGATCATGAGCATATACATGGCTGTATTTATCGGCGGAACCCCGGTAGGCTCGCCCCTAGTTGGTCTTGTCAATGACTATTTTGGTGCCCGCTGGGGGCTGGGCGTCGCCTCGGCTTCTGGCTTCCTGGCAACCCTCATTGGCCTGATCTGGATTATGAAATACAAGCACCTCCACCTGGGCTATGACAGAAGCGCCCCCACCCGCCTGGTGCTGCGCCCCCGGCCTGACCCAGAGCCGGAGTACCCCGAGGAACCCCCACCGGTTACCGCCGCCATTGACCTGCAAGAACCCCGCTAGGCCCGTATATAAAATTAGGACGCCGCCCCGGTTTCCTGCCGCGTGGCAGGGGGTGGGGGAGCGGCGTCCTGAAACAGAGGGAACTAAGGCCTACTTCATCTTCTCAACAACGAAGTCGATGCAGTCCAGCAGGGCTGAGACGTCGTCGGGGTCAATAGCGGTGAAGGTGGCAATCCGCAGCTGGTTGCGCCCCAGCTTACGGTAGGGCTCGGTGTCCACAATGCCGTTGGCGCGCAGGGCCTTGGCAACGGCAGCAGCGTCGATGCTCTCATCGAAGTCGACGGTGGCAATGACGTTGGAACGTTCAGCTGGGTTGGCAACGAAGGGGGTTGCGTATTCGGAGGCCTCAGCCCAGGCGTAGACGCGGCCGGCAGAATCGGCGGTGCGGGAGGCTGCAAAGGCCAGGCCCCCTCGCTCGTTCATCCACTTGACCTGCTCATTCAGCATAATCAGAGTGGCTAGGGCAGGGGTGTTGTAGGTCTGGTTCAGGCGGGAGTTGCTGATGGCGGTCACCAGGTTCAAAGAGTCAGGAATCCAGCGGTCAGAGGCAGCAATACGCTCAGCCCGCTCGACGGCAGCCGGGGACCACAGGCCCAGCCAGAGGCCACCGTCTGAGGCAAAGTTCTTCTGGGGGGAGAAGTAGTAGACATCAGATTCAGCGACCTTGACGTCCAGGCCACCGGCGGCGCTGGTGGCATCAATCAGGACGAGTGCGTCCTCGGCAATACCTGCCGGGCGGGCTACCGGGGCAAAGACACCGGTTGATGTCTCGTTGTGGGGCCAGGCGTAGACGTCCACCCCTTCTTCTGCCTTGGCTTCCGGGCGGGTGCCGGGGGCGGAGGAAATCACGGTTGAATCAGCCAGGAAGGGGGCTGCCTTAGTTGCTGAAGCGAACTTGGAGCCAAATTCACCGAAGGTGAGGTGCTGGGCCTTGTTCTCAACCAGGCCGAAGGTAGCGGCGTCCCAAAAGGCGGTAGCGCCACCGTTGCCAAGAACAACCTCGTAGCCCTCGGGGGCAGCGTAGAAGGACGCCAGCCCCTCGCGAATCTCGCCCACCAGGTTCTTCACCGGAGCCTGACGGTGGGAGGTGCCCATGAGGGAGGTTGCTGCAGCCTGAACTGCTGCTACCTGCTCAGGACGTACCTTAGACGGACCAGCACCGAACCGGCCATCGGCAGGTAGCATGTCGGCGGGAATGACGGGGAAGTTAGTCACTGTATCTCCTAGTTGAAAGGCAGGTGCTAGCTCCCGGCGCGAAGGCGTGATGGGAGGGATAAGGGGCGCCGGGGCCCTGCCTTAACCATTGTGCCGGTGGGCCAGACCCAGCCGGGGGCTTTGCCCAGTGAACAGGCCATATTACGGGGAAGAATTTATATAGTGAGACAGCCCAGACGGTAGGGGAGCCGGTGGCCCAGGTCAGGGAGGTGGAGCAATATTTCAGCTGGTAAAGAGCAAGCCCTGTGAAAAGTGGGATAACGCCCTACAATTGAAAACAACTGTTTCACCGCCAACCGGGCTAGAGCTATAGGGAGTTACGAGAAGTCATGACCGACCTCATCGATACCACTGAAATGTATCTGCGCACCGTCCTTGAGCTGGAAGAAGAAGGTATCACTCCGATGCGGGCCCGCATCGCTGAGCGTCTTGACCATTCCGGCCCGACTGTGTCCCAGACTGTTGCCCGGATGGAGCGCCACGGCCTGCTGGCGGTTGCCTCTGACCGTTCTTTGGAACTTACTGAGGAGGGGCGGCAGAAGGCAGTTGAGGTGATGCGTAAGCACCGCCTGGCTGAGCGCCTGCTGGCTGACGTTATTGGCCTGGATCTTGAGTACATCCATGAGGAGGCCTGCCGCTGGGAGCATGTGATGAGCGAACGGGTTGAGCGGCGTCTCCTTGAGCTACTCAACGACCCCAAGTTTTCGCCCTACGGCAATGCAATCCCCGGCCTTGAAGAAATTGGCGGGGAGAGCGAGTCGAACGATATGCGGACGGTGACCATGACTATTGCCGCCCGAGACTCTGAAGAAACTGACCGTTTCACTGTTAGCCGCCTGCCTGAGTACCTGCAGACTGACGTTGAGTTGCTCAAGAGCCTGGGGGATGCGGGCATTGTCTACGGGGCTACAGTCTCTATCATTGGCCTGCCGGACGGTTCGGTGAAGGTTCACGCCGACGGTGAGGACAGTGCCCTGATCTTGGATAGGGATGTTGCTGACTCCATCGTGGTCAAACGATAACAATTTGATAACAAAAAGGGGTTCTGGTTCTTCCAGGACCTCTTTTTTGTTATCAAAACGTGACCTTTGGGGTGTTTTTAGGCCTCTCGGCGGGGGTCTGGGGGATCCCCCGCCCCCTAAAGGGCCTTAAGTGGCGCGGTTCTCTTAAAATTTAATCCTCAAAATAACCTGGGGATTAACCATAATGAGACTGAATGGAGAACCCGGAGTGATATTAAAGAAATCCCTAGTCAAGCCATGCTTTATGCACTGGCAGAAGCTGGCGGGCCTGCGTCCTCAAGGGTGCCACAGGCCCAAAAAGCCCCTCCCAAGCCCAGAAAAAAACAGATTCCTGTAATCAAAACGTGACAATCCGACTAGAGGTGTGTAATGTTCTATTCCGTGCTCATCTCTGGTCGGATAAGCACCCTACGAACAGCACCGCCTAGTTCTGCCACTGTTCAAAGGTTCAACAAAACAAGAAATCTTGGCAGAAGCGGGGGACCCACCTTTCGGGCTCTCTCACAGAGAACCCTAGGGGTTAAGTCACGAAAGTGGCCGAGCGAACTTCATGCTCGAACCCGACAGCTCACCTCGTCAGGCAATGGAGGAAAACTAACATGGCAAAGTCAGCCGCACGTAACGCAGCAGTAGTAGCAGCATCAGGCGCCCTTCTGGCCGCATCCGTCGTTCCCGCAAACGCATTCGCAGTTGCTGAAGTATCAGCACCCGCCTACACCGCTCCCGTCCTGGCAGCACAGTCCACCAACTACAACACCTGGACCACCGAAGCTGCACCCGTAGCTGAAACCACCTACGTCGCCCCCCAGGCAACTGAAGTTGCTCCCGTAGCAGCAGCTGCAACCAACTCCAACGCCCGTGAAGCAGTCCTGGCAGCAGCCTACGACGGCATCGGTGGCGCCTACGTTTGGGGCGGCAAGGGCTACAAGGCTTGGGACTGCTCAGGCTTCGTCTCCTACGTCTACGCCCAGGCCGGCATCAACCTGACCGCCTACACCTACACCATGGCCACCGAGCTGACCCCCACCTCAAACCCCCAGCCCGGCGACATCGTCTTCACCAACGGCTACGCCCACGTTGGCATCTACGTTGGCAACGGCCAGATGATCTCAGCCCTCAACCCCTCACAGGGCACCCAGCTCACCGCAGTTGACGGCGGCGGCTTCATGCCCGTCGACGGCTACTACACCGCTGGCATCTAAAACTTACCGCTCCTAGCGAGCAACAACTCCCTCTGCCCTGGTCACTTATCGGCAGAGAGCGAGAAACAAGAATTCCTACCACACACAACACGGTATGGATCACCACAACAAGCCACACGGCTTGTGAATGCACCCCAGGCGACCAGCTGGGGCGCATTTTTTTTATCCCCACTTTGAGGGCCAACACCCAGCCCCGATAGGATAAGAACCATGCCCCAAAAATTTGATAGCCCCCACTTCGAAAACCCCACCAGCACCTCCGACCAAGAATTCACCTACATGGCCATAGGCATGGTCGCCGGAGCCATCCCCGGCATCGCCCTAGGCCTCATCATCGCCCTCTTTACCGGCCACGCAGCCATATGGGTATCCATCACAGGCGGAATCGGCATCGTCCTCGGCCTCATCGCCGCCAAAATACTCTACAACCGCAAACACCGCCCCACCCGCTAACCCCGACAACATATGTGCCAGAAAACATCAAATGTAACGGCAAAGCTCACACACATGAAGCTCAGTAGAACATGTTCCGCATATGCCATGCAGGAGGCACAAAAAAGTAGGTAGGCCAGCGCTTCGCGCATTATGGCTGTGTTTTTCAAGCCGGCTAAAAGGCCCCACTGGGGCCTTTCTTCACGCCGGGCACAAAAAAGTAGGTAGGCCAGCGCTTCGCGCATTATGGCCCTGCTTGTTTTAGCCGGCTAAAAGGCCCCACTGGGGCCTTTCTTCACGCCGGGCACAAAAAAGTAGGTAGGCCAGCGCTTCGCGCATTATGGCCTACCTACTTTTTTGTGCCCTCGAATGGATTCGAACCATCGACACCCGCTTTAGGAGAGCGGTGCTCTATCCCCTGAGCTACGAGGGCCAACGTTGCCGGGGGCAACTCCACCAGTTTACACCACCGGCCGGGAAGAACAGACCCCCTAAACCTGCCCGGGAAGGTCACCCCGGGCATAAGCGTCCACCTTAGAACGCACAAGCCGCACAACAAGATAACCCAACTGGACAAGACACAAAACCAGCAGGGCCCAACGGGCCGACATCAAAAAAGAAGCAAGCGGAGTGCTCGTACTCAAAGGGTTAGCAAGCGCCAAATCAAGAGCAAAACCCCCAGCAATAAAAACCAGGGCAAAAGCCACCGGCAGAACCAACATGACCCGGCCTACAAGCAACTCAAACTCAGAGGCCCGAATAAGGTTCCACCAGGTAAAAGCAAAAATCAAAGGAACAATCAGACCGGTAGACCGGTGCAAAATCTGATACTCCCGGAGCCCATCAACCCCAAGACCAGCAGCAACCTCCTGAAGATGCTGGGCAGAAAAACCCACCATCAGCTCAGGGGCCGTCGCCCCAGCCACAACAGAAACCCCCGGAAGAAGAAGCAAATAGTAATAAAGCATAAAAAGAACCGTCACCACAAAAGCAACCCCCAAAAAAATCCGGGAACCGCCCCCCTTACCGGGTTCAGCTGCCAGCTCAGCCCGAGTAAAATCGGTGACAACCCGAGGCCCCGGAGCCGACGGACGCACAACAGACGGAGCCGTCCGCTCGAAAGAACTAGCCTGTGTATTCTCGCCGTAAAGACGTTTCTTCTGACCTTTTGAAAGACCCATACTCCTATCCTAAGGCCCCGCAACTGGCACCAGGAATCTCCCGGGCAAGCAGCCTCTCTCTGAGGGCGTAAGCGCCCCGGGTAGGCTTCGAAAATGTGTTCGCATAAAATAGGAGTTTGACGGTTGATCGAAGAGAGGTTTTTGTGATGTTTGATGATGATTTCATGCCGAGTCCTGCCACCGCGCAGGGCAAAGTATCAAGCCCTGCCCCCGACGAGGAGCCTCCCTTCGACCCCTTCTACGACGCCCCGCCGGTAGACGAATACGCGCCCTTCGACGACTTCATCCCCCCTGCCTACCAGGTCGGCGGGCCGGCACCGGACTATGAGGACGCCCCCGCCCTGGCCCGGGTGGACCCAAGTCAGTTGGTTGCGGGCCTGAATGAGCCCCAGGCTGAGGCCGTACAACACGCCGGCTGCCCCCTACTGATCGTAGCTGGTGCAGGCTCGGGCAAAACCCGGGTCCTGACCCACCGGATCGCCTACCTGCTAGCTACCGGCCGGGCCCACCAGGGGCAAATCCTGGCCATTACCTTCACCAACAAGGCTGCCGCTGAAATGCGGGAGCGCATTACCTCTCTCGTAGGCCCCCGGGCCCAAAGCATGTGGATCTCCACCTTCCACTCCTTCTGCGTGCGGGTTCTGCGCCGGGAGGCCAAGGCCCTCGGACTCAAATCAACCTTCACCATCTATGATTCAGCAGATTCCCAGCGCCTGCTGACCCTCATCATCAAGCAGATGAACCTTGACAGCAAAAAGTTCACCGCCAAGGTAATCGGCAACCGCATCTCCAACCTCAAGAATGAGCTTGTGAGCGCCCAACAGTTCGCGGCTGAAACCAGTCCCAGCGACCCCTGGGAAGGCGTAATCTCAAAGGTCTACACGGCCTACACCGAGCGGCTTCGGGCCACCCACTCCCTCGATTTTGATGACCTCATCTTCGAAACCGTCAATCTCCTGAAAAACCACCCCCAGGTGGCAGACTACTACCGCCGCCGCTTCCGCCATATTCTGGTCGACGAATACCAGGACACCAACCACGCCCAATACCAGCTGGTACGCGCCCTGGTGGGGGGAGCTACGTCCGCACCAGAAGGCCACCAGGCAAACCCCTACCCGGACGCCTACCCGCCAGCCGAGCTGACGGTAGTGGGCGACTCGGACCAGTCCATTTACGCCTTCCGCGGGGCTGACATCCGCAACATCACCGACTTCGAAGAAGACTACCCCAACGCCCGCACGATCCTGCTGGAGCAGAACTACCGCTCAACCCAGAACATCCTCTCAGCAGCCAACGCCGTGATCGAGCGAAACCCCGGCCGCCGCCCCAAGAAGCTCTGGACCGCCAGCGGCGACGGGGCGAAAATCACCGGTTATGTCGCTGAATCTGAGCACGCCGAAGCCCGCTACATCGCCCAAGAAATCGACCGGCTACGCGATAACCACGGCACGGCCCCCGGCGACGTTGCCATCTTCTACCGCACGAACGCCCAGTCCCGCACCCTTGAAGAGATGCTCATGCGCGTGGGCCTGCCCTACCGCGTCGTCGGCGGCACCCGCTTCTATGAGCGTAAAGAAATCAAGGACGCCCTGGCCTACCTACGGGTGCTCTCCAACCCGGATGACGACATCAACCTGCGCCGAATCCTCAACGAACCCAAACGCGGTATCGGGGCCAAGAGCGAATCGGTGGTTGCCGACTTCGCCAGGGCCACCAACATCTCCTTTATGGCGGCCCTCCGCGCCGGAGCTGACGTGCCCGGACTCGGCTCAGCTGCCGTCAAGAAACTTGCCGACTTTGCCCAGATGATCGACGACCTAGCCCAAATCGCGGCTACCGAACCGGCAGCTACCTGCCTGGAGGCCGTCCTTGAACAAACCGGCTACCTAGCTGCTTTGCGCGAGTCCAAGGACATCCAGGACGAATCCCGCGTCGAGAACCTCTCAGAGCTGGTGGACGCCGTCCGTGAGTTCGAAACCGATAACCCCGGCGCCACCCTCGAAGACTTCCTGGAACACGTCGCCCTGGTGGCCGATGCTGACCAAATCCCCAACAAGCCCAAGGCTGACCAGGAGGGCGGGCCGTCCGCTGCCCAAATCGCTGCCGAAGTGGCTGAGGCCCGCTCCCAGGGGGTGGTCACCCTCATGACCCTGCACACCGCAAAGGGCCTGGAGTTCCCGGTGGTCTTCCTCACCGGTATGGAGCACGGCCTCTTCCCCCACCAGCGGGCCCTCACCGACAGCTCTGAAATGAGCGAGGAACGCCGCCTGGCTTACGTTGGGCTCACCCGCGCTATGGAGCGGCTCTACCTGACCCGGGCTGAGAACCGCTCCATGTGGGGCCAGAGCCAGTTCAATCCGCCCTCCCCCTTCCTGGAGGAGATTCCCGAAGAACTCATTGAATGGAAGCGCACCGGCTCCTCCGCGGGCGGTTACGGGGGCTACGGGGCGGGCAGCTATGGTTCAGGCGGGTACGGACGCGGCCGGGGCGGCTCAGGCTCCTACAGCAGCTACGGCTCTGGCTCCTACGGGTCCTCCACCTATTCCTCCCGCTTCGATGAACCAGCCTCAGCCCAGCGGTCCTCTAGCCCCTCAACCAGTGACGTCAACGGTTCACCTACCTACGGGCTGGCGGCCGCTGCCCGTACCGTCAACCGGGTCCAGCCCAACAAGGAAATCCCGGCTTTGGCAGTCGGCGATACCGTAGAGCACAAGACCTTCGGGGACGGCCGCGTCCTTGCCGTTGAAGGGGCAGGCGACAAAACCGTGGTGAAGGTTCGCTTCGCCAAGGAAGAAAAGCGGTTGCTTCTGCGCTACGCCCCGCTGACCAAGAAGGGCTAGAAGAAACAGCAGGTCAAGCTGGAAGCCCCCAATCGCTTCACCGCACACCAGAACCCGCTAGTATAAATACCGATCGGTTGTGTGAAACAATTCACCGACCGGTCGGTTTCTTCTGTTGTTAGATAATGCACCCTAGGATTCATGATGGATCACGAGACCCCTGTGCCCTCAGTTGCTGAAGAATTCGCTGAGGCTATGGATGAGGTAACCGATACCACCGTCCAACTCCAGGAAATTTCTGACCTTTCCCTCTTCCGCCTTGAAATTGACCCGACGAGCGAGGCAGCCCGTCGCCTGGAAAAGGTTATGGGGGCAAAGCTCCCCTCAACCCGGGGCGAGGTCACCGGTGACGCCACCGCCGCCCACCTACTCTACGGGACCCGCCAGGTGGTTGCCTGCCTCTACGTTGAAGAAGGGGTCTACCTCGTGGTTACCAGGGTGGACGCGGTCAAGCTCGGCCGGGCCCTCACCGCTGCCTTGGGCCAGGACGAAGGGCTCGTTTTGGACGTATCCGTCAACCGAACCGTCCTCAACCTCAGCGGTAAGGCTGCCGCGCAGGTGATCGACGAGGTTGTTCATTTTGACTTCCCGCCGGACTTTTTCAATCCCGGCAAGGCCCTGTCCTGTACCGTTGCTGAAGCCCGCATTATGCTCTGGCGCATTGATGACCTCGAATATCTGATGGTGCCCCGGGCTTCTGATACAGCCCCCTTCTTGGTCAATATCCTCGATGCCTGCGAGAGGGTCAAATAAAGCAGGTAGCTCCAGCTAAGATGTAACACTTTCTCTAAGTTTCACCCAGCGCACAACCGGTTAACCTCATTCAAGCCAAGTGCGCTAAAGTGACACCTAGGAAGTTTTGTGCGCTCTGTCTCTTTTTGGGAGACAGATGGTGCAAACCTTCATACCTGTAATCGCTGGGGCGTAACCTGCGGCCCGGCATGACTTCGACGAAGAAGGACACTCCTGTGGACCTGTTTGAATACCAGGCACGCGATCTCTTCGAGAAGCACGGCGTTCCCGTGCTTCAGGGCATCGTAGCTACCACCCCCGAAGAAGCAAAGGCAGCAGCTGAAAAGATTGGCGGCGTTACCGTCGTCAAGGCCCAGGTTAAGGTAGGCGGCCGCGGTAAGGCCGGCGGCGTCAAGGTCGCTAAGACCGCAGATGAAGCCTACGAGTACGCCCAGCAGATTCTGGGTATGGACATCAAGGGCCACACCGTACACCGCGTGATGATTGCCCAGGGCGCAGACATCGCTGAAGAATACTACTTCTCCATGTTGCTTGACCGCGCTAACCGCTCCTACCTGGCCATGTGCTCCGTTGAGGGGGGCATGGACATCGAGACCCTGGCTGCTGAGCGCCCCGAGGCCCTGGCCAAGGTTGAGGTCAACCCCATGGACGGTATCACCGCCGAGAAGGCCGCTGAGATTGTTGAGGCTGCTGGCTTCGCCGAGGACGTGCGCGAGGACGTCGCCGCTGTGCTGGTCAAGCTGGGCGAGGTCTACAAGAAGGAAGACGCCACCCTGGTTGAGGTCAACCCGCTGGTGAAGACCGGCGACGGTAAGATCCTGGCCCTGGACGGCAAGGTCTCCCTGGACGATAACGCCGAGTTCCGTCAGCCCGAGCACGAGGCCCTGGTTGATAAGTCAGCCGAGAACCCCCTGGAAGCTAAGGCTAAGGAAAACGACCTCAACTACGTCAAGCTGGACGGCGAGGTCGGCATCATCGGTAACGGCGCCGGTCTGGTCATGTCGACCCTGGACGTCGTTGCCTACGCCGGTGAAAACCACGGCAATGTCAAGCCTGCTAACTTCCTCGACATCGGCGGCGGTGCCTCTGCTGAGGTCATGGCAGCTGGCCTGGACATCATTCTGAACGATGAGCAGGTCAAGTCTGTTTTCGTCAACGTCTTCGGTGGTATCACCTCCTGCGACGCCGTTGCTAACGGTATCGTCAAGGCCCTGGAAATCCTGGGTGACAAGGCAACCAAGCCCCTGGTCGTCCGCCTGGACGGCAACAATGTTGAAGAAGGCCGCCGTATTCTCACCGAAGCCAACCACCCCCTGGTCCACCAGGCCGAAACCATGGACTCCGGTGCCGACAAGGCCGCCGAGCTGGCCCACACCGCCTAAATCACCGCTGATTATTACTAGAAGGTTTTTACAATGTCTATCTTTTTGAACAAGGACTCCAAGGTCATCGTTCAGGGCATCACCGGCGGTGAAGGCACCAAGCACACCGCCCGTATGCTCGCAGCCGGCACCCAGATCGTCGGCGGCGTCAACGCCCGCAAGGCTGGCACCACCGTCTCCCACAAGGACGCCTCCGGTAACGACGTTGAGCTGAACGTCTACGGCTCCGTCGCCGAAGCCGTCAAGGAAACCGGCGCTGACGTCTCCATCGTCTTCGTTCCCCCGGCCTTCACCAAGGACGCCGTCATCGAAGCGATCGACGCTGAAGTTCCCCTGGTCGTCGTTATTACCGAGGGCGTGCCCGTCGGTGATACCGCCGAGTTCTGGGCCTACGCCAAGAGCAAGGTGGACGCCAACGGCAAGCAGATTACCCGCATCATCGGCCCCAACTGCCCCGGCATCATCACCCCCGGCGAGTCCCTGGTCGGTATTACCCCCGCAAACATCACCGGTAAGGGCAAGATCGGTCTGGTGTCCAAGTCAGGTACCCTGACCTACCAGATGATGTTCGAGCTGCGCGACATCGGCTTCACCACCGCTATCGGTATCGGCGGTGACCCCATCATCGGCACCACCCACATCGACGCCCTGGAAGCCTTCGAAGCTGACCCCGAAACCGAAGCCATCGTCATGATCGGTGAAATCGGTGGCGACGCTGAAGAGCGGGCTGCTGAGTTCATCAAGGCCAACGTCACCAAGCCCGTCGTCGGCTACGTTGCAGGCTTCACCGCCCCCGAGGGTAAGACCATGGGCCACGCAGGTGCGATTGTTTCCGGTTCTTCCGGCACCGCCCAGGCCAAGAAGGAAGCCCTGGAGGCTGCTGGCGTCAAGGTCGGCAAGACTCCGTCAGAGGCTGCCCAGCTCATGCGCGAAATCTTCGCTAACAAGTAAGCAGCTATAAAATCAGCCCACCACAGGATGTGTGGTGGGCTGATTTTTTAACTTCTTGCTGGCTTACAGGGCTGGCAAGCAATTCATGCCAGACCCAGCCAGTCGGTTTCAGGGTGTCCTTACGCGCCACCGTTTGGGCAGCGTCCTTTCGCACCCCCCCGTTTGGGCGTCTAGAGCACCGCTGTATTGAAGAGCAGGCCGAGCAGGTAGGTGGCCAGGGCAGCCCCGTAGCCGATTGCTAGCTGGCGCAGGCCGCGTTTGAAGGGGGAGGCCCCGGAGAGGAGGCCAACTACGCCACCGGTAAAGAGCAGGGCCACTCCGACGAGGGCCATTGCGATTAGCATGGCCCAGTTGCCGCTCAGCCCGAAGAGGTAGGGCAGAATCGGAATCAAAGCGCCGGAGGCAAAGAAGGCGAAGGAGGAGGCTGCGGCCCCGACGTCGCTACCGAGGGCCCCGTGTTCTTGGGCGGCTTCTTCGCCTTCCATCTCGTCCCGGTAGGAGAGGGAGGGGTCGCAGTCGCAGGTGAAGTAGCCGAAGCGTTCCATGGCGCGGTGGCGGGCGGCTTCTTCGCTCATACCGCGGGCCTTGTAGATGAGTTCGAGTTCGTTCTGGTTGATGTCGAGGTCGTGGGCGACGTCCAGGGTGACTTGGGTGGGGCGGGAAGCGTCCAGAAGTTCCCGTTGGGACCGGACGGAGACGAATTCTCCGGCGGCCATAGAGAGGGCGCCAGCGAGTAGGCCTGCGATACCTGAGAGCAGGATCATGGAGGGGCTAGCACCTGACGCCCCGATACCCATGATGAGGGCGGCGTTGGAGACCAGGCCGTCGTTAGCGCCGAAGACGGCGGCGCGGAAGTTTCCTGAGAGTTTTTCGCGGCCCTGGGTTGAGAGGGCACGGATGATTTCTTCGTGGATTGCTTCATCTGCTGCCATGGCTTCGGTGGCGTCGGGGTCAAGCGCGTAGGGGGAGCGGCCCTCGGCGCGTTGGGCTAGGGCTAGGACGAAGACGGATCCGAAGTTTTTGGCGAGGAGTTGGAGGAACCTGGCTGAGACGGAGGGCCTGGGTTCGGGGTAGGCGTGCTCGCCCAGGAGGGTGCGCCAGTGGTTTTGGTGGCGGAGCTCTGCGGCGGCTACTTCTCGGAGGATTTCTGCTTCTTTGCCCTCGGTGCGTTCTGCCAGGGCCGCGTAGATGCGGGCTTCTGAGATTTCTTCGGCCAGGTAGCGGCGCCAGCGGCGGATTTGGGCCCGGGTGGGCTGCTGGCTGTTTGTCTGTGAGGACGGGGGCGTGGGGGCTTCTGAGGTCATGGAGAGGTTATCTTCTGGTCAGGAGCCGAAGCGGGGGCTGGTTGGGCGTACACTTCGGCTTAAGAATGGCTGTGCGTTCTTAGCCGAAGGTCTCGTTCGCCGCTTGCCCTGCCCGTAGTGGGGCGGGGTGGCGGTGGTTTACCGGGCGCTTCAGTTGGTGCTGGGCGGGCCAGTATGTCGATAAACCGCTTGGGTGCCGGGGCACCGGTGGGAACTACTCCCCTTCGCTGGGCTCTACTTTACCGACACGGTGTCGTTCTAAGCAAAAAAATATTTGGAGCGCTATTTAGGGAAGGCTTGTGTTTGCTATTGCTTGTGTGGGGCCGGGCGCGATGTATTCTGCCTGGTCAGGGCCGGTCAGGTTAGGCTCACATAAGGGGGAGTGTAGGTATATGTGCTAGTCATACTAGGTTTTCCTTATTATGATTTATTCACAATAAGGCTTGAAAGTGGGCCGGAGAGCCCCTAGGCTAGAGGTAAGGAAACCACCAGAACCCACATACTGGTGAGCACCCCTCGAAAGGAAGAACTCCCCATGAGCAAGTACGCTTCATTCACCGTCCCCGGCCTCACCGAAGAATCTGGCCACCACGTCGCCGACGTCTTGCAGATGCGCCTGCACGCCCTGAACGACCTGCACCTGGTCCTCAAGCACGCCCACTGGAACGTCGTCGGCCCCAACTTCATTGCCGTCCACGAAATGCTCGACCCCCAGGTTGACCTGGTACGCGGCTTCGTCGACGCTCTTGCCGAGCGCATGGCCACCATGGGTGTTGCCCCCAATGGCCTCTCCGGCGACCTGGTCGAAAAGCGCACCTGGTCTGAGTACTCCGTAGACCGTGCCGATGCCATGACCCACATCCGCGCCCTCAACGACGTCTACAAGGTTGTTGTTGAAGACCACCGCGCAGCTATCGCTAAGGTGGGCGACATTGACCCCATTACCGAGGACCTGCTCATCGGCCAGACCGCCGAGCTGGAACTTTTCCAGTGGTTCCTGCGCGGTCACCTTGAGGACGGCCAGGGCAACCTGAACTAGGTTCTTCCCGGTCTGAACCACACCGAACCACATGCACGGCGGCCCCTTCCTGAATGGAAGGGGCCGCCGTTCTATGCCCTGGCGCCTAGTTTTCGATGAGGGCGCGAATCTTTGCCAGGGTGAGTTCCGTGTGGGCATAGCGGGCATGGCCCAGATGGGCAGGTACCTCCGTCAGCCCGGGAACTACCACAACCTTCATGCCCGCTGCCATGGCGCTTTGGGCTCCTGAAGCTGAATCTTCTACCGCCACACAATTCTTGGGGTTGACCCCCAGGTTGCGGGCGGCTGTCAGATAGGGTTCAGGGTCTGGCTTAGCGTGGGTAACCTGCTCGTCGGTCACCAGAGTCTTGAAGAGTCCCTCCGGCGCCAGCTTAGCGGTGTTGGCAGCTACCTCGGTTGTTGCATTAGTGACAATTCCTGCGGGGATGCCCGCCTCGGCTACCTGAAGCAGGAGCGCCTCAATGCCCGGCAGGAGTTCCACCCGGGCCTTCTTCAGGAGGGCCGACATTTTGGCCTTAAGCCGCTCATAGAGTTCGTCGGCAGGGGCATCGGCGCCAAGCTCCTGCATACGGGCAAAGGTGACCGCAGCGGGCTTGCCTAGGGCCATGAGCGTATCTTGTTCAGTCCATGTGGCCCCAAATTCGGCGGTCAAGGCGGTTTTGGCTTCTGCCCACAGGGGCTCGGTATCTACGAGGGTTCCGTCATGGTCGAAGAAAATTGCTTCAAGTTTGCTCATAGACACCACCCTACCCCTCCGGGGCGGTCTTTGCCTGGTTACGATAGGTGGGTGAAGCAACAGTACCCCTCATCAGCCCCTGAATCTCCGACTACCCACCCGCGCCTACGTCGGCGGGGCGGGATCGTCCTGCGTCTGCTTACCTACCTGCTGGTGCCCATGGCCTGCGCGTCGGCTGCCTGGATTACGGCAGGGCGGGCTCTCTTGGGCGCTGGAGGAGAGCTGGTGCCTATTTACGCAATCTCGTTCGGACCCGCCTTGCTGGGGATTCTGCTGGTGGCGGCCCTCTTCTCCTACCGGGAAATGAAATTACAAGAAGCAGGCAGGCAGGCCGGGCTGCCGTCGGTAACGGCCCTGGTGGCGGCCTCAACCTGGATTCTGGCTGGCTTCTTTGGCCTGGTAGCCCCCGACCGCCTGGACGGACGCAATATCTCAGCCGCCGCTGCCCTCCTGGGCCCGGACGTCATCGGCCTATCGGCAGCCTTCGGGAACACCAGTGGAATCCTGACCTTTTCGTTCGCCATAGCCACCCTCCTGCTGGCTATCAGCGACTACCGCCGGGCCCGTGCCCTCACCCAGGGGCTCGACGACACCACCCGCGAACAGCTCGAACGCGAAGAGTCGATGTACGACTTCCTGGATTAGAGGGAAAGCCAGCTAGAACCGATAATATGCCGGATAATCTTGGGATAATTTGCTGGATAATAAGCCGCCAAAATGCTGGATAGAATATATCCAAAGTGACGGATAGCTGCTGTGTTGGAAGGAGATTCGTTGATGGCTAGGGAATATATTGAGCGTCTGGTTGACCAGCAACTCGCTGAGGCTCTTGACCGCAGCGGTGCTGTGCTTCTAGAAGGCCCCAAGGGCTGTGGAAAGAGCGAAACAGCGCGTCAAGTTGCGCAGTCCTTTGTGCAGGTAGATACTGATCCGCAGATAGGTTTACAGCTTGAATTGGCACCTCATCTAGCTCTTGACGGGGAAGTTCCACGAGTCTTTGACGAGTGGCAGGTTTACCCTTCCCTATGGAATCTGGTGCGCCATGAAGTTGATCGTAGGGGGCAAGCAGGGCAGTTTATCCTCACAGGATCCACCGCGCCAGGTGAGAATGAGGCTCGACACTCTGGGGCGGGACGCTTTGCTCGCCTACGCATGCAAACCTTTAGCTTTGTTGAATCTGGCCACTCAGATGGCACCTTTTCTCTGAAAGGATTTATGCGGGGGGAGGCACAAGCTCCGTATCTGCAGAGCAACCTTTCGGTGGAAGAAATTATTGAAAGAATCTGTAGGGGAGGATGGCCAGCGAACCTAGAGTTGCCACTAGCTGCTGCAATGCTCAACAATCGAGATTACTTGCAAACGGTAGTGCATGTGGACCTGGGGGTAGCTGATGGGGTGCGGCGTGACCCTGCACGAGCTATGAGGGTCCTTAATTCTCTTGCTCGCGGAGTAGGGACAGAAATGGCTATTACTGAAATAGCAACTGATGCTGGTATCAATAGGGAGACAGTCGGGGAGTATCTGGCTAGCTTGACACGCATTTTTATTTCGTGCGATCAACCGGCGTGGTCGTCGCATGTTAGATCCCGGGCGTCTCTGCGTAAGGCTCCCAAGCGTCATTTGGCTGATCCGGCCTTAGCGGTGGCTGCCTTGCACATTCAGCCACAAATCCTGTTGAGAAATCTTCCGTATGCAGGGCAGCTCTTTGAGTCTCAGGTAGTTCATGACCTGCAGGCTCTTTCTGGTGGGCCTGTCTATCATGGCAGGGATAAGGATGGTCTTGAAGTAGACGCAATTCTTACCCATGAGGGGCGAACCTGCCTAACTGAGATTAAATTGGGCAGTTCCCAGGAAACAGTAGATTCAGCGGTGCATTCTCTCAAGAAATTCGCTAGCCGGTTTGACTTTGGGGATCCCCCTGCTCTGCTGGTTGTTACGGGCGGTCCAGTAAGTTACCAGAGGCCGGACGGCGTGTATGTGGTTTCCGTGGGGAACCTTGGCGCTTAGAGCTCCACAGCCTGGAGCCAGCCGGTGAGGACGGCGGACGCGGCGGCGGTCAGCTTCTCCGCGTAGAGGGAGGCCTCACGGCGGATCACAGCGACGTCTTGCTCGGCGGCAATAATGTAGTCAGCGTAGGCGATCAGCCACTGTTCAATATGGCGGGGGTTGACTTCAAGGTGGAACTGCAGGCCCAGGGCAAAGGGGTGGCCGGCGTCGTCGGTAAGGGTGAAAGCCTGGTTCTCGCACTGCTGGGTGCGGGCCAAAGAGGCGCTCCCCTCGGGCAGGGTGAAGGCATCGCCGTGCCAGTGCAGCACCGGGGTTTGGGCAAGAGGGGCTAGGACGGAATCCAGGCCCGCCTCGGTCAGCTCAACGGGGGAGTAGCCCAGTTCAATAGCTCCGGTGGGTTCAACCTTGGCCCCGGCGGCAACAGCGATCTGCTGGGCGCCCAGGCAGATACCAAGCACCGGTTTTTTGCTCTCAAAGCGGGCCTTGATCAGCTCTACTTCTTCAAAGAGGAAGGGGTAGTCGTGGGTGTCGTTCACGCTGATAGGAGCCCCAAGGATCACCAGTAGGTCAGCTTCCCGGACCTCTTTGGCGTTCAGAATGTCAATGCCAGCGTCCCGGTATTCAACAGTGAAGCCGCGTTCGGTGAGCAGGTCTTCAAAAATGCCCAGATCTTCAAAGGCGACGTGGCGGATAGCGTAGGCGGTGCGGGACATTGTTCTCCTTGAGGTGAGTGACTGCACTCAGTTTACTGATGAGTGAGGGGTTTTGCGAGTGTGTTTGGAAAAGCCCGCCATGCCCGCCGCGGACGGGGGTGGGTGGCTTAAAGAAAAACCTTAAAGTTGGTGGCGCATTTAAGTTGAGTGAGGTAGACTCAAGTTAAAGCTGAGTGGAGTACACTCAAGTATTAAAGAAAACCTACTCGCAGAAAGAAAAACCATGAACCCTCAACTCACCACCAAGAGCCAAGAAGCCCTCTCGGCTGCCAACATGAACGCCCAAACCGCAGGCAACCCCACCCTCGACACTCCCCACCTGCTCAAGGCCCTCATGGACCAGCGGCAGGGAGTGGCTGTAGCCGTCCTCAAAGCCGCCGGGCTCGACGTCGATGCCATCTCACTGGCAGCCTCCACCGAGATTTCAAAACTGCCCAAGGTGCAGGGAGCCTCCGCTGCCCAAGCCCAGCCGAGCCGGGCCGTCCTGACCGCCATTCAAACAGCCCAAGCCAAGGCCACCCAGTTCGGAGATACCTTCATCTCCACTGAAATCCTGCTGCTGGCGCTCGCCGCCGGTGACGACGCCACTGCCCGCGCCCTACAGAAAGCCGGGGCCACCGAAAAGACCATCGAAGAAACCATCCCCACCGTGAGAGGAGACCGCACCGTGACCACCCCCGACCCCGAAGGCACCTTCGGCGCCCTAGAACAGTACGGCACCGACCTGACCGCCGTTGCCCGCGAAGGCAAACTCGACCCCGTCATTGGGCGCGATAGCGAAATCCGCCGCGTGATCCAGGTGCTCTCCCGCCGCACCAAGAACAATCCCGTGCTCATCGGTGAACCCGGCGTCGGTAAGACCGCCGTGGTCGAAGGCCTGGCCCAGCGTATGGTCTCGGGTGACGTGCCCGAATCCCTGCGCGGTAAGACCCTGATTTCCCTGGACCTGGGGGCTATGGTTGCCGGTGCCAAGTACCGCGGCGAGTTCGAAGAGCGCCTCAAGGCTGTGCTGGAAGACATCAAGAAGTCCGAAGGGCAGATTGTCACCTTCATTGACGAGATTCACACGGTTGTGGGGGCCGGTGCCTCTGAGGGGTCCATGGACGCCGGTAACATGCTCAAGCCCATGCTGGCCCGCGGTGAGCTGCGCCTAATCGGTGCAACCACCCTCGATGAATACCGCGAAAACATCGAAAAGGACGCCGCCCTCGAGCGCCGCTTCCAGCAGGTCTATGTGGGTGAGCCCAGTGTGGAAGACACTATCGGTATTCTGCGCGGTCTGAAAGAGCGCTACGAGGCCCACCACAAGGTTGCTATCGCTGACTCCGCCCTGGTGGCTGCCGCCAATCTCTCCAACCGCTACATCCCCTCGCGCCAGCTGCCCGATAAGGCTATCGACCTCATCGACGAGGCTGCCTCCCGCCTTCGCATGGAAATCGACTCCGCCCCCGAAGAGATCGACGCCCTACGCCGCGCCGTTGACCGTCTAACCATGGAAGAGCTGGCCCTGGCCAACGAAACCGACCCCGCCTCCGTCGAGCGCCTAGAAGCCCTGCGGGCAGATATGGCTGACAAGAAGGAAGAGCTGGACGCCCTCAATGCCCGCTGGGAAGCCGAAAAGGCCGGCCTCAACCGCGTCGGCGACCTCAAAACCCAGATTGACGAGCTGCGCTCCAAGGCAGAAGTCGCCCAGCGCGAAGGCAACCTGGCCGAGGCCTCCCGCGTGCTCTACGGTGAGATTCCCGCCCTTGAAGCTGAACTGGCCGCAGCCCAGCAGGCTGAGAACACCGCGTCCGAAGAGTCCATGGTCTCTGAAGAAGTGACCGCCGACGATATCGCCGAGGTCATCTCTTCCTGGACGGGTATTCCCGCCGGCCGTATGCTCCAGGGTGAATCCGAGAAGCTCCTGCACATGGAAGATGAGCTGGGCAAGCGCCTAATCGGTCAGCGCCAGGCAGTCACCGCCGTGGCCGATGCCGTGCGTCGCTCCCGCGCCGGAATCTCAGACCCCGACCGTCCTATCGGCTCCTTCCTCTTCCTGGGCCCAACCGGCGTCGGTAAAACCGAGCTGGCCAAGGCCCTGGCCGAGTTCCAGTTCGACGACGAACGCGCCCTGGTGCGTATCGACATGAGCGAATACGCCGAAAAGCACGCCGTTGCCCGCCTGGTCGGTGCCCCTCCCGGCTACGTTGGCTACGAAGAGGGCGGCCAGCTCACCGAAGCTGTGCGCCGCCGCCCCTACTCGGTCGTGCTACTCGATGAGGTCGAAAAGGCCCACCCCGAGGTCTTCGACATCCTGCTTCAGGTTCTCGACGACGGCCGTCTAACCGACGGTCAGGGCCGCACCGTGGACTTCCGCAACGTCATCCTGATTCTGACCTCTAACCTGGGCTCCCAGTTCCTGATTGACCAGAATCTCGATAACGAAGCTCGCACAAGCGCCGTCATGAACACTGTCAACGCCAGCTTCAAGCCGGAGTTCCTCAACCGCCTGGATGAGGTCATCATGTTTGAGCCCCTCTCAGCCGATGACCTGGCCTCCATTGTGGGTCTACAGATCGCCTCCATGGCCCGCCGCCTGGAAGACCGCCGCCTGACCCTGGACGTCACCGACGCCGCCACCGAGTGGCTGGGACTTGCCGGCTACGACCCGGCCTACGGGGCCCGTCCGCTGCGCCGTCTCGTGCAGCGCGAAATCGGCGACCGCCTGGCCAAGGGAATCCTGGCCGGTGCTATCAAGGACGGCGACACCGTCCGCGTGGACGTCAACCCAGACGTTGCCGTGGACGGGTTGGTTGTCACCGCCGAGTAAAAACGGAGCATGACCCTATTGTTTCTCTCTTGACCCTACGGATTATCTCGGGGTCAAGAGAGAAGCGATAGGGTCTTCAGTTTTTAACTTGGGTGGGGTCTAAAGGAAATCTTTTACCCAGCGGCGGACCTCCGCAAGGGTGGTCGCGTCGACGGCACCAATGCGGGCGGCGAGGCGGCGTCGGGAGATAGTGCGCACCTGCTCGGTCATGGCCCAGGAGTCCTTGCCGAGCCCGCAACCAGGCGGCACAAGAACATGGTTGCTCCAGCCCCGCTCCTGGGATGTCAGGGGCACAGCAATAGCGAGGGTATCGACCAGCCTGTTATAGAAGGGGTTGCTGATGATCAGGACGGGGCGGCGGCCGGACTGCTCCCTGCCGACCGTGGCGTCAGGTTTAGCCCACCACAGTTCACCTTCCTGAACCTCTAGCTCCATGCGTCACTCTGCCATTCTTCGGCTTCTCGGTGATAAGAGGCATCGGGCGGGCTTTTCTTTAAATCCCGGGCGAGCTGTTCAAAGCGCATAGCGCGTTCCTCTTCATCAAGGAGCGCCGTGAGGTGCTCGTTGAGGGTATGACCGTAGGCTTTAGCATGGCTCTTGAGGCGGTCGCGCACTTCCTGGGTTACTCGAATCGTTGTGGCACTCATACATTAAGTATGAGTTATTTAGGGTGAAAGTGTCGAGGGTGGGTGAGCCCTGCACAGGTGGCACTGCATGACCCCCTCACTCCTCTCTTCGCCCCCTAGATTTTCACGGGGGTGAAGAGAGAAGTGAGGGGGTCATCGGCTTTATACACTAGAAGGGTGAACCAGTCCCAGTCCCAGCCCGCATCCGCCCCGCTTGATACCCGCTTTGCCGGGGCGTCCGCGTCCATTACCGCACACGCCGAGATTGCCGCCACCCACGCAGCGGCCCTGCGCTCCATCGACCGGGTCGTTGCCGAAACAGCCCAGCCCACCGACCCGCAGGTGGCGGCGGACGGCGTCCGGAAGCTCTTGGACGACGGGCAGGTTCTGGTGCTCACCGGGGCGGGCATATCCACCGGCTCAGGAATCCCCGACTACCGCGGCCCCGCCGGTTCCTTACGCAACCACCGGCCCATGACCTACCAGGAATTTCGCTTCGATGAGGTCGCCCGCCAGCGCTACTGGGCCCGCTCCTTTGTGGGCTGGCGACAGATGAACCGGGCCCGCCCTAACACCGCCCACTACCTGCTGGCAGACCTGGAAGCCCAGGGGCACCTGGCCGGGCTCATTACCCAAAATGTGGACGGCCTGCACACCGCCGCCGGCTCACAGAAGGTGCTGACCCTGCACGGGGATCTCTCCCGTATCGAGTGCCTAGACTGCGGTGCGGACGAGGGCCGCACCTCCCTGGATGCCCGCATCGAGGCCGCCAACCCCGGCTACCTCGAACGCCTATCCAGCACCACCTTGCAGGTCAACCCCGACGGTGACGCCGAGATCGATACCCGCTTTATTCAAGATTTTCAGATGGTCGACTGCCTGGCCTGTGGCTCCACCAAGCTCAAACCAGCTGTCGTCTATTTTGGGGAACCCGTACCGCCTGCCCGCAAGCAGGCCGTGAAAGAACTGGGAGATCAGGCCCGTTCCCTGCTGGTGCTGGGCTCATCTCTGGCCGTGATGAGCTCCTACAAAATCGCCCTTGACTTCGCCCGCGCGGGCAAGCCGATCGCCGTCGTCAACCAGGGCCCGGGCCGGGCGGACGCCCGTGCCACCTACCTCTGGCGCTCCGACGTCACCGACGCCCTCTTTGCCCTCACCCAGAATCTCCCTGTCCCGCAGTCCAGCTAGCCCCACTCGCCCCTACAGACGCCGCTTCCGGGCCGGGCTATAGGAGGCTAGGAGAGGTGGGGAGAGAGCGCACTAAAGAGCACGCCCATACAAAAGCCCGCCACCGGCGGGCGGTGGCGGGCTAGAAAAAGAGACGGGAAGAACCCGCGTGGTTCTACGCGGGTTACTTCTCCTGATAATCGTCGGCGTACTTATCTGCGTATTCCGAGTAGTCGTCCTCGTCATCGTACTGATAACCGGACGACTTAGACTGAGAGCCAGCATTCTTGCTGAGCTCTCGCTCAAGTGCAGTGTAGTCGGTATCGGGGCTGAAATACTTCATCTCCCGAGCCTGCCGAGTTGCTTTAGCCTTCTGACGGCCGCGCCCCATGGCGAGACCCCCTCTTTATCGCTCACTTCTGGCCACCCGAGTGCGCGCAGGGGTGTGCCAGAAAAACTTTCAGTCTTTTCTGTATCTAAGGGTACATGGTTTTGGGTGTCTTTGCTTGTCTGTTCGCCACATGAGATGTAAGAAACTGCTAAAAACACAAAAACCTAGGGCCTTACGGTGGAATCTACCATCCTGGTACCAATAAAAGATGCTTCCGCGTCACCCGACCAGAATGTGGTGACGCGGAAGCAGGAGGGCAACCGGCGGTGGTTCAGCGGCGGAGCGCTAGAGCACCGGTTGAGTCGTTAGGGCCTTAGGGGCGGCCGCCGCGGCCCATGCCACCGGCTGCTGCACCTGAGGTGGCGGTAGCGGTGCCAGCTTCTGAGCCGTTGACGCTCAGGGTGTAGGACTCGCCCACGGCAACGGCGCTGCCTGCAACAACCACAGCTGAGATAACCTTGGTGGAGGTGTACTCTGCGATAGTCTCACCGCTGGAATTAGTGACGGTCACGGTATCGCCTGCTGAGACGCTGGCGGTAAAGCGGGCGTAGGCCCCCTCCATGCCTTCGAACATGTCGCCGCGGTCGCCCTGGATCAGGGTGCCGCCGGTAACGGTGAGGCCGCCTGCGGCGTCAGTTGCTCCGTTGCCGCCGGTTGAGGGGCCGTTGACGATGACGGTGCCACCTGAGATTTCAGCGGTGCCGTTGGAGTCAATACCGTCGCCTTCAACGTTCAGGGTCAGTTCGCCGCCGGTAATCGAGATGGAGGCGTCAACGACCTGGTTCATGCCGCCAGCAGAGGTGGTAGTGGTGGAGGGGATGGTGGCGTTGAGGCCGTCGTCGGAGCTGGTGGCGTTGGTGGTGCCGCCGCTGATGGTCAGGTACTGGCCTTCGATAGCTTCGACGGATTCTTCAACGGTCAGGGTGCCACCGGCTATTTCAAGTTCACGTTCTGACTTGAAACCGTCGTCGCCTGAGCTGATGGTGATGGTGCCGTCCAGGAGGCGGACCCAGCCGCGTTCGGCGTCGGTATCGTTGGTTGACTTGATGCCGTCGCTGGTGGCGGTTACATCGATAGTGCCACCGAGAATGTCGACGTAGTCCTTGCCCTTGATGCCGTCGTCGGTTGCGGTGACCTCGATGGTTCCGCCTGCAATGGTCAGGCCGTCGCCGCTGGCGATACCGTCGCCGTAGTTGCCGCTGACTTTCAGGGTGCCTTCACCGGCCAGGGTCAGGTCGGTGCGGGCATAGAGGGCGGCATCGGGGTCTTCGGTGCCGGTGGCAGCGTAGGTGGAGCCGTCGGCGATGGTGTTGGTGGTGCCGGATTCGGTGTAGATGATGGTTTCGTTGGCGCTTTCGGCGTCGATGGCCGCCCCGTCCTTATTGGTGATGGAGGCATTATCGAGGATCAGGCGCACGACGTCCTCTTCGCCGGCTGCAACAACAACCTGCCCGTCGGCCAGGGTGCCGGTGAGGCGGTAGTTACCGGCGGCGGTGATGGTGATGAGGCCGTTATCGACGGTGACGCCTTCGGTGGCGGTGGGGTTGGAGAGGTCAATGGTGACTTCGCTGGAGGAATCCCAGGTGAGGTCGTCTGCATCATAGTGGGTGTCGTAGCTGATGACGGACGCGACGGTGGTGCCCGCTGTGGTGGCAACGGCGGTTGCCGTGGTGCTGCCGGAGGAGGTGGCTGCCGAGGAGCTGCTGATGGAGCTTGAGCTGTTGACGCTGCTGGTTCCTGCGGTGCAGCCTGCCAGGGCCAGGGTGCTTACCAGGGCGACGGAGCTGATGGTTTTGGTGAACTTTGCGGGGATTTTCATGGGTTTCCTTTGTTTCTGGTCTTGGGTTGTGGACGTTGGTGGGTCTGCTGGGGTTTTAGCCAGCGAGTTCTGCGAAGCGGGCTTCGGCTTCGACCGGTTGGAGGTACATGTTGCGGGCGATGGTCCGGTTCCACTTGTTGGAGGGCAAATCGGGGTTGAG
This sequence comes from Rothia nasimurium, assembly GCF_049068285.1. Classification (GTDB taxonomy): domain Bacteria; phylum Actinomycetota; class Actinomycetes; order Actinomycetales; family Micrococcaceae; genus Rothia; species Rothia nasimurium_I. The sequence goes on along the minus strand of NZ_JBLKPV010000009.1, from coordinate 40,103 downwards.
GGCTGCCATGCCGGTGGCGAACTTGGAAATCTTGGAGGGGCGGATGCCTGCCCGCCACAGGTGCTTATCGGCGATTGAGGGGGCGGAGCCTGACTTGGTTTCGATAATGACCATGCCCGCTGCGGTGTAGTCGGTGCCGACTTCGTACTGGGAGGCCGGTCCCAGGGCCCGGTCGCTCATGGGCGTCCAGGTCAGGTGGGTGTCGATGGTCATGCGGGAGTCGACCGGGTTGTGGGCGGAGGCCGGGAGCAGGACGGTAGTGCGCCGGTAGGCTGTGGTCAGGATCGGCTCGAAGGCGGTGGCCGGGGCATCGATCACACCGCGCAGGGCTTCTTCGACGTAGTCGCGGCCAGCTGCATTCAGATAGGCCCGGTCAGCAGAAGGGTAGGGGATACGTTCCTTGACAGTGACCGCCCGGGCGCCTTCGGTTTTGACTTCGAGGAAGGTGTCGCCGGTATCTACATAGGAGCGGGTACGGATTTTGTAGCGGGTGCGGCGGCCGGTGGCAGCTAGCTTGTAGGAGTCGAGGTTTTCGGTGTCGAAGTAGACCGAGTCGTAGGCAAAGTCGCGCTCGCCGTTGATCTCAAGGACGGAGGCCTCGGCTGGCAGATTTGAAAGGACCGCTGCTGCGTAGAGGCCATCGACGATGTACTTGCGGTCAACGCGGGTCTGCATGGCTGCCTTGGCGTTCAGCTCCTCCAGGCTGATGCCGGGCCAGTGGGCCGGTACCATGGGGGCGGTGGTGTGGGTGAAGGCTGTAGCAGTCATGATGGTCTTTCTTTCGTGCTTTGTTCGGGCTGTTGTTACCAGTGTGGTGGGCGAAGCTATGTTTTAGCTGTGGTGAACTTAGCCTGAACTTATGTATGCAAAAATTTTTTTATTTTCCCTAGTCACAGCAAAAAAATAAGGACGCCCGCCCCGCTATCTTGCCCCTGGCAGATCAAGCGGGTGCGGGCGTCCTGCCCCTCTGAGGCCCTAGCGGAGGCTGGCCAGCTCAGAGGTTGAGGTAGGGAGAATCCTCTTCGAATCATTGACGGTGTAACGGACGTTGGCAACGGTCTTGTCGTTGATAAGGTCTAGTTCTGCAATGGTGGCGTTCTCAATGCTGTAGCCCAGCTGGGTAGAGAGGTAGGTTTTGAGTTCTTCCTCGTCGCTGATAGCCCGGTCAACAATGATGGTCTGGTTGCGCAGGGTGGTCATGAGCTTGGAGTGGTCCACAACGAACATGATGGTCAGGAGCAGGGCTGAGAGTCCGATAGCCAGGCCGATAGGTTCTAGGCCGATGCCCATGAGCAGGCCCAGGGCCAGGGCGGCGAAGTAGTAGGCGACTTCGCGCTGGTCAAGCTCGGTGGAGCGCAGGCGGATGATGGAGAGTACACCGAAGAGACCCATACCCATGCCTGCGCTGGTGGCGTCGGCATTCGCCAGGGCCACGGTCACGGCAAAGACGCCGACGTTAATGATGATGTAGGAGACGACGAGGTCGCGGCGGCGGTGGCGGGTCACATACATTCCGCACAGGATAAGAATGGCGACGAGATTCAGGGCAGCTGAAATGATGATGGTGTTCACGGGGGTTCTCCGGTGGTGGTAACTCAATGTCTTGCGTGATTACCAGTGTTCTCCCGGTTTCTGTGTTTACCCTGTGTTGAGTTTAGTCTTCACATATGAAAGGTTGCAGGGTTGCAACTGCGCCGGAAAACTTCAAGTGTTTCGGCAATGCCTACACATATGGTGGCCAGCGGAACATGTTCCGCATATGCCAGGACGGGCCCGCCCCGGCGTCGGGGGCAGTCACAGCTCAGTCATAGGTTAGACATGCCTCGGTCATGGGTTGACCCACCATGCTGGTGGGTATGAAGAACCAAGACCAGAACCTCACCCAGACCCAGTCCATCGAAACCACCCCTGCTGAGAACCAGCCCAGCCAACCTGCCGCGCGGCGGATCAGCCGCCGTTCAGCCCTCCTAGGGGGCCTCGGCGTCCTGGGCGTCACCAGCCTGGGCGGGGCAGCCTGGGGCTACAACCGCTACCTGCGCGACCACACGGAAATCGCAGACGTCGCCGCCTACGAAGCCCAAGCCGCCTCAAACAGCACCACCAGCGCCACCAACGCAGCTACCGCAGCTGCCAACGACACCGCCCTGACCAACATGCAGGTCACCGCAACCGGCGCTACTGCCGATAACGGCTCAATTACCCTGAACACCATCGTCCTCAACGAGGGAACCAGCGACCAGATCACCGCCTACACCGCCGAGATCAAACTCGGCTCAGCCAGCATCCTGCGCTCAGCCTTTGCCAACAACCAGTTCGGCCTGAACATCGTTCAGAACCCCAGCGAAATGGCAGCTGCCCACAACGCCATCTGGGCTATCAACGGTGACTACTACGGCTTCCGCGAAACGGGCATCGTCATCCGCAACGGCGTGGTCTACCGGGACTCCCCGGCCCGCACCGGCCTGGCCTTCTACGCTGACGGCACCGCCAAAATCTACGACGAAACCAGCACTGACGCCCAGACTCTCGTCGCAGAAGGCGTCCTGCAGACCCTCTCCTTCGGCCCGGCCCTGGTCGAAAACGGCGCGATTCTCGACGGTATCGAAGACATTGAAGTAGACACCAACTTCGGCAACCACTCCATCCAGGGCGAGCAGCCCCGCACCGCCGTCGGCCTGATCGGAACCAACCACCTGCTCTTCATGGTGGTTGACGGCCGCTCAGAAGGCTACTCCCGCGGCGCCACCATGACCGAACTCGCCCAAATGATGCTCGACGCCGGTTGCACCACCGCCTACAACATCGACGGCGGCGGCTCCTCCGTCATGCTCTTCAACAACGCCCTCGTCAATAACCCCCTCGGCAAGGGCAAGGAGCGCGAAACCAGCGATATTCTCTACATCGCAGGAGCCTAAGAACCATGCTGATCCTGATTCCCGCCTACAAACCCGACACCTCGCTAGTAGGCCTGATCGAAGGCCTCGAGGCCTGCGCCACCGAACAGGGGGTAGCTGCCCGGATCCTCGTCGTCAACGACGGCTCAGGCCCCGACTACACCCCCGTCTTCGAGCAGGTCCAGGAGCTCGGGAAGCGCCTGGCCCCGGCCCCCTCCCTGGAACGCCGCTTCAACCAGCCCGGCCTCACCTCCATTACCGTGCTCAACCTTCCCCGCAACGGGGGCAAGGGAGCAGCCCTCCGGGCGGGAATCACCTGGGCCCAGCAACAGGCCCCCGGGGAAGTTGTCGTCACCGCGGACGCCGACGGCCAGCACCTGCCCGCAGACATCCTGGCCGTAGGGCAGGAAACCGAAGCCCATGCGTCCGCAGGCCACAAAACCCTGGTCATGGGGGTAAGAACCATCGCTGACCCGGCCGCCCCCACCGTCCAGGTGCCGGTGCGCTCGCGGGTCGGTAATGCGCTGACCGCCTTTCTTTTCCGCCTGTCGACCGGCCAGAAACTAGCTGATACCCAAACCGGTTTGCGGGGGCTGACCCCGCAGATCCTGCCCTGGGCGCAGGATCTACCAGGGGACCGCTACGAGTACGAGTTCACTATGCTCCTCAGAGCTTCCCGCCACGGGGTAGAACTGGCCCAGGTGCCTATCACGAAGGTGTATGAGCCGGGCAACCCCACCAGCCACTTCCAGCCTATACGGGATTCCCTGCGGATCTACGCGCCCCTTCTGCTTTTCTTAGCTTCGAGCTTTTCAGGCTTCCTGATCGACACAGCAACCCTCATGCTCCTGGTACTTGCCGGGGTGCCCCTGGCTGCGGCGGTGGTTGGGGCCCGGATTTGTTCTGCCCTCTGCAATTTCGCCCTGAACCGGGTGGTGATGCACGACGGGGCTCCGCGTCCGGCCACCGGAGCCTCCCTGGTGCGCTACGGCCTGCTGGCTGTGACCCTACTGGCCCTCAACGCCGGGGCCCTACAGGCTTTGACCTGGGTGGGGGTTCCGCTGCTGATCGCTAAGATCCTGGTTGAGGTGGCCCTGATTCCGGTGAGCTTTGCAGTCCAGCGCCGCTGGGTCTTCTCCCAGCCAGAACCTGGCTCAGCCCCGGCTCCGGCCCCCGTCCGTCAGCGCCTAGCTGCCAGCCCTGCCTATGCAGAACACAGCCTGTAAAACCCTTGTGCCCCCGCCCCCGCTATGGCGCCCAGCCGGCCCGGCCCCGGGGTGGCACCTGGGCGCAAACTGGCCCCCAGTGTGCAGAATTGCGTGAAGCGAGTGTAAAGTTAGTGTGAGTATTTATCTCATCACACACATCACTCGCACACGTTTATGAAGATTCTGGTCATCACGCATTATTACTTGCCTGAGGTCGGAGCCCCGCAGCGTCGTTGGTCTGCTTTGATTCGACGCTGGCAGGCGGCTGGCCATCAGGTGACTGTGTGTTGCCCTGGGCCGCATTACCCGGCAGTGGAGGCTACCTCAAATCTGCGGGACGGGCGACGCACCGTCATGAAGGTTGAGACCGGCCAGTTTGGCGAGCAGGTTATTCGGGTTCCTTACCTCTTGCACGGTTATTCCGGCTGGATTCGCCTGGTGGATCAGGCGATTGTGGCTGCCGGTTCAGTGGGCGCCTCCCTGTTTCTAAAGGGCCGGGGCCACCAGTTCGATGCCATGGTGGCTACGGTTCCCGGCGTGCCGACCCTGTTCGCTGGCGTGGCCTTGAAGAAGCTCCTGGGTGTTCCCCTGGTGGTTGAGATGCGGGACGCCTGGCCCGATGTTATTACAAGTGTTAAGCGTAAAAACCGGGTGCTTGAGGTTGTTTCGAAGAAGATTTTTGCCCCGTCGGTGAAGGCCATGCAGCAGAAGGCTGACCTGTTGGTTTCGGCTACTGAGAGTTTTGCGACGGTTTTGCGTGAGCGGGGGCTAACCCCTGTTGAGACGATTTCGAATGGGACGACGGCACGGAGCGACCTTGCAGGTGTTGCCCCCCTGAATGGTCGGGAGGGTGAGCCCCTGAAGGTGCTGTATATGGGCACTATTGGGCGTTCCCAGGGCCTGAATGAGGTTGTCAAGGCTGTGCTGAAGGCCCGGGAGATGGCACCTGAGACCCAGGTTTGTTTGCGGATTGTAGGCGAGGGTGCTGATAAGCCGAAGTTGCAGGAGTATGTCCAGGCCCACGACCTACCCGTGGAGTTTCTGCCCCTGCAACCTCGTGAAAAGGTAGCGGAGCACTATGAGTGGGCTGACGCTACCTTAGTCTCCCTGAAAGAGAACCCTGCTTTTGAGTGGACTGTACCTTCAAAGCTGTTTGAGCTGTTGTCGGTTCCGCGTTTGGTCATTGGTTTGGTGGCTGGTGAAGCTGCGAACATTTTGGACCAGTCGGGTGCTGGTATCCGGGTCAAGCCGGGGGATTCTCGGGCCCTGGCACGGGTGCTGGTTGATCTGGCCCAAGACAGGTCACGGCTGGCGGTGGGCCAGCGGGGCCGGGAGTACGCCTTAAAGAATTTCAATTTTGATGAGCTGGCCGAGCGTTACCTGGAGCTACTGGCTGGCCTGGCACGGAGGTAGCGTCTGTGGGCTTGGCTCGTGCGGTTCAAGTGATCCGTAATCTTGTGTTGGCTGGGGGAGTTGCTGCTGGTTTGGCGGTGACTGACCCGGCTGTTTTTTTGGTGCAATTAGCCCAGCGTGCTCCGGCGAAGGTGCGGGGGCCTCTGGGGCGGGTGCTGGAAGGCTCACCCTGGGTTGGGGGTAGGGCCTTGGGCGGCAAACTCTTGGGCACTGCCGACGTCGATGCCCAGCTTACTGCTGTACTCGCAGCTGACACCGGGGGCGGTTCCCGGTCGCCGAGTGTGCGTTTAGCCTGGGAGGTGGCAGCCTCGTCGGGTGCTCTTCCTGACGAATTGGTAGAGAAGATGCCCCCTGCAACACGCGCTAGGGCTCTTTGGTCCCGGGGGATGGTGGACGCGGCTGTTGCCGCTGCCCGTGCCACCGGCAGTAGGCGGTTTGCGGCGAAGTTCGCTTCTGAAGCTGATCTCCTCAACCCCGATTGGTCTGTGGAAGTCCCGGCTACCGGCCCTGGGGCAGGGCCCCGGGGCAAGGGCGTCCTGCATGTGCTGACGAATTCCCTGCCTGAAACCCAGTCTGGGTATACCCTGCGTACCCAGCGGCTCTTGCAGGCGCTTGCTGATGCTGGCACTGAGGTGGTGGCTGTGACCCGGGTGGGTTACCCGGTGGCTGTGGGTAAGTTCTTTGGCCGGGACGAGGCCCGTGTTGGGTCGATTGCGTACCGCCGCCTCTTGCCCTGGGCTTTGCCGTCTAGCCAGACTGGCCGCCTGAACCTGTGGGCGCAGAGGGCTGCCCAGGTAGTGCAGGCGCTGCCTGGGGGCCGTCCTGCCCTGGTGCATACGACGACGCACTACCATAATGGCCTGGTTGCTTCTGCCCTGGCGAAAGCCTGGGGGGTGCCGTGGGTGTATGAGGTGCGGGGGGTTCTTGAGGAGACGTGGCTGAGTAAGCAGCCTGCAAGCCAGCAGGAGACGGCCCGGTTGAGCCAGCGCTTTACCCGCACCCGGGCCCGGGAAAACCAGCTGATGCATTTAGCTGACCGGGTGCTGACCCTGTCGGGCACCATGAAGAAGACCCTGGTGGAGCGCGGTATTCCGGCTGAGAAAATCACGGTGGTTCCGAATGCTGTTGATGAGGCCCTGCTGGCTGAAGATTTAGCACCCGAGGACGCCCGCGCCCGCTTTGGCCTGCCTGCTGACGGGTTCTGGGTGGGGTCTGTGAGTTCCCTGGTGCCTTATGAGGGGTTTGATACCCTCCTGCGGGCTGCGGCTCTCTTGCGGGAGCGGGGGGAGGACGTGTGCGTCCTCCTGGCAGGTGACGGCACCGACCGGCCCCGGCTGGAACGTCTTGCCCAGGAGCTGGGCCTGGGGGAGAAAGCTGTCTTCTTGGGGCGGATTTCACCTGATCAGGCAAAGATTGCCCATCAGGCGCTCAACGTGTTTGTGGTGCCACGAACCGACGATATTGTCTGCCGTACCGTCACCCCCCTCAAGCCCATTGAGGCGATGGCGGTAGGCCGCCCGGTTGTGGTGTCGGACGTCCCGCCCCTGGTTGAGCTGGTGCAGAACGGGGTGACGGCCCCTACCGGCCTGGTAGCTGAGGCTGATTCGGTGGAGAGCTTCGCCCAGGCCCTGCAGGTTCTTGCCGAGGACGCCGACGCCGCCGCGTCCTTGGCCGCTGCCGGGCGGGAGTTCGCAGCTACCCGGACGTGGGCGCACAACGCCAAGATTGTGCGTGACGTTTATCGGTCTCTTGGTTTGTAGGTATTGGGTATAAATAGGCTTAGGCTAGACCTAGAATACGGCGCGAAAACAGCGTTGTTGATGCGAGCCTGTGAAGGGAGCAGGATTGGCTAAGGCGAAGCGTCCGATTGGTTTGAGTAACCAGTTCAGGGCTTTTGAGCACCTGGTGGCTTGGGGGCAGTTGCATAAGGTTGGTGTGCCCGGGTCCTACCGGGATTACCTGAAGCGGGCTTGGAAGTACCGCTGGTTTGTGTGGCACCAGTCCCGGTTTAAGGTGTATTCCACCAATAGTGTGAATCGGCTGGGTTCTGCTTGGTTGTTGCTTAAGCCTCTGTTGGATGTGCTCTTTTTCTGGTTTATTTTTGGGGTGGTGCTCCAAGCAGATCGGGGGATGGCGAATTTCCCGGCCTATGTGATTATTGGGGTGCTGATGTTTCAGTACACCTCGTCGTCTCTGACTGCTAGCGCGAATGTTATGCGGGGGAGTAAGGGCCTGATTCAGGGCTTTAATTTTCCGAGGGTTTTGCCGGTGGCGTCTTTGTCGATGAAGCTTCTGTTGGAGGCTGTTCCTATGCTGGTGATTATGCTGGTGGGCATTATGGTGATTCCGCCTCATGCCTGGCCGCAGGTGAGCTGGCTGTTGGTGCTTCCGGTGTTTGTTTTGCAGTCGATGATGAATACGGGTATTGCCTTGATTGTGGCCCGTTTGGGCTGGTTTATTCCGGATATGTCTGCAGTGTTGAGTTTTGCGTCCCGGTTTTTGATGTATGGGTCGGGTGTGATTTTTCCGGTGGAGAAGTTTGTGAATCACCCGGTTTTGCTGGCGCTGGTGGAGGTAAATCCCTTGTTTATGGCTTTGAGCTTGTACCGGCAGATTTTGATTGATGGGGTTGTTCCTGGGCCGGGCTTGTGGCTGGGGCTGGGGGCTTGGGCGTTTGGCCTGCTGATCTTTGGGTTTATGTATTTTGTGAAGGCTGAGGAGCGCTATGGTTCGGTTCAGTAGTGAGGTTGAGGCTGAGCGCACCCCGAACGTGATTGTTGATGGGGTTTCGGTTGATTATGTGACCCGCTATAAGCGGGGGCGTATGCGGCAGCAGCGGAAGCTGTTGCAGGCTGTGAAGGGCGTGTCCTTTACTGCTCGTCAGGGGGAGTTTATTGGCCTGGTCGGTAAGAACGGGTCGGGTAAGTCTACCCTGTTGAGGGTCATTGCTGGTTTGCAGACTCCAACAGCCGGGGCAGTGTATGCCTCAGATCAGCCGACCTTGATTGGTATTTCGGCTGCTTTGAATCCTGATCTTTCGGGCGATGACAATATCACGCTGGGGTGTTTGGCCATGGGCATGTCCCTGGCCGAGGTGGAGGCGGCCCGGGAAGGCGTCATTGAGCTCTCTGGTATTGGGGACGCGGTGTACCGGCCGATGAATACTTATTCGGCGGGTATGGGGTCGCGTTTGCGGTTTGCGATTTCGATGGCGGCCAGCCCGCATATTATGTTGATTGATGAGGCCCTGAGTGCCGGTGACGTGGCTTTTGCGGAGAAGGCGAAGAAGGCTATGGACGGCCTGCTGGAGCGGGCTGGTACGGTCTTTTTGGTGAGCCATTCGGCGCAGACGATTGAGCAGATGTGTACGCGGGCCCTCTGGATTGATGAGGGGGAGCTGATTATGGACGGCGACGCCCGGGTCGTGTCCCGCAAGTACCGCTGGTTTGCGCATAACCTAGCCCTGGGCAATGACGCCAAGGCCGCGGCCCTGCTGGTTGAAGCCAGGGAGCTAGGCAAGGGCGGTTATATCAAGGATGGGGATGTTGATGTTGATTAGGAAGTTCAATGGAACCCATTGATTTTGTTGTGACCTGGGTCGATGGTTCTGATCCGGAGTGGGTCGAGAAGAAGAACAAAGCTGTTGCAGAGTCGGGGAGCGACTTTGCTTATGAGCACCGCTACCGTGATTGGGGGATTTTCAAGTATTGGTTCCGGGGAGTGCAGGAGTATGCCCCGTGGGTCAATAAGGTGTATTTGGTGACCGACGGCCAGCTACCTGACTGGATTAATCTGGAGTGCGAGAAGCTTGTACATGTTAGGCATGACCAGATTATTGATTCCCAGTTTCTGCCGACTTTTAATACCAATGCCATTGAGCTAGCTGTCTCTCGTATTCCGGGATTATCTGAGCATTTTGTGCTTTTTAACGATGATACTTTCATCAATCAGCCTATCGACCCTGAGTATTTCTTTGTCGATGGTCTACCTGTTGAGATGTTCAAAGAGACTTATATAAATCCTCGGGGCGCTCATCTGGCAGCAATGCAGATGATGAATATGTACCAGATTAATCGGTTCTTCTGTAAGGATCCAGAGACTGGTGAGATTGTAGAACGAGACTCTTGCCCGCAGGGAACACCGGTGTACGGTTTCTGGGATCATCATGCCCCGGTCCCCTATAAACGGTCTGTATTTCATCTGGTAACTCAAGAGAAATGTACTTTTGAGGTACGGCAGACTCAGAAACACCCATTCCGGTCAGCAGCTAACATTACAAGTTGGTTAGTGAGATATTGGCAGTTAGCTTCGGGCGAGTTCTCAAATACTAGAACCAACTCAAGCCGTACGGTAAATATTGAGTCTGGCATGAGTCTTGCCTTGGAGTTTCTGCAGGACCCTGAAGTGAAGATGCTCTGCATTAATGACCAAGGGGTTATTAGCGACTACGAGAAACTTCAGAAGATTTACCGTGACGCCTTTGAAGCAAAGCTACCTCAGCGATCAATGTTTGAACGCTAGTTTTCTTCCAGTAATCTCTTGCTACGATGTGCTTCTTCTCAGGTTATTCCCTGGCGTAGGAGCACGATGGCAGTAGACTTCATCTTAAATAAAAACTCGCCTGATGGAAGTACCTGATGACTATTGATTCTTTTTTGATTGAATTGCAGGGGCTGCGTAGCGCCTCTCTACTTCGTAACCATCTCTGCGCACCAGAGGTACGGCCTCGTGAGTACGAAAATGAGTATGATTTTGCGACTGTTTTCTACGATGTGGCTCATACTGAGCCTGGGCAGGTAGTGGTAGTAGCCCCTCCTTTCTTGAATTTTGCAGATGAGGTACGCATTGGGCCTGACGGGTATTTGCTAGCCGACCTTATGGAGGGTTTCTTCACTGAGGAGCTAGCTAAGGACGCCACCCTACCGCGTGTGCGTACCGGAGCTGAACCTGAAAAGGGCATAGAGGGCTGGTCTTCCCCCAAAACTCATAAGATATTCCTCGATACATCTTTATTGAACGCAGATGGTTCATTATCTGTTCAGGTTGGTTCTGAAAGCTACGAGATTCAGCCGCGTTCCTACTATCTTGATAGGTTTGCTGGCCGAAAGGTCCTGGTGACCTGGAACCTAAACAATGATTTGGGCTGGGTTGAAGACTGGGCTCGTTTTTACGGTGCCGCTCATGGCATTGAAGGCATTTTGCTGTATGACAACGCCAGTACCTTGTATAGCAGACAGGAACTTCTAAGCGCACTTGAAACTGGTCTTGCTGATGGTCTGAAAACTTATGCAGAACGCACTGGTGTTGATGCTGAGTCCCTTAAGGGCGTGTGTGCTGTTGCTACATGGGATTATCCTTTTGGCCCTGCTCGTGCTCCGTGGGAGTCCTATTTCAGCCCTGCCTGTATGCTGGAACATGCTCGCACAACGGTTCTAGCTGATTCTGAGTTAGTCCTTTATTTCAATATTGATGAGTACCTTCTGGCTGCTGAGCATAACCTGGCCGAAATTCTGGATGAAGATCAGCCTAGTGTTCGAGTTCCTGGCTACCCGCTCGTCAATGCCAAGTTCAAGGAATTTTCTGAGGCTGGTGGGTCAACCCGGTTATGGCAGTTGCCGTACGCTGACCCTCAAATTGGTGCGCAACCGCGTTTGGTCTTTAGTCCTCAGTTGTTGCGACAGAAGTCAGCTGCCTATCTCAACGAGGCTGGCTTGCAGGGTATTTCTGCGCCCCTAGATGAGCGATTCCGTTTTGCCCATGCTCATCCGCTGACTACTGGCTGGGGCCATCGCAAGGGGCGGCTAACCCCTGTTGAAGTTACTGACAAGCTTTGGGTAGATCCCCTATGGATTGACCACCTCAAACTGGCTTTCCCAGATGAAATGAGGAAAGTTAACACTGCTGTGCTCTGGGCAGATACCTTTGGCGCTGAGGTGAGTAAGGAATACCCTCGTGAGTTTGCGCGGGGGTACGTGACTCGTGCCTTGAGTGGTTACCGGTGGAGCAACGTCTTTGTGTGGCAGTTCTCTGCCCTGATGTATGAGACGAAGGAACTGACGACTGACCGTGGAATTATTCGTTTCCGTTTGCATGTGAACCCGGATCGTTTCCGTTCCCTGGAAGTTCTGCTCTTTGCATCGTCGAAGATTTCTAGCGACGAGATTTGGCAGGCCGTGAAGTCTGCTGGTTACCCGGTTCCTGCTTATGCCCCCTATAACAAGGAACACCTCCTTATTAAGATTGGCCGTGACCAGGGCACCTTAGAGGAGGTCTTGAAGGACCTGGTTAAGGTTGTTCAGGATGTTTATCAGGAAGCTGCTCGTCTCCTTGACCTTCGGAATGAGCAGGAAGAGGAAACAAACCCAGAAGAGCTGGGTGCTACTCTCGTTTCTCAGGTTCCGCTTAAGAAGGGGGGACTGTGGAAGATTCTGAAGCCCGCTATGGTGACTCTGCCCGCTCATAAGGAATACTTCAGGATGCCGGGAATTCCCGCAGCTGATTTGAATCCGCGTTATATGGCTTTGTTCGATAGTTTGACGCTGCTCACGGATATCTTCTGCGAGGACGGCAAGGTCATTGCAGTAGGTCCGCCGCGACTAAACCTCAAGGAAGATATCGGCAAGTTCGGTTTGTTTGCTGATGGTCAGCCCCTTGAGTTGACTGACGATACTTGGGAAGAGCTTGACCGGGCTTCGCGTATGTTCATTCCGGTTGAAGTGTACCCGGATACCGTGACTGTGCGTGTAGATGACGAGCGCTGGACGGTTCATCCTGGCCGGGGTTACCGCGATGTGTTCGCTGACCGTACTGTAGCTGTGACGATGAACCGTAATAATGATTTGCAGGCGATTCAGGATTGGTTCCGAAACCTGGTGGTTAACCATAAGGCGACTGCGGCCATTATCTACGATAACGGGTCAACCCTGTATACCCATGAGCAGTTGCTGAATGCGCTTAGGGGTATCGAGGGGCTAGAGGTTGGATTTATTGTGGATTGGCCTCAGAAATTTGGTCCTCTGCGTAATGGGTGGAAGTCTGACTTTGGCCAGTACATTGCCTGGGAACATGCGCGTTGGCGTTTTTGCCACAATTCTGCCCACGTGTTGCAGGGGGACGTTGACGAAATGGTGATGACTGAGGATGGGCGCTCGCTCACCGATTATATTGATGAGGCACCGTCTGCTGTGGTGCGTTATCAGGTGAATGACGCCCCGCCGGTTGCTCGCCCTGGTCTGGATCCTGAGCGTAAGCAGCGTCTATGCACGGATTATTTGAACCTGGATATTGTTGAGGGTCCGTTCTCTTCAAAGGTTGCTTACAGTCCGCAACGGATTCCTTTGAAGGCTCAGATTAAGAACCATCTTGTGTCTATGACAGAGCAGGATCTGACAAAGCAGGTGCTGGCGCGTCATATTCGTGGTACTCACTTGGGCTGGCGTGATAAGACGGCAGCGTTTGACTATGAGGAACGAGATTTTGATCCGCTGATGGACAAGCCTGATCCTTTTGCGGAGCAGTGGTACCGCCGTACTTTCCCTGAACGGTTCGAAGATTAGTTTCTTGAGGGTTTAATAACTCTGGCCTGTAGCGTGTGGTGCTACAGGCCAGAGTCTTTTTGGGTGGGTTGCCCAGAGAGGTAAGAGGTCGGTTGGGCTCCTGCTATTGGTCTGTGGTCGGGAGCAAGAATTGAAGCCCTAGACGGCATGAAGCCAGCAGATTGATGAGGGTTCTTTGCTCTGTGCGGTCAATAGCGGTTCCGTCCAGGATGAAGGTGTCGATGCTGAAATCTTCGGCGAAAAGGACGGCTACGGCTAAGCGGGCTCGGATGTCTTGGCCTGAGTTCGTGAGGGCATCAAACACAAAGGCGTTTGAAGCTAACAGGAGTTTGTTGGGGCCTGTGATGATACCGCTGTAGCTATCTGAGGGTAGGATTCCAAACTGGCCCTCGGGGGATTCGCCGGGGAGCCCGAAATATACTTTGGCGGTACGCTGACCAATGGCTAGAGGCTGGGGATAGTACTCAATGGGGGAGGGACGGAGCTGCACAGGGCGGGCGTCCTGTTCCATAGCTTCAGCTGTAGCCGGGCAGAACTTCTTTGGCATTTCGATAGTGCCTGAAGCATAGGAACCAAAAACCAGGTAGCTGGCTATCGCAAGCCTGTCTGCATTCACCTTGGTAGGGGCGAAATCGATGTGGAGTGTATCTAGCGGGGGGAGGGCATCGTACTCGCCGCGTTCTGCGATGAGGCTGAATGGGGAGAAAGTGTTAGTTTCAGTTCTAATTTTCATGGTGGTGTTTCCTGCCTAGCAGTTAGGAGGCCCCTCCTTTCCAGAGGTCTTCTGCGCTGCGGCCAAGGGTAATCCAAAGGTGGGCTTTGTGTTTCTTGGGGAGTTCCTGGTCGGTGGGCAGGGCATAATAGTAGTTTTCTGCTGAGGCGATACCAAGGCCTGGCACGGTGGAGCCTGCGTATGCAGATTTGAAGGCAAGGTAGTCGTTTGTCGTGGCGAAGGTATAGATGTTGATTGCGGAGACATTCGGGTAGAGAGCCCTATACTCATCGACAAGCAGCTGGTAGCTGTTGACGGAACCTGCTTCAGAGAAGGGCTCGCACACCTGGGGGTAAGCGACACCATCGAGGAGGTCTGCCGCTGCGGTTTGGGCTTGGAGAGATTGCTCGGTGAAGCCTGTGAGGGTAGCAGTAACTTGGGTGCCTAATGAAGCTAGTTTGACGAGGTCAGCATAGGTTGCACCGTGAACGGTGAGAGGACGGGGCGAGGCTTGCTGGGCAGTGGCTTCCACGGCGAGGAAAGACTTGCGGCCATCTGTTTGCAGGGCCTGGGCAGCATCGAGGTTTTCGGGGGTGACGATTACCTGGGCGTCCCGGGTAATGAGACTATCGGGTAGGAAAGCCAGGAGGGCTTCCTCTGCCCAGTTTTCTGCTTTGGGGGTGTAGTAAGAGCCAGGTTTGGTGCTTTCTAGGTAGGTTTTTGATTCCTGGCGCATGGTGTAGTTGTAGAAGCGCCAGGTTTGGTTGGCTGTTTCTTCTTGTTTGGAGGATTCAGCTGTGGTGATTTGTCCGTCGTGCATTCGGCGTAGCAGGATTGCCTGGCCGATGTGCTTGATGTTGGCCCCGATTCGAATTAGACGTGTGAAGACGTTGAAGTCGATGCCGGAGCTAATGGTTTCATCGTAGCCGACTGCTTTAAGGAGGGAGGTGCGGATAAGCCAGGTGCCGTGACCGGGGGCGGTCTTGTTGAATGTGAGCTGGTTCTGGCTGGGGGATTGGCCGTAGAAGAGCTTGAAAGCGCCGGTTGAGTGGTCAAAGTTGATGAAGGCTCCGACTGCTCCGTCAACACCTTCTGTGAGGGCTTCTAGCTGCCATTCAAGACGGCGGGGGTGCATGAGATCGTCATCATCAATGACGGCGGTGTAGAGGCCACGTGATTCTCGTAGGATATGGTTGCGGGTGGCTGAGATTCCAGCATTGTCCTGATAGATATAACGGATACGGGGGTCGTCAAAGGATTCGATAACCTGGCGGGTGCCGTCAGTGGAGCCATCGTCAACGATGAGTAGCTCAAAATCTGGCATGGTTTGCATCAGGACTGATTGGATGGTTTCTCCGATGAGGTCAGCTCGGTTATGGGTTGCGAGAGCAACGGTGACAAGAGGTGTTGCATCGGAGAGGCGGTGGGCCCAGTGGCGGGTGTTCCTTAGGGTAGTGGTGTCGTTGTACACCACATTTTTGTTAAATGCGACGGCTTCACGGCCGACTTCGTCTTGACTAGCTTTCACGCTAGAAGAGGGGTGCCACATGTGGTACATGCGGACGCGGGGGTCGTCAATCCATACGGTTTTGTAGCCTGCTCGTCTGGCGCGGAGGGCGAAGTCGAGGTCTTCACCACCCCAGGTATGCAGCCGTTCGTCAAACCCTCTGACGGCATTCATGCCGCTGCGGGAGATCGCCATCATGCCTCCCATGCCCCAGCGGGGACGAAGACGTCCTGCGTCTTCTAGGGCGTCCCAGCTAATGGCGTCGAGTCGGCTGAGAGCTTCAGCGCTCATTGTTTCTGGTAGGTCCCGGCACTGTAGGAAAAGGGCCGAGCCAGGCTGATGGGAAATGGTCTCGTAAATCGTTGAGAAGGATTCAGGGGTAAACAACATGTCTGCGTCGGTTGAGACGAGAACATTACCTTCGGCAATCGAGAACCCAGCGTTGAGGGCTCGGGAACGGGACCAGACCTTGTCACCGGGAGTGTAGATGTATTTGAGGCCGAGGTCATCGGCTACTGCTTTGACGGGTACTGGGTCGTCTGAGCCGTAGTCGGAGATAATTATTTCACCGCTGTAGTTACCGAATGAAGCCATGATGGAGCGGGCGGACATTCTGATACGTTCTGCCCCCCAGTTACGGAAGCCAATGACGACGGAGATATCAATGTTATGCATGAGACAACCTAGTTAGTGCTTGAAGCAGGGGCGGAAAAATCAGGGTAGATAAGAACTTCGCCGAAGGGCGACGTGTAGCTGATGGCCACACGGCCGATAACTTTATGAGGCTTAGGCCCATTAGCACCCCAAGACTTTATCTGAAGACGAAGAGTCAAGGGCTGACCTGTGTCAGGCAGAGCGATTTCAGGGTAGTCAGAGATATAGGGTAACTCAGAAGTCTGGGCAAGATAATGGTAGTGGGAGTTGAGTTTCTGCGACCAAGCGTAGAGCCGGAAAGCATTGTTCGCTTCAGTTTGGGTGAGCCCTGGAAGCTCCAGTGCAATGAGAAGAGTTTTTTCAGGGGCCGCTTCAATGATTTCAAGTGCGGGTTGTACCTTACTAGTTCCAGCAGGAACGGTAAAGGTAAATTCCATGGGCTTTCTCCTCATCTATGGTTCATGCAGACTGCGTTGTGAAGCTCTGTCTCAATTTTATCCATGAGTATGGTTAAGTGTGGCTTTCTTGCTTGTGGTGCTCCACAATAGACAGGATTGATCAAGCGGTTACCCGCTTGACCTTAGAACAGGAAATAATGTGACTATACAGGCTTTCCTTAAGCCATTCATTCTACTGCTATTTTGGCGTAACCTGCCGGTAGAATAGTTGGGTGTTAATGCTTGCTCTGGATCAACCCATTTTCAGGGGGGAATGAGGGCATATTGGAGAACCATGCTATGAAAAAAATTATGACCGTCTACGGCACACGTCCCGAGGCGATTAAAGTCGCGCCTATTATCAAGGCGATTGAAGAGAACCCTCATTTTGAGTCGATAGCCATTGTTACCGGGCAACACCGAGAAATGCTTGATCAGGTCAATATTCTTTTTGGTATTGAACCTGCTGAAGACCTGAACATCATGGCCACTGGCCAGGGACTCAACGGTATAGTCGCTAAAGTTATTTCTGGATTGGACTCTGTCTACGAGAAGTATGAGCCTGACGCAGTTGTCGTACAGGGGGATACCACTACTGTCTTGGGAGCTGCTATTGCGGCATTCAACCGAGGCATTCCTGTCGTTCATCTTGAAGCAGGACTTCGATCAGGGAATCTCTATTCACCGTTCCCGGAAGAAGCAAATCGAAAGCTTACCAGCCAGATTACAGCTCTTCACCTTGCCCCTACTGCAGAATCAAAAGCTAATCTGCTAGCTGAAAATATCGATGAGCAATCAATTGTCGTGACAGGTAACTCTGTTATTGATGCGCTACTGGCCACCATTGAAAAAGAGGTCACCTTCAATAACCCCCAACTCGGTAGCCTCATTGAAAGCCAAGCCCCAATTGTTCTCATTACTACTCATAGGAGAGAAAATCTAGGGGACCCTATGAAGAGGATTGGAGGAGCTGTCGCTGAATTAGCGCGTCGCTACCCAAACTACACCTTCATTTTTCCTGCTCACTTGAATCCGCTTGTTCGTGAGGCAGTAATGCCTGAGCTAGAAGGACTTAGCAATGTTCTTACAATTGAACCTCTGAGCTACGCCGAGTTTTCTCATCTGCTCCAGGCTAGCCGAATTGTATTAACTGATTCAGGTGGCGTTCAAGAAGAAGCACCGAGTTTGGGGAAGCCCGTGCTTGTAATGCGAGAAAACACGGAGCGACCAGAAGCTGTCACTGCAGGAACTGTACGTCTAATTGGAACAGCTAAGGATCGTATCATCGAAGAGGTAGTTGCCCTGATAGAACAGCCGGAACACTATAAACGTATGGCTAACGCTACGAACCCCTATGGCGATGGAAAAGCCGCTGAACGAACTGTAGCTGCCCTAGAACACTTCTTTGGGGCTGGCCAGAGAACTGAAGACTTTAGCCCCACCCTCTAGCTACTGGAAAACTGACGATGAAAATAACAAGGACCCCAACCGGACCAGGCACACTGGGACTGATTAATTCCCTAGTCATCATTGATGACTACCATCGAAAAAATCTAGGGCTTGACTACTTAGCCGATTCCTGTGTGATTAGCCATGAGGTCCCTAGCGACCTACATACACACCCTGCGCATGCCCTAGCTATTGTTGATTCCAGGCCAGAGGCTTTTGAAGATCATCTAGCAGCGCTGGATTTAGAGGGGTATCTATCTTCTCATACGGTATGGTGTGTGTTTCCAAAGAACCAAGCCCATCTAATCAGCTGGATACTTAACCAGCCTGTAGTGCAGGGATATGCTGTTCGCGATATTATCGTGACTCACCGGGTTATTGCCGTGGAAATTGGGCTTTGTCAGGTTGATGACCTCGATGCTGAGGTTTATTTTCAAGGTATGAGGTTCGGCATGGTTCTTGCTGGTACAGATATAACTGCCACAGCCACTGACTACAGCCGAGAGATTGAGCTTCGTAACCAGCTGGTGGCTTTGCTCAGCAATGTTGATCTTTTAGCTATCGAGCAGCCGAAAAATTCCAAGCAGACGCAGGCAACTCAAGCAGCGGAAGCTCTTAATCATAAGAATAAACTTTATATAGCAGAGCTTGAGGGGAGAATCGTGACTCTCCAAAGTAAACTCGATGCCTTACAGCGGAAATATGATGCCCTTGCGAACTCAAAGGTGGGGAAGCTTGTGCTTGGCCGTTGGGATAGGAATCGCAACACAACGTCAGGAGCGCACTAGGATGATGGATTTAGATTTTGGCCGTAAACTCCTGCTAGACAAAGAGCTACGTCATTCCTTATTAGCTGAACATCAGGCAAAAATCGGGGAGTTGGAGGCAAAAGACTTCCAAGGAATTGATAGGGACCTCGAATCAGGGGTGTCTGTCATTATCGCAACCTATGACGGGGCTAGTCGCATTAGGGGAGCCCTAGATTCTCTTGTACAACAAACTCTTGATCCTGCCCGATATGAGATTATCTGTGTAGTCAATGGCCTTGATAATGGGACAACTGAGGTAATCACTGAGTATCAGAGAGCCTACCCGACTATTAGAATCAGGAAGTTCTGGCTTGAAGAAGGGTCTGCAGGGGGCGCCAGGAACCTTGGGCTAGATATTGCTAGGTACTCTCGGATTACCTTTGTAGATGATGATGATCAGGTACAACCTAGGTTCCTTGAAGTAGCTTTGGCTAATTCAACTGGTACGAATCTTGTCCTTTCCCCTATCGTGAATGTTACTTCAGAGGGCGAGCAGGATGAGTTCAATACATTAAACCAGCGTATTCTTCAGCTCAGGGGCCGGAGTCTGCCGTTGGCAGAGGTGTCTTGGGCTTTGGGTTTTAACGCTTGCAAGCTTTTCCCTCGGGAATATGCACGTCGTTCTAGTTATCAGCACGATCTTGCAAGCGGGGAAGACCTGGTATATTTTTCGAACCTTTTGAGGTACCCTGAGCTGCAGGTCACTGTTCCTCAGGATCTTGATGAGGCCGCCTATCTGAGACAGCTAAGGGATCAATCGGTTTCTCGTCAGGTTATGACTTTCAACTTTGCAGTTGAACAGCGTCTGCAGTGTATGCGGTCTTTGGAAGAGATAGAGGTGGCCCCTGAAAGTAAGCAGAGGGTAGCCCTCAACCAGCTATTGGCTGCACAGGCTGGTTTCGTTGGAAGGTATCTCAAAGAAAACCCTGAAGAAAAAGATCGTGTTTATTCTGCAATTGAGCAAAGCGGTGTAAAGTCTTTCCCCTGGAAGTTAGTTCAGATGGAGCCAGCTCGAGACTTGGCGTTCGTCTATTGCTTTGCGCCTTTCTCCGATACTAGTGCTGTTGTAGCTGCTAAAGCGATTGTAGAACGTGGACGAGTAACTGACATTATCACTAACGATATGTCTAAGGTGCGGCGTTATGACTATGCTGTGTCTGCACTTGCTGATCGTTGGATTGCTGATCGGGATATTGTTTCTAGTCCACCATCTTTTGCAGGCTGTGATCCGATTTGTGAATTCGCTGAGAAAGCTTTGGCGATTGCGGAACGTAAAAATGCTCTCAATGGTTCTTATCAGAATATTTATAGCAGGGCTTTATGGGTTGGTTCGCATGTAGCGGCCGCACTCTTTAAGAATAAGCACTGGGGTGTTCGGTGGAGTGCAGAGTTTTCTGATCCCCTGCGACGTGATGCTGAGGGTAGGGAACGCCCCGCTGAGATGACCGATAATGCAACGGTCCAATATCTGAAGTCGTGTGTTGCAGCACGCGGCTATAGCCATCTACCGGTAAAGACTTTCTTTGACTTAATTGAACTGGTGACGTTCTTACTGGCAGATGAACTTATTTTTACGAACCAGAATCAGATGGACTATATGCTGTCTCTCTACCAAGATAATTCTCTGACGTCACTAGTTAAAAGTAAAGCTACTGTAAGGCATCACCCGACCCCGCCTGCGTATGCATATGATTTGGTAGAGACTTCTTACGAGGTCCCAGATGATGTAGTGAATATTGCATATTTTGGAAGTTTCTATAGTAATCGGGGAATTGGAGACGTATTACAAGCTTTGGCAAATGCTTCGCAGGGAGTTCGCCAAAATATTAGGTTGCATGTATTTAGTAATAAGCCAGATGAAGTCTCGGAAGCAGTAATACAGATGGGACTTGGCCCTAATGTATATAGTAATCCTTACTTGTCGTATCTAGAGTTTTTGAACGCTTCAAAGCTTTTTGATGTCTTGCTGGTAAACGATGTACAACGAGATGCTAATCTTCCTATTAACCCCTTCCTCCCCTCGAAGTATTCAGATTACCTTGGCGCAGGTGTGGATATTCTATCGTTAGTTGATGAGGGTTCCCCCCTGTCAAAAATGAATACAAAATATAAAGTATCTGTAGGAGATGTTCCAAGCATGATACGAGCTTTGGAAGAGATGGTCTCCCTCAAGGGGATCTCGTAGCTACAGCGATCTTAGCAACGGTACAGACTACTACCGATAAATTGGCCTTCCTTAATCGTGCTGGTATGCAGGTTAAGGAAGGCCCTTTTTACGGGTGCTGTTGTTGGATGATTTCTGAAATTTCATCCCAATTCGAGAGCAAAGTTGCCCCGTGTGCTGCATCTGATGCGTGTTTAACCAGTTTCTTAGCTGTAATGATTTTTTCAAGGTTGCGATTAGCCTTGGGATCATTTTTAGAATGAGGCTTATTCAAAAGTAGACACGCACCCCACACCCACCAACTAGACAACGGCCCCACCCGCGGCAAAAATATGAGCGTTAAATCTCTACAAATAACCTCAAGCCATACCGGACAAGACCGTTGCTACACCAGCGTACAACCGGCCTCACAGCCACGCAATTCGCCACACTACACACAGCCCTCACCCATCACCTCACCTGGTCAAAACCAGGCGGAAGACCACCAGCGCTAACCCTCAACCAAGCCCTCAAAATCACCCTGCTCTACCACCGCCACAACCTCACCGTCAACTCCTCGCAGAACTTTTTGCTGTCTCTCAATCGACAGTCTCACGAGCTATCAACACCATCGAAAAGGCCCTGGAGAAGATTCTCACTCCGCTGACTCAGCCTTTGAAAGAAAGCCTCAAAGCACCCGGGTCCTTAGTAGTTGACGGGACTCTGATACCCACGTGGAATTGGCGTTCACTTGGTAAAACAAATTTCTCTGGAAAGCACAAACGAGCCGGATTCAACCACCAAGTCATTTGCACCTTGGATGGAAAGTTGCTGGCTATCACAGACTCGGTGCCCGGGGCCAGGCATGATGCTTACGCCTTCAAACATCATGGCTTGGAAAGATATCTTGATGAGAGCACTGTGGCTGATAAGGGCTATATCGGGTTGGGGTTGGCTACCCCGGCCAGGCGCAAGCCGGGTCAGCGGCTGAGTCGGGAGCAGAGGCGGAATAATCGGGTGCTGAATCGGCTGCGGTCGGTGGTGGAGCGGGTTATCGCTCATATCAAGACTTGGCGGATTCTTCATACGGGGTTTAGGCGGCCGTTGGGGTTGTATGGGCGGGTGTTTGCGGTGGTGCGGGGGTTGGTGTTTTTGGCTGCGGGTGGGACTTTTGAATAAGCCTCATAGTTTCTTCTACGAGGGGTAGAACATTGCTGCTAGCGGTCTTGGGCCAAGGTAGAAACGGGAGTCTAGAACACCGGCTCCCGAGATAAAGATGTTCTGGAATCTGGAGTCCCATACGTAGGCAGTGTAATTAGCATGTACGACAGCATGAGCTCCAAGACTGGTAAGTATTTCTCGAGTTTGAGGGGAGTCTGCTGTAGTGATGAGAAAATCTGTTTGCGGGCCATCGTGAGGGATGAAAGGTGTGGTCATGTTTTTTCCCGTGAAGTACGTTAAACTAAGTGGTTTTTAGTGAAATCGATAAATTGCTCGTTGCTCCAAGACCGAGCTGGGAGGAATTTTGCTTTGTAGCGGAGGCAATTTTCTAGGGTGATTTGAGCGATGGGGCGGGCAGGCGCACCTGCAAGGATAGACCCTGCTGGGTGACTCTTAGTAACTACCGTGTTAGGGGCAATAATTGAGAGAGGGCCGATTTCAATTCCTCCAGTAATATTTGCTCCAGCACCAATAGTGGACAGGGTACCAATCAGCGGTACCGTCGTTTTTCTGCCGGTGCGTTCGTCAATTCTTACCTGGCTTCCGTTACCATCGATAGTGGTGTTTGCCCCTATGGTGACATGCGGGAAAATATCTGCATCTTGGTGGAGAATGACGCCAATTCCACCGTAGGCAAAAGTTACTTCTCCCCTCAACTGTAGAGCTGCAGGGATGTAGCTGTTATGAAGGATGTAATTGAGGCGTTCGCACCGATCGGCTCGGTCTTTGTCTCCTGCCTTATAGTAACGGTGGGCAGATTGCCAGATACGGTAGGCACTTGGGATTTTGTCACCGATGGTGGGGAAAAACTCAATCCAAGGATCAACTAGCTGATCCCAGCCATGGTTGGTGGCTCGACCCGGAGTAAGGTTCCAGATGCCATTTTGAAGATTATCCTTTTCATTCTGCCAGGCAGTTATGGTTTCTCGGATAGAATCTATTTCGTGCTGTGAAGGCACAGTACGAGACAAAAAATCCTTCCAAGCATGTTCTTCAGCTTTTTGGTGCTTTAGTATTTTACCCTGTAGCTACTCTACCTCTTGGCGCAGATGAGCAATTGCTGCAAGGAGTTGCTCTGTGGTGTTATCAGTGGTCATGCTTCGTCCAGATCTGTAGGAGCTTGTTACTTAGCTATAGAATTGTGTGATGTTCTGAATCATTTGCGAAGTTTTGAATAGCTCGTCGAAGGCGTTACCTTTTCTGGACTCTTCACGCGTCTGTGACTGAGAATCATTGGGTTGATGTTCTTGAAGAATGAGATTGGTCAGCACGCTGTTGGCCTGGGGTGTTATCTCTATAATCCAGCATGGCTTAAGGGTATGGAAGGGACGGTCCGTGACCCAACCCTTGATAGGTTGGTCATCGTCGACAACACCCGAGTCATAGCTGATATTTTGAGATCTCTTGACAATAATATCTAGCGTGAAGTCAGGTCCAGTGACCTGTAATCCTGTATCAGTTTTTTGTAGACCAAAATCTTTGTTGATTAGAAAACGGACAACTTTTTCAGCAGATTCATCTTTTACGCTGAACTTATCCTCAATCAAAATATTATTTAGATGAGAGAATCTTACTGTCCGTTCAACCCTATAGGTGTCGTCAACTATAGAATTGGCGGTAAGAATATTAAGGTTTCCTTCAATTATATGCGAAAGATTTGATCTGACTCTCGGTTCTTTATTTAGGGGGTAGAGTGCGGCTGGGTACAGATGGTCGTAGCGACGGTAGAATGCTCCAGAATGGCCTAGCTGGGTTTTCACAGCTAATGTGCGGGGGTCTTGCCAGTCATAGTTGAAAAAACCAGCATCAGTGATTATTGGTTTTCCGTTATACCAGTAGAAAATCGAGGTATCATCTGCGTGTTTGTGTGTTATAGAGGAGTACCCTGATTTGATTGAAAAATATTTTTGCTTCTCTGTGCCCTTTTTGCTGCAAAAAAATCCACTCTCAGCTGAGTAAAAGCTACTTGTTCCCGAAGCGATTTCGTAGAAGGCAGGAGAGGTGTTTCCATCTCCAAATGGAGGTAGCGTCCCGTCGGGAAGAGCAATTTCTTGTATCGAGCGTTCAGCGCGATTTAGGATGCCTTTGAGGGTATCGGTAACGTCTGCTTCTGCATCTGCTGGGAAGATGAATTGAAGTTCTTCGATTAGGCGTGTGAGGTAAGTGATGTAAAAGCGATGATATATGGGGGAGTTCTCACGGCAGAGCCCCGAAGAATCAAATGCGTTCTCAACGATGTTTATGAGATGTCGTGTGGCGTAGTCACGTAGTTCTTTGGGTGAGTCTAGGTCAATGAAGAGGGGCACATGAAGCAAAGCGGCCATCATCATCATGCCGTGGTTGTTGTTTTTGACGTTTTGCGAGTCCATTGCCCACCCGGTGAGCTTGAGGAGCATCTGATGGCATAGCCAGGGTTCTTCTACCTTTTCTGTAGCAAGTAGGTAGGTTAGAGATCTGATTTGTTCAGCAGTTAGGTGGTCTCGAGACGTAAGGGTAGCTAGTGTTTCTTCGTAGGCATCTGAAAATACAAACAGGTAGTAGTCTTTGAGCGCCTTGTTTATGAATTCGTAGTCCTGATATTGGGTGGCAATAACTTTGAGCCAGGCTAGTGAGTGATACCAGAGCATCGTACTTTGATACTGGTTTTCCGGCACGTAGGTGTAGTTATCTGGGGTGGTTAAGGTCAGTGGGACCTGGTTAGGAGTGCGCGCAGTGTAGGTTGTTTCATCAACTTGGGAAATTGTCCAAGCTGGATTGAAGTCTTTTGCCCGTCCAGCCAGATAACCAGAGTAGTCAGTAGGCTTCATGTTTTAGCCCCAGATGCCCTTGGTGTCGATTATCCTATGGGCTGATAACTGAGAAGGGGGAATCTGCTTAAATTCCTTGTGGTCAACAAGGAGCAGAACGATATCTGCCTGCTCAAGTGCTGTCACAACATCTGCGAATTTTACGTTGGGAAGTGGCTCCAACTTTGCAGGCAGGGCTGTGACGTTAGGTTCTACAGCGAGTACCTGGGCGTGGGGGAACGCTGATGAGAGCTTGGCGGTGATATCCATGGCGGGGGATTCTCGCAGGTCGTCAATATCCGGTTTGAAAGCAAGGCCAAGGGCTGCAATTACAGGGGCAGGCTTACCCACCTCCGCAACAGCTGCGGCTACTTTGCCGAGCACCCATTCGGGTTTGCTGTCGTTGACTTCGCGGGCGGTGCGGATGAGCCGGGAGTTGACCGGGTCTGTGGAGACAATGAACCAGGGGTCTACCGCAATGCAGTGGCCGCCGACGCCGGGGCCGGGTTGGAGGATGTTGACGCGGGGGTGGTGGTTGGCAAGGCGGATGAGCTCCCATACGTCGATGCCGAGGTTGTCGCAGATGAGGGAGAGTTCGTTGGCGAAGGCGATGTTGACGTCGCGGAAGGAGTTTTCGGTGAGTTTTGCCATTTCTGCGGTGACGTCGTCGGTAGGAAGCAGCTCACCCTTGCAGAAGCTCGCGTAGATTTCGGTGGCGAGTTCAGCGGCGCGGGGGGTTTGGCCGCCGATGATTCGGTCGTTGGTGATGAGCTCTTCCATGGCTTTGCCGGGAAGGATGCGTTCGGGGCAGTAGGCAAAGTAGAGGACGGGCTTGCCGTCGGGGTTGGGGGCGCCGTCGGCTACGAGGTCGGGGCGGAGGGCCAGGACGTAGTCTGCTAGCTTTTGGGTGGTTTTGGGGGGTGAGGTGGATTCGAGGATGATGAGTTCACCGCCGCGGAGCTGGGGCGCTATGTTGCCGGCGGCTGCCATGATGTAGGAGAGGTCGCCTTCGTAGTTGTCTTTGAAGGGGGTGGGCACGGCGATGATGTAGGTGTCGGCGTGGACCATGTCTGTGGTTGCGGTGAGGTTGCCGGAGGCGATGGCCTGTTTGAGCTGGTCTTCGAGGCCGGGCTCGACGATGGTTACTTCACCTCGGTTGATGCGGTCGACGTTGGCCGCATTGATATCAACGCCGGTGACTTTGAGGCCGTGGTTGGCCATGATGACGGCGGTGGGCAGGCCGATGTAGCCGAGGCCTACGAAGGCGACAGATCTGGGAGACATGGTTCCTTTTGGGTTAAACTACGAGAGGGGTAGAGTTTACCTTGAATTTATTTTATCTGAAATCATCAGTTTGAGTGTTAGCTACGCAGGTAATAACTACGATGTCGGTGAAGCTGTAACTCCTAGAGAGATATCTAGATGATTCTGAAATCCTTCGTCTAATATTTTGGACAGATAGTCAGTATGCGTTAGAAACAGAGTAGTATTTTCATTACATCCAGGTTTCTTCCATCATACTGCCAGCTTGTTTAGGAAGGCATTACTCATGAGCATGTCCAGTATCTTCCAGCATTACCGTAGGGCTGCTTGGCATGCTCGCCAGGGTGGTTTGAGGCAGTTGCGAAGGTATCTTGCGAGTGGGCATAAAGTTTCACCTCAGCTTACCGAGTATCGTAAAAGCCTTGAAGCCGGTCGTGTGGCACTTAGCGATCAAGCGTTTGCTGCTGTACCGGCTCGAATTCCTATTAACTCACCTGCAGGTTACGCTCTTGACTACCTTCCGTCAGCTCCTTTGAATCGTCCTAAACCTTACGGGCACGTTACTGTAGCTACTATTCTCGATGATTTCTCACAGATGGCCTGGGGGTATGAGTTTAACGCAATCCCCTTGGAACCTGCTACTTGGGAGGAGACCCTTGCGGAGGTTTCAGTAGATCTGTTGTTCGTTGAATCTGCATGGGCTGGGCAAAACGGAAAGTGGAGAGGTCGCCTCACAGGCGCTAAAGCTCCTTCATCAGAAATTATTGCTTTGGTGGAATATTGCAAGAAAAAAGGTATTCCAACCGTCTTTTGGAATAAGGAAGACCCCCCGCATTTCAACGATTTTCTTCAGACCGCAGCATTGTTTGATCAGGTTTTTACTACAGATGTGAGGATGGTGCCACGGTATGTAGAAGAGCTTGGGCACGAGAACATCGACGTTCTTCCGTTTGCGGCGCAACCAGCAGTTCACAACCCTGTCCGCCCTGTTGCAGGTGTCCAAGACAGGGGTGTGGCATTCGCTGGCTCGTACTTTGCTCACAAATACCCTGAACGTAAACAACAGATGGATTTTATACTCAAGGGGGCTTCTGTTGCTGCTGGAAAATCTTATATGGATTTCGAGATTTATTCTAGATTTATTGGCTCGGATGATAAGTATCAGTTCCCCGATGAATATAAAGAACATGTTGTTGGGGCTGTACCATATGAGCAGATTTTAACTGCTTATAAGGCTCATAAGGTCTTTCTTAACGTAAACTCGGTTATTGATTCCCCGTCTATGTGTGCCCGTCGTATCTTTGAGATTCTTGCTAGCGGAACGCCTGTAGTGACGGCTCCTTCGGCAGCGGTTGGTGAGTTTTTCCGTGAGGATGAGCTTGTAGTTGTGCATGATGAACGTGATACGGAGCTTTCTGTACGGGCCCTGCTTAATTCAAGTTTGCTTCGAGATAGGTTCGTTCATCGGGCTCAACGGAGAATCTGGCAAGAGCATACATATACGCAGCGGGCTACTAAGGTATTAAAATCGGTTGGGCTTGATTCTTTAGTGCAGGAACGTGCTACTTGTGAACCGCTGGTATCGATACTGTGCTCCACGATTCGCCCTCATCAAATTGAAAATCTTGTTGAAAATGTAGCTCGGCAGGAGTATTCGAACGTAGAGCTTCTTGTCGCAACGCACGGGTTTACTCTAAGTGATGAAGAGATAAATAAATTTCAGAATTTATTGCCGGGTAAACCTGTTAAATTTATCAGTGTTGATGGGTCAAAATCCCTTGGTGAGTGTCTGAATTTTCTAATTGATAATGCGCATGGTGAAATTTTCTCCAAAATGGACGATGATGATTATTATGCTAAGTATTATCTTTATGATTTGGTCAATATTCTAAGAATTACAGGTGCAGATGTCACTGGTAAACATGCCAGGCATATCTTTATTGATGATTATGCGTTGATGCTACTTTACTCTCCACGAACTGAGCATATGTGGTCTGATTTCGTGGCGGGACCAACGATTACAGGACGTGCTGAGGTATTCAGATCGGTTCGTTTTAAGGAGCTTACAATTGGTGAGGATACTGACTTTCTGAACCGAGTACGTGCAAAAGGGTTCACAATTTATGCTTCAGATCGTTTTAATTTTGTGCAAATGAGAGCTGATAAGTCTAAAGATTCCTCGAATAAGCATACCTGGACCATCGATGCCCACGAGCTCCTTGCTAATTCTAATTTCTTGTATAAGGGTAAGAATCTTGAAGGAGCTGAGGTCTAGAAATGAATTCAGCATCAGGCAGTTGGACAGGGGGTTCCCCCTCACAGCCTCCTCCTGCAGTTTCAGTTGTTATTCCCTGTAAGAACGCCTTGCCTTGGCTAGAGGGGTTGTTAGAGTCCGTTCTTTCTCAAGCGGTTGATCTCGAAGTTCTTGTTGTGGATGATAGGTCGTCAGATGGCAGTGTGGAGTACGTTCAGCAGGTACAGGAACAGGACGCCCGGGTACAGCTACTAAGAGGAGAGGGGCGGGGGCCCGGGGCTGCTCGAAACCTTAGTGTAAAGTCTGCTCGAGGTCGCTTTCTTGTTTTTGCTGATGCTGATGATCTTGTATTGTCTGGTGCTTACGGCAAAATGCTTGCCACCCTTGAAAAGACTGGTAGCGATTTTGTGGTTGGCGCCTACCAACGACACGACGCATCTGGCAATAGCGTTGAGGTCAAGGACAGCATAAGGGTTCATAAGGCTGAAAAGCTAGGTGTTCCTGGACCGCAGGCTGTTGAAGGCATATGGGAACCAGTGTTGTGGAACAAGATGTTCCGTATGGATTTTTGGAAGAAGGCTTGTGCTCCCATACCCGAAACAATTAACTACGAGGACCAGCCACCTGTTGTAAAGGCCCTGACGCAGGCAGAATCTTGTGATTTTATTACTGATCTGGTGTACTCATGGCGTATCGCTGAGGAGGAGACTTCCAGGTCAGGTTTTAAGGGGAGTCTTGCGGACGCAGAATCTAGGTTATCTGTTTCGAAGTTGTTGGCAGCTCTACTTGAGGGAGAGTCTTTCCGTTGCCTAAGGTCTGCTTTAGTCCAACGTTGGGTGTATCGAGACTTCCCCATGTATGTTGATTACTTCAGCAGAAAGGAGGCTGAGGATCCTTACCTGGAGCACCTTTCAGAGTGGGCTCGTCTGATAATCGAGGTTGCTCGTTCTTGCGAGGATCCTTGGGCTTTCGCCTCTTTACGTCAACGTTTGAATGTTTGTGTAGCGGCTTTAGGTGAGCCAGAACAGGTAGAGGACCTCTTAGGCGTCTACCGTGAAGCAAAGTTCAATATTCCTTTGGACGTACAGAGTGGCTCAATCTCTTCTCTCTTTGATATTGAGGTTGAGTCATTTCTGCGTGAAGCAAAGGGGGCAACGTCGGTGAGTAGCATGGTGAGCCTCATGCCTCAAGATATTGTACTGCATGCTGAAGCTTTTAGCTGTAAACCGGGCAAGGACGGTTTCGTTGAGGTTCAGACTTATATTTGGCTGGCTAATGCTCCTGAGCTTACACTCAGGGATTTTAAGGTATCTTTGGTATCACAGAGCAGCGTTATCCCTTTAAATTTTTTTGTATCTTCATCTCCGTTCTTGAAATGGAAAATTCAGAGTAAATGGTGGGACTACGATTACTCTTGCTTTGTAGTTGAAGTACCTACTGAGGCTTTGGGCGAGAACCCTCATATCATTCGTGTTACCTTAAATGACGAATTCGTAGAGAACCTAGGGTTTGGTGTTTCTACAGAGGTAAAAAGGTCTGCTGACTTTATCAATGATATTGACGCCTCAAAGCTTACCCTTTTCAAAGAACAAGCTGGCTTGTTATCACTGTCCAGAGCTGAACAGAAGACAAGGCGAAAGTTTAGCTTAAGCACGATTCGTTCCTGGGGTTCTTCCGTTTATAAGGCCGTCTTGCCTCGGACGTCTGCTCTGGCTGGGAGCCAGAGTTGTTGTGTCATTGATGGCATTGAGGCTCTGGGCGACTCTAGGTTGGTGGGATCTAATGATTTTAAGTTTTCTGGTGTAATACGCCAATCGTCTTACCCCCTGCCTGGTGAGAGCAAATTGGTGTTTTACAATAGCGAAAACTCAGTAGGGGCACCTTTGAGCGTTCTTCCTGATGGCCGATTTGAGGCAGTTTTCAGGGCTGAGGATCTTCAGACTAATCTTGCCTACTCTTTGCAGATAGTGTCAGGTGTCGGTGAGCGCAAATCTATTGCAGTAGATAGTGGCATAGCTTCTGGTTTGATCTTTGGAGAATATCGCACTCTGGATGTGAGGGTTCGTGAAAATAACTTAGTACTGTTTGTTCGAGAACCCAAGAACTTTGCTTTAAGGACGCGGTGGGGCCAGCGTTTGATTGAGAAGCAGCGCCCTGTACGGGAAGCGGTTTTATTTGAGTCTTTTGAAGGCAAGACGGCTTGGGATAACCCTGGTGCGATAGCCCGGTTCATGGTTGAAAATGATATCTGTAATGAAGTCCCGCTTTATATGTCTGTTGCCCATGAGGGGCTGCTGGAGCATGTTCCCCCGGGGATTATTCCTGTGCTCTACGGTTCTGACACTTGGTTTGAGGTTTTAAGCTCCTCCAAGGTACTGGTTACCAATAATAATCTTCCGGTGTGGTTTAGGAAGGCTATGGGGCAAACCTGGGTCCAGACCTGGCATGGTTCGCCGATTAAGAAACTTTTATGGGATGCCGAGAAGACTTTTATTGGTTTGGTTTACCGTAGGCTGATGGCCCGTCAGGTGCCTGAGTGGGACTTGCTGTTAGCCCAGAATAAGCAGGCAGCTGAACTACTATGCCAGTCCATGCGGTATGAGGGGGACGTTGTGGTGGGCGAGTACCCGCGAAATTTTCGGCTTGTTGAATCTTTAGGGCGGAAGTCAGAGATCAAGGCAGCATTGGGGATTAACCCTGAAAGTAAGGTCTTGCTTTGGGCTCCTACGTGGCGGTACGTGGACCAGGAGCTGGGGTTTCCAGCTCAGGAACTGATTGAAGATTTAGGGTATGTGGTGCTTGTGCGGGGTCACCATATGTCGAATCTTGATGTTCCCGGTGCACTTGATTGTACAGAGTATGGTTTTGTTGAGGATTTACTGGCCATTGCTGATGTACTGGTGACTGATTATTCCTCCCTGGCTTATGACTACCAGTTGACCGGCGGTGATCTGGTGTTCTATGTACCTGATTTTGAGTACTATTCGAAGACAGATAGGGGACTCTACAAGGTGTGGCCTTTTGCTGACGAGGTAGGGAGTGTGTACAGGAATAAAGAAGACCTTGTTGCTGGTATAGTAGGCCATAAAACACACCATACTGTTCCAGAAAGCGCAGGACTCGAGAACCTAGATTTACTTCTAGATGGGGTCTGCGATTTCATTGAGGGCAATTTTAGGGGGAAAACAGATGCGTAAGGTAATTACATACGGCACCTTTGATTTGTTGCATTATGGACATATTGAGCTGTTGAAGCGTGCTCGCTCATTGGGGGACTACTTGGTAGTAGCGATTTCTTCAGATGAGTTTAACGCAATTAAAGGTAAGAAATCTTTCTTTGATTTCGAGCACCGCCGACGCATGCTGGAAGCAGTGCGTTACGTTGATCTCGTTATAGCTGAAGACGACTGGGAGCAGAAGCCACGCGATATCAAAAATTTGAATATTGATGTCTTTGTTATGGGTGACGACTGGGCCGGAAAATTTGATGATCAGTTAAAGAATCTGTGCGAAATTGTTTATTTACCTCGAACTCCTAATATTTCTACAACTGATATCAAAACCCTCCTTAAAAATTAAATATATATAATTTAAAAAGTTATATTGAGCTGTGATTTGTTTATATTCCTATTAATAGAGTATTTCAGTTGCGTTGGTAGGGAATTGAATAAGTAGCGATTAATTA
Organism: Rothia nasimurium; assembly: GCF_049068285.1. Classification (GTDB taxonomy): domain Bacteria; phylum Actinomycetota; class Actinomycetes; order Actinomycetales; family Micrococcaceae; genus Rothia; species Rothia nasimurium_I. The sequence goes on along the minus strand of NZ_JBLKPV010000009.1, from coordinate 8,112 downwards.
TTAGTGAATAAAAAATATAAATGCTTTCCATCCAAAATTGATGAAGAAAATTTCAGCGCTTTTGGTCTGTGAAATCGATGAGATTTAGGATAAAGCCTAGCTCGTTCGCAGTAGCAGCAAAGTACAATTTGGATAATAACAGCGAACGGCTAAGCTAGTCATCGATTCTGATAAGAATCGCTGTCTAGATCGTTATCTGCTTGCTCCAACTCTTGCTACAAGTCAAAGTAGGCTTGGAGCGATCCACCCATGTTAATCTTATAACTTAGAAGTAGCTTTGAAATAGATGATAAGACCGGGCAGCACATGTAGCGATTAAGGAGGGCAGCTGAAAATTCACATTCTCAAATTAAGTTGCTGGCTACTTTAGCAAATTGTGTTAAGACGGCCGACAGCTGAATATTCGGTAGTGGCAGGTGCGTTGGTGGAGCACCTTGTAATTCCAAATTTGATAAAGGGGAGGAATGGAAGATTCCATTCCTCCCCATACGTTTGGTTAGATTATCGATAGAGATTTCAATAGAAAATCCCAGTCTTGCATAATTCTGTTTGGCGAAAAGCGTTCCATCTTAGTCTGAGATGCTTTACCCATTTTTGCGAGCTGTTCTTGATCTGAAAGTGCAGATCGCAGGGCTAAAACGTAGGCATCAGGATCATTTTGGGGAGGGGTAAAGCCAGTTACGTTATCTTCCACAAGCACTTCAGCTCCCGGAAAAGTATTCGTAACAAGGGTTGGAGTACCCACTAATCCAGCTTCTACAATCGAAACTGGCAAACCTTCAAAGTTTGAGTTCATTACATTGAGCCTGGCTGAAGCAAAGACCTGTTCTGGGTTCTGGGTAGATCCCATGAGATGAGTGCGTTTGACCTGACCGCTTTTAAGGATAGCTTCTGAGACCTTGGACTCTTCTGGGCCTGTACCATAAATTTCAAAGGACCATTCTGGAAAATCCGGTGCCACCTTAGACCAAGCATCAATGATTGCAGGAATGTTTTTTTCCCTCGAAAGACGACCGACAAATACTAGTTTTGTATCTCTCTCAGCCCAGTCAGGAATTTCTACGTCTGACATTAGTTCAATCGGGTTATACAAATATGAACCGTTAGTCATCCCTTCTAGCGCGAAAAGGTCACGATCTTTCTCTGTAAGGCAGATGAAGCGCGTAATGTCACTGTAAGCTCTTTTTATTCTGTTCAAATCGTTAGAAGCTTTGCAACCGATATATGAGCTGTGGTAAGCACCGATGACTTTAAAGCCTGTTGTCGCGCTAAAATCAATTCCAGTTTCTAGAAGATGTTCCATTACATATACCTGCAGGACGATAACAAGTGTGGTTTCAGGGTCCTGCTCTTCAAAGTATCTGCGGAGGTAACCAACAGCTTCTCCCCGCAACTTACTCCAAAGCTCTAGATTAGCGCTTTTAGCAGGAGGCTGAGCTGAATATGCAACAGTTACAGGGAGATTTTTAATATCATCAGGAAGATCAAACGAGATTTCTTGGCTTACTGTATTCATACCAAGTAGCTCAACATCGAACCCCTGGTTCATAAACTCACGGGCTAAGGTATGAATAACTCGAGAGACCCCTCCAATTTGAGTTACATCATTCGCACATAGGATAACTTTATTAATTTTCTTATTCACTGATCCACCTCTGGATTGAACTGACAGCTGCTTCTACACCGCTAGAAAGGTTTACCCCACAATATTTTTCCAGGAAGTCAAAGTACCGTTTCTCTGGTTCCTTAGTATCTAGCGCTTCAGCAACTGCCTGGATAAGTTCAGGCATAGATTGCGCGAATGCACCAGGGGCTTCTTCCGAAAGGTCAAAGTTTAGGCCTCTTTGATTATCTCTGTATTCAGCATAGTCATGGGCAAAAATTACAATGGGCTTTTGAGTGTAAGCGTAATCAAACATTACTGATGAGTAGTCAGTAATTAAAAGATCCGCAATCATGTACAGGGTAGAAACATCCTGTACTGAACTTACATCAATCACACGGTTTTTTGCCCAAGCCGGAATAGTAAGCTTAGTCAGGTAATGGGGCCGTACTAGTAAATGAACGTCATCTGGGAGGTCTTGGACCCATTGTGCAAAATCGAAGCCATAATTTGCTTTGGATTGGGCAGATTCTCGGAAAGTTGGTGCCCAGAGGACGTAACGAATATTTTCACTTAGACCATAATTCTTCTTTAGAATCTTAACGTAATCTTCAGAGTAGTTTAAGAGGGATTCGTTTCGAGGCAACATAGCTCTGATAGCAGTGCCGTTATACTGCATAGCCTTATTAAGTCGCAGATTATAATATTCTGTCGGGGCGTATGTATAGGACCAGTTCTGAACTGACTTTTTCATTGTTGCAAGTTCAGATGCTGACTTGAACGGCGCATCCTTACCCATAGCTTTGAGGGGCACACCATGCCAGGTCTGGAGATACTGTTGATCTGGTCGCCGTTTAAAATATCCAGGGAATCCTTGATTATCAATCACAACAGCGGCACGGGCCTGGAGCGCAATGTATTTGAAACTGTGCCGGACAACAGCATCCTCTTCACAATTATTAGCGAAGAATTTATTTGCAAAAGACCAGACTATTTTTACATCTGGATTTACCGCTCGAAGAGCCTCTGCGATGGCTCGTGGGCTGTCAGAATACTGCTTACCCATATGTGACTCGACAAGTACCAGATTCTTGTTAAGAGGGAGGCGACGGTTCAACCCTGCAATTAATCTGACTTGGTCGTCTTTACTGAAACGGGTTAGAACTTTTTGTTTTACCTCATTTTGTTTACGCTCTAGAGTCGAAAGTGCCTTACTGGGTAATGCCAAGACTTTTTCTCTAGCCGCTCGTTTAACGACGATAAAACCCTTGTCTGTAAACAAACCGAGACGGTCACGAGTCAAGCTGAGAATTCCGGAGTTCTCAGGTACAAAATAGACCGTCTTGAAGTTCTTTGGACTCTTGATATGAGCCTGAGCTACGCGCTCACCTTGGATGAGGCAGAGCTCGATGCTCCATTGACTATTGCGAATCCAGGACTGATTTTGAATGTCACTGATTTCTATCTTCCACTGTGCTTCTGGACCAACCCATTTGTAGAATTCACCTTTGATTACTTCTGTATATTCATCTCCATGACGACGAATTCTGGCAATTACCTGAATTGGATAATCGCGGTCAAAGACACCTAGTGAGTCATTTGTCTGGCCATATATTTCTACAGAAGGACCAGTAGCAATAATCTTCGTTGCTATATGTGCCCAGTTCTTCTTTGCATTTATTAGGTCATGGTATTCGTGGGGTTTAACTTCAGTATATTTAGAAATCAAATCTTGGTCGAGGCTTTTATTTTCCCATCCTGGAGCTAACCAGTGGCCTGATTCGATGCTGCCCACAAACGTATTAGAATTAGTGATTTTTTGGGCATGCCGTAAGGCATCCAAATCACCAGCAAGAAGGGAAGCAATCATAAACCGTTGCCGCATAGGAACATTGGTAAGAATTTCAGGTGTAGCGTAATCGAGAACGGGGAGTGCTTCCGTCCAGAGTTTGACTATTGTTCCGTTATCTTTAGCCTCGATAGCTTGGTCAAGGAAGAGCCAGAGGTCGTGTTTTAGTGTTTTTTCAACTAATTTGCTGGCAATTTGCTTTTCATTATTTTCAGTGTATGCAGCGTAAGCAGAAAGAAAAGCACGAACGCGATCATGGTAAGACTTGATATTCTTCCAGTCTGCGGTCATTGTGAGACGCTTTTCTGCTGGGTACACCTTCCAGGTATATACCTCATCAGGAATCATTCGTATTACTGATGCTACTGAATAGACCTTGGAAGTAAACTCAATGTCTTCGAAATAAACACCTTCAGTAAATTTAAGTCCGTGTTTTTCCAGGAAATCGACCTTATAAATTTTGTTGGTTGCTGTAGAATCATAAACCAAATCAGGAAATTCGTTCGCTCCCATGATGGTTCTTGATTCTTTGAAAAGCCAGCGATGCCAGCCAACACGCTTTCCGTTGGCTACCTGTTCCCGTACGATATGGCCGGTGCAAACATCAGCTTTATGCTGAACTGCATTCCAGTAAAGGTTAAAGCAAGCATTCAGATCAATAGTGTCATCGCCGTCTAGAAACTGTACATATTCACCAGTAATATAGGGCAGCGCTGTGTTACGAGGAGTTGCGACACAACCTGAGTTCTCTGTAGTAGATACAAACTTGATGGTTGGGTGTTCAGCAACGATATCCTCTACTACCTCTCGAGAGTTGTCGGTAGAGCAATCATCTACCACTACAATTTCGATGTTGTCTAGAGTCTGATTGAGAACTGATTCTACAGCATCTCTGATTGTCTCTTCATTGTTGTAGCATGCGATGATTACTGATATTTTTGGTTTCACGAGTTTATCTTCCCCCTGTTGTAAAGTAAACCATGACATTATGGGCTGGAATTTCTGTCAAGCAGCTATCTGCCTTGGTCTTATAATTTTTTGTTGTATTATTATACCATGGGTGGACTCTGCGTGGGCTGATTGTAATATTTTACGATTGTATCTTTGTTGAGTTAATTTACAATTTCAACGCATTGCACGTGCAAAGTTTTATTTTCTAGCACTAAGAGTGTGAAAATCCCGTCCACCTATGTGGACTTCAGGAAAAGGATTACCTGCTTTAGATTCACTATGATCAAAATTGTCATTAATTTACATGATTATTTTCCTTAAGTGCATATCCTCCAGGCTCCATGTGTTGATCTACCGCGCAGTTCTAGTATTCTGTTGGATCTGCATCTTTCAAGCAGGCGTCTGTGCCGTCCCAGTGAAGTTCTAATTGCAAATCTTCATATGCTGTTTCGGATCCAACGGTCTGAATAATCGTTAATTTGTATACTCCATTTGGGCGCTCTCCCATATCGATTCCTTTTAGTCCTAGAGTGGCAAAATATGCAGAGTCATATTCAGAAGTCATTTCTTTTATGTATTTACCAGTTCCTGTTTTCTTGACGCAGCCTAATTGAAATATTTCTTTATATCTTGTATTTTTTTCTTGAATCGCCAGATAGAAGTCTCCAGAAGTGTAGTGATTCAATTTTAGCCCTCTGTTTACGAAATAGCCTTCTATATGAAATTTTGAGCGATTAGTCCAGGTGTTTGTGATTTTAAAGTACCGATTAATCTTTTCTGATTTTACCCAAGATATTATGTCATTTTTAACTAGAATAACTTGACCATTATCTTCAAAAATTCTATATTGATATCCGTCTTTGATGGATCTATAATCTATTGGTTCAGGGAATGAATCAGGAGCTCCAATATCTGCTTTCCCTCCTGGTTCTTGAATTAGAATATTCAAGCTATAATAGCCTTCTTCAAGAGAACTTAAATCGATGCCCTTTTTACCCATAGTTGCAAACTCGGCTGCACGGTAATTTACAAAATATTCATTATATAATTTTCGGTTTAAATCATCTGAGGGAACTGCGCCTAGCGGGTATTGATATTCCTCTGTTCTTGGGGGTACTGATTTGAGGACAAGTGCCCGTTCTAGGTGGTGGTACGTTGGAAGGTCTTTGTGCCCTAGATAAGCTTTTCCTTCAATTATTAGAGTACTTCCATCGATGGATATTGCTGAGATTGAACGGTGCGGAATGTTCTTACTCTTTGAACCCTGTCTTTTTCGATCAGATAGAATTCTTTGTCCCCGCTTGCTGGGGAACTCGAGGGTTGCTATATGTTTATAGCCAATATTGTCGTTAGAAATATTTATATTTGCACCCCTGGATAAAAGATTTACTAAGGACAGTACTTCGGGTAGAAAATATACTGCCACTCCGTTATGTCCATAGATTGTTTCACTTTCTGAATATAATATTTGACAATTCATCTTAAGTTTATTCATTCTTTCAAGAATTTGGTGCTGGCCGTATTGAAGAAAGAAATTATCTCGGTTCGAGATGGCACAATATATGTTTGTTTGTTTTTGGTGGTTTTCCATTGCGTTAAATAGCAAATCATCGTATTGCGCTATGGTTTTTGTGTCGTAATTTTGCCCCATGACTTTTTCTGCAATATCTTTGTTATAGTCATGCATCCAAGTTCCAATATAGCCTACAAAAGATGAGGCGATTACATTTCGGTAGCCATGTGTAAGGCCAAGGTAGAGGGCGGAAAATCCACCTTTAGAAGCGCCAATAAGGGTGCAGTCATCCGAGGTTAATCCTAATTCGGTAAGTACCTCGTTGATCAGCTTTCCAGTTGCTTCTGCAAAATCTAGATTTCCGTTTTCTCCAAGGTAACAAACTTGAGTGCCGTCTAGATTATCGTCTATCACTAAAATAGTTGCGTTTATGGACTTTATCGCATTCTCAAAATCCCATCCGCCAAACCTATAGCCATTTAGTTGAACTACGAGGTGTGTTACGTCTCGTGTGTTTGGAAGTAATGTGTAGCTAATTTTTATATTGTCGATTGTTTTTGTTTGTTTGCCGTATAATGTGTTCATAAAATTTCCTTCGATTTATATAAGTATCGTTTAATAAAAATTGCTAAATCACTCATTTTGAGGATTGTGCAAATACGGTTTCTATTGACTTGAAAATGATTTCCAAATGCTATTCTCTCGCAATTCGGGTATAGATGCCAACATGTTTCTTGTCAGCTTTGATTGAATTTCCTTATTTGTACCCTCGATCGTTTATTCCAGTTATTTCTCTTCTTTGCTATATTTAAAATCTCTTATGCCGTTACCGTCCCCGCGCTGTCATTATCCTGGATTTGTAGGTTGATGCCTCATTTGAAACCATTTTCCCTTCATAAGCCTGAGTATGGAGGTATTGGATGACTTTCACCCTTTTCCACTAGTAACAGCCACTAGATTCAATAGCCCGCCTGAATAGGATCGTCTATGGCCGGTAGTGTTCGTTGGCTTCCACCGCTGACTGTCTGAAATTAGCCTCAACCTTTGACTGTCTGGGGTTCAGCAATATTTGTTGTACAATCAGCCCTTATCATCCGAAATATGGCCGGCTGGCACTGCTATAACACCTATAACCCTGGTGTGAGTTTCAATCATCCAGTTGCAGTTTATCAACGTACCTGGTATCTGTAGCCTGCTCTACAACTACCTTGTAGGTATCAATGACTATTCCTAAGGGGATGATAAACAGCTATCAGTAACTGCCATTGTCCTCCTCGGGGAGATGTTCAAAAGACAAGCACTATAATAGATACCATTGAATAGGTACCCCTCTAGGTCCCTGATAATTGCACAAAATCTGATTCATATTTCAGACACGCCCCTACTTCTCAAATCCTACTCACTTCCGGCTGAAAGTATGACCATGGCCCACCAGAAACGCCTCAACGTCTATGTCTACGGCTCCTGCGTAGCCCGGGATACTGCAACTGCTTTAGGGCAAGAACAAGCCAATATTGCAGGCTACACCGCCCGCCACTCCATCCTCTCAGAAGGCACCGACGCCTCCTACAAACTCCCCGCCGACCTCGGCCTCACATCAGCCTTCCAAACCCGCATGGTCCGTCAAGACTGGGCAGGCAACCCCCTAGACCAACTCTTCGCCCAAGCCGATACCCTAGATCTTCTCCTCTGGGACCTCATGGACGAACGCATCGGCGTCCACTGGTTCCTCACCGGTGAAATCATCACCCGCTCCGTAGACCTCATACGCTCAGAAGCAGCCCTCGACGTCCTCGAACCCAACACCCGAATCCCCTTTGGAACCGACACCCACTACGAGGGCTGGGCAGAAAAAACAACCGAATTCGTCCAAAAACTCAAAGAAACCGGCCTCCTGCCAAAAACTCGGCTCATCAAAATCTACTGGGCCGAAACCACCCCCGACGGCACCAAAACCCCCTACTCCATGGGCCTCAGCCCTGCCAAAGCCAACAAGCTCTACAGCCGTTATTACCAACACCTCCAAAACCTCGGCGTCCCCACCATCGAAGTGCCCCAAAGCATCACAACCGCAGACCCCAACCACCAATGGGGCCTAGCCCCCTTCCACTACACCAAGGGCGTCTACCAATACATCATCGACCACCTCGATACCCCCACGATCCAAGGACAAACGCAACCCTACCAGGAGCAAAT
>NZ_JBLKPV010000008.1:0-138940 GCF_049068285.1 Rothia nasimurium | reverse complement strand
CCTCACAGTTGCTTCTGGCTGGTTTATGACCCTCCAACAAAGGTTTGTGACCTGTTGTTTTCCGGCGCCTGCCTGAGGCTTGAATCGCTATGTGACTTGGTGTTTTGTCGTTGTGGCGGGGTTTCCCTCGCCGCGGCGACTCGTAATACTTTACGCAGGTTTTCCCGACCGTGCAACTCGAAAAACCGCCCCAAACGCCCCCACCCTGGTCAAAAACAGCCCAAACCACCCCAAACGCCCCCACCCCAAGCATCATATTACCTAGTCAGAGCCACCCTGTGAGGGAAGTCTATGGCCAGAATCTATGACCTACTCCACTCAAAAAACCTTCCCAGCCAGCCCCACACGTCCTTACCCCAGGAATAGGAGACGCCAAGGACCCGTTACACCCACCGTACAAACCCCTACACCCAGGAAAAACCCATGCCAAAACTTTCACTCCTCGACTTTGCCCTCATCTTCCCCGGCGAACGCCCTGCCGACTCCTTCAAACGCTCAGTACACCTCGCACAACTTGCCGAACAACTAGGCTACGAACGCATCTGGTACGCAGAACACCACAACATGCAGCGCATCGCCTCAGCTGCCCCGGCGGTACTGATTGCGCACATCGGCGCCCAGACCTCAACTATTCGCCTGGGAGCCGGGGGTGTCATGCTCCCCAACCACTCCCCCCTTACTGTGGCAGAGCAGTTCGGCACCCTGGCTGAGATGTACCCCAACCGCATCGACCTCGGCCTCGGCCGCGCACCCGGCACCGACCTACGAACCCTCGCCGCCCTCCGCCGCGACCCGCAGGACGCCGAGAACTTCCCCCAGGACGTCCAGGAGCTCGCAGGCTACCTGAGCGGGGATACCCGTGTCCCCGGCGTGCACGCCACTCCCGGCGCGGGCACCAATGTGCCCCTCTATATTCTGGGCTCCTCCCTCTTTGGGGCGTCGCTCGCCGGCGCCCTGGGCCTGCCCTACGCCTTCGCCTCCCACTTCGCCCCCACCCACCTGGAGCAGGCCATCAAGGTCTACCGCGAGCGCTTCACCCCCTCAGAACAACTAGAGCAGCCCTATGTGATTGCCGCAGCGAACGTAATCGCCGCCGACACAGAAGAAGACGCCCGCGCCCAGCAGGTGATTGCGCACCGGCAGCGGGTGAAGTCCATGATGCGTTTAGATGACCGCGACCTGACCGACGATGAACTGGATATGCTGGTCGCTTCACCCCAGGGCCAGCAGATTCTGGACATGCTCCGCTACACCGCCGTAGGCACCTCAGAGCAGGTGGGTGACTACCTCACCCGCTTCGCTCATTCAGTGCAGGCCGATGAACTCATGATCTCCAACCTCTCCCCCAGCACGGAACAAGCCCACCGCGGCCTTGAGATACTGGCGCAGGCCATGATTCAGAAGTAGAACAAAGAAAGGTGTAGCAGGCTCGCACTCGCTGCCGACCCTCTCGCTGGTTCGCTGACGCTCACAAGCGATTCACGCCCCGCCTGACGGCGGATTCCATTCGCTCTTGTGTGCTCGCGCGCTCGCACTCACTCACTTCATCCGAGCCAGCAGCTTCGCTGCGAGCCTGCTACACCCTTAGTATGGGCAACTACCCCTCTAGGAAGGCCAGGACCGCGCGGACGCGGCGATTGCCGGTATCGGCGGGCAGGTCGAGCTTGTCGAAGATATTGCCCACGTGCTTAGCGACGGTGGCCGAGGAGATAAAGAGTTCAGCTTCGATTTCTGCATTGGACCGCCCCTGGGCCATGAGCCGCAGAATCTCTAGTTCGCGCGGGGACAGCCGGGCCAGCTTACCCTCAGTAGGGTGGGCTGCCGCATAGGCACTGTAAGGGGCGGACGCACCCCCGGCACCCCCAGCCCCGGGGAAGGAAGAGGGGGCGGGGACGTCCGCACCGGAAGTACCTGCCGGAGTGCCAGGAACCTGCCCGGCAGCCTGCCCGCTGCTTGAGGTGCCGCCGAGCAGGTGCTGGACGACGTCCGGATCAATGACGGTGCCGCCGGCCACCACAGTGTCGAGAGCGCGGGCGAATTCTTCGACGTCCCCCACCCTGTCTTTAAGGAGGTAGCCCAGCCCAGCGGCGGAGCGGGCGAAAAGCTCGCGGGCGTAGGCGGTGGTGATGTACTGGGAGAGCACCACGATCGGCAGCCCCGGGTAGGTCTCGCGCAGCTGCAGGGCAGCCTTCAGGCCATCGGAAGTGTGAGTAGGAGGCATGCGCACATCAGTGATGACGGCGTCGACCCCCTCCCCCGCCATAGCCGCCTCAACGGCGGTAAGCAGGGAAGGAGCGTCCTCAACCTCAGCAAGCACAGAGTGCCCCAGCGCACCCAACACCATCGTCAAACCCTGACGCAACAGGGCAGAATCTTCGGCAAGGATAATACGCATAGGGCACCTCTCGTGAAAAATGTTTCATGTGAAACGCTACAGGGTGGCTGACCCCTTGGGTAGGGGCAGGGCCAAGGTCAGGCGGGTGGGGCCACCAGCCGGGGAATCCACCTGCACCGTGCCACCCAGGGCGGCGGCGCGTTCAACCAGACCGGCGAGTCCGGTGCCGCGGGCGGGATCAGCGCCACCAATACCGTTATCTTCTACCGTAACCACCAGGGACTCCCCCGCCACGAAAGCAGAAAGTGAGACAAACTGGGCCTGGGCGTGTTTGAGGGTATTCGTCATAGCCTCATTGACCGTGTAATAGGCGGTGCGCTCAAGGTCGCGGGGCAGGCGGGCAGGGGCGTTATAGCTCAGGTGAACCGGCAGGACGCTATGGCGCACCAGCTCTTCCAGGGCAGCCTTGAGGCCGTGGTCTTCGAGCACTGCCGGGTAAATACCGCGGACGGTGTCACGCAGGGTCTGCTGGGCGTGGGAGAGCTGGGTGCGAGCCTCGGTGACGTGGTTCAGCAAAGCTGCCGCGCGGGCGTCCTGGGTATCAGCCACCAGGTTCTTAGCCTCCATCTCAGCCAGGCCAAGGCGCAGGTTGAGGTTGACCAGTTCCTGCTGGACGCCGTCGTGCAGATTGCGCTCAATCCGGCGGCGCTCCCCCTCGAAAGCGTCAACAATGGTGGCGCGGGAGGCGGTCAGACGAGCCAGCTGACGCTCCTGCTCCTCAGGGCGAGGAGAAAGAATGAGCTTGGAGAGGCTGCCACCGGTGGCAGCCAGCAGACCGTTGACGTAAGCGAAGATAATGAGCAGCACGGGGATAGCTACCAGGAAAACCCACCAGTACTGGGGGGTGACCTCAAAAATCTGGCCGCTTGCAGGAAGAAGACCCTGGTTAATGTAATAATCCAGCTCCCCCTGGGAGTAGAGGGACAGGTGCTGCCAATCCGCATACAAACGATGACCAGCACCCAAATAAAAACTCAAGGCGCCCAAACAAAACAGAACCAAAAGCTGGAAGCCAACCACAACGCCAGCAGCCCAGCCCCACACAGTCGTCAAGATCATCGAACCAAACTCCCGCCAGGTCGCAATCTCTTTCAACTTGAAAAGAGCACCCTCCCAGAAACTGGCATTAGGGTAATCCACATGGCCGTTAGCGACGATGCCGTGGCCGGTCTTGGCTAGGCGCCAGCGTTCAAAAACACCAAAGCCGATCGCGGCAAAAGGTAGAACCAGAAGCCCAATTAAGGAGGCAGCTAAACCGGACACCAGGGACGCGACAACACCCTGGGCTACCAACACCGCAAAAGCAATCCAAGGGCCGGCAGTAAAAATATAGAGGGGGTTGGCCATACGGCGCCACAAGTTCTTCGGCTGCGGGGAACTCTCACGGTTATCAAAAGGCCCAGGCTGCTCCACCGAAGGAACAGGGGCCGCGTCAAACAAAGTGCGATCAGTAGTAGTCATACTTCTATTCTTCCGTGGCAGACGGCAACGCACAGTGGGGCGACCTCTACTCTTACCCCACCTGCCAGGTAGAGCTAGCTCTACCCCCCTCCCGGACGTCCGGGGGGCGGGGGTGAGGGGCGGGGGGGTGAGGGGCGGGGTGAGGGGGTGGAGGCGGGCGGGGTGGGCGGGCGCAGGGGCGGGGGATGGAGGCGGGCGAGGGTTTGGACCGTGCTGGGCGCACCGATGGAGGATTTGGACCAGATTCTGCTCATAAAAGGCCCGTTTTAGACCCAAAATTGAGCTGAACACGGTCCAAACCTTTTTGGATTGAGTCAGAGGCGGTCCAAAGCGCCACAAGTTGAGCAGGGAATGGTCCAAAGTGCAAAGGACGGGAGGACGCAAGCAGGTTTGGACCGTCCTAGGCGCATGCGAAGTTAAGGGGGACGGGGCGGGCGCGGGTTTGGACCGTCCTGGGCGCAAGCGGGGGCGGGTTTGGACCGTCCTAAGCCCACCCCTAAAAGATTTGGACCAGAGCCTGCTCATAAAAGGCCCGTTTTAGACCCAAAATTGAGCTGAACACGGTCCAAACCTCTCTGGATTGAGTCAGAGACGGTCCAAAATCTCGGGAGGAGGCAGGTGAAATCTAAACAGGGCGAATTTGGACCACCACAAGACCAGCAGGACGGGCCAAGCAACCAGCCCACCTACCCCAGACGCTTCGACCCCTCACGCACACTCAGAGGCGCCATACGGGCCCCGTGCCGAGAAATGAAATCGGCGACCCAGGCGGGATTGGTCTTGGAATACTCACGCAAAGACCAGCCGATAGCCTTATTAATGAAGAACTCCCTCGAACCAAAATTGAGGGTAATGATTTCTTCCAGCAAAGCGGTATTGGTGTCAGCCTTGCGGGGGCGCTGGTGGTCGATAGCAACGCGGCGCACCCACATGTTAGCGTCCTGCGCCCAGTCGAGAATAAGAGCGTCATTAGGGTTGCGCCAAAGGATCTCACCGACCATAGTGTCAAGACGGTCGATGGTGTCCCACCAGCTCTTCTCTTCAATGAGGTCGCGAAGCCAGTCGATGTCTTCAGGTTCCAGGTAACGGCGCAGGGTGTGCAGGTAGTCGAGGGCGACGTACTGAAACTCGCGCTCAGGGGCTGCCCAGCAGGCGTCCACAAATGCACGGTCAATGCCCTGCACCTTGGCCTCAACACGGGCCTCCGCCAGAAAAGGTTTGAGCAGCTCCCGGCGCTGCGGGGTTTTGATCCCAAGGAAGGGAAACTGATCGCGCATATATGCGGCCATAGGGACGGCTATCTCGGGGTTGGAAGCGGCGGTGAAAGTTTCGTGGATGGCAGGGAAGTTCATGAGGGTGTCCTTGTGGATAGGTATTGGACTATGACGGGGGTTTGGACCGTGCTGGGCCAGGCGGGCGGGGGTGAGGTGTGAGAGCGGGATAGAAGGGGCGGGGGGTGGACCATGCTGGGCGCAGGTGGGCGCGGGTTTGGACCGTCCTAAGCACACCCCTGAAGGATTTGGACCAAATTCTGCTCATAAAAGGCCTATTCTAGGCCCACGATTGAGCTGAACATGGTCCAAACCTCTCTGGATTAAGCCAGGGGCGGTCCAAAGTCTCGGGAGAAGGCAAGTGAAATCTAAACCGGGCGAATTTGGACCAGGTTGAAATCACAAGTGGGGGCGGCAGGACACCTTTGGGACCAGGTTGAGCTCACCTGTTAGAAATTTAGACCAGATTCTGCTCAAAAATGACTGTTTTAGGGGCCGTTTTTGAGCAGAAGGTAGTCCAAAGGACGGGGAGGTGAGCTGATTGCGGTCCAAAGGGCTAGGAAATGGGTAGAACACGGTCCAAAAGACGGGGAGGTGAGCTGGTTATGGTCCAAAGGGTATAAGACCCCAGGGTGGCAACAAGATGGCAGAACAGCCAGCACCTACACCCCAAGACAAGAGCAAGCCAGCACAAGAGACCAAGCCCTCAGCGTAGTGCCCCATACCCAAGACGGACACGCCCGCCTGACCGCGAGCGCGTCCGCCCCCACCTCACTAGAAGGTTTCAGTACCCGTATAGGAATCATGCACCATATTGGCAAAACGCGAATAATGGCCCTGGAAAGCCACCGCAATCGTCTTCGTGGGGCCGTTACGGTGCTTAGCAACAATGACGTCCGCCTCGCCTGCGCGGGTCGACTCCTTCTCGTAGTAATCCTCACGATGCAAGAGAATGACCATGTCAGCGTCCTGTTCAATCGAATTATGAACAGTGATGCCGTTGGCGATGAAGTTGTGGTTCCCTAGCACAGTGGCGTCAAAGACCTCTTCTTCCCCCTCGTACTCAATAGACGTAACGGTATCCCAGAAAAGGTCATTGACCGCAAGCATGTCGAGCTCAGCAGCATCAAGGACGCTGGCTACCTTAGCTAAACGAGAGCGGGACGGGGCGCTCTTGTAGTAGGACGAACCGCAATACTTCGAACCCATCGCAGCTTGGAACTCACGGTGACTCATTCCCTTATCAGACAGGATCTTCTTAACATCGTCCCACACCTGAACAGGAGCCGTATCAACGTTAGTGTTAGAGCGAACTCCCTCAGCAGTAATCACTTGAAGCAGGTTGTCGCAGTTTTTAGCACGCTCTCCATAAACAGAGATTTCGCGTAAGAAGCGGAGCTGCTCATCACGTCCCGAAATATCAAGACTGTACCCCTGACGGTACTCCCCCTTAATGGTGGTACCTCGAACACGAGAGTTAATACCAAACCGCAGGAGCAGAAGAGACAGCTGATCCAGCATGACACGGGATGTCGAAGCGTAATAGATACGCCCTGAACGCCCGTTCTTATTTACGGTAACAGAGCCGTCAGTTGCCCATAGATGCTTGATAAAGAGAGCAATCTGCCGTTTGGGCAGGGCAAACACCGGGGCAGGAATAAACTTCTCCCACGAGCGCTTATCAAACAAACCTAAATCATCAAGCCAAGCAGCGAGCGGGTTCCGCTTACCGTGGGTTAGCTTCTCCGGCGAACGCAGTCGCAAAGAAGTGCAACGCGCTGCTTCGTGGCTGTCCCTGACGCTTTCAATTCCGAACTGCTTGTACGCAGATTCAGCAACTATAGAAAGGTTCTTTTCATCGATAGATGCATAACGAATTGGCTGTCGAGCTAACGCAGACCCGTCCCCGATCATATGGGCTAGCAGAATGACCTGCTCGTCGCTCCAGTGCGTCCGAGCGGAGGGGCCATTGACATGGCGGGGCACGCCCAAGCGATCACCCACCGCAAGCTCACCCAAGCCCTTCCAACCCGTGTAGGTAAAGAAAGGATGGTTAGCGGTAGCACGCAGGGTCTTACCCGAAGCCAGCGTCAAACGATACACCGGCTTCACGCCCGTAGAAAAGACGTGGGTCAGGTGCCGCTCCACGAAACGCATATCGTCCCCCAGGGACCACACCGGGACGTCCTGAGCGCCCTGCTCAAAAAGCTCACCCATCGTTGTTTCAGCTCCCGTATCAGAGCGAAGCACACGAGTATCAGCTGTCAAACAACCCGACTCGCGAAGATCCGAAATCTGAGGCTTCTTATCGGTGCGCTGCTCAGAGCCACGGTTTAGCTGCGAGAGGGCAATCAGGGGAACCTCAAGCTCCTTAGCCATCAATTTCAGGGCACGCGAGAACTCCGAAACTTCCTGCTGACGCGACTCAACCTTCTTACCCGAACTCATCAGCTGCAGGTAGTCCAGCACAATCAGCTTCAGATTATTCTTCTGCTTCAGGCGGCGGGCCTTAGCGCGAATCTCCATCAGGGTCATATTGGGCGAATCATCAATAAAAAGCGGAGCCGAATCCATCTTGCCCATGGCCGTCGCAATCTTGGCCCACTGGTCGTCGTCCAGCTTGCCCTTGCGCAAATCAGACAGATTAATGCCAGCCTCAGCCGACAAAATCTTCGTCGCAATCTCGTTACGGCCCATTTCCAGGGAGAAAAACACCGTGGTCATACCGTGCTTAATGGC
The DNA here is from genome assembly GCF_049068285.1 of Rothia nasimurium. Classification (GTDB taxonomy): domain Bacteria; phylum Actinomycetota; class Actinomycetes; order Actinomycetales; family Micrococcaceae; genus Rothia; species Rothia nasimurium_I. Next base: position 131,074 of record NZ_JBLKPV010000008.1, on the reverse strand, counting down.
AGCAGACCTGGCGATGTCTAGGGCAAACGTCGAATTATGAGTGGGAACAAAAGAACGCGAAGCCAAGAAAAGATGCTGCTCATTATCCACCTCAATACAGCGCACTGGAACAGAATCAACAGGCTCCACAGCAACAATGTAGCGAGAACTACGCTTAGCGGTCGGACGAGAATCGCGCTCCCGGTGCATCTGCTCCTTACGCGACAAAGCAAACACAGAATCAGAAGAAGAGAAGGTCAGCTTGTAGGCCGTCGATGTAACCTCGCTACTGCCCTTGACCTTTTTTGTTGCCATACCCGTGCGGTACCCCAAAGAAAGCGCAAGCTCCTGGGTATCAAGTGCCAACTGGCGGTTCGTCACCGTGAACTGAATACACCCAGCGTTCGTGACGGTACCATCGCTATCAAGCAACCCCGCCAGCAAGGCTCGACGCTGCGCCTCAGAAGCCCGCAAATACTGCATAGGAATATGCTTATTGTTCAAAACACCCAGCGTGCGCAACTGCCCCTGAAGGCTACCGTTAGCCCGATGGCATGACAGGCAACGAAGACCTGACGTGCAAACCCCACCGCAATCAATACATGTTGCAGGCGCATGGGGAGTAGCAACAGTCTTTCGCTTACCACCACATTCCCGAGAGCATGTAGTGACATTACGATCAGAATGAATAAATGCCTTACCGCAGACGAGACAGACGCTCGTAAACTCACGGGTATCAGCTGGTAGATGCACCGAATAGGTAATGCCTTTTACCTGACGAACCGTGTAGCCATCAGCTTCAATACCGTGGAGAACTTCGTCATCTGCGGTAGATACACGAGCTGCAGCAGACGCACCATCACCCAACCAGATTCCCAGGGTGTAGGGGGCAACCAGCAGATCAGATTCAGGCAACTGAAGCGGGCGGGCATTAGCAATAGAATGATTAGCCCGACGGTCAGCCGTCGCGCAGCGAACCGTCTCACGAATCTCAGCGGTGGTGCGCACCTGCGCGCCCACGGACGTCCGCACACGCCCACCACCTGAACCCGCCAGAACAGACGAACGGGCCCGACGGGACGCACGGGTTTCAGTCAGCCACTGGTGCTCGGCATCCGCAATGATTTCAGTACCATCATCAAAAACGACCTTGAAGCAGGGACGCCCGGTCATCACGTCAGTAGCGTTCGTGACAGTCGTGGGGTGCCCGTCCGCGCCCAGAACGGTGTCGCCCACACGAATATCACCCATAGTGGTCCAGCCCGTGGGGGTAGGAATGGGGGTATCAAGAGCAAGCGCCTTACCCATCGCCGGACGCGCCGCAATCACGATCATCTGGCCAGCCTGCAGGCCAGCGGTCAGCTCGTCGAACTCAATGAAGCCGGTGGGCACGCCGTGAATACCGCCGTCGCGCGAGCCGTTAGCCTCGATCTCCTCAACCGTGCTGTTCATGGCCTCAGAGAGGGGGACGTAATCTTCTTTCGTATTATTGGCAGAAACCCCGTAAATCTCAGCCTGGGCGGCGTTGACTAGGGCCTCGGCCTCACCGTCGCCCGAATAACCCAGCTGCACAATCTTGGTGCCAGCCTCCACCAGGCGGCGCAGCATGGCGCGTTCAGCCACAATCTCAGCGTAGAAACCGGCGTTAGCGGCGGTGGGGACGGCCGCAATCAGCGAGTGCAGGTAGGCTGCCCCGCCCACGCGGTTCAGTTCGCCGCGCTTGGTCAGCTCATCAGCCACGGTAATAGCGTCCGCCGGTTCACCGTGCCCGTAAAGGTGAATAATGGCCTCATAAATCATCTCGTGGGCGGGCTTGTAGAAGTCAGCGCCACCACCGATGACCTCAACGACGTCGGCAATGGCGTCCTTAGACAGCATCATGCCGCCCAGTACCGACTGTTCGGCGGTGTCGTCGTGCGGCGGTGTGCGGACGAACTCAGACTGGCTCTCAGACAAGGCGGCTCCCTCGGTGGTGAAGAAAACGGTGAGCTTCTATCATCTCACCTTAGCGGGCGCCACGGGAGTCCCTGCGACCAGGGACAATGAAGAATCTACTAGTCAGGGTGCAGGACGGTGGAGTAGTTAAAATTTTCACGATACCCGCCCCAATTCAGGGGTGGCGCGTGATTTCTAGGGTGGTCGGGGGAGAACCGGCAGGGGTGATTAACCCCTCGGAGCGGCTCGGCAGCTCCTACCTGACAACAAGATACAAGGAAGCAGCGACCGCGTAAGTTAAGACGAGCATCGGGGCAATAATTGCTGTTACCAGGCGGGAGCGGAGCGGGGCGCGGTGGAGGGCTGCGAGGAGGCAGAAGTAGCCGGGGGCTAAGGCCACAATGGCAAGAAGGATATTGGCGCTAAAGGGGTCGTAGCTGTACGTGGCCCACTCTTTGGCGACAGGAACTCCAAGCATTCCGAGGGGAACAGCGATCAGGTGCGCGACAGGAGCCAGGAGGAGGATGATGCCAACGACTGTCAGGACGGTAGCCGACCTAGCATTGTGGGGGTGGGAGGGGTGAGGGCTATGGGTATGAGTGTGGGTGAAATCTGACATGGGATACTCCTAGGGGTGCGGAACCGAGCCTTGTAAGAGAAGGGCCCCTGCCCAGAAGATGAGGCAAAGAAGGGCAACCAGTGCAATGGGGAGCCAGAGCGCCCAGTGGAGTGCCGCCTTGGCCTGGCCCCGGTAGATAGCTACGAGTCCAAGAATCAGCCCGAGGTTGTAGAGGGCGATTCCTATAAAGCCTGCGAAGGGGATGAGGATAAAAATGAAGGCGAAATCAGGTTGGTAAAGACCTAACGATACAAACCAGGCAATGAACATGAAGACCGCTAGGCCGAACCCGCCCCAGGCCAGCCAGCAGGCGGCCCTTCCCAGCGGGGATCTGGTTGGGATAAAGGTAGCTGTCATGGGTACATCCTTGGGGTCACAACTGCATTGGCGTGATGGATTTAACTTTATCTCGGTAGCATGGGTTCTAGCTAGAGTACTTAAGTACTTGAGTTTGAACGAGCCAGCACCATGAGGGGCTGGTCGCAGTCAGAGAAAGGACGCCGGTGGGCAGCACACAGAGCAAGGGCAAGGACGCCAAGGAGCAGCTCAAGAGCCTCAAGGCCGAGGTGAAGTACCTGAAGAAGGGGCAGAATCGGCTACTCAAGCGGGTGGAGAAGCTGGAAAAGGCGCTCGCCAGCCAGCAGGGTTCGGCGCTCGCGACCACCCCAGCCCGCACCCCAGCTGCCGGTGGTAGCCGGGGCGGGGCGGGGACGTCCTACCCCCAGCCGATGAGATCGGGCAAGTACCGGGGCGGCTACGCCCACTACCGGGTGACCGAGGTGGGGAATCTGACCCCCACCGTCATGCGGGTGGTTGCCGAACCTGCTGACGGTAAGCGGGTTGAGGCCCAGGGGCTGGTGGGTGAGTACATCTACCTGGTGACCGGCAAGAAGGGGGAGGTGCTACCTGCCCCCACTTTTGAGAAGGGCAAGGCCCGCTGGAACCAGCCGACCACCAGCGCCAAGTACACGGTCAGGCGCTTTGATGAGCGCACCGGGGCCCTGGAAATCAACATCATGCTGCATGAGCACGGGGCTGGAACCACCTGGGCCCGCACCGTTGCCGTGGGCGATAGCGCCCATTTTCTGGGGGCGAAGTCGGGCTACTCCATCAGCGACGACTACGACTTTTACCTGCTGGCCGGTGACGAGAGTGGCCTGCCCGGTATGGCCCGCTGGATTGAGAGTCTGCCCGCGAGCGCCCGGGGCGTGGCCTTTATTGAGGTGCCCGGGGAAGCCTCGCAGCAGGTGATTGCTACCCCTGAGCATTTTGAAGTGGTCTGGGTGGATTCCACCCGGCGCGGGGCCCTGGCTGAGGCTGTGATGGGCCACCCCCTGCCGGAGGGATCGATCTGCACTTGGCTGGCGGGCGAGTCCGGGTCTATCCACCCCTTGCGTATCTGGGCGCGACGGGAGCTGGGTGTGCCCAAGGGGCACGGCTACGCTAAGGGGTATTGGAAGAAGAAGTAGCGCTCGCCGGGACAGGCTCTAGCGCAGGTGGGCGGTAGCGATCTTTTCACCCAGGACGCGGACGTAGGGGCTCGGGTTGCCCATCGACTCCTCCAGGGTGGCGGCGGTATCGCCCACCACCGAGTAGACGGCCGTGAAACCGGCGGCGCGGGCCTGCTCGGGGGAAAGGTCGCTGATTCCGCAGACGGCGATAACCGGCAGGTTGCGGGCGACAGCCGCTGTCGCAACCCCTGCCGGGCCCTTGCCCTGAAGGGTCTGGGTATCGAATTTTCCTTCGCCGGTGATCACAAGGTCAGCCTGCTCAAGGGCCCGGTGGAAACCGGTGAGCTCGAAACAGATGTCCACGCCGGGGCGCATGGTGGCCCCGAGCACCGACAGGCAGGCAAAACCCAGGCCACCGGCTGCCCCTGCACCGGGGGCGGTAGCGAAGGTTCCACGTGAAACCTTCAAGGCGTCCTCAACCGTGTCAGCTAGTTTTTGCAGGTTCTTATCAAGCTGGGGCACCTGCTCTTCGGTAGCCCCCTTCTGGGGCCCGTAGACCGCAGCGGCACCCGAGGGGCCGCACAGGGGGTTGGTCACGTCGCTGGCCATGATAATCTCCACCCCGGCTAGGCGCTCATCCAGCCCGGTCAGATCAACTGAAGCCAGCTGCCCCAGCGCCCCGCCGCCGGGGGCAAGCTCGTGCCCTTCGGCGTCCTGAAGTTTCACACCGAGCGCCTGCATGAGGCCCGCTCCCCCGTCAGTGCTGGCCGACCCACCCAGGCCGACCACGAGCGTCCGCGCACCCGCGCCCACCGCGTGCAGAATCAGCTCCCCGGCACCGAAAGAGGTGGCCCGCCAGGTGTCCAGCTGGTCCTCGCGCAGGCGGGCAATGCCGCCCGCTTCAGCAATTTCAAGGACGGCCGTGCGCTCAGCTGGTGAGTAGGCATAGCGGGCAGCAACCGGCTGACCGGCAAAGGGGCCCGTCACAGTGCAGGTGACCTCGCTGTAGCCAGCGGCCAGGGCGGCATCTACGGTGCCGTCGCCGCCGTCCGCAATGGGGCAGGTGATAATCTCGCACCCACCAGCCCCCTCTAACCCGGCAGCGAGCGCCTCAGTGAGCTGGGCACCGGTGAGCGTGCCCTTGAACTTATCGACAGCGAGTAAAACCTTCATGGGTCTATTATGCGCCTATCTCTCTAGGAGGTAACTTTCAGCCCCACAATACCCGCCACAATCATGAGCAGGAAGAGTACCTTAAGCAGGGAAACGGGCTCGGTGCCGGTCGCCATGGCATAAAGGACGGTGACGGTCGCGCCGACGCCCACCCACACGGCATAAGCGGTGCCAGTAGGCAGCTCCCGCATGGCGTAGGCCAGGCCCACCATGCTCAGCACCAGACCCCCGATAAAGACCAGGGTGGGAGTCAAGCGGGTCAGACCCTCAGACCTACCCAGGGCCGTCGCCCATACCGCCTCAAAGAGGCCAGAAATAATCAGAATAAGCCAATGCATAAGCACCCATTCTAGGGGCCGGGCGCCCCGGGGGTTAAAGCGACGAGGCCGGGTCCCCCGACCCGGCCTCGTCCATACACACACATATATACACATGGAGGCTAAGCCCCCTGCAAGAAACACTCACTACTGTTTTCTTGAGATTCAGCAGAGCCACTACAGTGGATCACGCTCTTCCGAACCTTGTACCTCTAGTATGGCGGATCCTTCTTAAGCTCTGATATGCCCTTCCTGTGTGCCAGCTGAGAATCCGGCAGGGTCGCTTCATCCAGGTGCCAGGCTGTCCCTACGCCATCGCTCAAGCTCACAAGACCCCGGGGGCGGCAGGCAGCCCCTACTTCAGGCCACCCTTACCGTAAGACATCCGCCGGTGCAGGGCCTCCAGCGGGCCGGGCTTACCCGCTGCTTCAAGGGCCACCGCCACCAGAACCGTCACCAACCACCCGGCAGAGCCGACCAGCAGGAGCAGGGCGGCACCGGCGTCCGCAAAAAGCCCCAGGGCAAAACTGCCAAAGACCCCTAAGAAAATCACCGACTGCAACACATAGCCGGTCATAGACCGCTTACCCAGGGCAATCAAGGGCCGAAGCAAGGCGGGGACGGGGGCACCGGCGTCCACCCCGGCCAGCCAGGCCAGGACGCGGCGGTGACGGACGGGGTCAGCCAGCACACCCTCCCGGGCCAGCACAAACCCCAGCAGCATCAGGGGCAGCAGCATGAAAGCCTGTAAAGGTATGCCGAAGATACTGCCCAGCAGCACAATCAGGCCGTTAAGCAGTACCGACCAGTAGCTTGTAACCTGCAACAAATCACCGCTACCGCCGTTCAGGAGCTCTTGGAGCTGACCCCCACCAAGAACCGACTCAAGCAAGAGCGCCCCGGCCAGGGCCACCAGGTTAGTCACAGCAAAGAGCGACCCGGCCACCCAGAGCAAAACCCTGGTGCGCACCGCGATCAGGCAGGCCATGAACAAGCCAATCAAGCCGTAGGCCAGCATGATGTCACCCCAGAAGAGAAAGACCATGTGCAGGGCGCCAAAGATCGCCAGCATACCGTAGCGGCGGGCAATCACCCCGCGAGCCTTGGGTAGCGGGTAGCCACGCCGGTAGAGGCTGGCTGCAATCAGCCCCACCCCGAAGCCCAGCAGGGTTGAGAACATGGGGAAGCCGCGGGCATGCACGAAAGACGTGGTGAACATGATGGTCAGCTTGTCCCAGAAACTATCATCGACCACCCGCCCGGTCATAGACGCCGGACCACCGGCAAACACTACCCAGGCAGTAGCCACGTTAGCCACCGCAATACCCCACAACATCAGACCTCGAGCCACATCGGGCACCAGCAGACGCACAGGACGGGCAGGCTGGGCAGGGGGCTGGGCAGGGGCGAGGGACATCAGAAAGGCCTTTCACTGGTTACACACGTTTCCCCCAGCCTACGCGATAAGGGCGGCACCGGTATCCGCCCCACGGCTGATTCTGGCCCCCTGCCAGATTTCTCCCCCCCAGAAGCCAACCGGTTAAAAAGAAAAGTGGCAAGACCCCCATACTGGTCTTGCCACTTAGAAGTGAAAACCGGGTTCAGCATTACCCAGTTTTCGAAGCACACACACATTCGCTTCTTATAGCCTTTCGAGCTGTTACCTCTATATAACCGCACTAGGCTTGAATTGCGTTTTAAGTTACCTGGGAGCAAGCTGGGTATTTTTCAGGACGGCCCCGCCCCGGCTAACCCACCCCCGGCAGCTACAGGCACGCCTAGGCCAAATAGCCGATGATGAAAAACCACAGCACCGGATTCGCCAGCACTGAAACAACTAACACCAGCAGAAACCACAGACCATGCCGGGAATAACGGACCAGCCCCACCAGGGCAAACAAAAAAGCCAGGGACGCAGCCAGCACCGAAACCGTCATAAAGCCCAAGAAAGTAGCCAGCACAGTAGACGGCGAACCCACATTCACCACAAAAGCCAGCACCAAAGCCAGCACAGCCACCGTCTCAGTCACCGCAGCAGCAATCAGCATCTGGGTACTCTGCGGCAGTTTCTTCCTAGAACCAGTCTCATCTAAAGCCATACCCTCTAGCATGCCAAAAACTACCGGCAAACCCTAACCCACCGCCGTCCGCACACGCACAGACGCCCCGCTCCCCCACCAAGGGGGAACGGGGCGTCCTCATGCTGCTAGAAGCCTAGCGAATAACCCTAAACGGAATTACTCAGCTACAACGTCCAGCTCAACGTTAGCTACAACGTCTTCGTGCAGACGCACGGAAACGGTGTAAACGCCGGTGCGCTTGATAGCGGAACCGAGGTTGATCGCACGCTTGTCAACGGAGCCTGCGCCTGAAGCCTCAATGGCGTCAGCAACGTGCTCAGCCTTGACGGTGCCGAAGAGACGGCCGTCAGCGCCAGCCTTGTGGGCAACAACAACGGGCTTAGCTGCCAGAGCAGCTGCGGTTGCCTTTGCCTCTTCGAGGTTAGCCTTGGCACGAGCAGCGCGAGCTGCGCGGATGGACTCAACCTGCTTTTCGCCGCCTACAGTCCAGGTGACTGCGAAGCCGCGAGGCAGCAGGTAGTTACGGGCGTAGCCGTCCTTGACGGTTACAACGTCGCCAGCGGCGCCGAGGCCGGTGACTTCCTGAGTAAGAATGATCTTAGCCATGTTACTTCTACTCTCCTATCGATTTAGCGGCCAGCGCCTGAGTAGGGCAGCAGTGCAACTTCGCGGGCGTTCTTGATTGCCTGAGCGATCTTGCGCTGTTCCTGAACGGTTACGCCGGTGACGCGACGGGCACGGATCTTGCCGCGGTCGGAGATGAACTTACGCAGAAGTGCGACGTCCTTGTAGTCGATAACGGTGACGTCAGCAGCCTTCAGGGGGTTCTGCTTGGGTTTGGGCTTACGGAGTTCAGCCTTAGCCATCGTGGTGCTCCTTTTTCTGGTGGGAGCCCGCGGGTTATGCCGCGGGATGGGTGATTATTTGTCTTGGTTCAAAGAAGGACGTTTGCCCTTCCCTTCGTACAGTGTCAGGGCAGGTGCCCTGTAACCGGCTTAGAAGGGGGGTTCGTCGTCGGCGCTTGAGCCCCAGTCGTAGTTGCCACCGGACTGCTGGCCCCAGGGGTCAGCTGCCGGAGCGGCAGGGGCAGGGGCTGCCTGCGGGGCGGGTGCTGCGGGGGCCTGCTGGGCAGGTGCCGCAGCGTAGCCACCCTGGGCGGGGGCTGCGTTGTAGCCGCCCTGCTGCTGGCCGTAGCCAGCACCGCCGTAGCCACCCTGGCCACCGGCGTTGTAGCCGTTGCCAGCGGGGGCGCCGTAACCGCCACCGAACTGGTCGCCACCGAAGTTGCCACCTGAACGCTGGTTACGGTTGACGTTAGCGGACGCAAAACGGAGGGAGGGACCGATTTCTTCGATCTCTAGCTCCATACTGGTGCGACGCTCGCCTTCTTTGGTTTCGTACGAGCGAGACTTCAGACGGCCCTGCGCGATGACGCGCATGCCCTTCTTGAGGGTCTCGGCGACGTTCTCTGCAGCTTCACGCCAGACGCTGGCGCGGAGGAAGAGGGTTTCGCCTTCCTTCCATTCGCCGGATGCGCGGTCGAAGTTGCGGGGAGTTGAAGCGATCGTAAAGTTCGCTACAGCTGCACCGTTGGGGGTGAAGCGGAGCTCAGGATCGCCAGTCAGGTTACCGATGACGGTAATGACGGTATCGCCAGCCATGTGAAGCCTCCAGTCGTAGAAAGTGTAAGTATTTGAAGTCTTGCAGGGGAGTCTGACATTTTAGTGAACAGGGCCCCAGCTCAAACATTTACTTGGAGGAGATCTGCTGATCTTCCGGGCGGATGATCTTGGTGCGCATGACGGATTCGTTCAGGTTCAGAACGCGGTCCAGTTCAGCTGCAGTCTCGGGGGTTGAGGTGAAGTTGACGACGGCGTAGATGCCTTCGGACTTCTTCTGGATTTCGTAAGCGAGCTTACGGCGGCCCCAGATGTCCATGTTGTCAACGGTGCCGTTGTCCTTGGTGACAACTTCGAGGAACTTGGTGAGGGTGGGCTCTACAGCCTTGTCCTCTACCTCGGGGTTGAGGATAACCATCAGTTCGTATGCACGCATGATTAAACCCCTCCTTTGGGCTAAGCGGCTATGGGATTTCCATAGCAGGAGATTACGTACTGTCTGCGGGGCCTCGGGTGTTGGCCGGGCTACCAGCACAGACTTCATCAACTTTACAGGAGGACGTCCGGTTTGGGCAGGGGTGGCGCGGTTAAAGCGGTGTTGTTCACAGCACGCTGACAGCCAGTAGGCGCCCCCCTAGTAGCGGGGCCGGCTCATCAGGGAGTTAAGGAAGCCGACTCGGATCGGGATGGTGAAGAGGTCCCAGATCATGACGATGACCAGGGGGATGTAGAAGATCCAGCCGATGAAGGGCACGGCGGCGGTGATACCGCCTGCAATGAGGTTGCCCAGGATGTAGAAGACACCCATGAAGGGCTGGCGGAGGTAGAACTTGTGGGCGCCCAGCCACCAGAGGAAGATGAAGAGCAGATAGGCCACCAGGGTTGATTTTGCCTGCACGATATAGACGGGCTGCCCCTGGGCGAAGCTGCTTGCCCGGCCGGGGGTGTTGATGTAGGTGGGCTGGTAGTGCTGGGGTTGGTCGGGCATGGTTTCCTGTCTAACGAGTGGTGTCGGTGTCAGCTACTTGTTCGAGGGTGGATTGGTTGGCAGCTTCGGTTTCTTCAGCCTGACGGACTTGCGCTTCGGTTTCTTCTTGGCCACCGAGGCCTACGCGAATATCTGCAAAGGTTCCATCTGAGACTATCTCAGCGTTGATGAAAAAATCGATGGTTTCACGTTGGGCTTGGCCGTCAGCGGTGTAGGTGACGGTGAAGGTTGCTGGCCGGTAGCGGCTGGCGTGCCAGGTATCTGGTTTTTGGGAGTCTTGTTCGAGGACGAAGGCGGGGCGGCTGGTGAGTTCCCACCGGACGTTCCGGATGGTTTCGGTGGTGTCTTCTCCGTGTAGCTGGGAGGAGGGGCAGCCGGGGGATTCGAGTCTGCGGGACCGTTCGCAGCGTTCAAGCCAGGCGGTGACGAGGTCATTGGCTTCGTTCCACATACGGGGGGAGGGGCGGACGTCCAGGGTGAGAGCTTGGTGATCGAGACTGGTGGCCTCATCACCGGGGAAGGGAATGGTAATGCTTGGGCCGGTGGAACCGAGGGTGTAGTAGGAGTTGCTCGGCAGGGAGAAGGTGTAGGTTCCCGGCGGGGTGGGCACGGACCAGTTGTATCCGTTGGCATCTGCCGTGCGGCGGGTGACGGGCAGGGTGAGGGGCTGGTCATTGATCCGGACGGAGGCGAGGGCTACCGGTGAGGTGAGGGTGAGGGCAGCGTGGGTAGGGGTGGAAATAACCCAGAGGTCGTTGAAGGGGCCGGTGCGCGGTTCGAGGGTGAGGGGCAGGGTGAAGGCGTGGCTGTGGCCGTCCACCACCGCTTCAACGCTGACCTGGGCGATTCCCGGGCCGTCTATGCGGGTTCCGGTGATGGTGTAGCTGTCGATACGGCCTTCTGCTGCGCTGTAGATGGCGTTGGTTAGGTAGGTGCTTCCGAAGCTGTAGGCGGGCCGGTTAATACTGGAGGTGTAGTCGCCCCGGACCTGGGCAGCCAGGTAGCGGTCAACGGTTTCTTCGGGCGTGTGGGGTAGGGAGTAGTAGTTACCGACGGCGGCAACCACGAGGGCAAGCAGCGTGACCAGCAGGGCGGTGAGGGAGAGGCGGACGCGGACGATACGGGCGTCTCGGCTAGTCAGGATTCCGGCGGCCCTACCGGTAATGTCGCCGACCTTCTCGGTGAAGTCGCCAACAAGCTCGCCAAAGTCACCAACCTGCTCAGAGAACTTAGCGACCTTTTGAATCGAGGTGGTCAGCCCCTCTTTAGCCTGGCCGATAGGCGCATGAGATCGGGAGCGGCGGGGAGCCTCTTCACCGGTTTCTGTGTGCTTGACCATACTCATCATTTTACGGTTAAAAAGTGAAACCGGTGGAGCACCGTTTCTCCTAGTTACCTAGGATTGCACTCCACCAGCTTCGGTGGTCACAGCGGGTCAGGACCCTGCTACCTGTTAGGACGGACGGGCCTTAGCCGCGGGCGTCCGTCAGGGTAAACCGCAGGTAGCCCAGCAGGGCGGCAGCTGCACCCCAGGCAGCAAACCAGAGGCCGCCTTCGAGGTAGCCCAGCTCAGCATCGGCTGCCAGGTCATAGGTGAGGATGACGCGGCCCAGACCTGACGGGAGGTAGTTGAAGGCGTCAGCGACCCATTCGAACTGGCCCATGAAGAGGCTGGCGATAATGGGCAGAATCAGCAGGATGAAGACGACCAGGACGATACCACCGGCATTGTTGCGGAAGAGGGCACCGAAGCCGAAGCCCATCCAGGCCATGACGACAAAGTAGATACCGGCAGCAACCCAGTTCAGGAAGAGGCCGTTGTTCACTTCAAGGGTCTGCTGGATTGACTCGTTGAGCACGGGGTGCCCGGCCCAGAAGGCAAGCGCTGCAAATGCCACACCGGCTATAAAAGCGTAGACAGTAATGACGAACAGCTTGGCCAGGTAGAGGGTAGAACGCCGGGGAACCACGGTCATCGAGGTATGAATAGCTCGGGTGGCATATTCAGAGCCGATAAAAACCGCAGCAACAGAAGCAATCAGCATATTGGCCATATCAATACCCGACACACCTAGCGCATATGCCATATTGGTCATAGTTTCAACACCGGCGTTAGTGGCAGCCATGCCCTGCTCAGCCTGGGCCATCATCTCGGGGCTCTCTGCCATGGAGTTGAGCACCATCGAGTAGAGCGGGGCCATGCCAACCATCACAAGGCCCAGCACCAGGGTCATCACCCAGTTTGTGGTGAGGGTGCGGAATTTCAGGAACTCAGAACGGACGACCCCGACAAAGGACAGTTTGCGCCCGGCAAACTGAGAGACTGACGCGGGAGCAGAAAGGGTAGTAGTCACGGTTAGTTCTCCTTAGCGTCGGTGTCGGCCTGGTTCCAGGGGGCGGCGGGCGCAGAAGCCGGGGCGGGGACGTCCTGCCCCTTGTCTGCGGGGATGAAGTCAGCAGAATGGTATTCGACCTCGTCGCGGGTCATGTTCATGTAGACCTGCTCCAGGGTGGACTTCTGGGGGGTAAGTTCGTGCAGCAGGACGTCGGTGCGGGCAGCCAACTGGGCCAGGGCTCGGGCATCAGCCTGTTCAACCATCAGGCCGTCTGTATCGACGGGGGTGAAGCGGTGGCCTGCCCCGGTGAGGGTCGCGGCAAAGGCCTCACGGGCGTCAGTGCGAACCAGCACCTTGTTGGAGTCACCGATAGTGAGGAATTCTTCCATAGAGCAGTTAGCCAGGACCCGGCCGCGGCCAATCACGATGAGGTCATCAGCGGTCTGGGCCATTTCGCTCATCAGGTGGGAGGAGATAAGGACGGCACGGCCTTCAGAAGCCAGGTGGCGGGCCAGGTTACGGACCCAGATGACACCTTCGGGGTCAAGGCCGTTGACAGGTTCGTCCAGAATGATGTTCTGGGGATCCCCCAGCAGGGCGGCAGCAATACCCATGCGCTGGCCCATACCCAGGGAGAAGCCCTTGACCTTCTTTTTGGAGACAGCGGAGAGGCCGGTCATCTCAATGACCTCATCAACGCGCTTCTTGGGGATACCGTGGGTCAGCGCCAGCGAGCGCAGGTGGGCCGCCCCGGAGCGTCCGGGGTGCATGGCCTTGGCGTCGAGCAGGGCGCCGACGGAGGTCAGTGGGCTCTTGAGGGAGCGGTAGGGCTGGTGATCGACCAGGGCCTTGCCTGAGGTGGGGTTTTCGAGGCCGACCAGCATTCGCATGGTGGTGGATTTACCGGCGCCGTTAGGGCCGAGGAAGCCGGTGACTTTGCCGTTGGGTACGGTGAAGCTGATGTTGTTGACGGCGGTTTTCGCGCCGTATTTTTTGGTGAGGTGTTTGACCTCTAGCATGGGTCTCCCCTTGTTGTGCGTGACGGTTTCACTTTTAACACTAGGGGTTTAGGCCGAAGAAAACATCAGTCTACGGGGTGAGTTCTTCATACTTCCTCAGCGTTAAAACCAGTCTCGCCATCTACCACTATTTTCTTTTAGCCTACTTGGAGCAGATGTATGGGCAAGATGCATAGGCCTGCCCAAAGCGCCGATGCGAAAGTTCCTACAATGAACTTTTCAGCGAGACTGCTCTTTGCTCGAATCTCAGGGTATCGAGCCAGCCCCTTGACTGCTACCACCGCTGCTAAAAGTGCTGGCTGTGCAAAGACGAGCAGCACGGCGATGGTTAGACGTTCAAAGATTCCGATCCAGTGTCCACCGGATAACAGAGCACTCTCATGTGTTTTTGGTGAGCTCAGTGTCCCTTCAATCTGCAGCTGTTCACCTTCCGGTGTTGTTATCGCCCCACGCAGTTGCTTCGAGTCGTCAGAGTCAGTGGAGAGTTCAGGTTCACGGTGTGCGATACGGTTTAGCAAAGTTGCCAGAGGAAGACTTCCGCCACAAGCTGCGGCCCAAACAGCACACACGGTCAGCACCCCAATTTCCTGATAAGAACTTATATACCCATAGAGACTTACCACGAGTACGGTGACCATGAGTGCTGTTTGAAGAATAAGCAGGAAGCCTGCTCCTGGCATTCTTTTGAGAGCAGGTCGCAAGCTAGGTAAAACACCCGCTAGACCCACAACCGCTAAGGCACAGGCTAAAAAGACGCTCACACAGCTCCCTCATCGTTGAGTTTCACTACCGCAGGATTTCTACCAGTTCGTCTATCAGAGCTCGTGTTTCGGACCAGTAGCCCTCGCTAAGACGCTGACTCACGGCAGACTGACTTATCCCAAGTTTTTCAGCTATCTGTTTCTGAGACAACCCCTGACGAGTCATCTCACCGGCCTTCTGGCGGGTTTCTTGCCGGTCTATTTCAAGACGGGCGAGCAGGCTCAGGGCTCTATCAACCAGCTGAGCTGACGCTACAGACCCAGCGAAACAGCAGCGTCCTCTTGTTTTTTTAGCCCGCTCAACCGCTCTGCGGGCGTACTCAAAGGCAGGCCCGGCCCCTGCCCGAGTTTCTGCAGGTAGCGGGACGTTTACGGGGCCCTCCCCTATGCCCACGTACCAGTGACCGGTACGCACCAGGGCAAGAGCGGTCACAAGCGCAGCAGCTGGATCATCGAACACCGCCTGGGCTTCGTCACCTGCGGTGCGCTGGAATGGACGGACTGGGGCACCACCGCTCTCTAGCCCATCGACAAGGGCAAAGAGGTCAGGGACTCGATCCTCATCACCAGATGAACCCACCTGGTCAACAGTCAGAACAAACATAAGATAAGTGTATATCCTTATATGTTCATATATAAGGATATACACTTATACTCAAGTTTCTGGCCTTACTTTTTGCTCCACTCCAGCAGGCGGGCGGTGGCTTCTTCCTTGCCCAGGGCCCCTTCATCCAGGCGCAGGTTAAGCAGGAACTTGTAGGCCTGGCCAACCTGGGGGCCGGGCTTGATACCCAAAATGGCCATGATTTCTTCGCCGTCGAGGTCGGGGCGGATAGCGTCCAGCTCCTCCTGCTCGGCCAGCTCGGTGATGCGGCGTTCCAAATCGTCGTAGGCGGACGCGATCCGGTTGGCCTTGCGTTTGTTGCGGGTGGTGACGTCCGCCCGGGTCAGTCGGTGCAGGCGCTCCAGCAGGTCCCCGGCGTCGCGCACATAGCGGCGCACCGCAGAGTCCGTCCAACCGGCGTCCCCGTACCCGTAGAACCGCATGTGAAGCTCAACCAGGCGGGCCACAGCCTTGATGGTGTCGTTATCGAAGCGTAACTCGCGCATGCGCTTCTTCGTCAGCTTGGCTCCCACCACATCGTGGTGCAGGAAGCTCACAGCTCCGTTGCTCTCAAACTTGCGGGTAGCCGGCTTGCCGATATCGTGCATGAGGGCGGCAAAACGCAGGACGAAGTCAGGGCCGGGAACGGCGCCGTCCGCGTCGGTTTCGAGGGCGGCAGCCTGCTCCATGACGGTCAGGGAGTGCTGGTAGACGTCCTTGTGGCGGTGGTGCTCATCAACCTCCAGCTTCAGGGCCGGGATTTCAGGCAGCACAAAGGCAGCCAACCCCGATTCAACCAGCAGGTCCACACCGCGGCGGGGGGCAACACCGCAGATGAGCTTGACCAGCTCATCGCGCACCCGCTCAGCCGAAATAATCTGAATGCGGTCGGCCATATCAACCATGGCCTCAAAAACCTCAGGGGCCAGATCAATATCCAGGCGGGAGGCAAAACGAGCGGCCCGCATCATGCGCAGCGGGTCGTCCGAAAAGGACGCCTGCGGGGTGCCGGGGGTGCGGATAATACCCTTCTGCAAGTCCTCCTGACCCCCAAAGGGATCAACCAGTTCAAGGGAGGGCAGGCGCAGAGCCATCGAATTAATGGTGAAATCGCGGCGGAAGAGGTCTTCCTTCAAATCTGTACCGAAAGCGACCACCGGCTTACGGGAATCAGGGTCGTACTTTTCAGCCCGGTAGGTGGTGATTTCAACCATCTCATTGCCCTTGCGGATGCCGATGGTGCCGTACTCCTTGCCGATCTCCCAGGTAGCGTCGGCCCAGCCGTCCACCACAGCCAGGGTTTGATCGGGAGTGGCGTTGGTAGTGAAGTCCAAATCTACCGAGGTTTCCCCCAAAAACAGGTCACGGACGGGCCCGCCCACCAGGGCTAGTTCAAAGCCCGCGCGGGCAAAGAGCTCACCCGCCTCTAGGGCAACGGGGTGAATGAGAGAAGTATCAAAAACATGCGCCATAACCCTTCAATCGTGCCAGCAAACCACACAAGTTACCACTTACACCCCCGCATTTAAACACACACCCTGCTCTATCGGTTAAGGTAGAGACATGACTTTTCCTATTCCCCGGGCACCCAAGAGGCGGGCTTTCACGCCCGTAGCTGCCATGCCCACGGTAGAGGAGGTCTCAGCAGGTGGCGTCATCGTCAACTTCGATGACCGCAACCTCCCCGTTGCCATCATCGCCCGCGTCAACCGCGGCGGCCGCCTCGAATGGTGCCTCCCCAAGGGCCACCCCGAAGGCAAAGAAACCAAAGCGCAGGCAGCAGCCCGCGAAATCGAAGAAGAAACTGGAATCGCCGGTGAGGTTATCACCTCCCTAGGCTCCATCGACTACTGGTTCAACGTGTCAGGCCACCGCGTCCACAAGACCGTCCACCACTTTCTCTTCTCGGCCACCGGCGGGGAACTCACCACAGAAAACGATCCCGACCACGAAGCCGTCGACGTCGCCTGGGTCAATATCGACGACCTGGGCCGCAAACTCTCCTTCCCCAATGAGCGGCGCATTGCTGAAATCGCCCGTGAATACATCATTCACCAGCTCACCTAACTAAGTAGATAAGGATTCCCGTGGCACGTTCCGGTGCTCTCTCCAGCGCGATCATGGCCGCAGGTACCCTGGTCTCTAGGGTTCTAGGCTTCGTCAAAACCTTCCTCATCACCGTCGCCTTAGGTGCCACCACCACCGTGGGCGACATTTTTGAAACCGCCAACACCCTACCCAACCTGATTTATGTCCTGGTAGCTGGCGGCATTTTTAACGCTGTGCTGGTGCCGCAAATTATCAAGGCCGCCAAGCACGACGACGGCGGCTCCGACTACGTCTCCCGCCTAGTGACGCTGGCAGTCAGCGGTATCGCGGCAGTGACTGCCATCGTCCTGCTCTTCTCCTGGCCCATCATTACCGTCATGGGCAGCAAATGGACACCCGAGCAGCAGCATTTCGGCTGGATCTTCGCCCTCTGGTGCCTCCCCCAAATCTTCTTCTACGGCCTCTACACCGTCCTGGGCCAGGTCCTCAACGCCCGCGGGGCCTTCGGCTGGTACATGTGGGCGCCCGTCCTCAACAACGTCGTCGCCATTGCCGCCCTTATCCTCTTCATCTTCGCCTTCGGCCCCCAGGACGTCACCACCAACCCGCCCTTCCACAACCTCGAAAGCTGGACGTCCGCCCAAACCCTCGTTCTGGCAGGTTCGGCAACCCTGGGCGTCGCCCTGCAGGCTCTCATTCTCTTCATCCCCCTGCGAAAAGTAGGGCTTACCCTCCGCCCGAAATTCGGCTGGCGCGGCATCGGCCTCAGCACCGCAGCCCACCTCGCAGGCTGGACGTTGGCCACCGGTGTCATCTCCAACCTCGCCTTCATGTACCTCACCAAGGTCGCCGCCGACGTCGTCGGTGCCCGCGAAGAATTCCTGGCCATGGGCGTCCAAATCCCCGGAGTGCAGGCCCTCAACTACTCCTCCATGCTCTACTCCCTGCCCCACGGCGTCATCGGCCTCTCCATCGCCACCGTCCTCTTCAACCGCATGTCAGCCGCCTCGCAAGACGACGACCACAGCACCGTCGCAGCAGCCCTCTCATCTGGCCTACGGACCGCCTCCATCGCCACCATCTTCTGCGCCGTCGCCCTCATCGTCTTCGCCGGCCCCATCGGCATGATCTTCGGTGGCGGCTCCCCCCAAGCAGGCGCCGTCATCGGCCAAACCATCACCGTCATCGCCCTGGGAGGGCCCTTCCTCACTATCTCCTTCATGATGGCCCGCGTCTTCTACTCCCAAGAAGACGCCAAAACCCCCTTCTACATCCAGCTCATCTCAGCCTTCGTCATCATCGCCCTCGGCTTCACGGCCTCCCGCCTAGCCCCCCAACACATCATCTACGGCCTGGCCCTCACCTACGCCCTCCAAAACGTCCTGGCGGTCTACCTCAGCCACCGCGTCCTAGCCCGCCGCCTTGGCGACTACGGCGTTGCAGACATCATCTCAACCCACGCCCGGGTCTCCTTCGCCTCCATCGGAGCAGGCCTCGCAGGCGTCGCCGCCCTCTACCTCCTCGGCGGCTACGACTTCACCGGCTTCGCCTGGGCCTCCAGAGGCACCGCCTTCATCACCGTCATGATCGGCGGAATCGTCATGGGCCTGGCCTACTACGCCATGCTCATGCTCTTCAGAGTCCGAGAACTCGACACCCTCATCAACCCAATTCTGAACAAACTCGGCGCCCGGCGACGCACCACCGCAAGCTAACGGGTAATATCAGATACCAGACGCAATCACCCACCTTACTTTTCCGCATGGGAGGCTACCCCTTTGACACAGCAGATCCCTCTGAGCACCATGCTCGGCGACCGCTACAAGGTCACCGCTCACATCCTCGAAACCGCTAGCGGCGACCTCGTCCTCGACGGCCTCGACCAGGTACTTTCCCGCAAGGTATCCATCGTCGTGGCAGCCCCCTCCCACAACCGACTGCTGGTTGCTAACGCCCGCAATTCAGCGGCGCTCTCCCGCTCCAACGTGCAGGTCCTTGACCTGGGCAACACCGGCGACAGCACCTACCTCATCACCTCCCACTCCCGCCCGGACGTCCTCCTCGACGCCCTGCTCACCGACTCAGACTCCGGCTCCTCCGAAAAATTCGGCGAAGAGATCTTCGGTGACACCGGGCCCATGAGCGCCCCCAACACCTACGTCCGGGCAAAGGACGCAAGCCCCGCAGCCGCCGCAGGCACCGCCGCCCCCATCAGCGCAACCCGCACCATCGAAACCGTCCCCCAGGACGAATTCGAAGAATACGACGCCGAACAAGACGGCTACTACGAAGGCGAAGAATCACCCGAACGCAATGGCGGCAAATGGGCCATCGGCATCGCAGCCATCCTCCTGCTCGTCATCGCAGCAGGTGTAGCCTTCAACGGCCTTGGCACCATGGTCGACTCCGACGCCTCCCAGGAGGCCTTCGGCCGCACCACCGCCACCCCCACCGCAACAGCCCAGGCCAGCACAACCCCCACGCCCTCCCCCACCCCCACCGCAGAGAAGAAGCTCCCCGCTCCCAAGCTGGACGGCAACTTCACCCGCACCGTCCCCTCCAGCCCCAACCTCATGGCTGAAAGCGACGCCCTGCTCGGCACCATCACCGACGGCAACCCCGAAACCCACTGGATCTCCCTGGCCTTCGGCTCAGCTAACTTCGGCGGCCTCACCGACTCCTTCTACCTGGCCGCCAAGCTCGACGAAGCAACCACCGTCAACTCCCTGACTATCAACCAGATCTCAGGCACCGGTGGCGCCTTCAAGGTGTTCGCTTCATCCTCCGCTTCTATCGACGGCGCCAAAGAAATCGGATCCGGCACCTTCGCCAACCCCGGTGAAACCACCGTTGAACTCAACAAGGACGTCCAGGACGGCAATACCGAGTACATCATCGTCCAGTTCACCAGCGCCCCCCAGCTCACCCAGCCCATCGTCGGGAACTTCCCCTTCGGCCTGCGTCTTGCTGAAATCAGTGTCAAATAAGTTTTAGCCCTACCGGCGGGTGGGTGGGAATAAGACCCACCCACCCGCCGTTATATTGCATAAGTTCACCTCTCACCCATCCACAAGGAGAACCATGACCGACTCTGCACTCGGCGGCCTCTTCGGCGGCACCGCAGCCGGCCTCAACCTGGCTGCAGCTACCGACTCCGCACCTGCTACTGCAGCAACCGAAGCTGGCGACCAGACCGTCCACAATGTCATCATCGTTGGCTCAGGCCCTGCAGGCTACACCGCAGCTATCTACACCGCCCGGGCCAACCTCAAGCCCGTCCTCTTCGCTTCTTCTATCTCCCCCGGTGGCGACCTCATGACCACCACAGAGGTTGAAAACTTCCCCGGCTTTATCGAGGGCATCCAGGGCCCTGAGCTCATGACCAACATCGGAGCTCAGGCCGAGCGTTTTGGTGCTGATATCCGTTACGAGGACGTCGCTGAGGTTGAGCTGGACGGCGACGTCAAGAAAGTTATTTTGACCGACGGGTCAGTTCACCTGGCTAAGGCCGTGATTTTCTCCACCGGCTCCGAATACCGCAAGCTGGGCGTGGACGGCGAAGCCCGCCTCTCAGGCCACGGCGTCTCCTGGTGTGCAACCTGCGACGGTTTCTTCTTCAAGGAAAAGGCCCTGGCTGTGATCGGCGGCGGAGATTCAGCTCTTGAAGAGGCCCTCTTCTTGACCTCTTTTGCCTCCAAGGTCTACCTGGTCCACCGCCGCGACTCCTTCCGCGCCTCAGAAATCATGGCCCAGCGGGCCCTGGCCCACGAAAAGATCGAGGTCATCTGGGACTCCGTCGTCAAGACCATTGACGGCGACGAGAAGGTCTCCGGCCTGACCCTGACCAACGTCAAGACCGGCGAAGAGTCTGTTCTGGACGTTGAAGGCGTCTTCGTTGCTATCGGCTCAGACCCCCGCACCGCCCTGGTCGAGGGCAAGCTGGAGCTTACTGAGGCCGGCACCATTGCCGTCGACGGCCGCTCTTCCCGCACCTCTATTCCCGGTGTTTTTGCCGCCGGTGACGTTATCGACCCCACCTACCGCCAGGCTATTACCGCCGCCGGTTCAGGCTGTGTGGCCGCTATCGACGCCCAGCACTACCTGGAATCCCTCTAAGTTTTATTCACCCTCTAGAAAAGGAAAAATTATTATGGCAGCTCAGGTTACTGACGCTACTTTTGCTGACGAAGTTCTGAAGTCAGACAAGCCCGTTATCGTTGATTTTTGGGCTGAATGGTGCGGCCCCTGCCGCATGGTTGGCCCCATCATCGACCAGCTGGGTGAAGAGTACGGCGACAAGGTCAAGGTTCTCAAGCTGGACGTCGAGAACAACCCCGCCACCGCCATGAAGTACGGCATCACCTCTATCCCGGCAATCTACGTCTTCAAGGACGGCGAGGTTGCCAAGCAGACCGTGGGCGCTAAGCCCAAGGCTGCCCTGGAGCAGGAATTCGCTGAGTTCCTCAAGTAGGAAGTAGCCCCTGTAGGGCCCCTAGGGGTCTTTACCCAATAAGCTGGCCCCAAGGCCCCTCAGAGCGATCTGAGGGGCCTTTGCATGTTCTCTTTTAGGGGTCTCTCCTTTGGGGGCGCGGTGGTGCTTGAGCGCAGGTAGGGTACGGACGCCCAGGAGGTCAGGAAAGTTTCACGTGAAACATAGGAGGCTAACTGCCAACGAGGTCAGGGGCGAATGGCACAAGACACGAGAAAACGCATGAGCTGAGTTGCGTTATCACTCGTGAAAAGGGTATCAAGTGCCTGATTAAACTCCAGGCGCCTAGCAAATGGAATGTTGATGGCATCAAAACCGTGAGACATGAGTTCCCCAGCCATCATCAAGCGGGCTGTACGTTTATTGCCGTCGAAATAGAACTGAGAACGCACGGCAGAGCAGAAATAGGCCAGGGCCCGTTCCCGAGGATCTGTTATCTGACTCAAGGATGCCAGGAGGTTTGCGTAGTCTGCCAGGAGGTTTTGCCCTTGTTCACCGTGATCGTCACCGTCGATGACACCACCCTGGGAAAGGCGCACCGTGCCGCCACCGGTCACAGCCCCCTGCCCGCGAAAGAATCCGCTCTCGATAGCCTCATGACGAGCGACAAGGGCATGGACTTGGTTGGAGAACTCCCGGGTCAGAGCAAAGGTTCCAGAGGCAACATGGTCGGCTACAAAATTGTACCCCTCGCTCAAGGCAAGAATTTGTTCCTCATCTTCAATACTCTTTCCCCCTACCGTTACCCCATCGAGCAAGGTGATCACCTCAGGCAGGGTAAAGGCATTCCCCTCCAAGGCTGCAGTGTTCCAGATGAGTTCGCTCAGGTTGTGTTTAAAGCGGGCTAGGGCCCGTTGAGGCATGCTGGAAAGGATAGGGGAGGTGTCTAATGGGACCGCCCAGTACACTCGGCCGGTTGTGCGGCTCTGTCCGGGAGGACCTTGGGGCTTTTCTCCGGGTGACGGCACTGAGGGGGGTTGCGACAGTCTTTTTCTGCCCCAGTGTATGCGTTGAGGTGGGTTGTTCACGACTAGTTTTCTCCCCAGTGGCTTGTGATGTCTTGGGCCAGGGATCCAAATCCGAGTGAGTGCAAATCGAGGACACCCTGAATGGGGGCAACCAGGTTTACACCTCCATCTTGGGTAGCAGCTTCAAGTTCAAGAGTTTCAGCCTGCACGAGGACAACACCTGCTGGTTGAAAAATCGGTGTTTCGGTGAGAGTCAGGGAGAGGTTTCGGGCGGCAGGATTGAGGTCCCCTTCAACCCAGAGGACGGTGGGTCCCTGGGTAGCCTTTTGCCCTAAGAAGTGGGAAGCTATGGGGGCACCAGAAAGAGCCCAGGAGGCCCCGGCTTGGTCGCCTGCTGAGGCGACGCGCAGGGCAAGTTCGGCGGGTGACAGCAAGGGGGTTGGAGCATAGAAATATACCCCAGGGCGCTGGGGGAGGTTCCCGTAAGGGGCGGCTTCTTCAGCAAGTTTTTCCGGGTCTGGGGCTACCCCGGGGGCACTGGGGATAACCCCCCACCGTGCATATCTGGCTAGCCATTGGGCTATTTCAGGACGCTCCTGGGGTAGGTTTTCTGGCAGGGTTGGGTCAAGCAGGTAGCGTGCTGCTGTGATGGCCCAGGGATCTGATGCTGGCTTGAGCGAGTAGTTGAGATCGCATCCATGGGCTAGGGCTATTTCACGCAAGGTCGCGGGTGTGGGCTCAGTTTTTTCTTGGGTGATTCGGAGAAGGGTTGAACGAGCTATGCCGGCTTTTCTGGCTGTTTGCGTAGGGTGCTCTGCAGCTTCGCGGAGGAGTTCAATAATTTCCACACTCCCATCATAAGATGCCTGTTGCACGTGTGCAACACCTGGTGCATGTGTGCAACTGTTTTCTCATTTTAACGCCACACGCACCCCGCCTACCCCCACCCATAAACAAAACCAGAATATAGAATTTTATTTAGAGAGAACCCAGCAAATGCAAAATAATAAATATATTTCAAAACTTTGAGGGGTAGTATAGGATTAGATTACCTCAATTGATATTCCTATATTTTCCCTAAAACACTATATTTATTTATTTTAAATCCCCACCACCGCCCAAATTAACTACCCTATAAGACACCCAGCTCAAAGAATTTTCTATTCCTATACCCAAAAGGTGGCACTCTATATCCAGATCATACAAGCCCTACACACTTACCTAAATACCTAGACATCTCAGCCACAGGACACTACAAGGAACCCTCGCCACCAACCCGGAAAAGGTGCAAAAAACGCCCAGAAGGGTGATTTTGCCTACTAACCACCATTATTACGCTTCCTCAAACCGCCCCTTAAATATGCATTAGCACAGGCAATTCATACTACTAATTACTGATTCCCAATTGATTTCTTAGAACAAAATCCTTCTCCCTTGACAAAACGATTCTTTACATATCAATTTTGCCTATTTACAATTATTTTCACACCTCGCTACTTCACCCTTGAATCGTTCCCCACTCCGCTTTTAACGCTCATTTCACCCCCATAAAGACAAGAAGAATATCCTTCATATATTTTTCATGAGATAAAAAATGAACTCCCCAAGGGGAGTTTTCATTTGATTTCCTTGCATTATTCTAGGTATTCAATACCTGCCTACTGAGATTCTCTAAACCCTGAATAGAAGGCAGAAACATAGAGGAGCAGGGGTCCACACAGCCCTAGCGAACCAGGGCATGTTTCACGTGAAACAAGGTAGGCTTTTGGAGGCCCTGCAGGGCGGGTTAGCAAACCGAGATACCCCTGGTTCAAAGACCCCCTCACCAACCCACTCGATGCCGGCAGGTAAAGGTAAAGCCAAAACCGGAGCTTTGCATAGACCAGAGAACCTTGAGAATAGAACGACTAAAGGATTATGATCCCCCGGCATCACCGGCAGATTGTTGGGCAGGGTCCTGTTTAGTATTCTGCAAGCCCTGGTGGGGCCTACCCAGCACCCTCTTCTTGATAAGGAGAGCTGAAGCCAGCCAGGGAAGAAGCATCAAGAGGGCACCAAGACCCCACCCTGCAATCTCAATAAGCCAGGGTTCCCCAGACAGAAGAAGTATCGATTGAAAATTTATCCTCTTAAACACTTGCCTTACCTCCTACAGTTTTTCCCAGTATAGGGGCAGGCAGCACATAGCGACGATAGCTAATGAAACGTTGTGCCTATATGCCAGACCAAACCATATCTGGCAGTGAATGCGCCAAGAACGGTGGACGCTGCCGCCCCTAGGAAGGGGCTCCCTAATAGACATACCCCTGAATATCACCACGCTGAGTCACCCAGTTCGAAACACCAGAAGATCCCAACCGCCACTTCTTGTATGGTTATTTCGTGCAATTTGGTGTAACAATCCACAAAAACACCCCCTCCAGAAGCCGCTCTGAGCGCCTAACACCAGCAGGCTGGGGTGATTGCTCATTTTTTCCGCAACAGGCCACCAGAGGGGCTTCTAGCGCCTTCAAAGCCAGCAGCTACTCTCAAAACCAGCAAAAGTCCCCACCAAAGACCCCAAGCTTGGTTTTGGGGGACAAAATGGGGGACAAAACCCCAATTTCACCCCTCGCCCCCTTCCTACAGGAGAACCATAGACACCGACAGGCTGAACAAATAGGGGACAAACAGGAGGCAATCAACCGCAAAAGGCCTAGCCAGCAGGTTTTAGGGGACAAATAGGGGGCAGATTGCCCCCAAATCCTTCCCTGCGCCCACCCCTACTTCCCCTTTATGCCGCCCCAGCCGTCCTTTTGGGGGACAAAATGGGGTACAAGTAGCCATGTGCACCCCTATTTGATCCAGAGATGGTCCAAAAGAAGAGTTTTGGGGGACAAACTCAACCTGCTTTACTTAAAAAATTTTCGCTATTTTGCCTAGATAGAGCAGTTTAGGGGACAAGTTCAAAACATTATCCAAAAAAATTTTCAGCCTCATAACCCTGCACTGACTAGTGTAAACATTATTGCTTTCAGCTGAAAGCATCAGATTTGTCCCCATATCGACTTGCCTTGTCCCCCAAACGTCCGTAAAGTTATCTACCGAAGCACGGCGGGCCACCCAGCCAGCCAGGGATCCTCCCCAAGGAACCCACCCCGAAGAACTTCCCCAAAGGTTCTTCAGATTCCTCCCCAAGGAATCACCCAACACCCCAAAGGTTCCACCCAGAACCTCCCAACCCAAACAACTGAAAGCGAAACCCAAACCATGATCTCCGTATCACGTCGCAACTTCCTGTCCCTGACCGCCGCAACCGCAGTCGCAGTTGCACTGACCACCCAGTCAGCCCAGGCTGCCACCGTAGCAACCCCCCTCAACGGTGCAAACCTGAAGTCAGGCACCATGCGTGTAGTCCCCCTGGCAGACGTCAACTACACCTCCCCCTTCGCCCAGGCATTCACCAACGCAGCAGCCTTCACCGCTGCAGGCCTCAAGGCATCAGATGCTCTAGTGGAAGCTACCTTCACCACCTCCCGTCCGGCAACCGGCGCCATCTACACCCGCGTCCACGCCCGCCGCTCAGCCAACGGCCGCGACACCTACGCAGCCCTGGTCGAGCTCAACAACGCAGGCCGCCTGCGCCTCATCATCGAGCGCACCATGGCAGGTCGCACCACCGTCCTGGCCCAGAAGGTCCTGACCTCAAAGGCACCCGCAGGTACCTTCGCCTTCGACCTGGCCCTCTCCGTCCGCGCCACCCGCCTGGTTGCCCAGACCATCATCAACGGTGTTGCAGAAAACCTGACCTTCGACGACGTCAACGTTCCTTTCCAGAACACCCCCGCAGGCGTCGGCACCGCAGCCTCCGTCTACGCAGGCAAGACCGCACCCGCAACCCACGCCATCGAACTCACCGCCGCCAAGGCTGATAACTGGGGCGAACACCGCGGTGCCCTCACCGCAGCCGGCTGGGGCCGAATGATCTTCGAGGACGACTTCAACAACGGCGCTATCGACGGTGCTAAGTGGCGCGTCCGCGACAAGTCCTACGTAGGTTACGACTCATCCGTCAACCTCAAGGAAGCCGTCACCATGGGTGACTCCTCCGCTAAAATCTGGCTCAAGAAGCTGGCTACCCCCGTCACCTACAAGGACGGCAAGACCCGCGAATGGGCCACCGGCTACATCGACACCATGGGCAAGTTCTCAGCAGAAAACTTCCGCCTGGAATACCGCGCCAAGCAGCCCGCTTCAACCGTTGAGCACATCGGCGCCTGGGGTGGCATCTGGATGCGCCCCGACAACACCACCCTGCTCGGTGAAATCGATATCTCTGAGTCCTACGGCTACACCTCCGGCAAGCAGAAGATCGACATCTCCAACCGCTCTGAAGGCACCGTCCACTACGGCCAGCAGCAGGGTAACACCGCTAAGAAGTCAGCAATGATCCCCGTCCTCGGCCAGAACCTGGCTGACGAGTACCACACCTGGGCCATTGAAAAGACCCCCGCAGGCGTCAAGTTCTTCTTCGACGGCGTTGAATACCTCTTCGTTTCATCTGAAGATCCCCGCTACCAGGCAGCCCTGCCCAAGGGTGAAAAGTTCAACATCCGCCTCTGCATGCAGGCAGGCAACGCCTACTGGGGTGGCTTGGCCTCCACCACCGCAGACTGCGCCGTTGAGGTTGACTACGTCCGTGTCTGGGAATACACCGGCAAATAAGCCACATAGATTTCAAATCCCCTGGGAAGGATTTGTTACAGGCAGATCGGGGCTTTGGCCCCCTGCTTGAATAGCTCACCGAGCTAGTTTGGGAATGAGAGCCTACCGCTGTTTGGGTGCGGTAGGCTCTCGCTTTTATCTGCAGGGCAGCTACCGGTTTCGCTCCTTTGTTTCACGTGAAACAAGGACGGCTGGGGCAGGTTTTCTGCCCCCCGACACCGGCAGCTTCAGGCCAAGTTTCAGGC
The DNA here is from genome assembly GCF_049068285.1 of Rothia nasimurium. Taxonomy (GTDB): domain Bacteria; phylum Actinomycetota; class Actinomycetes; order Actinomycetales; family Micrococcaceae; genus Rothia; species Rothia nasimurium_I. The sequence goes on along the minus strand of NZ_JBLKPV010000008.1, from coordinate 103,737 downwards.
TATGCCGCCAGCGCCCCCCTAGGCAGGCCGACCCCACGCTGCAGCAAATACAAAGCGGCCCCCACCGAGGTTGGTGGGGGCCGCTTCGTCCTGAGCCGGGATAACCAGTCTGCGGTTACTTCTTCAGGCCGGGATTTACAAGGTCAATAATCCGGTTGAGGTCTTCAACCGAGGCAAACTCAATGGTGACTTTACCCTTGCGGGCACCCAGATTGATCTTGACGTCGGTATCGAGATAGTCCCCCAGGGCATCGGCTAGGTAGTCCAGTCGCTCTGTGTGGCTCTGGACGGCAGGGGCCTTCCGGGGCTTGGCGGGCTTGGCATCAGATGCCTGGGCGACCAGCTCTTCAACAGCCCGCACAGAAAGGCCCTCGTTGACGATCTTCTGGGCCAGGGTTTCGATGTCAGCTGCCTTCTTGAGGCCCAGCAGGGCCCGGGCGTGGCCAGCTGATAAGGTGCCTGCAGCAACCCGGCGCTGCACCAGAGCAGGTAGCTTAAGCAAACGGATTGTATTGGAAATCTGCGGTCGTGAGCGGCCAATCTTCTGGGCCAGCTGCTCCTGGGTGGTGCCAAATTCTTCCAGGAGCTGCTGGTATGCCGCAGCTTCTTCAATGGCGTTGAGCTGGGAGCGGTGCAGGTTTTCGAGCAGGGCATCACGGAGCAGGTCTTCGTCCTGGGTTTCGCGGATGATAGCCGGAATGGTGGTGAGGCCTGCCCGCTGGGTCGCCCGCCAGCGACGCTCACCCATAATCAGTTCATATTTCTGCTCCCCGTCTTCCCGGCTGGGACGGACCACGATCGGCTGCAGAATACCGATTTCCTTGATGGAGTGGACGAGCTCCTGCATATCGTGCTCGTCAAAGTCGGTGCGGGGCTGCTTGCGGTTGGGGTGGATGTCTGTGACGTCCAGGGTAGCGAAATCTGCACCGGGAACTGGAACCAGGCCGTCCCCTGCAGCGGCAGTCTCATCGCCGAAGAAGAAATCTACTGGACGGCGGGAAGCGGTGGTAGAGCGCAGGGCGGCCCCCATATCTGCCCGCTTCTTCTTCGATGTTTCACGTGAAACAGGCTTCTTGACGCCCCTCTTTCCTGTGGGCGTCTCAACACCCAGGTCCAGCTCGTCCTGAGGCTGAGCCAGGGTGCTTTCCGGAATAAGGGCCCCCAGGCCGCGTCCGAGTCCTCGCTTTTTTTCTGCCATGGCTTCCTCCATCGTCGTGTAGTCCTCCCCCAGTTTAGTGGAGAAAACCTAGAAACCCGAACAAAAAATCCGTCCCCGGCGCTGTGCTGGGAACGGACTTTTGTAAGTTTTTCGGCTTCAATATTACAGAAGAACTACCTATATATAGTGTTTATACTTTTTCTGCAATTTCAACAGCCGCCTTGAGGTAGGCAATTGCACCGGGGGAAGCCGGGTCGTAGCTGATGACGGTTTGCTGGTAGCTGGGCGCTTCTGAGATACGCACAGAGCGGGGAATCGGGGTGGTGAGAACCTGATGGGGGAAGTGCTCCCGCACCTCGTCAGCCACCTGGGATGAGAGGTTGGTGCGGCCGTCGTACATGGTGAGAAGGATTGTGCTGATGGCCAGCTGGGGGTTGAGGTGTTTTTGGATCATGCTGATGTTTTTCAGCAGCTGGCTCAGGCCTTCGAGGGCGTAGTACTCACACTGAATGGGAATGAGGACTTCGCGGGCAGCGCAGAAGGCGTTGATAGTGAGTAGGCCCAGGGAGGGCGGGCAGTCGATGAAGATGTAGTCGAGGCGGGGCTGGCCAGCTGCCTCCCGGGCGGCGGCATAATCGGAGATTGCCGTGGAGAGGCGGGATTCACGGGCCATCATGGACACCAGCTCAATTTCGGCACCGGCCAAATCAATGGTGGCCGGGGCGCACCAGAGGTTGTCGACGTCCGGGCAGGGTTGAATAATGTCAGCCAGCGGGGTGTCGTTGATGAGGACATCGTAGGTAGAGGGGACATCAACACCGTGGTCGATCCCGAGGGCGGTTGATGCGTTGCCCTGGGGGTCGTTGTCAATCACCAGGACGTTCATACCCCGGTGGGCGAGCGCGGCGGCCAGGTTTACTGCGGTGGAGGTTTTTCCGACCCCACCTTTCTGGTTGGAGATAGTGAAGATGCGGGTTTCGCGGGGACGGCTCAGGGTTCGACTGGTGAGGTCAGCGAGTTGTTCGCGGGCGCTGGCAGCCTGCTGGCCCAGGGGGCTATCTGGCATGACAGCGGCATCTGAACGACCCAGTTTTTCGAGTGTTTCACGTGAAACAGCAGAACCCTTGTCGGGCTTGCTAGCTGCCGCAAGCGGTTCGGGTGGGAGGCCAAAATCAGGAATGTTAGGCATGGTGGACACTGTTTTCTCCCCTGGGGTTTGCTCAGATTTCTGTTCCCTACAAGACTACCCGCTCCCCTGACGACCTCAAACCATTCGCTTTTAAACAACTTATCAAGAGCGCTTATCTGATGTTTCACGTGAAACCTAGCGGCCGACTATAATCACGAACCATGACAACCATTCGCCCTGCCACCCCCGCCGACGCCGCCGAGCTGGCCGTCCTTTCAGCCACAACTTTCTCTGAAACCTTCACCTACTACCCGCCCGAAGATTTAGCCACCTACCTGGCTGAGGCCTACACCGAAGAAGGGTACGCCCGTGAGATTGCCAGCCCCGACTACGGTATCTGGGTGGCGGAGCAGGACGGCTCCCTCATCGGCTATGTGGTGGCCGGCAGCGCCCACCTCCCCCACCCTGAGCTCAAGGGCGCTGACGGGGAGATCAGGCGGCTCTATGTGCGTTCTGAGTACCAGGGGCAGGGTCTGGGCTCCCAGTTGCTTGAAAAGGCCCTCCAGTGGCTCCTGAAGGACAATGACCAAAGAACCCTCTGGCTGGGGGTCTGGTCTGAAAACTACGGGGCCCAGCGCCTCTATAGCCGCTACGGTTTTGAACGCGTGGGCGACTACTACTTTGAAGTCGGTGCCACCCGAGATTTTGAGTTCATTTTCCGACGTAACCCCCGCTAGGTGCTAAGAACAAAGCCCGGCTTCCCCACTACAGGGGAAGCCGGGCTTTGCCGTCCGCAGGTAAGACCTAGAGGGTTACCCGCACAACGGTGGTGGGCTCTTCCAGCAGGTCCTCACCGGCGACCAGAATCTCAGTCTGGCGAGCGCCGTAGCGGTTGAGCTTCTTCTGGGCCTTCTCGATTTCTTCGGCGGCGCTGCGGCCCTTGAGGGCCAGCAGCTGGCCGGTTCCGCGCAGGATCGGCAGGGTGATGTCCAGCAGGCCCACGAGGGCAGAAACAGCGCGGGCGGTGACGTAATCAGCGTCAACGTAACCGACGGCCTGCTCGGCGCGAGAACGCATGATGTCCACGTTCTCTAGGCCCAGGTCATCTACCACCTCGGTCAGCCAGATGACGCGGCGCTCAAGCGGCTCAATGAGGGTCAGCTGCAGGTCGGGGCGGGCAATAGCCAGGCAGAGGCCGGGAAGGCCTGCACCGGAGCCGACGTCAGCCACAGAGGCGCCTTCTTCGATGAACTCTTCAACGACAGCGCAGTTGAGCACATGGCGCTCCCAGAGGCGGGGAACCTCACGGGGGCCGATCAGTCCGCGTTCGATACCGCTGGTGGCCAGGTGTTCGACGTATCGTTCTGCCAGGGGCAGGCGGTCGCCGAAGATTTGGTCGGCAGCAACGAGGGCGGGACCTGCGAGCGCGGGGATTTCAGTCTTGGTTTCGCTCACGGTTTAGTCCTCTGCCGGCATGATGACGATGTGGCGGTCTGCCCCGGCGCCTTCAGATTCTGAGTAGAGGCCGGCTGCGGCCACGATGTCATGGATGAGTTTGCGCTCGTAGGAGCCCAGGGGTTCGAGGTGGACTTCGTCGCCGGTTTCCTTGACCTCGGCGATGGCTGTTTCCGCCAGGGTGACGAGGGCTTTTTGGCGGTCTGCGCGGTAGCCTGCGATGTCGAGGATCAGGCGGGTGCGCTGGCCGGTGGCTGCCAGGACGGAGAGGCGGACGAGTTCCTGGAGGGCGTCGAGGACTTCGCCGTCGGCACCGACGAGGGCATCGAGTTCTTCGGTGTTTCCGTCTTCGGTGACAACGGAGAGGTAGGTGCGGCCGTTGCGGATTTCGATGTCGATGTCGCCGTCGATGTCGGCGATGTCGAGGAGTTCTTCGAGGTAGTCGGCTGCGATGTCGCCTTCGTCGTCAAAGGCTTCTTCGATGACCTCTTCGGGGGTGGTGGGGGTTTCAGTCATGGGGTGGTCCTCCTTTGCTGACTAGTTCTTTTTCTTCTGCTGCTTTTGGCGCTTCTTGCTCATAGGCTGCTGACGCTGGCCACGGTTGGCGCGTTCGCGCTGTTCGGCGATTTCAGCTTCGTGCTGTTCCTTGGTTTTGCCGACGGGGGGCAGGCCCTTGGCGGCGCGGCGTTCGTTGAGTTCGCGTTCTGCCTGGGAGCCGGGGGTGGGGTTGTTCTTGATGACCCAGTACTGCTGGCCGAGGGACCAGAAGTTGGAGACGGTCCAGTAGACGAGCACGCCCAGGGGGAAGTTGATGCCGGAGACAGCGAAGATGAGGGGCAGCACGTAGAGCATGATCTGCTGCTGGCGGTACATGGGGGACTGCTTGGCGGCGTCCGACATGTTCTTCACGGAGAGCTGCTTGGTGATGTAGAACTGGGTGGCGCTCATGAGCACGACCATGATGGCGGCAATGATGATGGTAGCGACGTGGTTGCCGTTGCCGGGGTTCAGCATGGTGGAGAAGAGGGGGGCGCCGAAGATGTAGGCGTCGTTGAACTGCTCTACCTTGTCGTTGGAGAGCATGAGGATGCTCTCGTTGTTAGCTGCTGCGCTGGGGACGCCGTTGAGCACCTGGAAGAGGCCGAAGAAGATGGGCATCTGCACGAGGATGGGCATGCAGGAGGCCAGGGGGTTGGAGCCTGATTCCTTGTAGAGGGCCATTTGCTCCTGGGCCATTTTTTGGCGGGAGAGCTGGTCGGTCTTGCCCTTGTATTTGGCTTGAAGCTTGGCGAGTTCGGGCTGCAGTTCCTGCATTCCGCGCATGGCCTTGATTTGCTTCATGAAGAGGGGGATGGTGAGGGTTCGCATGACGATGGTCAGGCCGATGATGGCGAGGACCCAGGTGGTGCCGGAGGCGGGGTCCATGCCGATGGCTGCGAAGATTTCGTGGAATGCCCAGAGGATCGCTGAGACGATCCATTTGAAGGGCCAGAGAATGATGTCGAACATGGTTCTCTTCCTGGCTCGGTGTGTGGTGAGCCGGTTGTTGGGGCACGGTCAGCGTCGGTGCTTTTAGCTGCTGGTGTGCTGGTGGGGGTGGTTTAGAAGAATGATTTTGGGTTCGGTGCCGGGGGTGAAGGTTCGGCGGCCGGTGGGGACGGGGTCGAGGCCTCCGGTTGCCCAGGGGTGGCAGCGGAGGATACGGCGGACGGTCAGAGAGAGTCCCCGGACGGCTCCGTGGGTGGTGAGGGCTTCGAGCCCGTAGGCGGAGCAGGTGGGGTAGTACTTGCAGACGTCGCCGTAAAGGGGGGAGACGATGGCCCGGTAGAGCTTGATGAAGGCTATGAGGGCGTTTTGGGGCAGGGTGATGAGGGCCTGCGTGAAGGTGGCGGGGACGACGAATTCGTGGGGGGCTTTGTTGAGCAGGACGTCGTTGTCCGTTTCGGGGGTGGGGTGGGAGGTGCCCATGGTGTTAGAGCTCCTCTCGGGTGGGGTTGGGGGGAGCTGCCTGCGGGGCGCTGAGTTTTTTTAGGGTGGCAGCCAGGGCTCCGGTGAGGTCGGCGGCAAGTTCCCGGTAGGACGCTGTTGCGGCAGGTGGGAGGGCTCGGACGACGATGGAGTAGCCGGTGGGGTTTTCGGCGACGAAGGGGGCTATGGCTTCCCGTAGGCGGCGTTTGGTTTTGTTGCGGGTGACGGCGTTGCCGACGGCTTTTGAGACGATGAAACCGATAGTGGTTGCTTGTTCGTCTGTTTTGGCTGTATATAGAACTAAGTTCCGACGCCCTGAGCGGGCGCCGGAACGTGTAGTTGCTGAGAATTGAGCCGAGGCTCGCATCCGGTGCTGTTGTGCCAGCACGTATTCTCCTTTTCGGGTTCGGTCGTCTCTTGGCGGGCTGCGTTATCACGCTGGCCTGCGAAGCTAGGCCGAGGCGAGGAGATGAAAAGCCTTATGCTGAGAGGCTTGCGCGGCCCTTTGAACGACGGTTCGCGAGGATGGCGCGGCCTGCACGGGTACGCATGCGAAGACGGAAGCCGTGCTTCTTGGCGCGGCGGCGGTTATTCGGCTGGAAAGTCCGCTTGCTCATTTGGTTACTCCAAAAATGGTTGGTACGGGGGCCAACCTTTCAACAGTTCTTCGAACAGGTTGACGCTTCTTGCTGGTGTGCTGCCCTTAGGGTGCGCTGTGGTGCGCGGTCTAAGGTCATGCCCCGCGTGTGGGCATAGTTTTAGCACACTTTGACTAATCAACTCTAGAAGAGGTCTTGATACAAGGTCAAGCCCACAAGCGGTAGGTCTTTAATCACAGGCTGGCAAGAGAGTTTGGGCACACCTGTGGATAGCGACAGAAAACCTTCCCCCTAGCCGGAGTTATCCACAGAAGCACGGAAGGTTTTGTAAGTTACAAATTTTTGGGCTTTGGAGCTAGCGGTGGGAGGTTTAATCACATACTGTAAACAGGTATCCCACCGATAAATCACAAGTTTTCCACTCTGTGGATAAACCTGGTGATAACTGTGGAGAACCGCCTAACGGTGTGGATATCATGTTGATAAATTTTTTCGTATGAGGAGGCCTGCGTGGGCGATTATTTGGATCCTGAGCTGCAGAAGCAGTGGATGCGGCTGGTTGCGCTCTTACGCGCTGATACGTCGGTTGCCCAGCGCCATCGGGCCCACATTGGGTTGGCCCAGCCTCATGCCTTTATGGGGAATGTGCTGCTGATTGCGGTTCCCAGTGAGTTCACCCGCGATATCTTCCAGCACGAGCTCAAGGACACCCTGCAGGAGGCCATAACGGCAACCTTCGGCCAGGGGGTCACAGAGGCCTTCATTATTGATACCAGCCTGGAGAGCTCCCCGGAGAAGGCTGCCCCTGCGGTGGAGCGGGTTATTCCAGACCAGCAGGCACCGGTTGCGCCAGCTCCCGGGGCTTTTGAGGACGGCCCTGCCCCCGCCCCGGTGGCTGCAGATGAGGATTATTCCCCCCTTCTTGCTGAAGAGCCTGCTTCTGCGGAGGAAGAGGAGGTGGCTGCGTCCGCACCCGGAGCCCCTGCCGAAGCAAGCGGGGCGACCGTCACGACCTGGGATTCCACAGCCCGTCTGAACCCCAAGTACACCTTCGATAGCTTCGTGATTGGCCAGTCCAACCGTTTTGCCCACGCGGCAGCTTTCGCGGTGTCGGAGACCCCGGCCTCGGCCTACAACCCCCTCTTTATCTACGGTGGCTCGGGCTTGGGCAAGACCCACCTCTTGCACGCTATTGGCCACTACGCCAAGAGTCTCTACCCGGGCCTGCGCGTGCGCTACGTGAATTCTGAGGAGTTCACCAACGACTTCATTAACTCGCTGGCTAATAAGAACGACAACTCTTTCAAGCAGATTTACCGCAACGTCGATATGCTCCTGATCGATGACATCCAGTTCCTGGCAGGTAAAGAGAGCACCCAGGAGGAGTTTTTCCATACCTTCAATGCCTTGCATAACCACCAGAAGCAGGTGGTCATTACCTCTGATTTGCCGCCGAAGCAGCTGACCGGATTTGAGGAGCGCATGCGCTCGCGCTTTGAGTGGGGTCTGATTACGGACGTCCAGCCGCCGGAGCTTGAGACCCGTATTGCGATTTTGCGGAAGAAGGCCCAGAACGAGGGCCTGGATGTGCCTGATGATGTCATGGAGTACATTGCGTCTCGGATTTCAACCAATATCCGGGAGCTGGAAGGTGCCCTGATTAGGGTGACGGCCTTTGCTTCCTTGCAGCAGCAGGCCGTGGATATGCAGTTGGCTGAGCAGGTTCTCAAGGATCTTCTTCTGGACGACGGGGTGCAGGAGATTACGGCCTCGCAGGTGCTGGCGGCTACCGCTGAGTATTTTGAGGTGACGATTGAGGATCTGCGGTCGAAGTCTCGTAGCCGCACCCTGGTGAATGCCCGGCAGATCGCTATGTACCTGTTGCGGGAGCTGACGGATATGTCCCTGCCCCGGATTGGTCAGGAGCTGGGCGACCGCGATCATACAACCGTGATGTACGCAGACCGGAAGATTCGCAGTTTGATGGCTGAGCGCCGTCCGATCTTCAACCAGGTAACGGAGCTGACCAACCGCATCAAGCAGGCCTCCAAGGAGTAAATCTGCCAGTTTATGGGGTTTGACGTGGGTAAATACTGCTTCAAGCCCCTTACGCAGGCCCTGTGGATAACTTAATGAAGAAGGGCTGAATTAATGTGGATGTTAAGTGCATAGATATGCAGAAGCTGTGCAGATTCTTTTATGCATAAATATCCATCCACTATTCATTCACAGAAGTGGGTAACCTTATGCACACTCGGTTCACAAGCTCTTCCTTGAGTTTGCGGGGCTAAAACTGGTTTTCCACAGTTTTCACAAGGGCTATTAACACTACTTTCCCTTAAGAAAAAACGTCAAATAACAATAAATGCTCTGCGGATGGCGGTGCGGCGGGTTGGTTTCTGTAATTACATGTTTCGCGCCAGGGGGCTACTTGGGGTCAGTAGATTTTTGAAATTACACAAATTTCGTCAGGCCTTGTTCGGGTAGACTGAAAGACTGAGTTATGCCCTGCGCTCTGCACGGCTTTGTCTTTGTTCATCTGAAAGGTGCTCCAGTGAAATTTACTGTTGAACGCGATACCTTGGCCGATGCGGTAACCTGGACCGCCCGCTCCCTATCACCGCGTCCCCCGGTGCCGGTACTCTCCGGTCTACTCATGCGTGCGTCTGCCGGTGAAGTATCCATTGCCAGCTTTGACTACGAGACCTCAGCTAAGCTCACTATCGAAGCCAATATCGCTGAAGAAGGCGAAGCTCTGGTTTCAGGTCGTCTTTTAGCAGATATTTGCCGCTCCCTGCCCAAGTCCAACGAAGTCACTTTTGAACTTCGCGACAGCAAAGTCCATATCTCCTGCGGTACTTCTAACTTCAACCTGGCATCGATGCCGGTTGCTGACTACCCGGAGCTCCCTGCCCTTCCCGCTTTGTCAGGTACCGTCGAAGGCTCCGAATTCGCCCAGGCAGTTGCTCAGGTATCGGTAGCAGCCTCTAAGGACGACACCCTGCCGATTCTGACCGGCGTCCGCATGGAAATTGAGGGCGACCAGATTACCCTGCTCGCCACCGACCGTTACCGCCTGGCCATGCGCGAACTGACCTGGTCACCGGCTGATTCCTCTATCTCAACCGCAGCGCTTGTCAAAGCCAAGACCCTCTCTGAGGTCGCTAAAACCCTGGGCGGCGCAGGAGACTTGTCTATCGCCCTCTCCGACGCCCACGAACTTATCGGCTTCGAGTCAGATTCCCGCCGCACCACCAGCCTGCTGGTTGACGGTGAATACCCCAAGATCCGCTCCCTCTTCCCTGAAGTTACCCCCGTCCACGCCATTGTGCGCACCTCAGACCTTATGGAGGCCGTCCGCCGTGTCTCCCTGGTCGCTGAGCGCAACACCCCCGTCCGCCTAGCCTTTGCCCAGGGCCAGGTCACCCTGGACGCCGGCACCGGCGAGGACGCCCAGGCAACGGAAGTAATTCAGGCCCAGCTGCACGGCGAAGACATCACCGTTGCCTTCAATCCCAGCTACCTCTCAGAAGGCCTCCACACCTTCACCGCCAACAAGTTCGTGCGGTTCTCCTTCACCGACCCGCGCAAGCCCGTCGTGCTCTCTGAACAGGATGACTGGCAGGCTGATGACGAGAAGAACTACCGCTACCTGCTCATGCCCATCCGCCTCCAGAACAACTAACACCGCCATCAGGTGTAACCCTCACCCAAGGAGTTAGCGCTGTACATCGACCATCTTTCGTTGATGGACTTCCGCACCTACCAGCTCCTGAACCTGCCGCTCACCCCCGGTGTCACGGTTTTTCTCGGCTCCAACGGAGTCGGTAAAACCAACATTGTGGAAGCTGTGGACTACACCGCCCAGCTCTCCTCCCACCGGGTGAGCCAGGATTCTCCGCTGGTCCGTGTGGGCGCTGACCGCGCCTACATTCGAACCCGGACGATTCGGGGCAACCAGCAGACCGTCCTGGAGTTTGAACTGGCTCCCGGCAAAAGCAACCGGGTACGGATCAACCGGGCGGCCCCCGTCCGCGCCCGCGAGGCCCTGGGGGTAACCCGCACGGTGCTCTTCTCCCCCGAAGACCTGCAGCTGGTCAAGGGGGACCCGGCAGGCCGCCGCCGTTTCATCGACGACCTTGCAGTTTCCCTGCGCCCCTCTGTAGCCTCCTACCGGGCTGACTACGAGAAAATCCTGCGCCAGCGTAATTCTCTGCTCAAGTCCATGCGCTCGCGGCGGGTTTCATCTGGGGACGATCTCTACACCCTTGAGGTTTGGAATAAGCAGCTTGCGGACGTCGGCGCCCATCTCTTGCAGGCAAGGCTCCGCACGCTTGACTTGCTCCTCCCCCAGCTTCAGAAGGCCTACGGCCAGCTAACTGACGGGTCGAAGTCGGTGGGGATTACCTACGAGTCCACCATTTTTCCAGCGATTTCAGGGGAGGTACTCCCCCGCGCTGCCCTCATGTCCGCTGACGATATCCGGCAGGCTATGCTGCGCGGGTTTGCCGAGAAGCAGCGGGAAGAGCTTGAGCGCGGTGTCACCCTGGTTGGCCCCCACCGTGATGATCTTGCCTTGGAATTGGGAGGTATTCCGGTCAAGGGATTTGCCTCCCACGGGGAAAGCTGGTCTTTTGCCCTGGCTTTGAAGCTGGCGGCCTGGTATGTTCACCTGGCTGATAATGAGACTCCCGGGGCTTCTCCCATTCTGATTCTTGATGATGTCTTTGCTGAGCTTGATACTGCCCGCCGCCACCGGTTGGGGGCTATTGTTGCAGGGGCTGAGCAGGTCTTAGTTACCTGCGCGGTGGCCAGCGATATTCCCCAAGAGCTGGGGGAGATTACCCTGGTGAGGGTTGAGCCTGGCCAGGTGAGGATAGAATCCCCACCTGCGAATATGCAGAGTGAGGCATAAATGGATTCTCGGGATGATATTTACGAGTCGGAATATTCCGAAGATGTGCTCGATGCCCCCCATGCCCTCCTTTCTCGGATTCGGGCCTCAAAAGAAGCCCGGGGGGAACTCAGAGTGCAGGGGGCTGCCGGCCGAAAGATCATCAAAGACTTCAGTAAGGTAATGACAGCAGAGCCCGGCACGAAGCTGCGCACCTACCGCTCCCCTGGCTCAAACAACCAACTGGGCGGGTATACCGGCCCCGGCCCCAGTGCCCGTGACCCCCAGCCCCTCAGTGGCCTCATCGGCCGGATCATTATGGAACGGGGATGGACAACCCCGCTTGCTGTTTCATCTGTCATGGCCAGATGGCCCGAGCTGGTGGGGCAGAACGTGGCCGGTAAGACCACCCCTGAAAGTTTCGACCAGGGTGTGCTTGTTGTGCGCTGTGAATCAACGGCCTGGGCGGTGCAGATCCGCCATATGAAGTACGACATCATGCGCCGCTTCAACAGTGAACTCGGTGATGAGGTCGTCACCGACATTCAAGCCTTTGGCCCCCACGCCCCCAGCTGGAAGAAGGGGCGCTACCGGGTGCCCGGCGGCCGTGGCCCCCGCGATACCTACGGATAAGCTGCCCGCTTGCCGTCCTGCCCCCGGGTGTGCAGGGAGGGGAGACGGGATATGGAAAAATCGCTTCTGCGCCCCCGACCCCCGCTGGCTGTATGAACCCACAGCAAGCGGGGGTTATTCGCTCCCGTGGCCAGCTAAGGCGGTTTAAGCCGGTAGGCCCCTGCTGAAACATCACAAAACCGGTCGATAAAAGCTAAATTGCGGTAGAATTGGCAGAGAATACGCGCACCTCTCTGCGGGCCCTCCAAGCGCTCTCCGCCCCGGCGGAGCTGAGCTTTGGTCACCTTTCCCTGGCCTGGTGCGATACCGACCATGCAAGGAGCCTAACTACCTGTGGCAACTGAAGAAACAACCCATGAATACGGCGCCGCCGATATTACCGTTCTTGAAGGCCTCGAAGCGGTCCGCAAGCGTCCCGGTATGTACATCGGCTCAACCGGCGAACGCGGCCTGCACCACCTGGTCTACGAAGTCGTTGACAACTCCGTTGACGAAGCCTTGGCCGGGCACGCTGACCTGATTGAGGTCGTCATTCAGAAGGACGGCGCCGTTCGAGTTGCCGACAACGGTCGCGGCATTCCGGTGGACGAACACCCCACCGAGAAGAAGCCCACCGTCGAGGTCGTGATGACCATCCTGCACGCTGGCGGTAAGTTCGGCGGTGGCGGTTACGCTGTCTCCGGCGGTCTGCACGGCGTGGGTATTTCTGTTGTGAATGCGCTCTCGACCAGGGTTGAAACCGAGGTGCGTCGCCAGGGCTACAAGTGGCACATCAGCTACGCCAACGGCGGCAACACCGTCAAGCCCCTGACCCGCGGGGAGGCTACCGACGAAACCGGCACCACCCAGACCTTCTACCCCGACCCCGACATCTTCGAAACCGTCGAGTTTGATTTCGAGACCCTGCGGGCCCGCTTCCAGCAGATGGCTTTCCTCAACAAGGGTCTGACCATCCAGCTGACCGATGAGCGTGAGCTGCACGAGGGGGATGAAGTTACCGGTGAAGAGAAGCCTGCGACCCTGCCCCTCAACCAGGTAGGGGCTGACGCCAACGGCTACAAGACCGTCACCTACATGTACAAGGACGGCCTCTTTGACTACGTCAACTTCCTGAACACCTCCAAGAAGCTCACCACCGTGCATGAAGACATCATCGCCTTCGAAAGCGAAGATACTGACCGCATGATGAGCCTGGAAGTGGCTATGCAGTGGACCACCGCCTACAAGGAATCGGTGCACACCTACGCCAACACCATTAACACCCACGAGGGCGGCACCCACGAAGAAGGCTTCCGCACCGCCCTGACCACCCTGATTAACCGCTTCGCCCGCGATAACAAGCTGCTGCGCGAGAAGGACGATAACCTCACCGGTGAGGACGTCCGCGAAGGTCTGACCGCCGTCGTCTCCGTCAAGATCTCTGAGCCCCAGTTTGAGGGCCAGACCAAGACCAAGCTGGGCAATTCCGAAGCCAAGGCTTTCGTCCAGCGCGAGACTATGGATCAGCTGGGTGACTGGTTGGAGCGCAACCCCGGCACCGGCAAGGAAATCGTCCGTCGTGCCATTACCGCAGCCCAGGCCCGCCTGGCTGCCCGTAAGGCCCGTGAGACCACCCGCCGCAAGGGCCTGCTCGAAACTGGCTCCATGCCCGGCAAGCTCAAGGACTGCTCCTCCAAGGACCCCTCAATTTCCGAGATTTACCTGGTGGAGGGTGACTCCGCGGGTGGTTCAGCTGTGCGCGGCCGCAACCCCGAAACCCAGGCCATTCTGCCCCTGCGCGGTAAGGTCCTGAACGTCGAACGCGCCCGCCTCGACCGGGCCCTGTCCAACGCTGAAATCCAGTCGCTGATTACCGCCTTTGGTACCGGCATCGGCGAGGACTTCGATATCGAGAAGGCCCGATACCACAAGGTCGTACTGATGGCAGACGCGGATGTGGACGGCCAGCACATCACCACCCTGCTGCTGACCCTGCTCTTCCGCTACATGCGTCCCCTCATCGAGGCCGGCTACGTCTACCTGGCCCAGCCCCCGCTCTACCGCATCAAGTGGTCTAATGCCCCGCACGACTACGTCTTCTCGGACGCCGAGCGCGACGCTGCCCTGGAAGCTGGCTACGCCAAGAACCAGCGCCTGCCCAAGGACAACGGCATCCAGCGCTACAAGGGTCTGGGCGAGATGGACTACACCGAGCTCTGGGATACCACCATGGACCCCGAGCGTCGCACCCTCCTGCAGGTCAAGATGGAGGACGCGGCTGCGGCCGACCAGATCTTCTCCGTCCTGATGGGTGAGGACGTCGAGGCCCGCCGAGAATTTATCCAGCAGAACGCAAAGGACATCCGATTCCTTGATATCTAAAAGGTTTCCGCATGAAAAATGCGCTATATAACCTTTAGGGAATAAAAGAAGTCAAGGATACGAACAGAGGAATTTATGAGCGACGAGAACACCACTAGCTCACACCAGCCCGTCGAAGGCGAGATTGTTGCCCCCACCGCAGGGAACGTGCCTCCCGGTGGCAACGTCGAGGTTGTCGACCTGCGTTCTGAGATGGAACGCTCCTACCTGGACTACGCCATGGCCGTCATTATCGGCCGCGCCCTGCCCGATGTGCGTGACGGCCTCAAGCCCGTGCACCGCCGCGTCATCTACGCCATGTACGACGGCGGCTACCGCCCCGAGCGCTCCTTCAACAAGTGCGCCCGCGTCGTCGGTGAAGTCATGGGCCAGTACCACCCCCACGGCGACGCCGCTATCTACGACACCCTGGTCCGCCTGATTCAGGACTGGGTTATGCGCTACCCCCTGGCTCTTGGCCAGGGCAACTTCGGCTCCCCCGGTAACGACGGCGCTGCAGCCCCCCGTTACACCGAAACCAAGATGGCCCCCCTGGCCCTCGAAATGGTGCGAGACATCAACGAGGACGCCGTGGACTTCCAGCCCAACTACGACGGCAAGAACCAGGAACCGGTTGTCCTGCCCTCCCGTATCCCCAACCTGCTGGTCAACGGCTCATCAGGTATTGCGGTCGGCATGGCCACCAACATTCCCCCGCACAACCTGCGCGAAGTAGCCGACGGTGTGCAGTGGTTCCTGCAGAACCCCGAAGCCTCCAACGAAGAGCTGCTGGAAGCCCTGATCGCCCGCATTAAGGGCCCCGACTTCCCCACCGGCGCCACCATCCTGGGCCACAAGGGAATCGAGCAGGCCTACCGCACCGGCCGCGGCTCCATCACCATGCGGGCTGTAGTCAACGTCGAGGAAATTCAGGGCCGCACCTGCCTGGTCGTCACCGAGCTGCCCTACCAGGCCAACCCCGATAACCTGGCCATCAAAATTGCTGAACTGGTCAAGGACGGCAAGATCACCGGCATCGCTGACCTGCGCGATGAAACCTCCGGCCGCACCGGCCAGCGCCTGGTCATCGTCCTTAAGCGCGATGCTGTGCCCAAGGTGGTGCTGAACAACCTCTACAAGCACACCCAGCTGCAGGAGAACTTCTCCGCCAATATGCTGGCGATTGTGGACGGCGTGCCCCGCACGCTTTCTCTCGACGCCTTCATTCGCCACTGGGTCAACCACCAGCTCGAAGTCATCGTGCGCCGCACCCGCTACCGCCTGCGTCAGGCTGAGGAAGAAGCACATATCCTGCGCGGCCTGCTCAAGGCCCTCGATGCCCTCGACGAGGTCATCGCCCTGATCCGCCGCTCCCCCACCGCCGACGACGCCCGCACCGGCCTCATGGACTTCCTCGATATCGACGAGGCCCAGGCCCAGGCCATTTTGAACATGCAGCTGCGCCGCCTGGCCGCCCTGGAACGCCAGAAGATTCAGGACCGCCACGACGAGCTCATGCGCATGATCGATGAATACAACGCGATCATCGCCTCAGAAGACCGCCAGCGATCCATCATCTCCGAAGAACTGGCCGAAATCGTTGGCCGCTTCGGCGATGACCGCCGCACCAAGATCCTCATGGGCTACGACGGTGACATGTCCATGGAAGACCTCATTCCCGAGGAAGAAATGGTCGTCACCATCACCCGCGGCGGCTACGTCAAGCGCACCCGCAGCGACCAGTACCGCTCCCAGCACCGCGGTGGCAAGGGCATCAAGGGTGCCTCCCTGCGCGGGGACGACGTCGTCCAGCACTTCTTCGTCACCTCCACCCACTCCTGGATCCTCTTCTTCACCAACCTGGGCCGTGTCTACCGCACCAAGGCCTACGAGCTCATGGAAGCCGGCCGTGACGCCAAGGGCCAGCATGTGGCTAACCTGCTAGCCTTCCAGCCCGAGGAAACCATTGCCAAGGTCATGGAGCTCAAGTCCTACGAGGACGCCCCCTACCTGATCCTGGCCACCAAGAAGGGCCTGGTGAAGAAAACCGCCCTGTCGGACTACGACACCAACCGCGCCGCCGGCGTCATCGCCATCAACCTGCGTGACGGCGACGAACTGGTCTCAGCCCAGCTGGCCAGCGCCGAGGACGACCTGCTGCTGATCTCCCGTCAGGGCCAGTCCCTGCGCTTCACTGCCACCGATGAAGCCCTGCGCCCCATGGGCCGCGCAACCTCTGGTGTGACCGGCATGAAGTTCCGCGAGGGCGATGAGCTGCTCTCAGCCAACGTCGTCACCGACGACTCCTTCGTCTTCGTTGTCACCGCAGGCGGCTACGCCAAGCGCACCCAGGTCGACCAGTACCGCGTCCAGGGCCGTGGCGGCCTCGGTATCAAGGTTGCCAAGCTGGCCGAAGACCGCGGCGACCTCGTTGGAGGCCTCATCGTCAGTGAAGAGGACGAAGTCATGGTCGTTATGCAGTCCGGCAAGGTCGTGCGTACCGCAGTCTCAGAAGTACCCGCTAAGGGCCGCGACACCATGGGCGTCATCTTCGCCAAACCCGGCAAGAACGACGAAATCCTCGAAGTTGCCCGCAACTACGAACGCAACCTTGATGAGTCAGACGACACCGACGAAAACAGCGCCGAAGGTACCGAAAAGTCGGCAGATGAAGTACCTTTAGAAAACAAGACCACACCGGCGGACCTAGAGACCGCAGACATCACTGGAGGTAAGAGTGAGCAATAACAGCACCGCAGCCCGCCCCGCGCCGCGTGTAGGAACCCCGCGCGCCGCCCAGGGCAAGGGTCGCCCGCAGGCTCGCCCCCAAGCCGGTGTCGCCCCTGGCGGCCAGCGCAAGCCCCTCGTGCGTCCTGCCCCCCGCTCCAAAATCCGCCGCGCCCGCCTCGTCGTCGCGAAGGTAGATACCTTCTCCGTCGCCAAGCTGGCCTTCCTCCTATCCGTGGCCATCGGTATCGTTACCGTCGTCGCTGCCGTCATTCTCTGGCTGGTCATGCAGGCTACCGGTGCCTTCCAGAGCCTGAACGACCTGCTGCAGCTGCTCGGCACCACCAGCAACGCTGTTGATATCTCCGAATACCTGTCCCTTGGCCAGGTAGCCCTCTACAGCACCATCGTTTCTGTCGTCAACGTCGTTCTGCTGACCATTCTCGGCGCCCTCTCTGCCATGCTCTACAACGTAGCAGCCCGCCTCGTCGGTGGCATTGGGGTTACCCTCACCGACGAATAAGTCGACAAGCGGCCCCCTGAACCCCGTGACGACCCCCTGGCCATTGTCAGGGGGTCGTTGCCTATCCCCCACCCCCAGGAAAATATGTGACTCAGAACATGCTTTTTCGATTTGGCAAGGGCTGGAAATCTGTGTAAAGTTATATCTCGTTCTGATGAACACCAAGGGCGTATAGCTCAGACGGTTAGAGCGCTACACTGATAATGTAGAGGTCCCAGGTTCAATTCCTGGTACGCCCACCACCTTGGTCGAAGGGTTGACATGAAGAAATTTATGACAATCGCAATCGCCGCAGTCCTAGCAACTGTCGCAGCGAAACAAGCCAAGAATTCTCAAGAGAATAAAAAGACTTGGGAAGAAGCTACAGACAAAATTTCATAGGTAGCACCCGATGGGGGCGTGGCGCAATTGGTAGCGCACCTGCTTTGCAAGCAGGGGGTTAGGGGTTCGAGTCCCCTCGCCTCCACTCTTCGGTGATTATAGCAAGAGGGAAACACCCGGTCCCATCCCGAACCCGGAAGTTAAGGCTCTTAGCGCCGATGGTACTGCACTGGCGACGGTGTGGGAGAGTAGGTCATCGCCGAATTAAATTTGGTGAGGAACCCCCGGTCGAAAGACTGGGGGTTCCTTTTTTGTATGCGGGGGCAGGTGTGCCTGGGGTGTTCGTGCCTGGGGGGCAGGTGGTCTGTAGCTCCTGGTTTGTGTTTCTAACGGCTTCGCCGATTCAGCAAACTTTTATTTTCCTCGCTCGCTCGGAAAAGTTTGCCTCATGGTGTGGGAGAGTAGGTCATCGCCGAATTAATTTTCAAGGGAAACCCCCGACCAGAGATGGTCGGGGGTTTTTCTGTTTCTAGTGGCTGTTTGCGCGGCTGGCTTCCCGCAGAATAGGCCCCACAGCGTGGGCCTCTGGTTTTAGACGGTTTATCCGGCAGGTCTCAAGTGAAACTTGAAACTCTTTCCTGCCCCGTGGGTGATGCCACACGATTTAAAGGTGAACAGTAGGTAAACAAACCGCCCCGGGGTGCTCCCTCTCCAAGGTTTAAGAACCTCACGGGCTGCATAAAGCCAAGTAAAGCCATATGGCCCAAAAAGGGGATACCCGCGTATTCCCTTGAAACCTGGGAAATCGCCTCTGTTCCCGGAAATCTCCCCCCAGTCTGTATTTGTTTATGTGGGTTTAAGAAGACTTAAGCAACATTTAAGAATCTGGCAACACTTCAGTTCCCTGATGTTTCCCAAAATAGGCTGAACACAGAACAATAGATTCGTGACTACAGAACTCATTATCCTGGTGATCGTAGTGCTGACCGCACTTGCCTTCGATTTCACCAACGGCTTCCACGACACCGCCAACGCCATGGCGTCCTCCATAGCGACCGGTGCCCTCAAGCCCAAAGCAGCAGTAGCCCTCTCAGCTCTCCTCAACCTCGTTGGAGCTTTCCTCTCCATCGAAGTGGCAAAGACCGTTGGCTCCGGCCTCATTGACCTAGAAACTGCCGGCGGCGGGCCCAACCTCATGCTGATTGTCTTTACCGGCCTGGTCGGCGCTATCCTCTGGAACGTCTTCACCTGGCTGCTGGGTCTGCCCTCCAGCTCCTCCCACGCCCTCTTCGGCGGCCTCATCGGCGCCACCCTAGCCTCCTTGGGCACCGACGGCGTGCTCTGGAACGGCGTGCTCATGAAGATCATCGTCCCCGCCCTCATGGCCCCGCTAATCGCAGGTGTGGTTGCCTGCATCGGTACCGCCACTATCTACGCCCTCACCAACAAGGTCTCAGAGAAGAACAAGACCAAAAACTTCCGCTTCGGCCAAATCTCAGCAGCCTCCCTCATGTCACTGGCCCACGGCACCAACGACGCCCAGAAAACCATGGGTGTCATCTTCCTGGCCCTGGTAGCTGCCAATGAAATCAACCCCGAAGCTGATATTCCCTTCTGGGTTCGTTTCGTCTGTGCTGTTGCTATCGCCCTGGGCACCTACCTGGGTGGCTGGCGCATCATCAAGACCATGGGCAAGGGCATTGTCGACATTGACGGCCCCCAGGGCTTTGCCGCCGACGGCTCCTCGGCAGCTATCATTCTGACCTCCTCCCACTTCGGTATGGCTCTATCCACTACCCATGTGGCAACCGGCTCCATTATCGGCTCCGGCGTTGGCCGCCGCGCCAAGGTAAGCTGGTCAACCGCCCGTCGTATGGTGATTGCCTGGATCATCACCCTGCCCGCCGCTGGCTCTGTCGGCGCCATTACCTGGTTCGTTGGCAACGGCATCAACTCAATCACTGGGAGCGCCTGGATGGGTGAGGCAACCGTCTTCCTGATTCTCATTGGCTTCTGCTTCTGGATGTGGGCCCACTCCCGCAAGAACGCAGTCACCCACCTGGACATGCACTCCGGCGAAGCAAGCAAACTGCGCGAGGTACACACCGAGTCCCTCCCTATCGTTGAGAAGGCAGGTTCCTAATGCTCATCCTTGAAATCTTCCATAAGATTTACCCCGTCTTCCTGGCCGGCCTCTTCTTCGGCGCTGGCCTCCCCGCCCTTTACGCCCTGGGGGTGCGCCTGATGAGTGGCACCGCCGCGGACGGGGACAACCCTGCCCTGGCCCAGGTTAGCCCGGTGGCCCGCGTCCTGGCCTACCTCATTTTCGCGGTGCTGGCCCTGGCTGTTCTCAGCGGGATTCTGTGGATCGCCAAGGACTTCCTCTACGCCTACACTGGCTTCAACTTCCTGGGAGCTGCAGGCTAAAAGTTCTGTCAACACACGGCGGGGGCCGGTGGTTTCGTCTGAACCCACCGGCCCCTGCTGGTTTTAAAGGGTGGACGCCGGTGGGTTGGCGAGCGCCGCGAGGGAGGCTGCAATATCACCCGGGATGAGAAGAGAGCGGTCTGCAATTTGGGAAGGGGCCTGGGCTTCGAAGCCAAGAGCTGCGTAGACAGCCTGGGGGTTGGAGTTGGTGAGCCTCCAGAAGGGGTATTTGATAATGCCCGGGGTGTTAGCGCCAACCCCGAGTTCTAGATAGAGGATTGTTCCCCCTGCATGGGTGGCAATGAAATTTTGGTAGCGGGCGGACGCGCCGTCCCACCCTGCGTCCTGCACAAAACGGTGGTCAATGCGCAGGTTGGTATCCATAGGAGCACCGCACCTGGGGCAGGTGGGAATCAGGTGGGTGGGAACCTCACGGCCGACCTGCTGTTCAACCAATTGGCGGATAGTCTCTTCGTTATCGTAGGTGCCCTGGTGGCAGGGGACAGAGCACTGGAAAAGGCCGAAGTCTCCCTGCATGTAGTAGAGGCGGTCCTTGTCGAAGCCAGCCCTTTGAAAGCAGTGATCGACGTTGGTGGTTACGACAAAGTAGTTTTTATCTGCAACCAGTGAAAGCAGGTCGCGGTAGGCCTGGCCCGGTTGCTGGGCATAGCGGTTAAGGTAAATGAAGCGGCTCCAAAAACCCCATTTTTCTTCCAGGGTGGGGAAGGGGTAGAAGCCTGCGCTGTAGGCGTCGGTGAGCCCGTAGGCGGTAGCAAAATCTCCGAAGTGTTCGGTAAACCAGATGCCGCCGTACTGGTAGCCGTCGGCTGCCGACAGCCCAGCACCTGCCCCGACGACGACGGCGTCAGCGTCCTTGAGGGCCTGGCTTAGGCTCTGAATCTGTTGGGTTGAGGAGGGTGCTGTAGATGTCATGGTCTCTTTCTGAAAATACGTTGAAAATAATGGTGAAGTTTTCATGGGCAGGTAGCTGGTTGAGGAAGCGCTGGGCCTCTTCCACTGCCACCTGGGCGGCCTGTTCCTGGGGGTAGCCGAAGACCCCCGTTGAAACACAGCAGAGGGCTATGGAACTTAGCCCTGAATCCCGAGCCAGGGTGAGGCAGGAGCGGTAGCTTGAGGCTAGTTCTTCCTTCTGAGTGGCTGTGGGGGAGTGGTGGCTAACGATAGGGCCTACCGTGTGAATAACCGCCTGAGCCGGCAGATTGTAGGCCGGGGTGATGACAGCTGACCCTGTGGGCTCGGCATAGCCCGGAGCCTGCTGGCGCATGTAGTCTGCACAGGCAAGGCGTAGCTGTAGTCCCGCCGCTGAGTGGATGGCGTTATCAATGCAGTGGTGCCCCGGTGCGAAGCAGCCGAGCAGGGCGCTGTTGGCGGCGTTAACGATTGCCCCTACCTGCAGGCGGGTAATATCGCCCTTCCACAGGCGGATCCTCTGATCACTACCGCTGGCAGGTAGGCTCTCTAACCCCACTACCCCTTGACGGGCCGTGAGGGCCTGCAGAGCGGCGTCCTGAATCTGCCAAAAGTCGGCGGGAAGTTCACCTGGCTGCCAGGTATTCATCAGGGCCCGGAGCAGGGCCAAGAGGTCAGGCTCGGTAAGGTGCCCGAGCTGGGCTTCGGTCAGAGCGGACGTACCCGCCCTACCGCCGGTCGTTAGGGTAGGCTGGGCGCTCGCCAAGGTTGTCACTAGGTAGCGAAGTTTCTCGGGGGTGAGGGCGGGGTGCATGGGATTTCCTTGGGGCGGTAGGGCGCGTGGGGTAACAGCAGCATCTTTTGGTATCTCTTAGATACTTTAGTATGTATAGGATATTAGTAACCTAATGGTGACTATATATCTTTTGTGTTTATGGAATTGATCAGGGGAAACAATGGAGAGTAGCGAGCAGAAACTAGAAGTGACCCGGTGGGACCCCTATAACCGCAACTGTCCCACCCGGAAAATCCTCAACAAGATAGGGGACCAGTGGACTGTCTTGGTCATCGGCTCTCTCGAACAGGGCCCCCTGCGGTATGGGGAGCTCAAAAAGAAAATAGATGGAATCTCCCCCAAGATGCTGACCCAGACCCTGCGCGGTCTTGAAGAGGACGGGCTGGTGCAGCGGACCGTCACTGCCCAAATACCACCGCGCGTAGACTACGAACTGACTGAGCTGGGCCGGACTCTCATCGAACCCCTCGCTGAGTTGGAACGTTGGGCTACAACCTATATGGGTCGTATTCTCGATGCTCGAAATTCTGAGTAAACAAGTATGAAGTAGGTTTCTATAATGGCGAAGTGTGACCCCTTTAATGTCTAAAGCACCGAGTAAACACCCTGCCGGTGGATCGGTACTCCTGGCTGTTCTGGCTGTTCTAGCTGTCACCATGACGTCGATCCTGCGGGGGACAACTGGGGCCGTGGCAGCCTATGCTCCAGATCTGAGTTCCCTAGCTGTAGGAGCAGCTGCGCTTGGGCTTGCCGGGTTACTTCTGGTATTAGTTGCCCTGCCCCGTATCAAGAGTGGAACGCCTATAAGAGAGTCAGCGGGGCACCATGAGCATTAATGACCTACCCCTGCGCAGTATCACCGCCCGCAGTGACTTCGAGCCGCTCACGGACGTCCGCGCACAGGCCTGGCCCTATTGTCTTGCGGTTACTCGGGCAGCGCTCGCCGGCCTCAGCTTCGGGCAGCTCACGGTTATCGTGGGAGAAAACGGGGCTGGCAAGTCTTCCCTGGTTGAATCCATCGCAGAAGCCTATGGCCTGCCACTTGGCGGTGGAGATAACCGGGTTGCCCGGCCTACCTTTGACCAGGCCTCCGCTTTTGGGGCCGACCTGCAGGTAGTGCGAGGTGCGGCAGGACGCCGGGCAGGGCTCTTCCTGCGAGCTGAAGGAATGCTGGGGCACCTAGAATACATGGCTAGTCTCGAATCGAAACAGGCAACCGATATTCTGCGCCTCTCTCACGGGGAGGGTACCCAGCGTTTACTTGAAGAATCCTTCGAAGATTACGGCCTCTGGATCCTTGATGAACCAGAATCGGGCCTATCTTTCTCCGGGCAGCTTGAGTTGTGTGCCCGCGTCCTTGCCTTCCTTGAACGGGGCGGGCAGGTAGTGCTCTGCACCCATAGCCCCCTGCTTGCAGCCCTCGCCGCCCACCGCAACGAGCTGGTGTGGGAGATAGGGGAGTGGGGCGTGCGCCAGCTGGCCTGGGCTGAACTTGATATGACCGTCCACTGGCGCAATATGCTCGATGACCCCGA
The DNA here is from genome assembly GCF_049068285.1 of Rothia nasimurium. Classification (GTDB taxonomy): domain Bacteria; phylum Actinomycetota; class Actinomycetes; order Actinomycetales; family Micrococcaceae; genus Rothia; species Rothia nasimurium_I. The sequence continues at coordinate 80,301 of NZ_JBLKPV010000008.1, read as the reverse complement.
GATGTACCTGCACCATCTGGGATAAATCGGGGTGGAGAGTCTGTTTTTCAGATTTTTATCTAAAATCTGTGGCGGAGCTAACCGCGCATTTGGTAGAATTGGTTTGCGCGTGCAAAAAACCTGTAGTAAGGTAGAAGCATAACACCACGGGGGCGTGGCGCAATTGGTAGCGCACCTGCTTTGCAAGCAGGGGGTTAGGGGTTCGAGTCCCCTCGCCTCCACTCTTCGGTGATTATAGCAAGAGGGAAACACCCGGTCCCATCCCGAACCCGGAAGTTAAGGCTCTTAGCGCCGATGGTACTGCACTGGCGACGGTGTGGGAGAGTAGGTCATCGCCGAATTAAATTTGGTGAGGAACCCCCAGTCGAAAGACTGGGGGTTCCTTTTTTGTGTGTGCGGTTTTCGTGGGGTGCAGGCTGGTGGCTGGCGGGAGGCGGCACGCATGCGAGCGTGCGTGATATCGCTGAGCGTGTGCCTGCCGTGTGCACGCTCGGCGATTTGGTGCACTCTCGCAATTTGCCCCGTCATAAATAGCCAGGTGCAACCCAGTATGGGTAAACTGGACACTCAAAAAGTAAGTAGTATTGCAATCTCTGTGATTGCAGGTGCAAGGACGCACCAGCGAGAGCAAAGGCAAAACCATGTCACCACAAGCAGTTGGCTTCGCCCTCCTGATACTCGGCGTAGCCCTTCTTATCGGAAAAATTATTCGAGTCAAAGTGGGCTGGGTGCAGACCCTCTTTTTGCCCAGCTCCATTGTGGCGGGCGTCCTGCTGCTCCTACTCGGCCCGCAAGTACTCGGCCGCTTCTCCGGCCCCTGGGGTGAAAACGGACTCTTCACCGACGCTATGCTCACCACCTGGGGTGCCCTCCCCGGGCTGCTGATTAGCGTCATTTTTGCCACCATGTTCTTGGGCCAAGAACTCCCCACCCCTAAGCGAGCAGTGCAACTGGCCGGGCCCCAGCTCTCCCTGGGCGTAGCGCTGGGCTCTGGCCAGTACGTGGTGGGTCTGCTGCTTGCAGCCCTGGTGCTTGTGCCGATTTTCGCAGCATCCCCCATGACCGGTGCCCTGATCGAAATCGCCTTTGAAGGCGGGCACGGTACCGCTGCCGGTATGCGCGGAGTGATGGAAGATCTCGGCTTCGGTGAAGGTGCCGACCTGGCTGTCGGTCTGGCAACCGTCGGTATTGTGGGAGGTATAGTTATCGGTATCGCTCTCATCAACTGGGGTGTACGCACCGGCAAGACCGAGATTCTTAAGGGCGATGCCAAGATGTCGATTGCTGAGCAGAAAGGGCTCTTCCGCGAGGACGAGCACTACTCGGCTGGCACGATGACCTCCCGCCCTGCGTCCGTTGAACCGCTCTCCCTGCACATGGCGATTATGGCTCTGGCCGTGCTGATTGGCTGGCTAATTTTGGAGGCCCTGCGTTGGATTGAGCAGCAGACCTACGCCTCCATCATGCTGGATGAAAATACCCCGCTTGAAATTTTTGCTTACGTGCCGCTCTTTCCTATGGCCCTGCTCGGCGGCGTTATCGTGCAGATGGTTGCTAAGGCGGTGTGCGCTGACTCTATCATTGACCACCAGATGATGCTGCGTATTCAGGGCTGGGCTCTGGACTTCCTCATCGTTGCCGCTATCGCCAACCTGTCCCTGCAGGCTGTGGGTGAGAACATCGCTGTCTTTGCCATTCTGGCGGTTACCGGTGTCGGCTTCAACGTGGCCATGTTCCTCTGGCTGGCCCCGCGCCTGATCGGCCGCTACTGGTTCGAACGCGGCATCGGCGATTTTGGCCAGTCTATGGGCGTGACCGCCACCGGCCTGATTCTGATGCGGGTGGTGGACCCCAAGGGCGAATCCCCAGCTTTCGAGGCCTTTGGCTACAAACAGCTGGTTTTTGAGCCCTTCTTCGGCGGTGGTCTGGTCACGGCCCTGGCGGTGCCCGTCATTTACCTGACCGGCATTTGGCCCCTCTTCTTCGTTATGCTCGCTATCTTCATGATCTCTATTGCGGTGGGCCTGATTTTCCTGCGCCCCAAGGAGATGAAGGACCGCGAGCGCCACACCCAGCAGATGCAGCAGGTCAAGGCTAAGGACGCTTAAGCACGGAAGGACGCCCGGGTGCCTCGGGCGCGGGGAAGGGCTCTGCTAGGCTGAAACCACCATGACCCACCCATACCCAGAACAGCCTTTGAATACCCCATCTGGGGGAAGCGCGTCCGTTCAGACCCCGCCTGGGCAAACCGTGCCAGCTCCGCCTGTGCCGGTTGAAGCCGCGCCTGCCAGTGTGCCTTCCCAGACGCCTGTTGCTGCCTCCCCTGGAGTTGAGAACAAGTCCTACACCCGGCGTAATATTCTGATTCTGCTGGGTGTGCTGGCCGTTCCTACGGTGCTGGCTCTGTCGCTCGTGGCCTACTTCGCGGGGTCCCGTAGCCACATGACGTTGGGTGGTGGGAGCATCTGGGATTCGTCGATACTGGCTGATGACGGCTCATCAAGCTCAGACGCCACCTGGCTCAGCGTTGCCGATACCGGCAGCATAGAGTCGGGCGCCCTTGCCGAGCACCTTGCGCAGACAGTGCCCCAGCTGGGTGGTACCAGCGGGGTTTTCCGGCGAGAGCCCACCCACACCACCTATATCCGTCTGCCCGAGGGCGGCTCCATCGACATCGACAGCCACGAGGAAATCCCTATTACCCTCTCTGCCGAGACCTGGCAGACGATCCTCACGCGGGCGTCCGACGAGCGCATGGGGTCGGTGAGCGTTTCTGCTCGCGGGGCTGGTGAGTATGAAACCGAGGCTCCCTGGGTTGAGGTCAAGTACTACCTCTACGGAGATAACAGCTCAGACCAGCAGGTTCTCCTTGCCGACATGGCTAGCTGGGAGCCCCTGGACGGGGTAGACATGGAGAGCGTCTCGTCCATGGACGAGATAGAGCTTGATACTGATACGGTGCAGGTTTTTGCCTTTGGACCGCTGAGCGAGGTGCAGGCCTGGTCGAGTTCTGCCGCCCCGATTGCCCAGGCATTCGCGGCGCACACCGAGGGGCTAGAGGTCGTGAGTATCAACAAATACCGGGACTTTACCAACTACTTTGTGACCGCCCGCTTCGAGAGCTACACAGGCGATACGGATGCCGCCCGCCAGGCCATGGTCGAGGGTATACAGGGCACAGCAATCGGCAGTGCCTTTGACCTTGACCTGATGGACGCCACCACCTCGGCCTCCTACTTTGAGGGGCAGTGGGAGGTCTACGAAACAGAAACCTCAGAATGAGGCCTCTCAAGCAAACGGCCCCGGTCTCCCTGTGCGGGAGCCGGGGCCGGGCGTCCGCGCTCGCAATCAACGAGGGACGGACGCGCGTGAGCAGCTAGTGAGGACTAGGCAGCGGGGGTCTTCCAGGGATCCTCAACGGGGCGAGAAGCCTTGAAGGCAGCTGCGCCAGCAACAGCACCAGCAACCAGCAGACCAAAGACCAGCAGGCCCTTACCACCGCTCTTAGAAGCCTTCTTCTGCTCCTTAGCGTAAGACTTCGCAGCCTTAACAGCGGCCTTCTGAGCCTGCTTCAGGGCCTTCTTGTCGCCGGTTACCTTAGCGGCGGCAGTGTGGGCAACAGCAGGAGCCTCAACATCGGCCAGCTTGCCAGCAACAGTCTCAGCAACGTCAGCAGCCTTAACGCGGGCGGTGGCTACAGCGTTCTCAACAGCGGGGGTGACGTCGTCAATCTTTGCCTGAATCTTGTCAGCCAGGGTTGCCTGGGCATTCTCAAGCTTCTGGGATCCGTCCTTGGCAACTGACTTAGCTGCCTTCTGCAGGGAAGCAACCTTTGACGCGGTTAGCTTCTCGGCGCGGGCGGTCTTCTTCTCAGCCAGGGCAGTCAGCTTGTCAGCCTTCTTGCCGCTGGTCTTAGCTGCCTTAGCCAGGAACTTTTCTGCCTGCTTCTGAGCTTTCTTAGCCTTGCTCTTCTTGCACAGTGCCATGATTACCTCCAGGGTATGCCCGCACCTGCACCCCGCTTTTCGGGGTGGGTGGCAGACGGGTTAGCTTTAGTATCAGCTTACTTTCTAAAACCTCAAAAGTGCTCTGAGGGGCCGTAAAAACCCTCGTGTTTCTCTGCCCGCTAAAGTTAAGGGTTTCTGAAGGGTAGGCGGACGCCGGTGCGCACCTGTGAGAATGCGACGTGAATTCCCGAGCGGGCTTCGTCTTGAGGGCTAACGCTGTGCGATAAGAGTAAAGATATGCCAAAACTTCTCACCGGTGAAAGTTTTTCCATGGTGGGCTTTTTCATCGAAATGCAACACGGTGAAATCTTCTAATGAGTCCTCAACCCAGCTGCGCTCTACCGTGGAGATAAGCGGTTGCTCGGCCCATGAATCACGCGGGCCAAGAAGGTCGACTGCGAGGATACCGCCGGGAGCTACAGCATTGAGTATGCGTGACCACGCAGCAGGAAAATGCTCTGGTGGGCAAAAGGGAAGTGCGAAACCGGAGTAAATGAAATCAAAGCTGTGCTTATCAAAGACAAAATCTTGGGCAGTTGCTACAGAATGCGACCAGCGTTTTAGACAGTCGGGGTCTGCCTGCATGATGGTGCTCTGAATGAGGTTCTCACTGTGCGCGTCAGGCTCTACAGAATGAACCTCAAATCCGTGAGAGAGAAGTCTGGCAGTTTCTACTCCTGCGCCAGCGCCCAGGTCTAGAGCCCTACCTTTGCCTGGTGAATGGCAGTAGCTCAGCGCCTGTATAAGGAGAGGGCGGACAGGACGGCCTGCTTGCGCCTGATTGTACTTAGTCCAATGGTTTTCGTCGGAGGAAAGCATGTTTTGATAGTAGCCAGCGGAAATTTGGCATACAAGATATTGCGTGAGCTGAATGTGGGATCAGCGCTGTTTTGCCACCGACCTAGCTAGAAGGCTATGGCTGTAGGGCTACCCTTGTTCTAAATCTTTCTAAGGCGTTCTAAAAAATTTTTTAGAACGCCTTAGAAAGATTTAGAAAGCAGCGAACGAGGAATCAAGATCTCAACCTTCACCCCGGATCAGGGCTCACACCGCCTGAACTCATAGGCCGAGATCAAGAAATCATCGACTTTACACTCCGGCTGGCTCACCTGCTGGCAGCGGACTACCGATGCAGAACAGGACTACCTGGTTGCTATACTTCGTGCTGAGACAGGCGGGGCTGGTGTAAGCCGCACCCCGGCGTCCGCCCCTTTCACTCACCGCAAAAGCACAGGTCATATCTAGCGGGTACCCACCTGACCGTGCGAGAATAGGGGCATGACTGCAACTGCAAAAGCAACTATTCACACCAACCACGGTGATATCGTCGTTAACCTCTTCGGTAACCACGCACCGCTGACCGTCAAGAACTTCATCGGCCTGTCCGACGGCACCCAGGAATGGCGCCACCCCCGCACCGGTGAGGTGCAGGAAGGCCCCCTCTACAAGGACGTCATCTTCCACCGCATTATCCGCGACTTCATGATCCAGGGTGGCGACCCCCTCGGTCAGGGTATCGGCGGCCCCGGCTACCAGTTCAAGGACGAAATCCACCCCGAACTGAGCTTCAACAAGCCCTACCTGCTGGCTATGGCCAACGCAGGCCCCGGCACCAACGGCTCCCAGTTCTTCATCACCACCGTTGAGACCCCCTGGCTCAACGGCCGCCACACCATCTTCGGTGAGGTTGCAGACGAAGACTCCAAGAAGGTCGTTGACGCCATTGAAGGCGTCGCAACTGGCGCTATGGACCGCCCCGTTGAGGACGTCGTTATCTCCTCCATCGACATTGAGCAGCTCTAAGCTTTAGAAGCTCTTAGAGGTAAAGGCCCGCCCGCCCTGGGTGGGCCTTTGCTCTACCCCTAGAAAATTTTTTGCGTGAGCGGCTGACGCCGCAGGTGAAAGGACGAGCGCGTGAGTGAGCAGGCAGGCCAATTTGGCTATAACAGCGGGGACGTATCAGTGTGCCCGCGCCACCCTGACCAGGTGACCTATGTGCGGTGCGGCCGCTGCGGGCGGCTCGCCTGCGGGGCCTGCCAGGTGCCGCTTGAGGTGGGCATGATGTGTGTGGACTGCATGGCCGCCGCCCAGAAAGCTGCCCCCAGGATTCGGTACGCTACTGCCAAGCCCCTTGTCACCTACACCCTCATCGGGGTGAACGTGGCGCTCTGGCTCCTGCAACTGATATTCCCGGCGGTGACCCGGGCCGGTATCTACGTCCCGCTCTACGTTGAGGTAACGGGGGAGTGGTACCGCCTGCTGACGGCTGGCTTCTTGCACTCACCCAGCAATTTCACCCACCTGGGCCTCAACATGTTCACCCTCTACCTCTTTGGCCAGGCCCTAGAGCCGGTCCTGGGCCGCTGGAAGTTCCTGGCCACCTACCTGGCCTCTATTGTGGGCGGTTCGATAGCGGTGCACCTGATTTCTGCCCTGGTCACCGGTGACATGAACGTTGCCACCCTGGGGGCCTCCGGCGGTGTCTTTGGCCTCTTCGGTGCCTTCTTTGCGATCGCCCGCGCTCGCCAGCAGAGCACCAGTAGCATCATCATTCTGGTTGCTATCAACTTTGCTTTCGGTTTCCTCATGCCAGGTATCTCCTGGGAGGCCCACCTGGGTGGTCTGGTCACAGGTGCCCTGGTGGCTTCTGTGCTTGACCGCCTGCCAGGTTCGGGGCAGCGGGGGCGCGGCCGTCCTACCCTGTAAAAGGGGTGAGGACGTAGCCGGGGCGGGGCAGGTGCCTCCCCCGGCTTTTGTGTGCCGGAAGGGAGTTAACTGGTGTTCTCCACAGGGTTTATCCACAGCTGTTGATAAATACAAGAGTGTAATTCCACAGATGTTAAAAAGCTGTGTATAGCTCAAAAGAGCCTTAAAAACAGGGTGAATTACACGGGTGTAAGAGATTTCCCCAGTTTTATCCCCACCTGTGGATAACTTTCATTCGCAGCCTGTAGAAAACCTGTAATTTCAAAAATTTCTTCCCCTCCGGGGAAGACCAGACCCCGGCAACCCAGCCCCACCCAGGGCACAAGAAAGGGAGGCCCCACTGGGGAGCCTCCCTCACACAAGATCTAAAAACTAGAACTTACTGGCCACCGAACTTTTCGGTCAGCTTGCCAGCGACGCCAGCAGCAGCGTCCTTAGCCTGCTGGGCCTGCTCTTCGTTGACAACTTCCTGGCCAACCTTCTCGTTGACGACGTCCTTAGCCTTGTCGATACCGTCGTTGATTGCGCTGTTGAGATCGAAACCCATGGGGGTCCCCTTTCATCTAAAAATGCGAGATACAGAAAAACGAATCGTTCTTCCTGTTCACAGTGTAAGGCTCCAGGGTGAGAAAAAACCCTGAAACCTGTTCGGCGCGCCCAAAATCACAGGAGAGTTTCTAGAGGTCACGGTCGGCCGGGCTTCCTGCCACCATGGGGAGGAACTCAGGGGCAGCAAAGCCCCGCTGGGCGTAGGCCAGGGTCACCTGTTCCGCTGCAGAACCGACCAGGTCAGCCGGCATAAGTGCCATGACAGCCCCGCCAAAACCACCGCCAACCAGGCGGGCGCCCAGAGCCCCGGCCTTCAGGCAGGTATCAACCGCCACATCAATCTCAGGACGCGACACCCGCAGCTCATCGCGCATAGATACAAAGCTCTCGGTGAAGAGGCGGCCCAGCTCCTTCCAGGCTACCTGGCCGGTGGCATCCGGGGTTTTGAGCAGGTAGGCGGCCCGCTCTACCAGGGTCATATCGTGCAGAGTATGGCGCGCCCAGCCGCGCGGAAAATCCAGGGGGACCCCGGCCTCTTCCAGGGCGTCCAGGGCCCGGTTGACAGTGTGGTCTACCAAATCCAGGCGGTGCTGCTTGGCTTCGCGTTCGCTCAGGCCAGCGCAGGTCAGGTCCCAGGGGAGGGCGTTGCGGAGGTAATCAAGTCCCATAGCGTCGGTGACGGCTTCGTTGGCTGCCCGGCGGGCAGCAAATTCGCCCCCGGCAAGCTCATGCGGGGTATTGGTATTGATGACCAGCCAGGCCAGGCCTGCTGATTCAAGATCAACAGTTAGGGGCTCAATAGAGAAGTCCCGGAAGTCGACCACCAGGGCCTTACCCGGTTCTGAGCGCAGGGAGGCGGTCTGATCTAGGCCGCCGGTGCGGGCTCCTGCCACCTCATTTTCGGCCCGCATACAGACCTGGGCCAGGCGGGCTCGCAGGGCGTCGTTGCGGGGGGAGCAGTCATCGGGAATGGCCTCGGTGCAGTCGCAATCCTTGCGGAGGGGGCAGGAAAGCTCCAAGAGGGCAAGGGCGGTGGAACATTCAAGGGCAGCCGATGAGGAGAGCCCGCCGCCCACCGGAACCTGGGAGGTAATCAAAAGGTCAGCGCCGAAGGCGTGGGGGAGGGAGATATCCTTGCCCCCTTCCTGATTCATAGCCCAGGCAACGCCTGCAACGTAGGTGAACCAGCCCTTGAAGGTACCGGGGGTGATCTCACGGATGACGACGGTGCGGTCGTCCCCCGGCATTTGGAGGGAGGCAGCCCGCAGGACGCCGTCGGTGCGGAGCTTACCGGCCACATAGGTCCGGTAGGGCAGGGGCAGGGGCATACAGGAGCCACCTAAGAAGTCGATGTATTCGCCCAGGAGGTTGAGGCGGCCGGGGGCTGACCAGACACCGTCCGGTTCTACCCCGTACTTGTCGATAAAGGCAGTGCGGGCAGCTTCTACCTGCTGCTGGTGGTCGGGCAGGGTGGCCCAGGTGGGCTCTACACGAAAGGTCACGGTGGTCTTCTTACTGGTCGGTGAGGTGGGTGTAGCCGGTGATCAGGGCGGTCAGGGCCTGCCGGTAGGACGCGGGCGGTTCGGCTGGTGGGACGCTGCCGGTCAGGAGGGCCCGGGTCTGCTCTTGCTCAAGGAGGCTGAGGGCCAAATGGAGCAGGCTTTCTGCAGCCAAAGGGGCATATTGCTGGTTGGTAATATATGTGAAGTGGCTTGTGAAAACAGGAATGAGGGGGAGGGGGGTCTGGCTGTCTGCCGGGGGAGTGAGGGCCAGGGCCAGGCGGACTACCTCTGAAGATTCCTTAATGGGAATAAGCTGCCGGTAGAGCTCCTCACAGGCCCCCAAAAGGGCGGGGACAGCCCGTCCTGCCTCTTCACGACTGCTGGTCGCTGGTTCAACCGGAACTGTCGACAGCATACGGGAGGCTAACGAACCCAGTAGCTCCTGCTTATTTTTCACATGGTAGTAAAGGGCACCGGGGGCTACTCCCAGCTCGGTAGCTAGGCGACGCATGGAGAGGTCAGCCAAGCCAAAAGAATGGAGGACCTCCAGGGCAGTCTCAAGAATTTTTTCACGGGTTAAAGCCACCCCCTCATTGTGTCCTACTTTGCAGGCGGTGAACAGTTTAGCTGGCTCGGTTTAGCTCACACAGGGAGTAAATTGGAGGGCATGACACTCAACTTCTCAGACCTCACCCGCCGCCTGCGCGCCGGAGAAACCGCCAGTCCCGACGATATTCACGATGTGCTGACCGCCAGCCCCGCGGCCACCTTTGCCCTCATGGAATTCGCCGCTGAACTGCGGGATACCCACTTTGGGCCCGCCGTCACCGTTACCAACCTGCTGGGGGCTGAAAAGCAGGGGGGAGGCGTCCTGATGGAAGTTGCTGCCCCATTTGATGCCGATGCCCTCACAGCCACCCTGCTTGATACCGCAGAAGAGGCCCTGCGCCTGGAATTTGTCACCGGTGAAGCAAGCCTGATTCCTATGGAGGCCCTGCGGGTGCTGGCGGCAGCCCGCATTGCCAACCCCGCCCGAAGCCTGCACCTGGGGTTGAGCCGTGAAGCCACCCTGCGCTCCCTGCAGCCCCTGGCGATGGGGGCTATTGACTCCCTTGAGCTCCAGGTTAGCCAGGACGCACCCCGCCTGGTCTTTGAAGACCTGAAGCTGATCGTGGGGGCAGGGTTGACCATTGCTGAGGCTGGCGAGCGCGACCTGGTGGCTGAGTATGTTCAGCACCTGGAGGGCCTGGGGGTTGAGGACGCTGCCGCCTACGCTGAGGTGGTCCTGGCAGGTGCCCAGGCGGGTGGAGGGTGCGGGGGTAACTGCGCCTGCGGCTCTGGGGGTTGCGGCTCCTAGTCTTTCTGCCGAAGGTACCATCTAAACAAGAAAAACCCACCTAGTTCGTGGGTTTTTCTGATTTAAATGGTACCTACCTGCTGTCATAAAACTAGACAATTTGAACACTGTTCAAAAACGGTGTTCACTAGTTTCATGATCGACTTTTCAGCTATCGCAGACCGCGCCCTGGCCGGTCAGCCCGCAAGCCGCAACGAAGCGCTTGCCGCCCTCACCGCCACCGACGCCGAAACCTTCGCCCTCGTAGACGCCGCCTCCCGCCTGCGCCGCCACTACTTCGGAAACACCGTCAAGGTCAACTACCTGGTCAACCTCAAATCCGGCCTCTGCCCCGAAGACTGCACCTACTGCTCCCAGCGCCTCGGCTCAGAAGCAGAAGTGCTCAAATACTCCTGGATCAAGACCGATGAAGCCATCAAACAGGCCGGCTACGGTATCGCCGGTGGGGCTTCTCGCGTCTGCATGGTCGCCTCCGGCAAGGGGCCAACCGACCGCGACGTCGAACGCGTAGCCAGCATGGTTGAAGGGCTCAAAGAAGAACACCCCCATGTTGAAGTCTGCGCCTGCCTGGGTATTCTCAAAGACGGCCAGGCCACCCGCCTGAAAGAAGCAGGAGTGGATGCCTACAACCACAACCTCAACACCAGCGAAGACCACTACGCCGACATCTGCACCACCCACACCTACCAGGACCGCCTGGACACCGTCGATAAGGCCCAGGCCGCCGGGCTCTCAGCCTGCTCCGGCCTGATCGTCGGCATGAAAGAAACCGACGAACAGCTGGTCGATGCTATCTTTGCCCTGCGCGACCTGGGCGGTGACTCCATTCCCGTCAACTTCCTCATGCCCTTTGAAGGCACCCCGCTGGCCGGAACCTGGGAACTCACCCCCATGCGCTGTTTGCGGATCCTCGCCACCGTGCGCCTGGTCGCCCCCGAGAAAGAACTCCGCATGGCAGGCGGCCGGGAAATGCACCTGCGCACCCTCCAGCCCCTCGCCCTGCACGTCGTCAACTCCCTCTTCCTGGGCGACTACTTGACCTCAACCGGCCAGTCAGCCCTTGAGGACCTGAAGATGATTCGGGACGGCGGGTTCGTCGTCCTCGGCGCCGAAGACCGCGACCTGGTAGCCGAACACGAAGACTACCTGCGGGCCCATGGCGTAGACCTCGCCCAAGAAGTCGCCCCAGCTACCGCCCCCTGCGGGGCCACCGGCGGCTGCGGCGGGTGTAGCTCCGGGGCCTGCGGAACCCACACCCCGGCAGGCGAGCCAGCTACCGGCACCCGAGCTGCCGGCGTCCTCGTGCCCGAAATCCGCCGCCGCGGCGTCGGGACGGACGCCACCCCCAACTTCTAGCCCCGGGGAGAGTCTCTCAAAACCATACCTGGGGCACAGGTTCATCCTAGGAGGGCAGAGTAGAGTTAAAAGCTGGTCTTAAAGGTCGGTTGTGAAAGGGTGAACGTGGACGTCCTCATTGTTATTGCGGTGCTACTGCTAGCAACGGTGGTGCTGGTGAGTGTGGGGGATAGGCTGAACCTGCCCTGGCCGGTGCTACTGACTATCGTCACCGGTGTGGTCATCGTGATTCCGCAGATGCCCAGCTTGCACATTGAACCTGAGATTATTCTGCCCATCTTCCTGCCGCCTTTGCTGTGGGCGATTGGTCAACGCGTCTCCTGGGGTATGCTACGCAGAAGCTGGCGGAGCGTCCTCATCTACTCTATTGCCCTCACCGCTGTATCTGCCCTAGTGGTAGGTTGGGCAACCTGGGTTATCGTCCCCGGTATCAGCATTGCCCTAGCCCTGGCAATCGGCGCAGCTGTTGCCCCGCCCGACCCGGTAGCCGTTGAAGCAGTGGCAGAACCGGTGGGTATCCCCCGCCGCGTCATCTCTAACCTCCAAACCGAAGGCATCTTCAACGACGCTGTCTCGCTGGTGCTCTTTCAGATTGCCCTCGCCGCCCTCACCGCTGGCACTAACCCCCAACCCCTGGCGGCCCTGAGCAGCTTTGCCTACAGCGCAGTCATTGCCGTAGCCCTGGGCCTGCTGGTGGGCTGGGCAGGCAGCCTGTTGCGCCGCAACCTCTCAGACACCACTGCCCGCAGTGCCCTCACCCTGGTGATCCCCTTCGGCGTCTACATCATCGCTGAAGAACTACACGCCTCCGGGGTTGTGGCCGTAGTCATTGCCGCCATTCAGATGGCCAGCTACAGCGCCGACCTCACCGCCGAAGAACGCCTAGCCAACACTGCCTTCTGGAACGTGCTTGAAATGCTGGTGACCGGCCTAGCCTTCGGCCTCATAGGCCTACAGGCCGGTGAGCTACTGTATGCAGCAGACCAGAACGTCCTGACCATGCTCTGGCACGGCGTGCTCATCTCAGCCGTCGCTATCGGAACCCGTCTGGCCTGGCTCACCGGCATGTGGCTCTGGGGCCGCTGGCGGGGCTCCCGCCGCACAACTCCGCGCTCTTTTGCTGAGGTGCTGGTGATGACCTGGGCCGGTATGCGCGGTCTAGTGACCCTAGCGCTCGCTCTGAGCCTGCCCGAACTAGCCGATGGGATGCGTACCGAAGCTGTCTTCATCGTACTGACCGTCCTCTTCTTCACCATGGTCTTCCCCGGCCTGACCCTGCCCTGGCTGGTGCGGGTGCTGGGCGTAAGTGCCACCGCCGAAAAGGACGACCACGAAGAAGAGGAACTCTTGCAGATCGCCCAGAGGGCTATGTGGAAATCTATGTATCAAACCGTTGCCGACAGCGGGGATTTGCAGTCCTTCGACCAGCTCAAGCATGTGGTCACCAGCATGATGGACCGTATCGAGGAGGGGCAGAAGGCCGGTGACTTCCAGGAGCGTTGGGCTGAACGCCAGCGGCAGCGCGAGTTCATGAACCTGGTGCGGCAGAAATCGGTGCTGGCCGCCCAGGCTGCGGTGCTCGATGTGCGCAACAAGTACGACTATGAGGTGGTGAGCAACGTGCTCTACCAGATTGACGTGCAGGTGCAGGCCCAGGACGCTCTGGACCAGGGCCCCGGGGCCCTCACCATGTCACTGCCTAAGTCCTTCATCAACGGCGAGCACAAGTTGGATCGCGAGAAGGCAGAGCAGCTTTTCAAGACCACCGAAATGCGTATCATTTCGGCCCAGAAAGAAATTGACGAAGAAACACAGCGGGTAGCAACCCGTCAGATTCCAATCATTAGCCGAGACCAGCGGGGGCCCAAGGCGTGATGTGAGACGGTTCCGGGTGTTGGTAAGGTGGCGCTCAAGAAATTCCGAGGATAATCACCTACCATGGGTAAGTGCTTATACCGCTAGAGGCTTATATGTGATGAGGCCTTTGTTATCTGGCAGAATAGGCAAGACGCCCTCCCAAAATATTCCATTCATGGAATTTATCGCATGAGTGGACCCAGAGAATCAGGATCAATGAATACCTCAGACCTTTCCCCGGCCTACCTTACCTCCCTTGCAGCAATCATCTTCGGCACCGTCCTGATGGGGAGTATCGACGCACTCTGGGTCGCCGTCATCGGCTGGATCTTCATCGTTGCCGGTATCGGTCTGAACATCTTCTCTACCCATGTCATGATCCAGCGCCTCAAGGGAGGGCCCCTGCCCGTCGTCCTCACCGGCGGGGCTACCCCGGTAGAGTATGACGAGGAAGAAGATACCGTCACCACCGACCCTGTCGAACCCGAGCCCGTCACCGAAGCCCAGCCCGTCCTGCAGGCTGAGACAGACGAACCTGCCGATGAAGACCGTATCTTCCGCTCCCGTCCGTCCGGCGTCCCCCGCGTCCGCTAACCACCCTAGAGAGGTTCACCATGGATACCCGTTTCCTGCTATCCCCGGCCTACCTGGTTTCCGTCACCGCCCTCATCGTGGGCGCCATTCTGAGCGGAACCTCCCTCATGGTGATCGGCTGGATCATCTTCATCATCGGCCTGGCCCTCAATGCCATGGCCCTCGTGGTACTCGCAAACCGCGAACAGCTTTACAAGGCCCAGCGCGTCGGCGTCATTCCGAAGGCCAGCACCTCCCCCGCCCCTGAAGCCAAGGACGCTGGCAAGTAAAGGCCACCTACTAGCTCAAAACACAAGCCGCCCCGGTAGCTCTTAGGCTACCGGGGCGGCTTGTAGGTGCTGGGGCTAGTCCATGATGGCGCGGACGCGGCGGGTAAACTCCGCAAGGGCATGCTCTAGTTCCTGGGGGGCTCCATCGAACATGAGAGCATGAACCTCCCTGGTATACACAAGGGTTGCCTTCTTGTATTTCTTACGCCCTGCCTCAGTGATGATGACGCCCTTCCCACGCTTATCCGTGGGGATATCCACCTTCTGCACCAGCCCTAGCTTCTCCAGGCTATTGACCTGGTAGGTCAGTCGCGAAGCTGAGACATTGGTGGCGCGGGCCAGTGTTTGCATTCGGATGGGGCTTCCCGGGGGCAAGCCGGGAGCCGCCTGAAAATCTATGATCGCCCCCAAGAGCCGGTACTCTGCCAGCTTGCTATCTACCTCACGCTTTAAATGGCGGTCGAGGTGGTTGCTGAGGGAGGTAAGGGCCTCGGTGAAGCGTTTCCACAGATTTTCCTGGTCGGCGGTGAGTCCGCCTATTTTCGGTTCGGTCATTGAACCTCCTCTCCTTGGCCTGCTGGCGGCAGGCCTGTGGCTCAGGAGACTTTCAGGAAGAAATCTCTACTACAAATTCAGCGTAGCGCCTTAAATTTTTAGAGGGGAGTACATGAGTGAAATATTAATACAGGCTTCCGGGGTGACCTGCCTGCCACCTGCACTTTTGATTTTAATATGTTGTCAGAAATATGCCACCCTGACCCTAAAAAATAGTCAAATTTTTAAATATGTAGGTGTTCAGGCCGCCCACTCATCGGTGGGCGGCCTGAACACCTGGGAGGCTACTGACCGGCTGCCTTGAGGAGCTGCTCAAAAGGGGTTACGGTCAAAGCCTCTAAGCCCGGTGCCTTGTAGGCTGGCGCAGGTGCCTTCCCGCCCCGCTCTTTCTCAAGGATCCCGAAGAAGGAGCCGGCGTTGGCGTCCTGAACCGCCTGCTGCTTGGCCTCGTCTGCCCCGTTTTCGCGGGTCTGCTGGGGCGCCTGCTGGGACACCTGCCCGGCAGGTGCTGCCCCGAGCGTCCAGAGGATCAGCTGGGCGAACTCGGTTGCGGCCTTGGCAACTCGTGGAGCCAGGTTGGTATCGGAGCCAAAATCGTCGGTAGCGGCAAAGACGCCCGAGGGGGCGACGGTTGCCTTGAGGTAGCTAAAGAGCGGACGCATGGCCGTCTCCAGCATGAGGGAATGGCGGGCGGTGCCGCCGGTAGCAGCAATCAGCACGGGCTTGCCAGCCAAAGAGCCGTCCTCCACTAAATCCCAGAAGCTCTTGAAAAGCCCCGAGTAGCTGGCCTTGAAGACCGGGGTGACTGCGATAATCGCGTCAGCATCGCGCACCTGATCCAGGGCGGTAGCCAGTGCCCCCAGTGGGAAGCCAGTGAGGTAGTGGTTGGTGATGTCCTTGGCTAAAGAGCGCAGGGAGATATGGGTGAAGCTCGCCTCAACTCCGGCTCGACCCAGGGCGCGCCCGGTGGCCTCGCTCAGGTTCTCACCCAGAAGGGCGGTGGTGGACGGCTCGCCCAAACCCGCTGTGACAACAACAATTGACGGGGTGCTCACGACTCTTCCTCCCTACTTGCCCTGCTCAGCCAGGTGGGCTGCGTAGCGGGGGTGGACGGGGGCCTCGGGCACGCCGGCGGGGCGCAGCTTGGCGAACTCTTCGCGCAGGACGGGCACAACCTGCTCACCCAGCATGTCGATCTGGTTCAGAACTTCCTTGAGGGGCAGGCCTGCATGGTCTACCAGGAAGAGCTGACGCTGGTAGTCGCCAGCGTAGTCGCGGAAGGAGAGGGTCTTCTCAATGACCTGCTGGGGGGAGCCTACAGTCAGCGGGGTCTGGTCAGCAAAATCTTCCAGGGAGGGACCGCCGCCGTAGACGGGAGCATTGTCGAAGTAGGGGCGGAACTTGGTGACAGCGTCCTGGGAGTTCTTGCTCATGAAGACCTGCCCGCCCAGGCCCACAATGGCCTGCTCGGCGCTGCCGTGGCCGTAGTGTTCGTAGCGCTCGCGGTAGAGGTTGATCATCTGCTGAGTATGCTCTTTGTTCCAGAAGATGTTGTTGTGGAAGAAGCCGTCTCCGTAGTAGGCGGCCTGCTCGGCGATTTCGGGGGTGCGAATCGATCCGTGCCAGACGAAGGGGGCGGTGCCGTCCAGGGGCTGCGGGGTGACGGTGAAGGAGTTGAGGGGGGTGCGGAAGTTGCCGGACCAGTTGACCACCTGCTCGCTCCAGAGCTTACGCAGCAGGGCGTAGTTTTCGATGGCCAGGTTGACGCCCTGGCGGATGTCCTTGCCGAACCAGGGGTAGACGGGGCCGGTGTTGCCGCGGCCCAGCATGAGGTCCATGCGGCCGTCGGTCAGGTGCTGTAAGGTGCCGTAGTCTTCGGCGATACGAACGGGGTCGGTGGTGGTAATCAGGGTGGTGGAGGTGGAGAGCAGGATGTTCTTGGTCTGGGCTGCGATGTAGGCCAGGGTGGTGGTCGGTGAGGACGCAATAAAGGGCGGGTTGTGGTGCTGGCCGACGGCAAAGACGTCCAGGCCTACTTCGTCTGCCTTCTTGGCGATTTCAACGATGGCCTTTTGGCGCTCGTGTTCGCTGGGGGTCTTGCCGGTGGTGGGGTCCATGGTGACGTCGCCGACTGAGAAGATTCCGAACTGCATGGTGGTGGCCTTTCGAGGAAGAAGGTTCGCTTTGATGTTTTTAATCTATCCCAAAATACTTTCGTTGTAAAGTATTTTGAGTACCGGCATAAGGGGTGGGGTGGGCAAGGTGTAATAATTTTCTTTGTAAACTATTTCTGTTTCAATTTTTCACAAAAAAGAGTAGGGTGAGAGACGAAAAAGACATCGACAAACTATCTGAAAGGTTTAGTCATGGAAACCATCTCAACCGCCCAGCAACTCACCGACGCCCTCTCGGCCGGCACCAGCGTCCTTAATATCTCTGGCCGTATCACCGGTATGCCCTCCCTCAAACTTCCCGAGGGAGTCACCTTGCGCGGCGTCACCGACGACGCCGAGCTGGCTTTCGGCGCCAAGGGGCTGCAGCTCACCGCCAACAACACCGTCTCCCACCTCAAAATCTCAACCTCGGTTCAAGAACTCGCCATCTTCAACTCCGACGACGTGGAAGACTTCGGAACCCTACGCCTAGAAGACGTACGCACGGTAGGGCAGGTCTTCCTCACCGCCGCTGGCACAAACCGAGCAGGCCGCTTCGAAGCTGACGGTGTGCACGTCATCGCCGCTGACCTGCGCGGGCGCACCCTACGCCCCCATGCCTACGGCGTCGATGCCCTCCAGGGCGGCTTCACAGCCTGGAACCTGCAAAAGGACGAGGAGGTCGTTATCACCGCAGAACTGCTGAACATCTCCGCGGGAACCGAAGATACCCCCGTCCGTGGCTCCGGCGTATTCGTTGGTGGTCAGGGGACGGAGGACGGCACCCCGGCAGGTGGCACCCTCGTTATCTCAGAGCTGACCACTGGTGACATCTACACCGACGGCGGCATCGCCCCCGGCACCCCCGACCTCATCTCTGGCGGCGTCTTCCTCATCTACGGCGGAGTTGCCGACAAGGTAATCAACCTCGGCTCCACCACTACCTACGGCCAAAACGACATGGTGCTCGATAACTGGGGTGTTGCCACCGAATGGATTTCCGAAGGGCGCGTCACCTCCCACGGGCCCTCCGGCATCGGCTTCGTCAACTTTGGTGGTATTGATACCCTCGATATCCGCCAGCCCATCCTTACCACCGGCAAGGGTGCTCGCGGCTTCAACCTCTACGACGGCTACCTCAAGGAGGCTATCTTCGACTCCATCGCCACCACCGGTGACGGATCCATCGGTATTCAGGTCTCCAAGCCCCTGCCGTCATTGACCGTCAAGCGCAACCTCACCACCGTCGGCGGCGAAGGTATGAGCCTGGTGCGTGGCGTCCAAGTCACCCTGCAAGCCATCGCCCTATCTATCAAGGAGGGCGGCGAGCTCGACTCCATCGAGGTCGGCGGCGAAATCTCAACCAGCGGCGACAATGTGCCCGCCATTGAATCTGCCGGCTCCGTCAAGGCTTTTGCTGCCACCGTCGTCCGTGCAATGGGAGCCGGGGCGGACGCCGTCCGCTACCGCGCAGGATCCCTGCCCCTAGAAGGGATAGCCCTGTACGCCCGCGATGGCGAAGAGACTAGCGAACTCTAAGCTGGCCAGTGCTGACCACCCTATTCTTTCTCTCTTGCCCCTAGGGATTAACCCGGGGGAGGGGAGAAAAAATTAGGGTGCTTTTTATTAAGGCGCTATGAGGTCCCGTACTGGTCTCGGGCCAGGCGGGCAATATGAATCGTCAAATAGGTCAACTCGTCATCCGTCAGCGCCTGCCCCAAATGATTCTCAAGCACCAGCTTCACCTTCACCGCCACCGCAAAAGCCTTGGGGTGGGCGTCCTTCATGCTTTCAAGCAAAAGGGGGACGCCCGTGCCCGGGTCTGCAACCTGGGCAGCGCTCGCCCGCACAAACAAATACCGCAAATGGGTCACAAAACGGGCTGCGCTCATGAGTGACCGATCCATCGGCCCACCGAAACCAGCCCCAATCACCTCAAAAATTTCAGCAAAAATCTCGGTCATCCGGTAGGTGCCCGCCATGCCCGTTGATTCAAACTGGGAATTCACCAGGTGCATGGCCAGGGGAATAGCCTCAATCTCAGGCAGGTCAACACCTAAGCGCTCGCGAATCAACTGCAGGGCCCGCTCACCAAAACGGACCTCCTGCGGGTAGAGCTGACGCACCTCCAAAGCCAGCGGGTAATCAACCTCCAAAGAGTTACGAGCCCGCTCCACCGCGAAATTCACGTGATCTGCCACCGGCACCACAAAAGAATGGGCAACAGTAATCCCCTCGGCCTTCACCAAAGCCTCAAGCTCGGTGGCAACAGCCAGAATATCGGACGGAATTTTCGCCAGCGACCACGCCAGGTTCTCATCAGACGCACCCTGCTCAGGCACAAAAGTCTGCTCAATGAGGGTGGGATCGAGCATGTCACCCTTGCGCTTCCCAAAGGCCAGGCCGCGCCCAATGACCACCATTTCCTCACCCGAATACGAGCGGGCCAGTGCCACATTGTTGTTGTAAATGCGTGAAATGCGCAACATGACCCCCTTCCTGAAACGGGTATGCAACCGGCAGATATCCTTACCAGTTTACCGAGCAGGATCCCCCCCAGCTCTTAACCGCCCCTCGTTCGGTTTTAGCCAACGGGAGTAAACTAAACTCTTCAGTCTGAATACGAAGCAGGAACGATGAAAACACCCACCGCCCACCCCACACCGCTCACCACCGTCATCATGACAGCCCTCATGCTGTTCTCCATGTTCTTCGGCGCAGGCAACCTCATCTTCCCCGCAATGCTCGGCGCCGAGGCCGGAACCAACACCGGCCCCGCCATCGCAGGATTCCTGGCCACCGGCGTCCTCATGCCCATTCTGGCCGTCATCGCCCTGGCTGTTACCGGTCGCGACCTCACCGCGCTCGCAAGCCGCGGCGGCCCCCTTTTTGTCTTACTCTTCCCGCCCCTGGTCTACCTCTCCATTGGCGCCCTCTACGCCCTGCCCCGCACCGGCTCCGTCAGCTACGCCATGGCGGTTGAACCCTACCTGGACAGCTTCGGAATAGAAGCCGGCCCCCTACCGCTTATCATCTTTGCCGCCCTCTTCTTTGGTCTCTCCTTCGCGCTGGCCATGAACCCCACCGGCATCGTCGAGACCCTGGGCAAGTACCTGACCCCGGCCCTCGTCCTCCTGCTAGCAGCCCTGATAGCCGTCAGCTACTTCACCCTCCGCACCCCGGCAGCTGCCCCCGTCGAAGACTACGCCACCGGTGCCTTTGCCACCGGCTTCGTGCAGGGCTACCTGACCATGGACTCCCTGGCTGGCCTGGCCTTTGGCATTATCGTGATTGCCTCCCTGCAGTCCCGCGGAATAACCGGCCGCGGTGAACTCCTGCGCGGTGTTGCAGCTTCTGGCGTTATTGCCGGTCTCCTGCTGGGGGCGGTCTACCTGGGCCTGGCCTACATCGGCTCCCACCTTGAGAACGGGCAGGGGTACAAGGACGGCGCCGCCCTCCTCACCGAGGCGGCCTCCCTCACCATGGGTAGGGCAGGGGCTGTGATGTTCGGCCTGATCGTCTTATTAGCCTGCCTAACTACCGCGGTGGGACTCATCGGGGCCACCAGCTCCTTCTTTGCCGAACTCATCCCGGCAATCTCCTACCGGACCTGGGCCATCATCTTCACCCTCCTCGCCTTCGTCCTGGCCTCCTTTGGCCTGGAAGGACTGATGAGCTTTGCCATTCCCATCATTACCACCCTGTACCCGCCCGCCATTACCCTGGTCGTCCTCACCCTTATTGAGGCTGCCCTGCGGGCCCCCTGGCTGCGCCTGACCCACCGGCTGGCTCTCTGGGTTGCAGTGGTCTGGGCACTGCTGATGACCCTGAGCTCTCACGGTGTAGGGACCAATGTGATTTCCCCGCTGATAAGTTGGGCGCCGGGACACGCTAACGACCTGGGCTGGTGCCTGCCGACCCTCATCGCAGCTGCCCTGGGCCTGGCCCTAGATGTGGTCTTCCGCCGCCCTCGCACCCGCTAACTGGCGAAAGAGGATAGAAAAAAGGGTCTTGCGCCGCATAAAGCGACGCAAGACCCTTTCATATGTAGAGGCTCGCGCTGAGGGGAACCACAACCATCAACGCGAGCCCGTCCCACGAGTTGCGAGGTGGTTCATTCAACTCAAATTTAGAAGGCCTCTAGGCAACCCGTCATAAAGTTTCTTCAAAAATAAACAATTGACAGCCTCTGCAAAACTTTACCCCATACCAGGCTAGAAATAAACTTGTTGGTCTTAAGCGTTACGGCGGCCAGTCATAAAGCGAATATGACCAGGTGGGAGCCATACAAAAGATCAGGTGGCAACCCGCAGGGTTCCCCCTCCCTATGAACCAGCTGAGAATCAAACAAGTTCTTGCTGAGCACTTCAAGAGCAAGGCCTTTCTAAGCCACCGAAAGAACCCCAATTAGCTACTCTTAGAAGTATGAGCAGCACAGCAACCGATATCGCCAAAAACCTCCCGACCCTCGAACACCCCGACGGATCGCCCATCCGCGCCCTCGTCGTCGACGATGAACGCATGCTCGAAGAGCTCGTCAGCGTAGCCCTCAAAATGATTGGCTGGGAGGTCAAATCAGCCGGGGACGGCCCCTCCGCCCTGGCTATTGCCCGGGACTGGCGCCCGGACGTCCTCGTTCTAGACATCATGATGCCCGGCTTTGACGGCGTTGAGCTGCTCACCCGCATCCGCAAGCTCTACCCCGAAGTTCCCTGCCTCTTCCTCACCGCCAAGGACTCCGTCGACGACCGTATTGTAGGCCTGGCAGCCGGGGCTGACGACTACGTCACCAAGCCCTTCTCCATGGAAGAGGTCATCATCCGCCTGCACCGCCTGGTGCAGCGTTCCGGTGTCGCTGCAGCCAACGACGCTGAACTCGTAGTCGGCGACCTGGTACTCAACCAGGACACCCGCGAAGTCACCCGCGGCGGCGAAGACATCCAGCTGACTGCCACCCAGTTCGAGTTGCTGCGCTACCTCATGGAAAACGCTAAGCGCGTTGTCTCAAAATCTCAGATTCTCGATAACGTCTGGAACTACGACTTCGGTGGCCAGGCCAACATTGTAGAGCTCTACATCTCCTACCTACGTAAAAAAATTGATGCGGGCCGGGAGCCCATGATTCACACCGTGCGCGGAGCCGGTTACGTTATCAAACCTGCAGGCCAGTAAGCATCAGTGAAAACCTTCCACGCCAGTCGGCCGCGCCTCCGCACCAAGCTCATTGCCATCCTCGTCTCCATGCTGGGCGTAGCCTGCCTCATTATTGGTATCTCAAGCTACTGGGTCCTCTCCAATTCCCTCATGGGCCGGGCCTACGAGCAGCTCGATGAGACAGCCCACCGCGCTGTGATGTTCAAACCGCGAGACCACGAAGCCGCCATGGAAGCAAACGGCTGTCAGCTGTGGGACGGACGCACCATGCTCGACGCCCCCGGCCAAGGCCCCGGAACCCTGGGAGTCTGCACCACCAACGGGGAAACCGTCGTCTCCGGCCTGCTGGACTCTGTAGGCGCCGTCCAGGAGCTCAGCCAGGCTGACCGGGACACTCTGCTGGCGCTCTCTACCTCCGACGGAACCGTTGAGGTAGACCTAGAGGTGGGCGATTACCTGGTGGTTGTCCAGGACAACCCAATGAGCGAGGGCGTCGTGATCACCGGCGTCCCTTTGAGTGAAACCCACCGAACCCTGGCAGTGCTGGTCGCTGTGACCGTAGCCGGTTCCCTTGCCGTCATGGTCCTGGCCGGGGTTCTTGGGTCATGGATTATCCGCCGGACCATGCAGCCCCTGGAACGTGTATCCGCTGTTGCCTCCGGGGTTGCAACCATGGACCTGGCCCTGGAAAGCCTGCCTGAAGCCAGCCGCGTCCGACCCGCAGATTCCCGCCCGGGGGACGAAGTCGGGGATGTTGGATATGCCCTGAATCAGCTGCTTGACAACGTCCAATCCGCCCTCGAAGCCCGCACCCGCACCGAGGAGCAAATGCGGGTGTTTGTGGCAGATGCCTCCCATGAGCTGCGCACCCCGCTGGCCTCCATTAAGGGCTATACGGATATGATTCGCTGGACTGAAACCCTCTCTGACCAGGGAAAAACCTCCCTAGACCGGGTAGCTTCGCAGACCGAGCGTATGTCCCGTCTGGTGGGTGACCTTCTGCTGCTGGCCCGCCTTGACGAAGGCCGGGAACCTGAAATGACCGACGTTGATTTGACCGAGCTGCTGGTTGAAAACGTGATGGACCTCCAGGCTGCTGCCCCCAGTCACATCTGGCAGCTAGACCTGCCTGATGACATTGTTGAGGTGCGCGGGGACCGGAGCCAAATCCAGCAGGTGATCCTCAACCTGCTCTCAAACGCCCGCAAGCACACCGATGAGGGCACGACGGTCACAGCCTCCCTGGCCCTGGCGGCCAACGGGAAAGAGGCCCTGGTGACGGTGAGTGATAACGGCCCCGGTATTGATCCAGGGTTCAAGGAGAAAATTTTTGACCGCTTCACCCGGGCGGACGCGGCCCGCTCCGGCTCGGATGGCACGACCGGCTTGGGGCTCCCCATCGCTAAGGCTATTGTTGAAGCCCACGGGGGGAGTATCGGGGTTGTTTCCCGCCCGGGTCGCACCGAGTTTACGGTGCGCCTCCCCCTGCTCACAGCTGCTTCTTAGGCTGGGTTAACCCGGGGTATAGAGGGGGTAGGCACACTGGACGTATGACTGAAACCCAAGAACTTCCCGTAGCTCCCGGAACCCCCGACATTGTCACGCCGCTGGCCTTTTACCTGGCCCTGACCCTCACCAGCGTGGCCGGCGCTGCCCTGACCCAGGTCTTCTAAGCCAGGCTGGCTAGGGCCTCTTTCTGTGGGCTAGGTGCTTCTGGGGGCCGGTGGTAGCCTGGGGCTGTGACCCTGAGATTCCCTGATGTGTGGCTTGTCTTTATGGGTGGAGGTGCTGGCGCCCTGGCCCGGGCCCTCCTGCTGCAAGCCTGGCCCTCCCCCTTCTTTCCTGTGCCCGTGCTGGCTATCAATCTGCTGGGGGCCCTGGCCCTGGGCTGTCTGACCGGCTACTTGGCCCAGCGGGAGGCAACGTCTAGGCAGGGGGCGGTTCGGCTCCTGCTTGGTACTGGCTTCTTGGGTGGCTTTACCACCTATTCCACCCTGGCCTTGGGGCTGGTTCAGCTGGGCCAGGACGGACGGTGGGCCTCAGCCCTGCTGTACGGCGGGGTATCGCTGGTGGGCGGCTATCTGTTGGCTGGGGCTGGCCTGAGACTGGGTCGGTTGTGGGCGGGTCGAGGGGCCCTATGATCTATCTGCTTGTTTTTGTGGCCGGGGGTGCCGGGGCTGTTGCCCGGTATCTCATTGATTCCTTCATTAAATCCCTGTGGCATGGGTCTATGCCTCTAGGGACATTTTTTCTCAACCTGACCGGATCCTTCCTTTTGGGGATGCTGACGGGGTGGCTTGCAGGGCCTATTCCCCCTGCGGAAAGTTTTGTAATTACAGAAAATCTCACCCTAGTTATCGGAGTAGGATTCCTGGGAGGCTACACCACCTTTTCCACCGCCCTGCTCGAAGCCGCCCAGGCCCCCGGTTGCCGGGAGGTGCTCGTCCTAACCCTGGGCCAACTGCTGGCCACCAGCCTGGCCGCTGCTGCGGGCCTGACCCTGGGGGCCTGACCTTCGGCTCGTGCCGGTGGCCGCCTCTGGGGAAGTTGGGGGCATCGGCAGGGTAGGTGGGGACGCCCCACCCCGGCCCTGTCTTGCTATGTGAGTTCCCCGGTTGCGGGCTTGGTCACAGACGGCGGGGGAGGGGGCTAAAAATGGCTTAAGAGTAAGAGAACTTTTACCCCTAAGCCTTGTCGGAAGAAACCCACTCGTTCACACTTAAAGCCAAGTAAAGCAAAAATTGGCTCAGGGGTGCTCCCCGCTAAGCCCGAACCCGCTGGAGACACCCGTGAATACCATCAGCCCCTACCTGGCCGAATTCCTGGGCACCATGATTATGGTGACCATCGGCTGCGGCGTCATTGCCACCGTCGAACTACGCCGCTCCAAGGGCCACGGCGACAACTTCTTTACTATCGCCTTCGGCTGGGGCTTTGCCGTCACCTTCGGCGTCTACGCCTCCCACGCCTACTCCGGCGGCCACCTCAACCCCGCCGTCTCTATCGGCCTGGCCGCCTACGGGGAGTTCGACTGGGCCATGGTACCCGGCTACATTCTTGCCCAGGTCGCTGGCGCCATGGTGGGCGCGGGCTTCGTCTTCCTCAACTACCTGCCCCACTGGAAGGCCACCGCAGACCGCAAAATCAAGCTCGGCGTCTTCGCCACCGTGCCCGCCATTCACAACTACTTCACCAACGCCCTCTCCGAAATCATCGGCACCTTCCTGCTGGTCTTCTCAGCCCTCTATGTGGGCGTGAACTTCACCCCCGTCCTTGAGGGTTCAGAGCTGGCGCTCAACCTGAATCACGTGCTCAAGCCCCTGGCCTTTGGTTTCTTGGTCACCGTGCTCGTGATTGGCCTGGGTGGCCAGACCGGCTTTGCCCTTAACCCCGCCCGCGACTTTGGCCCCCGCCTCATGCACGCCCTGCTACCCATTCACGGTAAGGGAAGCTCCCGCTGGTACTACGCCTGGGTGCCGGTCTGCGCCCCTATCGCAGGTGGCCTGATGGGTGGATCCTTCTTCAAGCTCTACTACGACGGCCAGTTCTCACTCTTCCAGGTAGTCGGTGCTGTACTGGCTCTGGCTGTACTCGGGTTTGGCCTCTGGGCTAACAAGCACATGTACCGCTCCAAGTCAGCTGAGGTCCTGCCCCAGAGCGAGGATACGGCGGCAACCGCCGCGTCCGCTGCCGCCACCTACGTGCCCACCGGTCAGCTGCCGGTCGTGCAGAAGCGGGCCTTCTGGGAGTAGCCCCCACCCGGTGCTGCGCAGATTTTGTGGGCTGGGTGCAGGGTTTTCTCTGCACCCAGCCCAAAAAGTTTGCACCGCCCGGCTCTAGGCGCGGTCTTGCAAGTCGCTCCAGGGCTGGCTACGGCTTACCAGGTGGAGCTTGACGGTGTAGCCCACACCCAATTCGCTGGTGAGGGTATCGCGCAGTCTCTCCCCCAGCTGCCGCCAGGCTCGGGTTTTAGGGTTGGTGGGGTCTTCCGGGTCCATTTCCAGGTCTTCCCAGAGACTGGCCCAATTGCCCAGCAGCTGCCGGGTGGCCGGGGCCAGCTCAAGATCCTTGGCCAGACCCTTCCCGTCTGCGTACCAGAGGGGGAAGAACTCGCCCCAATCATTGGCAAGGGCCAGATGTACTGCCTGAGAATCTGGCCCGATACGCCACTGCGCTACCGGCGGCAGGCCGGGTTCCTCGTAGAGATCCCGGTGGATCGCCCGCACCAGGGGTTCTAGGGCGGAGGCGGCGCGGACGTCCGCCACCTCGTACTTGCCCCGGGTAAAGGGGAGATTGAGGCCCAGGCCAGGCCGTAGGGGGCCGTACATTAAATCCCAGCCGCCGTCAGCCAGGACGTACAGGGTCAAGGGGTTGAGCCACTGGAGCTCTACCACCCAGCAGGTGCTGGACGTATCGCGCAGCCTGCGGGTAGTCGTCGGCTGAAAGGGCTCAGTGAAGGGCCAGCCGTGGGTGTATCCACCGTGCCCTACCTCATCGGGGTAGACTCGGCTCGCTCGGGCCGCTAGCCCTTGTATATTTTCCAGGGTGACGTGGGCAGGGAGATAACCCCACCAGCGGAGCGGGGTCGGCGGTAAGACAAGAGTGAGGTCGGTATCAGAGAAGGCCTGCGTCGCCCTGGTGAGATATTCCAGGTTGCTACACCGGGCCACCACCCCGGGGGTGAGCCGGGGCCAGGTCGCCGGGTAGGGTTGGTTGCCCAGTTCCCGGTCAATCAGGGCACGGACGCCCCGGCAAAAGCCAGTGAGGAGCTCCAGCTCCTCGGTGAGTTCGTCACCCGTAATGGCAGGCTGAAAGGTGCCCGGGCTGGTTTCGATGAGGACGGGGATCCCCTCCCCACCGAGTAGGGGAGCCGACGAGGCGGTGATCTGCCAGGTGCCTGCGTCCGCATGCTCTCCGCGCCCGGCGCGATAGAGGGCTCTTATCTGCACCCCCGCCACGGTGTCGGGTCGGTAGGTGACGGTAATCTTTCCCCGGCCGGGCGGCTGGGGGTGCTGCTCAACCTCTCCCTGAAGATAGACCAGGAGGGACGGCTCACCCGCCCGCTCAAGGCTGACGGGAACCGTCAGACTACCGGCCAGCAGGGGAGGACGGTCGGGCTCAAGAGGGTAGGGTAAAAAGTGATGTGGAACACTCATGAGGCCAGTTTAGGCCCCTGCCCTCAGTCTGGCTAGCCCCCAGCACCACCCCCACACCCGGCAGGTAAGGGCAAGACCTGGAAAACCAGCCCTTGCCCGCTAGGCGCCTATTTAGTGGAAGCCCAGATGAGGACCTCTTCCATAAAGCGGTCGCAAGCCTCAATCTGACTCAGCTCAATCCACTCATTGGGGGTATGGGCCTGGGCGATATCACCGGGGCCGCACACCACCGCCTGCAAGTCACCGTAGAGGGCAAACTGGCCAGCCTCAGTACCGTAGGTCACCTTCTGGGCTTCGGTGGAACCGGGGCGGCCTGCCCAGGTATTGGCCAGGCCAATAATCGCAGCATCATCAGCCGTACCCAGGGCAGGGACGGCCGCCAGCAGCTCATGCTCAATCCCCACCGCGTCCACAAACTCGCCGGGGGTAGCACCAGTCAGGGCTTCGGCGTCAGCCGCCCGCGCCTTCAGGGCAGGAAGAAGATCATCGGCAATCTTGGCCTCAATCTGGGCAACGACCTCGTCGGTGGTCATCTGCGGAACCGTGCGGAAGTCATACTCCAGAACCACATGCTCACCCACAATGTTGTACTGAATACCACCGCGGGCAAAATTCACCCCGCCAGTGGAATGGGCAACAACAAAACCCTCATCAAAGGGGCCGTTCTCACGCCAGTGCCCAGCAAGATTCTCAAAGAAAGTAATAAACTCCGCCGCAGGCACCAGGGCATTGACCCCGTGTGGGCCCAAAGAGGCGTGCTTGGCAATACCCGTGAAAGTCACCCGGCCCCGGTGGGCCCCCTTATGGGCAGAAATCACCTGCATCATAGACGGCTCACCAATGACCGCAAAGTCGGGATTGATACCGCGGGCCTTGAAATCTTTGACCATGGCGGGCGCACCTACACACCCAATTTCTTCATCGTATGACCAGGCGAAATGGATGGGGCGGGCCAGCTTCGCATCCACCATGCGGGGCAGAAGCCACATGGCTGAGCCAATAAATGACTTCATATCCGAGGCCCCGCGCCCGTAGAGCTTGCCGTCCTTCACCAGGGGGGTGAAAGGGTCGGTGACAGTCCAGGCCTGGCCCTCAACCGGCACCACGTCAGTGTGCCCTGAAAGGACGACGCCGCCGTCCGTCGTGCCGTCAGCAGCCGGGATGGTGGCAAAAAGATTGGCGCGGGAGCCGTCCTCGCTATAGGTATAGAGCGGGGTAATTCCGCACCGGGTGAACTCGGCGGCGAGAAGGTCAATGACGGGCTTGTTGCTGGTCTGGCTGATGGATTGGGCAGCGATGAGCTTTTCAATCCAGGGGAGGGAGGCAGGGGTGCTCACAGGAATCACCTTTCGGACGGCGGGGCATAAACTCTTATTCTTTAGCTTACTCGCGGGGCGGAGGTTGGGTGCCCTCAGGGCATAAATGCCCACACAAAAATATGCCCACCACGTCATATAGAGATGTGGTGGGCATATTCTTCTGAAGTATTACAGGGCTGAGTGGTCACCCAGGCCGTGGAAACGACGGGCGTGGTAAACGGTGGGGGTGGCGTTAGCGTCGTGGCGGATAAAGTCGGTAACCTCAGCGGTGAAGACGACGGCCGGGCCAGCGTTCAGGGTGCCAACAGGCTTGACGCGCAGGACGCGGCTAATGCCGTGCAGCAGGGGCTCACCGGTGGGAAGGCGATCCCAGGTGGAGGTATCACCGAACTTATCGGCCTTGCTGACCGCAAAGAGCTTGGCAATCTCAACGTTGTCAGCCCCAATGAGGTGAATCAAGAAGGAATCAGCGTCAATAATGCGGGCGGCAGAGCCGGTGCGGTCCTTGAAAGAGAAGGAGACAATGGGGGGCTCAGCGGAAACCGATGAGAGAGAAGAAATGGTCAGGCCACCCGGTAGCCCATCGGAACCTTCTG
Source organism: Rothia nasimurium (assembly GCF_049068285.1). Classification (GTDB taxonomy): domain Bacteria; phylum Actinomycetota; class Actinomycetes; order Actinomycetales; family Micrococcaceae; genus Rothia; species Rothia nasimurium_I. Next base: position 51,171 of record NZ_JBLKPV010000008.1, on the reverse strand, counting down.
CGGTAATAATGGCGACGCCCGCTGCCTGGGCACCGAAGGCCTCGCAGAATAGCTCGGTAGCGGTTTTCTCGGAGATATCGATCTGGGTGGTCATGTTTTGGTTTCCTTTGTGCGGCTGCTTGGGGATGACAGCGCATCTGCGCTTGGTCTTTAGCCTAGAACCCCCACCGGCCGAAACCCTAGCGCCATCTCACATATTGCCCCTATGAGTAGAACTATGACTCTGTTACGCCCAAAGACGTAACAAAAAGCGGGGCGCCCCCGTCCTTCAAGGGAAGAACCCGCTCCACGGAGCGGGTTCTTCCACCAGGGTAAGGGTTACTTCTTCTTGTTCAGCTGGGCTGCCTGGGCGCCGAACTTCTCCAGCAGCTCAGGCATATCCATGGGGGCGGTGACTACCTCAATGAACACCAGCTTGTCGCGGTTCTCCTTGGCTACCTGGCAGGCCTTGTTGAACTGGCTTACCGTCTTGGCCCGCAGGACGACGGTGTTCTCCTTGGTGCCGCCAAAGGCCGCCGGGATCTTAGACCAGTCGTAGGCGGTGATGTCGTTGTACTCGGCCTCAACACCGTGGATCGACCGCTCAATGGTGTAGCCGTCATTGTTAATCAGGAAGATCACGGGGTTGACCTTCTCCCGGATGATGGTGCCGAGCTCCTGGATGGTCAGCTGGGCTGAGCCGTCGCCCACCATGAGGACGCCGCGTGACTCGGTATCGGCCATCGCGGCCCCCAGCAGGGCCGGAATAGAGTAGCCAATCGAACCCCACAGGGGCATGCCGATAAAGCGAGAGTCGCGGGGGAACTTGCGGGTTGCCATGCCGAAGAAGGAGGTGCCCATATCGACCACCACGGTGTTCTTCTCATCCAGGTTGGAGGAGAGTACCTTCCACAGGGTGTCCTGGGTGAGGGCTTTGTTGGTGATCTTAGGCAGGGGCTCTTCATCAGCGGGGGCCTCAAAGGTGGTGCCCTCAAGTTTCAGATCGAGGGCCACCTCCTTGAGGATATCCAGGGCCCGGGCCATGGTCAGCGGGGCGTAGTGGCGGCCGGCAATGCTGGTGCTCTCTGCAGCCACATTAATAACCCGGCCAAAGTCAATCTGATGTGAGTATATGCCGGTAGTGGTATCTGTAAATTCGACACCGACGCAGAGCAGAACCTCAGCTTCTTCCACGACCTTACGGGTAGGCTCAGCGGAGAGGCCACCCACATAGATACCCGCGAAATTAGGCTCGGTTTCATCCAGCACAGCCTTGCCCCACATGAGGGAAGCGAAGGGGAACTTGGTTTCGGTCACCAGGGCCCGCACCTCATCAACCGCGCCCAGGCGCTCAGCCATGATATCGGCCAGCACCGTTACCTTCTTGCCCCGCATAAACTCGGTGGCAGCGTCCTTAAAGACAGCCTCAATATCGGGGGAAGAAACATGGCGGTTGACGTCCAGGGGGCGGGCCGGGGGCTGGGTGGGCATGGTGGACACATCGACCGGCAGCATGAGGTAGCCGGGCTTACGGTGGACGACGGCAGTGCGGATAACGCGGTCAATGTCGGACGCGGCGGTCGCCGGGTGGATTGCTGCGGCGGCGATAGAGACCTCAGAGGCCATACGCATGAAGTGCTTGAAGTCGCCATCGCCCAGGGTGTGGTGCATGCGCAGGTGGGAATTCTGGGCTGCCAGGGAGGGGGCACCTACGATGTGAATAACAGGTACGTTTTCGGCATAGGATCCGGCTGTTGCGTTAATGGCCGAGAGCTCACCGACGCCGTAGGTGGTCACCAGGGCGCCCAGACCCTTGACGCGGGCGTAGCCGTCCGCCGCATAGCCGGCATTGAGCTCATTGGCGTTGCCCACCCAATCCAGCTTCTCGTGGGCCAAGACGTCGTCGAGGAAAAAGAGATTGAAGTCCCCGGGAACACCGAAGACCCTGTCAACGCCCAGCTCAGCCAGGCGATCGAGAATGTAATTACCAACTGTATAGGTCATCATTGACTCCTTGTGAAGGTAGAGAAAGTCCAGCAGGCCTGTGACCTGCACCATTTATTTCTAGTCTAAAAGGACGACCCCGCCCCGGTTTGGGCGGTCAGTGTCACCGCCTGGGGTGAGGGTGCATGAATGGTTCATTCTTTCCCATGTTTGGTGACCCCTACCGCTCACCGCGAGATGGGGAGCTTCTGCGGGTTTCCGGTAGAATGGAGGGTTCGAGAGCCTCGCATTCTAGATGACTACCGCAGGGCTCTTATCCTGAATACCCCAAAGAACGGAGCAAACCCGCTGTGGAATGGTGGACCCCCGCTATCGTGCCTTTTGTGGTGGCACTTGCCCTGTTCTTTGTGCCCGGTCTGCCGATTGCTCTTGCAGCTCGCCAGAGGGGCTTTGACGCGATAGCTCTTGCGCCAGCCCTATCGGTCGCTGCTATTGCGGTAAGCGCCATTCTTGCCCCCATGCTGGGCATGGGCTGGTCGGTGTGGGTTCCCTTAGTTTTTGCCCTATTAATCGCAGCTGTTGTTGCAGGTGGGTTTGCCCTAGCAGGACGCCTCCGCCCTGCTTCCCTTGAGGGGGGCACGAAAGCTGGGGAACTGCGTCCTGCCCGCTGGTGGAGCGCTGACCAAGCGTGGGCCTGGGCTGCCTTTGCTGTGGGTGCCATGATTCTGGGCCGCAACCTAGCGGTAGCTATGGGCAACCCCCACTGGGTATCACAGACCTACGATGCTGTATTTCACCTCAACGCCTTGCGTTACATCATTGATACAGCAAATGCGTCTTCCTTGAATATCGGCACAATGACTTCCGGTGGTGGCCCAGCAGCCTTCTACCCGGCTGCTTGGCACGGGATTGCCTCCCTGGTTTTTGACCTATCCGGTACGACGATTCCCGTCACCGCAAACACCATGAGCCTAGTGGTGGGAGCAATCCTGTGGCCACTCAGTGCAGTCTATTTTGTTCGTCAGTCCTTTACTCTGGGCCGCTCTGCCCTGCTGGCAACCGGGGCCGTGGTGGCTGCTTATGTCTCCTTCCCCGTCCTACTGGTGTACTTCGGGGTGCTTTACCCCAACAGCCTGGGTATCGCCCTCATGCCGCTGTTACTGGGCCTGGTCGTTCAGATTTTTCATCTGGGTGATAAGCGCCGTATTGCCCTTGCACCGGCCCTGGTCCTGGGTGTTCTCGTAAGTCTGGCCCTGGCCCTGGCCCACCCCAACGTCATTATGTCGGCCCTGGCCTTTATCGTTCCCATGGTGGCCTTCATCATCGGCCGGCAGCTACTCCGCGGCGCTCGCCGGGAGATTCGCCCTGCCCTGCTGGTCGTTCAGTTAGCTGGTAGCGCCGCTCTTATCTGGCTGATTGTCTTCCTCTGGGGCCTTGTGCGTCCGCCCAAGGATGCCGGCGGCTGGGAGCCCTACCAGGCTGACACCACCGGCCTGGGCGAAGCCCTGCTCAACAACACCATCGGGGCCGGTAACCTCTGGATCATCTCAATCCTCGCGATTATCGGTGTCTACTCTGTCCTCAGTGCCCGCCGCAACCTCCTGTGGCTCCCCCTCATGTGGGGCCTGGGAGTACATCTGTACGTCGCTGGTCGCTCCATGGAATGGGACGACGGTCGCGATTGGCTCCTGGGTGTCTGGTACCACGACCCCTACCGCGTCGCCGCCCTGCTGCCCGTCGTTGCCTTCCCCCTGGCCGTCCTGGGCGTCGATTACCTCGCTACATACCTGCAAAGGGCCCTGGCTACCTTGCCGATGAAGCGCACCGAACTCACCGCGCTAGCCCTTACCACTGCCCTAGTCCTAGGACTGGTGACCTGGTCAACCCAGCAGAATGTGCGCTTACAGAACTTCATTGAGTACACCTCCAAGGTCTACAGCCCTGACCTCCTCTCGCCCCTGCTGACCCCTGACGAGTACGCCGTCCTCAACGCAGTTGCAGACTACGTCCCCGAGGACGCAACCATTATCACCAACCCCTGGACTGGTGCCTCCCTCGCTTACGCCTTCTCCGGGCGGAAGGTCACCGGCTACCACACCTGGTACACCAAGGATGCCGACACCGAAATCCTCATCGATGATCTCGCCCAATACGACACCAATCCTGCTGTCTGTGAGACCATCCGTAAGCACAATGCCTACTACGCCATCTACTTCGGAACTCGCGAGGTTAATGAGCACGTCAGCGGCACCCATACTGACGAATACGGAACCCTGGAATACCTAGCTATTCCCGAGGTTATTGATAATGGGGGCGTTGCCGACGTTATTTTCCGCTCCGAGGGCGCTACCCTCTACCGTATTACCGCCTGTGACTAAACCTCTAAAGAGTAGTAGTTAGGACTTAACTGCTAGACTGAAGTGCAACCATGTGGGGGAGCGAAAGAGACCAGGAGAGCACTGTTTCGATGAACAACCTGCCCGATCCGAGCGGTGGGCGCCGCGTCCTCGTCATCATGCCCGCCTACAACGAAGAGGAAGCAATCTCAGCAACCATTGCTGACTTGCACCTTAAGGCTCCCTGGGCTGACCTTGTCGTTATTAACGACGGTTCTACTGACGCCACCTCCCGGGTAGCCCGCGCAGCCGGTGCCTTCGTCATTGACCTTCCTTACAACATGGGAGTCGGTGCGGCCATGCGAACCGGTTATAAGTATGCCCGCCGCATGGAGTATGACATTGCTCTGCAAATGGACTCGGACGGCCAGCACCTGCCCGAGTATATCCCCACCCTCATTGAGGGGTTGAGCCGGGCTGATATCGCTATCGGGTCCCGGTTTGCTGCCTCTGATAACTATGAGGTTCGCGGCCCCCGTAAGTGGGCTATGGGGCTACTAGCTTTCCTTTTCACGAGAATCTCTGGTGAAAAGTTCACCGATGTTACCAGCGGTTTTAAGGCGGCTAACCGCCGGGGCATCCAGCAGTACTGCGACTTTTACCCGGCAGAATACCTGGGCGACACCATTGACGCGACCGTCATGGCGATTCGCTCTGGATGCAGGGTTATTCAGGTTCCCGTTGAGATGCGGGAGCGGCAGGGCGGAACCCCGTCCTCAGGCCCCCTCAAGTCAGCCTTCTATCTTGTGCGGTCCCTTTTCGCGTTTGCGATTTCCATGACCCGCGCAAAAACCAAGCCGGTAGAGTAAGGAGCGCCGATGTCGTCTAATGTTTTCTTCCTCCTGCTCTCTATCGTCATCTTTGCGTTGGTGTTCGCCCAGGTGCGCAACCAGAAGATGAAAGAGAAGTACGCCGTTTTGTGGCTTGTGATTTCAGCTGCCATCATCGTGTTGGCGCTGTTTCCGTCCCTGCTGTGGAAACTAGCTGCTCTCACCGGAGTGGTTGCCCCGGTGAACCTGCTCTTTGCTCTTTCCATTATTATGCTGATAGCTATCTGCTTGCACCTCACCCTGGAGGTCTCTAGGTCGGCAGACGAGACGCGGGCTCTTGCTGAAGAAGTGGCTATTTTACGGGCCATCCTTGACCAGGGGAACCCTACCCACAAGAACTCCTCCAAGCCGGGAATAAACCGGCCTGATTCAACCTCATCGACCCCCTCTAACCAGGAGTAATCACCCCATGACCGTTGATATTCTCTTCCCCTACTACGGCGACGTAGATTTCATGAAGCAGGCCGTGCGCTCCGTGCTGGGCCAGACCAACCCTGACTGGCGTCTCATTGTGGTCGATGACGGCTACCCTGACGACTCAATCCCCGGCTGGTTTGAGTCTCTGAACGATGAGCGCATTACCTACATGCGCAACGAAAAGAACCTGGGCGCTAACGGTAACTACACCAAGGCCCTGACCTTCGTTGAGAACGACCTGGTGACCGTCATGGGCGCTGACGACGTCATGCTACCTAACTACGTTGAGTGGTTCGTCGCCGCTGCTGAGGCTAACCCCAATGCAAAGATTTTCCAGCCCGGTTGCGTCGTGATCGACGAGAACAACGCGCTGTCAAACACCCTGGTTGAGAAGACCAAGGCCTACTACCGCCCGAATGGCACCACTGAGCTGTCGGGTGAAGATCTGGCCGTTTCTATTCTGCGCGGCGACTGGCTCTACTTCCCCTCCTTGGGCTGGCGGGCTGAGACTATCGTGGGTCTGGGCTTCCGTGAGGGCCTGAACGTGGTTCAGGACATGGCCCTGGTGCTGGACGTTGCCATGACCGGCGGCTCCCTCTACTACGACGAGGCCGTGGCCTTCATGTACCGCCGCCACAAGGCGTCCGACTCCTCCTGGCGGGCCCTTGAAGGCACCCGCTTCGACGAGGAACGCACCTACTTCTACACCATTGCCGCCGAGATGGAGGCCAAGGGCTGGAAGAAGGCTGCTAAGGTCGCCCGTGCCCACGTTTCTTCCCGTCTGCATGCGGTCACCCTGCTGCCCAAGGCAGCTCTGGCCAAGAAGTGGAACGGCGTGAAGAACCTGGCTGTTCACGTCGTCAAATAAAACAAGGACGCAGACGCACGCGGCTGGGCCTGGCACCTGATATCAGGTGCCACCCGGCCGCCTTTTAGTAGCCACACATTCCCCGCAGGGGAGTTATAGAGAAGAGCGCTCATGAGCAATAGGGTTCCGGCTGAGCAGCCTGAGCAGGTCAGTGTTGATGAAAAGAAACGGGGAATTACCCGCAAGGAGTCAACTGCGATTTTGCTAGCTTCGTTGGTGGCGGCAGTGTCTGCTTTTGCAGCAACCGTGATTGCTCAGCGGAGTTTGAGCGCTGAACAGAACACGGAGTTTCTCTTGTTCTGGTCCTTGCTGTTTGGCTTATTCGGTGTGATTGCAGGTATTCAGCAAGAGACCACTCGTGCTGTGGGGGCTGCGCGTTTGCAAGGGGCTGCATCTGGGCAGCAGGGGGCGCGAGTTGTGCCTGTTGCCCTACTGCTGGGAACGTGTATTGCTCTTGGGGCTGCAGTGACCTCACCGGAATGGGCCCCTGACCAGATTCCTTCACATGTGGGGCTGGGGGTAGCTTTAATTGCGGTGGGTGCTGTGCTGTATTCGGCTCATTCTGCGATGAGTGGCGCTGCTGCTGGCCGTGAGAAGTGGTATATTTTTGCGATTCTTGGTGGCGGTGAAGCTGCCTGGCGTCTGGTAGCGATGCTCCTGGCGGCAGTGTTGGTGGGTTCTTTAGTTGGCCTTGAAGCTGCGGTGGTGTCTGCAAGTTTACTGTGGGTAGTCTTGCTACTGGCCTCGTCCCAGGTGCGCCAGGTGGCGGGTTCCCGCGCTGATGTGGGGGCAGGGCGTCTGACGCGCAATATCCTGTTTGCTATGGGGTCATCGGCAGCGTCCGCGGTGCTGACGGTGGCTTTTCCCACGCTCTTGAATTGGAGTTTGGAGGAGCAGTCCACCTCGGTTGAGACAGCTGCTTTGGGTTTTTTGATTTTGGCCATTTCGCTGACGCGCTCACCCATTATGATTCCCCTGCAGGCTTTTCAGGGCGTCGCTATTTCTGCCTTTTTAAAGCAGCGTCACCGCCCTGTTGCTGCCATGTCTAAACCGGCAGGTGCTCTGCTGGCTGTGGGGGCGCTTGGCGCGGTCGCCGCTTGGCTGATTGGCCCCTGGCTGTTTTCGCTGATTTATGAGCGTAAGGACGACGCGGGTGCGGCCTACGACATGGTGAACCAGGGTTGGGTGCTGGGCGGCTTGACCTTTGCCTCGGCAATCATGGCCCTGCTGGTGCTCTCAGGAACTGCGGTCATCGCTCTAAATGCCCATAAGGTATACATCACCGGCTGGCTGGTGGGGGCCGTGGTGACTACGGGCTTGCTCTTTGTGGTTCCCCTTGATCTGGTGCCGCGTGCAATGGTTGCCCTGTATGTGGGCCCCCTGCTGGGATTCTTGACGCACCTGGCGGGTATGGTCGCGGTGGCGCGTGCAGAGAATTCAGATGCTTAAAGGCCGTAGGTGCGTTTAATATAGGCACCGTAGAGGGCGCGGTAGAGAGTCGGGGACATCTTGAGTAGGGTGCCTGCCGCAGCGAAGACGGGGCGCCTTGTAGCTGTTGCGATGATATGGGACCAGGCGATGGCGCTCCGGCACTCACCAATGGTTTCGGCCGCTAAGGGTCCCCCGACCACCAGCGCCTGTTGGGCGTTATTGAGGAAGGTGAGAAGCCAGGAAACCGAAAAAGCGCGGTTTCCTTCGGGGGAATTAAGGACGGGGGCGGCGGCGTCCTTCATGTAATCCATGAGGCGGCGGCTCTCTGCAACCGGGGTGATTTTTCCCCAGGTGAGGCCGCCGGCGTCCACCCGGTACTCATACAGGGAGGTCGGGGCGACCGCTACCTTGTTCGCCCGGGTGTAGGCGTTGAGGCAGAAGACGGCGTCCTCCGCCCGGTGGATATCTTCAGGGAAGCGCACACCCTCTAAGAGGTCAGCTCGGACTATTTTGTCCCAGACGTAGGGGGTGAGCTGGTCTGAAAGGAGCTCCAGGGCAGCCTGCTGGCCGGTGCGTACTCCGGGCTTTCCTCGGAAGCGGTCGCGGGTACTACCGTCAGCCTCGATGAGGGTGTGCCCGGCAAGAACCAGGTCAGCTGCATGGGCAGTAGCCCACGCATGTTGGGTTGCCAGGAAGTTGGGGCGGTAGCGGTCATCAGAATCGAGAAAGGCAATCCACCGACCCCGGGCCTCGTCCAGCCCCTGATTGCGGACGGCAGAGACACCCCGGTTGACCGGGTTATCGAAGAAGCGGACGCGCGGATCCGGGTTGGCCTCAAGAAAGCGGGTGATGCGCTCGGCAGCATCATCGGGGGAAGCGTCATTGAGGACGAGGAGCTCGAAATCGGGGTCGGTCTGGGCCAAAACCGATTCGATTGCTGCCACCACTTCGGCACCGGTGTTATACACAGGCATGATAATCGAGGTACGGGGGGTATTCATGGCCCTTCTTCCCTTGAAATATATGGGTGGTCTCACCCATAAGATTGTCAGTATGCTGTGGTAAGATTCCCACGAGAACGCGCGAAAAGCAAAGAGCTTTTTTGGGGTTATCCAGCCCCTAGAGGGCCCTCTGTGCTCGCCATATCAATCCTACCCCGGCAGATGCGGTGTAGGATTTTTTCACTTTTACCCCACCTGATGTGGCGGTAACCACGGCATCACGATTGGTGCGTCACACAGGGGGAAACGCAGGGGCCATGAACAGACAGGCTAAACGCTATATACCGGTGGGTAGTTTTATTGAACAACCCAAATTCCGGCCGGAGGTGCAGGGCCTGCGTTCCCTGGCCGTGTTACTTGTGGTGACCTACCATATCTGGTTCGGTAAGGTCTCTGGCGGTGTGGATGTCTTCCTCTTCATCTCCGCTTTCCTGCTCTCCCTCTCCTCCTTAAAGAAGATTCAAGCTGGCCAGCCCCTCAAGGTAGTGGGCTATTGGCTGCACGTCTTCCAGCGTCTCCTGCCCGCTGCAGCCGCCGTCATCGCTACCACCCTGGTAGCGGCCTACTTCATCGTCGCCCCCTCCCGCTGGGGTGGCCTGCTGGCCGATGCCAAGGCCGCCCTCTTCTACTTTTTGAACTGGCGGCTAGCCTTCAACTCTGTTGATTACTACGCCCAGGACGCTACCACCAAGACTCCCTTCCAGCACTTCTGGTCCCTTTCAATGCAGGGGCAGATTTTTGTGCTCTGGCCCCTGTTCTTTGTATTCGTGGCTTTTTTGGTGGGTTACCTGCGGTTTAAGGTTCTGCCTACTGCCCTGCTGGTGTTTGGCTCTATCTTTATTGCCTCTTTAACTTTCTCGATTTACCAGACCTCCACCAATCAGGCTTTTGCTTACTTCGACACCCGCACCCGCCTCTGGGAGTTTGCAGCAGGTACCCTGTTGGCTATGTTGATGCTGGCCTGGCGGGTGCCTCAGACGCTCAAGGTGCCGCTGGGCTGGCTGGGTGTTATCGGCCTGGTCTCCTGCGGGTGGTTGCTTCCCGTTGAACAGGCCTTCCCGGGCTACCTGGCCCTCTGGCCCCTGCTCTCGGGTGCTTTCGTCATCGCGGCCGGCCAAACCGGGTCAGCTTTTGGCGTTGACCGGCTCCTCTCAGCCGCCCCCCTCCAAAAGATGGGTGCTATCTCTTACTGCCTCTATTTGGTCCACTGGCCAGTATTTATTCTTTACACAACATATGTTGGCAAGCCTCAAGCCGGTTGGCTAGACGGCACCTTACTGATCCTTGTCTCTATTGCCGGAGCCTGGGTTCTGCACAACCTCGTCGAAAAGCCCCTGCGGGCCTGGGAAAAGAAGCCCAGCCGGAAGGCCCTGCAGGCTTCAAAAACCCAGGCCCCCTGGGCCCTGAAGCAGAAGAAGGACGCCAGAAGCTGGATTCGACCCGCAGCCGTCATCGCCGTATGCCTGGCCCTCGTCGGCGGCTCAATCACCACCGCCCAGGCCATCGCCCGCTACCAGTACAACCAGAAAATCGCCCTGGCTGAAACTGCCGGCAGCGACGACTTCCCCGGGGCCCGTGCCCTCACCGAATCCTTCACTGACTACCGGTACGACCCGATCCCTGCCGTCGAGCCCTACAGCCAATACGACGGGGCCACCGAAGCCTGCTCCGGTGCCTTCGCTACCGTTAACCCCGACCTTGCCGACTACTGCACCTACGAACAGTACGGCCCTGAAGACGCCCCGCTGACCATGGTCATCGGCGCATCCCACGCAGGTCAGTCCATCGCTATGTGGCGTGAAATCGCCCGTGAAACTGGCACCAACCTGGTGGATATGCACCTGGGCTCCTGCCGCTTCCCTGAAGAACCTGAACCAGGTGAGGAATGCACCTTCCTCAACGAGCGCATCACCCAGGAAGTCATCGATCGGGCACCTGACAATGTGCTGCTACTTGCCACCGTCACTGAACCTGCCAGCCACCTCGAAACCCTCATGCCCGGCATCGAAGAGCAAGTCCGCATCTTCACCGAAGCAGGTATCAACGTTATTGCCCTCCGCGATAACCCCCGCTACACCATTAACGTGTATGAGTGCGCCCAGACCGCCGACGACATGGCTCACTGTAGCCTGCCCGTCCACGAACGCCTTGCTGAAACCAACCCCGCCGAAGTGTTAGCCGCCATGCCCGGTGTCTATCTGGCCGATATGACTGACTACTACTGCCCCGGTGGCCTCTGCCAGCCAGTTATTGGCAATATCATCGTATATATGGACGATAACCACATCAGCCGGGCCTACGGAAAAACTGTAGCCCCCTACCTGCACACCCAGCTTCTTGAACAAGGCTGGGAGGTTGATGTAACCGAGCCCGAAAGCAACGACCTCTAACCCCTGATGAGTAGACCTACCCGCCGTCACAAGCCCCTGGGCAGCTTCATTGAGCAACCCAAATTCCGGCCAGAAGTGCAGGGCCTGCGATCCCTGGCCGTGTTACTTGTGGTGACCTACCACGTCTGGTTCGGTAAGGTCTCTGGCGGTGTGGACGTCTTCCTCTTCATCTCCGCCTTCCTGCTCTCCCTCTCGTCCCTCAAGAAGATCAAGGCCGGCCAACCCCTCAAGGTGGTGGGTTACTGGCTCCACGTCTTCCAGCGCCTGCTGCCTGCAGCCGCTACCGTCATCGCCGTAACCCTGGTAGCCTCCTACTTCATCCTGCCTCCCTCCCGCTGGGGTGGGGTCATCAGCGACGCATGGGCTTCCCTCTTCTACTACCAGAACTGGCACCTGGCAATCGGATCCGTTGACTACTATGCCAACGATGCCACCCTCAAAACCCCCTTCCAGCACTTCTGGTCCCTCTCTATGCAGGGCCAAATCTTCATACTCTGGCCTCTGCTCTTTACTATCGTTGCCTTTCTCGTCGGCTACCTGAGATTCAAAGTAATCCCTACCGCCCTCCTTATCTTTGGGTCAGTTTTCGCTGCTTCCCTAACCTTCTCTATTCTTGAAACAAGCAGCAACCAGTCCTTTGCCTACTTTGATACCCGTACCCGCCTCTGGGAATTCGCTGCCGGTGCCCTCCTCGCCATGCTGGTTCTTACCTGGCGCGTACCCCAAGTCCTTAAAGTCCCACTGGGCTGGTTAGGTGTCCTTGGCCTTATTTCCTGCGGCTGGCTGCTCCCCGTCGAACAGGCTTTCCCCGGCTACCTAGCCCTCTGGCCCCTGCTCTCGGGTGCTTTCGTCATCGCAGCTGGCCAGACTGGTTCCCGCTTCGGGGTCGACCGGCTTCTCTCCGCCAAGCCCCTCCAAAAGATGGGGGCTATTTCCTACTGCCTCTATCTGGTGCACTGGCCCCTGCTCATCCTCTACACCACCGCAACCGACAAACCCCAAGCAGGCTGGCTAGACGGAACCCTCATCATCCTCGCCTCCATCGCCGGAGCCTGGGTTCTGCACAACCTCGTCGAAAAGCCCCTGCGAGCCTGGGAGAAAAAACCGGGCCGAAGCGTCCTCACACCCACCACCCCCTGGACACAGGCAAAGGACGCCGCCCGTGCCACCTGGGTGCGCCCCGCCACCGTCATCGCCGCCTGCCTCCTACTCATCGGCGGCGGAATATACGGCACCGGCACCTGGCTCAACGCCAAAATAACAGCCTGGGAAACCAACACCCAATACGCCGGAACCGACCGCTTCCCCGGTGCCCTCGCCGCCGGAGAAAACCGCACCTACAGCGACCTCCCCATTCCCATGGTTGCCGACCACCAGCGCGCCTTCCTCTCAGGCAGCTGTGCTGTGCACCCCGGCATCAACGAACCCAACCTCGACGATGCCTCCAACGACAACTACTGCTGGGCCACCCTCAACACCTCACTCTCAGCCCCCCTCACCGTCATCGTCGGCGATTCCCACGCCCACCACAACGCCCTACCCATCTTCAAACAAATAGCTGAAGACACCAACAGCAACATCATCGCCATCATCCGCCCCGGCTGCCGCTTCACCTTCGCAGACTTCCAAGACGAAGCCTGCCAGAAGCACAACACCGAAGCCTACGAGCAGATTCTTGACCTCGACCCCGACAACGTCGTACTCATCACCACCTGGACCAGCCCAACCACCACCCAAGAAGACTTCACCCCCGGCCTCGAACCAATCATCGAAGACTTCACCGACGCCGGAATCAAGGTCATTGGCATCCGCGACAACCCCCGCTGGGAAGACAACATGTTCGACTGCGCCCAACGCAACATCCGCGACGCCACCAGCTGCGGCGCCCCCGTTAACGTCAAAATGGGCCCGGTCGACGAAAGCCTCGACATCCTCGACAAGTACCCACGCACCTACACCCTGGACTTCACCCCGCAACTATGCCCTAACGACTACTGCGAAGCAATTATCGGCAACGTTATTGTCTACATGGACGACGACCACCTCAACAAGTCCTTCGTAGAAACTCTCGTCGACGAAACCTACCGGCAACTCGACGAACAGGGCTGGGACATCAAAAACCCCAACAAGCCCAAAACAACCCAGCAGCCCTCACCCAGCCCCGGTAGCCAGGAGTCATAGCATTACACCACCGGGCCCCTCCATAACGAACTATGACTCGTCACAAAGGCCAAAAAGCCACAATACGGAATGCAAGCGCCCCAGCTTTGACCGCGGGGGCGCTCGCGTTTACGCTCAGGGTACAAAGACCGCACCCACAGCCTGCTGAGCGCAGGTGAGGTGGGGCAACCCCGTCCTTACCCAAGGGAAAACACACCCATGACCGCACCTGCCCTCCCCCAGAAAAAACCACGCAAGGCCGCTCTGGCCTCCTGGATTGGCTCAGCCCTCGAATACTACGATTTCGCTGTGTTCGGCACGGCTGCTGCCCTCGTCCTTAACCGCATTTTCTTCCCTGAAGACTCCGACGCCGCAGGCATTTTGAAGTCCATGATGGTTTTGGGGGTCGCCTATGTGGTGCGCCCCTTCGGCGCCATGCTAATGGGCCCTCTCGGTGATAAGTTTGGCCGCCGTTTCGTGCTGATGCTGACCCTCTTCATGATGGGCGGGGCGACTTTCGCAATCGGCCTGCTGCCTACCTATGAGCAGGTCGGTATCCTGGCCCCGGTCCTGCTGGTCATCTGCCGGGTCTTCCAGGGCCTCTCTGCTGCCGGTGAGCAGGCCTCTGCTATTTCGATGTCGCTGGAGCACGCCAATGAGCACCAGCGGGCCTTCACCACCTCCTGGACCCTGCACGGCACCCAGTTCGGTTCCCTGCTTGCTACCGCCGTCTTCCTGCCCTTTGCGGCCCTGCCCGAAGAGGACCTGCTGACCTGGGGCTGGCGTGTCCCCTTCCTGCTTTCAGCCTTCGTGCTTGTTGTGGCGTGGTTGATCCGCCGCCGCCTTGAAGAGGCCCCCTCCTTTGTGCAGACCCAGGCCCAGCAGGTGGTTGACCCTGCCCGCCGGAAGACCCCCCTCGGCCAGGTCTTCGCCCACCATAAGCGCGGAGTTATCACCGTTGCCCTGTGCGCCATGGTCAATACCGTCAACATGGTCTTTACGACCTTCTCGATTTCTTTTGCCACCAAGGGGCACGGCCTGGACGCGGGCGTCATGCTCTGGGTGCCCATTGCCTCTAACGGCCTGAGCCTGCTGGCAATCCCCTTCTGGGCCCTGGTAGCCGATAAGGTGGGCCGCAAGCCGATTTTCGCTATTGGTGCCCTGGTTGCCGGTAGCCTCATGTTCCCCTACTTGAACGCGATTACCGCTGGCAATGTCCCTCTGGTCTTCATGTTCGGTGTGCTCATGCACGGGGCCTTCTACTCTATGGCCAATGGCATCTGGCCGTCCTTCTACGCTGAAATGTTCCCCACGGCCGTTCGTGTCACCGGCCTGGCCCTGGGCACCCAGATCGGCTTTGCCTTATCGGGTGGTATTGCCCCGGCGGCTGCTACCGCCCTGGCTGGCCATGACTTGAGCAACTGGGTTGCCCCCGCTGCCTTTACTCTCGCAATGGCTGCCTTAGCTTCCGTCATGGCCCTGACCGCCTGCGAAACCAGCAAGCTGACCCTCGCTGAGGTTGATAGGGTGCAGTCCCGCTAAATCCCCTGTTAGAGGCTTAGGACGCACCTGCCCCACCTTCTCACCAGAAGGTGGGGCAGGTGCGTCCTTGGTTTAACCCGGGGTCGGGCATACAAAGGCCACCGGGCTGCTTGGGGCAGGCCCGGTGGCCTTGAATCGGTATGGGGTCAGGTAGCTGCTTACTTGGCGGCTAGCTTGGCCTCAATCGCGGCGCGGAGTTCGAGGGCGCCCTTGGACCAGGCCTCGAAGTCGCCGTTGCCCTCAAGATCGGGCAGGGAGCCGATTTCGAGGCGGGCGGCGCGGAAGGCGCGGGCAATGTCGTTGATCTGGGCGCCGTACTTCTTTTCCATTTCGTAGATGAAGGTGATACCGGCGTGGTTGATCATGCGGTTAGCGGCGCGGGTTGCGATGATTTCGCTGCGCAGGGGGTGCTCAGCGAAGTAGTCTTCGAAGCGGTCGGTGGCTGACTCGGGGAAGTAATCCACCAGGACGTCGTGCAGGTCCAGGTCGGGCAGGTCGGCGTAGCCGCTTTCTACGAGCTGGGCGGTGACGTCGATCTTGGCGTAGGCGGTCAGGACTGACAGTTCCGGGCTGGTCAGGGGGACGTGGGCCTCGGCGCGGTCGGCCAAATCAGCGTCGGAGGGCAGCAGCTCAACCTCGCGGTCCAGGTGGACGCTCTTGGCCAGGTAATCCATGAATTCACCGGCGATGTCGTTGGTGTTGAAGAGCTCGGTGCGTTCTGCCTGCAGGAGGACGTTCTGTTCCAGGTTGGAGCGCAGGACGCGGCGGCCTACTTCTTCGACCTGGTCAGCGATGAAGGCGGCGCGGTCGGCTTCGTCGAAGCCACCGGCTGCGATAGCGCGGCTCATGAGGATCTTGAGGTTGACTTCGCGGTCGGAGGTTTCAACACCGGCTGAGTTGTCGATGGCGTCGGTGTTGACCAGGACGCCGCCGGCGGCAGCTTCGATGCGGGCCCGCTGGGTGAGGCCCAGGTTGCCGCCTTCGGAGATGACGCGGACGCGCAGCTCGGGGGCGGTGATACGCAGCTTGTCGTTGGTGGAGTCGCCGACCTGGGCGTCTGTCTCTTCGGTGGAGCGGACGTAGGTGCCGGTGCCGCCGGTGTAGAGCAGGTCAACGGGGGCCTTGAGGAGGGCGACGATGAGTTCGTCGGCGGTCAGGGTTTCGGCTGAGGTTTCCAGGCCGAGGGCTTCACGCATTTGGTCGGTGACGGGGATTTCCTTGTCCTTGCGGGAGAAGACGCCGCCGCCGGCTGAGATGAGGTCGCGGTTGTAGTCGGTCCAGTAGGCGCGGGGGAGGTCGAACATGCGCTTGCGCTCTGCGAAGGAGACTGCCGTGTCGGGGTTGGGGTCGATGAAGATGTGGCGGGAGTCGAAGGCGCCAATCAGGCGGATGTGCTCTGAGAGCAGGGCGCCGTTGCCGAAGACGTCGCCAGCCATGCCGCCGATACCGACCATGGTGAAGTCTTCAGCCTGGGAGTCGTGGCCCAGGGAGGCGAAGTGGCGCTTGACGGACTCCCAGGCGCCGCGGGCGGTAATACCCATTTCCTTGTGGTCAAAGCCTACAGAGCCGCCGGAGGCGAAGGCGTCGCCCAGCCAGAAGCCGTTGGCGATAGAGATAGCGTTGGCGGTGTCAGAGAAGGTTGCGGTGCCCTTGTCGGCTGCAACGACCAGGTAGTGGTCGTTCTCGTCGAGGGCGACGACGTTTTCGGGGCGGACGATCTGCTGCTCGCCCTGCTCGTCGGTAACCAGGTTGTCGGTGACGTCCAGCAGGGACTGGATGAAGAGCTTGTAGGCGGCAACACCCATCTCGTTGTACTTGTCCTGCTCGGCGTCGCGGTCGGGCAGGTTCTTGGGGACGAAACCGCCCTTGGAGCCGGTGGGAATGATGACGGCGTTCTTGGTGACCTGGGCCTTGACCAGGCCCAGGACCTCGGTGCGGAAGTCTTCGGGGCGGTCAGACCAGCGCAGGCCACCGCGGGCTACCTTGCCAAAGCGCAGGTGGACGCCTTCGAGGGCGTCGCCTTCAACGAAAATTTCGAAGAGGGGCTTGGGCAGGGGAGCGAAGGAGATGTCGCGGGTTGATACCTTGACAGCGATGGTTTCCTTGCCCTGGTAGGCGTTGGTGCGGACGGTAGCCAGGACGGCCTCGACCAGGTTCTCGAAGAAGCGGCGGGTTTCTGCGTCCAGCTTTTCTGCTGAGGTGCGGACGGCCTCTGCCAGCTTGGCCTGGGCGGCGCGGCGGGCGCTCGCGTCCCCTTCTGCTGCAGGGTCAAAGCCGGTGGTGAAGATTTCTGCGACCTGGGCGGCGAGGTCTGCGTTGTGCGCAAGGGCGTCTGCCATGAAGTCGTCTGAGAATCCTGCGCCGAGCTGAACCAGGTAGCGGGAGTAGGTGTAAAGAACCTTCTGTGAAAGATCTGCATTCTGTGAGGCTGACATGTCTGCCCTTCTTCTTGATAGTGCGCCTGCTGAGAGGCGCAAGGAGGTAGAGATTCAAGCATAAAAGCGATAAGAGGCCCAGTCGATCTACAGTTTTGGAATGTGAGACTCGGCGTCTCGAAGAGAGTCTGGATAATTTATCCCAGCCGAGTCGGTTTGCCCCTGAAAAGGATAGTGTTGGAGTTCACTCTGACCGGCGGGGAGACTACTATTAACGGAAGCGCACAACCGCGTCTTGATTTCACAACGGAGTGACTTCCACCCAGCGAAAGGTAATCCCTTGCTCACCCACGAACGCTCAGTCTCATGGTCCGGGAACGAAGACTGGATCAACGATTACTACCGTCATAGCTCCGCTGAGGAGCTGGAGGGTCTCACCGACCAGCAGCTGACCGACTTCGCCCAGGCGCACCGCGCCTTGGCTACCACCCGCCCCGCTGACCAGCCGATTGTTGCTGTGCGGAGTGACGAGGCTGGAAGCACCCTCTACATCGTTACCGATGACACCAGCTTCTTGGTGTCTTCTGTGACTGCCCAGATTGCTGCGACCTGGGGCGGGATTGCCGGTCTGATCCACCCCACTTTCGTGGTGGAGCGGTCTGCTTCTGGCGAGCTGGTGTCCCTGACCGGCCCGGGCCTGTCCCAGCCGGTGGCAAGCGGTGATACTGTCTCTATGCCGATTATCCGGGAGAACTCCCAGGGCGCTGCGGGGTCCGTCATTGAATCCTGGATCGCGGTGCGTCTGACCGGCCGGGTTGAAGGCGCTGACGCTGAGGCCCTGGAACAGGAAATCACCTCGATTCTGCGTGACGTCCGCCGGGCTGCCCGCGACAACGAATCCATGGCCAGCCGCGTCCTTGATATTGCTGACAAGCTGACCGAACTGTCGGGTGTGACCCTGGGCGGGGCTGAGCACTACACCGGCGAGATCAACTCAGAGGCCGACCCCATGACCCGGGTCGAGTCTGTGCAGGAGTTTTTGCGCTGGCTGACCCGCGGCAACTTCCTGTTTATGGGTATCAAGGAGCGCGACCTCACCGGCCGTTCCGGCAGCCTCATGCTGACCGACCGCGCTGGCTCTGGCCTGGGTATCCTGGCCGAAACCGGGGAAGGGGAGCCCATCGTCCTGACCGGCCTGGGCCTTGAAAACGCCCGCGACCCCAAGCCCCTCTACATCACCAAGGCCAACTCCCGCTCCACCGTCCACCGCCACGAATACCTGGACTACATCGGGGTGCGCGATTTTGACCGCTCCGGCAAAATCATCGGGGAGTACGTCATTCTGGGCCTCTTCTCCCGCCAGGCCTACTCCCTGCCTGCTGTTGAAACCCCGCTGGTCCGGGAGCGAATCGCCATTATGCGCCGCCATCTGGGCTACCAGCCCGGATCCCATTCCGACAAGACCCTAGCCGGCATTATCGAGGACTACCCCCGCCTCGAACTCTTGCACGCTGACCTGGACGAACTCACCGAAACCTTCCGGGGCATTATGGGCCTTGAAGAGCGCCGAACCACCCGCCTCTTCCTGCGTCCTGACACCTTCGGCCGCTTCGTCTCAGCCACCGTCTTCTTGCCCCGCGACCGCTACAACACCCTGGTACGCCAGCGCCTGGAAGCCGTCTTCCACGAATTCATTGACATCGACAGCCTGGACTTCGAGGTCTACCTCTCCACCTCATCCCTGGCCCGCGTCTTCTTCCGCCTGCAACTGAGCGAACCCAACACCATTCCCTCCCTAGACACCCGGGAGATTGAGCGCCGCCTGCAGGCCGCGACCCGCTCCTGGGGCGAAGCCACCGCCGCCGCCGTCGAAGCTGCCGCCCTGGAGGGCGGCCAGAGCCCTGCGGACGGACGCGGGGTCGCTGCTGCCTGGGCCGAGGCTGTTCCCATGACCTACCGGGCTGACTACGAGGTGGAGAACGCTGTGGAGGACATGGCCATCTTCGAGACCCTCAGCGAGGCCAAGCCCGCCGCGATCCGCATTGGCCAGGACGCCGACGGCGAGACCCGCATTAAGACCTACCTGGCGACCTCCCACACCCTCACCGAGCTGCTACCTATCATGCAGAACCTGGGCCTGATCGTCATTGACCAGAAGCCCTACGACATCACCCCCGCCGACGGCCGCTCCTTCTCTCTCTACGACTTCGGTGTGCAGCTTCCTGCCGGGGTTGACGCAGGCGAGACTGCTGACCTCTACGAGGCCGCCCTCAACGCCTACCTGCTGGGCAAGCGTGAATCCGACAGCCTGGACCGCCTGATCCTGGCCGAAGGCCTCACCTGGGAGCAGGTGCAGGTGCTCCGCGCCTACACCCACTACCTGGTGCAGCTGGGCCAGGTCTACACCGCAGAGTTCATGTCAGATACCCTGCTGAACCAGCCGGAAGCCACCCGCCTGCTGGTGCGCTACTTCGCGGTCACCTTCGACCCCGACTACACAAGCCCCGCCACCCGCGAAGCTGACCGGGAACAGGTCTGGGCCGAGCTGGGCACCGTCCTGGACGCTATCCCCACCCTGGACGTCGACCGCTTCATGCGCTCCCTGGCCTCCGTCATGCAGGCGACCCTGCGCACCAACGCCTACCTGGACCGTCCTACCCTGGCCCTCAAGGTAGCCCCCGGCCAGATCGACTTCGCCCCCCTGCCCCGCCCGTCCTTCGAAATTTTCGTCTACTCCCCCCGGGTCGAGGGCGTCCACCTGCGCTTCGGCAAGGTAGCCCGCGGTGGCCTGCGCTGGTCCGACCGCCGCGAGGACTTCCGCACCGAGGTCCTGGGCCTGGTCAAGGCCCAGATGGTCAAGAACTCCGTCATTATCCCCACCGGCGCTAAGGGCGGCTTCTACCCCAAGCAGCTCCCCAACCCCGCCGTCGACCGCGACGCCTGGCTCACCGAGGGCCGGGAGTCCTACAAGCTCTTCATCGCCTCCCTCCTGGACGTCACCGACAACCTCCAGATTGGAGCCGACGGCAGCGAAACCGTTATCCACGACCCCCGCGTTATCGCCCGGGACGGCGACGACTACTACCTGGTTGTGGCCGCCGATAAGGGCACAGCCTCCTTCTCAGACACCGCCAACGCTATCAGCGCCGACTACGGCTTCTGGCTGGGCGACGCCTTCGCCTCCGGCGGCTCCGTCGGCTACGACCACAAGGCCATGGGCATCACTGCCCGCGGTGCCTGGGAGTCCGTCAAGCGCCACTTCGCTGAGCTGGGCATTGACTGCCAGACCCAAGAGTTCACCGCCGTCGGTATCGGCGATATGAGCGGCGACGTCTTTGGTAACGGCCTCATGCGCTCCCGCGCCACCCGCCTGGTAGCAGCCTTTGACCACCGCGACATCTTCCTGGACCCCAACCCCCAGGCTGAGGTCGCCTTTGACGAGCGCGTCCGCCTCTACAACCTGCCCCGCTCCTCCTGGCAGGACTACAACCGCGAGCTCATCTCAGCAGGCGGCGGCGTTTACTCCCGTGGATCCAAGTCCATCCCCATCTCTGAGCAGGTACGCCAGGTCCTAGGCTTGGGTGAGGACGTCACCGAAATGGCCCCGCCCGAACTACTCTCCGCTATCCTCAAGGCCCCCGTCGACCTGCTCTACAACGGTGGTATCGGCACCTACGTCAAGGGCTCTGGTGAAACCCACGCTGAGGTAGGCGACAAGGCCAACGACGCCATCCGCGTGGACGGTCGCGACCTGCGGGCCCGCATCGTCGGCGAAGGCGGCAACCTGGGCTTCACCCAGCTGGGCCGTATCGAAGCAGCCCGCGCAGGGATCCTGCTCAACACCGACGCTATCGACAACTCAGCCGGTGTTGAAACCTCCGACCGCGAGGTTAACATCAAGATTCTGGTAGACCGCCTGGTGACCGCCGGTGAGCTCACCGCCGAAGAACGCGCAGGCTTCATCGAAGCTCAGCGGGAGGACGTCGGCGCCCAGGTCCTCAAGACCAACCGGGAGCAGAACGTCCTGCTGCAGGCAGAACGCCACGGGGTCATCCCCGGCGTTGAAGCCTACATCCGCCTCATTCACGACCTGGAACAGAAGGCAGGCCTGAACCGGGCCGTCGAGTTCCTCCCCACCGACGAGGAAATCCGCGCCCGCTACGAAGCCAGCGGGGAAACCCTCAACGGCCCCGAACTGGCCGTGCTGGCTGCCTACGTCAAGATCCACCTGACCGCCGAGCTTGAAAAGACCGACCTGGCCGACGACCCCTACCTGGGCCGCGTCCTCACCGACTACTTCCCGCCGGCCCTGGTTGAACGCTTCGGTGACCACCTCGAATCCCACCCCTTGCGCAAGCAGATTATCTGCACCCGGGTCGCTAACGAGATGGTCAACCTGGGCGGTATCACCCACGTCTTCCGCGCCATTGAAGAAACCGGCGTAGGGGTGGACGCCCTGGCCCGTGCCTTCTATGTTTCCCGTGAAACCTTCGGCATCGGTAACTCTGCCCGCCTGCACCAGGATCTTCCCGCCTCCACCCCGCTGGACGGCTGGCAGGCCGTCATCAAGGACTGGCAGCGCATGCTTGACCGCCTGGCCCGCTGGTTCGCCGCCGAACGGTCCGTCGTCGTGGGCACCCCCATTGCCGACATGATCGAGCGCTTCAAGCCGGTTGCCGAACTGATCCCCTCCCTCAAGGACTACTTCTCCGATGACACCCGCGCCCGCGTCCGCACCATGCGCGACCAGGCAGAAGCCTGGGGTCTACCCGAGGAGCTCATCGTCAACTGGATCCGCGAATTTGAGGCTTTCGCCCTCATGGACGTGGTCCGCACGGCAGAAGCTAACGGCCTCTCCACCGAGCAGGTCGCCCGGGTCTACTACTCGGTCTACGACCGCTTCCAGGTGGACACCCTGCTCACCACTATCTCCAAGCTCCCCCGCAACGACCGTTGGGAGACTCTGGCTCGTTCCTCCCTGCGTGACGGCCTCTACGAGATTGCAGCCCTGCTGGCCCTCAAGGTCGTCCAGGAGTTCGGTGAAGGGGTAGCTACAGGCACCGAGGACGGCGACGCCGCTGTCGAGCGCTGGGTAGCTGCCCACCCCGTCCGTATGGAACGCGTGGACACCATGCTGGAAGAAATCCAGAACGCTGCCCCCGGTGCGGACGGACGCCCCCGCCTGGCCGTCCTGCAGGTAGCCCTGCGTACCCTGCGCGGCGCCGTCAGCTAGACCCCGGTTAATGCAAAGTAGCCCGCCCCTTCCCTCTTGATTTCCAATAGCTCAGTAGCAGGAAATCAAGGGGAGTCGGGGCGGGCTTCCTAGCTTTATCCGCGGGCCTCTAAGCAGGCTTTACCGGAATCCACACCTGCATCTCAAAGTCCTGAGAGGAGGGGTCCCCGGGGCCGTAGGCCTCAAAGACAGGGCCGTTCGGTTTGAAACCAGCCTGCGGCAGGAAACTACCCAGCAGCAATTCAACACCGCCCATGGTGCTCACCGGAGGGGCTCCCTTCACCGGGGCAACAGCGAACTCGCCGCCGTCCACCTTCAAGGCATTGAGGCCCAGCCCCTGGGCCGTCTCAAGGTTCTCAACCAAAAAACCGGCCATGTAATCCATTTCGCCGCTGGTGTTCATGCCGATCATGACGCCCATCGAGTGGACGCCCGCCATGGTTACGCCCCGCTCAGCAGCGTGCTTGCTCAACTGTTCCCACAGCTGGCCAGGGCCCTGGCCCTGCTTCACGGTTCCACGGAACCCGGCAATGAAAAACTCATCCTTGTGCTCTACACGGGCACCGAACATAACAACTCCTTGAAAAAGACAATCAGGTCTATTCTAGTGGCCGCAGCCGCAGGAGCCCCCGCAACAGCCACCTGTTTGTTCCGCCCCGCCTGCCCCGTGGCCGTCCAGCAGATTAACCCGGCCACCCATATCGGGGCCACCGGTAGGACGCGGCGTCACCCCGGCCAGTACCGCCGCGAAACCAGCCGGCTCCACTGCAGGAGCAGTCGCCGGGGCCTCAGCGCCACCGGTGCCACAGGCAGCGGCCGCCGCGTTCACCTTGGGCTGCTTCACCTCACCAAAATGCGAAAAACGACGCAGCTGCTCGCCGGTGGGGTACATGTAAGAAACCTTCACCAGGCCCTCCACCAGCAGAATCGGCAGCACCTCGTCCCCCGCCATAGCAATCTGGTCGGCCACCGGCTCACAGTCAGTAAAGGCTGACGGGTAGGAATCGGGGGAGTAGACCGCAATATCAAGGCCCTGGTCCAGAAGCTCCTGCGCCTCTGCTAAAAAGGCCTCGCGGGCGGTATCACCGGGATCGTCCGGGTTCTGGCCGGGGGCAGGAATAAAGACTTCAAGGGGGGTGGCGCCAATGGCGTCCTTGGGTATGCGGGCCACGGGAAACTCCTCGTCAAGGCACAAACAGACGGTTACTCCCCTCTAGCCTACGCCTGCCTACTACCTGGCGGAAAGAAGTTTCGCCCACCGCGTCCTGGCCCGGGGCAGACCGGGGAGGTAGTGGCGCTCGCCGGGAAGGAGACCAGGGGATACAGCAAGGCCCCAGCCGGGCGGGCTGGGGCCTTGAGTATCGGAGGGTTAGCCGATGAAGAATTTACGCAGGGCAGAGCGGAAGCCGCCTTCCTCCTGCTTTTTCTGCTCAGCGGGCTGAGACTTGTCGTGCGGGGCGACCTGCGACTCGGGGGCTGCTGCCGGGGCAGGCTGGGTGGCCTCGGCTGGGCCCTGGCTGTCGGCTTCCCCAAAGGCTAGGGTCTCAATGGTGGAGGCTATGTTCTTCTGCTGGGGGGAAGCCGGGACCTTGGCAACGCCGGGGTCGATGTCGCGGATGTCCTGCTTGGGAGCTTCGGCTTCTTCAGCCTGCCCAGCCTCTTCAGCCTGCCCGACGGTGGCTGCGGCAGGGTCGGAACTCACTGGAAGGTCGGTTGAGATGAGCTCCTCAGCCGGGGCTTCTTCAGAGGCCTCATCGGCTGAGCTGGTGAAGAGGGATGAAGCATTTTCTAAGGTGGTGGTGGACTTAATAACCACAGGGGCGGCCGGGGCCGGACGCACCTCTTGAAGGGCTTCGGTGGCAGGACGTACCTGCTCGGCCCCTGCGGGGGCAGCAGGTTCAGCCCCAGCGGGGGCTTCTTCAGTTACCTCAGGGGTTTCTTCCGGGGTGGGCTCGGGCATTATCTGGGCCAGAACAGCGCGGTAGCGGCCCTCGGTGGGGGCCAGGGTCCAGCCCAGGAAGCCGGGCAGGGCCTTGGGTTCGACAGAACCTACCCAGGCGATAGTCTGGGCAAGAGCCCGCCGGCCGGCGTCGGGGGCAGGAGCCTGCCCCGTGGCGGGCGCCGGGGCGGGGGCGTCCTGACCCACAAAATCACCGGTCACGAAATCTGCCAGGGAGAGGGCAACTCGCACGGGCACCGAGGCCTCACCGATACGGCGGGCGATAACCTGGCCTGCGATGCCCTTGGCGCCGGGAGCTAGGTCGATGGCGTAGAGGTGGGTGGGGGAGTTGGCGATCTCGATCCAGAGGCTGTTACTGAGCACTGCCTGAACGGTGCCGTCAGTCTTTTCGGGGGCCTTCCAGGGGGCTGATTCTAGGGTGGAGGCCCCAAAGTCAGCCTGGGGGGTTGAGGCGATGACGTTCTGGCCCTGAACTTCGGCCACGACGCCGTTGCGGACCAGGGCGCGGTAGAACTTGAGTTCGGGGGTGAAGGTGAAGCCGCGCTGTTTTTCTTCGGCGGTCACCTCGTCAGCGGAGTAGCCGGAGGTGTGGCCCCGGGCAATCAGGGCGCTACGGAGCTGCAGGCCGTTGTTGGAGACGGCGGCCTCTGGCTCGGACGGCTCTGCGGGGGTTTCTTCTGCCTTATCGGCTGGGGCGGCGATCGGCATCTGCTTGACAATGGCCTGCCCGCCGGGGGAGGTGTTAATGCGGACCTGGTAGGAGCCGTCGAAGTGGCCTGCGGTGACCAGCTCAAAGACGGCGACAGTCGCTGACTGGGTGAAATCGGCGGGGGCGGCGGTGCCCAGGTTGCCGGTGATTGCAGCGGTGACAGTCTCTACGGTTGTCCCATGAACCGTAAAGCGAAAATCCAGGGGCTGCTGGTACGAATCAGCGTGCCACTGGGTCAGTTGGGCTAGAGCTACAAGGTGCGAAGGGAGCTCGGAGTGCGAATCAAAACTCATGGTCTCTATTTTTGCACGGTTTGCTAGGAGCGAGGGGGGTCACGGTGGTGGTGGCGGTAGATTTCTTGCTCACAGGCTTGAGGGGCCCTGGGGGCGGGGGCCTTAGAGGGGGAGGGTGGCGGCGAGGCCGGTGAGGAGGGCGGTGAGGCCAATGGTGAAGGCTTCTTCCTGGGGGCTGGGGCCCAGGGCGGGGAAGGCGGCCTGCATGGTGGGGTGGTGGGCGGCTTCGTCGCCGGGGTTGAAGATGTCGCTGGGGGCGTGCAGGTCGGTGGCTGCCCCCAGCAGGAAGGCTTCGACGGCCTCGACGGTGAGCAGGGCCTGGCGGGGGCTCATGCCGAAGGCGGTGAAGGCGCTGGTGACCTGCTCGTACATGGCGAGGGTGGCGGGGGCCTGGCGGACGGGGGTCACCGCCAGGGTCATGACGATGGCCGGGGCCAGGGAGAAGGCCTGGCGGTAGGAACGGGCCCAGGCTTCGGTGGCCTCAATCCAGAGGGCCCGGGCTGTTAGGGGGCTGATGTTTCCGGCGGTGAGTTGGGCGGCGGCGTCCTGGAGGGCCTGGGTGCTGATTCCCTGGGCGACCTGGTCTGAGATTCCGGCGAGGACTTCGTCGCGGGAGGCGACGTGGTTGTAGAGGGAACTGGGTGCTACCCCCAGGGCCTTGGCCAGCTTGGACATGGTGAAGTCCCCCTGTTTTTCCATGAGGGTCAGGGCGGCGCTGGTGATTTTGTCGGGGGTCAGAAGGGACGCGGTGGGGCGCCCAGCCTGACGGGGGGTAGCGGGTGCTGTCATGGGTTTAACGGTAGCACCGTGCCTACTGGGGGAGTGGTGGGCTGGCTGATAGGGGGCCCAGCCCGGCTGGACGGGGGCAGGGGGCTGCCCACCCCCCCGTCCTTAAAGTGCGTAAGGTACTTCACAGGTGTTAGGGTTTGAGTTACACTAAAACGAACGGTATTCGTTTTCCTAGGTTTCATCGCAGAAACCCAACCCCAGGGAAGGTACACATGGCACCCCAAGAAATCACCCGCGACGTCGTCATCATCGGCGCAGGCCCCTCCGGCCTCACCGCCGCCTACCGCCTACAACAGGCGGGCCACTCCGTCGCCGTCCTCGAAGCCCGCCACCGCGTCGGCGGCCGCACCTGGAACGGCGACCTCGACGGCGCCTTCATCGAAATCGGTGGCCAGTGGGTTTCACCCGACCAAACCGCCCTCAAGGCCCTCCTCAAGGAACTCGGCCTCACCACCTTCTCCCGCTACCGCGAAGGCGACTCCATCTACAAAACCCTCGACGGCCAGGTCAAGCGCTACTCCGGCGACATCTTCCCCGTCGATGAAGCCACCAAGGCAGAAATGCTGCGCCTCATCGACATGATGGACGAGATCGTTGCCGAAGTCGGTCCCGAAGCCCCCTGGGCCCACCCCCTCGCCAAGGAACTCGACTCCGTCAGCTTCCGCGAATGGCTCAAAACCAAGACCGACAACCAAGAGGCCCTCAACAACATCTCCCTCTTCATCGCCGGCGCCATGCTGACCAAGCCCTCCCACGCCTTCTCAGCCCTGCAGGCCATCCTCATGGCAGCCTCCGCAGGCTCCTTCTCCAACCTGGTCGACGAAAACTTCATCCTCGACCAGCGCGTCCTCGGCGGTATGCAGAAGGTCTCCCTCACCCTGGCTGAAAAGGTTGGGTCTGAGAACATCATCCTGGGCCACCCCGTGCGCGTGCTGCGCTGGCAGGAAGAGGGCGACTACCCCGTCCTGGCCGAGGCTGAAGACTTCACCGAGGACGGCGTCGCCAACCCCGACGGGGCCGTCAAGGTTCGTGCCAAGTACGCCATCATGGCCGTCCCGCCCAACCTCTACAACCGTGTCTCCTACGTTCCTGCCCTGGGCCGCCGCCAGCACCAGATGCACATGCACCAGTCCCTGGGTCTGGTCATCAAGGTTCACGCCGTCTACGACCGCCCCTTCTGGCGCGAAAAGGGCCTCTCAGGCACCTCCTTTGCATGCGACAACCTGGTGCAGGAAATCTACGACAACACCAACTACGATCCGGCAACCGGCCAGGAAGAAGAGCGCGGCACCCTGGTCGGCTTCGTCTCCGACGAAAAGGCCGACCGCATGTTCACCCTCTCGGCTGAGGAGCGCAAGCGCACCATCCTCGAATCCATGGCCGAAATGCTGGGTGAAGAAACCCTGAACCCCATCCGCTACTACGAATCCGACTGGGGTGCTGAAGAGTGGACCCGCGGCGCCTACGCCTCCAGCTTCGATTTGGGTGGCCTCTCCCGCTACGGTGCCTACCAGTCAGAGCCCGTGGGCCCCATCCACTGGTCCTGCTCCGACCTGGCTGCCGAGGGCTACCAGCACGTCGATGGCGCGGTGCGCATGGGCGAAAAAACTGCCGCTATGATTAGCGAAAAGCTCAAGGGCTAAGAACCCGACCCCCCCCGGCCTGGCCCGGCAGGTGCAGGAACCACCACGGCACCTGCCGGGCCTCACACAAGAAAGAAAACCTATGCGCTACGTTGTCGGTTACTCCCCCTCCTCCCGTGGACGCGACGCCATTAATCTGGCCGTTGCCCTGGCCTCTTCCCTGGGGGCTGAGCTGGATGTGGTCTATGTGCTCAAGCACCAGAACCCGCGCCTGGCTGCTCCCCGCTCTAACTTTGGGGCCATGCTGCAGGAGCAGGCTGTTGGCTGGCTGGAGGAGGCCCAGCAGTGGGTGCCCACCAGCCTTAAGGCCCGGTTCCATCTGCGCCAGGCAGAATCTACCGCTGCCGGACTCATGGAGTTTGCCGAGGCGATTGGGGCCGGGGCGATTGTGGTCGGCGGCGCCAAGACCGGTGGCTGGCTCTTCCACTCCCTGGGTTCGGTGGATAACGCCCTGCTGCACCGCTCCCGGATTCCGGTGATCCTGGCCCCCCATGACTACTCGGAGCAGACCAAGATTGGCCAGATTGACTGCGCTGTGTCTGCTGAGATTGATTCGATTTCCCTCGTCGAGGAGGCTGTGGCCACCGCCAACCGTACCGGCCTGCCGGTGCGTCTGGTCTCCCTGGTTGAGGGTGAGGACGGGGCCGGGGCCCGGGCTGAGGCTGAGGCGGCTGTGCGTGAGCTGCTGGACCAGTCCTCCGTGGCCCCGGCTGAGTCCGCCCAGGTCAGCATTGCTGTGGGCGTGGGGGTGACGGTTCCGGACGCCGTGGAGTCGGTGGACTGGTCTACCGGGTCTGTGCTCATGGCTGGTTCCTCTAAGCTGGCCCAGCGCGGGGAGCTCTTCTTGAGCTCCAATACCGCCAAG
Source organism: Rothia nasimurium (assembly GCF_049068285.1). Lineage (GTDB taxonomy): Bacteria > Actinomycetota > Actinomycetes > Actinomycetales > Micrococcaceae > Rothia > Rothia nasimurium_I. The sequence goes on along the minus strand of NZ_JBLKPV010000008.1, from coordinate 22,346 downwards.
ATTCTGACCCGCCTGCCGGTGCCCCTGGTGGTTGTTCCCCGCGATTATTCACCGGGACGTCGCGGTTCGGCCCAGGAGCCCTGGACCGGCTCAATCCCGGTGGTGGGGAAAAACTAGGTTTACCTAGCGTCTATTGTCTTCTGTGAGGGGCCGGTTGTTACCGGCCCCTCTGTTCTTGGGTGCCGGGCTGGCCTGTTGTGGGGCTGGTCTATAGGCCCTGCTTATCTGTACCCGGTGTAAAAATTTCGTTACGCACTTCACAAATCTTCCTTAAGGTTGTAGTGTATCTAACTAAACGAACGACATTCGTTTAACTCTTTGGTCCCCACCACTCCATGAAGGTGATGAATAGAAGGAGCTCACAGGTGAGTCAAACATCCCCCACCCCCCACGGTGCCGTCAACGTCAGTGCCGCCAACAAAAAAGGCCTGTCCTCCGGCAACGTCACCCTCTTCTCCTCCATCATCATCGGCATCTCCGTTGTCGCCCCCGCCTACTCCCTCTCGGGCGCCCTCGGCCCCGTTGCCGCCGAAGCTGGCATCTACATGCCCGCCATGTTCCTCATCGGCTTCATCCCCATGCTCCTGGTCGCTATCGGCTACCGCGAACTCAACGCCGCCATGCCCGACGCTGGCACCACCTTCACCTGGACCACCAAGGCCTTCGGCCCCTACGTCGGCTGGATGGGTGGCTGGGCCTTGCTGGTTGCCACCATCCTGGTGCTCTCCAACCTGGCCGGAATCGCCGTCGACTTCTTCTACCTCTTCCTTTCCCAGGCCCTAGGTAACCCCGATATCGCAGACCTTGCCTCCAACAACCTGGTCAATATCGCAACCTTCATCGCCTTCATGGCCTTTGGCTGCTACATCACCTACCGCGGCCTGGACGCCACCCAGAAACTCCAGACCGTCCTCATCATCTTCCAGCTGATCGTCCTGGCCCTCTTCTCTGCCGTTGCCCTCTACAAGGCCGCCACCGGCACCGGCTTTGCCAACCTCAGCTTCAGCCTCGAATGGTTCAATCCCTTCGGCATCGACTCCTTCTCCACCCTGGCAGCCTCCATGTCCCTGGTCTTCTTCCTCTACTGGGGCTGGGACGCCGTGCTCACCATGAACGAAGAAACCGAGGGTAAGCACACCACCAGCGGCACCGCCGCCGTCGGCACGATCCTGACCATCGTCGTCCTCTACCTCTTCCTCTCCGTCGGCACCCTCTCCTTCGCGGGCACCAGCGAGGACGGCCTGGGCCTGGGGAATCCCGACAACCAGGAAAACATCTTCGCAGCCCTCTCCGGCCCCGTCCTCGGCTCCCTGGGTATCCTCATGTCCATTGCCGTGATGGTCGCCGCCCTCGCCTCCCTGCAGTCCACCGCCGTCTCCCCGGCCCGCACCCTGCTGGCCATGGGCTACTACAAGGCCCTCGGCCCCAAGTTCGCCCGCCTCTCACCCAAGTACCAGGCCCCCTCCTACGCCACTATCGCCTCCTGCCTGATTGCCACCGTCTTCTATGTGGCCATGCGCTTCATCTCCACCTCGGTTCTCTGGGACACCATCGCAGCGCTGAGCCTCATGGTCTGCCTCTACTACGGTGTTACCGCCTTCGCCTGCGTCTGGTACTTCCGCAAGACCTCCCTCACCAGCGGTGCCCGCAACCTCATCAACCAGTTCCTCCTGCCCCTCATCGGCGGCCTGATCCTGGTGGTCTTCTTCGCCCAGACCTTCTTCGACTCCATGGACCCGGCCTACGGCTCCGGCTCAGAAATCGGTGGAATCGGCCTGGTCTTCATCCTCTCCCTCGTCCTGCTGGTTCTTGGCGTCATTGTCATGCTCTACCAGCGCTTCAAGCGCCCCGACTTCTTCGCAGGCCGCGTCCCCATGGACGTCGAGCATATGCTGGATTTGCCCGAGTAAACCACTGGATAAAACGCCCACCCCCTTGGATAAAGAGTGTGAGAGAGGCTACTAGCCCCGCAGCGGCAGGCGTAGGATAGCAGGAGGGGCCAGCCCCCTGCCACTGGCAATGACGCTTCACAACTGAAAGGTACACCCCCACCATGACCGTAGATGTCAAAGAACTCCTCGCCAAAGTACCCACCGGCCTGCTCATTGACGGCCAGTGGCGCGACGCCTCCGACGGCGGCACCTTCGACGTAGAAAACCCCGCCACCGGTGAAGTCATCGCAACCCTGGCTTCTGCCACCGAAGAGGACGCCCTCGCCGCCCTCGACGCCGCCTGCCGCGCCGAAAAAGAAGCCGGTGAGCACGGCTGGGTCGCAACCCCTCCGCGTGAACGCGCCGAAATCCTGCGCCGCGCCTTCGAACTGGTCACCGAACGCGCCGAAGAATTCGCCACCCTCATGACCCTAGAGATGGGCAAGCCCTACGCCGAAGCCCTCGGTGAGGTCAAGTACGGGGCCGAGTTCCTGCGCTGGTTCGCCGAAGAAACCCCCCGCCACTACGGCCGCTCCCTCAACATGCCCGAGGGCACCCTGCGCATGATCACCCGCCACAAGCCCGTCGGCCCCTGCCTGCTGATCACCCCCTGGAACTTCCCGTTGGCCATGGGCACCCGCAAGGTCGCCCCCGCCGTAGCGGCAGGCTGCACCATGGTGCTCAAGCCCGCCCGTCTGACCCCGCTGACCAGCCAGTACTTCGCCCAGACCATGCTGGACGCTGGCCTGCCCGCAGGCGTCCTCAACGTCGTCTCCTCCAAGTCAGCAGCAGCTATCTCTGAGCCCATCATGAGCGATTCCCGCCTGCGGAAGGTCTCCTTCACCGGCTCCACCCCCGTCGGCAAGGACCTGCTCAAGAAGGCCGCCGACAACGTCCTGCGCACCTCCATGGAACTGGGCGGCAACGCCCCCTTCCTGGTCTTCGAGGACGCCGACATCGACCAGGCCGTTGCCGGAGCCATGGCCGCCAAGATGCGTAACATCGGCGAAGCCTGCACCGCCGCCAACCGCTTCATCGTCCACGAATCCCTGGCCGAAGAATTCTCCCAGAAGTTCGCCGACGCCATGGCCGCCCTCAAGGTCGGCAACGGCCTGGACGAGGGTGTTACCTGTGGCCCCCTCATCGAGCAGAAAGCCCAGGACTCCATGGTTGCCCTCGTTGAGGACGCCGTCGCCAAGGGCGCCCGCGTGCTCACCGGCGGCGAAAAGGGGGAGGGCGCAGGCTACTTCTACAAGCCCACCGTCCTGGTCGATGTGCCCCGCGACGCCCGCGTCGCCCGCGAAGAGATCTTCGGCCCCATCGCCCCCATCTTCACCTTCAGCAACGAATACGAGGCCTACGAGCTGGCCAACGACACCGAATACGGCCTGGCCTCCTACGTCTACACCGAATCCATTGACCGCCTCTACCGCGCCAGCGACCACCTAGAGTTCGGCATCATGGGCTTCAACGCCGGAGTCGTCTCTAACGCCGCTGCCCCCTTCGGTGGCGTCAAGCAGTCCGGCATGGGCCGCGAAGGAGCCGCCGAAGGCATCGCCGAATACTCCTCCATTCAGTACATCGGCATGCGCGACCCCTACGCCCAGCAGTAATCACCTGCCCACCCCACCAAGGACGCGCCCGCCCCGCCCCCTGCCTACGGGCAAGGAGCCGGGACGGGCCCGTCCTCTCTACACAGCCAGCCCCCACCGGGCCACGACAGTAAAGGAGCACCCCGTGAGCGCCACCTACCGCCTCGAAGACCCCACCACCGGCACCGTCCTCGAAACCTTCGACACCCTCACCGACGAGCAGGCCACCGCCGCCGTAGACCGGGCCCACACCGCCTACCTGACCTGGCGCACCACCAGCGTTGAAGAACGCGCCGCCATCGTGAACCGGATCGCTGAACTCTTTGAAGAACGCAAGCAGCAGCTGGCCGAAATCATCTCCCAGGAAATGGGTAAGCCCATCTCAGAGGGCATTGAAGAAGCCGAGTTCTCCTCCGCAATCTTCGCCTACTACGCCGGGATCGCCGCCGACCACCTGAAGGACGAGCCGATCCCCTCTTCCGCTGAGAACTCCGAGGCCTACATTCAGCGCAAGCCCCTGGGCGCCCTACTGGGTATCATGCCCTGGAACTTCCCCTACTACCAGGTCGCCCGCTTCGCCGCCCCCAACCTCATGCTGGGCAACACCATTGTGCTCAAGCACGCCGAAATCTGCCCCAAGTCCGCGCTTGCCATTGCCGAGATTATGAAGGACGCCGGGGTCCCCGAGGGTGCCTACGAGGCAGTTTTCGCTAGCCACAACCAGATTGAGGCCATGATCGGCCACCGCCACATCCAGGGTGTCTCCCTGACCGGCTCCGAACGCGCCGGTGCCATTGTGGCCGGGATTGCCGGGCGTAACCTCAAGAAGGCCGTGCTGGAACTGGGCGGCTCTGACCCCTACATCGTGCTCGATACCGACAACGTCGCTGAAGCTGCGGCCACCGCCTGGGGCTTCCGTATGTACAACACCGGCCAGGCCTGTAACTCCAACAAGCGCATAATCGTCATGGCCGATATCTACGACGAGTTCGTGGCTGAGCTGGTCAAGCTGGCCGAAGCTATGAAGCCCGGCAAGCCCGCCGAAGCAGACGAAACCACCTACATGGCCCTTTCCTCCCGCTCAGCAGCCGAAGGCCTCAAGAAGCAGCTGGACGCCGCTGTTGCCGCCGGCGCCACCCTTCGCGCCGGTGGGCAGCTGCTGGATGAGAAGAGCGCCTACCTCTCCCCGGCCGTCCTCACTGATGTGCCTGTTGGCTCTGAGGTTTACTATCAGGAGCTCTTCGGCCCCGTCGCTACCGTCTACCGGGTAGAGAGCGATGAGGAAGCCATTGAGCTGGCTAACAACACCCAGTACGGTCTGGGTGGGGCTGTCTTCTCGCAGGACGAGGCCCGCGCCCGCCGCCTGGCCCAGCAGATTGACGCCGGCATGGTCAACGTCAACACCCCCGCCGGTGAAGGCGCCGAGATTCCCTTCGGCGGTGTGAAGAACTCCGGCTACGGCCGCGAACTCGGCCCCTACGGCATGGATGAGTTCGTTAACAAGCGCCTCTACTACGTAGCTGGCTAAACTAGGTTCCCTGGCTGTCAGGGGCCCATACCCTGCGGGGTATGGGCCCCTCTTTATGTCATGGAGGTCTAGAAGGGCGGGGAGGGCCTGTTCCTTTCAGTCATGTGAAGGTATGTTCACATCTGGTATTGTGATGGTACGTTCACATTCAGTGGTGTGAACGTATTGACACATAACTCTTGTAGTGCGGGAGGTAAAAATGGAGCGGAAAATCACCCATCAGAAAAATCTGGGAGCTTTTATTCATGACGCCCGCACAAAATCTGGTCTAACTCAGCAAGAGCTTGCCCAAAGGGCTAAGGTCTCACGCGAATGGATAAGCGGTATCGAACAGGGCAAACGCCCTAGGGCAGAGTTGGATAAAGTCCTGGACCTGTTGAAAGTTCTGGGGGTCGATATCACCCTGTCCTGGTCTGCGGCAGAGGGGGCACCCCGCCCTCAAAAAACGACAGACGATATACCCGATGTTATGTTTCCTACGGATAATCAACTGAGCCACCTTTTCGGTGAGACTAGGTTGCAGCAAGAAGTGCGTGCCACCCTAGAAGGTGGTAGAAAGTCATGAAACAACTTGTAGCCTACTCCTATGGCCAGAAAATCGGCACTCTGAGCCAGTCAGACGCAGGTAGTCTTTCCTTCCAATATTTTTCTGGTGTGAGTGATGCTCTGCAGCTCTCAGTTGCTATGCCAGTGCGTGAAGCCCCTTACTCAGCAAAGGTGACGAGAGCTTTTATCGAGGGCCTTGTGCCAGAAGGCTACGGGGTGCGTGAGGCCTTGGGGCGGGAGTTTGGTGTTTCCCCCCGAAATCCTTTTGCCCTGCTTGAACACATTGGTGCTGATTGCGCCGGAGCGGTTCAGTTTTTCGACCCCAAAAGTGAAGACCCTTCTCTGAACCTTACTGGCGAGCTGATCTCCTGCGATGAAGAGACAATAGCTAACCGTTTGAGGAGCCTGGCAGATTCGGGGCAGTCGTGGATTCTTCCTCGGGAGCGGTGGTCCTTGGCTGGCGCACAGAGTAAATTTGCGCTACGACAGGAGAACGGTGGCTGGTTCGAAGCTAGAGGTGCAGAACCAACAACCCATATCTTTAAGCCGGGTATCCATACCTTAAAAGACCAGGCTCTTAATGAGCACCTCTGCCTTAAGGCCTTGGGTGAAGTGGGGCTAGCGGTTGCCTCTACGGAGTACCGTACTTTCGATGGAGTGCCGGCGATTATTGTTGAGCGTTACGATCGCTTACGTCTAGGTGATGGGCAGGTTATGCGTCTGCATCAGGAAGATTTCTGCCAGGCAACCTCAACTCTCCCGCAGAATAAATACGAATCCAATAAAGGGCCCAGTGCCCTAAAAATAATTGAAGTTTTAAGGCTGAATGGGGCGGCTGATTCAGAAATTGAAAAATTCGTTCAAGGGCTTATCGGCAACTATCTGTTGGGTGCTCCTGACGCCCACGCGAAGAATTATTCGCTGATGCACCTTCCTGGGGGTCGCTTGGTTTTGGCTCCTTTTTATGATGTTGCCTCAGCCTTACCCTACGAGCCGGGAGGCTCGGAGTTCGGTTATAGTGAAAACGATGGGCTTCCTGGGGTTTCTGATGAGCTGAGAAAGGCTGCTATGGCTATTGGGGGTGAACGACGCTTTGGCAAAATCTCCCGTAGGCATTGGGAGAGGTTTGCGGCAGCGGCCCGTATAGAGGCAGACTGGGTGGTAGCCACGGTGAGGGAGATTGCAGAGAGATTGCCGGTTGCATTAGAGGCTGTATTCACTGCAGAGTCTAAGGCCATAGGAAACAGTGCTTTGCCTGAGCGTCTGTACCCGGAGGTCAAACACCTATCTGATGTGACGCTGACTCTTCTGGGTCGGGGGGGGACTAGATCATAGGGGCTAGTGGGGGAGCTGGCTTGCTGGTTTTGGGTGCAGCCCTTGGCGGCCCTGCTCGCCCGGTACCTGGCAAGATTCAGCAGGGTGGACGCCCTCCGCTCCTCGTGACAAAGCGTGGGGTTTAGTTTTTTGGGGTGTTGCTACTCAGCTAAAAGGGCCAGCGGGACTACCGCTATGCCGTCCTGACGGCGGTAGGCCTGAGAGCCAGTTGTCACCACCACCAGGTTTGTTACTGAGCTTCCTGCCTTCTCCCGCAACCACAGGAGGTGGCGGACGTCCGCGTCCGTAACGCTCGCGGTCAACTTCACCTCGATGCCCAGTACCTGCCCTTCAGGCCCCTGAACAATCAAATCAACCTCCCTATCTCCCTTGGGGGTGCGCAGGTGGCTGACCGTCGCCTCAGCAGCCTGGGCGGCTGTACGCACACTCAGAGTTGCCAGCGATTCGAAGAGAGGCCCTGCCATGTGGGCTCCCTGGCTTGTGGCTAAACCCCGCGCCCCTAAGCCCAGAAGTCGCGCTGCCAGGGCCGGGTCTGCCAGCTGGTGCTTAGGAGAAACCGCGAGTTTCGTGAACTCATTATTGACCGGCACCCACCCCGGAACCGGGTCAAGGAGCCACAGTTTCGTCAAAAAATCCCGGTACATTGCGGTTGTTGTCTTGGCGGGCTGGCTGCCATCACCTGCACTCGTCGCATCGAGAATTCGAGAATAACTTGTAGTAGTAGAACTTGCCGCCGCGTAGGCGGTTAGCCAGCGGCGGAAGGTTTCAGGGCGTCTTACTGCATACCCTGAGTCGGGTAAATCCTTGTCGATGACGCGCTGTAGGTAGGCGTCAAGCAGACGCCGGCGAATCTGCTCCGGGGCCTGGAAAATGCCGGGGAAACCACTGCTGACGATTGCGGTGAAGTAGTCTGCAAGTGTCGCTTGGGTTGTCTGCCCCGCGATGGGGTCGCTATCCCCAAGAAGGAGCTCTGAGAGACTCACAGGTGCGTGTGGACGGTAGCGTTCATAGTAAGTCAGAGGACGCATACGCAGGCTCAGAATGCGCCCCGCCCCGCTGTGGGTGTCAACACCTGCAAGAGGGGAGGCACTACCCGTGAGCAAAAAACGTCCCGGGGGAGCGCCCTGATCAACCTGGCGACGCACCGAGTTCCATACCTCTGGAACATATTGCCATTCATCAAAGAGTAGGGTGCCGTCGGGAACCATCGTGAATGCAGGGTCGGCTCGTGCGATGTTCTGCTGCTCTACCTGATCAAGGTAAAAAATAGCGTCTGCATGGCGGCTGGCTGTGCCTGTTTTGCCAACACCCTTGGGGCCGTCAATCGCAATAGCCGGGGCGTAGGGCATTAGGAGGGAAAGTTCCCGGTCGAGTGTGCGCTGGAGGTAGGGGGATTTTTCTTCTGACAAGGGCATAATTCCAGTATTCTGCTCTCTACACTGCTGAAATTCTTTTCTTTACACTACCAAAATTACCTAATCTAGACTACTAAAATTCCAGCTCATAACGTCGCCCACCCCTACATCTTGTTTTCAAGATACCCCTAGGGGTACTCTCTCTAGGGTAAAGAAGGAGAAAGGGTAAAGGTGCTGTTAGCTCTTGCAGGCGGTCTAGCCGTCGGGTTGCTCATGGGTGCCCTGGGTGGGGGAGGGGCTATTTTGGCCATTCCCCTGCTGGTCTACGGCTTTGGCTTTACGCCCGCCCAGGCAACCCTTGCCTCCCTGGTTGTGGTGGGTATCGGTGCCGTCACCGGTGTGATCACCCGGGCCCGCTCCCTCGACTGGCGGCGCGGCACCCTCTTCGGTGCCCTCGGCTTAGCCGGTGCCTACGGTGGCAGGGTTCTAGCCCACGGCCTCGACGGGCAGCTACTCCTGCTAGCCTTTTCCCTCCTGCTGCTGGTGGTGGCCAGTCTGATGGTGCGCAAGGCCCGCAGGGAATCTATACCAGTGAGCAGGACGGACGCCCCCTCCCGCCCTTCTGCCTTCCGTCAAGGGGCCGCGCTGGTGGGGGCAGCCACTGGGGTCGGCTTCTTAACTGGCTTCTTCGGGGTAGGCGGTGGTTTTGCCATTGTCCCCGCCCTGACCCTGATTCTGGGGCTCAGTATGGCAACCGCCGTGGGAACCTCTCTACTGGTTATCCTCATCAACAGCCTTGTTGCCCTGACCCTGGGTGCCGGGGCCCTGCCGTCCTTAGACTGGGCGGCGCTAGCCCCCCTGCTAGCCACAACCATAGTCGGCACCCTGGTGGGCACCTGGGGCGGAAAGCGGCTACCCCAGCCTGCCCTCCAGCTAGCTTTCGCAGCCTTTCTCTACCTGGTTGCGGCCTATATGGCAGTTAGCACCCTCGCGCACCTGGCGGTGTAGGCGGGAAGGTGAGCTGCCTCGGCTGCGCTACTTAAGGACGTCGCACCCCGGCTCTTATCTCAGCACCAGTAGAGTGCAAGGTAAGAGCCGGGGTGCGGCGTTTTGGTGTGCTGGGGGAACCTAGGCCAGGGAGAGGAACATTTTCTCTAGCTGCTCGGGGGTCATTTCGGGCTCATCTGCGGTGAGGCACTGCTGGAGCCCGCTGGCAACCACGGCAAAGCTAGCGCGGTCGACCGCCTTGGAAGCAGCAGCCAGCTGGGTGACGATTTTTTGGCAGTCATCGCCTTCTTCAAGCATGCGGATAATACCGTTGAGCTGCCCTTGGGCGCGCTTGAGGCGGTTGATGACCGGTTTCATCTCGTCGGGGTTTAGTTGCACGACTCCTGCTTTCTGTAAAAAACTTTCCCCTAGTATACCCCTGGGGGTTTGTTTTGTGTTAGGACCCTGCTGCCTTGTGGCAGCGGCTCGGGATACGGCGGGGTCGGCTATTTTTAGCTGATGGGTGGTGAGAAACCCACGTCCGTCAGGGCGTGGATGAATCACCACAAAGGGTTCCCCGGCCCACGAGGCACCTGCCCCTGCTGCTGCACATAGACCCTCACCTTCTCCAAAGGCGCCCCGCCCGTTGAAGCTACAAAATACGACGGTGACCAAAAATGTTCACCCCATAAAGCCCGCTGCACTTCCTCAAACCCAGCAGCTCGCACCCGCTTAGCAGTGTTGGTCTTAATAGCCCCAATCAGGGTAGATAGAGAAACCTTGGGTGGGTATGTAATCAGCAGATGGGCGTGGTCTTGATCTGTATTGAACTCATCTATCACAACATCGAAGCGGTGGCAGACTTCCTTGGTGGTCTCTTCAATCAGAGCATGGACACGCTCGGTCATCACTTTTCTGCGGTATTTGGGGGTCAGGACAATATGAGCATGCAAATCATAGACCACATGCCTACCGCGCCTGTAATCATCTTTATTCACAGTGGTTTTCCTTATTGTAGAGTATATAATTCTAGGTAGTATTTTACGGTAGGTTGGAGGTGAACAATGAGTAAGCGAGGATATAAAACGAGGATTTACCCAACCAGCGGGCAAGAACAAGACTTGGCGCGTGTCTTCGGCTGCGTCCGGTTCATCTTCAACCAGTACACCGCCTACCGAGCCTACGAGTACGAGAACCAGGTGCTGCAGCGTAAGACTCACTCACAATTACGCTCTATCCTGACCGTCAGTAACAAAAAGACAGCTTTCCCCTGGCTTACACAGGCCCCGGCAGCTGCCTTGCAAGAATCCTGTGCTCAGGCAAAAGATGCCTACGCTGCAATGGTGAAAAAACGTGCCGCAGGCAAGAAAGCAAGAACCCCCAGACGCACTCGTAAAGGGGTGCAGTCGTTTCGCCTACCTGGGGCCAACTCCTTCAAAGTCAAGGTTTATGACGCCAAGCATGGGAAGTTCAAGCTCTATATCCCCAAGGTTGGCTGGGTCAAAGGCAAAGCAGGGCGCAATGTAGAGAACGCCACCAGCCTTACCATCAGCAAAGATAGCACCGGCAAATACTGGGCCTCTTTTATCCTCGAAGCCCAGCACCACACTGCCACCCCCGCCCAGGCTGCCAGTATTGACCTGGGGCTTACCCACCTTGCCACTATCACCACTACTAGCGGGCAGCGATACAGGATTGACACCCCACAGTTTTACCAGAAAAACCAGCGCAAACTTACCCGTGCTCAACGCAAGTTTGCTCGCACCAAGAAAGGCTCAAACAACCGTACAAAAGCTGCCATTGCTGTAGCTAAAATCCACCAAAAAATCCGCAACCAGCGCAATGACTACCTGCATCAACTCACCTCTACTATCACCCGTGAAAACCAAACAGTGGCAGTAGAAACACTGAACATTACAGGGCTGTCGCGCACCCGGTTAGGGAAATCAATCAATAACGCTGCCTGGGCAATGCTGGTAAGCATGTTGGAATACAAACTAGCTACCGCCGGTGGAAGGCTTATCAAGATTGATAGGTTTGCCCCTACCACCCAGACCTGCTCTGTTTGCGGGGCCCCAGGTGGGAAGAAAGCCCTGAACATCAGGGCCTGGCAATGTCAGGAATGTGAAACCTGGCTTGACCGTGATTACAATGCGGCGGTTAATATCATGCTCGCGGCAGGGCTTGCCGAGAGCCTAAACGCTTGTGGAGAGGATGTAAGACGTCAGCTTGCTGGCGCTGTCCTTGTGTGAAGCAAGAACCCATCGAGAACTAGCCTGTGGTGGTGATGGCCGGTGATGAACTCGCCTGGTCGGAATCGCGGGTTAGTTGGTAGGAAGCCCCTCCCGTGAGGGAGGGGAGGAAGTCACGAGTTGGCGCGGGTCAGCGCTGCGGCCACGTCGGCCAGCAGGGCGGGAACGTCGTCCTTATCCATCATGATTTCCAGGAAGACCAGCTTGTCGCGGGTTGCTTGGGTCAGGGCGGTCGCCTCCAACAGCTCGGCGGCGGTGGTCACGCGCAGCATGAGCACATCGTCCTCGGTTGCCCCCAGGGCCGCCGGGACCAGCTGCCAGTTGTAGCGGCGGATGTCGTTGTAGGGCTGGGTGGCCCCGTGAATGGCACGCTCTACTGTGTAGCCATCATTGTTAATGAGCACCACCACCGGGTTGATTTTCTGCTCCAGCATGGTGCCGATTTCCTGGAAGGTCAGCTGGGCTGAGCCGTCGCCAATGAGCAGGACGCCGCGTGCCTGGCGGTCGGCAATCGCGGCCCCCAGCATGGCGGGCAGGGTATAGCCAATGGAACCCCACAGGGGCTGGCCGATGAACATGGAGTTCTCGGGGAAGCGGCGGGAGGCCATGCCGAAGAAGGAGGTGCCCTGGTCGGCCACCACAATGTTGCCCGGTGACAGTTCGCGGGAGAGCAGGGACCAGAGGACGTCCTGGGTCAGCGGGGCGGTCATGTCGATGTCCTCGTGGGTTTCTTCATCCCAGGGCAGCAGCTCCTTGGGGGTTGCGCCGACCTCGCGGGCAACCTCGCGCACAATATCCAGGGCGGTATCGAGGGTTAGCGGGGCGTAGGTCTTCCGGCCAATCTTGGCGGTCTGGGCACCCAAGAAGACGGTGTTTTCGGGGAGGTTCTGGGAGAAACCTGCGGTCGTGGTGTCGGTGAAGGTCACGCCCGCGCAGATCAGGGCTTGGGCCTGCTCAACGGCGTCCTTGGTGCGGGCGGACGACACCACCCCGGCGTAAATGCCCGCAAAAGCCGGCTTGGACTCGTCCACCAGGGTCTTACCCCACATGAGGGTGGCATAGGGCAGATCGGTGGCCTCCAGCATCTCAGTCAGGTTGGCCTGGGCTCCCATGCGGTGCACCAAAAGGTCGGCGAGAACCGTGGTCTGCTTGCCCGCCAGCACCTCGGCCAGGTCTGCGCGGAAAGCCTCAGCAGCGCCGGGGGAGGACAGGGCCTTGGGCACCTCCAGGGGGCCGGACGGCGGGGCCACCTCAACCCGGGCCACGTCGGTCGCTAGCAGAATATAACCGGGACGCTTCTGGATCATCATCTCCCGCAGCACGCGGTCGATCTCGGCAGTGGCGGTAGCGTGCTCAAGGTTAGCAACCGCGCAGGACACCTCGGAGGCCATGCGAATAAAGTGGCTGAAGTCCCCATCCCCCAGGGTGTGGTGCATGGTCAGGTGGGCGGCCTGGGCGTCCTTGGAAGGGGCACCCACAATGTGCAGGACGGGCACGTGCTCAGCATAGGAGCCTGCTGTTGCGTTAATAGCTGAAAGCTCACCCACACCGTAGGTAGTGACCAGGGCGCCGATACCACCCACGCGGGCGTAGCCGTCCGCAGCATACCCGGCGTTCAGCTCATTGGCGTTGCCCACCCAGGTGAGTTCCTTATGGGCAATCACATGGTCAAGGAACTGAAGGTTGAAGTCGCCGGGCACACCGAAAATATCGGTAGCGCCCAAGGAAACAAGGCGGTCAAGCAGGTAATCGCTGACGGTGTAGGTCATGGGTGGTGTCCTTACTGGTGGGTGCTCGCAGGGTGTTGCGGGCATCACGGATTTATCTTCTCTATGATAGGGGCGCATGGAGAGGGTGCGCTAGATAGATGCCTGCCGCACCAGGCGTAAACTGGGAGCTATGACACAGCCAGACATTCTCGGCGCCCCCTACACCGCCGAAACTATCGACCTGGGCAGGGACTCCGAAGGCTCCCTCGTCGCCACCCTCGTTCGCCGCCCCGCCAGCGGCCAGGACGCCGCGTCCTGTCCACCGGCGTCCGCCCGGGAAGCGCACGGGGCGGCAAAACCCGCCGTGCTCTACCTGCACGGCTTTGTGGACTACTTCTTCCAAAAAGACCTCGGTGACTGGTGGGCCGAGCGCGGCCACGACGTCTACGCCCTAGACCTGCGCAAATACGGCCGCTCCCTGCGCCCCGGTCAAACCCCCTTCTACACCGAAAACCTCGACGACTATTTCGAAGACCTCACCGCCGCCTGGGGCCTCATCACCGGCCGTGACGGCCACCGGCAGGTTATTCTCCTGGCCCACTCCACCGGCGGGCTCATCGCCTCTCTCTGGGCTGACCGCACCGCCCCGCCCGAGCTGGCCGCCCTCGTCCTCAATTCCCCCTGGTTTGATCACTTCAACAACCCCCTCGAACGCGCCCTCATGACCAGCGCTGTCACTGCGCTCGCACGTCTCAAGCCCCGCGCGATTGTCCAAAAAGAACAAGAGGACGCCTACGCCCGCTCCTTGCATGCCGATCACGCAGGTACCTGGCACTTCAACACCGACTGGAAAACCCTCAACTTCCCGCCCATCTACGCAGGCTGGCTAGCGGCAGTGCGCCGGGCCCAGAAGCAACTCCAGCGCGGCCTCGATATCCAGGCCCCCGTCCTGGTGCTCACCTCAGCCCGCTCCGGCACACTCAAAAACCCCACCGACCGCCACGACTTCGACGCCGTCCTCAACGTGCAGGGCATCCGCCGTTGGGCAACCTCCCTCGGCCCCCACGTCACCAGCCGCGTTATCGAAGGAGCCACCCACGACGTCTTCCTCTCACCTGAACCCGCCCGCACCGCCGCCTACCGGGCAATGGGCGAGTTCCTCGACCGCCTCTAGGAAACCCAGCCTAGCCTCACCTGCCGGTTAAGCCCCGCCGAGCAGGGGGTAACTGGGCACTCGCTAGAAAGCACCCGCGAGCCGGTCTAGAGTAAAGGCATGACGAACCAAGCGAAGGAAACCACACCCCACTTCCACACCGGTGAAGCCCACGACATGGGCGGTGCCTACCAAGAGAAACTGAACCGCCTACGGGCCGCCGTCCTCGGCGCTAACGACGGTATTGTTTCGGTGGCCGCCACCGTGGTCGGTGTTGCCGGTGCAACTACCAGCACCTCGGCTATTGGCGTGGCCGCAGCGGCCGCCGTAGTCGGTGGTGCTATTTCTATGGCCCTGGGTGAGTACGTTTCAGTCTCCTCCCAGGTAGACAGCCAGGAAGCCTTGATCGCCAAGGAAAAGGCTGAACTGCGCGACCTACCCGAACAAGAGCTGGATGAGCTGACCGAAATTCTTGAAGAGCGCGGTATCTCCCCGGAAACCGCCCGCAAGGCGGCCATCGAAATGACCGAGAAGAACGCCCTCAAAACCCACCTGCACTTTGAGTTGGGTATCGACGATGAGGACATTCCCTCCCCCTGGTCAGCGGCCTTCGCGTCAGCCGGTGCCTTCCTGGTCGGCGCCCTGCTACCCACCCTGCTGATTCTGGTTTTCCCCGAGTCGATTCGTATTCCGGTGACCTTCGCCGGTGTGCTGATCGCCCTGGCTGTTACCGGGTCGCTGGGGGCTAAGTGGGGTGGCTCCCCGCACTACGGCAAGGCGGCGGTGCGCGTGGTCGTTGGCGGTGCCCTGGCCCTGGCTGTTACCTTCGCTGTGGGCTCCCTGCTGGGGGCAAGCGGCGTGATCTAACGAAGAGGCTTCGCGAGTTGCGGGGTTTCCTTCGAGATGCGGTTCTTCCTACCGCATCTCGAAGGAAACCCCGCATTTCGTTTAAACGGTCCCCTGGGGGCTGGTGGGGTGCAGGCTCTGCAGGGTCCAGCTGAAGGCGGCGCCAGCGTCCTTACCGCAGGACGCCGGGCGCGGCGGCAACTCAGTGCGGCGGGCAGTTGCCACCCAGGAGCGGCCGTCACGGTGGGTGACGCGGGCGGCGTGCAGATCAGGTTCAGTGGCGGTTACTTCAGCAGGGGTCAGGTCATCGGGGCCGGGGTGTTCGCCGGTATCCGCCAAGAGGGTGCGGACGGCCACCTCGGCTACCTGCTCGATAGGGGAGTGGGAGGAGCGGCCGCGCAGACCCTCCAGGGCTACCTGCCCTTTTTGGGCCTCCTGGGCCAGGGCGAGGGCCTGCTCGAAGTTCAGCCGCCCGTAGGTATAGCCGGTGGGCAGGCTGATAGCGACCGGGGCGAAACGGTGCCCGCCGGTGTGGGAGCACTCCCAGACGCTGCCGTCAGCTAGCTGTTCGGCAACAAAGGACGCGATAGGGCGGCCCCGCACCGCGCAGCAGCGGTCGCGCTTGGAATGGGTGCAGATAAGGGTCAAGGTTTCACGTGAAACAACCGCACCAGGTATATTTTCCGGGGTTTCCAGGGGGAGGGTGGGCAAATCTTCTGCCCCGGTGACCTCAAAGGAGTAGAGGCGGGCTATTGTGTCAGCCTGCCCCCCGGTGACGGCGACGAAGGCGCGGCGGCGGGTGCCTGCGTCCTTAGCTTTTTGCCCCTCGCGGCCGGGGTGGCGGATCAGCAGAAGGCGGCCCCCAGCCTGGGCCATTTTTTCTTTGAGGGCGGCAGAGAGGTCGGGGCCGAAGGTGGTGCCGTCAAGGATGTCGCGCCCCCACCCACCGGGGTGTTCCAGCAATACCCAGAGAGACTCGCGGGCGGCGGTGCCCGGCAGGTTCTCATCAAGTGGCAGAGAGCAAGAATCGGCAGGAATAGTGGGTGGAACAGGGGTAGTCATGGGCACCAGTGTACGGGAGGTGAGGCGGGGTGACCCAGGGGTATCTCAGGGCTAGGGGGTTCCTTCAGGGGGATGACGCCGGGGCAGGTGGTAGGCAACCGTCGGTGGCCCTGCGGTAAAAGATAGGTTTCACAAGGGGAAACAGTGGTTTGGGTTGAATGGGGAGGGGCACTTTCTTGAAGTATGGCTTACTGCCCAGGGGGCGGCCTCTTCAAAAATCGCTTTTATAGAACATATATTCGTACAATAATCGAAAATATGTACTATATTTAAAGCATGAAAGCCCTACTGGTAGGCCAGCTGAACCCGGGGGCTCCCTGGCCGCTACGCACCAGCCCCCTGCCTGTGCCTGCGGGCTTCCCCTCGCCTGCCCAGGATTACTCCGCCACCGAAATAGACCTTAACGAGGTTCTCATTGCCGACCGAAACTCCACCTATATCTTGCGGGTTTCCGGCTCCTCCATGATCGATGCGGGGATTGCTGACGGCGACGAAATCATCGTCGACCGCTCGCGGCGTCCCGTTGAAGGGTCGGTGGTTGTGGCGGCCATTGACGGTGAATTTACCGTCAAACGCTTCCATATCGACCGGTCAGGGGCTGGCTGGCTCCTGCCCGATAACCCCGCCTACCCACCCATTCCCATACCGGCAGAATCTGACTTCATGATCTTTGGGGTCGTCACCCGCTGCCTGCACCGGGTCTAGCCCAGGGTAGGTAGGGCTCCGGGGCTTATGCCCGATGGAACCTAACGAAAGGAGGGAGTATGGGTACCCGGCAGGTTGTTCACGTTGACATCAACTCCTGCTATGTCTCGTGTGAGCGGATCTTTGACCCGCGCCTTGAAGGACGCCCGGTTGTGGTGCTCTCGAATAATGACGGCTGCGTGGTGGCCCTCTCGGCAGAGGCCAAGGCCCTGGGTTACCGCATGGGTGATCCCTGGTTCATGATCGAAGACCGGGCCACCGCCCAGGGGGTTATCGCCCGGTCCTCAAACTACGAGCTCTACGGTGATATCTCCCGCCGGGTCATGCGGGTGCTTGCTGCCCGGGCTGCTGACTTTGAGCAGTATTCCATTGACGAAGCCTTCCTGACCGTGCCCCTGGATGTTGGGCAGGTGCGTCCTTTCGCCCGGGGAATTAAGGACGAGCTGGCCTCCACCGTCGGGGTGCCCGTCTGCGTGGGTGTTGCCCCCACAAAAACCCTTGCCAAACTGGCCAACAAAACCGCCAAAAAAATACCGGCACTCGGTGGGGTCTGTGTGTGGGGCGCCCTGCCCCCTGAGCGCAAGGCCGCCTTGCTAGCAGCTCTGCCGGTCTCAGAAGTCTGGGGTATAGGAGGGCAAACCACCAAGAAACTAGCTGGCATGGGTATCGTCTCGATTGCTGATTTAGCTGCTGTTCGGCCGGATGTCATCCGCAAGAAGTTCTCGGTCGTCCTCATGCGTACAGTTTTGGAATTACAAGAAATTCCGGCCCTCGACCTTGAAGAGCAGCGCCGCTTCAAAGACCAGCTGATTTACTCCCGGGCCTTCTCCCAGCCGGTGGCAGACCAGGATTCTTTACGCCAGGTGCTTAGCATCTACGCCCAAAAAGCGGCCTCCCGGCTAGCCCGGCACGGCCAGCTAGCTGGCCTACTCACCGCCTTTTGCGGAACGGCAGTGTTCGGGGGCGGGCAACAGCACCACCCCGCCCTGCAGGTGCGCCTGCCGGGGTATACGTCCGACCCCGTCATTCTCACCCGGGCCGCCCACCAGCTTCTAGGGCAGGTCGATTTCTCGACCGTCTCCTACGCCCGGGCGGGCATTATGCTCACCGACCTGCGGCCATCAGGCGGGCAAGAACCCCTCACCGGCCTCGAATACCGCCACGAGTCCCGCGATATTGCCGGGCTCCTCACCCGGGTGCAGGAAGCCTGCGGGGAAGGCTCCCTGGGCCTGGGGTACGCCGGGCTAGCCCGCCCGCCCCAGTGGCAGATGAAACGGGCCATGCTCTCCCCCCGGGCGACCACCCACTGGGACGAACTCGTGACAGTGCAGGTGGGCTCATGAGGCGCGGTAGCCTAGAAACATGACCTCCCCAGTAGAGAGCCCCCAGACAGAGCCCCAGGTGCCCGTCCGGCTGGACGCCTGGCTCTGGGCCGTGCGCGTCTTCAAGACCCGCTCCCTCGCCTCCACCGAAGTCAAGGCCGGGCACGTCAGACTCAACGGCGACCACACCAAACCCTCCCAAAAAATTAAACCCGGCGACACCGTCACCGTCCGCTATCCCGGGTGGGAACGCGTCCTGATCGTCCGAAAAACTATCGCCAAGCGCGTCGGTGCCCCCGTGGCCGTCACCTGCTACGAGGACATCTCAGCCCCCAAGCCCGCCTACCTCACCAGCGGTGTCCTGCCCAAACGCGACCGCGGAACCGGCCGCCCCACCAAAAACGAACGCCGCGCCCTCAACAAACTCCGCGGCTATGAAAAGGAATAAGCATGACCTACACAATCCGCCCCGCCACCAGTAGCGACGCCACCGCCCTCGCCGAGCTTGCTGCCGCCACCTTCCCCGACGCCGCCCCACCCGTCATCCCGGTTGAAGCCGTCCAGGAGTTCATCGCCACCCAGCTCACCGAAGAAGCCTTTGGCCGATACCTACGCCCCGGGGCCTGGTTGATCACCGTCGCCCAGGATTCCGACGGCCACCTGGTCGGCTATAGTGCCCTTGACCAGCAAGAACCCCAGCCCGAGGCCGTCCCTGGGGATGCCATCTACCTCAGCAAGTTCTATCTGCGCCCCGAAACCCGAGGAAGCGGCCTTGCAGCCGATCTCTTCACCGCCACCCAAAACCTGGCCCGGAGCCTCGGCAAAACCACCCTGCACCTGGCTACCCACGAAGACAATCTGAGGGCCCAAAAGTTCTATGAAAAGAGCGGCTTTACCCTCTACGGCACCCGGGACTTCCAAATCACCCCAGAAATCATTGGCCACGACTACACCTACTACCTGGCTCTCAACTAAAATCTCCATGTCAGAAGGGATAACTGACCAGGTCGCCTAAATTCACAGTGCGGTCTCTTCAGTTACATGGACTCGCAGGAGTATCATTGCCCTAAGTAGCACTCGGCCGTCCCCCGCTTCACTCGCACAGGGCCGGGTCACAAGGAGAATCATGGATTACGAGATTCGCCCACCCCTGCCTGCGGAGGCCCTGGAGTGGGAGAAGCTACGAATGGTGTCATGGCGGGAGGCCTACGCCGGCACCTTCACCCCCGAAATGTTTGAAAAACAGGACGCCCAACTTCAGGCCCGCGCCACCGGCTTCGCCGAATGGGTTGAAGGAACCGGCGGCACCGGCGAGGACGTCCAACCCCGACTCGGCCAGCGCCGTCGCGCCCTGGTTGCGGCCCGCCCTGCCCTGGCCCTGCCCGTCCCACCCGAGCTGCCCGCGTCCTTAGGGGCAGACTCAGACCTGCTCACCCCCGGGGGAACTGCCCTGGCTGCGCCCCCTGCTGCCTCCCAGCTGCTGGGCCTGGCCTTTGCCTCCCAAATGCCCTATGACGTGCAGAAACTTGAAATGCTCTACCTGCACCCCGAGGCTTTCGGCACCGGTATCGCCCAGGCCCTGCTGCGGAGCGCCCTCGACCAGGGGCCAGCTGAACTTGAAGTGCTCACCACCAATGCCCGCGCCATTCGCTTCTACGAAAAAGAGGGCTTCACTATTGCCCGCACTGACGAATTCGCCGGCCGGAAAAGCTACATTATGATCCGCCCCTAGCGGTCGGGTCCGGGCCCTGCTGCGCGGTAGGGTGGTGTGCATGGCCCATCCTTCATCTGCCCCTTCTCTGAACCGTCAGATTCTCACCCTGGCGGTTCCCGCCTTTGGCGCCCTGATCGCTGAGCCCCTGCTGGTGCTGGCTGACTCTGCCATTGTGGGCCACCTGGGCAGTGCCCCGCTGGCTGGCCTGACGCTGGGTTCAACCGTGGTGCAGACCCTGGTGGGCTTCATGGTTTTTCTGGCCTACTCCACCACCCCGGCAGTTGCCCGGGCCGTGGGCGCTGGAGATGTGCCCCGCGCCTTTGCTGCCGCCCGCAACGGCCTGTGGGTAGCTCTTGGTCTGGGTATTCTCTGCGCTCTCCTGCTTACTGCTACAGCTACCCCTCTTCTGACTGCCCTGGGTGGTTCAGGTGAGGTGCTCACCCACGCCACCGCCTACCTGCTGCCCTCCCTGGCAGGGTTGCCGGCCATGCTCCTGGTGCTGGCGGCAACCGGGGCCCTGCGGGGGTTCCAGGACGCTAAAACCCCCCTCTACATCGCTACCCTGGGGGCCGCCCTCAACGTGCCGTTGAGCTGGGCCCTGGTCTACCCGGCAGGGTGGGGTGTTGCTGGTTCAGCGGTGGCAACAGCGGTGGTGCAGTGGGGCATGGCCCTGGCTCTGACCTGGGCTGTTATCGGAAGAATCCGCGCCCAGGCCGGGGCAGGAGCGTCCTTACCCGGCAGCTCAGCCCGCCGGATTTGGCTGCCCGACCTCGCCGGTCTTAAGGCTGTCTTTAGGGTGGGGGCCTGGCTGATGGTGCGGGCCGCCTGCCTGCGCCTTGCCTTGCTGGCTACGGTCTTTGTGGTGACCAGCCAGGGGGAGAAAAACCTGGCCGCCTACCAGCTGACGATGGCTTTCTTTAACCTGCTGGCCTTCGCCCTAGATGCCCTGGCCATTGCCGCCCAGGCCCTGCTGGGTAAGGAGATGGGCGCACAGGATCTTTCCACCCGGCAGGGGCAGGGCGCGGTGGTTCAGCTCAAAAACCGCCTGGTGCGGTGGAGCCTGGCCTTTGGCCTGGTCACGGCCCTGGTCTGCCCTGCGGTCGGGTTTGGCCTGGCCTGGGTCTTTACCCCCGATCCCGAGGTGCAGCGCCTCTTTGCTCTCTCTTTGCTGGTGCTGGCGGTGGGCCAGCCCCTGGCTGCCTACGTCTTCATTCTGGACGGCGTGCTCATCGGCGCCCAGGACGTGCGCTACCTGGGTCTGGCGGGGCTCTTTACCCTGGTGGCCTACCTGCCGGTGCTGGCTGGACTATATGTCTGGTTCGGTGCCGGTGCGGACGCTCCCGCCCCGCTTGCTGGGGGCACCTCCTGGGGCGGTCTGTTCGGTGGCCCCACCCTGGCCTATCTGCTGCTGTGGTGCTCCTACGCCCTGTGGTACATGGGCGCCCGCGCCCTCACCCTGGGCTGGCGAGCCCGTAGCGGGGTTTGGGTGGCTTAGGGAGGCTTGAGTTATAAGAAGATGACCGATAAATCCCCAGGTTGGTTATAAAATCAGCTCTATGGAACTAAAGAATTTGGAATGGTCGTGTAAAAACTCTAATAAGTCAAAATTTCAACAAATAACCCATGGTGAAGTGATTGTTAACGGAAAGACCATAAGAACTGTTGTGCAGGCGGTGAAAAAAGATGAAAACTGCGGCTACTGATATTTCGGATTTTATCTACATAGTTTTGCACATCCCTTTTGGGGATGTATCAGTTGCAGCTGTATATTCCAGCTACCAGAAGGCAGAGAAATACTGTCAGGTCTATCGTGAGACAGAAAAATCTGTGGCCCCCTGGATTATCTGTGCACCTAAAAGAACCAGGCTCTATAATCTTTACCCCCAGACCATGGGGCAGATGGGAGCAATACGGGAAAAAATATCGGCAAACCCTTACTCCCAGGAAGGGGTGGATTCTGATGTCTCTCCCGGAGAAATTGTCCATGATGGTTACATTCTCTTAGTGGAAGGTGGCCCTAATGCCCCTCACATCTTGGGTGTTTCCCCCAGTGCAAGTTGGGGGGAAGCTGACCTTTATACGGATGAATACCTTGCTGTCCACCCTAAACAGGTTATTGAATTTTGGGATTACACTATAGATACTATCTATTTTCCTTTAGTGGAATATGATGATGAGAGAAAAGTTTTCATCAATAAAATAGATGGAAATATTTGGGAAGGTCAAGGCGTAGAAATTTATCGCCAAAATAAAATTTAGGCTCAGAAAGAGGGTTGCTCATAAGGGGTGCCCAGTACATATCAGATAGT
>NZ_JBLKPV010000007.1:0-174956 GCF_049068285.1 Rothia nasimurium | reverse complement strand
AACCAGACGAACAGGAACGATAACTAAACTAAGAACAGACCACCCAACGGAGAACAAGGAAACCCCATGATCACACCACGAGAACCAAAACGGTTCATACCCTTTAAACTCACGGGCGGCCGCTTCGACAAAGCAGGCGTCAACCTCGACGCCTTCTCCGAACTACGCGCCTACAGAGACGTACTGCGCGCCATCGCCCGCGACATCTACTTCGCAGAATACCCAGACGCAAAACGAGCCCCAAACGGCATCGACAAAGCCCTAGATTTCAATTTTCATGACTACATAGATGGCTCTGTCGTCCCTACAGTCACCTGGGCAGAAGCTACATCTGACCTAGAGTGGATTCAAATGATGTCACATGGACAAGTAGAAGACATGTTCAACCGCATCATCGAAAATCAAGACTGGAGCTCCGCTGTTCTCATCAGCGATACCACCAAGAAAGTCATCGCAAAGTTTGGGGCCACACTTCGAGACGACGAAGCAATCGTCTACACCAACGGAATCCCTTACACTGCCAAAATACGTCAACGCCTTATGGAATCCCTGGACAAGAGCGAGGACATCAAAAGCCAACCACTCGTTGGATTCATTACCGAAATCGACGCCGGACGAAACAGCTTCAAACTTCGCCTACCCACAGGCAAAACAGTACCTGGTGAGTTTACGAACCCCGACCTCTTTAGGTCCCTTCTTCCGCACCTCAATAAGGTGGAAGAAGGCAGCGCACTACGCCTAATCTGTGACTACAGACTAGTCTTCGGAGGCGTCGAAAAAATTACAGACGTCTACGACATCGAGGTATTCATCGCAAGAGACTCCCCTTGGTCCGAGCGCATGTTTGAGCTCATCTTCCTGCGACAAGGCTGGGTTGATGGCCAAGGCAAAGCCGTCGTCATGGATACCGCCGAACTAGCCATGAAGGTACTCGAGGGAGCACAAAAAGCTGGATACTCCCTACCTCACATTTTCCCCACCCCTGAAGGCGGCATTCAGCTAGAACACCACCAAGGCACCAAACACCTTGAACTCACCATCTCACCAGATGATGAGCACGAAGGCTTCTACTACGACTCATCTACCGATGAAACCATCGAAGAAGAACTTTCGACACCAAACGCGATGGTTGACTTTCTGGGGCGGTGGGAAGCATGAGCGAATTCAACGAACTAGAAAACGGCGAAGTAGAAATGACCTCAACAGGCGAAGAATGCCTACGGCTCTGCAGCCCCAGCTGGATATCTGAAGATCGAATGCCCAGCAGCCAAATATTTGGTGACTTCCCCAAAGACAGTGGCAAACTCTCATGCGTCCAGGGCAGTAAAAGCTCAGCTGAAGCTGCATACAAAGACTTTACTGAGCGCCTGGGCCTCAATGCCCATAGCGTATGGGCGGTAACTGTCGGTGAGGTCAAAGGGTTAGCCCAAGAAACTGGTGGAGCCGTTGAGAGTCGTGTGGTGGATGATTCTAAACTGCCAGATCCGGATAAGACCCGAATGGCTAACCATTGCTACATAGACCAGCGCCACCTCAGTAAAGGGCAGAAGAAGAAACTACGCAACAAGCTTCTCGAGTATGCCTTGGCGCGTGGACAGATGCACCCTAACGATTTGACGACCGTGGGGGAGCAGAACATTTTTAGCCCCGGAAACTGATAACTCTAAGTAAATATTGAACCCCGCCCACCTGCACTAGTCGGCAAACTGAAACAGGTGGACGGGGTCGGAACCGAAGGCGCTGGGGCTTAACCCGGTGCCCGGCTCATCTGCACCCAAAAAAGACGGGGGCAGACTCATTTGAAAGGATACCTTAAACCATGGCAACCCGACGATCAAACGGTGAAGGAACCACCCCCAGAAAACGCCCAGACGGCCGCTGGGTTATACAAATCCGCACCACCCAAACCACCACCGGCAAAGAAACCCGCAAAACAATCTACGGCCGCACCCGCGCCGAAGCCGTCGCAAAAGCCCGCACCTACCGCAAACAACTCGAAACCGGAATCCTCGCCGACACCACCAACCAAACCCTCCACCAATGGGCAGAACAATGGGCCACCCACATCGCCGCCCAACGCGTCCGCCCCCAAACCCTACGCACCTACCAGGGCTACCTCCAACGCTGGGTCTACACCACCCCCATCGCCAACAAACCCCTCACCAACATCAAACCCAAAGACATCGAATACCTCTACCAACGCATGCGCGAGGCCGGCATGAAAGAATCCACCGTCCACCACCTCCACCGCGTCCTCGCCATCTGCTTCAAAGCAGCCGTCACCAACGACATCCTCGCCCGCAACCCCCTCGACCGCGTCCCCAAACCCCAGCCCGAAACCTTCGACCCCGTCGTCCTCTCACCCACCAAAGCCCGCGAACTCATCACAGCCCTCGAAGACGACGAAGAATGGGGACTGACCCACACCATCAACCTAGCCCTAGGGCTCAGGCAAGGGGAGCGGCTCGGGCTGTGCTGGGACGACCTGGACGTCGAAGCCGGCGTGCTACGGGTGGAACGCACCATCGTCATGCAAACCTGGAAGCACGGCTGCGCCCCTGCAGGCAAAGCCCCAGTGTGCGGCCGTAAGACCGGCAACGCCTGCCCGCAACGCACCGGCGGCGGGTTCATCATGGGCCCACCCAAAAACAAAGCCGGCGCCCGCCTCGTGCCCCTGCCCGCCCCTATCCTCGCCCGGCTCAAAACCCATAAGGCGAACCAACGACGCCTGCGCCTAGCCTTGGGCAAGGACTGGGTGGGCGCTGTCGACGTTGAGGGGCGGTCCTGGGATCTTATCTTCACCGACCAGTACGGCAGGCTAATCCGCCCCAACTATGATTGGAAGGCTTGGAATGAGTTCACCAGCAGGCACGGTATCGAGGGTATGCGTGTGCATGACGCCAGGCATACTGCTGCGACCGTGTTGTTGTCGATGGGGGTGAGCCCGCAGGTGACCATGTCGATTATGGGCTGGTCCTCGCCGTCCATGCTAGGGCGGTATCAGCATGTGCTTGATGAGATGAGGGCTGAGGCCGCGGAAAAGGTGGCTGGGGCGCTCTTTGGGTGAATGGCGGTCAAAAAGGCGGTCAGGGACCACTCCAAAACGGGCATTACGCCTAGTCCGCCAGTAAATTGTAGGCGGAATGTTTGAGGATTGGGACTTCTAAAAGCCCTAGTCATAGCTAGAAACTGGCCCCTCGCCGCGCCCCGAACTAGGGGAGTGGCGAGGGGTCTTTTCTTGCTAGCGAGTCTCCTTACAACACCCAAGACAGCAACTGGTGCAGCCGTTGGGCTATGGATCTTCACCAGTTGAGGTTTCGTCCGCCCCCGTGATGGGGCGTGGGTTGAGTGCCCGCTCTGTTGCCCCTGGGCGTGCGGGGCGAAATCTTGGGTATTGGGTATAAGAAAACCCTCTTAGCACAGGGGTGTAGGAGGGCTATAACAGTGGTGTAAACGGTTACTATTCTGAGGATAGAATAAACACACGGTTTTCCCAAGTGCCGATCGTATCTTGGAATTCCTCTGGGATGGGAGTTCCATCATAGATGAAGGAATTTTTGATGAAATCCATAGCCATAAAAGGTTCACCTACAAAGAGGAAATCTTCGATATCTTGATGGCGTTTTTTAGGGATAAGGTGCTTGACCCCATCGAAGATTTTTTGGACATCTGAACAGGTTAGTTCCATAGCCTCTGATTATACTTTCTTCTGGTTTTCTCTGAAAGGCTCTGAGATTCTTTACCCCCATCTAGGCTTTTCTTTACTACGCCTTCACCTCGTAATGGATGGACTGTTCCAATAGAAGAGCAATTCCCGGGGTACATACTTGATCTTCTTTAAGTTCCAGCCAAGAGGAAACTCAGTTTTCTCAGGCTTGCCAATCCCCTATGAATGGCGGCCACCCTGCTCATCCCCATCCCAAATGTGCAATGTGGGGCTGATTCACGGCACATGCGAATCAGCCCCTCGTTTTAAGTTTTATGCAACCTATCGTAGGCAAATACTTCAGATCGATAAAGGGCTTACACAACCTGATTCTGCCCAATACCACGGCCTCTGTTATGGCGTCTGCTGTGGTGGGCCATTGGGTCAGCAGGGGTTATGCCATCGCGTAGTTTTTGCTCTTGCTGTTGCTCTCGGCTTCGTTGAAGACGGGGGAATCCTCTGCGAAGATGCGTAGATCGAGCATGGTCTCACCGATGTACAGGGGAACGATTTCCTCTGTGTACTGCTGGAAAATATGCTTCATGGCTTTTTATTTGACTGGTTTCGAAGGGCAACATAAATGGTAGTTTGCTCCATAGCGGAGTTGTATTCGACGAGGAGGTTTGCGAGGTTGACCTTGCCGAAGTGGATTACGCTGAGTTCGCCAATGCTGGTGGCGAGTGCTTGGGATTCTGATGTGTCGTGAGTCATCTCGATTCACTGCTCTTTCCTGAATCCTGGCACCTCCATGGGTGCCCGGGTGCCTGCTGTAGGCTGCGGTTGTTCAGTCATGACAGTGGTCACTGTTGCCTACTGTGGCTTACTGTCGTGTCCTAAAGGCTACCTTATTCTGTGGGAAGGGTAGTGGAGGTCACGCCTGTTGTTGGCTTCTTACCCTCCTTTGCGCTGTGTTTGGGTTAATGGCGGTAAAAAGGTGGTCAGGGAACATCCTACAACGGGCAATACTCCTATTGACCGCTGGGCGTGCGAGGTGAAATCTAGGGGGCTTTTAGGGTGCAAAAAGGAGCACCATCAGATTTGGTGCTCCTTAACAGCCGAGACCTTAAAGTTCTATTTCGCTAATTTCAAGAACGGCTTTTCGAATGTCCTCATCAAACGATATCTTGTTCTCGTGAATGGAGGGCAACATAACTTCTATCGCAAAATCCTGCTCACCTGCAAAAAGTAGGTCTTTTACAAGGTCATCTTGCTTCTCATTCAGATATCTCTTAACTGATTTGTAAATTTCGCAGGCGACTGCATGGATACGGATTTCAGCATCAGTGTTGTAGATTTCATCTCTAGAGTATCTAGAGATTTTGCTATCCCTGTAGTCTGAGGCGATGACTGTAGACATCAGATAATCCTTTCCATACTACTTTCAGAGGTAAATCCTGAATGCTCCCGTCTTCTTTAAATTCTACTACTCTGTCTCCATTTTATTTTTAATGGCGTTGGCAAGCACAGTAAAGCGACCCCTATCCTTACAGTTCGCTCCAAAAGCCGCCGAGCTGGCGCTGCATACTGACAATAGCTCCTGGTTGCCTCAGCGGTCGCATAGATCCATCCTCGCGAGACAACCAAATGGCAAAAGGCGCAGGTCTCAGTACCAGCAGGAACTCGAGCCACTTTTTGGCAGCTTTGTCTTTAATGTCATTGGCAAGCACAGTTGAGCGAGCCGCATCCCTGGATGACAATATTTATTCGAACTGAATGGCTACCAGAGTTGCTGACTTAAGCTCGAATGACAACGATTTGAAGGGTAAAGACTTGCGCTCTGGAAAGGGGATCTGGAAGACAGGGGCGCTTTGTAAGAAACCTAGAGCTTAAGTTTGTGCAACTCTTCAATAGCATCCAACGAATTTTTGGATAACTTGTCGTTGGAATCCTTGTAGTAAGGCTCCATGAAGTCAATAGCAATGCCTTCTTCACCAACGAACAGCAACAATGGTATTTCTTCTAGAAGTATCTCAGGAAGAGATCCTTTAACGATGTCAAACATCTCTTCTGCGGCTGCATGTATACGATCCTCATCTGAGGCACTATGCGTAGACATTGATGGCTCTTTTCGCTTGGTGTGGAATTAGAATTGATGTCATAGAACTATCTGTCGCAACAATATAAACGCTATCACCCCGGAGACTCACTGCTGGTCGTCCTCACCCAGAAGTCACTACTATCACCTACCAGCTGTTTATTTATCTCCACCACCTCTTCCACACCGTTTTCTCGGGGTAGGTGCGGCGGACGTCCGCCAGGGCCTTCATGCGGGCGCGGCTTGGGCCGTCCCACAGAATCCACTTCACAAATTCGAGGTCGAGCTTCTCGGGGCAGCCCTCGGTCATATCCGGCCGGTTAGTGCCCCTGTAAGTGAGCCAGCGACGTCCTGCCCTCCACAGACGCACTAGGCGGGGCGCTAAGAGAATATAAATACGGTCAGCCTCAGCCAGTCGCCGCTCAAAATGCACATTGGAATAGCCGCCCTCAATCACCCAGCCCTCATGTTCGTCCAGAAACCCGCCCACAAGAGCGCGTTCGTCCGCAAGCTCCCGCTCAGCCCACCCCGGCAACCAATGAACGGTATCAAGGTGCAGCAGGGGAACACCATACCCGGCAGCTAACCGCCGCGCCCAGGTGGACTTACCGGCACCGCTCAAACCCAGAACAAGAATCTTCATAGACCCAGCATAGACAACACCACCACCGCATTCATCCTGAAAAAGCGCAACTAGTTGCGGGGAAACAGAATAAATGCGGGGAAAACCCACTCACCCAGCTACCAAGTCCCAACATGTCAAGGAACCACCGGCGTCCGCACCCTGCCCAAAACGAGTACCCTAGATACTGACCCCTTCGAGCAGAAAGTGAGCTATGCCCGCGCCTATCACCAGCTACCAGCAGGCTGAGAAGATTCTGGCAGCCCAGCTGTCTATTGACCTGTGCCTTCCGGAGCAGGCCATTGATATCGCCCAGCAGCACGGCTCAACCCATCTTTCAGCCCGTCGAATTCCCCTCGATGAGATGCATCCGGCCCGCCGCCGCTACCGCGACCACTGGGAGCTACGTCTGATTAACTATCGGGGGCTGACGGTCATCTGTGCCCAGCACCCGCGCGTGCGCGAGGCCGCCGACAACCTACTGGCCGGCGATAACGGCAACTGGGTGGGGGACTACTCTGAGCTGCGCAAACTCAACGACTACCTGACCCCCTACGCCCTGCAGATGAGTGGCACCTCCCTCTTTTTCACCCCCGGCAGGGATTTCTTTACCTCAGGTGCGGACGCCCGCCCCGTCTTAGTACCCGAGGGTTACACGGTGCGGTGGTTAGAACCAACCGAACTGGAGCAGTATCGTGGCAACCCAGATTTTGAGAACGCACTGGGTTTCAAGGAGCTGCGCCCCGATGTGCAGGTGCTGGGTGCCTACGTCGAGGGGGAGCTGGTAGCCCTAGCAGGAGCCAGTGAAGACTCCGATTGGTGCCGCCAGATCGGCATTGACGTACTGGCCGGGCACAGGGGTAGGGGGCTGGCCTCCTACCTGGTGAGGGAGCTGTCGCAGGCAATTCTCGCTGAAGGGTTTGTTCCCTTCTACGGCACCAGCCCCTCGCACATCATCAGCCAGCAGGTAGCTCTGAACGCGGGCCTGCGCCCGGCCTGGTGGGAGTTCGTTTCTACCAGCTTGAACGAAATTTCGGTGGACTAATGCTGCACCTTGACCGCCTTGACCCAGAAGAAAGCGGCACTATGGCCCAGATGGTTGATTCAGCTATGGCGACCGTCCGCGCTGTCGGCAGGGGAGAGGCCCCCAGTACCTTACGGCTTTATCGCCCCAAACCAACTGTGGCTTTTGGGCGCAGGGACGAGCTCAACCCCCGATTTGCCCAGGCCCGAGCAGCTGCTCTGAGTCACGGTTTTGAGCCCCTGGTTCGCACCGTGGGAGGGCACGCTGCCGCCTACCACTCGGGCTGCCTGGTAGTGGATCATTTTCAAAAAGCTTCGGACGCGGTCAGCGGAAATCACGAACGCTACGGTATCTTCGGGTCTATGTTTGCAGAGGCCCTCAAAAGCCTTGGCATTCCAGCTGGCGTAGGGGAGCTACCCGGTGAATACTGCCCGGGCGAATACTCGGTCTGGGGGCAGCTACCCGGTGGGCAGCGCGTCAAACTTATTGGAACTGCCCAGCGCGTAGTTTCAGGAGCCTGGTGGTTTTCTTCTGGCATCGTGGTGACGGGTGCCGATAGCCTGCGCCAGGTAACAACTGATGTCTACCGGGCCCTTGAACTGCCCCTTGCCCCCGCGACAGTGGGTGCTGCCGCCGATATCGAGCCCCTCATCACCGTCGATGATATTGAGGACGCTGTTATCGAAGCCTATGAAAGTGAGGGTTTTTGATGTGCGGCCGTTACGTTCTTGAATTAGCTATGGAGCACCCCCAGTACCTGGCTGGGGTAGAGGTTGATGAGCCTGTCATTAACTACAACGTTGCCCCCACAGCTACGGTGCCGATTCTTGTGGATCGGCTGCTTGGTCCCGATGAGGTGCTTCAGGACGGCGCCACCCCGCAGGGCGCCCAAGGCGGGCTGGTCACCGGGGACGGGACGTCCTCACCGGTCTTTACCCGGGAACTGCACTCAGCCAGGTGGGGTCTGCTACCGGGCTGGGCTAAGGATCCTTCTTACTCATCAAGGGCCTTCAACGCCCGGTCAGAAACCATCTTTGAAAAGCCCACCTTTCGCGAGGCAGCTGTCAGTGGCCACTGCGCGATTCCAGTCAGTGGCTATTATGAATGGAAAACGGAATCAACTGCTGCAGGAAAAACCGTCAAGACTCCCTACTTCGTTCACCGGTCAGATGGCCGCCCCATTTATTTTGCCGGCCTCTATGAGTGGTGGAAGATCCCAGCTGAATTCGCTGGCCCGGACGGCCCCTTCCCAGGCCAGGGTGGGAATTGGTTGCTTTCCTGTTCTATTATCACCATGGATTCACCGGGCAATGGGGAGTTTGACCCGGGTATTCTGGCTGATCTCGGCGAGCAGGTCTACGCCCACCCCGTTGAGCGGGATCTTGGTCAACTCCACGACCGGCTTCCCATTCCCCTTCAAGTATCCGACGACACTTCAAACAATCCGGCAGATACACTCACCTCCTGGCTCCGGTCTGGCTGCCCGGCAGGATCCCCCAAACCAGGCAATGACCCCGCCGGACGCCAGCTCAAGGGGGCATACCGGGCCGGGGCGGCGGCGTCCTTAGAAAATATTAGGAACCAGGCTTTCCCCCAAACCCACAGCTGGCAGCTTACCCCAGCCCACCGGGACGTCGGGAACGTTCGCAATAACGGCCGCTACCTTATCGAAGCAGAGACTGACCTGCTTACCGGCTTTAAACTCTAAAAAACTAAGGGCCCCACCTGGGTAGGTGGGGCCCTCATCGTCATCCGATGCCGGGGAATGCCGGTCTAGATGTAGTCGTTTTCGGGGAACCAGCGGTTGAAGTCCAGCGTCAGGTACAGAGCCAGGGCAGCTGCGTTGGTTTCGCTGATGCGGACGGAAACCTGCTCGTATCCGTCGGCGTGCATCTGGTCAATGCTCTTACGAATGAGCTGTTCAGCCAGGCCTTCACGGCGGCGGGAGGCTGCGGTGAAGAGCTCGTAAATAGTGGGAATGTCCTTGGGGTCTGTGACGACGCGGTGCTTGAGGCACAGGGAGGCTGCCACGATTCGATCGTGTTCGTCCACGACGACCGGGGACGCCTCAGCGTAGAACTCACCGTGTTCACCCTTGAGGATCCTCTCCATCTCAGCAGCTGCATCCTCCTGGCTGCTGAAGCGGTCGTCCTCGTAAGAAGCGAAGTAGAGGCGAGCCAGGGCCTCAGCGTCGCTGACCTGGGCGGGGCGGGTTGCCACGGTCAGAGGCTTTGAAGCCGGTGAGGTTTGTGAAATGAGGGTAATCAAGCCGCTCATTGGAGGCCTCCTTAGGTCAGGGTCTGTTTTACACTGTGATGTATAGAATAATCTGTTGGCTGACGAATTCCTACCGTTTAACCAAGAGTTCACCTAGCCACTGCAAAGTTGTGTCATATTTCAGTGTACTGAGTACCGCTCGATTCAGTGAAAATTGGCGTGTCACAGAAGGGGAAAGTTCACCATGAAGTTTGGGCAAATTCGTTATGAGGGCAAAGTTCGGGCTGTGGTTGAGAGCGGGGGAGAGTGGTACCGTCTTCCCAAGCCGCTTCATAAGTATCTGGGATCTAGCGATCTGCGGTCGGTGAGTCCTGCCCAGCTGGGTGCAGAAATTACCCAGGTTTCCGAACAGGACTTGATTGCCCCACTTCATAAGGTGAAGCGGGTGCTGTGCGTTGGCCTGAATTTTACGGATCATGCTGAAGAAGTTGGGGCTAATCTCCCCACCTACCCCACTATTTTCACCAAGTTTGGGAACGCCCTCATTGGTCCGGGTGAGCAGATCCAGCTGCCCCTGGAAAGCACGAAGATTGACTGGGAGGTTGAGCTGTGTGCCGTGGTCGGACGACGCGCCCGCCGGGTATCGGAGCAGGAGGCCGGGGAGTATCTCTTAGGGTATTCCGTCCTGAACGACGTATCTGTGCGTGATTGGCAGGGTCGCACGAGCGAGTGGTTCCAGGGGAAGAACTGGGATTCAATGACCCCCTTTGGGCCGGTCATCGTGAGCCCTGATGAAGTAGATCTTAAGAAGGGGCTGGCTATGACGTGTTCTGTGGACGGTGAGGTGCGTCAACAGGGGTCTACAGCGAATCTGATTTTTGGACCAGAAAAGGTTCTGGCCTATCTTTCAACCTTTATGACCTTGGAGCCGGGTGATCTCATTGCCTTGGGGACGCCCGCCGGGGTTGGTTTATCCTTGCGGCCCCGTCGTTGGTTGGCCCCCGGGCAGGTTGTTGTGACTTCAATTGAAGGCATTGGCACTTTGACCAATACCTGTTCTGAGCCCTGCTAATGCCTACCTGATTCTGTAGTTTGTACCATGGGTGGCTCGTGCTGAGATCTGTTGCGCCAGAGGTGATGCCCCACCCGGAGTCCGTCTTAAAGGTGTAAATAATAAGGGAAAAGCCCGCCGACCAGGAGCGATAAATACTCGCTGGTGGGCGGGCTTTGTGCGAGTGAACTACTATTCCGGGCGGAATAGCGGTCCAAACTTGTGGTTCACAAAAACTTTGACAATATTATGCAGCGTGCTGGCAGGTTGAGCAAGTGCAGTTGTCACAGGCGCAAGAAGCGCAGACATCCGAGCAGTCAGCGCACTGGCAGGTGTTGTGGTTGCAGGTTGCGCAGGTGCAGTCAGCGCAGGCGCAGGTGGCACACAGATCGTTGCAGTCCTTGCATTCACAGGTGGTGCACTCATCGTAGTGGCCTTCGTGTTCACGGTGGGCGTGGCCGTCGTGGAGGTAATCGACGTGGTCTAGGTGGATGACGGCCTGGTGGCCACAGTCGGGGCCGTGGGTGTGGGCGTGGGTTTCTGACTCACGGTGTAGGGTTGCGGTGCTCATGATTGCTCCTTCGTATGTTGGTGTACATCAGCGATGATGTGTTTGATGTGGTTGTCTGCCAGGGAGTAGAAGGTTTTGCGTCCTTCTTGGGTGCTGGTGACGACTTTGGCTTCTTTGAGAAGTTTGAGGTGGTGGCTGGCAAGGGGTTGGGAGACCCCTAGGCAGGTGTGGATTTCGCTGACGGTATGGGGCTGGCCCATAAGGTGGTGGCAGATCGCGAGCCGTAGGGGGTGGGCGAGTGCCGAGAAGAGCGCAATGGAGGGTTCCAGGTCTTCGGGGGTGGGGCTGCCAACGGTTTCCATAAAGAAAACTTTATATAAAACATAGTTTATGAGTCAAGGGGGGCTGGTTTGTTACAAGGACGTCCCCGCCCGGGCAATTGGGGACGGTTGGGCTGGCTTGGGTGCGGTGGAGCTGTGGATAACTTGCTCTAAAACCCTGTAATACCCAGACACAAACCCCCAACCACTTGCACCAACCCACCCCACCCGATAAAACTAAACACTAAAGACCCAAGCCACAGGCGCACCCCACACGCTTCGGCTACAACCAGGTCTTATCCAAACCCCTGAACAAAGACGTCACAGGAAAGGGCACCCAACCCTATGAACACCCCCAAACCCCACACCCTGCTTACAGCCCTGGCAATAACCACCTTGGTACTCACCGGCTGCGGAAACACCACCCAAACCGCGCCCCTACCAGAACCAACAACAAGCAGCACTTCAGCCAGCACAACCCCCACAGCAACAGACGCGGCAACTAGTACCGCCACTGCAGACCCGGCCCAAGCCAGCGCTTCACCTAGCCAGGCCTATTCAGGCGGTTCTAAAGCCCCGGAAGGTGAATACCGGGCAGCTGATGAATTTGGTCCGGCTCAGAATGTTTCCAAACCGGTTGCCCCGGAGGGAATGCATGTTGAGTCACCGGAGGCTTTGTTCCTTTTTGTTGAGTATTGGAATGATATGCGGAACTACGCCAACCAAACGGGAGATATTTCAAGCATTCAACCCCTAGTTGATGAATCTTTTGAGCAGGAACAAAAATACTATGATTCACTGCAAAAGATTTATGAATCTGGCGGATGGGTCATTGGAGGGAGCCGAATAATTCATTACAGCAAGGACTTGCTAATTTCACATGGCAACGGCGAATATTCGATAGGTTCAAACTTTGAAGTTGAAAATACTGTGCTATGGGTTAATAATGAAGCACGAGCCTACGATAACTCAGATTCAATCTATAAAGGAATTGATCTTCGCCTGAAATTTTTTGATGGCTCTTGGAAAGTCTTGAGCGCAAAGGTAGTGAGCTAAAGTGCGATTTAATAACATAACGCTTACTATAGCCACTCTTATTGTTTTCAGTCCTATAGGTGTTGCAAACGCTGAAACTAAAAGTGGTGCTGAGAATGATGGTTTTTATGTTTCCATTGAAGATATTAATAATTTCTCCATAGCACATGAAGGTTATGAAGAAAATCGAGATACACCTCAACCTATTAATGCGCCTTCTGCTGACGTAGCTGCAGCCGTCCGTCTCATCTACTTCGACACCCCCACCAACCCCAACCACGCAGCCCTCCAAAAAGGCGCCCCCACAGCCCCAGGCACCTACTGCCTAGCCACCAACGGCAACCTCGGCACCCTCAACCTCGTCCCACCCGACTGGGCCGACGGATCAGACACCCCCTACAACACACCCCAAGGCACCATCGGCTGCATCCCCCTCACCCCCAACGAACTCCAAGCCGCAGGCCTAGAACTCACCGAAGAAAACGGCCAACCCGTCCTACGCACCACCCGCATCACCCTCACCACCCACGACTTCAACACCTTCCCCATCCAAGCAGCCACACCCCACCAAGACCGAGCACCCCACACCCTGAAAAACTACAACACCAACTTCTGGGCCAACCCCAACCCCCAAGAATTCACCCAAACCATCAACGGCCAAAACGTCACCCTCAAAGCCACCCCGGTAAGCTACACCTTCGACTACGGCGACGGAACCACCCTTGGCCCGGTCACCTACCCCGGCTACCAGCTAGGTGAAGAAGTGTGGGATGAGCAGACTCCGACCAGCCATCGGTATGAGCAAACCGGTGAGTACTGGTTTACTTTGGCCACGGAGTATCGGGGTGAGTATTCGGTCAATGGTGGGCCCTGGCAGGTGATTGAGGGGACGGTTGTGCGGGTGAGTGAGCCTCAGTTGGTGAATGTGTGGCGGTTGAAGGTGGGTTTGGTGGCTGAGGATTGTGCTGCTAACCCGGACGCCTGGGGTTGTGGTAACTCCTAAGTCAGGCAATAGGTATAGGGGCCCAGCCCAGCTACCTTGACCCCTTCCTTGCCTCCTGGGTTCGCAGCCCCATGGTTTGAGGTGGCGGTAACTCCTTGAAACATCCGGTAAGCCCAGGCCTGGCCTAGTCCAGCCTGGAAGGGTGGCTTAACCCTCACCTGCCGGAAAACCCAGTGGGGGAGCGGGTGCGGTATTCTGTACCTTGTGTCAAAACGTTCTTTGTGGTCAGCAGATAGCACCAGCATGGTGATTCACGGCGATAATCTTGCCGTGCTCAAAAACCTGCCCGCAGAGAGTTTCCAGCTCATTTATATTGACCCGCCGTTCAATACGGGCAAGGTGCAGAAGCGTCAAAGTATCAAGACGGTACGTACCGAGGGTGGTAGTCGGGTCGGCTACAAGGGCCACACCTACGAGACCATCAAGGGCGATATCTACGGGTATTCTGACTCTTTTGAGAACTACTGGGAGTTCCTAGAACCCCGTCTCATGCAGGCCTGGCGTCTGCTCAAGCCCA
Organism: Rothia nasimurium; assembly: GCF_049068285.1. Taxonomy (GTDB): domain Bacteria; phylum Actinomycetota; class Actinomycetes; order Actinomycetales; family Micrococcaceae; genus Rothia; species Rothia nasimurium_I. Next base: position 160,915 of record NZ_JBLKPV010000007.1, on the reverse strand, counting down.
CTGGCACCCTCTACCTGCACCTGGACTACCGCGAGGTCCACTACGCCAAGGTCGTGCTCGATGCCCTCTTTGGCCGCGAGTCCTTCTTGAACGAGATTATTTGGGCTTATGACTATGGAGCTAAGTCCAAGAAGAAGTGGCCAGCTAAGCACGATAACATCCTGGTCTATGTGAAAGACCCCGAGAACTATTACTTCAATTCTGAGGCTGTTGACCGCGAGCCTTACATGGCGCCCGGCCTTGTCACCCCCGAGAAAGCTGAGATAGGTAAGCTGCCAACGGACGTCTGGTGGCACACCATCGTCTCGCCCAGTGGCAAGGAGAAAACCGGCTACGCTACCCAGAAGCCCCTGGGTATTCTGCGCCGCATTGTGCAGGCCTCCAGTGCGCCCGGTGACTGGGTGCTGGACTTCTTCGGCGGTTCCGGCACCACCGGCCACGCCTGCGCCCAGCTTGACCGCAACTTTCTGATGATTGACCAAAACCCCGAGGCTATCAAGGTCATGCGCAAGCGCCTAAAGGCCGTAGACGGTCTTGACGTGACTTTCAAGAAGTCTCGCGCTAAGGCTTCATTGGCGGGGGCCAAGGTCACACCCAAGACGGCTGCTATCAAGAAGATACAATAGGTCTAGACAATAAATTTGCGGGTGACAAGGCAAAGGAGCTTACATGTCCACGCAAGATTTTCCGCCGATTAAGCCCAACCGCACCTGGTTCCTTGTGGCCCTGGGACTGGTAGTAGCAGAAGCGATATATCTGGCCCTGGTCTACCCGTCACTGCCGCAGCAGATCCCGGTGCATTACACTCTGTGGGGTCGGGCGGACGGCTGGGCAGACAAGAGTGTCTGGTCGGTGTTCGGGCTGACAGGTATATTGCTTCCTCATCTTGCCCTCGTTTGGTGGGGCGGTACAGCCATGGGGCGTATGGCAAGCAAGGACGCTTCAGCCCAGTCCCACGACGCGTTTTCACCTCACGCGGGCAAGCAGGGGCAGCGCCAGTTGGCCGCTGCGCAGGCCCTGGGCCTGGACTCCCGGGTTTACTCTGCCCACCGTCTCTACGCCCAGACACAGGCCGTGGTTCCCTTCTTTTCCGGCCTGGCTCTTGCCCTGGTGCTAGCCGTCAAAGCCATTAACCTGACCATGACCGGGGTGCTGGGGGAGGCGTCCGTCCTTATCGCCCCTGTGCTGGTGGTGGGCTACTGCCTCTACCTGACAGCTCGCTCCTACCTAGTTGGCAGAAACTTCGATACCCGCGCCCTCGCAAAGGGCGCAAAGTAGCCTAACCAGCGGTAAAATAAGGTTTGTTCTGCACCCTCGTACCGTGCAGATGTAACGACAGCTCACCCGTTGTAGGGGTGGGCACAAACCTAGGAGACACATTTGTCCGCTCTTTCCATTTCCGTCGCAGGTGCCGCTCAGCAGGTTGAAGCCGGCACCACCGCAGCCGACCTGTTCGCAGAGAACCCCGAGATCGTCGTTGCCCGTATCAACGGCACCCTGGTTGACCTCTCCACCGAACTGACTGACGGCGACGCTGTCGAGCCCGTTTCTGTCCACGAGGAAGACGGCCTGAACGTCCTGCGTCACTCGGCCGCCCACGTCATGGCCCAGGCTGTGCAGAACTACCGCAAGGACGCCAAGCTCGGCATCGGCCCTTACATCACCGACGGTTTCTACTTCGACTTCGATGTTGAAGAGCCCTTCACCCCCGAGGATCTTAAGAAGATTGAGAAGGATATGGTGAAGATTATCAAGAGCGGTCAGACCTTCCGCCGCCGCGTGGTCACCCAGGCTGAGGCTGAGGCTGAGATGGCAAACGAACCCTACAAGCTGGAACTGCTGACCCTCTCCCAGGGCCCTGGCTCCGGTGCGGACGCCGCTGAGGGTGCCTCCGTTGAGGTCGGTGCCGGTGAAATCACCATCTACGACAACGTAGACAAGAAGGGGGAGACCGTCTGGAAGGACCTCTGCCGCGGCCCCCACGTGCCCAATACCAAGCTGATTGCTAACGGTTATGCGCTTATGCGTTCCGGTGGCGCCTACTGGCGCGGTTCTGAGAAGAACCCCATGCTGCAGCGTATTTACGGCACCGCCTGGCCTTCTAAGGAAGAGCTGGTTGCCTACAAGGAGCGCATTGCTGAGGCTGAGCGCCGCGACCACCGCCGTCTGGGTGAAGAGCTCGACCTCTTTTCCTTCCCCAAAACCGTTGGCCCCGGCCTGCCTGTGATTCACCCCAAGGGTGGCGTCATTCTGCGCGCCATGGAAGACTACGTGCGCGCCCGCCACATTGAAGAGGGCTTCGAGTACGTCAAAACTCCCCATATCTCTAAGGAAGATCTCTTCTACACCTCCGGCCACCTGCCCTATTATGCGGACGGCATGTTCCCGGCTATGGAGGACGAGGGCCAGGCCTACCGTCTCAAAGCCATGAACTGCCCCATGCACAACGAGATTTTCCGCTCCCGTGGCCGTTCATACCGTGAACTGCCCCTGCGTCTCTTTGAGTTCGGTTCGGTTTACCGCGATGAGAAGTCCGGCGTGCTATCCGGCCTGACCCGCGTTCGTATGATTACCCAGGACGACTCCCACTCCTACGTCACTAAGGAGCAGGCTCCTGCTGAGGTTGCCCACCTGCTCAAGTTCATGCTGTCCCTCCTCGAAGATTTCGGCATGACAGATTTCTACTTGGAACTGTCAACTCGCGACACCGAGGGCGATAAGAAGGATAAGTTCATCGGTACGGACGAGCAGTGGGAAGAAGCTACAGCTGTTCTGGAGAAGGTCGCTGCTGAGACCGGTCTGGAACTGGTGGCTGACCCGGGCGGCGCTGCCTTCTACGGCCCCAAGATTTCTGTTCAGGCTAAGGACGCGATTGGCCGCACCTGGCAGATGTCTACCGTGCAGTATGACTTCAACCAGCCTGCCCGTTTCGGTCTGGAATACCAGGCATCTGACGGTACCCGCCAGGAGCCGGTCATGATTCACTCAGCTAAGTTCGGTTCATTTGAGCGTTTCATGGGCGTGCTGATTGAGCACTATGCCGGTGCTTTCCCTGCTTGGCTGGCCCCTGTTCAGGTGATTGGTGTGCCGGTTGCTGAGGCTTTCAACGATTACATGGGTGAGGTTGCTGCCAAGCTCAAGGCCCGAGGCGTGCGCGTTGAGGTGGATTACGGTACCGACCGTTTCCCCAAGAAGATTCGCACCGCCTCTAAGGAGAAGGTGCCTTTCATTCTGATTGCGGGCGGTGAGGACGCTGAGAACGGCGCGGTCAGCTTCCGCTTCCGCGACGGCTCCCAGGAAAACGGCGTGCCCGTAGACGAAGCTGTGGAGCGGATTGTGAAGCATATTGAAGAGCGGGTGAATGAGGATCCCAAAGCTCAGATTGCAGAATAAGGAAAACTGAAAACTATCTTTACTGGGAAAAGATAGTCTGAGTAAAGCAAAAATGGGAGCCTACATATCGTGTAGGCTCCCACTGTTTTATGTAAATAATTTGTTAGGTATAGAATCTGGAACTGTCAGGATTACAAAATTAGACTGCCTGAACGGAACATTATCTCCAGTGTTGATATAGCCTGGGGTGAGTAAATCGGGCTGACATATGTACGGTCTCCTGAACCGCCCTGATACTGGGCAATACCGATGGAAATACCCTCAGCAGTTGGGTGCCAGGTGCCGTCAACTTTGGTGAGCAGACCAGCTGCATCCAGCGCGGCGTTGAACTGCTGGGCCTTCACTTTTGAGTCCTTAGGCAAAACACCGTTTTCTTTCCACATGTCAATGAGCTCAGTAGCAATCAGATAACCAGGTTCATGCCGGTCAACCATTTTTGGTTCTGATGCCATAGGGGGCGCAGGTGTTGGCTGCGGGACGCTCATTGGGGGCTCATCCTGCCGGGCCCACGGTGCTTGCTGCACCGGCGTGGGTGCAGATGCTGGCGCAGGTGCAGGTGCAGGTGCAGGTGCAGGTGCAGGGGGAGTGGGCTGCGGCGTCCTCTCCTCCACAAAGCTGACAGGTGTCTCCGATACCAAACCTTGCGAGCCACCGTTGCCAAACCAGTGCGGGCCAATAACCGCACGCTGGCGCACTAGTCCAAAGACAGGGCCAGTATCCTCCCAGCGCCGCTGGCCACCAAAGACAATAAACAAATCCTTGGCACGGGAAACAGCAACATTCATCAGCTCAAGAGTGCCATCCACGAAGGACGCCTTATCAGAATTATCACCGTAAACAGGCGAGAAAAGCACAACCTGACGCTCAGCGCCCTGCAAAGTATGGGCGGTGCCCACGGTTACCTTGTCGGCTAGATCCTCACTCTTCATCCGCAGGGTCTTCCGTACTTCCCGTGCCTGAGCCGCAAACGGGGTCACCACAGCAAACAGGGACTTATCTTTTGCGGCATCAGCATCGGGGTTGTAGATGGCACGGAAGTACTCAAAATTTCCGATAATCCAGTCGGCAATAGCCTCAGCTTCCTGGCTATTGACCCGGCTAGAACCGTTTCGGCGATCCTGGGAATTCTCAACTAACTGGAAAAGGAAAGCTCCAGGCGTTTTGCCCTCAAGCTTGTAGCCCTTGAGGGGGCGCGAAGGAACAAGCAGGCCGTCATAGAGCAAATCATTGCAGTACTCGATAATGTCTGTATGGCACCTAAAATGCTCAGACAGGAACAAGCCAGGATAGTTCTTGGCGCTATACACCCAATTCGAAGACTGGGCAGCTGCTAACATCAGGGACGATGAGTGAGAGGAAGTCAGCCCGAATTCCTTCATGGAATCCCAGCGCCAACCCAGCTCATGTGCATCGGCGATACCCTGATCGGTTTCTGGGTCAAGGCTCCACACCGGAGCTAGCTGCTGGACATCGCCCACGACGAGGGCACGCTTTGCAAGAGCAAAAGCGCCAGCGCCCACAGAGGTATCGACCTGTCCAGCCTCATCAACAATCAACAGGTCAATACGCTCTATATCGAAGTTGTCGGGCTCACCCTGAGGGGCATAGAGCTTAAAGTATCTCGGCACCTGGTAGGCAGTCATCACAAAACATGGTGTCAAGGAGGCAACTTGCTCCCAGTACCTAACCATTAACTCGGGAGTGTTCTTGAATCGTTCCTTATCAGCAATGAGTTGCTCTTCATCAGTAGCGGAAAGTAGCCACTCAGCTTCGTAGTAGTGTACAGCTAGCCAGAACTCGACATAGCGTAGGGTGATATCAAGTGCCTGGTCAAGTTCTAGAAGGGACCTTGCATTCAATAGCCGAGCTACCTGAGTATCGTTAAGAAGGGCAAGGTGGCGAACCTGGCTGATAATCGGTTCAGCTTGCTGTTTGAACTGGCAAGAAGCAAGTTCTTCCTCAGTTACAGCCGCAGCAATTCGGTTGTCGATATTTGAAAGCACAAGACCGATTTCATCCAGCCGGCCACGGTAAAAATCAACAAAGGCTTCGACAGTATAAAATTCATCCGCTGGCTCATGCGGGTCATAGGTGGCGCTGATGATTACTTCTGCTGGCAGGGGAGAGGCTGACTGATCGCTCCATGCGTCCAGCCTGCTCTGAACGATACTTTGCTCCTGCGAAAGTCTAGCCAGTTCTTCTGTGAGCTGGGCACTCGTTGAGTGGACGCGTCGGTCTGCTTCACGACGGGCACGCAGCAGGGCGCATTTTTGCTCTTCACAGGATTTAAGGAAGGCTGCCAATCCTCGTTGTGCTTGCTCTAGACTGTTGACGGCTGGGAGCGAGAAGGCAGCGTAGTAGTCGCTGATTTGCTCTAGGAAATATTGTGTACTTTCCTGTAGGTAAGCCTCTGCAGAATACTCGCTGTAGACGCCTTTCTTGGCAGTGTCTTCCAACAGGTAACCATCGGAACGTGCCTTCTGGGCCTTGGCTTGAGAAGGACAGTAGGTTGCCAGGCCACCTAGGAAATCTGAAGACGCTGCCCCGTCCTCAGCCTTCAGTAGCCAGCGATGTTCAAGCACACCCGGATCGTCCTTCGTGACCGAACCGAAGGAATCAATAATGTTGGTAACAGCCTGGTTATTTGTCGACATGCCAACAATCAGAGGTGCCGGCTTGGCCTCCAACGCATGAGAAACCAGCATGCTCGCAACTACAGATTGAAGCATTGTAGTTTTGCCGGTACCCGGAGGGCCGCTAACTGCCGTGATATCTCCGTAACCATCGTGCATAAAAGCGTGTACCGCTCGGCGCTGGGAAGCAGTCAGCGGGAACTGATCGCTCATACTTCCACAAGTACGCAGGGCAGATTCAAGAAGAGTATCAGCATTCGTGTCAATAGCATCGGCCTGAAAGTTTTGTGGTTTACCGGTCGACAAGAGACCCTCGTATAGGGGAGCGCTCTGATCCGTCGTGTGAAGGAATTGATAGAGACTCAGGACGTGGGCGTTAGCGTTAATGACCGTACCCGGGGTGATATAACAGTTTGCAATGTCAACGACCCACCGAGGGGCAACTCCTTCCTGCAAAGCGGGTTCAAACACGCCCTCATACATGCTGGTACTGTAATCGACAACGTCCGCCCAGGTCTCAATCTTTGACGCTAGCTCACTGCCCTTCGTGTTGCTCCACCGCCAATAGTTAGCGAGAGTTCCCACCATGAATTCGTGGTCGATGACGCTGGGGGACTGTAGGCGGGAGCTCGGAATCCACGGAGCGATCGAGGTGATATCAGCCTGGAGCTCACCCTTGTCGGTTAGCTTTGCGGCGATTAGAGCTAGACCGTTTTTAGTGTCACTTTCAGTGTCGGTAAGGGTCACCACCGAGATAATGACGTCAATGGGCTTAGCTTTCTGCGAGCCAGACTGAGTGCGTGGTTTTTTGAAACGTCCTTGGGCTTCGGCATCCCAGTCAAAGAGTTCCTGGGTATCCTCTTCAGAAAGCTTGCCTAATCTGACATCGAGGAAAGGAATGACCTTGTATTTGTTCTGTTGCCCGAATGCCTGATCTATAAGGTTTGAACGCTTTTGAACGTCCCTAAAATACCCGGTTAGTTGTTGAGTTACCTGATTCATGGAACTCCCTCTTAGCTGTGATGGTAATTACTGCTAAGTTTAGTTGAGAAGCATCCTCGATGAGGTGCGCCTGAAGAATTTTGTCTGAAGAGGGTTCTTGCCCCTTGAGTGATGGTATCAATAGCGATACCATAATTTTATGGGTAAGGAAGGAAAGATACTAGCTCAAATGCAAAGTGCACCTCAAAACGTCCGCTATGCAGAGCTAGTCTCCATCTGCGAAAGGTTCTTTGGCCCTGCACGACAATCTGGCACTTCCCATGCTGTGTTCAAAACACCATGGCAAGGCGATCCCCGTGTCAATATTCAAAACAAAAATGGTTACGCAAAGCCATACCAGGTTAAGCAAGCCCTCCAAGCTATCAACAGACTCAAAGGACAGACCTATGATTGAACACTACACCTACCGTGTTACCTGGTCGCCAGAAGACCAAGAATACATCGCAACCGTCCTCGAAATGCCTTCCCTCTCCTGGCTGGAACCCGACGAGCTAGCCGCCTTGAGTGGAATCAAAAAACTCGTCGCTCAAGTAGCTCAAGACATGCATGCCAATGGTGAAGAAATTCCCCAGGCCTTTGCTGACAGGACTTATTCAGGTAATCTCAGCCTGCGCATTCCGCCTGAACTCCACCGACGCGTAGCCATGGAAGCCCAAGAGCAGGGGATAAGCCTCAATCGTCTACTCAGTGCGAAAATCGCTGCTTAAAACCCAGCCTGTTTTCAACAATAGAAAAGGAATAAGCCTCCTACACATATAGGGCGCTCTTTCCTTCCTTGAACCGTTAATTTAGGCAGAATCTGCGTGAGAGCTGTACCTGGTTTTCCGTACAATAAAACTATGGGGACCCGAGAAAACTCAACGATGAGAATTCCCAAGAAGCTCGGCATGAGCTTTCTGATTGGCGCGGGCTGGATAGCTGTGGGCCTGTGGTTTATCCATAACCCACCGGACTGGAGATACCACCGCGCGCTGGCAACCGGCGTGGGGTGTATTGTCGCCGGCATCTTCACCTTTATCAACTACTACCGGCGCAGGTACGCCCTGATTCTCACGCCCGAGGGTTTCTACAACCACTCAACGGTTCTCGACCACGGCAACCACCTAATACTGTGGAGCGTCATCGGAGACATCACTGCCGATAGGCAGGGCAAGGAAATCAGGGCTGTCATCGCCGATACCCACGCCTATAACTGGACCTTAACCGGTATCCGCGCTCTGACCCGAGTGACCCACGAAGGCGCAGCAAACTCAACCATCGTTATCTCAACGATGGCCATGAAGCTACCAGAGGGGATGAGCATAGAAGATCTGGCAGCAGTCATGAGAGGCTACCGCGATAGAGCTTTGAATCAACCTACAGTAGAAGGGCCTTAAAAACCAAGAAGCTGATACTGAGCGCTTGGTTCAGAAAAACTACCACTCTAGCCGCATCCGTTCGACCTCGACGACCTGCCCGGCGCGAGTTTTTTGTTCAGCGAGATGAGGACGTCGGCCGTCAGTGCCTTGCCTGCCAGCTGGCAACAAGCCTTGGCTGGTAATCCTTTCTAATCTCTCCACTACGTAGCAGGAAACACCTTGACTTCGTTCAGCACCAAGACAAAAATGTAGGTAAGAACCTACATGAAAGGCAGGTGTTATGACTATTAGTACAACCCCAGCTGTTCTTACCTCGAGGCAACTGAATCAAGATGTCAGTGCGGCAAAACGCGCAGCTTCAGTAGGTCCTGTCATCATCACCGACAGGGGTACCCCCTCATTTGTGTTGATGACCTATGAAGATTACAGAAAGCTTGGAAAACAAGACCAGCCAGATGGGGCTCAGTTTCTTCAAAAGATGTCTATGCAAGAAGATGTTGACTTCGACTTCGAGCGCCTCAACTTCGAGCCTCGCTCTGTTGAGTTCTGATGTATGTACTAGACACCAACCTTGTCAGTGAGATTCGCAAGGTCCCAGCCAAGAAAAACCCTGCAGTGCAGCGATGGCTTGAGAAACAGTACTCCGACCAGCTTTTTATCACGAGTATCACGGTTTATGAGTTAGAGGTGGGCGTTCAAAGGCTGGCGCGTAAGGACTCTGCTCAAGCCGCCCTCATCGGTGACTGGTTGCATGGAACCTTACTTCCGGGGTTTGAGGGGAGGGTTCTTGACCTTGATTTCGAATCGTCCCTCATCGCCGCTGCTTATCAAGTGCCCGACCCCAGGCCATCGGCAGACTGTTTCATCGCGGCAATTACCCAGCGCCATCACATGAAACTTGTCACCAGGAACACAAAAGACTTCCTAGCTATGAATATTCCCCTTATAAACCCGTGGAACGAGTAGCCTGATTACTCGAAAGTTTTGCTGGGGCATAACTAATTGGCCGGCCGAGTAAAAACCTCCACCGTTGAAACCACATCACCCTGGGAAAAGTCCTTGATCTCACCACTGGGAGTGTAGCCTAGGGCCCGCCAGAAAGGTTCGGCAATCTCAGCATTAGTTGCCACAATCCCCAAACGTAAAATGCTGATATTTGGGTGCTGCCGAACCGCACCCAGGTAGGCGTCGTGCAGAGCCCGGCCCACCCCGCGTCCTCGAGCCTGCCCATCGACCAAGGCAAGGGCCACATGGGCGAACTCAGCAGATGGAAACCCCAGCACAGCAATCAAAACCCCAACCAGGCGTCCGTCCTCAAAGGCCCCCAACAGTACAGGGGAGTGGGATAAACCGGGTGGGAAGACAGTCAGGTTCTCCAACGCAGAGCCGGGCTCGGCGGGGCAGCCAGAAATCCGCAGGAAGTAATCAGGGTTCTGGTCATAGAGCTCCTGGACCAAATCAGCCTGGTTGGGCGCGAGCGTCTCAACCTGAATCATGCGGCTCCCACTACCAGTCGCTCAATAAACCTGACCGCATTATCGCGGGTGCGAGCTATGCGCTCTTCGAGGGATAGGGTCTCGTCCATCTGGCGAATACCCGCCGGCTTTTTCTTGCCCCGCACATAGTCGGTGCAGGCCAGGTTGGAGCACAGATAGGTGCCGATGGTGTTGCCGCGTCGCCCCGACTCGCCCGGCCGGGCCGCCGTATACAGCGAAATCCCCGACCCCGGGTGCAGAGTCAGGCAGAACTGGCACATCTGAGCGGCCTTACTCTGGGCCTTAGACTTTTGCAGCAGCACGCCCTGCACCTGCCCCTCATGTTCCACGACCAGGCAACCCTTGAGCGGGCTTTTCGGGTCGAGCCAGGAGAGGAAAATCAGGTCATCCCAATTCTGCTCCTTGAGGGTGGGTAGGTTGAGGCGTTTAGCCTCGCCCTTAGAGCAGTTAATAAAAGACGAGCGGACGGCAGCTTCGGTCAGTTCTTGCATACCTGCAAGTTTACCCTTTAATGCGGGAATATCTCGGCCCAGCACCTGGTTGTAACAGATACGCAATCCCTCGTGAAAGGCCGAATGAACATGACATCGCCCCTCTTTGAACCCTTTACCCTGCGTTCCATGACCACCCGTAACCGCCTCTGGGTTCCGCCCATGTGCCAGTACTCGGTTGAAGAGAAGGACGGCAAGCCCACCGCCTACCACATTTCCCACTATGGCGCCCTGGCCCGAGGTGGAGCCGGTGCCGTCATTGTCGAAATGACCGGCGTTGAACCTGCCGCCCGAATTAGCCCCTACTGCCTGGGCCTGTGGAGTGACGACCATGTCGAAGCCTTCAAGCCTGTCGTCGATGCCATTCACGCCGGGGGAGCCAAGGCAGGAATCCAGATTGCTCACGCCGGGCGGAAGGCATCGACACCTGGTGAGCTGGTTCCGCACGATGGCGGTTCTCTGGAGGAAGACGAAGGTGGTTGGGTCACGCTGGCCCCGTCCGCTCTTGCCTACCCCGGTATGAAAGAACCGCAGGCCCTGACCGAAGAGAAAATTGACGATCTGGTTCAGGCTTTCGCCGCGGCTGCAGCCCGCGCGGTTGCTGCCGGTTTTGACTTTATTGAGATTCACGGGGCCCACGGGTATCTGATCACCCAGTTCCTCTCACCGCTTTCGAATCAGCGAGTGGATTCTTACGGCGGATCCCTGGATAACCGGGCCCGCTTTGCCCGCAGGGTTGCCCAGGCCATGCGCGATGCTATGCCGGAGGATATGCCGCTCATCGTCCGCCTGTCAGCCACAGAGTTCGTGGAGGGCGGCATTACCGTTGAGGAAACAGCGCAGGTGGTGCGCTGGCTGGCTGAGGACGGCGTGGACTTCGCAGATATTTCCACCAGCGGTAACTACCCGGCAAAAATTAAGGTCTATGCGGGCTACCAGGTGCCCATGGCTGCCCAGGTTAGGCGTGAGAGCGGGCTGCCGGTAGGCGCTGTTGGCATGATTAACTCGCCGCGACTTGCCGAGTTCATTGTGGGGTCAGGCCAGGCCGATGTTGTGCTGGTTGGCCGTGAAGCCCTACGTAACCCAGCCTTTGCCCTGCACTGGGCTGACGAACTTAAGGCCGAAATTGACTATGCGCCCGCCCAATACCGCCGGGCCTGGGGCAGCCGGCGCTAACCGACGTCCGGCCCTGCCCCCTTGAAATTGAGAGGGGGCAGGAGCGGTACTCCGCTTGGAATCGACAACACAATGAGCAAGTAAACAGAACTGTCACCATGTAATAAAGTTGTCCACCTTTATCTGGGCTTTAGAGCCTAATAGATTTAAAAAGGAGTGAAACTACCAGTCAGGGAGGCGGTGAAGCAATGGCACCCAGTTTGATCAAGACCCGTGGAAAATGTCGGTCAAGCGGTAAGCGACGCTACGTGACTGTAATTGCAGCCAAGCTTGTCATGTCTACTATCCAGTCCATGCACCCCATTCTGCTGGCACCTGGCCGAAGAATGCCCGTCCGCGTCTACAGGTGCCCGGCCTGCAAGGACTTCCACCTCACCAGCTGGGAACGATGGGGGCAACATTTTAGCGCCCCAGCTCCAAGCGAGACAAAGAAGTCCCAGTATCCCAGCCGGGCCCTACCGATGAGGCTCAGCAATCTGCAGCTCAAAGAACTCTTTGATACCGCCTGTTTCGAGAACCGGGATGACCCTCAGACTGTTTCTCTGCTCATCGGAGCCTACAAGGACTGGAAACACCATAAGTCCAAGGCCCATGACAACACCTGTGAAATTTTCAAAATGCTGGTCTTGACGACCTACGATGAGGAAACTTGGTTGCACACGGTAGCCAGCCGGGGCTACTGGCTTGAACCGGGGCTGGAGGAGTACATCCTCCCACCGAATCCCACCAAACCCTTGGCTAAAAAGCCGTACTACCTGCGTCCTCTTGTGATTGGTTCAACGCGCCACTGGTTGGGGCTTCCCTATGCGGAGGCTAATCGGTTCGAACCGCCCACAATGATTCCTCTCGAAAATCTTTCTCCGAGAACCTACTCGCATACGCCGGCCCCGGGTCAGCCCCAGCCTAGGGTGTGGGGTGGGCCGACCCCGGGCGTCCCAACCCACTTTGAAGAAGGCCCCCTGAGGCTCTCTATCAGTCGGCAAAAGAGGGCTACGAAAGGCCTTGTGCCTGTTGTGGTTTTCTTCCACGGCGGATCCTATGTGACCGGGGGAGGAGATGCACCGGGTTACGATACTGAGGCCTTTCTTGCCACCAATAACTTTTTGGTTGTCAAGGTGAATTTCCGGTTGGGTTTATTGGGGTTTCTGGGTGGCGACGGGGTCCGTCCGGCCAATTTAGGGCTCCAGGACGCCCTGTGCGCCCTACGCTGGATCAAGGCCCATATTCGGGAGTTTGGGGGCGACCCCGACCGGGTGACCGTGTACGGCCAGTCAGCCGGGGGTGACCTGGTGGCTAAGCTTCTGCTGGCAGACGGGGCAGTCAATGGACCGAGTGAGGACATGCTTTTTCACCGGGCCATTATTCAGAGCGCCCCCTTGAAATTGGCCTATGGCAAAAAGAAACTCTCCCAGCATGTGTTGGCCAGAACTGCAGACCTTGATCTCCAGGCACCTGCCTCCATCTGGGCTAAGGCCTCGGGCCGGTTTCTCCTGGCCAACCCCATAAAATTTGGTTGGGCCGCCTTGATGCCCCTGGGCTGCCAGTTTGGCTACGACCCCTTACCTGCTGTGCAGGACGAGACAGCCCGCCTAGGCGAGGTAGCCTCCCGGGTGCCAGTTTTGGTGGGTTATCTACCTCGTGAGGTCGCAGGTCTGCTCCCTGCCCTATCTGCCTGGCTAGCCGCCCCAGCCCGTCGTTACCTGGATCCTGCAGTTTCTTGGCTATCGGAGCGTATTTATGGACAACCAGCCCGTGAATTTGTAGCCTGCTATCGGGCAGCCGGGGGATCAGCTACCTGCTACCAGATAGAGACAGGCGAAGACGGCCACTACCGGGAATCTGCCCACAGCACTGATTTGGGCCTCTTCTTTGGGGCCGAGCCGTGGAGTAAGGCTGGGCTCTTGCCCCCTGCGGAAGAGAAGCAATGGCAGGAGCAGGGTACAGCCTTCCGGACGATTTTAGCCGGGTTCATGCGTGATGGAATCCTGGACCGCCGCTTTTACCGTCGGGCCCGTTTTAAAGAAATACCGGTGGATGCTGAGAGGGTGGGGTAGCCGGTGAATGTCCTGGTAACGTGGGATGAAACAGAGCAACTGTGGTTCAGTGACGGTAGATTTTTCAGAACCACCCCACTTTTACTTCCTTGACTGAAAGTGACCTTCTATGCAGATACCTGACTATTCCACAGATGATTTTGAATTGCCCGGTGTGCCCGATGCCTTCCAGCGGCTGTGGACTCCACATCGTCGCGCCTATGTAAAGGGCGGGCAAAAGGACTATACAGAAAAGACCTGCCCATTTTGTGAAGCCCCAGAGCACGATGATGCTGAATCCCTGATTGTTTACCGGGGCGAGCATGCATTCGTCATTCTCAACCTCTACCCCTATAACCCCGGGCACCTATTGGTCTGCCCCTACCGGCATATTCCCAATTACGATGACGCCAGCATTGAAGAGACTGCTGAAATAGCAGAGCTTACCCAGCAGGCAATGAGGGTTCTGCGGCAGGTTAGCCGGGCAGCTGGCTTCAATATCGGCATGAACCAGGGAAAGGTCGGAGGGGCAGGGGTTGCAGCCCACCTGCACCAGCACGTCATTCCCCGGTGGAGCGGGGATACCAACTTCCTGCCCATTGTTGCTGGTACAAAGACTGTGACTCAAACCTTGGCAGAAGTCCGGGATCTCCTGGCGGACGGCTGGGACCGTTAGTTTGTATGAACCCCTAAAAAAGGGAAGCCTGAGTAACAGGTTGGTCGGTAAGACCTGCCACTAGCCTGCAGCCCCGGTTGCTGAGTTCTGCTGTGTTGACCAGGAAGGTCTGTTCGGGGTCCCCAAAATGGGCTGTGAGGAAGGGGCCAGTTCCGCCGGTGAGGTAGAAGCCGTGGGCCCCTGTGGTGAGGCTGGGGTAGGCAAGGAGGGGCTCGGGGTCTTTGGTGCGTAAGGACGCGTAGGCCCGGCCCATCGCCAAAGAGGGCTCCCAGCGGTTGGCGGTAATATCGAAACCTGAGATTGTATCTTCTGTATCTTCTAGGGCCCAGGTGGCTGCTTCTACTGCCATGAAGTGGGCTGATGTGAGTTCAGCTGGGCTGGCTGGATCAAGCCAGGCCTTGTACTTGGTGGAGGAGCGTTTGAACTGGGTTAGGTTTGCATCCTCTGAGACAAGGTCTTCAAGCTTGCGGACGATGATCCCATTGTCAGCGCGGGCTACAAAGGTGGCTGCGGCAACGGCCTGGTTATCTAGACGGCGGGGGTTGGAGTGGAGGGAGGCGGTTCCAACCTTGGAGGTGCCGTCTGGAAAAGTTGCTATATAAAGATAATGTTCAAGGTTAACGTAGGCGAGGGCTGCCTCTGTCATGCGGGCCCCCTGGTGAATACGGTGGATGGGAGCAAACTCATCCCTAGCCAGACAGGACGGGCACTGTTTTCCTTTGAGAATAATCTCCTGGCTGGGACAGGCGAGCTGGGTAAAACCAGGGGTATCTGGTGAAGGGTTAGAAACAGCATAACCAGAACAGTGGATGCCTGCCCCTGGGGTTCCGTCGGCTAGAACTTCTAAACCGAGTAAGGCGCCGGGAGCTAGCGGGATAGTTTGAACCTCACCCGTAGGTTTACCATTAAGTAAAGCCTCAACTTTAATTACCGGCTTCCGGTCGCGCCAGGACATTTCCCGCCAAATAAAATCCGCACCAGCCAGGGGCTGCTCAAGAAGGTTCACGTTCGTTCATTGCCTTTAGGTAGAAGGATACAACCGGCTCCTAGACTACCAGTCAGGCACAAACTCCCAGGGACTACATGAGTTGCCCCGGGCCGTCCTTAACCACTCTGAAACCTCCTGGTGGTAGCTCTCACGGCCGTCTTGCCTCTGAGCGTAAAGAATCAAGCAAGCAGATAGCCCGCCACTCGGTAAGATAGGTTCCATGTCTAGACCCCTAGTTCGCCTTGTTGGCCAAGGCATTCGATATGCAAGTAAGCTCCGCGGTGGAGGTTCTGCCTTCCCCGGCCTGGTCATGGAAAAACTGCACCCTCAATTTGTGGCCGAAGAACTGGCCAAGTTGCCACGGGGTGTCGTTGTCGTCTCTGGAACCAACGGCAAAACTACAACCACCAAGATGGTCGTGCAACTACTCGAGGCCCAGGGGCTCAAAGTCTTTACCAACCGAACCGGTTCTAACTTTGTACGCGGCGTAGCTGCAGCCCTCCTGGGCGAGATGAGCCTGACAGGCAAACTGGATGCTGATATTGCCGTCCTTGAACTCGATGAGGCCCACGCAGTTCATTTTGTCCGTATGGTCAA
Organism: Rothia nasimurium; assembly: GCF_049068285.1. Taxonomy (GTDB): domain Bacteria; phylum Actinomycetota; class Actinomycetes; order Actinomycetales; family Micrococcaceae; genus Rothia; species Rothia nasimurium_I. The sequence continues at coordinate 145,072 of NZ_JBLKPV010000007.1, read as the reverse complement.
ACCCCGCTATTCCCTCTTGCTCAATGTTCTTCGTGACCAGCTTGACAGGTTCGGTGAGATCGACACGACCCGTCGAATGCTAGCAACAGTGGCAGAAGCTACCACAGGCACCATTGTTCTCAACCGCGAAGATCCCCGGATTCGCTCACTTGCGGAGAAAGCTTCAGTAGGCACCCAGGTGGCTTACTTTGGCCTGTCTGAGAAGCTCCGGGAACTCTTCCCCTCAGATGACGAGATGCGCTCCGGCCAAGGGAAGGACGGAGCCACCCTGGCTCCCGAGCTTCCTGCAGCCAGCGTCGTCCTCACCGACTTCAAGGGAACCGACGCCACCTTCAACCTGGCGGGCCAGGAGGTGGCAGGCACTATCAACCTCTACGGCGTGTACAACATTTATAACGCTGCAGCTGCCATGGCCCTGACCCAAGAAGTCCTGGGTGACCAGCTGGATCAGGCGAAACTTCTGGCTGAACTTGAGCATATTGCACCGGCTTTTGGCCGGGGTGAAACACTTACCGTCAACGGCCAGTCCCTGCAGCTTCTGCTCGTGAAAAATCCCAGTGGCTTCCGCCTGTCCCTGGCTTCAGCAGATGCCCGCGATTACGCCACCATGATCACCATCAACGATGCCTACGCTGATGGCCGTGACGTCTCCTGGCTCTGGGACGTAGATTTTCATTCCCTGGTCAACGGGGGAGTTGCCATGGTGTCCGGCGTCCGGGCCTATGACATGGCTCTGCGTCTTCAGCACGATGACGTCTACGTGGAAGACATCAATGAAAATCTGGAGGAAGCCCTGGCCGCCTTCATCAAGAAGGCAGAAGGACGTCCCATGCGCATTTTCTGCACCTACACCGCCATGCTGGCGATCCGTAAAGAACTGGCAAAGATTACCGACGTGGAGACCGTATCGTGAGTGAATTCGACAAAGCACCTTCAGTTGCTGGGGAACACATCATTACCCAGACCGGTAACAACAAGAGCCTGAAAATCGTTCAACTATACCCCCGGGATATGAACATTTACGGCGACTGGGGCAACACCCTGTCCCTGGCTCGGCGGGCCCAGGCCCACGGCTTTAGCACCGACATCGTAGATTACAACCCGGGCGATGACTTCCCCCTTGACGGAGATATTTTTGTTGGCGGAGGCGGTCAGGATTCAGGCCAGTCCGTCATCCAACATGATCTTTTAGCTAATGCAGATAACCTGAAGAAACTGGCAGAGGACGGCACCCCCATGCTTGTCATCTGCGGTTTGTACCAGCTCTTTGGCCATGAATTCAAAACCGTCAGCGGCGAAAAACTGCAGGGAATCGGTATTTTCGATGCCCGGACGGTCGGTGGCGAAGAGCGGCTCATAGGCAATATCGTCGAAGAATCTGAAGAATTTGGAACAATTATCGGTTTTGAAAACCACTCAGGTCTTACCTACCTCTCAGGCAGCACTAAGCCCCTGGCGTCCGTCACCAAGGGCGAGGGGAATAACACCGAGGATTCTGGTGAAGGTGCCCGGGCCCACAACGTCATTGGAACCTACCTTCACGGCTCCCTCCTTCCTAAGAATCCGGCTATTTCAGACTTCCTGATTAAGCAGGCAGCCCTTAAGAAATACGGTGAGTTTACCCCTGTTCCTATCGACGACAGTTTGGTGGAGAAAGCCAGAGTTTCTGCGGCCTCCCGCCCCCGCTAAGACATTGGCGGCCCCCTCCCAGAAACCCTAGATGCCGCCGTCCGGCCCCTGCGAACTGCGCATACGGGCTGAAATCGCTAGAATAAACTGCTGAAAGGTTGCCCCAATCAGGGCACCGGTTACAACGAAACAAGGAGAATCATGGCAGGTCACTCCAAATGGGCCACCACTAAGCACAAGAAAGCCGCTATTGACGCCAAGCGCGCCAAGATGTTCGCTAAGTACATCAAGGCTATTGAAGTTGCAGCTCGTATGGGTGGCCCCGACCCCGCCGGTAACCCCGCCCTCGACCTTGCAATTTCCAAGGCCAAGAAGAACTCTGTCCCCAACGACAACGTCGATCGCGCCATCAAGCGCGGGGCAGGTCTGACCGGTGAAACTATCGACTACACCGAGATCATGTACGAAGCCCGCGGCCCCCAGGGTACCGCCCTCTACATTGAGTGTCTGACCGATAACCGCAACCGAGCTGCAGCTGAGGTTCGCACCGCTGTCACCCGTAACGGTGGCACCATGGCTGATTCAGGTTCTGTTGCCTTCCTCTTCGAACGCAAGGGCGTTGCAGAAGTTGCAAAGACCGAAGGCCTGACTGAAGATGACGTCCTCATAGCCGTTCTGGACGCCGGTGCAGAGGAAGTCATTGACGAAGGCGACGTTTTCACCGTGGTCTCTGAGGCAACTGATCTTCCTGCGATCCGTAAGGCCCTTGAAGAGGCAGAGCTTGAGTACAACAATGACGACCCCGTCTTCCGCCCCACCATGCAGGTTGACCTCGACGCTGAAGGGGCTAAGAAGTTCCTGAAGCTCGCTGATGCTATTGAGGAACTCGACGACGTACAGAACGTTTACTCCAATGCAGACATCAGCGAAGCCGTCATGGCTGAGCTTGAAGCCGAAAAAGGTAGAAAATGAAGGGGGACGGTATCCCAGTGAATAAGCTAACCCCCGGCATATCCGCCCAGCGCCCGGAGTCCGCAATTGCGCGGGTTTCGGGCGCTGCCCGCATTTTAGGGGTTGACCCTGGGCTGACCCGGTGTGGCTTTGGTCTGATTGATATGACGGCAAATCGGAAAGCCCATTTTGTGAAAGTAGGAGTCTCAGGAACTGCTGCTGCAGAAAAACTAGACCAGCGTATTTTGACAATTTTCCGGGCAGCGGAGGAGTGGCTGGACACCTACCAGCCAGATGTCCTTGCAATTGAACGGGTGTTTGCCCAAGAACAGGTTAATACGGTTATTGGTACGGCCCATGCCTCTGGTGTAGTTATTGCAGCAGCTGCCGCCAGGGGGGTACCGGTACATTTCCACACTCCCTCTGAGGTCAAAGCGGCAGTAACCGGGTCTGGCAGGGCGGATAAAGCTTCTGTGGGCCGAATGGTTACAAGGATTCTCGGCCTTGAAACTATGCCAAAGCCGGCTGATGCTGCGGACGCCCTTGCCTTGGCTATCTGTCACGGGTGGCGAGGCGGCGGGATTGGATCGGGTATCAATATGGCTGCAACTACCCAAACCCATCAGGGTTCTAGCCCGGTGGTAGCCCGCCAGAAGCAACAACTAACACCTGCTCAGCGGGCTTGGATGGAAGCTGAGGCCCGGGCAAGGCGTTAGTGTCTCGTAGCCTTGGGGGGCTTCCCCAAAGGCTTGTATTCGTATATATGTTCGATTAGAATGGGTGTTATGATTAGCTCCCTGACCGGTACCGTCACCCACCTTGGCCTTGAAACTGCTGTCATTGATGTCAATGGTTTTGGCATGCTGGTACATTTGAACCCCCGCACCGCTAGTAGATTGCGCCTGGGGGAGAGCGCTACCGTTTTGACCACCATGATTGTGCGCGAAGATTCCATGACCCTCTACGGTTTCTCTGAACCAGCAGAACGAGAGGTCTTCGACATGATGCTCTCTGTGTCTGGGATTGGCCCCCGCATTGCCCTTGCTGTTCTTGGCGTTCACAGCCCGGCTGAGGTGGAGCGGGCAGTGGCAACTGGCGATGACAAGGCCTTCACTAAGGTGCCAGGGATCGGCCCTAAGGGGGCCCGCCGGATCGTCCTAGAACTTGCCGGTAAGCTGATTCTGGCAGATGGTGCAAGCGATGAGCTCCCGATCAGCCAAGGTGTGAGCTGGAAACCCCAGGTTCAGGACGCCCTGACCTCCTTGGGCTGGACGGAGAAAGACGCCACCGGAGCCATCGAATCCTTCATTGAAGCTAACCCTGCTGCCGAAACTATGGGGGTTGCTGAAGCCCTGCGTGCTGTTCTTGCCACCCTGGGTTCAGCTAAATAGGTAGCACGAGACCGAGCAAACAGTAGAAAAATATGAGTCAATTTCCCCATGCAGACGGCCAGATGGCTGGCCAGCGCCTTGTCTCGATGGACGAGGAACCCGAAGAGAGAATGATCGAGGCGGCCCTCCGCCCGAAGTCTCTGGACGACTTTGTGGGCCAGCAGCGGGTGCGCCAGCAGCTGTCCCTCGTCCTTGAGGCCTCTAAGCTCCGTGGACGGTCGGCTGATCACGTCTTGCTGTCTGGCCCACCGGGGCTGGGCAAGACCACCCTTGCCATGATCATTGCTGCCGAGATGGACGCCCCCCTGCGGATTACATCAGGCCCTGCTATCCAACACTCAGGTGATCTAGCCGCGATTCTTTCCTCCCTGACCCCTGGTGAGGTTCTTTTCCTGGACGAAATCCACCGGATGAGCAGGCCAGCTGAAGAAATGCTCTATATGGCCATGGAGGATTTTAGGGTCGATATTGTCGTAGGCAAGGGGGCTGGTGCTACCTCTATTCCGCTAGAGCTGCCTCCCTTCACCCTGGTTGGCGCTACAACCAGAGCCGGTCTTCTTCCTGGCCCCCTGCGTGATCGATTTGGTTTCACCGGCCACCTGGAGTTCTATACCGTCACTGAGCTAGAAAGCGTCATTAGACGGTCGGCTGGCCTCATGGAGCTGTCAATCACCCCGGAAGGCTTCACCGAAATAGCAAGTCGCTCCCGTGGCACCCCCCGTATCGCCAACCGGCTGCTACGCCGAGTCCGAGACTGGGCTCTCGTCAACGGTATTGAGCGAATCGATGCTGGTTCAGCTGCCCAGGCCCTCAACATGTACGAGGTCGATGAACGTGGCCTCGACCGCCTTGACCGGGCCGTCCTCACCGCCTTGATTACCAAGTTTGGGGGAGGGCCAGTCGGTCTTTCAACCCTGGCTATTGCCGTCGGAGAAGAAACCGAAACAGTCGAGACGGTGGCTGAGCCCTACCTAGTTCGTGAGGGCCTCATGGGCCGGACCCCCAGAGGCCGGGTTGCCCTGCCCCTAGCCTGGGAGCACCTTGGGCTAGAGGTTCCAGAGAACTAAAAACCAGAACCTCAGCACTGGGCGGGCAGAATCTGCAAAAATCACAGGCTGTGAGCAGAACGGCAGGTGCCATAGCAAACCCTTAGCCTAGAATAGGGAGTTAGATCTAACCCCAACTCTAAGGAATACTGTGGAAACTGGTTCACCGGTATTTATGCTTGTCCTGCTTGCTGTGATGATGCTCGTTCTGATTGTGCTTCCTGCACGACGGGCCAAGAAGGCCCAACAGAAGCTCCAGGAACAGCACAACAGTATGGTTCCCGGAACCAAGGTGATGACCAACTTCGGTCTCTTCGGTAGCGTCGTCTCCATCAACAAGGACGATAACACCGCCCACCTTGAAATCGCCCCCGGAACCGTGGTCAAGGTCCACTTGATGACTGTCACCACCATTGAAGATAACTCAACATCAGCCCAATCAACTTCACCCGTCATCAACGGTGAAGTAGCTGAGGAACCAAAGAACTAACACTGCGTGCAGGTGCGCCACCGCTTTCCAGGTGGCGCGCCTTTTCACGTTTTTACCATGTCACCCACCATCAGAAGGGTTACCCATGGCCTATAAAGCCCCAGTCACGAAAGCTAAGGGAGCGCTTGTCTCCATGGCAGCAGTGATGCTCATCATTGCCGGAGGAATCTTCGGCACTACATTTGCCGGTGGAAACTGGCTCCCCAAGCTGGCCCTTGATCTCTCTGGAGGTACCCAGCTCATTCTCTCCCCCCAGGTCAATGACACTGACGGAGGCGAAGTCACCGCTGAACAGCTCGATCAGGCCGTTGAAATCATCCGCCAGCGCGTTGACGGCTCAGGCGTTGCAGAAGCCGAAGTGACCACCCAGTCGGGCAAAAACGTCGTCGTCTCCATTCCGGGCACCCTGAGCCCCGAAACCCGTGAGCTCATTCAGACCTCTGCAGAAATGAGCTTCCGGGCCGTCATCAATGCCGGTGCTCCCCAGGCAGTTGCAGCAGATCAAGCAACGCCTGAAGATCAGCTGCCCAACCCCACCGCCGACCCGACCGACGGTTCAGATTACAACTGGGTAACCCCAGAAATCTGGCGGGAATATGAGCAACTTGACTGCACCGATCCGTCACAGGTAAACACCGACGGCCAGGATCCCAACGCGGCAATTGTTGCCTGTGATGTCACAGGAGCCGAAAAGTATATTCTCGGCCCGATCGAGATCAATGGTACCCAAATTGATACCGCAAGCCACTCCCAGGTAGCTAGTTCATCGGGTTACGCCACCGGTATGTGGGGCGTCAACATCGACTTCAACGAAGAAGCTACCAGCATCTTCCAGGACGTCACAACCCGCCTGAACCAGATTCGCGGAGCGAACCCGAGTGATCCCCGTTCCCGCTTTGCCATCATGCTGGACGGAAAGGTCCTGTCTTCACCGGTGACCCAGGCTGTGATTACCAACGGTCAGCCCCAAATTACCGGCAACTTTGATGAGCAGTCAGCAGGTAACCTCGCTGAACAGCTCAAATACGGTGCCCTTCCCATCAACTTCACCATCCAGTCAGAACAGCAGATCTCTGCAACCTTAGGTGCTGACCAGCTGAAGATGGGTCTGATTGCTGGCCTCATTGGTCTGCTCTTGGTCTTTATCTATTCAATCTTCCAGTACCGCCTGGTAGGCCTGGTCAATATCGTCTCAATCATCATCGCTGGCCTCTTTTCCTACGGCGTCATTGTGCTCCTGGGCCAGGCGATGAACTATCGCCTGTCTCTGGCAGGTGTTGCAGGCCTGATCGTCTCCATCGGCTTGATGGCAGACTCCTTCATCGTTTACTTTGAACGTATTCGCGATGAAATCCGTACCGGCCGTACAATCCCTGCGGCTATTGACCACGGGTGGAAACGGGCAAAGCAAACCATTCTGGCTTCCAAGGCCGTCAACCTGTTGGCAGCGGTTGTCCTGTATTTTGCCTCCGTGGGTAACGTCCGCGGTTTTGCCTTCACCCTGGGCTTGACCGCTATCGCTGACCTCATCATCACCTTCTTGCTGATTCACCCCATGATGGTCATGCTCGGCCAGCGGGACTACTTCAAGAACGGTGGCCGCTACTCAGGAATGGACCCGGTTGCCCTGGGCTCCACCCCGCTCTACCGGGGAGCCGGACGAATCCGCACCCCGGAAGAGACTGAAGAGGTCATCAGCCTGGCCGAGAAGAAACGTCGGGAACGTCTGGCAGCTGAGCAAGCTGAACTGGAATCTGCCCACTCACCCTTAAACCCCGAGGAGGCCAACCGTGGCTAACGCATTAGCTCAATTCGGTAATGACCTACACTCAGGTCGCCGTTCCTTTGGTTTCGTCAACCACCGGGGCCGCTGGCTGGGTATCGCTTCGTTCCTTGTCATCTTGGCTATCCTGGTGCCCGTGGTGAAGGGAGGATTCAACCTCGGTATTGAATTCCGGGGTGGCTCAGAGTTCACTGTCTCCCAGGTGGCTAACACTGATATCTCTATTGGTGAGAAGGCTATCGCTGACGCAGCTCCTGAAGCCAGCGACGTCCGCGTCACGAACATTGCAGAAGGAACCATTCGTGCCCAGATGGGCCAGCTCGGGGATGATCAGACCCTGGCTGTTGGTCAAGCCCTGCAGGACGCCTACTCTGTTTCTGCTGACCAGGTCACCTCATCCTTTGTCGGCCCGACCTGGGGTGCCGGTGTTACCCAGCAGGCTCTCATCGGTCTGGTGTGGTTCATTGTGTTGGTGATGATCGGCATGGCCCTCTACTTCCGGACCTGGAAAATGTCAGTGTCGGCTATTGCTGGCCTGGTCTTCACCATTGTCACCACGGTTGGCTTGTATGCCCTGGTTGGTTTCGAAATCACCCCTAGTGCGATTATCGGCTTCCTCACCGTCCTCAGCTACTCCCTCTACGACACCGTCGTGGTCTTTGACAAGATCAGGGAAAACACATCTGGACTCGAAGACCGGTATGATTCGACCTTCGGGGAACAGGTTAACCTGGCTGTCAACCAGACCCTGGTGCGCTCGATCAACACCTCTATCGTTGGTATCTTGCCCGTGGGCTCTATCCTCTTCATCGGTTCGCTCTTGCTCGGGGCCGGTACCCTCAAGGATCTGTCTCTGGCCCTCTTTGTCGGTATTATCATCGGTACCCTAGGAACCCTCTTTGTAGCAGCGCCCGCCTATGCCGCCCTGCGTCTGGGGGAGAAGGACATCAAGGACCACGCTGAGAAGGTTGCCCGTTTCCGCGCCGGGGAATTGGTTGAGAGTGATGACCAGGACGTGCAGTCGGTAGAGGCTGCTCCCGTGACGATTCACATCAATCCGGTCAAGGTCCAGTAAGACTTCTTGTCTAGTTCTGACTAGGCGGCGGGGTAAGGCCAGGTGCCTTATCCCGCCGCTTATTTGTTCCCTCTGACATATTGTCGTGAACCGACCAATATTTCATCTAAGATAAACCCAAAGCACAAATAACTTGAGGAATAATCAAAGGGGACTGCCATGGACCGTACCGAGATGAAAGCCGCTGAAGGTCAGCACATGCCAGCGCCCACTCCTGTGCGCGGTTCTCACCGGGTGATGTCAGCTTCAGGGCGGGTCCCCACCCGCCTGGTCTTTGGACGGGAAGCCCAGCAGGGACCCGCACCCAGATTTTCACCCGTCCTGGCGCCTGTCATTCGGACGGTGAAAAAATACCACCCTGATGAGGATTTAGAGGTCCTGCAGCGGGCTTTTCAGGTAGCCAATAAGTACCACAAGGGTCAAAAACGCAAGAGCGGGGATCCTTACATCACCCACCCTGTGGCAGTGACGACCATCCTGGCAGAAATCGGGGCCACAGGGCCGGTGCTGGTCGCTGGCCTGCTCCACGATACCGTTGAGGATACTGACTATACCCAGGAACAGCTCACGGCTGACTTTGGTGAAGAGGTTGCCCACCTGGTAGACGGCGTGACCAAGCTGGATAAGGTGTCTTACGGGGAAAACGCTCCGATTGAAACAATCCGCAAATTGGTGCTGTCGATGAGCAAGGATATCCGGGTTCTACTCATCAAACTCGCTGACCGGCTACATAATGCCCGTACCTGGCGATTCGTTTCGGGTGCTTCTGCTGCGAAAAAGGCAGAAGAAACCCTGCAGATTTATGCCCCTCTGGCCCACCGTCTGGGACTTAACACCATTAAATGGGAGCTTGAGGACCTGTCCTTCTCGGCGATGAGCCCTGATATTTATGCTGAAATCGTGCGTATGGTGGGGGAGCGTTCCCCCCAGCTCGATAAGTATCTGATCGAAGCCAAAACCGTTATCCAGGACCGGATGGCTTCTGTTGGAATTAAGGCCACCGTGACCGGTCGCCCAAAGCACTACTACTCCATTCATCAGAAGATGAAAACCAAAGGCAAGGGCTTCGACGAGATCAACGATATCCTTGCTGTGCGTATTCTCGTGGATACCGAAGCTGAGTGCTACACGGCCCTGGGCCATGTGATGTCCCTGTGGACGTCAGTCCCCGGGCGTTTCAAGGACTACATTAAGCAGCCAAAGAACAACCACTACCAATCCTTGCATCTGACGGTTGACGGCCCGGGTGGCCTGCCCCTGGAGATTCAAATCCGCACCTACTCCATGCATGAGGAGGCTGAGTACGGGGTCGCGGCCCACTGGCGGTATAAGGCTGCTTCCCGGGGCGAGAAGATCGATAGCCCCAGCTTCAAGGAACCTAGCACTGCCACGTCAGCTTTTAACATCGGCATCCTGCAGTCAATTTCCGAGATTTCCAACTCCAACCCTGAGTCAAAGCAGTTCTATGACCAGCTGGCTGAAACCCTGGAAACCGATGAGATTGTGGTGTTGACCCCCCAGGGCAAGCCAATTCCCTTGCCTGCTGGTGCTACCCCCGTGGATTTTGCCTATGCTATTCACACTCAGGTGGGCGACCGGACCGTTGGCGCTAAGGTCAATGGCAAGCTAGTTCCACTGCATACCGAACTTGAAACCGGCGTCATGGTCGAGATTATGACGACCAAGGACGAAAACCACGCACCGAGCGAAGACTGGCTTAAGTTCGTCCGGACCTCCAAGGCCCGCACGAAGATCCGCCAGCATTACGCCAAAGGACGCCGCCTTGAGGCCGTCAATCGGGGCCGGGAGCGCCTGACCAAGGCGATGCGCCAGCATGAGCTTCCCCTGACCAAGATGATGACTCCTGAACTGATGTACCAGGTCGCCCAGGAGCTTCATAAGCATGATGTCGCCACCCTGTACCATGCCCTGGGCGAGAATGAGGTGGAGACCCAAACCGTCATTAATGCCCTCATTAGCCTCTACTATGGCGAAGAGGAGGTCGATACCACCCTCGAAGTTGATGCTTTCGATGCCTCCCTGCTGACCACTCGCAGTACCGTTGGCGACGATAACGGCGTTGTCGTGCCGGGGGCTGAAGGTATTTTGACCAAGATCGCCCGTTGCTGCACCCCCGTGCCTCCGGACGATATCGTTGGTATTGTCACCAAGCTTCAGGGTATTTCTGTTCACCGTTCTGATTGCACGAACGTGCTCAACCAGCAGGACGACCCCCGCCAGACCACGGTGGAATGGGCCCCCCGGACGAACTCAACCTATCGGGTTTCCTTGCAGGTAGAGGGTATTGACCGCAAGTCCCTGCTCTCTGACACGATTCGGGTCATTTCTGAGGCGGGCTGCAATATTGTCGATGCTAAGGTCCACACTAGCGATGACCGATTCGTGGTTAACCGCTATACCGTTGAGATTTCAGACCGCTTTATGCTGGAGCACCTGATCAATCAAATCCAGAATGTACCCGGTATCTTCAGGGCTTACCGCCTAACCGGCTCTAAGCCCCAGCCCGCGTCCTAGCGACTGTAAGTGGCCCGGCTCCCTCAAGGGGCCGGGCCTTATATTTTGGGTTAGGTAGTTGACGCAGGGAGGGTTGCTAGCTGGTGACGAGCGAGGTCTGCCAGGTACTGGGCCCGCCGGTAGGATTGACTTTTCACCCGGGGGCACTGGGCTGCAGCTTCAAGAAATGTTTCCGGGGTCGCCCGATTTCCGGGGGTGGTCAGGATATTCAAAACGGCTTGATTGGCATCTGGGTCAGTAGCGTGGTAGCTGATGAGGTCGAGAGCTGTTGTGAGTGGGGTGGTGAGGTTAATTGGCCCAAGGGTGATCGTTTCGTGGGGCAGGACGGTGGTTTGGTGGGCGGCGAAGGAGGGCCGGTAGGTGCGGGGCAGGTTCGTACGCCGGTTTCTGTCGTAATCAACATCAACTCGGGTTTCGGGCAGGGATTCGAGATAACCCATGACCCATGCTGCTGCGTAGCGGGAAAACCTGATGCGGTAAAGATAATCTTCCGGTGAGATGAGGGCCAGGCTTTGGGCCTTGAAGAGCGGGGTGAGTTTGGTTTGGTGGTGGGTATAAATCCCGTGATGTAAATGGACGAGATCTCCCCGGTAGACCATGAGCTCCCACAGGTGGTGGGGAAGGGCAGCTGAATCTTCGGTGATAAAGCAACCTGGTTCGCAAACCTGCCCAAGGACGGGTATCTGGCTGTTAGAGGCAAGATCCCCTTGAGCTTGGAGTGCAAAGAGATGGGTGACCTGGGTGGAAGGAGGTGAGCCTTCCTGCTGGTTCGTAGCCCGGGCGGAGCGGGGGGTGGGTTGCTGGATGGGTAGTTCTGTGAGGAAGTGGACGTACTGTGATGGGGTCATAACAAGGTTGTATCAAACAAAAAGGCCGAAAATGTGACCTTCGGCAAATCTGTGGATAACCTCCATTTTTATCCACAGAAAACCCCCGATTTCTGGTGAAACCGGGGGCTTTTCTGAGTCATCAACTGTCACATATGACGAGAGATGAATAGAGTTTTAGGCGCTGAACTCAGCTGAGGAGGCCTTCAGGGTTTCTAGCCACTGCTTGCGGGCGTCCAGAGCCTCCTGGGCCTTCTTGATCTTGCCTGCGTTACCGCTGGCCTCAGCCTTAGCCAGGTCAGCTTCCAGGCCAGCAATTGCATCTTCGAGCTGGGTCAGCATGGAGTTGGCTCGGGCCTGCTTTTCAGGATCGGTCTTCTGCCACTTAGCGTTCTCTGCCCGGTGGATTTCGTCCTGAACCTTGCGCAGTTCCTGCTCAACCCGGCGGACGGAGTTGCGGGGAACCCGTCCAATCTCTTCCCAGCGGTCCAGAATGCCTTCGAGGGCTTTCTTGGCTGCTGCAATGTCGGTGACAGGCAGGATAGCTCGGGCTTCTTCCAGCAGGGCTTCCTTAGCAACAAGGTTCGCTTCGAATTCCTTGTCCAGTTCAGCATTGACTGCGGTGCGGGCGTCGAAGAAGACGTCCTGGGCAGCGCGGAAGCGGGCCCAGAGGGCGTCGTCTTCCTTGCGGGTTGAGCGGGGAGCTGCCTTCCACTGGTCCATGAGGTCCCGGTACTTGGAGGCGGTAGCAGCCCAGTCGGTGGAGTTCTGCAGGGACTCAGCCTCGGCGATGAGGGCTTCCTTGATGCGCTTGGACTTGGCATTGTTCTCGTCCAGCTGGGAGAAGTGGGCCCGACGGCGGCGGTCAAAGGTGGTGCGGGCTGCGCGGAAACGCTTCCACAGCTCGTCCTCAATGCTCTTGGCCAGATGGTGTTCCCGCTGGGTCTTCTTCCACTCTTCGAACAGTTCGTTCATGCGGGCGTGGGAGTTCTTCCAGTGGATTTTGGCGTCGTCCTGGGCGGTAATAGTCTCAGCCTCAGAGACGATAGCCTCGCGTGCGGCGAGGGCAGCTTCGCGGGCTTCAGCAGATTCAGTCTTTTCGGCTTCTTCACGCTCGTTGATCTTGCTGACCAGGGCAACCAGGCGTTCCTGCAGGGCAGCGTAGTCACCAACCATGTTGCGGACGGCAACCTGCTGGCCAAGATGGGCAGCTGCCTTCTGCAGGTCAGCGGCCTTGGCCTTGCGCTCAACGCGTTCTTCGAGCAGGGCTACCTGGGCTTCGATGTTTTCAAACTTGCGGGCAAAGTAGGCGAGGGCTTCATCGGCTGAGGCGCCAGGTACCTGGCCAACTGCGTATTCTTCACCGTCGACGATGACGAAGACATGGCCGTCTTCATCGACACGGCCGAACTGGCGTGCCTTTTCGAGGTTGACGTTGAGGGTGTCGTCGGATTGTGTAGTCACCGCTATAACTCTTTTCGCATCAGGTGTTGGGGGTGGTCCCCTTTAAGTAATGAAAAGCGCACCAAGGCTGGGCGGTGTCGGTAGGGCTGGTTGTCTGAATTGCCGACAATAATCTACCGCGCTCAGTTGGCGCCTTCCTATCATAGCGATTTTTGGTGGCTTGTGGGGAGAAGGCTCGTGAGTTTGAGTCAGGACGCCGTGGGGCGGGTGGGATAATTTTTGGCTGCTGGGGTGGGGCGGTAGAATAGTGGAGACTGTGCTTGATGAATGGCACCTGTGACCGTTACTTATTTGATCTGGGGGAGCGCATGGCTCGCAAGCAATCTTTGTCTGGTTTTCCGGAGCACCTGCCTGAGGAGCGTCTGGTTGAGAATTATGTTCTAGATACCCTGCGCGAGACCTTTGAGTTGCATGGCTTCTCGTCAATTGAGACTCGCTCGGTGGAAACAATTGAGCAGTTGTTGCGTAAGGGGGAAATCGATAAGGAAGTTTATGCGGTTTCCCGCCTGCTTGATGACGCTGATGAGGCGCGGGGCGGCAAGAAGGAGAAGCTGGCTCTGCACTTTGATTTGACGGTGCCTTTTGCCCGTTATGTGGTGGAGAATGCCGGTTACCTGTCCTTCCCCTTCATGCGTTACCAGATTCAGAAAGTTTGGCGCGGTGAGCGCCCCCAGGAGGGGCGGGCCCGCGAGTTTACCCAGGCCGATGTTGACGTGGTGGGCGATGGTGCCCTTCCCTTCCGGTATGACGTTGAGTTGGCCCTGGTCATCGTTGATGCGCTCTCCAAGCTACCCATTCCCGACTTCAAGCTCCGGGTGAATAACCGCAAGCTGTCTGAGGGGTTCTACCTGGGACTTGGCTTGACTGATACTGCCGGGGTGCTGCGCAATATTGACAAGCTTGAAAAAATTGGTGCGGACGCTGTTGCCCAGCTTCTGAAGGATGAGGTTGGGGCTAGCGATGAGCAGGCAGCAGCCGCCTTGAAACTTGCCAGTATCCGGGCTGAAGATACCTCTTTTGCCGACCAGGTCCGAGCCCTGGGGGTTACCCACGAGCTCATGGAAGAGGGCCTTGCGGAACTCACCGAGGTTATCGGTGAAGCTGCCAAGCGGGCTCCTGGAAAGGTGGTCGCTGACCTGTCTATTGCCCGTGGCCTAGACTACTACACCGGTACCGTCTATGAAACCGTGCTGGTGGGTCACGAGCAGCTGGGTTCAATTTGTTCCGGTGGTCGCTATGAATCCCTTGCCTCCAAGGGCAATAAGACCTACCCCGGTGTTGGTCTGTCTATCGGCGTGACCCGCCTGGTTGCCCGTATCCTTTCCCAGGGTTTTGCCGCCCCCACCCGCAAGGTGCCCACTGCCGTCCTGATTGCTCTCACTAACGATGAGATGTGGTCCGGGGCCCAGGACGTCGCTGATGCCCTGCGTGCCCGCGGTATTGCCTGTGAGGTTTCAGCTACCGCAGCCAAGTTTGGCAAGCAGATTAAGTACGCTGAGAAGCGCGGTATTCCCTTTGTCTGGTTCACTTCAGTGGGGGAGGACGGCCAGCTGACCCACGAGGTCAAAGATATCCGAAGTGGTGAGCAGGTAGCTGCAGACCCGGCCTCCTGGGCCCCGCCGGCAGAAGACCTCACCGTTCGTATCCTGCCTACCGCCTAAACCGGCGTCCAAAAACTCACACCCGGTTCACCTGTGCTGCCCGGCAGCAACACGGTAAAATCGGGAACACCATGACTTGCGGTGCTAGATTTGTAGCGCCGTATCCCATCGAAAGGAAATCAGTGCTACGCACTCATACCCTTGGCGAACTGACCGCTGAGAACATTGGAGAAACCGTCACCCTGGCTGGCTGGGTTGCCCGTCGCCGCGACCACGGTGGTGTTGCTTTCGTCGATCTGCGTGACCGCGAAGGCGTCACCCAGGTGGTCTTCCACAATGAGGCTGACTTCGAGCACCTGCGCAACGAATACGTCCTGCAGGTTGTTGGCGAAGTTACCCGCCGCCCCGAGGGCAATGAGAACCCTAACCTGACCACCGGCGAGGTAGAGGTCATGGTCAAGGAAACCACGGTCTTGAACACCTCAGCCCCCCTGCCCTTCCAGATCGATGAGCACGTAGAAGTGGGCGAAGAAGCCCGCCTCAAGTACCGCTACCTGGACCTGCGCCGCCCCGAGCCCGCTCGTCTCATGCGTCTGCGCTCAGAGGCCAACCGGGCCGCCCGCGAGGTTTTGCACGGCCAGAACTTCACTGAGGTGGAAACCCCCACCCTGACTCGCTCCACCCCCGAAGGTGCCCGCGACTTCCTGGTGCCCGCCCGTCTGGCCCCCGGTTCCTGGTACGCCCTGCCCCAGTCACCCCAGCTCTTCAAGCAGCTGCTGCAGGTGGGCGGTATCGAAAAGTACTACCAGATTGCCCGCTGCTACCGCGACGAGGACTTCCGCGCTGACCGTCAGCCCGAGTTCACCCAGCTGGACATCGAAGCCTCATTCGTTGACCAGGAAGACATCATCGACCTGGGCGAGCGAATCGTTGAGGCTGTCTGGAACCTGATTGACGTCAAGGTGCCCCGTCCCATTGAGCGCATTACCTATAAGGACGCCATGGAGAAGTACGGCTCGGATAAGCCCGACCTGCGCTTCGGCCTGGAGCTCACCGAGCTGACCGACTACTTCAAGGACACCACCTTCCGCGTCTTCAAGGCCCCCTACGTCGGTGCTGTTGTCATGCCCGGCGGCGCCTCCCAGGCCCGCCGTACCCTGGACGCCTGGCAGGAATGGGCCAAGCAGCGCGGTGCTAAGGGTCTGGCCTATGTGCTGATCCAGGAGGACGGCGAGCTGACCGGCCCCGTTGCCAAGAACATCACCGAGGCAGAGCGCGAAGGCCTGGCCGCAGCTACCGGTGCCAAGCCCGGCGACTGCATCTTCTTCGCCGCCGGTGAAGCCAAGGCTTCCCGGGCCCTGCTGGGTGCAGCCCGCGTGGAAATCGGCCACCGCACCGGACTTATTAAGGAGGGCGACTGGTCCTTCGTATGGGTCGTGGATGCCCCCATGTTCGAGTCAGCTGCTGATGCCACCGCTTCCGGTGACGTTGCCCTAGGCCACTCAGCTTGGACTGCTGTCCACCACGCCTTCACCTCACCCAAGCCTGAATACTTGGACTCCTTCGATGAGAACCCCGGTGAGGCCCTGGCCTACGCCTACGACATCGTCTGCAACGGTAACGAAATCGGTGGCGGTTCAATCCGTATCCACCAGCGCGACGTGCAGGAACGCGTCTTCAAGGTCATGGGCATTACTGAGGAAGAGGCAGCCGAGAAGTTCGGCTTCCTGCTGGAGGCCTTCAGCTTCGGTGCGCCCCCCATGGGCGGCATCGCCTTCGGCTGGGACCGCGTCCTGCAGCTGATCGGTGGCACCGACTCTATCCGTGACGTCATTGCCTTCCCCAAGACCGGTGGCGGCTACGACCCGCTGACCGCAGCCCCTGCTCCGATTACCGCCCAGCAGCGGAAGGAAGCCGGAGTGGACTTCAAGCCCAAGAAGGACGGCGAGAAGTAAGCGCCCTTTCCCGGTAGGTACCGTTTAAATCAGAAATACCCACGAACCACGTGGGTATTTCTGTTTTGTCTGGTCTTTTCCAGACCTGTTGATAGGCTAGAAGCCTCAGCTAACCTAAAAACCAAGGAGCACCCATGCGCGCAGTTCTTCAACGGGTTACCTCAGCGTCAGTCACCGTGGACGGCGAAACGGTGGGGTCAATTGACCAGCCCGGCCTGCTGGTTCTGGTGGGCATAACCCACGAAGACGGCCCCGACCAGGTAGCAAAGCTGGCAGATAAAACCGCTAACCTGCGCCTCTTAGAAGGGGAGCGGTCTGTACTCGATGAGGGGGCTCCGGTGCTGGCGGTCAGCCAGTTTACCCTCTACGGGGATGCAAAGAAGGGACGGCGACCTTCCTGGTCACAGGCAGCTCCCGGCCCGGTCAGTGAACCCCTCTTTGATGCCTATGTGCAGGCCTTGCGTGACCTTGGGCTGACGGTTGAAACCGGGCTTTTCGGGGCCAATATGCAGGTCAGTCTCACTAACGACGGCCCTGTGACCCTGATTCTCGATACCGATTCCCTCTAGCGTGGTACCAGTGGAACCTTCCCTTTTTTACCTGGACGATTCAGAACCTGCCACCGAGACCCAGCAGGTACGAACCAGCCGCGAACGGGCCCCGCTGGCAGTTCGGCTCCGTCCCCGCACCCTGGATGAAGTCGTGGGGCAGAAACACCTTCTTACCCCGGGTTCACCCCTGCGGGTACTTGCCGGGGAGAGCGGGGGCCTTGCTGGCCCTTCTTCCGTCATTTTGTGGGGCCCACCCGGTACAGGCAAGACGACGCTGGCCAACGTCATTGCCGGGGGAGCCGGGCGCAAGTTCGTGGAGCTTTCTGCCATTACTGCCGGGGTGAAGGACGTCCGCGCCGTCATGGAACAGGCCCTTGAAGATCGGGATCTCCGGGGGCTTACAACAGTGCTCTTCCTGGACGAGATTCACCGTTTCACCAAGGCCCAGCAGGACGCCCTCCTCCCGGGCGTCGAAAACCGGTGGGTCGTGCTGGTAGCAGCAACCACAGAAAATCCTTCCTTTTCGGTGATTTCCCCCCTCCTGTCCCGTTCTATTCTGCTAACCCTCCAGGGGCTCACCGATGCAGATATTGCAGAACTAGTTGCCAGGGCCGTCACCGATCCCCGAGGCTTTTCTGGGTATGTCACCCTTGAGGACGAGGCTGCCGATCACCTGGTCAAACTCGCAGCCGGGGACGCCCGAAAGGCCTTGACCTCCCTCGAAGCTGCCGCAGCTGTTGCCTTTGGAGAAGCTGAAGCTCAAGGTATTGAGTACTCGGTGAAGCAGCCCCTACCGGTCACCGCTGAGCACGCCCAGCAGGCCCTGGATCGCTCCCTTTTGCGATATGACAAGAAGGGGGACCAGCACTACGACGTCACCAGCGCCTTCATCAAATCAATTCGCGGTTCGGATGTGGATGCTGCCCTCCACTACCTCGCCCGAATGATTGAAGCCGGCGAGGACCCCCGCTTCATAGCCCGCCGCCTCATCGTTCATGCCAGCGAAGATATCGGCATGGCTGACCCTACCGCCCTCACCGCTGCGGTCAACGCAGCCCAGGCCGTCCAGCTCGTCGGCCTGCCCGAAGCCCGCCTCAACCTAGCCCAGGCTACTGTGCACCTGGCGTCCGCCCCCAAATCAAATGCCGTCTACCGGGCCATTGACCAGGCCCTCGCTGACGTCCGGGCAGGAAAAGCAGGGCCAGTGCCATTGCACCTGCGCGATGCCCACTACCCGGGTGCTTCAGCTCTAGGCCACGGTAAGGGGTATATCTACCCCCACGACGAAAAAAACGGGGTAGCCCGCCAGGTCTATGCCCCAGACAAACTCCGGGGTGCAATCTACTACCGGCCAACTGTCTTCGGGGCAGAAAAAGAGCTGGGGGAGAGGCTCAAGCGAATCCGCCTGCTACGACAAACCGACTCAGAATAGGGGCTGTGCCCAAGCCCACCAGGTTCAAGGAAACTGGATACTGACAAAACCTGACAAGCCCGGTAGGCTAGATATTTGGCTGGCAGACTGCCCAAAACGCAGGTTTACCTGATCACCGGGCAGCTCGTAGTGGCTAGAGTGCGGCTGCTCTACACTCTCCACCGCCCAAAACGTGGGCGGCTCCCGGAGGCCAGACCACCAGAAGAATGGCACAGCACCGCTAGGTGAAGGTTCCACGCAGGACCGTGCCAACCGCTAAAGAAAAGGAATACGAACTGTGGCAAACCACAACCGTACCCGCCGTACCGTGCGTCAGTCACGCGCCCTCGGCATTGCACTGACCCCCAAGGCAGAAAAGTACCTCGAGCGTCGTCCTTACGGCCCCGGCCAGCACGGCCGTAGCCGCAAGAAGGCAGACTCCAACTACGCGGTACAGCTGCGCGAAAAGCAGCGTCTGCGCGCACAGTACAACATTCGTGAAGCTCAGATGCGTCGCGCCTACCTCGAAGCTAAGCGCATCGAAGGCCAGACCGGTAAGAACCTGGTCGAGATCCTCGAAACCCGCCTAGACGCCCTCGTCCTGCGCTCAGGTTTCGCTCGCACCATTGCCCAGGCCCGTCAGCTCGTCGTTCACCGCCACATCATGGTAGACGGCATCCGCGTTGACCGCCCCTCCTTCCGCGTCAAGCCCGGCCAGCTCATCCACGTTCACCCCAAGAGCGAGAAGATGGCTCCCTTCCAGGTTGCTGCCACCGGCGCCCACCAGGATGTTCTGCCTGACACCCCCGCTTACCTGAACGTTGAGATCGAAAAGCTCCACGCAAAGCTCGAGCGTTCACCCAAGCGTGAAGAAATCCCCGTCACCTGCGAAGAGCAGCTGGTCGTTGAATACTACTCACGCCTGGCCTAAACCCGCCAAGCTTTCCGACCCGTTCACCCTTGCTACCTTTGGTAGGGCAGGTGGGCGGGTCGCCCTTTTAAGGGGATAGGTTTGTGGGGACGCCCCCGTTTGGGCCCCAGAAGCCAGGGAACAAGGGGGTGTGATTGGGCAGACCGGGGAATGTGCCCCCTAAAAATCCCTATCTGGCCCCCGGGTGAAGTAAGATTGTTATCAAATCGTGTCCTTTGACAGGTGGGGTGTGTCCCTCCAGAGAGCAGGTGCCAATGAGCGGTGCAGATATTGCGGGCCTTATCGCAGCCGGTGTATTCGCTATTTTGGTTGCCCTTCTGGCCATGCCAATCCTAAAACTGGGCAAGGTATTCGATGAGCTAACGGTAACGATTCGGTCACTGAATCAGGAGACCACCCCTCTTATTGAAGAGGTCACCAAAACCGTAGCAAGCACTAATGCCCAGATCGACAAAGTAGACGCCATTACCAGCAACGTTTCTGACGCTTCGGCAAACGTATCTGCCCTCTCATCCCTGGTGACCTCTACTGTTGGCCAACCCCTCATCAAGGTTGCAGCCTTCTCCCATGGCATCCGCAAAGCTGTTAAGGGAACTGGCACCCAGCCTGCTGGGAAGTCTCAGACCGGACCAGAAGCTCCTGCCCCAAATGACGGGGGAGATTCATGGGCTTAATGAAGAACCTGCTCTTGATAGCCGGGGGAGCAGCCGCAGGCTACCTTGCCACCCGCGCTAAGGGGCAGACGTCCTCACAGGATCTAGAGCTGAAAACCAAAGCACCCCTGCAGAACTACCTCCAGGAAGGGGGCCCCGTGGCAAACTTTTTTGATTCCCCCTACGGCCAGCCCCTCAAAGCTACAGCCCTCAGGGCAATCAGCTTCGCAGCTGCCGTAAAAGCCGGTATGGATGAAAAAGAAGCAGAACTCAAAGACAAACTAGACCGGCAGACTCGTGACCCCCGACCAGGCTCCCTGGATACCTGGGATAGCCAAGAAATAAGCCAAAGTAGGACGCAGGACGTCCCTGCTTATTCACTTGAGGGTCAGACCCTCGATTCACCAGAAAATCAAACACCAACCGACCGCCGCATCGCCCGCGATGCTGAACTCGGAAAAGACTTCTTCGCCTAGGCGAAAACCATAAGATTTAGACACCAAAACGAAGGAAGAAAGCCTCGATGCTCTCACAGGAAATCTCAAAGCGCTGGATCGAATTCTTTGAAAAGCGTGGGCACACAGTTGTTCCCTCAGCCTCACTGGTCTCCAACGAACCCGGTGCCATGTTCACCATCGCTGGTATGGTCCCCTTCATCCCCTACTTCCTGGGTCGCGAGACCCCTAAGTTCTCCCGCGCAGTGAGCGTCCAGAAGTGCATCCGCACCCTTGACATCGACGAGGTCGGTAAGACCGCCCGCCACGGCACCTTCTTCCAGATGGCCGGTAACTTCTCCTTCGGCGACTACTTCAAAAAGGAAGTTATCCCCTGGGCTTATGAGCTGCTGACCACCTCTATCGAAGACGGCGGCTACGGCCTTGACCCCGAGCGTCTTTGGGTTACCGTCTATGAGGGCGACGACGAAGCCTACGACATCTGGGTCAACGACTTGAAGTTCCCCGCCGAGCGTATCCAGAAGATGGGCATGGCCGAGAACTACTGGTCAACCGGCCAGCCCGGCCCCGCAGGCCCCGACTCTGAAATCTTCTACGACCGCGGCCCCGAGTACGGTAAGGAAGGCGGCCCCGCAGCCGACGACGACCGCTACATCGAAATCTGGAACCTGGTCTTCATGCAGTACCAGCGCGGTGAAGGCACTGGCAAGGACAGCTTCGAGATCCTGGGTGATTTGCCCAAGAAGAACATCGACACCGGCCTGGGTGTAGAGCGCCTGGCTATGCTCCTGCAGGGTGTTGAAAACTTCTACGAGACCGACCAGGTCCGCCCCGTCCTGGATGCCGCAGCCAAGCTCTCCGGCAAGAAGTACCACGGCTCAGAAAACGCTAATGATGAGGGCTACGAGGACGACGTCCGTATGCGCGTGGTTGCCGACCACATCCGCTCCTCCCTCATGCTTATTGCTGACGGAGTCACCCCCTCCAACGAGGGCCGTGGCTACATCCTGCGCCGTCTCATGCGCCGCGCTATTCGCGCTATGCGCCTGCTGGGTGTGACCGAGCCCTGCCTGCCCGTCCTCTTCCCCGCCTCTAAGGACGCTATGGCCGGTGCCTACCCCTACGTTGCAGAAGACTTTGAGCGGATTTCCCGCATTGCCTACGCCGAAGAGAAGGCCTTCCTCAAGACCATTGAGTCCGGCACTGCCCGTCTGGAAGAAGCAGTAGCTTCTGCCAAGGCCGCAGGTAAGGCAGAGGTGTCAGGTGCTGACGCTTTCGCCCTGCACGATACCTATGGCTTCCCCATCGACCTGACCCTGGAAATGGCTGAAGAAGCTGGCGTGAAGGTGGATGAAGCCCAGTTCCGTGCCCTCATGGAGGAGCAGCGCCACCGCGCCCAGGCAGACGCTAAGGCCAAGAAGGGCGGCATGGCCGACCTCTCGGTCTTCCGAGAGCTAGCCGATGAACGCGGCTCCGTTTTCACCGGCTACGACGAACTGCGTACCGAAACTACCCTGCGGGCCATCCTGGTGGATGGTGTTTCCGTCCCCGCAGCTACCGCAGGTCAGAAGGTTGAAATTGTCCTTGATGAAACCCCCTTCTACGCTGAAGCAGGTGGCCAGGCAGCCGATACTGGCGTCATTTCTGGCAACGGTTTTGTCATTGACGTTTCAGACGTCCAGCAGCCCGTCAAGGGCCTGTCCGTCCACCGCGCTGTGGTGCGTGAAGGTGAAGTAGCTGTCGGTTCTGCCGTCCTTGCCCAGGTTGACGTTCAGCGCCGTCAGGATGGCGAAAAGGCCCACTCCGGCACCCACATCATCCACGCTGCCCTGCACCAGGTCCTGGGCAAGGAAGCAACCCAGCGAGGCTCCTTCAATAAGGAAGGCTACCTGCGCTTCGACTTCGCCTGGGGCGAGGGTCTTTCCGACGCTGCCAAGCAGGAAGTCGAAGAAGTTGCCAACGTAGCTATCCGCGATAACTTCGAAACCATCACCCGGGTCATGCCCCTGGCTGAGGCTGAAAAGCTCGGCGCAACCATGCTCTTTGGTGAGAAGTACGGTGATACCGTCCGCGTGGTCGAAATGGGTGGCGAATTCTCCCGCGAACTCTGTGGTGGTACCCACGTCGGGTCAACCGCTCAGATTGGCTCTCTGACCCTGCTCACCGAAGCATCCGTCGGTTCCGGTAACCGCCGCGTAGAAGCCCTGGTTGGTTTGGACTCCTTCAACCACCTGGCAGCTGAACGAACCCTGGTCAACCAGCTGACCGGTCTGATGAAGGTCCAGTCATCGGCTGACCTGCCCGAGAAGATCAACCAGACCCTGACTAAGCTCAAGGAAGCTGAAAAGGAACTGGCCAAGCTCCGCAAGGAAAAGCTCCAGGCAGAAGCCGGGAAGCTGACTGAAACCGCTGAAATGGTCGGTGCCGTCCGCACCCTGTTGCACAATGCAGGTGAACTCGACGGTAACGCCGTCCGTGAACTGGCCCTGGACTTGCGCTCCCGCCTGGGTGAAGAGGCCGCTACTGTCGCTGTAGCAGGCGTCAATAATGGTCGTCCTGTCGTCCTGGTTGCCACCAACCAGGCAGCCCGCGACGCGGGTGTCAAGGCCGGTGCCCTCGTCCGAGTGGCTGCCGGTGTACTCGGCGGTGGCGGTGGTGGCAAGGACGACGTCGCCCAGGGCGGCGGTCAGGATGCCACCAAGATTGATGAGGCATTCACCGCAATCCGCTCAGCAATTTCCGAGCTGGGAGCCTAACCCAGTGTCATTTACCAGAGGCCGCCGCATGGGGGTCGACGTCGGAAATGCCCGCGTCGGCCTTGCCCTGTGCGACCCCCACGGCATACTCGCAACCCCGCTCAAAACCCTGCGCCGGGATCTGAAGAAGAACTCTGACCGGCGGGTCCTTCGAAAGCTTCTTGAAGTAAACGAAGTGACTGAGGTGTTTGTGGGACTTCCTAGAACCATGCGCGGTGGGGAGAGCCCATCAACTCAGATGGCTCGCGAGTATGCCCAGGCCCTGGCGAATGAGCTAGCTACGGAAGGAATTGACCTTCCCATCTGGCTGGTCGATGAACGGCTGACCACTGTCAGCGCCCATCGGTCGCTGCATGAAGCAGGAGTTTCAAGCAAAGACTTTAAAGCAATGGTCGATCAGGTAGCTGCGGTCAATATTCTGCAACATGCCCTCGATACCCTCAAGGCTGGCCAGCATCTAGCTGGAGAGCGGGTTCATCTTGAACCTGCCGACCAGACTTCCACCGCCCTCCCTACCGACGAAACGGAGAACCCGAATGACTAACAGCTCGAGTTCTAGCCGCCCGCCGCGCAAACCCCGTACCCAGAACCAGCAAACTGACCTTGAAGGTCTGTTGGGGGCCTCGGGGGACGAGGGGTTCGATTCATTCTTTGCTGCAGGAGCTGAGGATGATTTCAACCAGGAGGAGCGGGAAAAGACCCGTAAACGCAGTCGCAATTTTGTGATTTCAGCGGGTTTAGTCTTCCTTGTGGCCCTGGTGCTGGTTGTTGCGATTATCAGCCCCCGATTGGGCTGGTTTGAGCGCAAGGATTATGCGGGTGATGGTAACGGCACCGAAGTGACCTTTACGATTCCTGAGGGTGCTTCCGTCATCGGTATCGCCAATTCCCTGGAGGAAGAAGGCATTATCGCTAACTCCAGCCGCTTCATCGAAGTTTACGGTGAGACTGCCCCTGATGTTTACTTCCAGCCAGGGGATTACAAGCTCCAGGAAGAAATGAGTAGCTCCTCTGTGCTCAATGAGCTGCTTCGTTTCGAAGAGGCCAACACCAACTATGTTGCTGTTGCCCGTACCTGGCGCATGGATAAAACCTTCGAGGCTCTAGCTACCGGTACTGGTATTAGCTCCCAGGAGTTTAAGAGCCTGGCCAATGATCCTGCCCGCTTTGGGGTTCCCTCCCAATTCCCGACCCTCGAGGGCTTCCTCTACCCGGGAGAATATCGATTCCCCAAGGACGCTACTGCTGAAGAAATTCTGCAGACTATGGTTGATAAAACCAAGAAGCAGCTAGAGGCGGTTGGCGTTTCTGGGGACGACCGGATTTTCCATGTGGTAACTGTTGCATCCATCCTCGAATTTGAAGGCATGGAAAAGGACTACAGCCCTATTGCTGGGGCAATCGAGAACCGACTGAATAATCCGGATGGTGAAACCAGCGGCTACCTGCAGTCTGACGCTACAGTAGCCTACGGTCTGGGTATTCAGAGTTACCATATCTCTACCGAACAGAAAAACGATAAGTCCAACCTGTACAACACTTTCTACTACAAGGGCCTGCCCGCCGGTCCCATCGGTTCTCCTGGTGAAGCTGCTATCAAGGCTGCAGCTGATCCTGAAGAGAATGACTATTACTTCTGGGTAACTGTCGATTTGTTCACCGGTGAGACCCTCTTCGCTGAGACCTATGCTGAACATCAGAAGAACGTCAAGGTGTACGAGCAGTTCTGTGAAGACCATGAGGATGTCTGTCAGTAAATGAGCATTTCAACCCAGGTGTGCCCCAAGGCTTTTGTCTTGGGGCATCCCATTAAGCACAGTAAATCACCCCTGCTCCATCGGGCTGCCTACAGGGCAATGGAGCTTGAAATGTCCTATGAGGCTCTTGACACGACCGAAGACCAGCTGGGTTCGGTCTTTGACCAGCAGGGGGCTGACCGGCCTGTCCGGGGTTTTTCAGTGACTATGCCCCTCAAGAGTGCTGTGAAAGAGTATCTCGATGAGTTGACCCCCTTTGCCCAGGCAGTTGGCGTCGTCAATACCGTCTACTGGCAGTCGCATGAAGCGGGGTCTGTGAGAGCTTATGGGCACAACACCGATGTGTCGGGAATTGTCAATGCCCTGGGCCAGACTGGCTACACTGGGCCTGCTGTTCACCCGGCCATTATCGGCGGGGGAGGGACGGCAACAGCTGCCCTGGCTGCCCTCCGGTGTATGGGTGCCACCTCCGTGACCGTATACGTTAGAGATCCAAACCGGGCTGGGGCGGTTCGGGCGGTTGCTGACCGTCTAGGGGTTGTTCTTGAGTTTCAGCAGCTGACGGGCTTCACCATGGGTTACTCCCTCCATGACGTCGTCATTTGCACCCTGCCCTCGGGTGCGGCAGATACCCTCTTGCAGGGAGCTGCTGAGCACCCGGCAGGAACCCTCCTGGATGTCTCGTATGATCCTTGGCCCTCAGTTCTGGCTGCTGAATGGGAGACCCGCAATGGTTCGGTGACGAGTGGCCTTGAGATGCTGATGTACCAGGCCGTTGACCAGGTCAAGCTCTTTACCGGCCACCAACTCCAGCAGGATCTACCCCGGCAGGACGCTGTGCTCAGGGCTATGCGGGAAGCTGTGGGTTTGCCTGCCTCTGACTATGTTCCCCAGAAGATTTGGGAACCTAGCCTGCTCACCATATAAAAAGATTTCTCCCGAATGATGAACCCCTGGTTTGCTATCGGGGGGTATTTTTGGAAATCTTAGGGTAAGAGAAGACCCTAGAACTTGTAAAGAAGGTTTGAGATGCTGCGATGGCTGACCGCCGGTGAATCACACGGCGAAGCTCTGGTCGGAATCATTGAAGGTGTACCTGCCGGCGTTGAACTTACTAGCGAGATGGTTCGTGATGCCCTAGCCCGCCGTCGACTGGGCTACGGCCGAGGCGCCCGTATGAAGTTTGAAGAAGACCGGGTCCGCATCCTCGGCGGTGTCCGTCACGGTAAGACCCAGGGTGGCCCCGTCGCTATTGAGATTGCAAACACTGAATGGCCTAAATGGGTTGATGTCATGTCGTCCGACCCGGTTGACCCTGCCCTGATTGAGGGCCGGGCCCGCAATGCTGCCCTGACCCGGCCCCGTCCTGGTCATGCTGATTTTGCCGGTATGCAGAAGTACGGTTTTGATGAATCCCGCCCTGTTCTGGAACGGGCAAGCGCCCGTGAAACCGCAACCCGAGTAGCTCTCGGTGTTGTTGCTGCCCAGATTCTGAAGGCCCTCAGTGTTGAGCTCGTTAGCCACACCACCTCGATTGCTGACACTGCTGCGCCTGTGGACGCGCCGCGTCCGACTCCCCGCGACGTCGATTACCTGGATGCCGATCCCCTACGCTGCTTCGACAAGGCTACTTCTGAGGCTATGGTCGCCACCGTGGATAAGGCCCATAAGGACGGCGAAACCCTGGGCGGTGTCGTTGAAGTTCTGGCTTACGGCCTGCCCCCGGGACTGGGTTCTTACGTTCACTGGGACCGCCGCTTAGATGCCCGCCTGGCTGCAGCTCTCATGGGTATCCAGGCTATTAAGGGTGTTGAGGTAGGCGACGGCTTTGAAACTGCTAAGCGCCCCGGCACCCGGGCCCACGACGAGATCGTCCCCGGCGAGAACGGCGTCCAGCGGGTTTCTAACCGAGCCGGCGGCATCGAAGGTGGCATGACCATCGGCGATTTGCTGCGCGTGCGAGCTGCCATGAAGCCAATTGCAACCGTCCCCAAGGCCCTGGCCACTATCGACACGTCAACCGGTGAGGTCGCCCGGGCCCACCACCAGCGCTCAGATGTTTGTGCTGTGCCCGCAGCTGGTGTTGTTGCTGAAGCCATGGTCGCCCTGGTTTTGGCAGAAGCTGCCCTTGAAAAGTTTGGTGGCGATAACATCGTTGAAACCCGCCGCAATATGGACTCTTACCTGGCAGCTATCCCCGAATCTCTTGCCTGGGAATCCAACGTAGCTGGGTGGGACGCCTAACTATGCCCAACCGGTCACGTACCCACGCGATCGATATGACGGAGGCTCTTGGACCCAACCAGGTGCGCGAGGTGCAGGAAACCTATATCGAACGAACCCGCCCTGTGGTCATTATTGGGCCCATGGCGGCGGGTAAGTCATATATAGGAACCCACCTGGCCCGCTTCTACGGGTACGAGTTCCTCGATTCTGACCACCTTATCGTTGAGAAATACGGTGAGGTGGCCCAGCTGTTTTCAGACCTGGGGGAGGCAGAGTTCCGCCGGATAGAGGCCGAAGTGATTCGGGACGTCCTGACCTCCCCGGCCCGCCGAAACACTATTTTCTCCCTGGGTGGGGGAGCGCCAATGACCCCTGAGGTTGCCCAGATGTTGAAGGACGAAACCGTTATCTACATCCAGGTGGACGCTGAAACAGTTGCCCCCCGGATTCAAAACAGCAAAACCCGTCCTCTGCTCCAACCCAACCCTGTTGAACGATGGACGGCAATTTTTGAAGACCGTCGTGAACGGTATGAGTCCTTGGCCAGCTATACCCTCAATGCTTGCGGAGGGCGCGGAATTGCCGACATGGCCGCTGAAATTCAAAACTTCATTATCTCCCAACGGAAGGGGTAAGCGTGAGTAGCGTAGCCAACACCGTCATACCTGTAACCGGTTCCCAGCCGAGCGAGAACTACGATGTTCTGGTCGGCCACAACCTCCTGGGCGAAATTCCAGGTATTTTGGGCAACCGAACCCAGCGTATCCTCGTGATCCACCCCCGGGCCTTACGCTCCACAGGCGAGCTGGTCATGGAGCAGATGAAGGCTGCCGGGTATGAGGCTTACTCAGCTGAAATCCCAGATGCAGAAGAGGGCAAGCACATCCAGGTAGCTGCTTTCTGCTGGCAGGTTTTGGGGCAAAACGACTTTACCCGCACTGACGCTATTATCTCTGTCGGCGGCGGCGCAGTTACTGACCTTGCAGGTTTCGTCGCGGCTACCTGGCTGCGCGGGGTCAAGGTTATTCACATCCCCACAACTCTCCTGGGTATGGTGGACGCCGCTGTCGGAGGAAAGACCGGCATTAACACCGCAGAGGGCAAGAATCTGGTGGGGGCCTTCCACCCGCCAGCTGCGGTTCTCTGTGAGCTGGGAGTGCTGCGGACCCTGCCCCAGCATGAGCTTCTCACCGGAATGGCAGAAGTCATTAAATGTGGTTTCATTGCTGACCCTGTGATTCTGGATCTGATCGAGAAGAATTCTGCCGATATTCGTGATTCTCAGTCTGATGTTGTGCGCGAACTGATTGAACGATCCATTCGGGTCAAGGCTGAGGTTGTGTCTGAGGACTTGAAGGAAAGTGGCCGCCGGGAGTTCCTCAACTACGGCCATACCCTAGGCCATGCTATTGAACACGCTGAGCGTTACCAGTGGCGCCACGGGGCTGCCGTTGCTGTTGGCATGGTCTTCGCAGCAGAGCTATCCCTGGCTGCCGGCTACCTGGATGAAGCTGCCGTCGAGCGGACCCGCTCAATCTGCACCGCCCTGGATCTGCCCACTACCTACCCGGCTGACCGCTGGCCGAAACTCTTAGAGACCATGCGCCGCGATAAAAAAGCCCGAGGCAATATGCTGAGGTTCGTTGTTCTAGAGGGCTTAGGCCGTCCTCGTATCTACGAGGTGCCTGATGACTCTATCCTCTTCATGACCTACCAGGAAATCGCAAGCTAAATCAGCGAAGGTTACTAACCGGGAAGAAGCTACCCCTTATCTCAGGGGTAGCTACTGCTGTTTTCTGGGGAAGAAGGTAAGAAGCGCTAGGGTGTGAAACACGCCAAGATACCTGCCAAACCCTTCCGGAACCCGGTAGACTGTTCTACGGTCTACTGCGGAAATCTTTCCGCACTGCTTATTGAAAACTAAACTATTGAGGAGAGTCTCTTGGCTACTACCGCAGATATCAAGAACGGTGTCGTACTCAAGATTGACGGCAACCTGTGGTCCGTCATCGAATTCCAGCACGTCAAGCCCGGTAAGGGTGGCGCCTTCGTCCGCACCAAGCTGCGCAACGTCACCTCAGGCAAGGTAGTCGACAAGACTTTCAACGCTGGCGCCAAGGTTGAAACTGCAACCGTTGACCGCTCTGACTACCAGTACCTCTACCAGGACGGCACCGACTACGTCTTCATGGATATGAAGACCTACGACCAGATCAACGTATCTGAAGTTACCGTCGGTGACGCTGCAAAGTACATGCTCGAAAACCAGACCGCAACCATCGCAATGCACGAAGGTTCCCCCCTCTACATCGAGCTGCCCGCTTCTGTCGTCCTCGAAATCACCTACACCGAACCCGGCCTGCAGGGCGACCGCGCAACCGGTGGCACCAAGCCTGCAACCGTCGAAACCGGTGCTGAAATCCAGGTTCCCCTCTTCCTCGAGACCGGCACCAAGGTCAAGGTAGATACCCGCACCGGCGACTACCTCGGTCGCGTTAACGACTAATTACCGTGCATTCAAGAACCAAAGCTCGACTTCGTGCCCTCGAAGTCCTATTTGAGGCAGACCAGCGCGGGGACGACATCATGGATGTTCTTTCCCGGCGCCGGGTCTATACCTCAGCGCAGATTTCCCAGTATTCCGAACAGATCGTCCGTGGCGTCCGTGACCACGATGAAGAAATCCGGGAATACATTGAAACCTACGCCCAGGACTGGACAATGGACCGCATGCCCAGCGTTGATCGGGTAGCCCTCCGCTTGGGCGCCTGGGAACTCCTCTTTAACGATGAGATCCCCGACGCAGTTGCCATTTCTGAAGCAACCGGCCTGGTTCGTCTGCTTTCTACCGATGACTCCCCGAAGTTCGTCAATGGATTGCTCGACCGCCTCCGTCAGGTCAAGCCCACCCTGCTGGCCTAATCGGTAAATTTTCTCTCCCCCGTCAGGTAACTTTCCTGGCGGGGGAGTTTTGTTTCAGAGGTTAGGTTCCACATGACAAAACAGGGGTCATATACTGGGTGAGCTGGGGGAGGGCATGGTAAATTGTGGGGTGACAGCAACCTTTAAGTCCGTCCTGTGAGGCGGGGAAGGAGGCCGGCACATGACCGACACCACCGGTGTATCTGCCCCAAGCTCGGCTTATTACTCTCCACGAGTGATTCTTGAAGCCGCTGACATAGATCGAGCTCTCACCCGTATTGCTCATGAAATTTTAGAAGCCAATAAAGGTAGCGAAAACCTAGTTCTCTTGGGTATTCCGCGCCGTGGCTACCCCCTTGCTGAACGTCTTGCGGCAAAGATCGCCCAGACCGATCCAGCTTTCACACCAGCCCTTTCACTGGGACAGTTAGACATCACAATGTACCGTGATGATTTGCGCTCCAAGCCTGCCCGGACGCCTGAGCCTACCCGCCTGCCCGCCGTGGGTATTGACGGTAAGAATGTGGTTCTGGTTGATGATGTGCTCTATTCCGGCAGAACAATTCGAGCTGCCCTTGATGCCCTGAAAGATTATGGACGCCCGTCGGTCGTTCGCTTGGCTGTTCTTGTTGACCGGGGCCACCGCGAGTTGCCTATCCGGGCTGATCATGTGGGTAAAAATCTCCCTACCAGTTCAGATGAATCCGTTAGGGTACTACTTGAAGACTTAGACGGTGTCAGCGACCGGGTCATTATTGACACCGAATCCCGGGAAGACAGGGGAGAGAAGTAAGCCATGCGCCATTTGCTCGATACAAAAGACCTCACCCTTGACGAAGCCCTGAATATTCTGGATACAGCAGATTTCATGGGAGAGGTGGGCCAGCGGGAGGTCAAGAAGCTCCCCGTCCTCCAAGGCCGCACCGTCGTCAACCTTTTCTTCGAAGATTCAACTCGAACCCGCCTGTCCTTCGAGGCTGCAGAAAAGCGGTTGTCTGCTGACATCATCAACTTCTCTGCTAAAGGCTCTTCCGTCTCCAAGGGGGAGTCCCTGAAGGATACCGCCCAGACCCTAGCTGCCATCAATGCTGATGCTGTGGTCATTCGCCACTCAGCCTCCGGGGCCCCGCAGCGTCTAGCTGAGGCAGGGTGGATTGACGTGCCCGTCCTCAATGCTGGCGACGGAACCCACGCCCACCCCACCCAGGCCCTTTTAGACGCAATGACCCTGCGCCAATTCAAGAGCCAGGTGGACGGCGTCCCCACCCGCGGTTTGACGCTAGAGGGTATGCGGGTAGCCATTGTCGGTGATATTCTCCATTCCCGCGTAGCCCGCTCAAACCTCTGGCTGCTTCACACCCTCGGTGCGACGGTCAAGTTCGTAGCTCCGCCTACCCTGCTTCCGGTAGAGATCGAAAACTGGCCTGCAGAAATCTATTACAACCTCGATGACGCCATCGAATCAGGCGTGGACGCGGTCATGATGCTCCGAATCCAAAAAGAGCGCATGAACGCTGCCTTCTTCCCCTCCTCAGAAGAATACTCCCGGCTCTGGGGGCTCACCCCTGAACGGTTCTCACGCCTGGATTCAGCAGACCACGAAACAGCCATCTTGCACCCTGGCCCCATGAACCGGGGCCTAGAAATCTGCGCCGAGGCAGCAGATTCACCCCGCTCCTGGGTACTTCGACAGGTAACGAACGGCGTCTCCGTCCGAATGGCTGTCCTCTACCTGCTCCTGACCGGCGGCTCCGCTTCTGACTTCTATTCAGGCTCCTAACACTCAAGGACACGACCAATGACTGAAACTACCTACTTGATTAAGGGTGCCTCCCTTTTGGGAGAGCAGACCGCTGACCTCTTGATTCGTGATGGCATGATCGCCGAAGTTGGCCAGGGCCTTGAGGACGCCAGTGCCCAGGTGATTGAGGCAGATGGGCTCATTGCCCTCCCGGGCCTCGTTGACTTGCACACCCACCTGCGCGAACCCGGCCAGGAGGACGCCGAAACTGTTGAGACGGGCACCCGAGCTGCGGCCCTGGGCGGTTACACTGCCGTCTTTGCCATGGCCAACTCCAACCCTGTAGCCGATACCGCCGGTGTCGTTGAACAGGTCTTTGAGCTGGGCAAGAATTCCGGCTGGGTCAAAGTGCAGCCTATCGGCGCTGTCACCGTCGGCCTGGCAGGGGAGCGCCTCTCTGATATTGGGGCCATGGCTGAATCCCGCGCCCAGGTGCGGGTTTTCTCTGACGACGGTATGTGCGTCTGGGACCCGGCCCTCATGCGCCGTGCCCTGGAATACGTCAAGACCTTCAACGGGGTCATCGCCCAGCACGCCCAGGAACCCCGCCTGACCGTGGGAGCCCAGATGAATGAAGGAAAGGTTTCTGCAGAACTCGGGCTAGCTGGCTGGCCTGCTGTAGCTGAAGAGTCGATCATTGCCCGCGACGTCCTGCTTGCTGAACACGTCGGCTCCCGCCTTCACATCTGCCACCTCTCCACCAAGGGGTCAGTTGAAATTGTGCGCTGGGCCAAGGAACGCGGCATTAAAATAACAGCCGAAGTTACCCCCCATCACCTACTGCTGACCGACGAACTGGTCCGCACCTACGATCCTGTCTACAAGGTCAACCCGCCCTTGCGCACCGAAGAGGACGTGCTAGCCCTACGCCAGGCTGTTGCTGACGGAATCATTGACATCATCGGCACCGACCACGCCCCCCACCCGGCAGAATCCAAGGACTGCGAATGGGCCTGTGCCGCAAACGGCATGACCGGCCTAGAGCAAGCCCTGTCTATCATTCAGAAGACCCTGGTGGATACCGGCTACATCACCTGGGCCGATGTCGCCCGTATCATGAGCTCCAAGCCCGCTGAAATCGGCCTAGCTGCCGATCAAGGACGTCCTCTTGAAGCAGGGGAGCCGGCAAACCTGGTATTGGTTGATCCCGCCGCGACCCGCGTCATCGACCCTGCCACCCAGGCAACCAAGGGCAAGAACAACCCCTACCGCGGTCTAGAGGTTCCCGGTGCCGTTGTAGCCACCTTCTTTGGTGGTCACCCCACGGTACTTGAAGGAAAACTCAATACCCCCGTCTCCCAGGCCTAGCCCGGAACTCTGGTAGGAGAACATTGTGACTGAGAAGCTGATCCCCACCCTGATTCTTGCCCTGCTCTGCGTCCTCATTTTTTGGGCTATGTGGGCAGGATGGACGAGGCGAAAGGCCCGCCAGGCCGGGGTGGGTCAGCTTCCCGAGGTTCCTGCCTCTTACGAGGACGCCGAATCCCTGCTTGCAGTACCCGGTATCTATATAGCAACTACGGTCATGGGCGACTGGCTCGACCGTATTGCCACTCACACCCTCGGGGTGAAGGCAACTGGAACCTTCTTTGTCTTTGAGGACGGCCTGATCATCGCCCGCGACGGGGCCCAGGACCTTTGGATTCCCCAGAACGACATTATCGCCGTCCGCACAGAATCTGGAATGAGCGGAAAATTCGTTGAAAAGGATGGCCTGCTCGTCGTGTCCTGGAACCTCAACGGTCACCCCGTCGACACAGGGTTCCGTACCCAGTACGCCGCCGACAAGAAGTCCCTCACCCAGGCCCTTGCTCTCATCGCTCCCCATGCAGGAACTTCCCTTCCTGCCACCCAGCCCTAAGAATTGACCGGGAAACCGGAACCGACCACCCACCAACAGGAAGTGTGTGAATGTCCCACCAAGCACCCAACTCAAGTGCAGCCGTCCTCGTTCTTGAAGACGGAACCGTTTACCGCGGCGAAAGCTATGGCGCCCAGGGATCAGCCCTCGGCGAGGCCGTTTTTTCAACCGGTATGACCGGCTACCAGGAGACCCTGACTGACCCCTCCTACGCTGGCCAGATCGTCGTCCAGACGGCTCCCCATATTGGCAATACCGGCGTCAACACCGAGGACGCCGAATCTCGCAAGATTTGGGTATCGGGTTACGCCGTGCGCGACGCAGCCCGTCGGCCCTCCAACTGGCGCTCAGAGCGCTCTCTTGATGAAGAGCTGGTAGAGCAGGGCATCGTGGGCATTCAGGGGATTGATACCCGTGCCCTTACCCGCCACCTCCGCTCAGCTGGCTCCATGCGGGCAGGTATCTTCACCGGAGCTGAGGCTGAACTACCCGTAGCGGAACTCGTAGCAAAGGTCCAGGCCTCAGCAGAAATGAAGGGCCAAAAACTAGCAGATTCGGTGTCTATTGAGGAAGCATACACAGTAGAGCCTGCTGATCTGGGCTGGAAAGGCGAGGTTAAGGCAACCCTGGTAGCCCTCGATTTGGGTATCAAGGCCATGACTCCCAAGCGCTTTGCTGAGCGCGGTGTCCGCGTGCATGTCCTGCCCGCAACCGCTTCCCTCCAAGACATCACAGCCCTGAACCCCGATGGTGTCTTCTTCTCTAACGGCCCCGGCGACCCTGCAACCGCAGATGAGCAGGTAGCCCTGCTTCAGGACGTCCTTCGCACCGGCACCCCCTTCTTCGGCATCTGCTTCGGCAACCAGCTCCTGGGCCGGGCCCTGGGCTTTGGCACCTACAAGCTACCCTTCGGCCACCGCGGTATTAACCAGCCCGTCATGGACCGCACCACCGGCAAGGTAGAAATTACCGCCCAGAATCACGGCTTTGCCGTCGATGCTCCCTTGGACGGTGCAGTGACCGCACCAAATGCAGAATTTGGCCGGGTTGAGGTATCCCATGTGGGCCTCAACGACCAGGTCGTCGAAGGCTTGCGCTGCCTCGATATCCCCGCCTTCTCGGTGCAGTATCACCCCGAAGCCGCAGCCGGCCCCCACGACGCTGCCTACCTCTTTGACCGCTTTATCGACCTCATGCTCGAGAAGAAGAACTAAGGATTCCACCCACCATGCCCAAGCGTAACGATCTCAATTCAATCCTGGTCATCGGTTCCGGCCCCATCGTCATCGGTCAGGCCGCCGAGTTCGACTACTCCGGCACCCAGGCCCTACGGGTTCTCAAAGAAGAAGGCGTGCGCGTCATTCTGGTCAACTCCAACCCGGCCACCATTATGACCGACCCCGAGTTTGCCGACGCCACCTATATCGAACCGATTACCCCCGAGGTCATCGAAAAGATTATTGCCAAGGAAAAGCCCGACGCAATCCTCCCCACCCTCGGTGGTCAGACCGCCCTTAACGCTGCCATTGCACTTGATGAGGCAGGTATTCTCGACAAGTACGGTGTCGAACTGATTGGCGCCAATATCGAAGCTATCAACCTGGGCGAAGACCGTGAGGCTTTCAAGGGCGTTGTTGAACGCGCCGGTGGCGAGTCAGCCCGCTCCGTCATCGTCCACACCATGGACGAAGCCCTCGAGGCCGCCAAGGAACTGGGCTACCCCATGGTGGTTCGGCCCTCCTTCACCATGGGCGGCCTGGGATCAGGTATGGCCTACAACGAAGAGGACCTGCACCGCATCGCAGGTGCCGGTATCCAGTACAGCCCCACCAGCGAGGTTCTGCTCGAAGAATCCATCCTGGGCTGGAAGGAATACGAGCTTGAAATGATGCGAGATAAGAACGACAACGTGGTTGTCGTCTGCTCCATCGAAAACTTCGACCCCGTAGGCGTTCACACCGGTGACTCCATTACAGTTGCCCCTGCCCTTACCCTGACCGACCGCGAATACCAGAAGCTGCGCGATATCGCTATCAACGTCATTCGAGAGGTAGGCGTTGATACCGGTGGCTGTAACATCCAGTTCGCAATTGACCCGGCAACCGGCCGCGTCATCGTCATTGAGATGAACCCCCGTGTTTCCCGCTCATCTGCTCTGGCCTCTAAGGCGACCGGCTTCCCCATTGCAAAGATCGCGACCAAGCTCTCCCTGGGCTACACCCTGGACGAGATCCCCAACGATATCACCCAGAAGACCCCTGCTTCATTCGAGCCCACTCTCGACTACGTCGTGGTTAAGGTGCCTCGTTTTGCCTTTGAGAAGTTCCCCGCAGCTGATCCGACCCTGACCACCACCATGAAGTCGGTGGGAGAGGCCATGGCGCTGGGCCGAAACTTCACCGAAGCCCTGCAGAAGGCCATGCGTTCCATGGAGCAGAAGGGCTCCACCTTCCGCTTCGACAACCCTAAACTGGGCAAGGCCGAGCTGGCTGAACTGATTGAAAAGTCAAAGACTGCCACCACCGACCGGATTTTCCAGGTCCAGCGGGCTCTTCTGGCTGGTGCAAGTGTAGAGGAAATGTACGAGGCAACCGCCATTGACCCCTGGTTCCTGGATCAACTGGTGCTTCTCAACGAGGTGGCAGCTGAAATTGCCGCAGCAGGTGCCCTCAATGAGAAGACCCTCCGTCTTGCCAAGCGCCACGGCTTCTCAGATGCCCAGATTGGTGAGATCTTGGGTATGGACGAAGCCGTCGTTCGAGGCATCCGCCACGGCCTGGGCATCCGCCCAGTCTTCAAGACGGTTGATACCTGCGCCGCCGAGTTTGAGGCCTTCACCCCCTACCACTACTCCTCCTACGACCAGGAGGACGAGGTAGCCCACCACGACAAGCCCTCCATCATGATCCTGGGTTCAGGGCCCAACCGAATCGGTCAGGGTATCGAGTTTGACTACTCCTGTGTCCACGCCTCCATGGTGCTGCGTGAGGCCGGCTACGAGACTGTTATGGTCAACTGCAACCCTGAGACTGTCTCAACCGACTACGACATCTCAACCCGCCTCTATTTTGAGCCCCTGACCCTAGAAGATGTGCTTGAAATTGTTGAAGCTGAGCGTCGCACCGGTGGCCTGCTGGGCGTATTCGTCCAGCTAGGTGGCCAAACCCCGCTCAAGCTGGCCCAGGAACTCAAGGCAGCTGGAATCCCGATTCTCGGCACTTCACCTGAAGCAATCGACCTGGCTGAAGACCGCGGTGAATTCTCCCGCGTGCTCGAAGAAGCCGGCCTGATTTCCCCCAAGAACGGTACCGCCTACACATTCGAGAACGCTAAGAAAATTGCGGACGAGATCGGCTACCCCGTCCTGGTTCGCCCCTCCTATGTTCTTGGCGGACGCGGCATGGAAATTGTCTACTCAGAGGCCCAGCTTGCCCGCTACCTAGAGAACGCCACCGAGGTTTCCCCCTCCCAGCCTGCTCTGATTGATAAGTTCCTTGAGGACGCCGTCGAAATCGACGTCGATGCCCTCTTTGACGGAAAAGAGCTCTACCTGGGCGGCGTCATGGAACACATCGAAGAAGCAGGTATTCACTCGGGCGACTCCGCCTGCACCCTGCCCCCCATTACCCTCGGACCGGACATCATCGACCAGGTCAAGGAGGCAACCTACAAGATTGCCGCCGGCGTAGGTGTGCGCGGTCTGATTAATATCCAGTTCGCAGTGGCCTCGGAGATCCTGTATGTCATTGAGGCCAACCCCCGCGCCTCCCGTACCGTCCCCTTTGTCTCTAAGGCAACCGGTGTGCAGATGGCTAAGGCAGCTGCCCTGATCGGTACCGGGAAGAGCATTGCTGACCTCAAGGCCGAAGGCTACCTGCCGCAGGCTATGGACGGCGCCACCTTGCCCACCGAAACCGCAATCGCCGTCAAGGAAGCTGTACTTCCCTTTAGCCGCTTCCGCACCCCCGAAGGTGTAGTGGTTGATTCCCTGCTGGGCCCGGAAATGCGGTCTACCGGTGAGGTCATGGGCCTTGACCGCTATTTCGATACTGCCTTTGCTAAGGCAGAAGCATCAGCAGGTTCTAAGCTGCCCACAGAGGGTAAGGTCTTCGTATCTGTGGCCAACCGCGATAAGCGGAACTCCATCATCTATGTGAAGATGCTGCAGCAGCTGGGCTTCGAAATTGTCTCGACCGGCGGCACCGCCGAGGTCCTGCGCCGTAACGGCGTCAACTCCCAGGTAATTTCAAAGATTGCCGAAACCCCCGAGGGTGAACGCTCCATCGTCGATATGATTCGAGACGGTGAAATCGACCTGATTTTCAATACTCCCTCAGGTGGCCAGGCCCGAGGTGACGGTTATGAAATCCGAGCAGCTGCAACCTCTGTTGGTTGCCCGGTGATGACTACCGCATCTGAGTTTGGAGCAGCCGTCCAGGGTATTAACGCCCTTCGGGAATACGCCTGGGACGTGATGAGCCTTCAGGAACACGGAGCCTCCATCGAAGAAGCCCTCAAGGCCCGGGAGTCCTAGCATGACTACCAAAGGTTTTGGCGATCGCTTGGCAAATGCCATGGCAGAGAAGGGGCCCCTGTGTGTGGGAATCGACCCGCACCCAGCCCTGCTGGAATCATGGGGCCTCGCCGATAGCCCAGCGTCCTTACAAATCTTCGCTGACACCGTGCTAGAGGCCTGTGGCCCTGTAGCTGCAGCCCTCAAGCCCCAGGTGGCCCTCTTCGAGCGACACGGCTCTGCAGGTCTTGCGGTCTTAGAAAACTTCCACCGGGCCGCAGCTGACGCAGGGGTTCTGGTGGTAGCAGATGCTAAACGCGGGGATATCGGCTCCACTATGGCAGCCTACGCCGATGCCTGGCTGGGGGAGAAGTCCCCCCTCGCCACGGACTCGGTCACCCTCAGCCCCTACCTAGGGTTTGAATCCCTGCGTCCGGCCCTAGATCTTGCCCACCAGCAGGGGAGGGGAACCTTCGTCCTCGCCCTCACCTCAAACCCCGAGGGCAAGACTGTTCAGCATGTGGGCGGGCAACAATCAGTGGCTGGGTCCATTGTGAAGGTTGCCCAGGCCGAAAATGCCAAGCATTCATGGGACACGATGGGTCCCTGTGGACTGGTGGTTGGGGCAACTGTCCAAGATGCCCTGACCTCCCTTCAGATTGACCTGTCATCCTTCAATGGCCCCATTCTGGCACCTGGCTACGGAGCCCAGGGGGCCACAGCCCAGGATCTTTACCAGGTCTTTGAGGGCCTTGAAAAGCAGGTACTAGTCAATTCAAGCAGAGGGGTACTCTCTGCTGGAGCTGACCAAAACCATCTGCGAGCGGCTGCTGAAAAAGCCCGTGACGAGCTTATTTGGGCCCAAGGGGCATAATAAAAGCTGAAATTGGTGGGAAATCAATAGATTTCCCACCAATTTCCACTTTAAGGGGTGTCATGAGCAGGTAATACTCTTCCTCAACCAGGTCTGACATGCTATTTTGAGATTGTTGGTTCGCAGGAATAGTCCACATCTCTTTCCCCCAGCGATGCGCACAAGAGGTGGATCATTCACCAACAAACCCACCCTATTGCGCCGTTAGGCGTCTCGCACAGAAGGAATAGAACCATGCCCCTCCAGCCCCTCACTGAAGAACAACGCGCAGCTGCCCGCGAAAAGGCAAAAAAGGCCCGGATTACCCGCGCTGAAATTAAGGACGCTGTCAAAAATAAGAAAATCACTATCGCTGAAGTTCTAAAGCGAGCTGATGCTGACGAGGCAGTCGCTAGACTTAAAGTGACTGACCTGCTGACTTCCCTTCCCGGCGTCGGCGAGGTCCGCACCGAAAACATTCTCAAAGACCTTAACATTGCAGAGTCACGTCGCCTCCGCGGCCTGGGTATCCACCAGCGCAAGGCCCTGATTAACCTGCTCGATCGATAGGGGAAACCCATGGCAGACCAGAAATCTGCACCTAAGCTCACTGTACTCGCCGGCCCGACTGCTGTAGGTAAGGGAACCGTCTCTGCCTATATCCGGGAGAACTACCCCCAGGTGTGGTTTTCTGTTTCAGCCACAACCCGCGATCCCCGTCCCGGTGAGGTTGATGGAGTTCACTATTACTTCGTGTCTGACGAAGAGTTCGATTCGATGATCGAGAATCGGAAAATGCTTGAATGGGCTACCGTCCATAACTCCTATAAGTACGGCACGATTCGCTCCATGGTTCAGCAGCAGCTTGATGCAGGTAAGCACGTCTTCCTTGAGATTGATCTCCAGGGAGCCCGCCAGATTCGCAATGCTATGCCTGAAGCCCAGCTGATATTCCTTGCTCCCCCCTCGTGGGATGAGCTTGTCAACCGTCTAGTGGGTCGGGGGACTGAGTCCAAGCAGGAACAGGAAGCCCGCCTTGACACAGCGAAAATTGAGCTTGCTGCCGAGCCCGAATTCGACGTCACCGTTGTCAACGAAACCGTCGAAGAAGCCGCTGAAGAAATCGTTCGTCTGATGGGCTTGATCGATTAGGCAGACTGAGGCCTTCATTTGTCCAAGGGTGGTGAGATGCAGGGTATGGACCCGTATCTCACCGCCTTTTGCGTGACAAAAAATGACCAGGCAGATAGTATAGATAGAGTTTTATGCCGCCAGAGTCTTGGGCGGTAGCACAGTAGATTTTTAGATGGAGTAGAAGTGGCACACGCATACAACGATGAAGGCATCATCAATCCCAGCGCCGACGCCCTGATTGAAAAGGCTGAGTCAAAGTACGGTCTGGTTATTTTCGGTGCCCGTCGTGCCCGTCAGATCAACGCATACTATTCACAGCTGCATGAGAACCTTTACGATCATGTAGGTCCTCTGGTTGATGCAGAGCCCAACGAAAAGTCACTTTCTGTCGCCATGCGGGAGATCAACGAGGGTTTGATCGAGGCCCGTCATATCAAGGATGGCATTTTCGACGAGAATGGAACTCTTGTTCACGATGAAGAACAGAGCGCCTTCTTGTCAGATAGCGATTTCTACATCGACGAGCCTTTCGTTGAGTACGTCGATGCTGACGATGTCGAACAGGCTTAACCTAGACTCACCATGCGAGTAGTCGTAGGAATTGGAGGGGGCATTGCAGCGTACAAGGCTGCGATGCTCCTTCGCGTTTTTGGTAAAGCCGGGCATGAGGTCATTGCGGTCCCCACTGAAGCTGCTTTGAAGTTTGTGGGAAAGCCGACGCTTGAAGCCTTGAGCGGCAACCAGGTCTCTGTGGACGTCTTTGAGCGGGTTCCTGAGGTCAACCATGTCCGGCAGGCTGAAGAGGCTGATGCTGTGGTTATTGCGCCTGCAACAGCGGATTTGATGGCCCGGCTTGCAACGGGTCGGGCTGATGATCTTCTGACTGCTACCGTCTTGACCACCCACGCCCCTGTCATCCTGGCCCCGGCTATGCACACCCAGATGTGGGAGCACCCTGCTACCCAACATAATGTGGAGATTCTCCGGAGCTACGGGTATCACGTCATTGAGCCAGCTGTAGGCCGCTTGACCGGCCCGGATTCAGGGGTGGGCCGCCTTCCCGAACCCGAGGATATTTTTTCTCAGGCCCAAAAAATTCTGGGCTGGGATCAGGGGGCAGCAGATGAAACCCACATGCTTGCTTCTGACCAGGGGAATAAGCCCCTTGCCTCCCAGAGGGTGCTGATTACAGCAGGTGGTACTCGCGAGGCACTTGATCCCGTCCGGTTTTTGGGTAACCGATCCTCTGGTAAGCAAGGCATTGCACTTGCCCAAGCCGCCCGTGATTTAGGGGCAGAGGTTCACTTGATAGCTGCCCACATCGAGGTAGAGATTCCCCAGGGTCTAAGCCAGGTCACCAGAGTATCTAGCGCTGAGGAACTCAAAGAAGCCGTGTTTTCCCACCTAGGGGATACCGACGTCCTGGTGATGACGGCCGCTGTTGCTGACTTCAAGCCAGCAGAATATGTTACTGCCAAAATCAAAAAGACGGAGGATCCGGGGCAAGATCCCGTCATTCGCCTCGTCCGCAATCCAGATATTCTCAAAGAATCAGTGTTGTATCGGCAGGCCAACCCCGACGCTGCCCCCCACACTATCGTGGGTTTTGCAGCTGAGACCGGGGATGAAACCACATCGCCGCTGGACTACGGTCGGGCAAAATTAGCGCGAAAAGGGTGCGATTACTTGGCGGTCAATGCCGTCAGTGAGACGCTTGGATTTGGTACCGATACCAATACCATTACCCTCCTTGCAGCAGACGCTGGGACCGCCGCTGAGTTCAGTGGTAGCAAATATGACGTTGCCCGGGGGATTCTGCGTCATATTGCTCAACAGAAAAATACTTTTTAACCTTGTAGGCTCCTAGTACCGAGAGAAGTACAGTAGAACCGTGACTGAATACAAAAACCTCCGCCTCTTCACCAGCGAATCGGTGACAGAAGGCCATCCTGACAAAATTTGTGACCAGATTTCCGATGCCATCCTGGATGCCCTGTTGACTGAGGACCCTCATTCCAACGTGGCAGTTGAAACTATGGTAACGACCGGCCAGGTCATGGTGGCGGGTGAAGTAACAACCCGTGGTTATGTCGATATTCCCAAGATCGTGCGGTCAACCATTTTGGGTATCGGCTACAACTCTTCTACCCAGGGTTTTGATGGCGAGTTCTGCGGGGTATCCATCTCTATTGGTGAGCAGTCACCCGATATTAACTCTGGTGTGTACAACTCTCTGGAAGTTCGCCAGGGCACTGCTTCGGACGAACTCGATAAACAGGGTGCTGGCGACCAGGGCATTATGTTTGGGTATGCAACCAATGAAACCGACGTATTGATGCCTGCCCCTATTTACGTTGCCCATCGGCTGTCAGAACAGCTGACTAAGGTCCGTAAGGACGGTACCCTCCCGGGTCTGCGTCCTGACGGTAAGACCCAGGTCACCTTGGGCTACGACGAGAATTTCAAGCCGGTCATGATCGATACTGTTGTGGTTTCGACCCAGCATGCGGCTGACTATGACCTGGCGCAGCTGGATGCTGATATCCGTCAGTATGTGATTGAACCTGTGCTAGCCAGCTTCGACTTTGATGCCTCCCAGGCCAAGTTCATTATCAACCCTGCTGGCCAGTTCGTTCAGGGTGGCCCGGTGGGCGATGCCGGTTTGACCGGTCGTAAGATTATCGTCGATACCTACGGTGGCATGGCCCGCCACGGCGGTGGTGCTTTCTCCGGCAAGGACCCCTCAAAGGTTGACCGTTCTGCTGCCTATGCCATGCGCTGGGTTGCTAAGAACATTGTTGCAGCCGGCCTGGCAGACCGGGCTGAGGTCCAGGTTGCCTACGCTATTGGCCAGGCAGCCCCCGTCGGCATTTATGTCGAGACTTTTGGCACTGAAAAGGTTCCTGTGTCCTCAATTGAAGCAGCCATCCGCAAGGTCTTTGACCTCCGGCCCCTGGCTATCATCCGCGACCTTGAGCTACGACGTCCTATCTACGCGAAGACTGCAGCCAACGGCCATTTCGGCCGCGAGGACTACGACTTTACCTGGGAGCGTACCAACCGGGTCAACGAGCTGAAGGCGGCTGCTGGCCTCTAAGCTACAATGGCCCTATGACCATAGAACATGATTCTGAATCCCTGCAACCTGATTTGTTGCAGGGATTCGATGTACCCGATGCAAAACTTCTCGGCTCCTTAGCCGAGGAGGATTCAGCTGTGGTCTTACCTGTTGCCCGGGTGCATATTGATACCCATGTGCCTCACCTTGATCGCCTCTTTGACTACCGGGTGCCTGCAGAGTTAGATGAGCAGGCCCAGCCGGGGGTGCGGGTCCGGGTGAAGTTTGGTGGTCGCCAGGTCAACGGTTGGTTGAGGGAGCGGGTTGAACAGTCTGATTCACCGGCCAGGCTGATTCCCCTTCTCAAGGTTGTATCACCGGTGCAGGTTGTTACCCCTGAAGTATTTGATGTGGCTGATGCCCTAGCTGACCGATACGCTGGGTTGGTACCTGACGTCCTTCGGTTGGCAGTGC
This sequence comes from Rothia nasimurium, assembly GCF_049068285.1. Lineage (GTDB taxonomy): Bacteria > Actinomycetota > Actinomycetes > Actinomycetales > Micrococcaceae > Rothia > Rothia nasimurium_I. The sequence continues at coordinate 100,969 of NZ_JBLKPV010000007.1, read as the reverse complement.
CTGCCCGGGTGGCCAAATGTGAGCAGGCCTTCCTTGAACAAGCTGACCCCAGCCGGTCATCGGATACCCCCCAGCCTGATTACCAGGTCCCAGAGGCCCTCTTTGGCGCCTACTCCCTGTACGAGCATGGCCAAGAATTCTTAGAAGACCTCCTAGCCGGTGCTGAGGCCCGGGCTGTTATGAGTATGGTCCCAGCTGCAAGCTCCGATTCCTGGGAAGTTTTGTTAGCGGGCACCCTCGTTGCCACGGCCTCAACTGGCCGGGGGGCTTTAGCTGTAGTTCCCGACCAAAAATCCTTGGACCGGCTGACCGGCGCCCTGACCGCACTCATCGGTGGTGATGCTTTTGCCCGGCTTACCGCCTCTGATACGCCGACCCAGCGCTACCATCACTATCTCAAGGCCCTCAATGGTTCCGTCCGCATTGTAATCGGTACGAGGTCAGCAGCCTACGCCCCGGTTCCCCATCTCGGGCTCGTTGCCTGCTGGGACGACGGTGATTCTAATGTAGTTGAGCAGAGATCTCCCTACTGTCACGCGAGGGACGTTCTCTTGCTGCGGGCAACGCGTGAAAAGACTGCGGCCCTCTTCATGGGATATTCGGTATCCAGTGAAGCCGCCAGGTTGGTGCGGACCCGCTGGGCTAGTCACCTGCACCCCAACCGGCAGATTCTGCGGGCTGCAACACCGCGGATTATGCCTACCGGCGACGACTACCAGCTAGCACGGGATCCCTTAGCAGCCATAGCCCGGATTCCCCACCAGGCTTTTGCCGTTGCCCAGGACGCCCTGACCCAGGGGCCTGTGCTAATCCAGGTTGCTCGGGCCGGGTACATTCCTCGCCTGTCCTGTCAACGATGCCGTGTTGCAGCTAGGTGCGATAACTGCCGGGGCCCCCTTTCGGTCCACGGCGGCCAAAATACGCCCCAGTGTGCCTGGTGTGGTAGTTTGGCCCATTCTTGGCACTGCGTTGAATGTGGGTATGACCGTTGGCGTTCTGGTCTTGTTGGGGCCCTGCGGACGGCTGAAGAACTGGGGAGGGCCTTTCCCGGGGTGCCAGTGATCGTCTCCAGCGGGGAGAATATTAGGCCAGAGGTAGGGGAGGAGCCTGCCCTTGTGATTGCCACCCCCGGGGGTGAGCCGGTTGCCCGAGGCGGTTATGCAGCTGCCCTTTTGCTGGATGCTGACAGGATGCTCCAGTTTGATTCCTTGCGGGCTCCCGAATCAGCCCTGCGCCGCTGGTTGAACGCTGCTGCCCTGGTGCGTCCTTTTAGTCAGGGGGGCAGGGTAGTGATCACCGCAAGCGCATCTCCGGCCTTAGAAGCTTTCATCCGGTGGGACCCCATGGGGTTTGCCCTCTGGGAGCTGGACGAACGCCATGAGATTGGCTTGCCCCCGGCCGTCCGCACCGCCGCAATCACCGGTAGTGAAACGGCCGTTCAGACCTTTTTAGATTCTTTAGGTATTCCTGAGGACGTACGGGTGAGCGGGCCGGTGCCCCTCTTTGACTCTACCGGTTTCTTTGAGGGAGAGTCGGATGAACCCCTGTATCGGGCGATTCTCTTTTTCTCCTACGGGCGGGGCCAGACTTTCACGCACCATCTGCGATCGGTTAAGGCTGCCCTAGCGGCCTTGAAGAAAAGTGAGCCTGTGCAGATCCGATGCGACGGCCTAGATATTCTCTAGGAGGCTTCAGCTGCCAGGTTCTTGGCTAGGTCAAGGAGGGCGAGGGCACTTTCCTGCCAGCTGTAACGGCGGGCATCAGCAAGGCCCTTTTTAATGAGGTCGAGTTGGTACTCCTTCTCTTCGAGCCTTCGCACGGCCTGGGCAAAGGCAAAGGAGTCTTCTGCCGGGGCGAATATTGCTGAGGGAGCAATCTCGCGGAAAATCGGGATATCGCTGAGGATTACGGGACAACCGGCAGATTGGGCCTCTACTACTGGTAAGCCGTATCCTTCTTCTCGTGAGGCAGTCAACAGGGCGGCAGAGGTAGCAAGAAGTTGGCTGTACTCGTCATCGGTGACACCCCCGTGAAGCACAATATTCTCGCCAAGTAGGGGTGCCAATTCGGCCTCTCGGGCCGGGGCCATTTTGGAGAGTAAATGGAGCTGATAATCCGGCAGGTATTTCATAGCCCTCACAAGGGTTTCTACATTTTTATAGGGCATGAAGGAGCCCATGTAGATCAGGTTCTTGGTGCGCGACACAGCCCGGCTGAGAGCATCTTCTTTAGTGACCACAGAGCCCGGCTGGGGTGCGTTGGGAATAACGTGGATTGGCTTGCGGGTCAGGTGGTTGCTTCGAATTAGAGTTGCGGTAGTTTCTGAAACTGTGGCGACGGCATCGGCAGAATTCAGCAGGTAGCGTTGGGGGGCGTAGCTGGTGTGGAAGGCCCGCCAGCCCAGCCTGACGGGCAGGGGCAGAAAGCCTGGAGGCTGGGGGTGGCTGTAGTAGATCAGGTCGTGGAGGGTCAATATGAGTTTGTAGTGACGGCCCAGCCCACCTAGTCCTAGGGTTTGCATGGGGGAGAAGACAACATCCGGGTGGAAGGCATTGAGCTGGCGGGCAGCTGTCGGTTCGAGAGCGGAGGTAGGGGAATTCAAGAGGACGTGGGGAAGCCTTGGCAACATATCAAGTTGGCGTTCGTCGTGGATAGCCATGACCACCTCAAAGTTCTCCGGCAACAACGGATGGCTGACGTCCTTTAGATCTTTGAGGGCAGTAAGCAGGGAGGCGGTGTAGCGGCTGATACCGTCGTGGAAGCCGATTCTGGTATAGCGGGCATCAACGATGAGTTTCACAGGTCCTCCTGGTGGTGGAAGTCAGAAATCAGGGCGGCAGCCCTTCGGGGGGTTTCGTAATGAATGAGGTGGCCCACGTCAGGAATGATATCGAGTCGCCCTCGTTGCAGGTGGGAGGCCATCTCCTGTTGCAGTTCGAGGGTCCCTAAATCGTCTTTCTCAGCAACTATGAGCTGGACGGGTAAGGGTAAGGACGGGGTGTAGTCGGCTGCCGTTGTAGAAATGGAGGCCCGGTAGGCCTCCAGGACGGCGTCCCTGGTAGCAAATGCCCCAAAGTATGCGGCATGTTGGCCGTTGATAAAGTTTTTCAGCTGCCTATCTTCCGCTTTGATCATGAACTCGCTCGTGATCCGGGTAATGAGTTGAGATCTGAGTAACCCAAAACCTGCCCGGGCGGGTAGGGCGGCTCCAGCAGCGTAGTAAAACTCAGCTAACTTACTCATGAGCTTCTGCTCACCTTCAAGCGCAGGCTGGCAGATTGGGTTGATGAGGGTGAGTTTTTTCACCAGGTTTGGTCGGCACAGGGCCGCGTAGGAAGTGACGATAGACCCGAAGGAATGGCCCACTAGATGCACCGACTGGCCTAGCACACCGTCCATAAAATCAATGAGCCAACTGGCGTAGGTTGAAACCGTGTGTTCAGCATGAGGAATAGGCTCTGTCTTCCCAAATCCGGGCAGGTCAGGTATGACCACCCGGTATTGCAGAAGCTGCGCGGCAATGAGCTCCAGGCCGTGGTGGTCGCCCCGAAAGCCATGAATGAGAAGCAGGACGGGGCCATCTGGGGTACCGTATTCCCACCAGCGGGTCCTAGCCCCAGCCACCACAGACTCCTGCATGGTGCCCGCAGGCCATGACACCGGAACCGGTTCAAAAACGCTATCCATCACAGGTCCTTCCACAGAAGCCAATTGTCCTTTCTTCCCCTCCTAACCTTACCCGGTCAAGGCGAGCCTAAGCGTCCTTCTCAGCCACTAAGAGGACGCCAGCAAGAAACCATCAAGAGCTGTAAACTGGAAGAAAACAAGACTCTTTGATACCCGTGCGCCCAAAAACGGGCAGTGCGTGTTTCACCAACAGACAGGAAACACCGTGACTGCAGAGGTAGAACCTACCGAACAGAACGAGACCACCTGGGACTTCCGCACCATGGAAGCCAAGTGGCAGCCCTACTGGGAAGAAACCAAGGTTTTTGAGCCCACCAACGAAGAAGGCAAGGAAACCCGCTATGTGGCGGATATGTTCCCCTACCCTTCAGGCGACCTCCACATGGGCCACGCCGAAGCCTTCGCCATTGGGGATGTTACCGCCCGTTTCTGGAAGCAGAAGGGCTACGATGTCCTGCACCCCATCGGCTGGGACTCCTTTGGCCTGCCCGCTGAAAATGCAGCTATCAAGAACAATACCCACCCCAAGGAGTGGACCTACAAGAACATTGAGACTCAGGCCGGGTCTTTCAAGCGCTACGGCATTATGACCGACTGGTCCCGCCGCCTGCACACTTCTGACCCCGAGTACTACAAGTGGACCCAGTGGCTTTTCCAGCAGTTCTATAAGAAGGGCCTGGCCTACCGGAAGTTCTCCCAGGTCAACTGGTGCCCCAAGGACCAGACCGTGCTGGCTAACGAGCAGGTCGTCAACGGTGAGTGCGAACGCTGCCACACCCCCGTCACCAAGAAGTCCCTGAACCAGTGGTACTTCAAGATTACCGACTACGCCCAGGAACTGCTGGACGACATGAAGCAGCTGGAGGGCCACTGGCCCGACCGTGTGCTGGCTATGCAGCGCAACTGGATTGGCCGGTCTGAGGGTGCCGAGGTTACTTTTGAGGTTGAGGCAGCAGGCAACAAGCCCGCTACCACCGTAGACGTCTTCACCACCCGCCCCGATACCCTTTACGGCGCAACCTTCTTCATCGTGGCAGCCGACGCCGACCTGGCCCTTGACCTGGTCACTGACGACCAGCGGGCGGCCCTGGAAGCCTACCGGGAAGACATCAAGGTCCTGTCTGAGATTGACCGCCAATCCACCGACCGGGAGAAGACCGGTGTCTTCCTGGGTCGCTACGCTATCAACCCCTTGACCGGCGATAAGCTGCCCCTGTGGGCGTCCGACTACGCCCTGGCTGACTACGGCACCGGTGCGCTGATGGCTGTACCCGCCCACGACCAGCGCGACCTTGACTTTGCCCGCAAATTCGATATCCCCGTCATCACCGTGGTCGATACCGGTGAGGAAGATCCGGCTGAAACCGGCATAGCCACCACCGGTGACGGTGTCCACATCAACTCCGGCCCCCTGGACGGCCTGAATAAGGCTGACGGTATCGCCAAGGCCATTGAGCTGCTTGAAGCCAAGGGCGTTGGCACCGGCAAGGTTAACTTCCGTCTGCGTGACTGGCTGCTGTCCCGCCAGCGCTTCTGGGGTTGCCCCATTCCCGTCATCCACTGTGAAGAGCACGGCGAACAGCTGGTACCCGAAGAGCAGCTGCCCGTCCTGCTCCCCGATAACCTGGCCGGTGAGGATCTAGCCCCCAAGGGCCAGTCCCCCCTGGCTGCGGCCACCGACTGGAACACCGTTCCCTGCCCCGTCTGCGGTAAGGACGCCAAGCGCGATTCCGACACCATGGATACCTTCGTGGATTCCTCCTGGTACTTCCTACGTTACGTCTCACCTAACTTCGATGAGGCCGTCTTCGATCCTGAGCAGATGAAGAAGTGGAACCAGGTCGATATGTATGTCGGCGGTGTTGAGCACGCGATTCTGCACCTGCTCTACGCCCGATTCTTCACCAAGGTTATCCGCGACCTGGGCCTGATTGAACACTCTGAGCCCTTCAAGGCCCTGATGAACCAGGGCCAGGTGCTCAACGAGGGTAAGGCCATGTCTAAGTCCCTGGGTAACGGTGTTGATCTGGGTGAGCAGCTCGATAAGTTCGGTGTGGATGCCGTCCGTACCGTCATGGTCTTTGCCTCCCCGCCCGAGGACGACGTCGACTGGGCCGATGTTTCCCCCGCCGGTATGCAGAAGTTCTTGGCCCGCGCCTGGCGTGTAGCTCAAGACGTCACCAGCGAAGTTGGTGCGGACGGCGCCAAGGGCGATGCAGGGCTGCACAAGCTGGTCCATCGCACCATTCACGACGTTGACTCCCTGGTCGAAAACGGTAAGTTTAACGTTGCCGTGGCAAAGACTATGGAGCTGGTGAACGCCACCCGCAAGGTCATTGACTCAGGTGCCGGTTCTGCCGACCCGGCCGTCCGCGAGGCTGCCGAAGCTATCGCTATCTTGCTCTCCCTCTATGCCCCCTACACCGCCGAGGACGCCTGGCACCTACTGGGCCATGATTCCCCGGTTCTGACAGCGGGCTGGCCTGAGGTTGATCCGGCCCAGCTGGTAGACGATACCGTCACCGCTATCGTCCAGATTAAGGGTAAGGTCAAGGACCGGCTGGAGGTCTCTAAGGATATCACCGAGACTGAGCTGGAGGCCCAGGCCCTGGCTTCTGACGCCGTCCAGCGGGCCCTGAACGGTGCTGAGATTCGGAAGGTCATTGTTCGTGCCCCCAAGCTAGTGAACATCGTGATCTAGGATCGCCTTTTTTATTATGGTCCCGGGGCCAGCTCACTGAGTGAGTCAGCCCCGGGATTTTTATCGGAAGGGGCGGGGCAGTCTTTTGGATTATTCACGGTAAAGTAGGCCTGTGCGTACTATTGCCATCGTCACCGATTCTTCCTCAGCCCTTCCCGACCACCTCCTGGATCAAATGGTTCAGGCCGGTGGATTTATTCAACTCGATCTTCCGGTGACTATCGGCGAGCGCTCAACTGAAGGGATGAGCCGCAGCCAGGTGGATGAAGCAATTGCCATGGCTCATGTTCAAGGGGAGCAGGTTACGACATCCGGACTTGCTCCAGGTGTTTTGATGGATGCCTATGAGGGTTTGGCGGTTCAGGGGTATCGGGCTGTTGTGTCAGTCCATCTGTCTGGTGAATTGTCAGGGACGGTTGAAGCTGCCCGGCTGGCTGCTCGGACGGTTGATATTCCTGTGGTGGTCGTGGATTCCTTGAGTTTGGCGATGGGCTTGGGGGAGCCGGTGTACCGTTTGTACCAGTTGTTGGAGACGGAGCAGGATATTGAAAAAGCCGCAGCGTTCGCCGATGAATTGTGTGCCAGCACTACCCTGTATTTCTTTATTCCGACTCTGGATGCCCTCAAACGTGGGGGACGGGTCAACCCGGCCCTGGCGATGGTGGGGCAGATGTTCCAGATCCGGCCGGTGGCAACTGTGGTTGATGGGCGGTTGCACTATGTTGAGCGCCCGCGGACTACGGCTAAAGCAATTGAGCGTCTGGCTGTCTTGACCAGGGATGAAGCCCGCTCACGGGAGGGGGAACTTCCCGAGGATGTAAGCTGTTGTTCTGAGATTCAGGAGGAATTGTTGCGACGTGGTGGGCGGGTCGTTGCAATTCACTACAGTGGAAATATTGATCAAGCCCACAAATTGCAGGCTGATTTGGGGTCTATCGCTGAAGATGCCCAGCTGAGCCCCTTACCCCCAGTTCTTTCTGCCCATGCAGGATTAGGGGCCCTGGCTACTGTCATCTATTGATAAGGGTAGTGCTGCTGATATAGGCTGTCATACCTTCTTTGAGCTTCACCAATTTAGCGGAATAACCTTCTGTTTTTCCTAGTAGGAGCGGTGAAGCCTTTTCCACAGAGTGACTTTCTAGTAGTAGGCCTAGGGCTATGAGTTTAGCCTGGGGCTATGAGCATCCCACAGAATCGAGCCTATCCAAGCCACCCCGACCTGCGTTTTGAAGATGGGGACTTGCCGCAGGAGCAGCAAGAACCAGAACACCACGAAATTGGGGGCAGGGACGAGCAGATATCCTATCTACTCTCATCCCGAGATCCTGACGCTTCATTCCCTTCCTCCCAGGTGGGGTACGTCCGAGCGGGGGAGAGGCCCCGGCACCGGAAAATACTTGATTCGGTCTTCCCTTCGAACCCAGACCAGTCATTGCCTGAGCCGTCAGCCCAACGTCATATTCGGTGGAAACTTCCCCTTGGCCCCCTTATTGTCTTGGCTTTGGTCTTGTCAGGGGTAACCCTTTGGGGAATTTTTCAACCTTCAGGCGGGTCCCCTCAGGTGATTCCCCTAGAGGGAGGTGCCACGGCCTCAGAATCGGTGCTAGCTTCTAGGCCAGGACCTTCCGGTAATACTCCCTCTGAGTCCGCTTTTTCCACTGAGCCTCCCGTACGGGCAGGCAGCGACCCTACCTCTGGTCAGCTGGTGGTACATGTTGCCGGAGCAGTAGCTCACCCCGGGGTCTACCAGGTTGAAGCAGGGGCTCGGGTTCACGACGTCGTTGAGCTGGCCGGTGGCCTGCTCCCTGAGGCCCATCAGGCATCCATAAACCTTGCTGAACCAGCCCAAGATGGCGTTCAGGTTTATATTCCCACTCAGGAAGAAGCCCACACTGCTGGTGTTCCGGCATCAGGGGCGGTAGTTGGTGTTGATGCTCCTCAAACCCAACCAGCACCTACTGCCCTGATCAATCTCAATACAGCCTCGGTTGAGGAGCTCCAGACCCTTCCCAAAGTTGGCCCGGTCTTGGCCGCAGCTATTGTGGCCTGGAGGGAGGAGAACGGCGGGTTCCAGCACGTAGATGAACTCGATCAGGTTTCAGGGATAGGGCCTGCGACCCTAGCCCAACTTCGCGATAAGGTTACCGTCTGATGAAGGCTCTCCATTGTGCGATCCGTGTCAGGAAGCAATGGTCAGCGCTCCGGCAAGAGCAAGCCCAGAAGGTCAGAAACAAGGTCCTGTTCTTTGACATCAGACTGATGGGTCCTGCTGTTGCATTATGGCTGGCAACTGCCCTTTGGATTCAACTTGGCCCCAAAGTTTTTTTACTTGTCCTTGGTGCTGGATTGGCCCTGTATGCCCTATGTCGGTTTGTTCGGGTCAGTTGGACTAACCACCGGTTTCAGGAACGGGCGGATCAAGTGACCTATCTTGTGGTATTTTCGCTTCTTCTGTTATTGATCCAGAGCAGTTCAATCCATTTCAGGGAATATCAGTCCCTCTGGTCAACCATGGCTGCCCTTAACGGGAGCACTGTGAGAATATCTGGCACAGTTACGGAATCGGTGCCTACCCAGGAGGGCAGATACAGAACTGAACTCACAGCCCAATCAGTGACTGCTCATGGCCATCAGTACCTGATTAATGCCCGAATGGTCCTCTATTCGTCGCAGGGTTTTAGTCCTGACGATCAGATACGAGGCATCGGCAAGCTGACGGTAAAGGGCACCTATTACACTCTCAGCGGCCAGGGGTTCTTGATTGAAGAATCACCCCGGGCTGCCCCCATTGCTGACCTCAAATTAGAACTTAATCAATTTGCCCAGAGGACGGTAGGGCCAGACCATGCTGCGCTCGTGCTGGGTCTTGCCTACGGTGACGATACCAGCATGACTACTGAGACAAGATCAGAGATGCGAACATCTGGGCTGACCCACCTCACCGCTGTTTCAGGGGCTAACATCACCCTGATTTTTGTCTTGGCCTACCGGCTGTGTGCCGCTGTGGTTTCCCAAAGGGTCATGTTAATTCTTGCCGGGGCTGTGGCTTCGACGGGGTATATTGTGTTGGTTGGCCCGGACGGTTCCGTCTTGAGGGCCTGGGTCATGGGCACAATCGGTGCCCTCGGGCTCGTCCTGGGACACGGGGCCTATAGCCTAAGCTACTTAGCCACCTGCATCATTGGCTTGTTACTCTTTGATCCGGCGTATGCGGCTGACGTTGGATTTGCCCTCTCTGCCGTAGCAACAGGTTCTATCCTGCTGCTTGCCCCTGCGATGACACGGCTGGTGAGTGCGGTTCTGCCACCAATTCTGGCTGATCTGATCACCATGCCACTTGCAGCTTCCCTCTGGTGTACACCGATTATTTTAGGACTTTCGGATTCTGTGTACTCGTACACCGTCCTCGCTAACCTCTTGGCAGCACCACTTGTTGCTCCTATTACCCTGCTTGGACTACTCGTACTCACCACTTACACCCTTCATCTTCCCCCAGCAATAACTGAGTTGGTGCTCCACCTGAGCCAGCTTTGTACCGGCCTCCTTCTTGATATCGCATCCTGGTGTTCCTCCTTGCCAGGTAGCGCACTTCCGGTTCAGGCAACCCCCCTCAATCTTTTGGTAGCCACCTCTGGTGTAGTTCTTACTAGCTGCGTTATTTGGTGGGCTGATTACAGGGTGTGTTTGCAGAAACCGCCCCGCCGACCTCGCCTCTACCAAGGAGTTTCCTCATGAAAAGTCATCGTTTGTCTGCCGGCCCCCAGGTTAGGAGGACAGTATCACCGACTACACTGAGCCGGGCAGTTTTCTGGTTGTGCGTTCTTCTTCTGCTCCTAGTCGCTGTTTTGATTTTCAACAGGCACATCGCTTCCCCTCAGATAGAGAAGGCCCCTACTTCCTGGCAATGGGTTACCTGCGATGTTGGCCAGGGAGATGCTCATCTGATTCGCACCGACATTCATGCAGCCTACCTACTGGATACAGGGGACGACGAAAATGCCCTGGCCTCCTGTCTGGAATGGGCACAGGTGGAAACTATTGATGCTCTCATTATCACCCATGCCCATTCAGACCACTACGGGGCCTACCCCTATGTGCTTGAAAACTACCAGCCCCAGCATATTCTGCTGACAGAACAGTTTGACCCTCAAAAAGCACCTGACCTATTCAAAAGATTGAACCCTGTGCTCCTCTCAGCTGGTGACCTTGAGCCTGTAGACATTTCAGGGAAAAATCCAGATCTGACCGGAGAAATTCTGGGGCCCCCTCATCGGTCAGGGCCACCAGTAAGCAACCAAGACATCAACAATTCCTCGCTTGTCATACATTGGAATATCCCCGCCGTGACTGAAAGTACCAGACCCCTGACTGTTTTGAGTACAGGGGACCTTGAGTCGGACGCCGCCCACCGACTGATATCAGAGCAGGGAAGTTCCCTGGAGGCCCACGTCCTAAAAATTCCCCATCACGGGGCTAGCGGTAGCGGAACAGACATCATTACTGCTACCCAACCCCGTCTTGCCGTTATCCCGGTTGGTGCTGGAAATTCTTACGGTCACCCTCACCAGGCCATCATTGATTACCTCTCTAGCCAGCAAATACCGACCTTTAGGACCGACCACAGTGGCCACATCGCCATCCATCACGGCCCCGAGGGAATCAGCGTCACCACATCAACATAACCTGCAGAAAACCTAAATATCTGACAAGATGGATACTCAAAGAAGGAGTACCATGGCAGCCCGTTCCCAGCGTCCTACCGCATCCCCGTCCTCCAGCTGGAGGACAGTCCAGCTGGCCCCCCTTATCCTGCTCCACGGCCCCGAAGAATATTTCGCCCAACGAGCCAAAGCCCGCCTCCGCCACCTCTTTCAGGAGGCAGTTGGATCCTACGAACTCACGAGCCTGAGCGCAAAAGATTACCGGGCAGGCCAGTTAGAGGTCATCGCAAGCCCCTCCCTATTCGATGAACCCAAAATTATTGAGATTGACCATGTGGCAACCATGAATGAGGCCTTCCTCAAAGACGCCCTGAATTATCTCACCGCCCCCCAAGATTCGACCCTAGTCATCCTGCACCATACCGGCGGTGCCAGGGGTAAGAAACTCATCGATGCTATCAAAGCCTCACGGAAATTTCCCCTTGTCGAATGTAAGGCTCTAAAGAATGACAGAGACCGGCTTGATTTCGTGATCCACGAGTTCAAGGCAATCGGTCGCACCGTACAACCTGCTGCGGCCGCTGCCCTCACAGCCGCTACCAGTGACATCTCAGAGCTTGCAGCCGCCATTCGCCAGCTGGCCCAGGACGAACAGGGAGAAATCACCCCAGATGTCATCGACACATTCTTTGGGGGGCGCACTGAGGTCACGGCCTTCAAAGTTGGTGATGCTGCAGTTGCCGGTAACGCCAGAGAAGCCATCAAACTACTTCGCCAGGCTCTCGACACCGGAAGTGACCCCATCCCCGTCCTGGCGGCCCTTGCCCTTCGTATGCGGAATATTGCTAAAGTTCACGGGACCCGGGGCAATAGCCACCAATTGGCAGGGGACCTCAAGATGGCTCCCTGGCAGGTTGAAGCGGCCCAGAGAGACTCCCGGAGGTATTCACCTGCTGATCTAGCTGCACTTCTCACCTTGCTTGCAGATACTGACGCCCAACTTAAGGGTGAAAACCTCGATCCCCTGTACCCTCTTGAAAAGGCAGTTTTAGCAATTGCCCGAGCCTCCCGTGCCGCCTAGGCCAAAGGGGGAAGGGCAGCGACTCGTAGTCCAGTTCAAGACAAAGCACAAGGCCCCGCCCACTCTAAGGTGGACGGGGCCTTGCGTCACTTCGCTCTTAGACGCCGGCTAGAGGGGCCGGAATATGAGAACTTAGGAAAGCTTGTTAACGAGAACGGTCAGACCGGACTTCTTGTTGGCAGCGTTCTTCTTGTGCAGAACACCCTTGGAAACTGCCTTGTCCAGCTTGCGGTTCGCGTTGCGAAGAGCTTCGGTTGCGGCTTCGACGTTCTTGGCCTCAACTGCCTCGTTGACCTTACGGATGGAGGTCTTAAGATCGGACTTGATTGCGTTGTTACGCAGGCGAGCCTTCTCGTTGGTGAGGATGCGCTTCTTCTGGGACTTGATGTTAGCCACGATTAAAAACTTTCTGTTTTTGTCTAATTGGTCGGTGAGGGCTGCGCTGACCGGTCATCGACTGAGCGGCGTGGGGATGCCTATGGCAACCGGAACAGCAGTGCCCGATGACCATCGGACACACAAGGATTAACTTTATCAGTTCACCTGTAATTTGGGGCAGAGATTAAGGCAACATTTACCGAATGGGGGCAAAAGGCGAAGGAGTGCTTTAGCGGCTGTTGAAGGCCTGGGCAATAAAGTCAAAGGTTCCCTGGTCCATGATAGCCCCTTCCCGGCGGATGCCTTGGGGGGAAAGCTGAACAACCCGGTTGAGTTTGACCTCGGAATCGCGGCCTTCCTTATCCCATACTCCGGCCCCAATATCTAGGTAGTTGGGGTCCTTTGAGGTGAAGCTGTTCTTGTCTTTGCTGGTGAGCATTAGACCCAACAGGTAGGGGCCGTTATGGCCAATGATGAGAACGGGGCGGTCCTTGCCTTGGGTGTAATCCTCTTCGAAAGGCACCCAGGCCCAGACAACTTCACCGGGATCAGCGTCACCGTCCAATGAAGGGGAGTAGGCAAAGTGGACGGTCCCAAAAAAGTCGCCCGGATAGCCTCCGTTTTCCCAGCTGCCGCTAGTGGCACCTGAATCTTGTGAGCCAGGAAAACCAGTGGGGTAACCGGTAGCGTACGGGTTTGAAGGAGGGGCAGGACGGTTTGTTCCACCGCTGGTGGGGGCTGAAGGAGCTTGATAATCCCGACCAAAGCTGCCAAAGTTGCCGTCCTTCCGGGGGCTCCTGGCCTGCTCTTGCCTACTTTCAGTACGGGGAGTTGCTCGGTTATCTCGCTCTTTTTGTTTTTGGTACTTATTCCACTCGCGGAAGATTCTCTCGCCTAGATTGAGAATTTGGGTCACGGTACGCATATTGATCTTCATGGTCAATACAATAAACGGTTTAGCCCGGCGCGCAGGCAGACACGCACCTAAGAAATGTGAGAAACTGGATAACTGATTTATTTCGTCAGAGACTTGGTATAGCTCGAGTAAGAGCTTGAAGCTCGTCGTGAAAGGACCTTACACACGTGTCACCCTTGGCGACCAACCCGCCCAAGCCGTCGGCTACTGACCCTTCTGTCATTCGTAACTTCTGCATTATTGCCCATATTGACCACGGCAAATCGACCCTGGCTGACCGCATGTTGCAGGCAACTGGTGTCGTGACCCCGCGCGAGATGAAGGCCCAGTACCTTGACCGCATGGATATTGAGCGGGAGCGCGGTATCACCATTAAATCCCAGGCTGTGCGTATGCCTTGGGAGGTAGATGGTGTTAACTACGCCCTCAATATGATTGATACACCGGGTCACGTTGACTTCACCTATGAGGTGTCCCGGTCTCTGGCTGCGTGTGAGGGTGCTCTGCTGTTGGTGGACGCCGCCCAGGGCATTGAGGCTCAGACCCTGGCCAATCTTTATCTGGCGATGGAAAATGATCTGACCATCATTCCTGTCCTCAATAAGATTGACCTGCCGGCTGCCCAGCCTGATAAGTACGCCGAAGAGCTGGCTAACCTGATTGGGGTTGAGCCCGAGGACGTCCTGCGTGTTTCAGGTAAGACCGGTGAGGGTGTTCCCGAGCTGCTGGATCGCATTGTGGAGCTGCTGCCTGCCCCTGAGGGTCAGGCTGATTCTCCGGCCCGGGCCATGATTTTTGACTCGGTTTATGACTCCTACCGGGGTGTGGTCACCTATGTTCGTGTGGTGGACGGCAAGCTGGAACCCCGCCAGAAGATCAAGATGATGTCCACCGGGGCTGAGCATGAGCTCCTTGAGATCGGCGTGATTTCTCCCGAGCCTAAGCCGACGGACGGCCTTGGCGTGGGCGAGGTGGGTTACCTGATTACCGGTGTGAAGGACGTCCGCCTCTCCCGTGTCGGTGATACCGTCACCGGTGCCCACAAACCTGCTGCCGAGGAGCTGGGTGGCTATGAAGACCCCAAGCCTATGGTTTTCTCAGGCCTCTTCCCGATTGACGGCTCTGACTACCCGGCCCTGCGTGATGCCCTCGACAAGCTGCAGCTCAATGACGCAGCCCTGATTTACGAACCCGAGACGTCTGCGGCTCTGGGCTTCGGCTTCCGCTGTGGCTTCCTGGGCCTGCTCCACCTTGAGATTGTGCGCGAGCGCTTAGAACGCGAGTTCAACCTCGATCTCATTTCTACTGCCCCTAACGTTATTTACGATGTGGTAGATGAGGCAGGTAATGCCCAGCGCGTGACCAATCCCTCTGAGTTCCCCGAGGGTAAAGTCGCTACCATTCGCGAACCCATGGTGGCCTGTACAATCATCGCCCCTAACGAGTTTGTGGGTGCGATTATGGAGCTGTGCCAGTCCCGCCGCGGCACCATGGGTGGGATGGACTACCTCTCCCAGGATCGCGTTGAGCTCCGTTACCGCCTGCCCCTGGCTGAGATTGTCTTTGACTTCTTTGACCAGCTCAAGTCCAAAACCCGCGGTTACGCCTCACTGGACTGGAAGTTTGACGGTGAGGAAGAAGCTGACCTGGTCAAGGTCGATATCCTGCTCCAGGGCGAGAAGGTGGACGCCTTCTCGGCCATTACCCACCGCGATAAGGCCTATTCATATGGCGTGATGATGACCGGCAAGTTGCGCGAGCTGATCCCTCGTCAGCAGTTTGAGGTGCCGATTCAGGCTGCTATCGGCTCCCGCATTATTGCCCGTGAAAATATCCGCGCTATGCGCAAGGACGTTCTGTCTAAGTGCTACGGTGGCGATATTTCGCGTAAGCGTAAGCTGCTGGAGAAGCAGAAGGAAGGTAAGAAGCGCATGAAGATGGTGGGCCGGGTTGAGGTCCCCCAGGAAGCCTTCATTGCGGCCCTGTCTTCCGGTGAAGAAGGCAAGGACAAGGCCAAGAAGTAATGCCTGCCCAGCCTGTAGGCGCGCCGGCACCCTTGGACGGCAGAATCCCTCTCGATTCTGCCGTCCGCTTGTTGGAGCGCGATTTTTCTCTGTATGTGCATGTGCCGTTTTGCTCGGTGAGATGCGGTTATTGCGATTTCAATACCTATGCCACTGATGATTTCGGCAACGGGGTCGGTTTGGGTAGCTACGCTGAGGACGCCATTGCCGAGTTGCGGTTTGCCCGGCAGGTTTTACGGGAATCGGGTGCCCCTGACCGACCCTTGTTTTCGGTCTTTTTTGGGGGAGGAACCCCCACGAAGCTCCCTGCCGCTGACCTGGTCAAGATACTAGCCGAAGCCGTTGATTTATTTGGGCTAGAAGAGGGTGCTGAGGTGACGACCGAGGCCAACCCAGATTCGGTGACCCGAAAGGATCTAGAGATTCTTAAGGCCGGGGGTTTTACCCGGGTGTCCTTTGGTATGCAGTCTGTGGTTCCTGAGGTTCTTAAAGTGCTCGATCGCACCCATACCCCGGCGAACGTCCCCAAGGTCGTAGCCTGGGCAAAGGAGGTGGGGCTGCAGGTTTCTGTGGATCTCATCTATGGTTCGCCGGGGGAGACCCTAGAGCAGTGGGAGCAGTCGGTGCGGGCAGCTGTCTCCTATGGCCCCGACCATATTTCTGCCTATTCTCTGATTGTTGAAGAGGGAACCAAACTGGCAGCCCAGATTCGGCGGGGTGACTACGCTATGCCTGATGAGGACCTCATGGCCGATATGTATCTCTTGGCAGAGGAGATTTTCACCGAGGCTGGCTACCACTGGTATGAGGTATCGAACTACGCCAAGTCACCTGAAAATCGTTCCCGCCATAACTATGCCTACTGGCGTAATCAAGACTGGTGGGGCATTGGTCCCGGTGCCCATTCGCATATTGACGGGACCCGCTGGTGGAATGTGAAGCACCCGGTTCCTTATGCCCACCGGGTGCGGGCGGGGCAGAGCCCGGCTGCAGCCCGTGAGGTGCTGGGGGAGCAGACCCGTAGGTTTGAAGATATTATGCTCATGATTCGGGTCATTGATGGCATTGAGATTTCCCGCTTGCTGCAGGAATCGAATGAACATAGTATTCAGTCCTCCCTGGATTGGTTGGAGGGGCAGGGTCTTCTTGACCCCCAGGCTCGTCAGGACGGCCGCGTCCAGCTCACCTTGAAGGGCAGGCTGTTGGGAGACGCCGTCACCCGGGAATTGCTTCCAGACCTAGGTGACTAGGGGGAAGAGATTGTAGAGGGGCCTGGCTACCGGTTGGTAGCCAGGCCCCCTGTGTATCCAGATTTTATGATCTACTTGCGGCGGGCAAGGAAGCTACTGAAGAGTCTGGTGTTGAAACGGTACTGGTAGGGGTTACCGCGGGTGACCTGGAATCCAGCCATGAGGGCAGATACTGCCAGGTAGGTCCAGGTGAGGGCGGCAAGCAGTCCGAAAAAGCCACCGACTGTAGGTAGGTTGCTCAGCACGATAGCGAGAATAATGATGATGGTGGGTAGCAGGGTGAAGTCGAGGGCTTCACGAGATTCCTGCTCGGTGAAGGGGCCGCGCCCCCGGTAGAGGTAGTAAATTGCAGCTGCGGGAGCGCAACCTAGGACACCACCAAAATGGGCAGCAGTTGCAATATTCCGGTCTGAGGTCACAGACAGGTGGTGTGCTGTAGCTGGGGTGCCCCGGTAGGGGGTTTTGGAGGGGGAAGGTGCGGTCTTCAACTGGTTTTCTCTTCGGGTTAAAAGGGCTGAGCGATGTGGAATCGTTTGGGATGATTCCGTATTGATTTATTCTAGTTTGGAACCTGTGAGTTCAACAGCCCGAACCTCTACCCGCTCTTTTAATTAGGGCTTGGTTTTGGTCACATGCGGGCTGACGACCTGGTTAGGGTTCTAGAGTTACGAAATCGATAAGTTGCTCAACGGGGCCAAGCAGGGTTGGTTCGAGGTCGGTGTAGGTGTTGACCCGGCCTAGGATCTGGTCCCAGCCTGCTCGGATGTCTTCGGGGGTTGAAGCTGGCTTGCCCCAGCGGGTCAGGATTCCGGTTTTCCAGTCTTCTGAACGGGGGATGGTTGGCCAGGTGTCTAGGCCCAGAACTCCGGGCTTGACGGCCTGCCAGATATCTACGAATGGGTGGCCGACGATGAGGACATTTCCGTTGATTCCTGGCTGGGATAAGACCTGCTGGGCAAGGTGGAATTCCTTGCTGCCTTCCACGAGGTGGTCAACTAAAATCCCCAACTTCCGGTGGGGCGCTGGTCCAAAATTGTTCAAAGCTGTTTCAAGATCGTCGATGCCGTGCATGGGTTCAACGACAATCCCCTCAACCCGAAGATCGTGGCCCCACACTTTTTCGATAAGTTCAGCATCGTGGATCCCTTCAACCCAGATGCGGCTTGCCCGGGCTGTTCGGGCCTGGGAAGTGCGGACGGCGATTGAACCAGACCGGGAGACCAGTTGGGTTTCTTTGGGTTTGGCTTGGGTGGGTTCTACAAGGTCGATGGGCCGGCCTTCGAAGAGGAAGCCGGGCCCGAGCGGAAATCGTTTTATCCGGCCGTGCCGGTCCTCAAGACCAACCATCCTCTGGCCGTTCAAGGTGCCAAGCTGGACGACAGCGCCTACGAATCCGCTTGAGAGGTCTTCTAAGACGAGCCCAGGTTTCACAATCAGCCGGGGGAGGGAGGGGCGTCCTTGTGCAGACAAATCTGTCTGCCCCCAGGAGTCTCGGTAATCCACTGGTTGATATCCCCCTTTGAAAGGTCATTAGCCTACAGCGTATCGAATTCTGATTCTAGCCCAGGGGTATTAGAGTTAAGGACAGCATTAGCACTCCACGGTTGACAGTGCTAAGGAATGAACACGTTAGAAAATACCTGGATTGGACGGACAGGAGGCTCCATGAACCACCCACGAAGACTGCAAGTTCTGCAGGCTATCGTTGAGGAATACGTTCATACCCGTGAGCCTGTTGGGTCCAAGACCCTGATTGAACGGCACCAGCTCGGCGTCTCAAGTGCAACCGTCCGGAACGATATGGCAGCCCTTGAGGAGCAGGGACTCATTCGGGCCCCGCACGCCAGTGCTGGCCGAGTGCCCACAGATCAGGGTTACCGCCTTTTTGTCAATCAGATTGCGGACCTTCAACCCCTATCAGCTGCTGAGAAAAGGGCCATCCATACCCTGTTGGAAAGCGCTGAGAGCGTGGATGACATGATGAAGGCCAGCGTCCGCCTGCTCTCTTCCCTCACCCAACAGGTTGCAGTTGTCCAGTATCCCACCGGCCCTGAGGCAATTGTTCGCCATATCGAACTGGTCTCTTTGGCCAGCAACACCCTGCTGGTTATCCTCATTACCAGTACCGGCCAGGTCTATCAACGAACAATCACGGCACTTCATACACCGGAGGAACTGCCGGCTGTACGCCAGGGTCTGATGGACCTCTATGCCCAAGAACCCCTGAATCTCCTGGCTGAGGCCCAGGCACCGGAAGCAGCCCGTCCCCTTGTCCACGAGGTGTTCAAAGCCCTCAACCTGGTGGCCAGCCAGGGCTGTTCAGCTCAGGTTCTTGTGGCTGGAACAGCCTATCTAGCCCAAGCTACCGTGGACTTCCAGGGCAGTATCGCCCCCATTCTCGATGCCTTAGAGGAGCAGGTTGTTCTCCTGAAACTATTGACTAACTTGGAGCACGATGAGCACGGTCTGGCCGTCAGTATCGGGGCAGAAAACAGGGATGAGTCCCTGGCTGAGACCGCAGTGGTTGCCCACAGTTATGGGCCGGGTGGAACAGCCAATCTGGGTGTTGTTGGGCCAACCCGCATGGATTACATCAGTACCCTGTCCAAGGTCAATGCAGTAGCCCGGTATCTTTCAACTATCTTGGGCCAACAGTAACAAGCTTTTAGAATCTACTAATCTACCCCTCCGTTCACGAAAGGTCAGCCCCTTGAGTAGCCATTACGAAACCCTCGGTGTTTCCCGCGACGCAAGCCCTGAAGAAATTAAGAAGGCCTACCGCAAAAAAGCCCGCCAACTCCACCCAGATATTAACCCGTCAGAAGAGGCAGCTGAAGAATTTAAGCGGGTCTCCCTTGCCCACGATGTTTTGTCAGACCCTGAAAAACGGCGCATCTATGACCAGACTGGCAACGAGAACGGTACCGCTGGCGGTTTCGGAGGTGCCGGAGCAGGCTTTGGCGGTTTTGGTGGCTTCCAGGATATTTTCGACACCTTCTTCAATGCCTCCCCTCGTGGCCCCCAAAGCCGGATGCGACAGGGGCAAGACGCCCTGATTAACGTCAAGATTGACTTGAAAGATGCCGTCTTTGGCACCAATAAGCCCATCACCGTTGATACCGCCGTTACCTGTGATCTCTGCCAGGGGGAGGGTACCGCTGAGGGAACCCACCCCGAAACCTGCGACACCTGCCACGGCCAGGGCTACATGCAGCGTCAGGTTCAATCGATTCTGGGCACCGTCGTTCAACCGGTGGAGTGCCCCACCTGCCGCGGGTTTGGCACCGTCATCAAGCACCCCTGCGCCGAATGCTATGGGGAGGGGCGCGTGCGTGAACGCAAGCCTCTGACCATCAAGATTCCTGCCGGTGTCACCAACGGTGCCCGGATCCGCCTGGCTGGCCAGGGGGAGGCAGGTACAGCCGGTGGCCCCAATGGCGACCTCTACGTTGAGCTGCGAGTCAACCCTGACCCCACCTTCAGCCGGGACGGCGATGACCTGGTCGCCACTGTAGGCGTACCCATGACCGCAGCGGCCCTGGGTACCACCATCACTCTTGAATCCTTTGACGGTCCCCAGCAGGTGCAGATTCCCACCGGCACCCAATCTGGCGACGTCATTACCCTCAAGGACCTGGGCGTCAACCGCCTACGCGGCGGCGGACGTGGTGATCTTCGCGTCCAGATTGAAGTACGCACCCCCACCGACCTCACAGACGAACAGAAGAACCTGCTCAAGCAGTTCTCTGAGTTGCGCGGGGAGGACCTACAGGTCAGTGAAACTGTTACCCATAAGCAGGGAGGCTTCTTCTCCCGCCTCAAAGACCACCTCAAATAGGAGGACTCGGTGAGCAACGCTGTCTACTACATCGAACCTGACGAGTTAGCATCCCTAATGCCCGGTTCCACCCTGCACCTGACCGGAGATGAGGGGCACCATGCCCTGGTCAAGAGGCCAGAGCTAGGCGAGGGGCTCGATGTGGTGGACGGGACAGGTAACCGGGCAATTACCAAGGTAGTGGAGCTGAACCAGGACGGCCCCGTGCTGGAGGTTCTGGAACTCACCCAGGACGCAGTGGGTGCGGAGATTTACCTGGTGCAGGCTCTTGCCAAGGGAGATCGGGATATCCAGGCTATTGAGATGGCCACCGAACTTGGTGCCCACGGCATAGTTCCTTGGAGCGCTGACCGGTCCATCGTTCGCTGGAAGATGGACCGGGCTGTTAAGGCCCGGGCCAAGTGGCAGAATACCGTGCGGGCTGCAGCCAAGCAGTCCCGCCGGGCCCTGCTACCTGAGGTCTACGAACAACATTCCACTGCTGACCTTGCTGATTTGGCTCAGGAACTGGGGCAGGAGGCTCTCTTCCTAGTTCTGCACGAAGAGGCTGACAACCGGCTGACTGAGGCCCTTGACCAGCACCTTACCGAGCAGGTCAAAGAGGTCTACTTCATCGTTGGTCCCGAAGGCGGGATCAGCCCCCAGGAGATCGACCTGCTCACCGTCGCCGGAGCCCACCCGGTCCTGCTGGGGCCTGAAATTCTCCGCAGCTCAACCGCCGGGGCCGCCGCCATTTCCGCCCTCAATGTCGCCCTAGGACGCTGGTAAACCCTGTTGGGCTACAGGTAAAGTAAGAACTACCGCTAACGCTTTGTATTTCAAGGAGCTCTGACAGCCCGAACGGGCATTTATGACTACCTCACCAACGGCAAGCAGCCGCCCCCTTTCCGTTGCCCGCACCTTCTCCTTCCGGTCAACCGAAGAAATGGTTGCGGTGCTGGGCCCCCACGATGGAAACATCACCCTGATTGAGCACAGCTTCCCCGGTCTCACTATTCGCCCCAAGGGGCTGGATGTGGTCGTGACCGGTCCCTCCGAAACCGTTGCCACCACCGTCCGCCTGCTCGCTGAACTAACCATTCTGGTAGAAAATGACACCCAGGTCACCAGTGAAGTAGTCAAGCGCATTATGGGCATGATGACGGCCAGCCTCTCCCACCCAGCAACCGCCATCAGCCAGAATATTCTGAGCTCGCGGGGTAAGAATATCCGGCCCAAGACCATTAACCAGAAGTCCTATGTTGATGCGATTGACGCCAACACCGTAGTTTTTGGGATCGGGCCTGCCGGTACCGGTAAGACCTACCTAGCAATGGCTAAGGCTGTTCAGGCCCTCCAGTCCAAGGAGGTCAACCGCATTATCCTGACCCGCCCGGCTGTTGAAGCGGGCGAGCGCCTGGGCTTCCTACCCGGGTCTCTGAACGAGAAGATTGACCCCTATCTGCGCCCGCTCTACGATGCCCTGCACGACATGATGGACCCCGAAACCATTCCGCGTCTGATGGAGGCTGGGACGATTGAGGTAGCACCTTTAGCCTATATGCGCGGACGTACGCTGAATGATGCCTTCATCATCTTGGACGAAGCTCAGAACACCACGGTGGAGCAGATGAAGATGTTCCTGACCCGCCTGGGCTTTGGCTCCAAAATGGTCATCACAGGGGACGTTACCCAGGTCGATCTACCCGGGGGGCAGGCTTCTGGCCTCAAACAGATTCGGCAAATCCTTGAGGGTATTGACGATATCCATTTCGCGGTTTTGCAGGCCGAGGACGTGGTCCGTCACTCCCTGGTATCAGATATTGTGAGCGCCTACGATAAGTGGGATGATGCTAAGTCCTCTATGGAGCGCCGCCGTCACCGCAAGGTTAAGCGACAAACTATTGAGGCCGCTGCCGAGAAGCTGCTACAGCAATCAGGTATCGAAGTACATTCAGAAGAGAAGGCCTAGTTTCATGAATATTGAGTTTGATCTTGAAGACCCCGGCACGGAGGCAAGCGACTTTGTTCGTGAATCTTTTGAAGCTGTAGATATCGAGGTTTTACAGAGGCTTGTCGCCTACGCTTTTGCCCACATGAAGGTATCTCAAGACACTGAGCTGTCTATCGCCATTGTGGGGGAAGAGGAAATGGAGCGCATCCATATTGACTGGATGGACCTTCCTGGCCCCACCGATGTCATGAGTTTCCCCATGGACGAGCTGACTCCCGGAACTGATGAGGAGCCTGCTACCGGCGTCCTGGGTGATATTGTGCTCTGCCCGCCTGTGGCCGCCCGCCAGGGGGCTGACGCTGGCCATTCCACTCTTGATGAGCTGTGTCTGCTAACCACCCATGGAATTTTGCACTGCCTGGGGTACGACCATGCCACGGCTGAAGAGGAAGCTGAAATGTTTGGCATTCAGCGAACGATTCTAGAGGGGTTCCTCGGACGCCCCGCCCCCGTTGAGACGAGGCACTAACCGGTGGTCGTGTCGATACTCCTTGCTCTAGCTGTAGTCGCCCTTGTTCTCCTGGGGTATCTGCTGACTGCTACTGAGTCGTCTTACACTTACCTACCCCGGTCTGAGGCGACCCGTTTGGCTGAGGAATCAGGGGATCAGAAAATTAGGGCTGTTCTTGCTGACCCTGAAGCCTACTTCCGGTCCCTGCGCCTGTGGCGTGTGCTCGCTGAGGTTTCTTCCATCGTTTGTTGCTACGTACTGGTAGACGGCCTATTCCACGCAAGGTGGGCGTCTGTTCTAGTGACCCTACTTGTGATGGCTACACTCACCTATGTATTTTTCGGTGTTGCCCCTCGATTGCTAGGACGGACAAAGCACACCCAGGTCTTTACCCGCATGTCTGGGCTTGTGTACGTCCTCGGTCAGCTTACCCGTCCCTTTTCCTCTGTGCTCACCGCCCTGTCGCGAAAGTTCAGCCCGAAGGACTCGGTGCAGGTCACCGGTATTTTCACCGAAGATGAAATCCTTGAATTTGTGGACCGGGCTAACTCTTCTGAGGCAATCGAACACGATGAAGCAGAGATGGTTCAGTCGATTTTCGAGCTTGATGAAACCCGGATTCGCTCCATTATGGTGCCTCGGGCGGATATGGTCACCGTCGGCATTGATGAAACCGTCGATGACGCGCTGTCCCTCTTTCTCCGGTCTGGCTATTCCCGGGTTCCCGTCCTGGGCACTTCATTTGACGACGTTCGTGGCTTCCTTTACCTCAAGGACGCTATGGCCGGCTTGCGGGATAGGGGGGAGGGGCTGACGATTGCTCAGCTTCTTCGCCCGGCCCGTTTTGAACCGGAATCAAAACGCGTGATGGACCTCTTGAAAGAAATGCAGCGGGAATCTACCCATGTTGCAATCGTCGTTGATGAATACGGAGGAACTGCCGGCCTGGTCACTCTCGAAGATCTCATTGAGGAATTAGTGGGTGATATCTCTGATGAATACGATAACGAAAAGCCGGAGATTTCAATGCAAGAGGACGGCACCTTCAATATCAGTTCCCGCCTAGGCATCTGGGAATTGGGGGAGTTATTCGGTGTTGAGCTCGATGATGAGGACGTCGACACCGTCGGCGGTCTGGTAGCTAAACATCTGGGCCGAGTTCCGATTATCGGTAGCGAGGTCGTCGTTGAAGGAATCCATATTAAGGCTATCGGCTCCCGTGGCCGTCGGAATAAGATTGGAACCTTGCAGGTGTGGGCTGAGCCCCGAACCCCATCAGAGCCTGATATCCAGCAACACCTCTAACTAACTCATCCAAAGCCCCTGACTACGATCGTTAGGGGCTTTGAGGCATCCGAAGCAAATCTGTTGGCCCTGCATACTGTGCTGCTGATGAGAGTTTGCTCCCGGATGAGCCTTCATAGCACGTCTTGTTCAAGCTAGGTCTACTTTTCCCTGTAGAGTGAATCGTAACGACACTTTACCTATGATCCCTGGAGTATTGCGTGCAATTTGCGTCCTTCCCCGACCACTACACCGCCGGTTTTGCTGTCCTTGTTGGCCGCCCGAACGCTGGCAAATCTACCCTGACAAACGCCTTGGTCGGGCAGAAGGTTGCTATTACGTCTAACCGCCCGCAGACTACCCGCCATACTATTCGTGGAATTGTCCACAGGGACGATTTCCAGCTGGTGCTGGTTGATACCCCGGGCCTGCACCGGCCCCGGACACTTTTGGGCGAACGTCTCAACGACATGGTTGCCCAAACCCTCTCTGAGGTTGATGTCATTGGCTTCTGTATCCCAGCGGATGAAAAAATCGGCCCGGGTGACCGTTATATCGCCCAGCAACTTGCAGCCTCAGGCAACAAACCGATTGTCGCTATCGTGACGAAAGCCGATAAGGTCAGCCATGAGCAGCTAGCAGAGCAGCTAATTGCAGTTTCTGTTCTCGGCGATGAAATCATGAGCGCTGAACGGGCAGCTCGGGCCCAACGACGTGAACGGCAGGAACGCAAGAAGGCGGGGGAGGAGCTGCCCTTCCGAAAGGGCAGTGGCCCGGCAGCCCAACGAGGCAAGTCCCAGACTCCTGCTGCACCCCTCAATGACGGCCGGGGCGGTTGGGCCGATATCATTCCGGTTTCCGCTGTCAAGGATTACCAGGTTGAAGAGGTAGCCCAGCTCCTCTCTACCCACCTTCCTGTTTCACCTCCGCTCTATCCCACCGGTGAACTAACGGACGAGCCTGAGGCGACCTTGGTGGCTGAACTGGTCCGTGAAGCAGCCCTTGAAGGGGTTCAGGACGAGCTGCCCCACTCGGTTGCGGTCACTGTTGAAGACATGGCTCTGCGCGAAGGACGGAGCGCTAACAACCCCCTCCTCGATATTCATGTCAATCTTTTTGTTGAGCGTGATTCCCAAAAGGGGATTATTATCGGTAAGCGGGGTGCCCGTCTCAAAGAGATTGGCCAGATCGCCCGCCATAATATAGAGGCCCTCCTTGGAACTAAGGTTTACCTATCAATTCATGTTAAAGTAGCTAAAGACTGGCAACGGGATTCCCGCGCTCTCGGCAAACTTGGCTTTTAGCATCTTCCTTCCCACCTGGGCAGACATTTCACCATGTTCTGACGGCCTCCTGGCCGCCCCTTAGATTTCGGAGACACTGAAATGGCAGATCAGCACCAGGGTACGCACGGCACCGGGCGTCCCCAAGGAAAACACCTGCGTAACCAACCTATCCAATCACGCATCGTGAAATGGGCTGCCCTTTCGTGTATTGCTCTACTCGGTATCGTCCTTGCCCTCGGTGGCTTTGCCTTACTGCGACTCCGGTCTAATGTCCAAACCGCTGAACTCAACATCGGTGAGCTCTCGTCCAACCTGGCCAACGGCCCCCTTGATATTCTCGTAATCGGGTCAGATTCTCGACAGGGTTCAAATAGCCAATACGGGACTGAAGAAGACGCCGCATCCGGTGCCCGTTCTGACGTCATGATGCTGGTACAGGTGAGCGAAGACCGGTCAAATGTTAACGTCATTTCCTTCCCTCGTGATCTGATCGTCAATATCCCTCGCTGTACTGACCCTGAAACGGGAGAGGTCTACCCTTCAACCTTAGATACCCAGATCAATGAGTCCCTGGGCCGGGGTGGCCCTGGTTGCACCGTCGCTACGATCAGCAACATCACCGGTGTCGCAATCGACCATTTCATGCTGGTTGATTTTAATGCTGTCAAAGCCCTGTCTAGCGCTGTTGGTGGAGTTCAGGTGTGCGTCAACCAGGAAATTGATGACCCCTACAGTGGTTTAATGCTGCCTGCCGGCGTGTCAACGGTTGAGGGGGAGCAAGCGCTGGCCTTCCTCCGCTCCCGCCACGGTTTTGGCGACGGTAGCGATACCGCCCGTATTCAGGCCCAACAGAGTTTCCTTGCCTCCTTGCTACGCAAGGTTCAATCAGAGGGTACTCTGAGCAACCCAGCCCAGCTCTACAGCATTGCTGAAGCTATCACTCAGAATGCCACCATCGATAAGGACCTGACCAAGATCAGCAATCTGGTGAGCCTCGGAACCATTTTTGCCCAGGCGGATTTGAGCAAGGTCGTCTTTGCCACCGTCCCCAATGAACCGTACGTTTACGATGCCAATAAGCTGCAGCTCTCAGCTGACGCCGAAGATTTCTTTACCAAGCTGCAAAATGACCAGTCCCTGGTTGAAGAACCGGCACCGGCTCCCAGCGAAGAAACAGCAGTTGCTGAAGAACCCGTAGCAGAACCTGTTCTCTCCTTTGCCCTTCCCGTTGTTGTCACTAACGGTAGCGGGGTTGAGGGGCGGGTCGATACCCTTGTAGGGCCCATCGAAGAGGCTGGCTTTACAGATATCACGGCCGAAGAAGGGGGCACGGTTTACACTGAATCGTTGCTGTACTACCCCTACGGTTTTGAGGCAGAGGCCCAGGCTATCGCAGATATTTTCGGTATCACGCAGGTCATAGCCTCTGAGCAGGTTTACGCCATCTCCTTGGTAATCGGTTCTGATCTAGCAAAGAGCGATAGGATCGAAGTCCAGAATGAAACTGCAATTACCGGTGGTGCAAGCGGTCAGACTGCCGATCAGGTGACCTGCCAGCAAGCATTCACTAGTTACTAAATGCTAAGAACCGGCTGGGCCCCTCCTGCTTGGAAGGTCCCAGCCGGTCTGTACATTCAGATGGTGGACTTATCGTACGTTCTTTCCACCCATAGAAGCTAAGCGTGATAATTTGAAGGTATGAGTGAGATGACCCTAAAACAGCTTATGTGCCGTAAGGAAGCCTGCCGGGTGTAGCTTCCTTACGGGTGAGTGATGCCCGGCTGACTCAAACCTCATTTATGTATCAAAGGTATTACCATGAAAAATTTTCAGAAGCCCTCACCCATGCCCTTCCACAAGTACGTCCCCTTTGACCAGCAGATCAAGGTTGATCTGCCGGATCGGACCTGGCCCAACCAGAAGATGTCCAAGGCCCCCCGTTGGTGCGCAGTAGATCTTCGGGACGGCAACCAGGCCCTAATTGATCCCATGGATACCGAGCGGAAACTGGCAATGTTCAAGCTCTTGGTCAAGATGGGCTACAAGGAGATTGAGGTTGGTTTCCCCTCTGCCTCAGCCACTGATTTTAACTTTGTGCGCACCCTGATTGAAGACGGCCACATCCCGAACGACGTGACGATTCAGGTTCTGGTGCAGTGCCGGGAACACCTGATTCAGAAGACGTTTGAAGCAATTGACGGGGCCCCCAAGGCTATCGTCCACTTCTACAACTCCACCTCTGTTCTGCAGCGCCGGGTCGTTTTCAACCAGGACCAGGACGGCATCTTGGATATTGCCCTGACCGGTGCCCGACTCTGCAAGAAGTACGAGGAACAGCTTGCCGGTGATACTAAGGTCACCTATGAGTACTCACCTGAGTCTTTTACCGGGACCGAACTGGAATACGCTGTCAAGGTCTGCAATGCTGTGACGGACGAACTGGGGATTGGCGAAGGCAAGGAAGTTATTATCAACCTGCCTGCAACCGTCGAGATGGCCACTCCTAACGTCTACGCAGACTCGGTAGAGTGGATGAGCCGCCACCTGACCAACCGCGAACACGTTGTTCTTTCCCTGCACCCGCACAATGATCGCGGTACCGGTGTTGCTGCTGCGGAGCTGGGCTACCTTGCTGGTGCTGACCGTATCGAGGGTTGCCTCTTCGGCAACGGCGAGCGCACCGGCAACGTAGACCTAGTTACCCTGGGTTTGAACCTGTACACCCAGGGCATCGATCCCGAAATCGATTTCTCTGATATCGATGAAATCCGCCGAACCGTTGAATACTGCAACCAGCTGCCTGTGCATGAGCGTTCCCCCTACGGTGGCGATTTGGTCTTCACTGCCTTCTCCGGCTCCCACCAGGACGCTATCAAGAAGGGCTTTGAGCGGATGGAGAAGGACGCTGCCGAGCAGGGTAAGAGCGTCGATGATTTGGTCTGGGCTGTTCCCTACCTGCCCATCGATCCTAAGGACCTGGGCCGGACCTACGAGGCTGTGATTCGGGTGAATTCTCAGTCAGGTAAGGGCGGTGTTGCCTACTTGCTGAAGAAGGACTATGGCCTGGATTTGCCCAAGCGGGCCCAGCAGGAATTTTCGGCTATTGTTCAGGCCCGTACCGACGCTGAAGGTGGCGAGGTTGAGAGCAAGGCCCTGTGGGATATTTTTGCGGACGAGTACCTTCCGGCTTCTGATTCAGATAACCGTTGGGGTAAGTACCGGATTGAGTCGCTTTCCATTGATTCGGAAGAGCACGGTGCCACTACCATGCGGGTTGGTTTGAACGTCAACGGCCATACCTACAACCGGACGGCCCAGGGCAGTGGCCCCATTGAGGCCCTACAGTCGATTCTGGCTAAGGAGGGGGTGGACGTCCGGGTTCTCGACTATTCGGAGCATACTCTGGCCTCAGCTGCTAACGCGCAGGCTGCTTCCTATATTGAAGCAGCTGTAGGCAGCCGGGTGCTGTGGGGGGTTGGTATCGACAGTTCGACCACTCGGGCCTCACTCAAGGCTCTGGTGTCAGCTGTAAACCGCGCCCTGCGTGACGCCAGCGAATAAAGTGATGGGGCCGCACCGGCACTTCCGGTGCGGCCCACTTTTTAGAGTGCCCCGTATTACAGGTCATGGTAGAGACCTGGCACACTAATTATGGGAGAATATAGACGTGACTTCAGCGCTATCTACGACTAAGACCATTCGTGATAGCGCTATTGTTTTGCGGACCCAGGACCTGGGGGAGCACGACCGCATTATTATTTTGGCAACCCGGCAGCGGGGTATTTTACATGCAGTTGCCAAGGGGGTACGCAAGAGCAGTTCGAAAATTGGCGCCCGCCTAGAACCCTTTATGCTGGTTGATATTTCAGCATCTCCCGGCAAGAACCTCGCCACTATTTCACAGGTCGTGACCCGGCGGGCCTACCTGGGCCCTATTATCAATGACTACACCCGATATACGGTGGCAGCGGTCCTGGTAGAGGTGGCGGAGCAGCTACTGAACCATGAAGAAGAGCGTCGCGAGGAGCAGTTTACGCTGTTAGCCGGTGCCCTCTCAGCCCTAGCCAGGGGCACCTACCCGCCCCACCGCGTCCTTGATTCCTATGTGCTGCGGGCCCTGCATACAGCGGGGTGGAGCATGGCTATCGGTGCCTGTGCCGCCTGCGGCAGCTTAGATGACCTCAGCTATTTTTCTCCCTCCTTGGGCGTGCTCTGTAGCGACTGCGCCCGTACCGGCGATTTTCCCCAGCTTAGCCCCCTGGCAACTGCAGAACCGGCTTATCTAGCAGCTCTGGCTTCCGGCAACTGGCCCTTTATTTTGGGGGAGCACCCGGTGGCGCTCCGGCAGAGGGCAGGACGGCATATCATGGACTATGTGCAGTGGCAGCTTGAACGGCCGCTCAAAACCCTGACCACCCTAGAGAAGGATGTCTAGTAGATGACACCGGTGAAGCCCTACAGCCACCCCAGCGGCGCCGTAGCTCCCGCGATTCCGCGTAAGTTTGTTCCCCAGCACGTTGCTGTGGTGATGGACGGGAACGGGCGCTGGGCTAACGAACGCGGCCTGCCCCGCAATGAGGGCCACCGGGCTGGCGAAGCTGCCCTGCTCGATGTAGTAGCCGGTGCCATTGAAATGGGTATTCCCTATGTCTCTGCCTACGCCTTTTCAACCGAGAACTGGCGCCGCAGCCCAGATGAGGTGGCCTTCCTGATGCGGTTCTCATCCGAGGTGCTGGAGCGCCAGCTTGAAACCCTCAAAAGCTGGGGGGTGCGCATTCGCTGGGCCGGGCGCCGACCCAAGCTCTGGAAGTCAGTTATTAATCTGCTTGAAAAGTGCGAGGAAGAAACCAAGCACAACACCCTATGCACCCTGACCATGTGTGTCAATTATGGGGGCAGGGCAGAAATTGCGGACGCCGCCGCCCTCATTGCCGAGGACGTTGCAGCTGGTCGTCTTAAGCCCAAGCACGTCAACGAAAAAATCTTCCAAAAATACCTCGATGAGCCAGATCTTCCTGACGTAGATCTTTTTCTTCGCACATCCGGCGAACAGCGTTTTTCAAACTTTCTGCTCTGGCAGAGCGCCTACGCTGAGATGGTCTTTATGAATGTGTTGTGGCCCGACGTTGACAGAACCGTACTCTGGCAGGCTGTTGAAGAATACGCCCGCCGTGACCGTCGGTACGGTGGAGCTGTCGATAAGGTGAGCCAACCTTAAGTTTCCTTCCCACACTAGGCGAAAGCCGCGGCTGAAAGGGGTCCGAGATGCGGATCTACCCAACCCTGTTCAAACTCTTCTTTAAACCCATGGACGCTGAGAAGGCACACCATGTGGGCATGTGGGGGGTGCAGACCCTTCGTCGTACCGGTATCACTCGCCTGGGAGGTCGTTTTTTTGCTCCTCATCCGTCCCTCGCGACCGAGGTCATGGGACTTACCTTCCCCTCGCCCTTTGGTATTGCTGCTGGCTTCGATAAGGGCGGCCATGCAATTTCAGCCCTGGGCAACCTTGGGTTTGGGCACATTGAGATTGGTACTATTACCGGCCAAGCCCAGCCCGGCAACCCCCAGCCCCGCCTCTTCCGCCTGGTAGATGACAAGGCCATTATCAACCGTATGGGTTTCAACAACGACGGGGCAGCAGCAGCTGGGCCCCGAGTGGCGGCAGCCCGCGCGGACCTTGAAGCTGAATATAAGGGTAAGGTTCGGCCGATTATTGGAGTGAATATTGGAAAGACAAAGGTCGTCAGCCTTGAAGATGCAGTTGAGGATTACCTTGTGTCGACCCGGATCCTAGCCCCCCAGGCTGACTACCTGGTGGTGAACGTCAGTTCCCCCAACACCCCTGGCCTCAGAGATCTACAGGCAATCGAGACCCTGAAGCCTTTGTTGCAAGCGGTTCGGGCTGAAGCTGACCGCGTCGTCCCCACCCGGCATGTGCCCCTAGCTGTCAAGATAGCCCCGGACTTGGCTGATGAAGATATCAGAGATGTTGCTGACATGGCGCTCAGCCTGGGCTTGGACGGAATCATTGCCACCAACACCACCATTGCCCGTGAAGGCCTCGGCCTGACCGCTGATCGGCAAAAGTTAACCGAGATTGGAGCAGGCGGCCTTTCAGGAGCCCCACTCAAAAAGCGTTCACTTGAAGTTCTAACCCTGCTCAAGGCTGCAGTCGGTGATCAAATTTCCTTGATTTCGGTTGGTGGGGTAACCAGCGCTGAGGACGTAGCTGAGCGCCTTGAAGCAGGTGCTGACCTTGTTCAAGGGTATTCAGCCTTTATCTATGAGGGCCCCATGTGGGCAGCCCATGTGAACCGTGGGCTCAAGAAAATTCTCAATCGAACTGTAGCAGCTTCAAAATAATTGATAATGACTTAAATACCTGGGTGGGGCCAGCTTTAGCTGGCCCCACCCAGGTATTGAGCATAATGTGCTTTAGTTGGGGTATTCGCCGCGCTTGACCTGGGGCTTAGGCAGACGGAAACGACGAATCATCATGGAGCGGTTAAAAGCGTAAAAACCTGAACGAGGTTCGATAGAACCAAACTTTTCAGTGAGCTTCTTCTTCAGCCCCCTCCACAGGATCATGTAGTCGATAATCCACAAGAGGATAAAGGCCCACATAGCAAGCACTGTGTACTGCTGGAAAGCTGGGGTAAATAGCCCAACAATGAAGATGGCCAAAATAACGATCAGCATAAAATCGCCTACATTGAACCTGGCATCGACGTAATCCCGGATGTAACGTCGTTGCGGACCGCGGTCATTGACCGGCAGATAACGTTCATCGCCGGTTTGAAGGGCCTGCTGCTGCTTAGCCCGAAACTCCCGGTCTGCTTCCCTTTGAGCTTCCTTTGCCGCCTTTCTGTCGGCAGGAACCAGGGGAGTGCGACGGGCTGCTTCTCGCTCTTTTCTCGAGGGGGTCGGCCGGCCCTTAGGGGGAGTATAGCCGTGGGCGGTGGGCTGGGGATCTGATGCGACCGGCTCAGTAGCAGAGGTTTCTACTGCCTGCTCGGTATCTACTGATTTTTTGTTACGTCCAAACACACTGTTAAGGATAGCGGGCAACATGGATAGAACAGAAGTCACAGCGTATTCTGAGATGTATGACAACTTCTCGTTTTAATCCAGACACCACTCAGCGACTCTCTCATGTTATCGAAGAGCAGTTTGAGAGCCACCTGAAAGCACTTTCTGATCTTGTAGCAATTCCTTCTGTTGCTTGGGAGTCCTTCGACCTGAGTTTTGTTCAAAGTTCTGCAGAAGCTGTTCAGAAACTTGCCCTAGCGGCAGGCTTTGAATCAGCTGAAATCCTTTCCGCCCCCTATGGTGATCATAAGACTGGCATGCCTGCTGTTGTTGCCCACAAGAAAGCTGCCGACGGTTACCCCACCTTTTTGCTCTATGCCCACCACGACGTCCAACCGGCAGGTGATAGAAGCCTCTGGGATACCGAACCCTTTGAGGCAACGATTGTGGGGGACCGGATGTATGGTAGGGGGACTGCTGATGACAAGGCAGGTATAGTTCTGCACCTCGCTGCATTTGCAGCGGCTCAAGAGGTCCTTGGGGATGATTTTAAGGTCGGAGTTACCCTCTTTATTGAAGGTGAGGAAGAAGCCGGATCACCTAGTTTTGAAACTTTCTTGAAAACTTACCGGGAAAAGTTGGCAGGTGATTACATCATCGTTGCTGACTCAGCGAACTGGAAGGCAGGTGTTCCTGCCTTAACTGCCGGCCTGCGCGGGGTTGCCAGCGGTGATATTAGCGTCCGTGTAAGTAGCCATTCTGTACATTCAGGGATGTTTGGTGGCCCACTACTGGATGCTAATACTGTCCTGGTCCAATTACTTTCCACACTTCACGACTCTGAAGGTTCAGTCGCAGTTGAAGGTTTAATATCTGCACCTTCACCTGAAATTGAATATGAAGAATCAGATTTTAGAGCTGATTCAGGAATCCTTGACTCAATGAAGTTGGCAGGTAGGGGGAGTATTTCTTCACGGCTGTGGACTCAGCCGGCAATTTCAGTCATTGGCATGGACATCACTTCAGTCGCAGAATCGTCGAACACCATTGCAGCAACCTCTCGTGCCCGCATCAGTGTTCGCCTTGCACCGGGCCAGAACCCCCAAAAAGCCCATGAAGCCCTGGACCAGCACGTCCAGAAGCACAATATCCATGGGGCTGAAGTAACCTACCAGGCTATAGACTCCGGCCAGCCCTACCAAGCCGATCTTTCAGCTGAGGGGGCCAAGCTGGGGCTAGCTGCCCTCCAAGAAGCCTGGGGTGTTGAACCTGTTACAACCGGCATGGGGGGTTCTATTCCTTTTATCGCAACCCTGGCTGAGGTCTACCCTGAAGCCCAGATACTGATTACCGGTGTAGAAGATCCCGACACCCGGGCCCACAGCGCCAATGAATCCCTGTATCTCCCTGACTTCAAAAAGGCCATGCTTGCTGAGGCTCTAATGATCACTGCATCCAACAACAGGTAGATAAAAAGGTGAGGGTGAACATCTCGCGCCATAGAAATAACCGGCGTAAGATTGAGCTTGAAACTCAATGAAAGGGAAAACCAATGAGTGAAACTGTAGTAGAAGACCTGCCGACCCACGGCGTAAACCTGACCGATGTTGCAGCTGATAAGGTCCGAACTCTTCTGGAACAAGAAGGCCGAACCGACCTGCGTCTTCGCATTGCTGTTCAGCCCGGTGGTTGCTCCGGTCTGATTTATCAGCTCTACTTTGATGAACGGGTTCTCGACGGGGATGCCGTCCGAGATTTCGATGGAGTTGAAGTTATCGTAGACCGCATGAGCGTTCCTTACCTCGAGGGATCTACTATCGATTTTGAAGACACCATCTCTAAGCAGGGCTTCTCTATCGACAACCCCAATGCCCAGGGATCATGCGCCTGTGGAGATTCCTTCCACTAAGAACCCACATAGTTCTCATCTACCCACGTGGGGCCAGCTTCTGCTGGCCCCACGTTCGCTTTCCCCACAGGCTGCAAGAAATACTTGTGTAATGACACGTCGATTCAATGACAGATTGTCACCGGAGAAGCACAAATGAGGGTAAGCTCGTATTGAAAGATTTAACACCTGGGTTCATACTGTCCACACGCAGTACCAGGTGACACGCACATCGCTACAGGAAGGGCCGTCTGTGAGTTCGCAGCATCGAACCAGCAGCAAGGGGCTAAAGCGCAAGGCATACGCTGGTGTCGCCGCAGTCTCTGCGTTGCTTTTGACCGGTTGTTCAGAACAGGCATCAGTGGGCTGGCTGCCCACTAAGCGTGATGTAACCGATAACGCAAATACAATCATGGATCTTTGGATTGGTACCTGGATTGCTGCACTAGCAGTAGGCCTCGTCACCTGGGGTCTCATGCTGTGGTGCATCATCGCTTACCGCCGCCGCAAGTATGAAACCGGCTACCCCCGCCAGGTGAATTACCACCTGCCCCTGGAAATTTTCTACACAGCAATTCCCATCATCCTGATTGTCAGCTTCTTCACCTTCTCTGACCGGGCCGAACGTGAAATCACTGCGCCCAAGGGTGAGAACGGCCAATCAGATGTCACCATCGAGGTTTACGGCAAGCAGTGGGCTTGGGACTTTAACTACCTCGACGAGAACGTTTACTTTGCTGGTGTTCAGGCACGACTTGATAAGGAAGGTAAGGAAGGTGTAGAGGATACCCTCCCCACTCTCTACCTGCCAACCGATTCAACCGTCACCCTTGAGCTGAAGTCCCGTGACGTTATCCACTCTTTCTGGGTACCTGCCTTCCTTGAGAAGCGCGATACCGTTCCCGGTATGACCAACACCATGCACTTCACCACCGGTTCAGAACCCGCCCGTTACGCCGGTAAGTGTGCAGAGCTCTGCGGTGAATACCACTCAGAAATGCTCTTCAACGTACAGGTTGTAAGCCAGGCAGATTACGATGCCTACATCCAGTCACTCCGTGATGCTGGCCAGGAAGGCCGCCTGGGTGATGAGTACAACCGCAACCCCAACATGAACACCAACAACTAAGAGGTAAACAGTGACTACTCTCGAGTACTCTGCGGAGACAACAGCTGTTGCACCGCGGGTGGTTCCTAAGTCCAAGGGACGTATCATCGTCAACTGGCTGACCTCCACCGACCACAAAACAATTGGGTACATGTACCTGATTGCTGCGTTTATTTTCTTCTGCTTCGCCGGTGTCATGGCTCTACTCATGCGACTGGAGCTCTTCTCACCCGGTATGCAGTTCCTCGAAACCAAGGAACAGTTCAACCAGCTGTTTACCATGCACGGTACCCTCATGCTCCTCATGTTTGGTACTCCGCTCTTTACCGGTTTCGCTAACGTTCTGGTTCCGCTTCAGATTGGCGCCCCGGACGTTGCCTTCCCCCGCCTGAACTCCCTTGCATTCTGGTTCTTCCTTTTCGGTTCACTGGTTGCAATCGCAGGCTTCATTACCCCCCAGGGTGCAGCCTCCTTCGGCTGGTTCGCTTACGCACCCCTGAACAGCACTACCTACAGCCCCTCTGTTGGTGGTGACCTCTGGATCTTCGGTCTGGCTCTCCAGGGCTTCGGTACCATCATGGGTGGTGTCAACTTCCTGACCACCATCCTCTGCATGCGTGCTCCCGGCA
Organism: Rothia nasimurium; assembly: GCF_049068285.1. Classification (GTDB taxonomy): domain Bacteria; phylum Actinomycetota; class Actinomycetes; order Actinomycetales; family Micrococcaceae; genus Rothia; species Rothia nasimurium_I. The sequence continues at coordinate 64,762 of NZ_JBLKPV010000007.1, read as the reverse complement.
TGACCATGTGGCGTATGTCCGTTTTCACCTGGACCACCCTCATCACTGCGATCCTGATCATCATGATCTTCCCGCCGCTGGCTTCAGCTCTCTTTGCGCTGGGTATGGACCGCCGCCTGGGTGGCCACATCTTTGACCCTGAGAATGGCGGTGCCATCCTCTGGCAGCACCTCTTCTGGTTCTTCGGTCACCCCGAGGTCTACGTTTTGGCTCTGCCCTTCTTCGGCATCGTTTCAGAGATCATTCCGGTCTTCTCCCGTAAGCCAATCTTTGGCTACAAGGGCCTGATTTTTGCAACCATTGCCATCGCGGCTCTGTCTGTGACCGTCTGGGCTCACCACATGTACGTCACCGGCGCGGTCATGCTTCCCTTCTTCTCCTTCATGACCATGCTGATTGGTATTCCTACCGGTGTTAAGTTCTTCAACTGGATCGGCACCATGTGGCAAGGTTCAATCACCTTCGAAACCCCCATGCTCTGGGTTTTCGGCTTCCTGATTACCTTCCTCTTTGGTGGTATTACCGGTATCATCCTGGCAACCCCGCCGCTGGACTTCCACCTGTCAGATTCCTACTTCGTAGTAGCTCACTTCCACTACGTCATCTTCGGTACTCTGGTATTCGGCATGTTCGCAGCTCTCTACTTCTGGTGGCCTAAGTTCACTGGCAAGATGCTGAACGAACGCCTGGGCAAGATTCACTTCTGGATTCTCTTCATTGGTTTCCACATGACCTTCCTGGTCCAGCACTGGGTTGGTGTTGATGGTATGCCCCGCCGCTACGCTGATTACATGGCTGAGGACGGCTTCACCTGGATGAACCAGCTCTCTACCGTAGGTTCAATGCTCCTGGCAGTCTCAATGATTCCCTGGTTCTGGAACCTTTGGACTACTGCCCGCAACGGCAAGAAGGTTGAAGTTGACGATCCTTGGGGCTTCGGTGGCTCACTCGAATGGGCGACTTCCTGCCCGCCCCCGCGTCACAACTTCACTGCCCTGCCCCGCATTCGTTCAGAGCGTCCCGCCCTGGACCTGCACCACCCCGAACTGTCAACCAATACTGACATTGCTGTAGCAGCTCGTCAGGCTTCGCACCGATAAGGAGGCTAAAGAATGAAACTTCTTGCAAACATCTTCGGCCTGATCGGCGTCTTCCTGATTCCTGTAGGCATTGTTTATGGATTCATGACTCATTTCGAGGAATGGGCTGGTTTCCCGGCGATTCTTGCAACAGCTGTCATGTGTCTTTTCTTGTACTACTTCCTGAAGTTCACGGACAAGAAGCACCCTGATATGCCTTACGAGAACCTCGAAGGTGAAGTTGCAGACGCAGCTGGCGACTACGGTTTCTACTCACCTTGGTCATGGTGGCCCCTCTTCATCGGTGTTGCTTGCACCATCGTTGTTGTGGGTCTAGCTATTGACTGGTGGATTGTACTGGTTGCCATTCCCTTCGCAGCAGCTGCTGTACTGGGTTGGGTTTACGAATACAATCGCGGCGATCACGCCCACTAAATCCAACTGGAGTTAGAAAAAGCTCCGGCTCCCTACCGCACGGTAGGGAGCCGGAGCTTTTTTGTGGCAAAGAACCAGCCATGAGTTGAATGGACCGGTCAAATGAAACACGATTGATCCCAGGTGGTGAAAGTAGCTGAGAATGTAGGAAGACGGCACAGGACGGCACAGGACGGCACAGGACGGCACAGGACGGCACAGGACGGCACAGGACGGCACAGGACGGCACAGGACGGCACACGACGGCACACGACGGCACAGGACGGCACACGACGGCACACGACGGCACACGACGGCACACGACGGCACACGACGGCACACGACGGCACACGACGGCACACGACGGCACACGACGGCACACGACGGCACAGGACGGCACAGGACGGCACAGGACGGCACAGGACGGCACAGGACGGCACAGGACGGCACAGGACGGCACAGGACGGCACAGGACGGCACAGAGTGCAGTCTGACCCTTGCTCATACCTGAGAATTCAACGACACGCCGGTGAATCACCAAAATTCAATCAGCGACCGAAGTTATTGCGAGCCCAGCTCGATCAAATCTGTTTCGGACAACAAAATTATTGCCAATCTAATCTCCTTGCCATACCCAAGAAGCTTCGAACAAGTACCGTTGAACGGATAGTGCTTAGCTTTGACGGGGTACACGACCCTAGCTACAGATATTTTCAGTAGGGCGACCGGTACGGCTGACCCCGCAGTTTGGAAGCTTTCTATAACTCTGGCATTCAAAGCAGACTCATTAACAAAAAGAGGGCAGGGGAGTAGTCCCCTGCCCATAGGTTTTGGTGCCTTAAATAACGAGTGTGGGGGCACCCGATAGGGTACCCCCACACTTCACTACAACCGTTTATTACTTATCGATTGAAGGGTTCTGATGGCCTTCAACTGCATGGTCACCGTGGTGATCGTGGTGTGCAGCTTCGAGTTCAGCCGGTGTTACAGCTACAACTCGATCCTCAAACCAGAGCTTTGAGATACCAGCGCGGGTCTTCTCAAGCAGGCCAACCTTGCCCTTCTTATTGGGCTGGGCCGGGATAGGTTCAGGTGATTCGAAGGATACCAGCTTGTAACGGCGGTATTCGTCAAGAGGCTTGTGGACCTCGATGAATTCACCGTGGGGGAGCTGGACAACATTACCGGTTTCGATACCGTGCAGTACCAGTTCACGGTCCTTCCGCTGCAGGGACAGGCAGATGCGCTGAGTAATTGCAAAGGCGATGAAGGGGCCGATGAAGAAGGCGAAACGGAGCCAGTAGGCGACGTCATTGAGGGACACATGGAAGTGGGTTGCAATGAGGTCGGAGCTAGCTGCGATCCAGAGGGCAGAGTAGGCAGTGATACCTGCAGCGCCCATAGCGGTACGGAAGGGAGCGTTCCGGGGACGGTCCAGGATGTTGTGGACGCGGTTGTCCTTGGTTACCCAAGCTTCAATCCAGGGCCAGAAGACCATGCCCATCATGACGGTTCCTGCCATGAGAGCAAAGGGGAACAGGACGCTTAGGACCCACCAGCCACCGAGGAATTCGAATTCCCAGGCGAAGGGCCAGACACCGGGCCAGAGACGGAGGGCACCGTCGCCGAAGCCGACGTACCAGTCAGGCTGGGTACCAGCCTGAACGGGTGAGGGGTCGTAGGGGCCGTAGTTCCAAATCGCGTTGATGGTGAAGGTTGCACCGAGGAAGGCGATAATGCCGAAGACGATGAAGAAGAAGCCGCCTGCCTTAGCTGCGTACACGGGGCCGACGGGGAAGCCGACAACGTTGTTCTCAGTACGGCCGGGGCCGGGGTACTGGGTGTGCTTGTGCAGGACCACCATGAACATGTGGATTGCTACCAAGAGGAGCAAGATCGCAGGGATGATCATGATGTGCAGGGTGTAGAGGCGACCGATGACTGCGGTACCGGGGAACTCGCCACCGAAGAAGAAGAGTGATAGGTAGGTACCTACCAGAGGAATCGACTTCATGATGCCATCGACAATGCGCAGACCGTTACCGGAGAGAACGTCATCGGGCAGGGAGTAGCCGGTGAAGCCAGCCATAATGCCGGTAATCAGAAGTACTGTACCGACGACCCAGTTGAGTTCACGGGGACGACGGAATGCACCGGTGAAGAAGACACGGAGCATGTGTACTGACATTGCCATCATGAACATCAGTGCTGCCCAGTGGTGAATCTGGCGCATGAGCAGACCACCGCGAACATCGAAGGAGATGTCCAGGGTAGAAGCGTAGGCGGCAGACATGTGGGTGCCCTTCATGGGCACGTAGGAACCGTCATAGGTTACTGAAACCATAGTCGGGTTGAAGAAGAAGGTCAGGAAGGTACCTGAGAGAATCAGGATGACCAGGCTGTACAGGGCGACTTCGCCGAACATGAATGACCAGTGATCGGGGAAGATCTTACGACCAAATTCCTTGATAACGCCGGAGGCGCCAACACGCTGGTCGAGGTAGTGGGCAATACGACCGGTTGAGGTCTTTGCTTTGTAATCAGACTGCATTGAAGTCGACATTACGCTTCACCTGCCATTTCCTTCATGTGCTTTGCCCGCTCCCAGTAACCAGGACCAACGGGCTCACGGAAGTCACTCTGGGCAACCAGGTAACCTTCTGAGTCCACAGCAATGGGGAGCTGGGGCAGCGGGTGGCCTGCAGGCCCGAAGATAACCTTGCACTCTTCTGCTGCGTCAAAGGTTGACTGGTGGCAGGGGCAGAGCAGGTGGTGGGTACGCTGCTCGTAGAGGGCAATGGGGCAGCCCACGTGGGTGCAGACCTTGGAGTAGGCGTAAATACCGTCTACGTTCCAGTCTTCACGGCCGGGGGTAACCTTCTTGATTTCTGCAGGATCCAGACGCATCAGCAGAACAACAGCTTTTGCCTTCTCTTCCAGGTAACCATTTTCATGGGTCAGGCTTGAAAGAGTCTCGGGCAGGACGTGGTAGGCAGAGCCCAGAGTAACGTCTGAAGCCTTAATGGGGGTTCCGGAGGGGTCGCGTACGAGACGGACGCCTTCGTCCCACAGGGTGTACTTCAGAACTGAAGGATCAGCAGGACCAAGGTCACGGAACAGGGTGACAAAGGTGAGGGGTGCGAGAACCATTGAACCAATCAGGGTGTTGCGCAGCAGGGGGCGACGCTTGATTCCTGATTCCTCAATGATGGTTTCCATGATTTCCTGAGCTTCAGCGCGGTCCTCTTCAGAGGTGACAGCGTGACGCTCTTCAACCATTTCGTGGTCGGGCATGAGTGAACGTGCCCAGTGAACGATACCGATACCGATACCGAACATGGAGAAAGCGATGCCGAGACCCAGCAGAAGATTCTGCAGACGAAGCATGTTATTTGCTTCGGGGTTCATGACATCGTAGAAGTTGCCGCTCACCTCGATACCGAAATAGCCAACCCAGAAGAGCAGGGAGCCGAGGATAGAAAGGACGAATAGCAGAACTACCTGTCGCTCAGCACCTTTTGCTTTTTTGGGATCGACGTCGGTCAATCGGGGAGCATGCGGGGGAAGTCCCGGGTTGGGGAACTTCTCCTGACTTGCCTCATGAGAGGTAACTACGGCTGCGCTTTCGCGGGTGCCGTCACTATGGTTTCCCATGTGTTGCCTCAAATCTTCCTTGTACGAATTTGATGTGTGTGCGTGAGCTTATGCAGCTCGTGAAGTCAGCCAGAGGGTAAAAGCAATGACAATGACCAGGCCGAGGGTCCAGATGAGGAAGCCTTCGGATACAGGGCCAAGAGAGCCAAGCTTAAAGCCACCGACGGAAGCATTGACTTCCTGAGACTTCAGGTAGGTAATGACATCGCGCTTTTCTTCAGGGGTGATATTGACATCGTTGAAGACGGGCATGTTCTGGGGACCAGTTTCCATTGCCTCGTAGATGTGCTTCTCTGAAACACCCATGAGGGTGGGGGCCCACTTGCCGCGGGTCAGAGCACCGCCTACGCCTGCTGCGTTATGGCACATAGCGCAGTTTGCGAGGAATACCTTTGCACCGTTAGCAGCATCACCCTTGGAAACATCGAGGTATTCGGCATCAGGGATGGTGGGACCTGCGCCAAGTGATGCTACGTAGGCGGAGAGCTGCATGGTCTGCTCTTCGTTGAACTGGCCGGGCTTCATCTGAGCCTGAACACCCTGCATCTGCATGGGCATACGACCGGTGCCAACCTGGAAGTCAACTGCGGCCGCACCAACACCGATGAGAGCAGGTCCGTCTACAGAACCTTCTGCATTGGTGCCATGGCAGGTTGCACAGTTCGCCAGGAAGAGTTTCTGGCCTTCTGAAATATCTTCAGCAGTGTAGCTGGCTGTGGTAGTTGCCTGAGCTTCGTTAGTAGCTGTGGCAACTGCATAGAGGCCACCGGAAAGAAGAAGGGCAAGAGCCAGCAACACGAGAGCTGCGAGCGGATGACGTCGCTTTTGAGAAAGTGCCTTCACGTCGTTGTTCCTTAGTGTGTGTGCTAGTTGGTTTGGTTGAAATTACCGGTTACTTCAAGAAGTAAACGACGGCGAACAGGACGATCCAGACGACGTCGACGAAGTGCCAGTAGTAAGAAACAACAATTGCTGAAGTTGCTTCGTAGTGACCAAAACGCTTAGCAACGTATGCACGGCCGATGATCAGCAGGAATGCAATCAGGCCGCCGGTTACGTGGAGGGCGTGGAAACCGGTGGTGATGTAGAAGGCTGAACCATAAGCATTTGAAGCGATAGTCAAACCTTCAGCAACAAGGTTTGCGTATTCGTAAGCCTGAACGGAAACGAAGAACGCACCCATGATGAAGGTGAGGAGGAACCATTCGACCATGCCCCACTGGCGGAGGTCGAAGAGGGAACCGGTACGGCGAGGCTTCAGCTGCTCAGCCTTGAAAACACCAAACTGGCAGGTAATGGAGCTCAAAACCAACACAATGGTGTTGGCAAGAGCAAGAGGGACTTCAAGCAAAGGCGTGTTTTCAGCCCAGATATCAGGGCGAGAAGCGCGCAGAGTGAAGTACATTGCGAACAGGCCGGCAAAGAACATGACCTCAGAAGCCAGCCAAACCATGGTGCCGACGGCTACCTGGTTTGGGCGGTTCAGAGCGGCATGGGCCGACTTACTTGGAGTATGGGTTGCAGTTGTCACATAGACATTATGTCTATAAAACTGCGCTCGAACCAATAGGTAAGAGCGTTTGCAGCCAGGTGTGTTGTAAATCCTGTAGTAAACCCGCATTTTCAGGGGGTTTCAGGGGATTCTTGCGACACGCATATTCTGTAAAACTTGCGTAACCAGACTCTTGAGTTTCCAAGGCCTCAAAGCATTGATCAACCACATGCTGGACCGGGGGAGTGAAGCATTTCTCTTGTGCCCTTCCCCTCCGTAGAATGTGGCCTATGACTGACACTCTCACTTGGAAATCAATCTTGAACCGCCTTGTGGCCCAGCAAGATCTGACTCGGCCCGAAATTACTTGGGCCATGAATGACATCATGACCGGGTCAACCCCTGAAGCAATTATTGGGGCCTTTTTGGTTGGACTTCATGTTAAAGGTGAAACCCCTGAAGAGCTTTCAGCCCTTGCTCAAGGCATGATTGAAAAAGCTGAGAATATTGAGGTGACTAGGGACGCTGTTGATATTGTCGGGACCGGGGGCGATCAACACAACACTGTAAATATCTCCACTATGGCGTCTTTGGTGATTGCCGGAGCAGGTATTCCCGTCATCAAGCACGGCAACCGGGCCTCAACCTCTTCAAGTGGCAGTGCGGACGTCCTTGCCGAATTGGGCATTAACCTCAACTTGAGCATTAAGGACGTTGCTGGGGCAGTTGAAGCTGCTGGCATCACCTTCCTATTTGCCCAGGTTTTCCACCCCTCGATGAAGCATGTTGCTCCGGTCCGCCGATCAATCGGTGTACCAACTGCTTTCAACTACCTTGGCCCCATGACAAACCCCGCAAAGGTCCGCGCTTCAGCAATTGGGGTGGCGGATGCTGACATGGCTGAAAAAATCGCTGAGGTATTTGCCTCCCGAGGGGACCATGCCCTGATATTCCGTGGATCTGACGGACTTGACGAGCTGACCATTACTGGTGAATCAACCATTTGGGAAACTAACAACGGGGGAGTGACCCCCATAAAATTTGATCCGCGATCATACGGCTTCCAGCTAGCCACCTTAGAATCCCTGCGTGGTGGTGACGCTAAGCATAACGCTCAGGTAGTACATGAAACTTTATCGGGCAAAGAAGGGCCTATTCTGGACTCGGTGTTAATGAATGCCGCAGCTGGCATCACAGCCTTCCGCCCAATTGACGACAAGAGTTTCGAAGAACGCTACCAGGCTGCCCTCAGCGATGCCCGGGCATCAATTGCTGACGGCAAGGCTGCAGCCACCCTGCAGAAGTGGATTGATTACAGCAATAGCCGCTAGGCAGTAACAAAAAAGTGGGACCACCGTATGAATACTACGGTGGTCCCTTTTCTTTCAACTAGAACTTTATATTCTGGCCCTGGCTTTCATGCGGCCGAAGAGCATAAAAGCTAACCGCCAGCCCACCAGAAATACTAGAAGCACCAGGGCAGATACCACTGCAAAAGCCACAGCTGCGGTTTCACCGAAGGAAAGCCGCAGGCCAAGCCCTAAGACAAGGGTGGTCACCCAGACCATGATTCCTTCAAGCCCAAGAGGAAGGACTCGGCGGGAAGCTACAGCCCAGACACCAAGGTGGCTTGCACCCAAGGCAAGGATGAAGGGCAGCGCAACTACAAGCAGCCTCTGAAGAGATTCTTGATGGCTGAGCAGACCAAGTGCAATAAAGACTAAGACCAGCACAAGATCGATGGTAAGCCTGACAGGCTGGGATAAACGGGACATGGTGTTTGCAGACATATCTTCACTGTAGCGCAGGCTCCACATAGGCCAGGGCAATGGTTGGGTACGTAGCAGGACCCAGGGGAGCATTTTTAGCTTTACTTTACATAATGTATATTATCGGTTCTTTATTGACCAGCATATTTACCTTATCTTGAATCCCAAATGCGCTATTAGCATAGATAAACCCCTGGCTGTTTGTGGATCTATCAGGGAAAATAGATAGGACAGACACCACACCAAGGAGGTTCCTATGATCGAATGGTTCTCAGAAAACCTCTGGGCCTTTTGGCTAACCGTTGCTATCCTTCTGGCAATCATCGAGATTCTGATGTTGGACTTTATCTTCCTCATGATGGCCCTGGCAGCACTTGTTACAACAGGTTCTACTTTGGCTACCAATTCATTTGTAGCCCAAGTAGTACTCTTTGCAGCTATCAGTGTTGGATTGCTTCTTGGGCTTCGCCCGCCCCTTATCCGGCGTTTCCATCAGAGTTCACCCAACATTGCGATGAACTCAGAAGGTTTGATCGGCCAGCAAGCAAAGATCACCTCAACTGTCACAGCAGACGGTGGACTTGCACTGATAGCAGGTGATATCTGGAGCGCCCGCCCAGAACCTGCCCAGGCCGTCCTTCCTGAAGGAAGCCTGGCAACTGTAGTTAAAATCCAGGGCGCAACTGCGGTCCTGACCCAGAACCCGTAATTCTCAGAAACTAAACACCAACCAAAGTAGGTCGAAACATGAGCGCGTCATCCCTCACTACTTCTATCATCCTTCTAGCCCTCGTAGCCCTCGTGCTGATAATCCTTCTCAAATCAGTACGAATCATCCCTCAGGCCCGCGCCGGCATTGTTGAGAGGCTCGGTAAATACCACACCACTCTCAATCCCGGCTTCCACGTCACAGTCCCCTTTATCGACCGCGTCCTACCCCTCATTGACCTGCGCGAACAGGTCGTTTCCTTCCCTTCCCAGTCAGTGATTACTGAAGATAACCTGGTCGTTGGGATTGATACTGTCGTCTATTTCCAGGTCACCGATCCCAAAGCTGCGACCTATGAAATCACCAATTACATTCATGCGGTTGACGAGCTAACCAGCGCTACCCTGCGCAACGTCGTCGGTGGTCTCAACCTTGAGCAAACCTTGACCTCCCGCGACCAGATTAATACTGAACTGCGTGGTGTTCTCGACTCCACCACCGGTCGTTGGGGTATCCGGGTTTCCCGCGTTGATATCAAAGAGATTCAGCCTCCCCACTCCATCCAAGATTCCATGGAAAAGCAGATGCGGGCTGAACGCGACCGCCGTGCTGCGATTCTGACTGCAGAGGGCCAGAAACAATCCCAGATTCTTACTGCTGAAGGTGATTCGCGGGCAGCTATCCTGAGGGCAGAAGGCGAAAAGCAGTCCCAGATTCTGACCGCTGAAGGTGACGCCAAGGCAGCTATCCTTCGGGCGGACGGTGAAGCCCAAGCCATCCAGAAGGTCTTCCACGCTATTCATGCCTCCAACCCCAGCCAGAAGCTCCTGACCTACCAGTACCTCCAGACCCTGCCTAAACTGGCAGAGGGCGATGCCAATAAGCTCTGGTTCATCCCCACAGAACTGGGAGATGCGCTTCGCGGCCTTGGGAATGCATTTACCCCTGCTAACCTAGGCCCCACAGCAGCAGATCTTGAGTCTGAAACAAACCCTACTCCCCCAGCCTCACCCCTGGTCGATACTCCGGTCATCAAGGTCACCGAAGATGATCTCAACCCCAACCTGGACAAGCTCAACAGTGGTGTCGAAATCCCTCAAGATCCCGCCACAGAATCTGCAGGTTCAGCTGAAAGCACCACCCAGGGCCTGTAGAGGCAGGGCTGAACAGGCTATAATGGGTATTTAGTCTTCTCGTAACCAGGTCAGCCTTGCTTACGAACCAGCACATCACCGTTTTTGGAGGAATAAAATGAGCGATCGCAGCCTGCGCGGTATGCGCCTAGGTTCCCAGTCCATGGAAACTGAATCAGGCGTCGAACCGGCTCCCCGTCAGCGCGTCGAATACCGTACCGAAGACGGCGAACGTGTTTTTGTCACCTTCTCCCAGGAAGCTGAGATTCCCGCAACCTGGACTGCCAAATCAGGTAAGGAAGCCTACCTCGTCTCAGGCGACGGTAAGGTAGAAGAAAATGCAGATAAGCCTGTTCGTACCCACTGGGATATGCTGCTTGAGCGTCGTAGTGTAGAGGAACTTGAAGAAACCCTGCAACAGAGACTAGAAATCTATCGAGAGCGTCACGCCCTCTAACCATATGCATCAAGCCCACCGGTTATACCGGTGGGCTTGATACTTTTCAGGGTCCTAGAGCCCCATTATTTGCCCGCCCTAGTAGGGCTTGCTTTGACGTGTGGCTCCCCTACCGGCAAGCCGGTGGGCACCAATAAACTGTTGGCTTAGCGCTTAATCAGCTTTTTGACGGTTTCCACCCGTGAAGCTAGGCCCCAACGGGTTACCTTGCTCATGGAATCAAAGATGATGTTGCCATCCATCTTGGAGGCCCCAATTTCACGTTCAACAAAGGTAATTGGAACTTCTACAATCTTGAGTCCAGCCTGTTCAGAACGCCAGGCCAAATCCACCTGGAATACGTAACCCTTTGAGTCAATGCCTTCGAGGTTCAGGCGCTGGAGGGCGTCCCGGGTGTAGGCCCGGTAGCCTGCGGTGATGTCCTTGATTTTGGTCCCAAGAATGAGGCGGGTGTAAAGATTTGCCCCGCGGGAGAGAATCTGACGGTGAACCGGCCAGTTCTTGGTCTTGCCACCTGGAACGTAGCGGGATCCGATCGCCAGGTCAGCCCCGCCCTCAATGCCCTGGATGAGTAAGGGTAGTTGCTCCGGCTGGTGGGAGCAATCTGCGTCCATTTCCACCAAAACGTCGTAGCCCTGGGTCAGGCCCCAGTCGAAGCCAGCCAGATAGGCACCTCCAAGACCGTCTTTAACGGTTCGGTGAAGAACATTGATGTTGGAGTCAGCGGCAGCCATTTCATCGGCAAGCTGACCGGTGCCGTCGGGGCTGTTGTCATCGACCACCAGGATGTGGCTTTCAGGGACGGCCTTGCGCAGGCGTTCTACGACGATGGGAAGGTTTTCCTTTTCGTTGTAGGTAGGAATGACGGTCAGGATACGCATTAGGCCTCCTAGAAGTGGCTCACGGGCTGGTGGTTGGACCAGTCTCCCATTATATAACCTTGCTGGAAAACATGTTGGCTAGGTTGGCCTCAAGCAACTGCAAGACCGTCCCGGTAAAGGCCCAGGAGGTGAGGACGGGGAACATCGGCTGAGAGCACAGGAAGCAAGGGAGTACGAGCCCGGGGGTCAGTAGACCAGGCAGAGATGCGAGAATCAGGGGTTTGCACCATGAGCTCAGTAATTTCCCACAGAGCCAGGTGGGCCGGGGCACCGGGGACGATCTGACCGGTAAAGGGGTTAGATGCCCCTGCCGCCCGGTAAACAGCCCGGGTCATAGATTGGAAGGCTGACCTGGCCGAGACAGCAAGGTCAGGATTCTCAGGGTTAACAGCCATGTTGACAAGCTCCCAGCCCAGGGCTTGAGGGGATCCAAGGGGGTCAGAGCCCAAGGTTACCGATGCACCTGCGGCCAAAGCCCGCCCAAATGCTTCACCCGATGATTCAAAATCAGAGCTAAAGCCCAGGCTGACTTGGAGGTCTTTTGCCATCTGTAGATGCTCATCAGTGAGGGTGAAAAGGCCATCCAGGCGGGGGCTAATACGGACCCGGGTGAGCTGCTCTACAGAGGCCAGACGGGTCAGGTACTCCCCCACCTGGGTCTTCTCTTCAAAAACCCCCACCAGGCTCAAGCGGTGCTTTTCTAAGAAAGAAAGGAGGCTGTCAGTGACCTGTACAGTATCAGTCACATACACACCACCTACCTGCTGATCTGGCCCAAGGCTGAGTTCAAGAGAATCTGCAGGCAGATAGTAAACAGCAGAAACTGCCGTGTGAGTAGGCAGGGTGCTGGAAGGTTCAACCAACATGAGGTGGGCAGAGCCGTAACCAGCTGCCGCCAGGGAATCAAGGAGGGCAGGAGCGTCCTCACTGGTCGAGCTGGCAGCCGCCAGGGCAAAGCTGGGTGCAACAAGAGCCCCCTCCAGCTCAGTGAGCTTCATGCTGTCGTCCACAATAGAGCGGGCACCGGCGACCTGGCCAACCCACTCCACCAGCCCCTCATTGACTACAAGAGCAGTTGCGAAGGGATCTGCAGGGCTATAAACAGACCCGTCAAGTAATACATGGGCAGGCACCGGCGCCTTCCTTTCTGTCGAGAAACATACTAAAACTGGTGGGCAACAACGCCGCGTCGAATCAGATTAATTGCGGCTTCGCACTGGGTCCGCAACTGCGGATCTGTTGCGGAAACATGAGCTATCTGGTCCAGAGAATCAATGACCTGCTTCGTCCAGCGCACAAAGTCACCCGCAGCCATATCAGTTGACTCCAAAGCTTGGGCTAGGGTCTTACCCCGAGCCCATAGATACATGGGCCAGACCATGCCGAAATCCGGTGAATCAGTCTGGGGTAGATGATGCATTTTCTCAGCATCATTGAGCTTGTTCCAATGTTTGAGCATCGTCATGAGCGCAGGCTCAACACCCCGGCCAGGATACTTGGACAAAAGGCCCAGTTCGTCCCGTTTAGCCTCATAAACCAGAGCCGAGACAACAGCAGCTGTAGAGGCAGGATCAAGGCCTTCCAGGAAACCATCCTCCAGGCACAGGGAGGTCAGCAGGTCCTTTTCCCCATACACCCGGCGCAGGGAGGCCCCCTTGCTCGTCAAGACGCGCGACCCGTCAACAGTATCAACATAACCGTAGGAGGCCAGCAGGTTAGTGATCCGTTCAAATACCTGGGCAATAGTGTTCGTGCGGCGTTCAATCTGACGACGCAGACCGTCCGTCTCACGAGACAGTTTATGCCAGCGTTCAGCCCAGCGGGCATGGTTTTCCCGATCCGAACACCCGTGACAGGGGTGCTGGCGCAGGGCCTTCCGCAATTGCTCAATCGTGCCCTCGTCCCCGCGCTCGCGTTCATTAAAGTACTTCTTCTGCGATCCGGCTCGGGCTGGCAAGCCCTGATACAGGGCTTCCCGCATCCGAGAGGCCATGTCCCGGCGGTCCTTCGGGGTCTTGCCCGTGAACTTCTTGGACACCTTAATTTTTGAAATGGGCAGGACGGGGCCGTCCAGGTCGCGGGGATCTAGCCGGCGAATCTGGGCTGCCAGGGTCAAAATTGAAGGCCGAGGGTCGTCCAGAGAGGTAGCTGGGGCAAGGACAAGAGCAGGGCCAGCATTGCGGCCCCGAGGAATCTCGATGATATCGCCCGGCAGGAGGTCAAGGAGGGAGGCGAGAGCCTGGGACTGGCGAAGGCGACTCCGTCCCTTCTCGGCCTTCTTTTCGAGATCGCTCAGTTCCCTGCGAAGCCTTGCGTATTCCGTAAAGTCTCCCAGGTGACAGCTCATCGCTTCTTCAAAACCCGCCAGTGCTTTTTCATTCTTGCGGACCCGGGAGGCCACGCCTACCACAGATTTATCAGCCTGGTACTGGGCGAAAGAGCTTTCCAGAATCTTCTTGGTACGCTCAGTACCAAACTGGGCTATGAGATTAGCGCTCATATTGTAGGTTGGCTTGAAAGATGAGTTGAGAGGGTAGGTTCGTTTGGAGGCCAAGCCAGCCACCTGCTGGGGTTCAAGACCGGGCCGCCACATCACCACAGCGTGGCCCTCCACGTCAATCCCGCGCCGGCCAGCCCGTCCGGTCAGCTGCGTGTACTCCCCCGGCGTGATATCCACATGGGACTCGCCGTTGAATTTGGTGAGTTTCTCTAAAACCACTGATCGGGCAGGCATATTGATACCGAGTGCCAGGGTCTCGGTTGCAAAAACCATGCGAATCAGACCCTCAGAAAAGAGGGTTTCAACAACTTCTTTAAAAACTGGCAGCAGACCAGCATGGTGGGCTGCTACCCCGCGCACCAGGCCTTCACGCCACTCGTAGAACCCCAGAACTGAAAGGTCCCGGGTCTCCAAGGACGCAGTCGCCTCAGCAATGTAGGCCCTAATCGTTTGGGCCTCAGCGTCGGTCGTCAGACGAACATCGGCATCAATACACTGGGAAACGGCAGCGTCACAGCCAACCCTGGAGAAAATAAAACAGATGCCAGGAAGCAGGCCTGCCTTATCCAGGGAACGGATCATTTCAGGGCGGCTGATCCGCTGGGGTCGAACCGGGGCAGCCGAATCAGAATAATCCCGGTGCCGGTCACGTCCTTTGTCGAACCCCTGGGAACGGGACCTCTTCCCCTTCCCCAGCCGGGAAAAAGACTTGCCCTGTGGCCCCCTGGCCGGGCGGGGTCGGCGTCCTACCTTAATCAATTCGGGGTTAACCTCGGGCATTTCTGAGGACGCAGCTGCATCTTCTACCGTCGTATCGCCGGCAAAAAGGTCCATGAGGTGCTTACCCACCATGACGTGCTGCCACAGGGGCACCGGGCGGTGCTCAGACACGATGATGTCAGTAGACCCACGCACGGTGTCGAGCCACGCACCAAACTCTTCTGCATTAGAAATAGTGGCTGACAGGGCAACCACCGCCACATGTTCAGGCAGGTGGATAATGCATTCTTCCCACACAGCCCCGCGGGACCGGTCAGCTAGATAATGCACTTCATCCATGACGACAAAGCCCAGGTTATTCAGGGTTGCAGATTCTGCATACAGCATGTTTCGAAGCACCTCGGTAGTCATCACAACCACGGGGGCTTCGGAATTGATAGAGGTGTCACCGGTCAGCAGTCCAACGGCTTCCTCACCGTAGGCTGCTACTAGGTCGTTGTACTTCTGGTTGCTCAGGGCCTTAATCGGAGTGGTGTAAAAAGCCTTCTTGCCCTGGCTCAGGGCAAGATAAATCGCGAACTCACCCACTATGGTCTTACCGGCACCGGTTGGGGCGGCGACCAGCACACCCCGTCCTTGCTCAACCCGGCTACAGGCTTGCCACTGAAAATCATCCAGGTCAAAGCCAAGGGTCTGCTCAAACCGGTACAGAGCTGTCTTCGACCGGGCGGCACGCTCCTTGGCGTGCAAATACTGTTCAGCGTAACTAGCCATAGTACCTATCTTAGGCGTTTCACCCAACCTCTACCGACCTGATGCCTGCTTTTCGTTTACGCGCGAACATGCAGGTTTCCTCACAAGAAAACCCCCGCACCGTTGAAGCTGCGAGGGTACTTGTTGCCTTATGAGGTTCGGCCGAGGCGATCCAGTTCTTCCAGGGAGGTTGCCCGGTTGAGTTCTTCTTCGCTGAGGCCCTTTTCCAGCTTGGCCCGACGTCGTGCCCGACGCTTGTCGTTCAGCAAAGAAATACCAATAGCGGTAAAGAAGAAGAACAGAAGCGGAACCATCAAATAGACCATGGACATGATTTCACCGCCAGGAGCCGCCATAGCAGAAATGATAGCTACAATCAGCACCACCCAACGCCAAGACTTCAGCATCGCCTTGCCACTAATGAGGCCGATAAAGTTCAGGCCAACCAGCAAGACCGGCAAGACGAAAGCGATACCAAAAGCCAGCATGAACTTGACCACGAAGCTGATGTAAACATCTGCAGTCAGCAGGTTGGTTGCCCCATTGGGGCTGAACTGAGTCAAGGTTGCAATAGCTGTAGGTAAGAGCCACCAAGCCAAACCAGTGCCCAGCAGGAACATGGGAAGGGCAGTAAAGGTAAAGCCCAGGGTATAAAGCTTTTCCCGCTTATAGAGGGCGGGGGTAATGAAGGCCCACAGCTGGTAGATCCACACAGGGCTAGCAATGACCAAACCGATATAGAGGGAAATCCGAATCATCTGGTCAAAAGGTGAGATGGCAGTGGAGTAGTTGAGGGCTGCTGTTCGCCCCTCTTCTGTGTTCAGGGCATAGACCGGGGCACTGATGGCCTCCATGAACGGCTCATACAAGAAAAAACCACCGATAGCACAAATTACTGTTGCTACCGTCGCTTTGATGAGGCGGTTGCGGAATTCTCGAAAGTGCTCACTGAGGGCCATTGAGGCCTGTGGATTTTTCTTTCGGCTGGTTGTTTTAGCCATCGCTGCCTTCTGTTGAAACTCAGAGAGCCCGCAAACCCGTACCTTAGTCAGCAAGGTACGGGTTGGGCTGATAACTCACGAACGCTCTGGGTGAAACCTTAGTTCTGGGTACCCTTGTTCTGGTCAGGGTTGTTGATAACCTCACCTGACACTACGTTGTCCTGAGACTGAGCTGCTGATTCAGCAGTGTTGTTCTTCTGGCTGTCGCTCTTCAGACCATCTACCTCAGACTTGAAGATACGCATGGACTGACCGAGGCTACGGGCCATACCGGGAAGCTTGGGGGCACCAAAGAGGAGAATGACGATGACGACGAGGACGACCCAGTGCCAACCTTGAATGTTCATGTGTGTCACCTTTCTTGGAGACGTTTAAGGTCTCCGACGAGTTGGGGCTGACCGAGTTCTTCACGACGCTGGGCGCGGCGCCTGGATCGGTCGAGCGTTCGAGTGTATTTGCCCTGAATGTAGTCTGTATAGGCTTCACTGACCGGGGTGAAGACCGCCGGTGGGCGGGGCTCTTCAAGAGGTTTGAGGACTGCTGCTTGGCTCAGGGAATCATTAATCGTTGCTTCCCAGGCTGTTGCCGCATCCAAGCTACCCATGAAGGAGCGGAATACCCGATACAGTAGCCAGGCTAGTAGGCAGAGGGAACTCACAAGGAGTACGCTCCACAGGACTATCCAAAACCACCAAGGCATAGACCCCATTATATAGGGAAGTGCTCTCACTTCTTGACCGAAGCCCCTACCGACAATTTATCTACTCTGGTCGGGGCCTGCAATGGGTGGCAAGGAAAGCAGGTTTAATAGTTTGGGGACGAGGGTGGTAGGCTGCAGGATTCTGACGGTTGGTCCGAGCCTCACCAGCAGACTCAGTGCCCAGTCCTCATTGGCTAAGGGTATCCGGTAGAAGTGCCATCCTCTTACCTGGGCTGTCTCAGTAGAGTAACGGCGTAATTGCAGGTCAGCTACTTCCCTCGTAGAACTGGGCAGAGACATATCAAGTGCCAGCACTAAGAGCTGGCTGGGGTGGCGGCCGGATTTGAGGTCGGCAAGCCAGGTGTCAGTTGTAGTGGGGCTCGTAGGATGGACACTAAACTCAGCCCCTTCACACAAGGTCATATTTTCAATAGACTCCAGGGCAAAATGCCGATAGTCCTGGGCCTTCCGGCACCAAGCAAGTACATACTGGGGGCCATTATTCAGGATGAGCTTGAGGGGTTCAATCACCCTTTCCGTTCTTCCGGTCCTTGAGCGGTAGGTGATGAGCAGGGGAACCTTGTGGTGTAAGGCCTGACTAAGAACCGGATCCAAATCGGGCGGTGCGACGGTAACCCGGTTGGGCTGGACTGCCTGCCCGCCCTCTTGCCCTAAAGAATCCCAAAGTTTCGGACGAAGCAGGCTGCCGATTCCCAGGCCGTGGATACTTTCAATAAGGTCAAGAGCCAAACTCAGAATGAGAGCTTCAAGGACAGTTAGTTTTACCCCAGCTGCCAGGGCTGTTTCGCTGTCCACCTCCACAAAATCGTCCTCATCTATCGTGAGGTTAAGAGATTCGAAACCCACACTTGCTGCCAGCCCTTCGAGTTGGATTCTCGCTTTAGCTGGACTTGTTTCAAAAAGTGTTGCAAGTTCCGTCAGGTCCATCCCGCCTGCTTTTTGGACGACTGTGACCATCATCAGCAGCCTAATCAGCTGATCAGAAGCGCTCTCCCGGGACCGTTGCGGGGCGACAGACTTCCAGATGGAGCGTCCTGCCGGGATCTCACAGGTAACAGGAGCCCTGTGCCAGGATGTCAAAACCTGGCGCAAGCGAACCTCGGCCTCCAAGGCTGCGTCCTGATAGCCAGATTCAACCCCAGCAGGAAGGGAATCGAGATCAGCCAGGCAGTGAGTTTTGCCGCTGGCAATAGCCTTCAGCACTGATTCCTCAAGGCTGAAGCTAGGATTGATAGAGACCGGCTCTCCCCCGGCTCCAGGCAGCGAATCATCGTTTCCGTGCTGGGGAACCGTTGCCAACACTGGCACCGAGTGAGGTTCAAGATTAGCCAGAGAATGAGCCATAGAATAGCCCTCTGGGGCAGCAGGACCCTCAGCAGTAACCAGGCTGAGACCCACCATCCGGTCCAGCCGGAAAAGACGAGCAGCCTTCTTGCTCCTATCCCAGCCTTCGATATACCAGTGGCCAAATCGCATGCCAAGCCCCCAGACCGTCACGGTACGGGGCTCCTGATCTTCTGACCGGTAGCGAAATCTCAAAGCCTTACCATCGGCTACAGCAGTCAGGCACTCAGCCAAGCCAACCCTATCAACAAACCGGGCTGAAAGGGCTGGCCCCCTTGCAGCTCGCGGCCGTCCAGCCTCTAGCTTCATAAGGGCAGACCGGGCTGTTCTTTCTAGCTCCGTCCCGTCCCAGGCCCTTGCTGCGGTCGCCAAAAAAGCTAGGTCGGCAGCAGAGAAATCCTGACTACGCCCCCGGGAAATATCCAGGCGGTAGACGAAACCAGCGTCCTCATAGGGAACACGTTCCGCTTCTAAATCAAGGCCGAGGGCCCGCAGCACCTGCTTATCACGCTCAAACATGCGTTCAAAGGCGCTATCGCTTCCAGCCTCCTCATAGCCAGGTACCCGATAGCGAATCTCATCCCGGGTCAGCCCCAAGCGATTTCCTGAAAGGACATCAAGGAGGCAAATGGCACGTTCAACTGCTTTGCTAGTCACATACATAAAGATAGCCCCCGATTCAAAAGAACCGGGGGCTCAACACTTCAGCTATAAACTGAACGTCGGTATTATCGCTTTACTACATCAACAAGATCAACAACGAAGATCAAGGATTCGTTAGGGCCGATGGCAGCTCCTGCACCGCGGGAACCGTAAGCCATCTCGCTGGGGATTTCCAGACGACGGCGGCCGCCCACCTTCATACCGAGCAGGCCTTGGTCCCAACCCTGGATGACCATGCCGACACCCACCTGGAAACGCAGGGGTTCACCACGTCCCCAGGATGAATCGAACTCTTCGCCAGTTGAAAAGGCAACACCGACATAGTGGGCTGAAACGGTGTCACCGGCTTCGACAGTCTCACCAGCGCCTTCAATCTCGTCAATGATGATGAGTTCTTCGGGAACACCGCCCTCAGGGAAATCAATCTCAGGCTTGCTACGATCGAGCTTACGCTGACCAAATGACATGG
Source organism: Rothia nasimurium (assembly GCF_049068285.1). GTDB lineage: Bacteria > Actinomycetota > Actinomycetes > Actinomycetales > Micrococcaceae > Rothia > Rothia nasimurium_I. Next base: position 45,003 of record NZ_JBLKPV010000007.1, on the reverse strand, counting down.
TTACTCCTTAGAGAAATGAGGGATGAGACTTACTGGTTGGCGGTTTCAGAAGCTTCTGCGGTTGCATCTGCTGAAGCATCAGCATTAGCGGAAGCTGAAGCGTCTGCAGAAGCCGAGGGATCAGCAGTGGCTTCAGGGGCAGTACGTTCGGGCGAGGTCGCAAGAATATCTACAACAAAGACCAGTGCGCCTGCAGGCTGGCCGGTTTCACCGGTATCTTCACCGTAGGCCATTTCGCTAGGAATCTGAATCAGAACACGGGAACCAACGGTCTTACCTTCAAGGCCCTTCTGCCAGCCCTCAATCACGCTATTGAGCTTGAAGTTAATGGGGGATGAACCAAAGTTACCGTCGAACTGTTCGCCGTCTGACCACTTCACACCAACGTAGTTAACGTAAACAGTGTCAGTCGCTGCTACTACAGCCCCATCGCCCTTAATCATTTCTTCAGACTTGAGCTCGGTGGGAGCATCGCCGCGGTCATCAGCCAGGGTCAGGGTTGCAGGTGAACCCTCAGGAGCTGAGAATTCCTTCAGAGCAGGAGATGACAGGTTGGTATCCTCACCAGTAGCTTCCTTGAGGAGCTTACCGGTGACGGTGTAAACCTCAAGATTGGTTGCAGTACCGGCAGAGACGGTCGGTGTTGCTTCAGCAGTTGAGGTTGACTGGGCATCAATGTTGGTGGAGTAAGAGAAAGATACACCGACCTTGGAGCCCTTCAGCAGCTCATACAGTTCAGGAGCTGCAGCCTTCAGCTGCTCACCGACAGGGATAATCATGGGGGCTTCGGTGTAGGTTGAAGCCACAGAGGTCAGATCCTCACCGCTGAAGACGGTTGCATCAACCAGCAGATTGTCGCCGTCCTCGATAGCTTCACCCTGGCCGTCCTCAATCTTGTAGGCCTCGGTACCGGATGCAGCGAAGGGGGTCTCAGCGGCAACGGAAGGCTGGGCGGTAGCGCCATTCAGGTTGTATTCGACATCGGACAGCTTGCTACCGGAGCTGGAACCACCACAGGCGCTCAGAACCAGTGCGAGGATCGCGGCGCTGGAGGCAAAATATACTGACTTCTTCTTCACAAAAATCACTTTCGTTGGAGTGCGCCAACCGTGCGGCGCTTGTCTTCACCGGCTCAATACTAGCCGATATAACTGGGTAGGAGCTGGTAATGCCCTGTATGACTCTCGCTAACTCACGATATTAGATAAAGGGCAACTGACGGGCAGGTGAGCTATCAGAAGTCAAGCCAACCTGGGCAAACAGGGCATCCACCTGGTCGCTGGCTGTAGCGAAAGGATCCTTACACATGACAGTCAGGTGGGGGTAATTATTCAGTTTGAGGTGGACCCAATCCACAGTAAAAGGCTCACCGGCAGCCCGGGCAGCTTGGATAAAGTTACCCCGAATTGAAGCACGAGTACTCGGTGGAGTCACTGTTGCTTCAGCGATTTCCTCGGGGGTCACTAGCTTTTTGACAAGACCCTTCTTGGCTAGGAGGTTAAAGACTCCCCGGTCAGGGTCAATGTCGTGGTAGGCAAGGTCCAGCTGTTGAATTTTGACGTCGTCGTAACCGCTTGCCCCCCGGGCTATCACCGTATCGAGAAGTTTCTTCTTGATTGCCCAGTCAATTTCAGTATCAATCAGGGAGGTATCCCCGCTTTCAACAGCGTCTAGGGCCCTGCCCCATAGGTCCAGCACATAGGCAACGTCCTGGTGGTGTTCCCCTTTCTCTCCCACAAATTTTTCTGCAGCCTGGTGGAAGTGCCTTTGCAGGGTCAGGGCATTGGTTTCTGTGCCGTCAGCAAGCAGGAAAGGAGCTGTACCTGTCAGATCGTGGGAGATCACCCGCAGGGCGGTTGCGGTGTCCTTGATCTCAAAGTTAGCAAGAGGGTAAAAATCCTCCAGCATTCGGAGCACCAGGTCGGTTGCCCCCAGTTTCAGCAGGGTGGTTGCCTGAGACATGTTGGAATCGCCATTGATGACGTGCATCCGGCGGTAGAGGCTAGCGTCCGCGTGGGGCTCATCCCGGGTGTTGATAATAGGACGGGCCCGGGTCGTTGCTGTGGATGAGCCTTCCCAAATATAGTCAGCCCGCTGGGAGAAGGAAAAACTGGGCTGGCCAGCAGTGGCCAGTTTGCGGCCGGCCCACTCCGGCGGGCCGTCAGCATGGACCTTACCGGCACCCACCACAATTTGGCGGGAGATAAGGAAGGGAATCAGGGACCGCACCAGGCGGGAGAACTCCACCTTACGTTCTAGCATGTAGTTTTCGTGGGAGCCAAAGGAGTTACCCGCTGAATCTACATTGTTTTTGAAGAGGAAAATCTGGCCGTCGTAGCCTTCACTGTCCAAATGGTCCTGGGCTTGGTTGACCAGGTCGTTCAGCAGCTGCTCCCCCGCCTTATCTTGCAAGAGGGCATCGCGGATTGAGGCGGTTTCTGCCGTGGCGTATTCAGGGTGGGATCCCACATCCAGGTACAGGCGGCCCCCGTTCGGCAGGAAGACATTGGTGGAACGCCAGGTATCAACGACGGGCTTAAAGAGTTTACGGGCTGCCTCTTCAGGCCCGAGCGGGCCAAGGCCCGTGGGGATATAGCGGATGCCAAATTCAGTTTCGACTCCGAAGATTCTGCGTTCCATCGCGTCATTCTTTCTGCTTTTGAGGTGGACCGGGTGGTGGGAAGGCTACTGGCCGCCCTTTTGGACGAAACCCTTGACGAAGTCTTCTGCGTTTTCTTCTAGGACGCCGTCAATTTCAGCAAGAAGGTCGTCGAGGTCTGATACTGCCTGCTGGTTGACCTCAGCGCTCTGGGTCTTTAGGGTTACTTCTTCAACCTGCTGGCCTGCAATCAGCTGGGTGTCTTGGCGTTGGATACGTTCCATGAGGGTTCCTTTCGAGAGTTGGGTGAAGGGGCGGACGGGCTTTACCCGGCTAAGAGGGTTATAAGCTGGTCCGCATGGTCAAGGGTCAGGAGGTGTTCGACGTCCTTGGCGGTGAAGCGGGTGGGTTCATCCAGGTTCAGGCGGTGGACGTCGACGGAGAGGGGGTTTCGTACGGCCAGGGTGTCCCAGTTAGCGGAGACGACTTCGTCCGGCCAGGTAGTGATGAGTTTGCCGCGGAGGAAGGCCCGGGTATCGCGGGGAGGTTCGGCGGCAGCCTGGGCGATTTCTTCGGGGGTAAAGAGGGTCTGCATCCGGCCCAGGGCAACCAGCTTGTGGTAAATACCCTTGCCGGGGCGGACGTCTGAATACTGAAGGTCGATAGCTGCAAGTTTGGGGTCTGACCAGCTCAGCCCCTGAGCAACGTAGGATCTCATCAGGGCATATTTTGCGACCCAGTCCAGACGGTCTGCCAGGCTCAAAGGATTGCTGGCAAGAGCTTCCAGGGTCTGATCCCAGAGAACCAGGATTTCCGTGGTTGCCTCGTCTGCCTCGTGTTCCAGTTCCCTGGCTGCCTCCAGGTATGCCCGCTGAATCTCCAGCGCGGTCATGCTCCCTCCCCCGGCCAGGGGGAGCTTTTCGGCCAGTGAAAGGTCATGGCTCACGGTGTGCATGGCTGCCACAGGATCAGCCAGCCGGATGCGCGGTGCAACCTTGGCCTCAATGAGGTTGAGTACCAGGGACATGGTGCCAAACTTCAAAAGATTTGAAGTATGTGACAGGTTGGCGTCCCCCGAAATGACATGCAGGCGGCGATACTTGTCAGAGTCAGCATGGGGTTCATCGCGGGTATTGACCATGGGCCGCCGGATAGTCGTCTCCAATCCCACGGTTCGTTCAAAGAAATCAGCCCGCTGGGAAATCTGGAAGCCAGCCTGCTCCCCTGCCCGGCCGAGCCCCACCCGTCCTGCCCCCACCATAATCTGCCGGGTAGCAAAGAAGGGCAAGAGGGCAAGGGTCAAGTATTCAAAATCAACCGAACGAGGCAGCAGGTAGTTCTCATGGGACCCGTAAGACTGGCCTTTCCCGTCCGTATTGTTCTTATACAGATTGACCGGGTGCATGGCAGAAGAACCACTTGTGGTGACCTGCTCAATGGTTTCAACGGTAGTTGCGGCGATATGGTCACCAGCAGCATCCCAGAGGACGGCGTCACGCGGGTTAGTCACCTCGGGCGAGGAGTATTCCGGGTGGGCGTGGTCAACATATAGGCGGGCCCCGTTGGGCAGAATCGAATTCATGGTCACAGCGTCCCAGTCGATGCGTTCGGCAAACTGGCCGGCTTCACTCAGGGCCTCAGCAGCTATATCTTCACTGGTCAGGACGGTCGCGGAATCGGTTAGCTGGGACGGGTGGGCCTGTGCCCGGGGCATGTCGAAACCCCGGGCATCGCTGAGCGGGCTTTCTGACCTATACTCCCACTCGGTCTGCAACCGGGCTGAAAGCTGCTGCTTGAAGAGGGTGTCATAGGTATTGACAACAAAAGCTGAGAGAACTGTCGGGTTAGCTGAGGGCTTATCCGGTGCGAAGACCCCGTATTCAGTTTCGGCCCCCATAATGCGTCGAACGGTCACGGCTATACCCCCTGAGCAGAATTGATGGAGCGGGCTGGAGCGGCATTTAGGACACGCAGGCGAATACTGAGGGTTGAAAGGACGTCCTCAATCTCGCTAATCTGGGGCACCTCAACCTGGTCCTCAAATTCGGAGCGCACCGCCTCAAGCAGGTGCTCGGTGGTAATACCTTCAGCCCCGGTAGACAGATAGGACTTGATAGCCTGCTTCTTTGCCTGATCGACAATATTGCGAATCACGGCACCCGACAGGAAGTCCCCGCGGAAGAGCCAGCGGCTCACCCCGTTCTCCAAATCAACGGTGATGTAGCGGTTAGCCGGTTCAGCTGAGAAGAGATGGTCAATCACAGTCTCAATCATGGCTGTAACTGCCTGCTGCTGAGAACCTGCCTGAGCCACCTCAGCCTGACTAATGGGCAACTTTTCAGTCAGGTAGAGACCAAAAATCTCGGCAGCTCCCACCCGATCAGGTCGGTTGATCCTGATTTTCACGTCGAGACGCCCGGGGCGCAAAACGGCTGGATCAATCATGTCCTCCCGGTTGGTCGCCCCGATGACAATGACGTTATCTAGGCTCTCAACACCGTCAATTTCAGCAAGGAGCTGGGGAACGATAGTGGTTTCAACATCGGATGACCGCCCTGAACCGCGGGTGCGGAAGAGGGATTCCATTTCGTCAAAGAAAACCACCACAGGGTGGCCCGCCCGGGCCTTATCGCGGGCAGCTGAGAAAATATCGCGGATCTGACGCTCGGTCTCACCCACGTACTTATCCAGTAGCTCCGGGCCCTTGATATTCAGGAAGTAGCCGGTTTTCTTGCCGTCGTCCGAAAGCTCAGCAGCACGGGCGGCCAGGGAATTAGCCACAGCCTTAGCAATCAGAGTCTTGCCGTTACCGGGAGGCCCGTACAGCAGAATACCCTTGGGTGGGGTCAACTCATATTGCCGGTAAATATCGGGGTGCAGGAAAGGCAACTCCACTGCATCACGAATGAGGTCAATCTGGGCTCCCAAACCACCGATATTGTCATAGGTAATATCGGGTACCTCTTCAAGAACCATATCCTGAGCCTCAGCCAGGGGCACCAGGGAGGTCACCATCTGCACCCGAGAATCGTAGGTGACAGTATCCCCCACCCGCAAAGAATCCGGATCAAGGTTTCCTGAAATACGGGCAACCATCTTGGTCTGATTTGGAAGCTCAACCAGAACATGACCTGGGTCAAGGACCTCCCTGACCATCACGACGTCCCCAAAACCCTCAAAACCAAGGGAAAGAACGACCTGAGAATACTCATTGAGCAGGACGGTCATCCCCGGCTTCAGCTCAGCCAGCTGGACCAAGGGGGAACAAGCAACCCGCACTAGGCGGCCCCCCATCATGACGTCCAGGCTCTCCTCAACCTCAGCCGGGCTCTTACCGTCGGCAAGATCCTGGTAGGTCATCCGGGCACCATTGACCGAAAGCACCACCGCAGAGTTCAGGGGAGGAACGACCTCTTGTGCCAGGGCCATCCGCATGTGCTCAATCTCGTTCTTCGCCCGAGTTAGAGCCGTCACCAGCTTCTGGTTCTTCTCACCGGCAGCCCGCAACTGCCGGTCAAGGTTCCGGCGATTATCATTGGCAATATTGAGCTGCCTCAAAATGCGCTCATAGTCTGTCGATGAAACATTTACATGTTCAGCCATCGCTTCACTTCCTCACGCCAGAACCATTCAGCCCCGCAGGGCCAGTAGCCGGGGCCAAGAATTGTTAGATCGCTCAGCCCCGGCACCATATTCACTTTAGTTGTTTTCACTTTCAGCAACTGCCCGGGCAGCTGCCGACTTATCAGCCAAGCTCAAAGCATCGCGGCCGGCGCGACGCAGCTTTCGGTCAGACACATTGCGCTCGCCTAAGGCTGCCGGAGTCCAGGCATTGAGATCTTCTTCAGAGAAGTCAGTCTTAGAAGCCCGACGCTTGGGCGCCAGCCGCTCGGCCCCGTCCGCCAGGCGGCGGGCAGTAATCAGGAAGCCGGTGTGGGCAACCATGCGGTGGTCAGGGCGGACGGCCAATCCCTCAACGTGCCAGCCACGCACCATAGTCTCGTGGGACTCAGGCTCAGTAAAACGGCCATCAGCACGCAGGGCCTCAGCGACCCGGGACAGCTGGGTGACGGTAGCAACGTAGCAGATGACAACGCCACCGGGGGCTAGGGCAGTTGCCACAGCATCCAGGCACTCCCAGGGCGCCAGCATGTCAAGAACGGCCCGGTCTACAGAGCCCGGCTCCTCAACGTCGCCCAGGGTCTCTGCCAGATCTCCCAGGGTCAGGGACCAGGCGGGGTGCTGGCCACCGAAGAAGGTCTCGATATTGCCGCGGGCAATATCAGCAAACTCCTCCCGGCGCTCAAAGGAACGCAGGTGGCCCTTGTCGCCAACTGCACGGAGCAGGGCGATAGACAGGGCACCGGAACCAACACCTGCTTCAATAACACGGGCACCGGGGAAGATATCAGCCATGGTCACAATTTGACCTGCGTCCTTGGGGTAGACAACGGCAGCACCCCGGGGCATTGACAGAACAAAATCCTTGTAAAGGGGGCGAAGGGCCTGGAACTTGAAGCCCTCTGAATTCTCAAGAACAGTGCCTTCCACCTGGCCAATCAGTTCTGAGTGCTTGAAGAAACCGCGGTGGGAATGGTACTCACCGCCCTCAGCCAGGGTAATAGTGGTCATGCGGCCGCGTTCGTCAGTCAGCTGGACCCGCTCACCGGGACGGAAGGGGCCACGGCGGTTGATGCTACCTGTTGGGTTGGTCATGCTCTTCATATCTCTTTTCAGTCAAAATGTCTCACACCCATTGTCTCAGATAAATACCTGGACGGCATATGAAAGCTAGAGGGCTTTCTCACCAGCAAGGTTAATCATCTGTGATCGAAGGGCCTGAGCGGTGACCAGGCCCACCGGACGGCCGGAATCCTCTACAATCCAGGCCACAACGTCGTCCCTCTGCTCTTCGGGAAGCCGGTGGTAGGCGAACCCGTTGAATTCATCGACTGTATCCAGCAGGCCAGCCTGAACATCCATCGTGCGGGTCGCCAGGGGCTGGCCTAAAGCAGCCAAGGGCTGGGAGTCAAGGGTACCCACCGCAGCTTCCAGGGCAAAGGGCAGGACGACGGCGCTCGGCTCTAATCCGCCAGCTCCCAAATTTCGCAATAGGACGAGAGGGGACGCCCCATCCCAGGTCTGGGAGGCCTGGCCGATCAGGTCATCAGCAGGAGCAAATTGAACTGGAACCATCAGCTGGGAAGCCCGAAGTGGGTGATTTGGGTTGCGGTCCTCCCCCAGCCTTCGCAGGGAGTGGGAGGCCCCCGTCCACAGGTAGTAGCCAAGGAAGGCAGCTGCAATGAGGGCAAACATGGACTGCCAGGTCCCCGTCACCAGCAAAAAGCCCACCAGTAAAGCGATGAGGAGCAAGCCAGAGTAGGCAGTCACCCGGATTGCAACAGACCTGCGGCCCGTCAACATAAAGACCAGGGCCTCCAGAGCGTGACCCCCGTCTAAAGGAAAGGCAGGTACCAGATTAAAAATACCCACAGCACAATTCACCTGGGCAGCCAGGATGAAACCAAAGAAGTCTGCCGACCCCGTATTCCACCAGACCATATAGCAAAGAGCGGCTACCACGAAATTCACTATTGGCCCGCTGACTGCCACCCAGAAACTTGAGGAGGCTGAGGAGGTGTGCATTTTGGTATGCCCGCCCCACATATTCACGTTAATAGCGTGAACCCTCACACCCCGGGCATGAGCGACCGCAGCATGGGCCAACTCGTGAAGCAGGACGCCAACAGCTAGGGTTACCGCGGTGATAGCAGCTGCAAGGAACCCCTGGGCAGTCGTGAGGCTACGCCATGAAGCTAGATTGAGGCCGTATCCAATGATGACTACAGCCATCAAAGGAAACCAGGACGGCTTCACCACAATAGGTGCACCCACAAAACGACCAATGCGGATACCAGAACCCAAAACCATAGAACGAACCTTTTGTAGAACTACAGACAGGGCCGGGACCAACCCTTGTGCACCCCTAGTCTATGCAATAACCATCTCCCTCAGTGAGCAAGCTGCCCATCAGGTAAGATATGGGGGGTGATGAATCTACCGCTCCCTGTCGATGCCCTGGCCCATTTCCATGCCACATCAACTGCGCCTACCCACCCCCCGACCGTCCTGCTCGTAGCTTTCGACGGTTGGAATGACGCAGGTGAAGCCGCCACCGAATCAGTACGGAAAATCAACACCCACTACCAGGGTAGCCCCGCCCAGGGATTCAACCACGAGCACTACTACACTTTTACTGAAACCCGGCCCCTGCTCACCCCCAGCGCCGACGGCGGCTCTGAGCTGATCTGGCCCGAACTGAAGTTCACAGAAGCACAGACCACCTCCGGCACCCGGATTCTCACGCTCACTGGCCCCGAGCCCTCCCTGGCTTGGAAGAACTTCTGTGCAGACTTCTTTGCTTTTGTAGCCCAACACCAAGTTGACCTCGTGGTACTCTGCGGATCCCTGCTAGATGAAGTACCCCATACCCTACCCCTGCCCGTCGGCATCACCAGCTTTTCCCAGGCTGCCCTCGACCTCCCAGGCGTTCAGCCATCAACCTACAGCGGGGAAACGGGCCTGATCGGCGTTCTGGCCCATGAAGCCCCCCAGTACGGGGTCAATGCCCTCTCCCTATGGGTCTCAGTCCCCCACTATGTAGCCCACCCACCCCAGCCCAAGGCAGCATTTGCCCTGCTCTCCGCCCTTCAGCCCATCCTGGGCTTCCCCATGCCCCTGGAACATTTCCAGGACGAGATGATGCGCTGGGACCGGGCGGCAGACGATCTTCTGGACGACGAACCTGAGCTCAAGGCCTACGTCCAAAACCTCGAATCCGCCGCAGAAGCAGAGCGGGACATCAGCGATTTCAGCCAAATCGATATTGCCGCTGAATTTGAGAAATTCCTCAAGGACCGCAACGACGGTGAAGCCCAGGCCTAGCTTTCTGGTAGGCCACCTCACAGATCATCATCACAACAAAACCGCCCCCACCCCCGGCACGATAGCCAGGTGTGGGGGCGGTTTAGTCAATCCCTTTTCTACTCGGTGATATCTACACCCAGGCGAGCCATGAGCAAATCAGCCACCAGCTGACCGCCGGCACCACCGTGTTCAAGGGCAGAAAGGGCCCACTGGTCAATGGATACCAGGGCTGCAGGGGTATTGAGATCATCAGCCAACTGGGCGCGGACGGACTGCAGAAGGGCCAGGGCAGCCTCATCAGACTCACCGGGAGCTGCTGCCACAGCAGACCGGTAGAGGTCCAGACGGCCCGTAGCTTTCTCCAGGAGGGCATCGTCCCAGAACCAGTCGGTACGGTAGTGATTATCCATAATTGCCAGGCGAATGGCAGCCGGAGCCACCCCGGCAGCCCGAAGTTTAGAGACTAGAACCAGGTTGCCCAGGGACTTACTCATTTTCTCTCCGTCCAGCCCCACCATTCCGGTGTGCATAAAATGGCGGGCCATGGGCTGACCATTGAGGGCAAAGGAGTGGCTGGAACCCAAGTCATGGTGGGGGAAAATCAAGTCAGAGCCGCCCCCCTGAACCGAGAAAGGGGCACCCAGATACTGGCCAGAAATGACGCTGCACTCAATGTGCCAGCCGGGGCGGCCACGTCCAACTTCAGAATCCCAGGCCGGCTCACCGGGCCGCTCAACCCGCCACAAGAGAGGGTCAAGGGCATGACGTTTACCAGGACGATCCGGATCACCGCCCCGCTCTCCGAAGATGGTGAGCATTTCTTCCAGGCTGTAATGGGCCACCTGCCCCAGCTTCCAGGCACCCGGCTTGCCAGCCCCAGCCGCTTCAGCCGCCTCAAGATCAAAGTAAATATCCCCCTCGGGGTGGACGGTGCCGTCCTCGGCTGTAAAACCAGGCACCCGGTAAGCCACGCCGGCCTCCAGAAGACGGGCAACGGCGTCCGCAACCGCAGGAACGGAATCAACAACGCTGACATAGTGGTCTGGGGCGATGACGTTGAGAGCCACCATGTCGGTGCGGAAGAGCTCAGTCTGGTCTTCAGCTAACTCACGCCAATCAACCCCGGTCGCCTCGGCCCGCTCTAGCAGGGGGTCATCGACATCGGTCACATTCTGTACGAAGGTCACCGGCACACCGGCATCCCGCCAAGCCCTGTTCAAAAGGTCAAAAGCAACATAGGTGGAAGCATGGCCCATATGGGTGGCATCGTAGGGGGTAATACCACACACATACAGCCCGGCCTTCTCCTCCCGCTCTAGGGTCACCCGGTTACCTACGGCAGTATCAAAAACCGTGGGCAGGGGGGCCTGACCCGGCAGGGACGGAATGGTGGGCTGATCCCAAGCTCGCATGAACACCTCGCGTTCGTCGGGGCTTCACACTGAAGCCATACATTCTTTCTAGCTAAAACAATACCTGCCCGGAAAAACTTCCGGGCAGGTATCAAAAGTGACTCACGTCTTATGCAGCCAGTACGCCAACACCCAGCAGGATGTAGAGCACCAGGCCAAGGGCAATGCGGTACCACACAAAAATGCTGTAGCTCTTATTAGAAACGTACTTCAAGAACCACCCGATAATCAGGTAGCCCACCACGAAGCTCACCACAGTTGCCACCATGGTTGACCCAAAACCGTAGTAACCGGTAAAACCATCTGAAATGCTACCGGCCAGCTTGTACAGGCCGGACGCAAACACCGCAGGGATTGCCAGCAAGAAGGAATAGCGGGCAGCAGCTTCGCGGGTATAGCCCATCAGCAAACCCGCCATAATGGTGCCACCGGAACGAGAAACACCCGGCACCAGGGCCAGGGCCTGGGCGAAACCAAACAGGATGCCGTGCTTGACGGTCAGGTCCTTAATCTCGCGCTGTTCCTTGCCGATTCGGTCTGCGATACCCAGGAAGACTGCAAAAACAATCAGCATGGTCGCAGTGATCCAGAGGCTGCGGAAGGTTGAATCAATATAATCTTCCAGCAACAAACCCAAAATCGCGATCGGCAGGGAGCCAATGATAATGAACCAACCCATCCGGGCGTCAGGGTCCTTCTTATCAACCTTACCGACCAGAGAACCGAACCAGTTCTTAATAATGCGAACGATGTCCTTCCAGAAGAACACCAAAACAGCCGCCTCAGTACCCAGCTGGGTAATGGCGGTAAAGGCCGCGCCGGGGTCTTCTCCGTTCGGCAGGAACTGCCCCACGATACGAATATGACCCGATGACGAAATCGGCAAAAACTCAGTTAAACCCTGGACGAAACCCAGGATAATTGCTTGTATCCATTCCACAACCAAAAACTCTACGCGAGTGAAACAAAAAGCACAGCACCGCGCGCGGTGCTGTGCTTCGAATAACAGGTAAGACCCGCTACACAGGTCTACTTCTCGTCGTCGCTCTGGTAGTACTCAACCTCATCGACGTCATCATCTTCGTCGTAGTCATAGTCGTATTCTTCGTCTTCATCATCGTCTTCGATGAAAACTTCCAGAGGGGTCACCTCTTCATAGGCCTCAAACAGGGCTTCTTCGTAGCGCTCAAAAGCGTTTGCGATGGCCACATAGGCGTTATCGACAGTTGCGTCGTGGTCGCCGCGGCTGTTGACGATAGCATTCAGGTGCTCATCCAGAGCTGAAACGAGGTTGGCCAGTTCGGCCCGAGGATTAGTACTCATACAGTAGACGTTACAGCCTTTTCACCCGACAAAGAAACACCAGGGGGCAAAGTCACACGATCCGTAGTTAACTAACCGGCTTGAGAGGGCAGCTGCCGGGAGCAGATGGGCCCGGTCGTCCTTTCCTCAGCTGGGTTAAACGAGGGGGTGCCCCGCACCTTCTGGTACGGGGCACCTGCTGGAATACGCTCGGTTCAAAGAACCTCACTAGGGGACTTTCAGTATATTAGAAACCCAGTGATGCCAATGAAGCATTGATAGCGTTAGCTGAAGCACGCAGACGCTCAACTTCTTCGTCGGTCATGGGGACGTCCAGGACCCGCTTGACGCCGTCACGGGAGACTACTGAGGGCAGGGAGAGGGCTGCTTCACCCTCGATGCCGTAGCGGCCGCGGATCTGGGTGGCTACGTTCAGGACGGCGTCCTGGCCGTGCAGGATGGCCTCTGCGATGCGGGTTGCTGAGATACCGATGGCGTAGTTGGTTGAACCCTTACCTTCGATGACCTTGTAGGCTGCCCGCATGGCCTGCTCAGCCAGTTCTTCCTTGACCTCGTCGGTGAAGACCTTTTCGCCTTCGTCGTTGGTCCAGTCGTTGAGGGGGACCATACCGATGTTGGCTGCTGACCAGACGGGGAACTCTGAGTCGCCGTGCTCACCGACGATGTTGGCGTGAACGGACTTGATAGACACTCCGGCCTTTTCGGCAATCAGCCAGCGGAGGCGGGATGAGTCCAGGACGGTGCCGGAAGCGAAGCAGCGCTCGGTGGGCAGGCCGGTAATCTTCTGGGCTACTACGGCCAGGACGTCACAGGGGTTGGTGACGATCATGAGGATGGCGTTGGGGGCGACCTCCATGACCTTGGGAAGCATGGACTTGAAGATGTTGACGTTGGCTTCGGCCAGTTCGAGGCGGGGCTGGCCGGGCTTCTGGCGGGCACCTGCGGTTACGATGATGAGATCGCAGTCGCGGAGGATTTCGACGTCTCCGGAGCCTGATACTGCTACTTCGTGGGCGAACATGGTGCCGTGGGCGATGTCCAGGCCTTCTGCTTCAGCGCGATCTCCGGCGATGTCGTAGATTACTACTTCGTCAGCTGCACCGCGCAGGGTTGCTGCGTAGGCGGTTGCTGAGCCGACGCCACCTGCGCCGATTACGCCGAGCTTGGTGTGCTTCTTTTCGAGTGCCATGGTGGAGGTTTCCTTTCACAGAATCTGTGAGTGATTGCGTTGTTTGGTATGTCTCCAGTATGCCAGAAAAAATGACTGTTTATGTGGGTTTGTGTGTTGTTTATTTGGGGTTATCCCTACCTTAAGGGGGAATTTCCCCACAAAACCAAATAGGTTTGTTTTGACCCTTTGTGAAAGGTCACATTCACTCGCTCCCCACAGTCTGCATGAAGGAGCAAACTGCACCTAAGACACACCTACCCCTTCTGCCAACCGTCACTCTGATGAGACTTCACCACCACCTTTAGGTTCCACAGAAGCTGGTGAAGAAGCGGGATTCCGGCGGGGCACCTTCCAGATCCTCACATCCTGCCTGGCGCTCGAAAGGGCGGCTCACAACATCCAGAATACGCAGGATTGGCTCCCTATCCCCCGCCTCTACCTGCCGAAGCGCTGCCTCCAGGGCCAGGTTACGAGGAATATAGACCGGGTTATGCAGGGCCATCAGCTCCCGTGCCCGTTCAGGACTCGTGCCAGTTGCCAGACGGAGGGCCCCCACCTGCTCCTGCCACCTCAGCCCAAGATCACCCGTCAAGAGACAAGACCCCTCTGCCAAGGCCCTGAAAAACCCGGTAAAATCCAAGCCCTCGCGCTCTAGTAAACCCAGAGTTTGCTGCCCCAAACGTCCAACGTTGGCGCGGACGTCCTCGCCCACCCCATGCAGCTCAAGCCCCAACTTGGCTGCAAAAGCCTCGATCTGTCGCCCAACCACGTCCTCTTCATACTCAGAGATCACCCCGGTGGCCAGATGGATCGCCCGATTGGGATCCTTAGGGTCAATAAGATCCAGGAGGGTTTCGGCAAAACGGGAAAGGTTCCAGGCGGTAATCCCCGGCTGGTGGTTATAGGCATACCGACCCTGGCGGTCTATGGAGCTAAAAACCTTATCCCGCTCAAAAACATCAATAAAGGCACAGGGGCCGAAATCAATCGCCTCCCCTGAAATCGTGACGTTATCAGTATTGAGCACCCCGTGGACAAACCCCAGGGCCTGCCAGCTTGTCACCAAGCTAGCTTGGCTTTGCGCCACGGCCCGCAAAAGACTCAAAGCACGCTCGCCACTTGTTTCACCTGCGACAAGATGTGGATAGTGCCGGGCAAGGGCATAGTCAACCAATTGGCCCCTAACCTCCTGCGGGCAGTGATACTGGGCAAATTGGAAAGTACCAACCCGTAGATGACTAGCAGCTACACGAAGAACCAGGCCTGCTGGCTCCGGCTCGGGTGCCCGTCTCTGCACCTTCTCCCCGGTTTCAAAGACGGCCAGGGCCCTGCTGGTGGGAACCCCCAGAGCATGGAGGGATTCCCCTATGACAGCCTCTCGCCAGACTGCCGAGAGCGGGGCCTTGCCGTCCGAACCGGGGCGGGAGAAGGACGTCCGCCCGCTGCCCTTCAGGTGCAGGTCGACCCGGGTCGGACCCAAGCGGTGGGGGTGTGAACCCCCAGCACCTGGCACTACAAGTTCACCCACCATGTGGGCCCGCCCGTCCCCCAGCACGGGGGAAAGCTGGCCAAACTGGTAGCCCGAATAGGCCAGGGCATAGGTGGGGGCCCCTCCCCTGCCGGTCATCCAGGTAATCCCCGCTTCACTGCGAAGCCAACCTGAGTCGAGCCCCAGTTCCTGGGCAAGGTTTTCATTAAGCCAGGCTAGACGGGTTCCTTGCGGAATATCTGGCTGAGCAGGGTGGGCTAGGCCAGGGAAGGTTTCCCTGTAGGTATGCTCTAGGGGTGGGGCGGACGTACGGGCTTCAGTAGGTTGCATAGGGCAAGTCTATCGCCCTCTCGTAGGCAATAATTTGTGGGTTAGGGGCTGGAAGCTGCGCACCAGCTCAAAATTTTTTCCCAGGCGCCAGCCGAAAATAATCAGTTTAACTGATGAGTAAAGTTGATAAACCATAGCTTCCAAGTGAAACAGAGCGCCTGAAAAGCCTGGAAAGGCAAAAAGAAACCGACTCCTGTTTCCAGGAGCCGGTTTCTTCTCTATCCCAAATTGGGTTCTTGTGCGCGAGGGGGGACTTGAACCCCCACCCTCTAATACGAGGACTAGCACCTCAAGCTAGCGCGTCTGCCTATTCCGCCACCCGCGCAAGGTGTCATGCAGACTTCTTTCAAAGTCGTGCTGGCAACGAATAAATACTATACACAGGTGTATAGGTTTATGCAAACCAAAGTAACCCCATATCCTATAAGCTCCACCACATCCTGCGTGAACCCTACCCTAAGAACCTGGGCGCAACTTTTCTAGCTTTCCACCTTATCTGCCTATAACCCGAGGGTGTGGTGGTGCGGCGTGTTTGGGGTGGCCGTGGTGGGTGACGCGTCCGGGGTGGGACACACTTTTCTGCCTATAACCCCAAGTAGCACCCACTACCAGGTACACCGGACACAAAAAACCGGCCCCCGTTTCCAGGAGCCGGTTTCTTCTCTATCCCAAATTGGGTTCTTGTGCGCGAGGGGGGACTTGAACCCCCACCCTCTAATACGAGGACTAGCACCTCAAGCTAGCGCGTCTGCCTATTCCGCCACCCGCGCAAGGTGTCTTGCAGACTTCTACCGAAGTCGTGCTGGCAACGAGTAATTACTATACATTAGCCTGCCAGCTTTGCAAAATCCGTCCGCCCCACCCCAGGAACCTCGAAAGACCGACCCAAGCCCTCGCAGCCAGTACGAAAGCCCAGGTGGGAGGTAGACCTTACCCACAAGGAGGGCTAAGATGGTGACGTGAATAACGAAAATTTGACTCAAGAAGAAGCTGCCCTCCGCGCTTCCCTCATTGCCATTGATCACTACGACGTCCACATCGACCTCACCAACGCCGGTGCAGAGTTCGAAACCTACCCCGTAGCCATGACCGTCCGGTTCACCGCAGAACCCGGCTCTAGCACCTTTATCGACTACATCCACCAGTCCATTGACTCCATCAAGCTCAATGGCGAGCGCCTCCCACTTGAGCAAGTGGTTGAGGGCTCTCGTATTCTTTTGCCTGGTTTGCTGGCTGAGAATGTGTTGACGATCAAGGGCCGGTCCTATTTCAGCCGCTCAGGCGAAGGTCTGCACCGCTACATTGACCCCGCCGACGGCAAGATTTACCTCTACACCCAGTACGAACCCGCCGACTGCCGCCGGGTTTTCCCTAATTTTGAGCAGCCCGATTTGAAGGCTGTCTTCAATTTCCGTATCACGGCTCCTAAGAGTTGGGTGGTGAGCTCCAATGGTGAGTTGGACCGGGAGATTGATGATCCGTCTGATTCTTCTATTTCTAAGCGGGTCTTCAAGCCCACTGCCCGTATCTCCACCTACATCACCGCGCTTGTGGCTGGTGAGTACTTTACCGCTTTCGATACTTATACCCCTGCGTCCGCCGTCAATTCCGGGCCTATCCCCCTGGTTGCCTATTGCCGCCAGTCCCTCAAAGAGCATTTTGACTACCAGAACATTTTTACTGTGACCAAGCAGGGTTTGGATTTCTTCCAGGACCTCTTTGATTACGCCTACCCCTACCCCAAGTACGAGCAGGCCTTTGTGCCCGAGTACAACCTGGGGGCGATGGAAAACCCGGGGCTCGTAACCTTTACCGAGGGTTATATTTATGTGGCTGGTGCGGATGAATCTCAGTTGGAAAGCCGGGCCAATGTCATTTGTCACGAGATGAGTCACATGTGGTTTGGTGATTTGGTGACGATGAAGTGGTGGAACGACCTGTGGTTGAAAGAGTCTTTTGCTGACTTTATGGGGCATTTGGGTGCTGCTGAGGCCAACGGCTATAAGGACGCCTGGGTCACCTTTGCCAATTCCCGCAAGGCCTGGGCTTATCGCCAGGACCAGCTACCGACTACCCACCCCATTGTCGCTGACATTCCCCACCTTGAAGCCGCCCGCCAGAACTTTGACGGCATTACCTACGCCAAGGGTGCGAGCGCCCTGAAGCAGCTGGTGGCTTATGTTGGGTTTGATCAGTTTGTTGAGGCTGCGCGGGTTTACTTTAAGCGGTTTGCTTGGGGTAATACGACTCTTGATGATTTCTTGGGTGTTCTTGATGAGGTTTCTGATCGGGATGTGCGCACCTGGGCTGAGGCCTGGTTGAAGACCAGTGGTTTGTCTGAGCTGTCGTGTGAGCGTGTAACCGGTACTGATGGTTCTGTGAAGCTGGTGGTGCGTCAGGTGCTGCCTGAGGGTGTGCCGCTTGAGCTGGGTCGTCCGCACCTGTTGAAGATTGCCCTGTTCGCGTCAGAGGGTGGGCGTCTGGTGCCTACGGGTGTGGTGTCGGCTGATATTCCTGTGGGTCAGAATGAGGTGCAGGTTGAGTTGACTCAGCAGGAGCAGGCTCTTGTGGCTGCTGCTGATGTGGTTTTGCTCAATGCTGAGGATTTGACCTATGCCAAGGTTGCCCTGTCGGAGGCTGATGGGCTTGAGTTTGCTTTGAGTCAGGTGTCGACGGTGGAGGATGCCCTGTCGCGCGGCCTGCTGTGGGGTAGCTTGTGGAATATGGTGCGAGATGGCCGTCTTGAGGGATCTCGTTTTGTTCAGGCTGTGGGGCAGGCTGCTTCACAGGAGAGGTCTGCGACCTTGCTGTCTAACCTGTTGGATCAGGCCCAGGCTGTTATTAGTCTCTATACCCCGGAAGGGCAGCGGGAGTTTTTGTGGGATGCCCTGTATACGGCTCTTGCTCAGGCTCTGGAGTCGGCTGAGTCTGGGAGTGATGAGCAGTTGATTTTGGTGCGGGCTGTTCTTGCTGTGTCTGCCCATTCTGCCTTGGGTCTTGAGTTTGCTCAGGAGGTTGCCCGGGGTGCCCGTGAGGATGTGCCTGGTTTCTTGCCGGGTGCGGACGGGGTGAAGTTCAGCCAGACTTTGGGTTGGAAGTCTTTGGGGGCTTTGGCTGTGCAGCAGCAGGTGACCTCTGAGGAGCTGAAGGAGGCGAGGTGTTTCCGTCCTTCTGCTACTGCTGAGCGTGGGTTTGCCTTTGCTCAGGCTGCTTTCTCAACTGGTGAGGCTAAGGCGGCTGCTTGGTCGGCGGTGACTGAGGACCTGAGCCTGTCTAATGAGTTGTTGACGGCTACGGCTTCGGGTTTCCAGCATGGGCCTGAGGATTTGCGGCGGTCCTACCGCTCTGCTTATTTTGACTTGCTTGCCCCGACGTGGGCTGGGCGTTCTGGTGGTATGGCTACCCGGGTTATTCGCGGTCTGTACCCCAATGTTGAGCTGGCCGAAGGTAGCGAATCTGACCACCCGGTCGTCCTGGCAACCCAGAATTGGCTTCAGGCCCATCAAGATGCTCCTTCGGCCTTGCGCCGATTGGTCATTGAGTTGCTTGATGATGCCCAGCGGATTTTGCGGGCCCAGGCTGCTAACCTGCAAGTTGACTAGTCGCTGAAGGAGAGGTTGATTACCCCCCTAGTGGGGGGCTGCCTCAAAATATGGGAAGAAAGCCGGTTTTGGGTTGCTTGTGTGCGA
This sequence comes from Rothia nasimurium, assembly GCF_049068285.1. Taxonomy (GTDB): domain Bacteria; phylum Actinomycetota; class Actinomycetes; order Actinomycetales; family Micrococcaceae; genus Rothia; species Rothia nasimurium_I. Next base: position 26,063 of record NZ_JBLKPV010000007.1, on the reverse strand, counting down.
ACCAAAACCGGCTTTTCGTGAGAAGCTATAAAGAGTAAGTTTTATCGTCAATAAGGAGCAGGCTGTGGCCGACTATGTGCTGGGCGATCGTGGCAGCGTCACCATCATCACCGATGATTTTTATGATGCCGAGATTCTTCAAATTTTTGAAGAACTTCACATTGATCGCGAAAAGGTGTGGCACGGTGAGGCCCATCTGGTGCCCGAACCTGATAACCCCTACCAGCCCAATGCTATTGCCGTCTATGTTGATGATTTGAAGGTTGGCCGTTTCACCCCGGAGACTTCAGCAGCTTATTGGGCTCCTATTACCCGGGTTGTTGCTTCCGGTTACTCCCCTGTTGCCCAGTTGCAGCTGTCAGCTGTTCTGCGTGGTTCTAGCGGTGAAACCCATATTGAGAGTAGCGGCGTGCTGTCTCTGAGCGCACCAGGCTCCCTCTTTCCGCTCAACAATGCCCCGACCCAGGCCACCCTCCTACCCCAGGGGCCTTCCATGAAGGTGCTGGACGAAAAGAACCACTCGGAGTACCTGCATTCCATCCTTCCCCCGTCCGGTGAAGGGCGGGTCATACTCAGCCTGGAGAACAACCAGATTAAGCTGGCGGACGGACGCGTGGTGGACTCGGTCGATGTCCTCCACGACCGCAAGGTGGTTGGTCGCCTCTCCACCCAAATCTCAGAACAGCTGGCTCCGGTCATCCGGTATGCCTATGACCACAACAAGCTCACCAGCGCCTGGGGCACCATTCGGGGCAACGCCTTTGAGCTGTCTTTGACGGTACAGGCTGTGCGAGCAGCAGATATCCCGGCCGACTGGTTCGAGGACCTTCCCAACTACCTGCCCGAGTTGCTTGCACCTGCTCCCGCCTACGACGTCCCTGCGGCCTACATCGCCACCGAAGGGGAAAACCAGCGGGGAACTGTGCCTAAGAAGAAGCGCACCCTTCTTCCGGCCCGCACCAGCTCCCCGGCACCGACTGTTGATACAAGCGACCAGGTAGAGGCTGCTGAAGGTACTGAAAGCAACCCGCCGGCCTCCCTTGGCCTGCAACGGATTTCCGTCCTGCTTGGCATTGCCGGTGGCCTAACCCTTGCCATCGGTCTTGTCACCATTTTCTATAAGCCTATGCTCGGAATCCTCTGCGTGGTTCTGGGGGCCTCAGTTGCCTTTGCAGCCCTCTTCTTTGGCCGCGATAATTCCTTCACCGACGACGAAGTTTCAGAAGATCCCTTCGAGAACTAGCTTCATTTAGCACAAGAGCGGGGGTGGCTTTGGGCCGCCCCCGCTCTTGTGTTTTTGCCCGGCTGCCCTTCGCATTTTGATTACACCGGCCTTCCCCTCCTGGCATTCCAGCTAAACAAGGGGCAGATACCTTGTGAGGTACCTGCCCCTTGTCTTACCCACTATTGGGGTAGGGTGTCTTTGATTTAGTCAGCTCCGTAGGAAGCAACGAAATTATTCATGCTTCCACTCTTCATAGCCTGGGACATGGCTGAGGTTGCAGCTGCATCAAGCACCACAATGGACTGGCCGTTCCAGGACCAGCCGGTACCAGCATTGGGCAAGGTCATTGTCACCAGCTGGGTATTGCCGTTGGCCAGCACAGGCTGGGCAATACTCACAATCTGGGAGGGGCTCAGACCGGAGTCAACGCTCATGTAGGGGGCAACTGACTGAACTGCCGGCAGGAGTTTAGCTGCAGAAGACATAGCACCTTCTGAACGCAGTTTGTTGTACACACCGCGAATAAAGGCCCGCTGGTTGACAACACGCTGGTAGTCGCCGTTGGAGAAGGTGTACCGCTCACGCACAAAAGCCAGAGCCTGGTTACCGTTCATGCTATTGACGCCAGCGGTGAAGGTGTAGGGGGTAGCACCGGAGGTAGTAAACCCAACGGGGACGTTGACGTCCACCCCGCCCAAGGTGTTCACCAGGGCCTTGAAGCCCTCAAAATCAATTTCTGCCACATGGTCCATGCGGATACCCAGCAGCTGCTCAATGGTAGCCACCTGCAAGGCAACACCACCGTAGTTCAAAGCAGCGTTCACCTTAGCAGAGCCGTAACCGGGAATGTTGACCCAGGTATCACGCATCACCGAAATCAGGTAAGCGGCAGAACCATCAGCAGGAATATGCAGCACCATGATGGTGTCAGCGCGAGAACCACTCACCCGGGTAGCAGCTTCACCGGAGCGCTGGTCGGACCCCAGCAGCAGAATATCGGTTGAGGCTGCGTTTTCAGGGCGGGCAGTCACCTGGCCACCTGAAACAGCATCTAGGATACCGTCGCCGTTACCATCACCCTCGGTGATATTAGTCTCCAGCCCAGCCCCCGAATTCTCTTCATTCTGAATTTCCTCGGTGACCACAGCATTTTCTTCAACGAGCTTCTTAAGCTCCTCTTCACCGACCGGATCAACCTCAGCTACAGTGCCGTCCTCCAGGGGCATAGCCGTTTCAACGTCAAGTACGTCTGCCTGCTTCCAGGCACTGTTGAGCATAAAAAGGTAGGTGCCTGCCCCCAACAGGACCACCAGAAGGAGGGAAAGCACAATCCAAAGTAGGGGTTTGCGGCGTTTCTTTTGCGGTTCAGGTGCGGTAGTTGACATGGTTCCTTCCGGCTAAAGGTGGCATCCTGCAAACCAGCGTGCGACAGCTGGTGCAGGGCTCGAGTGCAATTTAGGTCAATTCTAGTTCTATACGGACGCAAAACACCCCGGTTTGGGCTGGAAGTCACTCAAACCGGGGTGTGATATTACGCGACTACCGCTGTTTTGTGAACGGTAGCGCGGGCACAAGAAAGACTAGGCCTTCTTGCCGCCGAAGCCTGCGAAGCGAGCGTTGAAGCGCTCAACACGGCCAGCGGCGTCCATAATGCGCTGCTTACCGGTGTAGAAGGGGTGTGAAGCTGAGGAGATTTCAACTTCAACGAGGGGGTACTCGTTGCCGTCTTCCCACTTTTCGGTCTTCTGAGAAGTCATGGTTGACTTGGTCAGGAAGGTCTCGCCTGATGCGAGGTCGCGGAAGAGGACGTAGTTGTATTCAGGGTGGATGCCAGCCTGCATGATATATACCTTCTTCTTGCCCTGGATTTTGCCAGTGCAAATCTTGTTGCTACCGGGGCGGGTGCCGACCGGTGGTTGCGGTTTACAACCGAGGCTCTACTCTACCACCTTTACCCCTGCTTATGGGCGGGGTTGGGGTGGCGAGTCAGTTAGCTTCTTCACGCACCGGCACAGCCAAGCAAGGGGAAGTCTAGCGGGGGCGGGTTTCCCAGAAGGCGACAGCGCTCGCTGCAGCCACATTCAGTGAATCGACCCCGTGGCTCATGGGAATTATGACGGTATGCTGGGTGGTTGCCAGGGTGCTCTTTGCTAGGCCGTGCCCCTCGGTTCCCAGAATCAGGGCAAGTTTCTGATCCCTACGTTCTGCCAGTTCGGTCAGACTCAGAGAGTCTTCCTCCAGGGCCAGAGCTGCGGTGGTAAAACCTGCTGAATGGAGGGTTTCCAGGGCCCCTGGCCAGGAGTCAAGACGGGCCCAGGGCACCTGGAAGACAGTGCCCATCGAAACACGAATAGAGCGGCGGTAGAGCGGATCAGCACAGCGCGGGGTCACCAGAACCAAATCAACATCGAGGGCTGCAGCCGACCGGAAAATGGCGCCAACGTTCGTGTGGTCTACGATGTCTTCCAGGATCGCGACGCGACGCACCCCCTCAAGTAGGGCCTGCAAGGGGGCAGGTTCAGGCCTAGCCATAGCTGCCAGGGCCCCGCGGTGCAGGGCAAAGCCGGTGACATGCTCCAGCTCGTCCTCACTGCCCACAAAGGCGGGGATCTCGGGGTGGGCCTGCAACACGTCGAGTAGGTCGTCCGCCCACTTCTCGCTCATGAGGAAGGACACCGGCCGGTGCCCAGCCGCTAGCGCCCGGCGAATGACCTTAGAGGATTCAGCAATGTAAATCCCCCATTCGGGTTCTTTGACGGAGCGCAGTTTGACGTCGGTCAGGTGGGTGTAGAAGCGGGTGGCGTCGTCCGGGGCTGAGCTGAGCGGACGTACGTTAGGCAGGGCAGCAACACGGGCAGAACGTTCTGCTAGCAGCTCAGGAGTGAGCTGTTTGGGTTTCATACTGGCTTACTTAGCGGGCAAAGGCAGAATAGCGGCCAGAATCGTGAATGGTGAGGTCAAGTTCAAGACCGTAGGTAGCCGAAACATTGGCCTGGGTGAGGGTTTCTTCGATAGGGCCTGCAGCTACAATTTCGCCCTCCCGCAACAGCAGGGCGTGGGTGAAACCTGCCGGGATTTCTTCCAAGTGGTGGGTCACCAGAATCGTTGCAGGGGCAAAGGGATCAAGAGCCAGGTGGGTCAGGCGCTTGACCAAATCTTCACGCCCGGCAATATCCATACCTGCACCGGGTTCGTCGAGAATCAGCATTTCGGGGTCGGTCATCAGGGCCCGGGCAATGAGCACGCGCTTCTTCTCGCCTTCCGAGAGGGTACCGAAGGGGCGGTCAGCCAGATGAGCTACCCCCCAGTCCTCCAGCAGGGCCTTACCCTGGTTATCGTCAAAAGAATCGTATTCTTCGTTCCAGCGGCCCGCTACCCCGTAGGCTGCGGTGATAACGACGTTGAGGGCAGTTTCATTGGCAGGAATTTGGGCAGCGACGGGGGCAGAAGACAGACCAATCCGGGGTCGGAGGTCAAAGACGTCAACAGCGCCGAGAATTTCATCGAGAATATCAACTTCACCGCGGGTGGGGTGCAGGCGGGCAGCGGCGATATTGAGCAGGGTGGTCTTACCCGCGCCATTGGGGCCAAGGACGACCCAGCGCTCGCCTTCTTCAACCTGCCATGAGATGTTGTGAATGAGGTTTTTGCCACCACGGGTGACGGTGACCTGGTTGAGTTCAAGTACTGATGCCATGATTCACAACTTTAGTACGTTTTGGGGCGGGCACCTAGTTGGCCGGTGGTGTTGCAGGTAGGTTGAAGAGATGAGGACGGTGGACCGGCTAGGTCGCATGTTTGCAGGTGGTTTGTCAGCAGCCTGAGCACCGGTGCCCTTAGAATGGCTGGTATGAGTACTTCTGTGAATATTGTTGCTATTTCCCGGGCTGATGCCCCCGTCCTTGCCTCTGAGGAGCAGATCTTTGCTGCCCTGAGTGCTGTTGAAGGTCTGGAGGTCGAGGCCGGCCTGTTCATGGAGGTACCTGCCTCCCAGGTCAAGGGAGAAGCTCCTGGCCCTGCCTACCAGGTCTATATTGCTGCTGCCGAGTGGCAGCGAGGTAGCGTGGACGACGCCCGCGGAGCCTTGGGTCTACTCGATAGCCCCAGCTCCTTGGGCTTTGATCTGAACGTGGTCCCGGCAGAGCTGGCTAACGATGAGAAGAAGCTGCTCATTATGGATGTTGATTCGACCCTGATTCGCCAGGAGGTCATTGATGAGCTGGCTGCAGCTGCTGGCCGGAAGGAAGAGGTCGCTGAGGTCACCGAGCGGGCTATGCGCGGTGAACTCGATTTTGAAGAATCTTTGCGTGAGCGAGTTGCTACCCTAGCTCAACTTGATGAGTCAGTCATTGCTGATGTCGCGGCAAAGGTACAGCTCTCCCCCGGCGCAACCCGCCTGGTTGATGTCTTCTTGGCTGCTGGCCACGAGGTTGCCGTTGTTTCAGGTGGCTTTGTGCAGGTGCTTGAGCCCCTGGCTGCCCGCCTGAACCTTTCCAAGGCGCGCGCAAACGTCCTGGAAATTGAGGACGGCAAGCTGACTGGGCAGGTTACCGGACAGGTGGTGACCGGTGAGGTCAAGCGGGAGTCGCTGAAGGAATGGGCTAAGGAGTTCGATATCAAGCCCTCCCAAACCATTGCTGTGGGCGACGGGGCAAACGACGTGCTCATGATCCTTGAGGCTGAATTGGGTGTTGCTTTCAACGCCAAGACTGCCCTGCTTGAGGTTGCCGACGCCCAAATTAATACCCTGCGCCTGGATGCGGTGCGCCATTTAGCTGGGCTCTAGGGGCAAGTAGGGCCTAGCCGACCCCTAAGATAAGAGAAAGGACGCTGGTAGTTACCTACCAGCGTCCATTCTGTTCTTGCGGGAGCACCCCTACCTTTGGACCACAATCAGCTCAAAAAACCCCATAAAATGGCCTATTTTTGAGCTGATTGTGGTCCAAAGTGTTGGTGGTTACTTGATGAAGCCGCCAGCCCCACCGACCAGCTCGATGTGCCCGGTCTCGACATCGGCAGTTACCATTTTTGCTACTTCCTGGGCGAACTCATTGACGGTGTAGAGCTTGCCAGCTTCTTCGCGGCGGGCCTCAATCGCACCGGGGTGCAGGCGGTTGAGCAGGGCGGCGGTGACGGTACCCTCAATCATGTCGGCAGAGACAACCACCAGGGAAATGCCCTTTTCGGTGAGGGCAGGGATTTCTGCTAGTAGGGCGTCCTCGCCGGCGCGCTTGGACTCAGCTACCGGCTTGTACTCGGGCATGGTCTCTACTTCGCGGATGAAGTGGGCCTGGTGGCTGGTCACAAAGACGATGCGGCCACCCTCGGGCATCTTCTCAGCTGCCAGACGGGCTAGGCGTAGCTGGGAGTCGCGGTTGAGCACCATAGCGTAGTCATCGGGCATACCGGCTTCCATACCGCCAGAAGCGTTGAGAATGAGGTAGTCCAGGGAGCCGAAGTTCTCGATGGCAGCCTCTACCAGGGCGGCGGCGTCCTCGGCCTTGGTGACGTCCCCCTGAACGGCTACAGCCTTGCCGCCGGCTTCTTCAATCGCGGCAACAACCTTGGTGGCACGGGGGGCCTTGGAGCGGTAGTTGACGATGATGTTGGCACCCTGGGCGGCCAGGATCTGGGCGGTATCTGCACCCACGCCGCGGGAGGATCCGGTAATGATGATGGTCTTGTTCTGAAGTGACATTCTGAGTCCTAAATATGTGTTGTACAAATGATTACTGCGGGGGTAGAGGGCGGTAGCTCCCCGCCCTGACGTACACAGTAGCCTGGGAAGGTGTGTGCCCCGTCCGCTGGCTCTGGGATGGAGTGCCCGGGTGCGAGCGCGCGAGCACTCAGGAGGGCACGGAATGCGATTCCCCTTAGTGGCCCATTCCCAGGCCGCCGTCTACAGGAATCACGGCACCTGAGATGTACCCTGCGGCGTCGGAGGCCAGGAAGAGGGCTACGTCGGCGATTTCTTTGGGTTCGGCGAAGCGGCGGGCGGGGATGGAGTCGGTGTATTGCTTTTTGAGGTCGTCGGAGAGTTGGTCGGTCATGTCGGTTTTGATGAAGCCGGGGGCGATGACGTTGGCGGTGATGTTGCGGGCGCCGAGTTCGCGGGTGATGGAGCGGGCCATGCCGACGAGGCCTGCCTTGGAGGCTGAGTAGTTGACCTGGCCGGGGTTGCCGTAGAGGCCGACGACGGAGGAGATGAAGATGATGCGGCCGCCCTTGTTTTTGAGCAGGCCCTTGGTGGCGCGTTGGGCGACGCGGAAGGCGCCGGTGAGGTTGGTGTCGATGACGGAGGTGAAGTCTTCTTCCTTCATGCGCATGAGCAGGGTGTCTTTGGTGATGCCTGCGTTGGCGATGACGACGCCGACGGGGCCAAATTCGGCTTCGACGGTGGTGAAGGCGGCGTCGATGGAGGCTGCGTCGGTGACGTCTGCTTTGACGGCGAAGAATTCTGCGGGGGGTTCGCCGGAGCGGTAGGTGATGGCGACGTTGTAGCCGGCTTTTTTGAATTCGGTGGCGATGGCGTAGCCGATGCCTCGGTTGCCGCCGGTGATGAGTACGGTGGGGTTGGTCATTGTTTCACCTTGTTGTGGGGGTTTGGTTCTGTCCCTATCTTACGCTCTTGAGAAAAAAGTGGTGCTTTGTTCAAGTAGGCGCGTGTTATTTGACCTGGCGGGTGTGGTTAGGTGGTGTCAGGTTGGGTGAGGCAGTTTTGTAGCAGGAGTAGACTGGTTGGGGTGCCATGTGGTGCCGGATTTTTGTGGTTCTTGTGTGTTCAGGGAGGTGAATGTGGTGGCGCAGAAGTATTGGACTGCCGAGGATTTGAAGGCTGCCGGGTATTCTTCCGGTGAGCCTGAGGTTTTTGAGATCACCGGTGCTGATGAGCGTCAATCGGTGGGGGTCAGCTCCCGGGCAAAGGTTTATGCTTTCAAGATGCTTTTGCGGGTTACCTGCATTGTTGCTGCCGTCCTCACCGATGGTATCTGGCAGTGGATTTTCATTGCCGGTGCGGTTGTTTTTCCCTGGTCAGCTGTGGTAGTTGCTAACGGCAATGCTCGACAGGGCGGTGGGTCTTTTACCTCTATGCTTCCGCCCGAGCAGCAAGCTGCCATTGAAGCAGCCCAGGCTGAACGGGTTGCCCGGACCAGCGAAGGTACCGGCACAGGAGGCGATACTGCAGATTCAGCTGAATTTGGTGATGGCGCCGGTTTGGCTGAGTCCCTCATTATTGAGGGCGAGATTGTTTTAGACGCTGATGAGTCAGGACGCGGTGACGAAGGGTAGACATGGATATTTTGGGTTCCTTGGGGTCTGGCCATTTGCCCCACAACAGTGATGGCCCCCAGTTTGTGAAGTGCAATCGTAAGGGGTGTGTGGCTGAGGCTGAGTTTGAGGTCTTGTGGAATAATCCCAAGATTCATACGCCTGAGCGGCGGAAGTCCTGGGCCGCTTGTTCCGAGCATGTCCAGTATCTTCAGGATTTTGTGGTGGCTCGTGGTTTTTGGAAGGAAACGGTGCCCCTAGGTTAGGGTATGTGGGTGAAGAAATACGGTTTTTTGTTCTCCGGTAAGTGGCTGGGTATTTTTGCCCTGACGGTTGCAGCTTCCCTGCTGTGCCTCTATTTGGCCGGCTGGCAGATGGGTCGCAAGGAGGCGCTTGATTTTTCGAATGAACGGATTTCGCAAAATTATGATGCTGCCCCCCTGGCCTTGAGCGACCGGCCTGATCTCTTTTCGTCGGAGAATTCTTCCCTGCGCTGGCAGCCGGTGACCATGAGTGGCACCTACCTGACTGAGCACCAGTATCTGGTGCGCAACCGTCCCTATAAGGGTTTGAACGGTTACGAAATTCTGGTTCCCTTCCAGACCGCCGATGGGCAGATTCTGGTGATTGACCGCGGGTGGATGGAAGCGGCTTTTGGGGACGCTAGCTCAACGGCCCAGCAGGTTCCAGCAGCCCCCAGCGGCTTGGTTACCCTTACCGCCCGCCTGGTCGAGGGGGAAATTGATACTGGTTCTTCCCCCCTGCCCGGCCAGCTCTCCAGCATTGACCTACCAGAACTCAAAGACTTGACCGGCCTCGATGTGGCTACCGTCAACTACGGCGTACTTGCAAGCGAAGACCCGGCCCCGACGTCCGCCCCCATTCTCAAAGAGAAGCCAGAAGAAGACTACGGCCCCAATCTCTCCTATTCGGTGCAATGGTACTGCTTTGCCATCATGTTCTATATCGCCTTCTTCTGGTCAGCCCGCCAGAAGGTCCGCAATGACGAGCTAGATGCCCAGGTCGCTGCTGAACTGATGGCCTACTTCAACCAGTTCTACGATGAGAACGGCACCTACATTGGCAATGAGGACGAGGAAATCGTCCGGCGCCGCATGGATTTCGTAGATGACATGCCAGCTCACATGAAATCGATTGTGCGCCCGAAACTGCCCAAGAAGGGCAAACACCTGACCGATGAGGAAATCGAAGACGCCCTGATTGACGGGTACATCTCCTAAAAGAATTCCCCTCCACCGCAGCTGGTGGAGGGGAATTGTCTAGGGGCTTATCTAACTACCTTCAACTTCGTGGCTAAAGACCACGCCGTCCTCGGTAAAGTGATCAATCATGGCCAGGGAGTAAACGTCAAAGCCGCGCTCGCGGAACTCTTGACCACCGCCCTGGAAAACCTTTTCAATAGCAATCCCGTAGCCGACAACTTCAGCCCCACCCTGCTCACACAGGGAGGTCAGCCCGTGCAGGGCCTGGCCGTTAGCCAGGAAGTCATCAATAATCAGGATCTTATCCTGCGGGGTAACAAAGCGCTTATCAACGCGGATGTCATACTCAATCTTCTTGGTGTAAGAGAAGACCTTGGCATGGTAGGTGTCATTGGACAGGGTCTTAGAAGAAATCTTCTTGGCAAAAACCATGGGCACCCCCAGGTGGAGGGCTGCCGTCATGGCCATTGAAATCCCTGAGACTTCTAGGGTCAGGACGCGGGTGACACCGGCGTCCTTGAAGTGGTCAGCGAAGTCCCGGCCCATTTCCATCATGAGTTCAGGGTCAACCTGGTGGTTGACGAACTGGTCTACCTTAAGAATATTTCCGGGAAGGATTCGCCCTTCTGAGCGGATTTTATCTTCGAGAAGTTTCATGCTGTTTCCTTGGGTGTACGGTCAACCAAAACAATGTTGAGCAAGAGGGCTACCAGGGTTCCGGTGGAGATACCGGAGGAGAGAATCATCTGCAGGGCGGTAGGCAGGTTAGCCAGCATGTCGGGGCGGACGGTCACGCCAATACCCAGGGCCAGGGAGATGGAGACGATCAACAGTTCCCGGTCGCCCAGCTCAATGGAGGCGAGGGTTTTAATACCCTGGGCTGCCACCAGGCCGAACATGATGACGCCAGCTCCGCCCAGCACCGGCTGGGGCATCACTGAGATCAGAGCTGAGAGTTTGGGGAAGACACCCAGGGCAACGAGGATGATGCCGGCAACAATCATGACCCGGCGGGAGGCCACCTTGGTCAGGGTGATCAGGCCAACGTTCTGGGAGAAGGCGGTGTTGGGGCCTGCCCCGAACATGCCTGCGAGCGCTGAGCCGACACCGTCCGCAAGGACGCCGCCGGAGACCTGCTTCTCGGTTACCTTTGCCTGGCTTGCCTGGCCGATGGCCATCATGATGCCGACGGTACCAATGGTTGAGACGATGTAGGCGGGGATGAAGGCGAGGGTTGAGGCCCAGTCGAAGTGGAGGCCGTAGGAGAAGATGTTGGGCAGGGCGAACCAGGCGGCGTCGCTGACAACTGAGAGGTCAACGAGGCCTAGGGGGATGCAGACCAGGTAACCTGCAACCATGCCGATGAAGACGGCGGCTGCCTTGAGGATGCCGCGGCCGAAGTGGTTGATGGCCAGGGTGAGGGCCATGACGCCGAAGGCGATGGTGAGGTTTTGGAGGGAACCGTAGCTGTCGGATCCGACGCCGCCTGCTGCCCAGTCCATGGAGACTGGGAGCAGGGTGATGCCGATGAGGGCTACGACGGTGCCGGTGATGAGGGGCGGGAAGAAGCGCATCAGGGGTTTGATGAAGCGAGAGAGCACGATTTCAACGAGGGATGCGCTGAGGGTTGCTGCGACGATGCCGGCCATGCCGAATTGGGAGCCGACGGCGATGGTGGGGTTGACGAAGGTGAAGTCTGTGCCCATCATGCCGGGGACGCGGGCGCCGACGGGTCCGATGCCTTTGGACTGGATGAAGGTGGCGATACCTGCGACAAAGATGGAGGCGCTGACGATGAGGGAGGTCTGGGCGACGGTGAAGCTAAGAGCGTTGGCGACGACCAGGGGTACCGCAATAATCCCGGCGAAGGCGGCCAGGATGTGTTGGAGCGCTAACAGGATGGAGACGCCGACGGGTGGGGTGTCGTCCATGGTGTAGAGCATGGTGTTTGAAGTTTCAGCAGGGGTCGGGGTTTCTGACCCGTGGGTATGTTTGTTCAAACCAATTGACTTTCAGTATGTAGTTGTGAGGCCACCTGTGGGTGGCAGGGCGGGGAAAACTTGCCCTAGTTTTTAGTGTACGCCCGGGGTGGGGTTTTTATGGGTTGAGTTGGGGGTTTTAGGCGGTGGTGTTGGGTGGGGATGTCCGGGGCAGGCGTGGGGGCTGAGGACAGGTGGGGGCAACTCGAATGATTAGAACAGGTGTTCGAATCGTGGTAGGGTGGGGCCTATGATTCATATTCTTTTCACACGGAGGGGTGATTAGGTCGCCATGATGGGTTATTCCCATTCCGTCAGTGCAGCTGCTGCCTGGCTGGCCCTCATTGAAGCAGGAGTTGTCCCCCTAGAGGATCCAGCAACGATCGCGGTGACCACCCTCGCTGCAGCAGGAGCTGGTATGTTTCCCGATGTGGATCATCCCAAGGGAACCATCGCCCATTCCATTCCCCCGGTCAGCGGCTGGGTAGCCCGAGGCGTCAGTCTGATTTCTGGCGGCCACCGGAAGGGCACCCATTCTTTGGTGGGACTTGCAGCCTTTTGGGCTCTTGCTTATTTTGCTGACCGCCTCACCTATGCGGGTATTCCCGTGCTGGCTCTAGCACTTGCAGCTTTTGCCGGGGGCCTGGCCTTGCGGACCTTCAAGGCACCTGGTGGCTGGGCCGGGGCCGTCCTCATGGTTTTCGGCGTTTGGGCAACAGATTCCTTGGTGTACATGCCCTGGGCCATTCTGACGGGGGCCGCCACCCACTTACTGGGAGATGCCCTCACCACCCGCGGCATCAATCCACTGTGGCCGGTGACCATCAAGCCCCTGGTTCCGAGCAAGCTGTGGCGCAAGAGCGGCTATATGGCCCTTCCCCTGCTGGGGGACGCCGACAGCACCAGGGAGAAGATCCTCACCCTTGGACTCTCCTGCTATATCGCGCTCTTTGCGCTCGCTGCCCTGGGTTTTGTGGATACATACCCAGCCCAATTGCCAGCTGTTATTTTTGACCCAGCCTGAGTTTGATCAGGGGTTAATAGTCAAGGAGCCAGATGCTTAATCAAGCGTCTGGCTCCTTGCGTATGTCACCCTGTCATCACTTCATGTAGTCACTCACGAAAGGCGGGTGGAAGGAAAACTTTTATGTATTCGCCTCAGCGAAGAAGGGGTTTAGTCTTCGGTCCAGTAAACGTCGACCTCTACGCCCTCTTCAGCAGCGATTTCGGGGTAACGTACGTCGTGTGATTCCAGCATAGAATCATCCTTTCTTCTACACCCAACGTCGGTGTTGGGTCTCGAGGTTCAGTTCATCTGCGAACTGTTTTCTGTCTTGCTCTGAAGCCTTACTTGGCGGGGCCTCCTAGCTGTTTTCAACTCTACTCCCCCGTTCTCACAGAACTCCACCCCCGGACGTCCGTTATCATTTCGTGACCTTTGTTTGACTGATAGAAACCCACATAACACACGGGTGCACTCCCCTTGGCGTGATGCGCCAAACAGTGGGTTTGAGTCAAAAACCTACACATAAGCGGGTTGGTACGAACCAACCCGCTGTATGAGCCTCCCAGAATCTAAGCACCTGAGATTAGGCCAAGGAGATGAGGTCCTGGTATTCCTTACTCCACAAATCTTCTACCGCATCAGGCAAGAGCAATACCCGTTCAGGATCAAGAGCCTCAACCGCGCCCTCATCGTGGGAGACCATCACAATAGCCCCCTGGTAGTTCTTCAGGGCATTCAGGATTTCTTCGCGGGAGGCCGGATCCAGGTTGTTGGTCGGCTCATCGAGCAGCAGCACGTTAGCGGACGAGGCCACCAGGGTCGCCAGAGACAGGCGGGTTTTCTCACCACCAGAGAGCACCCCGGCAGGCTTATCAACATCATCACCAGAGAAGAGGAAGGAACCCAGGATGGTGCGCACCCGGGTATCATCCAAATCAGGGGCTGCCGACTTCATGTTTTCAAAGACGGTGCGATCATGGTCCAAAATTTCGTGTTCCTGGGCAAAGTAGCCCACCTTAGCTCCATGGCCGTAGATAACTTCACCGGTATCGGGCTGGGTACTCTTAGCCAGCATACGCAGCAGGGTGGTTTTACCGGCACCATTGAAGCCCAGCACCACCACGCGCGAACCCCGGTCAATCGCCAGATCAACATCGGTAAAGATCTCCAGAGAGCCATAGCTCTTAGAAAGCCCGGTGGCAGAGAGGGGGGTCTTACCGCAGGGGGCAGGGTCGGGGAAGCGGATGGCCGCAACCTTATCAACCTGCCGCTCCTCTTCAAGGCCGCGCATGAGCTTTTCAGCTCGTTTAATCATCTGCTGGGCCGCAACAGCTTTGGTGGCCTTAGCCCGCATCTTATTGGCCTGCTCCATGAGCGCTGAGGCCTTCTTCTGAGCATTAGCGCGTTCGCGCTTGCGGCGGGCTTCGTCCTGCTCGCGCTGGAGCAGGTAGTTCTTCCAGCCCATGTTGTAGATGTCGATGACGCAGCGGTTGGCATCCAGGTAGAAGACTTTATTGACCACCAGTTCCATGAGTTCCACGTCGTGGGAGATGACCAGAATACCGCCCTGGTAGTTCTTCAAAAACTCACGCAGCCAAACCACAGAATCAGCGTCCAGGTGGTTGGTAGGCTCATCAAGCAGCATGGTGTCTGCATTGGCAAAAAGAATGCGGGCCAGCTCCACGCGGCGGCGCTGACCACCTGAGAGGGTGGAGAGGGGTTGGTTGAGGACGCGCTCAGGCAGGTCGAGGTTGGCGGTAATGGTTGCCGCCTCCGACTCAGCGGCATAACCGCCACCGGCAATAAACTCAGCCTCTAAGCGGTCATAGCGGCGCATGCCCTTGGCGTGCTCTGCCGGGTCTTCACTGGCCATCATTTCCTGGGCCTGACGCATTTTGCGGGCCACCCCGTCCAGGCCGCGGGCCGAGAAGATCCGGTCCTTAGCCAGCTGGGTCATGTCATCCACCTTGGGATCCTGGGGCAGGTACCCGATGGTGCCACCCCGCTGGACGGTTCCGTCTGCCGGCAGGGTCAACCCTGCCAGGACCTTTGTCATAGTGGTCTTGCCGGCACCGTTGCGGCCCACCAGCCCAACCTTATCCCCCTTATCAATGCGGAAGTTGACGTCTTCCATCAAGAGGCGGGCGCCAGCGCGTAGTTCGAGGTTTGAGACAGCAAGCACGGAAAGAAGATCCTTTGAATTTCAGATGTTAAGCCAACACGCTATTCTACCTGCCCCACCATTTTTGAACACCGTTCAAATGCCGGTTATATTTATGCTCATGACTACAACAACTCCCCCGGCGAAAGCCTCCCTCCCCGGCCGCGATCTGGCCCTCATTGCAGTCTTTGCAGCCTTTATCGCCGTATGTGCCATTCTTCCTGCCATACCGGTTGGCCCGGCAGCTGTGCCCATTACCCTCCAGACCTTGGCCATTTACTCAGCAGCCCTCATTCTAGGTGGCAAACGGGCCACCTTGGCTGTTGCCCTCTACCTGGCAGCAGGTTTCTTGGGCCTGCCGGTATTTTCCGGCGGCAAGGGGGGCTTTGGCACCTTCGCTTCCCCCTCGATCGGCTACTTGATCGGCTTCCTGCCCGGCGCCTTGATTACCGGCACCCTAGCTTATGCTTTCTTGCGTCGCCAGGTATCGGCCGGCGTCCGCTTTGCCCAGTTGGTCTTGGCCGTTTTGCTCGGCTTCTCCATGATTCAGGCCCTGGGTATTGTAGGCATGATGATCAACGCTAAGTTGAGCTTCACTGCTGCAACCACCGCTGCCCTGGTCTATGTTCCCGGTGATCTCATCAAGTGCCTGGTTGCAGTCTTTATTGCCCTGGCCGTCCACCGGGCCTTCCCAGCTCTTGCCCGCTCCTAGACTCCTGCTAGTAGTATCAACACCGTGTTGTTCAAGAAAAAATTAGCGTCACCCCCCGCCCCGGCCACCTTTGACCCCGGGGCGGGTTTAGCTACCCGTGCAGCTGAAGTTACGGTAGAGACCGGATCTGGCCAACGCACCCTCCTCCACGAAATCACCGTCACCCTGACGGCACCCAGGACGGCCGTGCTCGGCCTCAACGGATCTGGCAAGTCAACCTTTTTACGGCTCTTCAATGGACTCTCCCCCCTAACCTCGGGCCAGGTTTTGGTCCACGGGGTTCCGGTGGCTGATTACCTAGGCCAGGTGAGATCCCATATTGGCCTGCTTTTTGCAGATCCAGGTGCCCAGCTGGTGATGTCAACCGGTGTAGAAGATGTTGAGCTGTCCATCAAACATCTCAAAGATAAGGACGCCCGCCGCACCGCCGCCCTTGCTGCCCTGGCTGAGTGCGGGGTTGAGCACCGGGCCTTCGACTCGGTCTATAGCCTCTCAGGTGGGGAGAAACAGCTCACCGCCCTGGCAGCCGTCCTTGCCGTTAAACCTCAGGTTCTACTTTTGGATGAACCAACTACATTATTAGACCTCAAGAACACCTTGAAACTTATTGACCTGCTAGATTCCCTCCCCCAGCAGCAGTTGATTTCCACCCATGACCTTGAGCTGGCGGCGTCCTGCCAGGAGGCTATAGTGATTCATGAAGGTCGCCTCATTGCCCAAGGCCCAGCTGACCGGGTGATACACGATTACCGTCGCTGGTGTGCCCAAGGCTTCCCTACCATAGAAGCACCACAAGAAACAGAATCGGGCCAGGAAAAATCATGAACCCGGCCTATAACCTCTTTGGCACCTACCAGCCCCTTACCACCCCTATCCACCGCTGCCCCCTCTGGCTCAAAGGCCTTACCCTGGTTGCCCTGGGTCTGCTATTGGCCTTCACCACCCATTGGATGTACGGCACCGCCAGCCTCGTGACAGTCCTTGCCCTGGGAACCCTCGCCCAGATTCCACCGACTACCTGGGTTAAGACTTTCATCTCCCTGGCGTGGCTCATCCTGATCCTTGCCATCTACTACACCCTGGCACGTAAAATCCAGGCGGGTGCTGACGTCCTGCTAACCCTTCTGACCATGATTTGCGCGTCCAAGGTCCTGCTTTGGAGCACCCCCATGCCCGCCATTATCGACGGCTTCGCCCGGCTCTGTGGGCCCCTACGCTGGCTAGGGATCTCCCCCGACCGCATTGGCCTGGCCCTAGCCCTGATGATTCGCTCTATCCCCGCCATCATGGACCGCTGGCTCCTCATCAACCAGGCAGTCACGGCCCGGGGCCTCAAAGTCAGCCCCTTCAGACTCATGATCCCCCTGGTTATTTCCACCGTCTCCTATGCCCAAGACACCGGCGATGCCTTAGCAGCCAGAGGCCTCGATGCCCCCTAGCGTCCCCTCCAGAATGAGGTGGTGAAAAGTACAGCCCTACCAGGCTGCCGAATACCGCCTGTACCAGGAGCAGGTGGGCCATAATAGGAAGGACGAAGGTGCAGAGATGCACCTTTTTTCTTTATCGAAAAGCCCTAGGATTCTATGAACATCACCCGCTTCATTCACCGGCGAGAATGGCTGCTCGCCCTGGTTGCGGTGTTATCCATCGTCGCCCAGGTCTACCTTGACCTCAAGGTTCCCGAGTACATGGAGAACATCACCCTCACCATTTCGACCCCCGGCTCAGAACTGGGGGACGTCGTCTCTGACGGAACCCTCATGCTGGCAGCAGCACTGGCCTCCATGGTCTGTGCCATTATCACCGGCTTCTGTACCGCTATTTTCGGCACCACCCTTGCCCGACGCCTGCGGGCCGGGGTCTACAACAAGACCTTTGACCTCTCCAGTGCCGAGGTGAACCACATTGGCACCGACAGCCTGATCACCCGCTCCACCAACGATGTCACCCAGGTGCAGATGTTTGTGGTGATGGGCCTACAGATGAGCATTAAGGCCCCCATTATGGCGGTGTGGGCCAGCTCCAAGATCGCTACCCAGTCGCTGACCTGGACCATTCCCACAGGTATCGCCGTCCTCGCCACCCTGCTGGTTCTGGGGGTGGCGATGGGTCTAGCAATCCCCCGCATGATGCGCATGCAGAAAATCACTGACCGCCTCAATCGGGTCACCCGTGAGCACCTGACCGGCCTGCGGGTTATTCGGGCTTACACCACCGGCGCCTTCCACGAGGAGCGGTTTGAGGAGGTCAATACCGACCTGCGTAACACCACCCTCTTCATTAACTCGACCATGGCCTTCATCATGCCCCTGCTGACTGCCATTATGACCGGCCTATCGCTCTCCATCTATGTGCTGGGTGCTGTGCTGATTAACGGTACAGCCGACCTGACCGAGCGCGTCACCCTCTTTGGGCAGATGGTGGTCTTCTCCACCTACGCCCTGCAGGTTGTCACCAGCTTCATGATGATGACCGTTATCTTTGTGATGGGACCGCGAGCGCTGGTTGCCTGGCGCCGTATCCGCGAGGTTCTGACAACTCAGGCGGCGATTGTGGACGGCGGGGTCAGCGCTGGTGCTGCCCCGGCAGGTTCCCTGGAGTTTAGGAATGTCAGCTTCCGTTACCCCGAGGCTGACGGGGACGCCCTGCATTCGATTTCCTTTACGGCAGCCCCGGGTGAGACGGTGGCTATTATTGGTTCGACCGGCTCGGGTAAGTCGACCCTGGTGAATCTGATTCCGCGGTTTGCCGATGTGCGCGAGGGCGCGGTGCTGGTGGACGGTGTTGATGTGCGCGATTGGAACCAGAAGGACCTGCGCGCCCGCCTGGCTTATGTACCTCAAAAGAGTGTGCTCTTCTCGGGCTCGGTGGCCTCTAACCTGGCCCTGGGCGAGAGCCTGCAGGCTGTGACCGCCGAGGACGTGGTGGCGGCAGCTCATGCAGCTGCGGCAGCTGAGTTCGTGGACAAGAAGGAGGACGGCTACGCTTCGGCTGTTGCCCAGAACGGTAAGAACTTCTCCGGTGGTCAGCGGCAGCGCCTGTCCATGGCTCGGGCCTTTGCCCGGGGCGGGGAGATCATGATTTTTGATGATTCCTTCTCGGCTCTGGACTATAAAACTGAGCGAGATATCCGCAGTCAGCTCAAGAACTCCGCAAAGGGGGCGACCATCGTGGTGGTAGCCCAGCGTATCGGCACCGTCCGGGAGGCCGATAAGATTCTGGTGCTTGATAAGGGCCGACTGGTCGGCTCCGGTACCCACGAGGAACTCTTGGCCAGCAACGAGGTCTACCAGGATATTGCCCTGTCCCAGCTCTCTGAGGAGGAACTTCGCTCATGAGCCAGTCACCAGTTTTTACCCCCGAAGAGCTAGAGTCAGCCCGCAAAGGTCTTAAGTCTGCAGGCCAGCTGCGCGATAGCCAGCTCAAAAGCGAGAAGGGCTCCCGCCCCGGTGGCTTCGGTGGCCCCGGTGGCCCGCCGCGCCACACCCTGCCGGGGCAGGCGTCCGCCCCCTTCAAACAAACCATAGGTAAGCTACTTGCCTACCTGCGCCCGGTGCTACCCGGCATGATTGTTGCCATTGTGGCTGCCGTTATCGGGGTTGTTCTCACCATTGTTGCCCCGCAGTTCCTCTCGGCAATCACCGACGAGATTCAGAAGGGCTTCACAGGCCAGCTGGATATGGGCGAAATCTACCGCCTCATGTGGATCTCCATCGGCATGTTGGTGGCCTCCTTACTCTTGAGCCTGGTGGAGGGGCAGATTATGGCCCGCTCGACCGTCTGGGTATCGCGCTCCATGCGCCACGATTTGGACCGCAAAATTGACCGGCTGCCCCTGGCCTACATGGATAGGGGCTCAACCGGCGATACCCTCTCGCGCGTGACCAACGATGTGGATACCCTTCAGCAGACCCTCAATAACTCCCTGGCCACCACTATCACCGGTGTGGTCACCCTGGTGGGCTCAACCATCATGATGTTTGTTACCGACTGGCGCATGGCCCTAGCTGCCATTGTTGCCTCCCTGCTGGGTATTATCGCCTCAGGCTTCGTGCTGGCCCGCAGCCAGAAATACTTCGTGGCCCAGCAGCAGCTCCTGGGTAAGCTCAATGGCCACATTGAAGAAACCCTCAGCGGCCATTCCATGATTCGCGCCTACAACGGGGAGGCAGGCGCCCGCGCCGAATTTGCCGACCGCAATAGCGACCTCTACCGGGTGGCCTGGAAGTCCATGTTCTTCTCGGGCCTTATGTTCCCCCTCATGGGCTTCATCGGCAACCTGGGCTATGTGGTGGTCTGCGTGGTTGGTGCCGCCCTGGTTCTCAACAACAGCATCACTTTCGGTGTGATTGTGGCCTTTATCGTCTACGTCCGCCTCTTCACCAATCCCCTGGGTCAGCTGGCCCAGTCGGCTACCTCCCTGCAGTCGGCGGCAGCCGCTGGCGCTCGCGTCTTTGAGTTCTTAGAGGCAGAGGAGCTGGAGGACGAGTCCGCCAAGACCGCCGCCCTGGATCAGCCGGTGCGCGGGGCGGTGGACTTTGAGGACGTCCGATTCAGCTACGAGCCGGGCAAGGAGATTATCCACGGCTTTACCGCCTCGGTGGCTCCCGGCCAGAAGGTCGCGATTGTGGGCCCGACCGGTGCCGGCAAAACCACCCTGGTCAACCTGCTCATGCGCTTCTACGAGCTCGATTCGGGGCAGATTCGCATTGACGGGGTGCCCACCACCGATCTGACCCGTGAGCAGGTTGATTCCCTCTTTGCCATGGTGCTGCAAGATACCTGGCTCTTTGAGGGCACCCTGCGGGAGAACGTGGTGTACGGGGCTGGTGAGGTCAGCCAGGAGCGCCTGGATGAGGTCATGGCCTCGGTTGGCCTGGACGAGCTGGTATCGCAGCTGCACGACGGGTACGACACGGTACTGACCGACCAGACCCAGCTTTCTGCCGGGCAGAAGCAGCTGGTCACGATTGCCCGCGCCATGGTGGCTCAGAAACCCCTACTGATTCTGGATGAGGCTACCTCGTCGGTCGATACCCGCACCGAGCTGCTGATTGCCCGGGCCCTGGGCCAGCTGGCAGTGGGTAAGACCTCCTTCGTGATTGCCCACCGTCTCTCGACCATCCGGGATGCCGACGTCATTTTCGCTATGCGCGACGGCGACATTGTCGAATCCGGCTCCCACGCTGAGCTGCTGGAGCGCGGCGGCTTCTACGCCGAGCTCTACAACTCGCAGTTCGCGGGGACGGACGAGTAAGCCCCACCCCCGCCCCCAAGGGGACCTGATTTCCAAAAAGGGACCGCATAATGTGCGGTCCCTTTTAGGTTTTGAGGTCCCCTTCCAAGCGCTGACCAGGCTAAAATATGTGTGATTGCACCTACACCTTCTCGCACAGTCATGAGGCGCTATGTCTAACTTTGCTTTTGTTCACCAGGCCTTACCGGAGCTCTACCAGGATTGCGCCAAGGCTGAGGGTTATTTGGTGACGGACGCGCCCACCGCCTGTTTCTACGCCCGGCGGGCTATTGAGGGTTTGGTTGAGTATATCTACCGGGTGCGGGGTATTTATCGCCCAGAGCAGGCCACGCTGGCGACCTTGACCAGCAATGAGGCTTTCTCTGTATTTCTCGATAATGACAAGCGCCTGAAGTTCAAGACTATCCGCCACCTGGGAAACGATGCGGCCCATAACTCCCGGAGGGTCCTTTCTGAACGGGACGCCGAACGGGCGGTAACCGACCTGTATCATCTGATGGTCTGGGGTGTGTACAACCATTCGGCAACCCCGGCTTTAGCTCCTATGGGCAGGTCTTTTGACCGCCAGCTAATTCCCACGCTGCGCCGCCAGGCAGAGCAGCGAGCTCTGACCCAGCAGCGCATGGCTGAGGCTGAGGCCGAACGCACGGCTGAGCTGGAGAGACTTGCTGCTGAGCACCAGGCACGGGTTGACGCTATGGACGCCGAGCTTGAGCGTCTTCGCGCTCAGTTAGCTGAAGCCCAGGCGGCTAGGCCCCTGCCCGACACCCATGACTATAACGAGGCTGAAACCCGCGACTACTTCATCGACCTGCTCCTGGGTGAGGCTGGCTGGCCCCTTGCCAATACGCGGGACCGTGAGTACCCGGTGACGGGTCTGCCCACCCCCAGTGGGTCGGGCCGGGTTGATTACGTGCTGTGGGGTAGGGACGGCCGCCCCCTCGGCTTGGTTGAGGCCAAGCGGGCGCGGGAGTCGGTGGATGTTGGCCGCGACCAGGCAAAGGCCTATGCAGACGCGCTCCAGGCGGCGACCGGCGTCCGCCCGGTTATTTTCTATACCAACGGCTATACCCACTACCTGTGGGATGACGCTGCCGGTTACCCGCCGCGTGAGGTGCAGGGTTTCCTCACCGAAGATGAGCTGGCCCTTTTGATTGAGCGCAGGACCAGCCGCCAGCAGTTGAGCGGTCAGCAGGTGAATACTGAGATTGCGGGGCGCGACTATCAGCTGCGGGCTGTTGCTTCGGTGGCTGAGGCTTTTGATGCCCGGCGTCGTAAAGCCCTGCTGGTGATGGCGACCGGTTCGGGTAAGACCCGCACAACCATCGCGCTGGTGGACCTGCTTTCACGCGCCGGGTGGGTCAAGCGCGTCCTGTTCCTGGCTGACCGCACCGCCCTGGTGAATCAGGCGGTTAAGGCTTTTAAAACCCATCTGCCGAACCTGGCTACGGTGAATCTGGTGGAAGATAAGCAGGCCAATGGCCGGGTCTATGCCAGCACCTACCCCACCATGCTGAACATCATTAACCGCACCCGGGCTGAGGGCGAGGCCACTCTGCGCGAATTCGGCCCCGGTTACTTCGATTTGATTGTGATCGATGAGGCTCACCGGTCGGTCTATGCCAAGTACAAGGCGATTTTTGAGTACTTTGACGCCCTGCTGGTGGGGCTGACCGCTACCCCTAAAGACGAGGTTGATTTCAACACCTATGCCCTCTTTGACCTAGAAGCCGGCGTGCCAACCGACGCCTATACTCTCGATCAGGCGGTGAGCAATGGTTACCTGGTTCCTGCCCGGGGCTTTAGCGTGGGCACCCGTTTCTTGCGCGAGGGTATCCGCTATGACCAGCTCAGTGAGGCTGAGCAGGAGCAGTGGGAGTCTGCTGACTGGGGCGATTCTGTGCCCGATGAGATTACGAGCGAGGCCCTGAACCGCTTTCTTTTCAACGCCGATACGGTCGATAAGGTACTGACCACGCTCATGGAGCACGGCTACCGGGTAGCTGACGGTGAGTTGCTAGGTAAGACCATTATTTTTGCTAAGAACCAGGCCCACGCTGATTTTATCTATGAGCGGTTTAACGCGCTCTTCCCCGGTTATGGCGGCTCCTATGCCCAGGTGATTACTAACCGCACGTATGCGGCTGAGTCGGCGATTGAGAAGTTCTCTGAGCCGGAGTCTCTACCCCGCATTGCCATTAGTGTGGATATGCTCGATACCGGCATTGATGTGCCTGAGATTCTGAACCTGGTCTTTTTCAAGCTGGTACGGGCCAAGACCAAGTTCTGGCAGATGCTGGGGCGCGGCACCCGCCTGGCTCCCGATATTTTTGGCCCCGGGGCCGATAAGACGGACTTTTTGGTCTTCGATTTCTGCCAGAACCTGGAGTATTTCAGCCAGGATCTGCCCGGCTCTGAGGGTCAGCTAGCTAAGCCTGTCTCTCAGCGGGTGTTTGAAACCCGGGTGAGGCTGGCCCGGGCCCTGGTGGGCTCTGGCACCGTGAGTGCTGGGGACGATTACGCGGTGGCTGTGCGCTCTGATCTGGCTGCCTTTGTGGGCAGGTTCGATATAGGCAATGTGCTGGTGCGCCCCCACCGGGCTGCAGTGGAGCACTTTGCATCCGCGGACGCCTGGGCGCAGCTTTCTGAGGCGGAGGCCGAGTTGGCGCTGAGCTTGGGGGCTGTTGCCTCCACTGTGCCGGTTGAAGGAACCCTGGAGGCCAAGCAGTTTGACCTGCTCATGCTCGGGGCCCAGCTGTCTACCCTCACCGGTGATTCTGCCGCGCTGGCCCGTGCCAAAGAGGTGGCCCAGACCCTCGCCGAGGACCTGCTGACTAAGGCAGCGGTTCCTGCCATCGCGGCCGTCCTGCCCCACCTGGAGCAGCTGGCCGCAGATGACTGGTGGGTGGATGTCTCCCCTGCCCTGCTGGAGTTCATGCGCAAGAAGCTGCGCGGTGTCACCCATCTGCTTGATAAGGGCCAGAAGAAGATTGTCTACACCAATTTTCAGGACGAGCTTATCGACCCGGTAGAGGTCGAGGTAGTGCGCACCCAGGTGGGCATGAACCAGGAGCGGTTTGAGCAGAAAATGCAGGAGTACCTGCGCGAGCACCTGGATGCGGTTGCCGTGCAGAAGGTTCTTCGCGGTAAGCAGCTAACGGACGAGGATTTTGCTGCTCTGGCTGATTTGATCGACGCTTCGGGTATTGGCGGGCCGGCAAATGTGCAGGTGGCGCGTGAGTCCGGGGGTCTGGGTGTGTTTGTGCGCTCGCTGGTGGGTTTGAGCCAGGACGAGGCCCGGGCAGCTTTTGCGGTCTTTTTGGATGAGTCACGGTATTCGGCGACGCAGATTCGGTTTGTGCAGCGCATTGTGGATGAGCTGAGTGAGAATGGCACGGTTGACCCGTCGCGTCTCTATGAGGACCCCTATGTGAGTTTGGGTGACCCGCTTGAGATGTTCGGGGACGATGACGCCTTTGAGATTGTTTCAATTCTCAACCGTATCAGGGCTACGGCCGAGGTGGCTTAGTAGAGTGTAGGGGCTGGTGACCCCATATACTTAGAGCTATGGCTATTGCAATCTCGGGCGAGACTAAATCGCGTATTGATCGTATTTGGAATGACTTCTATTCGGGCGGTATTTCTAACCCGCTAGAGGTTATTGAGCAGCTGACTTATTTGCTGTTTATTCGTCGTTTGGATGATGCGCAGACTCGTGCTGAGAAGCAGGCCCGGTTGACTGGCCGCCCGCTGGAGAACCCGGTGTTCGGTGAGGGTCAGGAGCTGTTGCGGTGGCAGAATTTTAAGAATCAGGACCCGCAGGTCATGTTCGATGTGATGACCTCGGGTGTGTTTCCGTTCTTGCGTAATCTTGGGGCTCAGCTGGGTGGTGAGGAGTCTACCTACACCCAGCATATGAAGGACGCTACTTTTAAGGTTCCTACCCCTGCCCTGTTGGCTAAGGTTGTTGACCAGCTTGATGCTATTACACTTGATGATCTTGATACGAGTGGCGACTTGTATGAGTACCTGCTGTCGCACTTGTCGGTTGCGGGTCGTAATGGCCAGTTCCGCACTCCGCGTCACATTATTGAGTTGATGGTGGCGATGATGGCCCCTGATGTTGAGGACGTCATTGTGGACCCTGCCTGCGGTACGGCTGGTTTTTTGGTGGCGGCTGCTGAGTGGGTGCGTGAGAATCGTGACCCGTTTACGAGTGCGAAGCACCGGGAGCATTTCCATGGGGGTATGTTCCACGGGTATGACTTTGATTCGACCATGTTGCGTATTGGGTCGATGAATATGATGTTGCACGGGGTGAATAACCCTGATATTCGCTACCGTGATTCTTTGAGTGAGGGTGCCAGTGAGGACGCCGAGAAGTACTCTTTGATTCTGGCGAATCCGCCGTTTGCGGGGAGCTTGGATTATGAGGCGACAAGCCAGGATTTGTTGAAGGTTGCTAAGACCAAGAAGACTGAGTTGCTGTTTTTGGCCCTGTTTTTGAAGTTGTTGAAGCCTGGCGGGCGGGCTGCGGTGATTGTGCCGGATGGTGTTTTGTTTGGGTCGTCGAAGGCGCATAAGGACGTTCGCCGCGCCCTAGTTGAGGACCAGAAGCTGGATGCTGTGGTTAAGTTGCCTTCGGGTGTCTTTAAGCCTTATGCAGGTGTGTCAACCGCGATTTTGTTCTTCACGAAGACGAATTCGGGTGGCACTGATGAGGTGTGGTTCTTTGATGTTGAGGCTGATGGGTTCAGTCTGGATGATAAGCGGAACCCGGTTGAGGCTAATGACCTGCCGGAGGTTTTGAAGCGCTGGGCTGAGCGTGATGGGGCTGAGCGTGAGCGGGCCCGCACGGAGAAGTCTTTTACTGTTCCTAAGAGTGAGATTGTGGAGCAGGGCTATGATCTCTCTATTAACCGCTATAAGGAGCTGGTTTTTGAAGAGGTGGCCTATCGCTCCCCTGAGGAGATTATTGCGGAGCTGGAGCAGACCCAACGAGAAATTGGCGAGCACATCGAGCAGCTGAAGAAGGTGATGGGGCTGTGAGCGAGACAAAGACGGTCAGGCTCGGTGATGTCTGCCAGGTTGTGTCTGGTGCTACCCCCAAAACTTCAGTTGAAGAGTATTGGGATGGGGATATAAATTGGGTAACCCCTGCTGATTTAAGTAAGCTTTCAGGCGCATATATCTCTGAGACTCCACGAAGAATTACTGAGGCTGGTTTCAAT
>NZ_JBLKPV010000006.1:0-186376 GCF_049068285.1 Rothia nasimurium | reverse complement strand
ATAGCTGTGCTACAAACTTGCTTCCAGAGAACTCTGTGTTATTGAGTTCAAGAGCCCCCATCGGTCACATTGCTATCAATACTGTTCCGATGGCAACTAACCAGGGTTTTAAAAGCCTGATTCCTGGTGACCAGATCTTGCCAAAATTTTTGTATTACTGGCTTATGGACCATAAAGAGTATCTACAATCTCTTGGAGTAGGTGCGACGTTCAAGGAGCTATCCAAAAAGACAGTGGAGAATATTAAGCTCGACCTTCCTCCCCTGGAAGAGCAGGTAAAGCAGGTTGAGATTCGCGACCTTCAGTCAATGATTGCTCAGAAGCGTGAGCGCCAGCAGGAGCTTTTTGATGAGTTTCAGGTTGCGCTGTTTCACGAGATGTTTACAGGTAAAGATTGGCCTACGAAGCTTTTAGGCGAGGTCGCAACGGTCGTGTCTGGTGCTACACCAAAAACCTCAAATGAAGGGTTCTGGGGTGGCAAGGTTAACTGGGTTACTCCTGCCGAACTAAGCAAACTTGATGGAATTTATATCGGGAAAACCGAGAGGACTTTGACTGAGGCGGGACTTGCTTCTTGCTCAGCTCAAATTCTCCCTGCTGGGAGCGTCTTACTATCGTCACGAGCCCCTATCGGACTCGTCGCTATCAATACAGTACCAATGGCGACTAACCAGGGTTTCAAAAGTCTCATTCCCAGCCCTGAGATTGAACCACTTTACCTCTATTTCTGGCTTAAGCTTAACACAAAGATTCTGCATAATTTAGGGGTAGGAGCTACATTCAAAGAACTTTCACAAAAAACACTTAATAACCTAAAAATTCCAGTTCCAACGATAATCAGTCAACAGAATTTTACAAAAATTATTTTAGGAGTTTCTAAATGATAAAATTTAAAATCTTTGAAGCACTTGCTTTTTATGGAAAGCCTGAGGATAATCATAAAATAAACCTGAGCCCAACCTCTAATGCCAGGCATGAAATAATGAAAACTTTGAAGGGAATGCTAAAAACCCTCTGTATTTTGGATGAAAACACTGAAAATTTAGGACTAAATGATGATCTATACCTGAGAGATAACTACGATAAGAAAACAATGACCCTACTCAGGACTGATATCATCAATGATTTAATTCACATCGAATGCGGGGTAGGCTCCTTCGGGAAGTATTCCCATGCGCGAGGAGTGAGCGGTGAAGACGACAAATTATCTGACAAGTCTGCAGAATCCGATAGGTACGTTTCAATAATTCTACCAAATTCTGATTCTAATCAACTTTTCTTCATTTTTGAGGCAGATGGAAATGTTGATGCACGAAAAAGACTATTAGACTATTTTGAAACTTACTCTCCTGAATTCACAAGTAACGGGAAAAAAATTAATTTCATACTTAAACAAGTTGTTGATACTGAATATATAAAAAGCTTTATAGAAGATTCAAAAAACCTAAAAGTAGAATTCAGGGGGAACAGTCCTCAGACTGACGGTACTTTGGATCCAAAATTTATCAATCTTCAGCTTTCGGTTAATTTTGATCAGGAAACGAAACAGTCATTCTGGGAAAAAATTTCTAGGTGGCGCGATGAGGAATCTGACCCGCTACAAGACATGGCGTTCTTTTCGTTTGGAAGCGACATCTTTTCTTCAACAGAAGTGCTTAATGATATTGACGAAGTTAGGTTTCTAATTAATCAAAAAGTTTTTACCGTCGAAGAATTACTTGGGCAATCATTCAGTTACGACATATCCACCAAACATCCAAGTATAAACCACTGGTACGATGTAATTATTCCGAAAATGAATCAGTTTATTGATGAATTGCGAGATCCTTTTTCTATCCCAGAAATTAGTCACCTTACCAACAATTTGACGGATGCGCAAAATGATAAAAAATCCTAGACTAGATTTCACAAGAATTTCCAAATCCAGCAGTCAAAGAATAATAATAAGGAAAAATAAAAAAGATATTTATCAAAATAAGCCCGACGAGAGAACAATAAAATGCATTAAAATAATATCATTAATTTCTAGTGTGATGAGCTGCTTATTGGTGTTATTATTCGGCAGGCCGCCAGTTGAGGATTCGTTCATCATGATATTTACACTGCTAGCAACTTCCCTCCTCGCTGTTTTTGGGACTGTTTCCGGCTGGCGAGCAACACTTAGTAACTTTAACCCAAGGCATACACTATACATTAGCATGGCAGATGAGGTAGTTCATCATATTTTATATTGCTCTTTCCTCTCTCTATCGGGTGTAACTTTTTCCGTCATACTCAAATTTATTCCTACAAGCGACAATAAGGTTACAATTTTCCAAATATTCGAAAGCTTTAACTGGCCTGAGTCAATTTTACTTATAATATCCGCTGTATTTATTTCTGTAATAGTATTTATTTTTTCAAAAATATTCTGCCTTTTCACCATATCACTAACTCAGCTCCTAAATACTTATGAAATATTTGACAGGAAAAGTGAAGACTAGTCTTTGGTGCCATGTTGGCATTTATATTTTAAACCGCCGCAAATTCACCGGTTTAGTCCATCGTCGCAAGAACCAATCTGGATTGTTAAAAAATTTAGATATTCGCATAGATACGGCAAGTCTGAAATGCATATAATTTTTAGATAGACAACCTCTAATACCAAGCAAACAGAATAGCTTATCTTCAATTAGCATAGTAAGGCAATTATCAAAATTTAAATACCCTAAATAGCTGTCCGTGCTTCAAATTTTCTAAATGTGAATTTAAACCAGCACTTTGCTTCTACCAACAAAGTTTCGGCTGGTTGGTAGCAAAAGTAGCCCGGGCCGCATCTATCAGTTCACGGTCCTCAACATTGAGCGCTAGTATCCAGGGAAAACAGTGGCCATAGGCTCAGCCAGCGAACCACCCTCAAGTGTTGTAGCGGCAATAATCTGACAAGTTTGTGGTTACGGCTCATCGTACTACCCGCAGGGCCGGGCGTCCGCTCTCACCATGTTTTTCGACCTTGCCTTCCCCCTGCACAAGTCGCAGACGAGTACTAAACGTCAAAGTCAGCACATCGTCAACCGGCACCGCAAGATCAACAGCAATACGCTCAGCCGTCACAGCACCGCCCTTATCAGCAGCGAAGACCTGCGGGAAAAGCCTGGACTGTTCAAAGACTCCCATGCCCTCAGGCTCACCGTCCCTATACCCCCGGCGTGTTAGCTCAATACACACCTTGCGGTAAATCCAATCAGTCATCCGCCCACACTTATGTAAAGAAGTTGCTAAGGCAAAGGCAGATACCTGAAAAATGTACTTAGCTTCTACAAGGTCGTCCACCGAAGCATTCTGAGGAAGATACTCAGCCAACAGCGACTCAGGCATTAATAGAGCAGACGCGAACTCATCCGCCTCGCGCTCCTGCACAGCCGAAGAATCATCAACAGGAGCAAACCGGTGCAGCACAAGATGGCCCAGCTCATGAGCAATATCGAACCTGGCACGCTCAGGCGTCTTCTGCCGAGCAATAAAAATAAAGGGCTTACCCTCATACCAGAGCGAGAAAGCATCAACCTGCATGGCAGCGTCTGGAAGCACCATCACACTAATACCCCGCGACTCGCACAACTGCACCAAATTCGGTAGGGGCTTAGTACCTAGCCCCCACTCTTCACGAAGCAACTGAGCAGCTACCCTTGGGGCTATCCCCTCAAATGAAGGCATGACAATTGAAGGTAGGGTGAACTTATCTTCCACCCACTGCATGACCTCAATACCGGTAACGCCAGCTGCAATGGCAGAGTCACGCGCACTGCGAGTAGCCGCACGACCAGCCCTAAAATTTACACCGTCAACCTCAAGCGCTACCTGTGGCTGGCGTGCAAAGTACTCAACCGGGTACCCAAGAACATGAGCCAACTGACTGACCGCAGAATCAGGGGCGCCCTCTTTTTCATATTTTTGAGTAGTACGGTCAGTCACTCCTAGCTCCTGTGCCAAAGACACACGGGTATGCCCCCGCCGTTTACGGGCGAGGGCAACACGCTCAGGGTAACTGCTATGCAATCTGGAACTCAACGTCTCCGCCACCAATATCAGGAATTTTGCTACGGTCAATAGCAGATTTATCTATCGCAGGAAGAATAACCCGGTACTGCCACCTATGGAACTGACCACCGTCGAATTCAGGGTAAGGCAGGGAAATCTCGCAACGAATTTCCTCTACGTCCCGATAATAGAGCAAGAACCAATGCCCCTCCGAAGGAACTCCAGCAACAGCTTCTCGAACCGTTTCGTCAGAAGGTCCATCGAGATAAAACAATGCAGGCTGGTTAGCGTTCACCGACTCACCCGTAGCGGGCCCCTTCTTCCGATTAGCTTTCGGAACCACATCAGGGTCAAGAATACCGGTGTTAACGTCACCGCCAAGAATGCCTAGAGTATGCTTTCCTAATGGATGAATGGAAAGCGGGCGTCCCTTTGGGTTAGCAAGCTTCCAACCACTCTTCACCATGAGGTGATCGCGGATTACCTCTGTCGTGTCAAACCACCGGCGGGTTCCTGCCGCTGTTACAGGAGCCGATGACCGGGTATTACCTGCCGCCTGCTCCCCAGCTTCTAAGCCTTCCTGAATATCAGCAATATCAATGCCAAACTTGGCCAAAAATTCAGGAGCTTCACTAGGCTCAATAATTACAGTTGGCTTAGGGGCAAACGCGTTCAGAGACAAGACACCGCTCCTATCGGTAAGATATTGACTCCTCAAATTATTGCACAAAACCCGAAGTTATGCGATAGGAATAACCTCATCCCTCACTCTTCTAGTCTCTTGCTACATCAAGACATACTGTGGCTGAGGAATGCTACACCGGCACAGATGACTGGGCCATCAGCCAGCAGCTCACCGCAAGCTGGGGGCGGGCGACCTGGAAATGTCGAAGAAATACCCTAATAACCCAAACCCTAGGTAGGGCTACAATCAAGGGTCGAGAAATAATCTGCTCAACTATAGCCCTTACCCTGTACGTAATGTACATTTAGTACATGACTACAACCACTGGAACAGCAGAATTTCGCCAGAACCTCGGCCACTACTTTGATGAAGTGCAGCGAGAGCCCGTTGCTATCGAAAGCAGAGGCCGCCGCCGAGCCGTCCTTGTCTCCCCCGTCTTTTTCGATCAAGCACTCGAAGCACTCGAAGACAAACTTGATGCTGCTAAAGCCCGTCAAGCCCGCCAAGAAGAAGACGAAATCCCCTTTGACCAGCTCATGGATGAGCTCGGCATTAAGTTCTCATGACAGCTAACTACTCAGTTACCTTCAAACCTTCTGCAGCAAAAGAACTGCGCAAAATCAATAAAAACGATCAGACCCGCATTGCCAAGAAAATCCAAGAGCTTGCCTCAAACCCATACCCGCCAGGGATCAAGAAAATAGTTGGAGGAGATGGCGAACTCAGGCTTAGAGTTGGCAACTACAGGGTAATCTACGCTGTCGAAGAAGGCCGGCTCATTATCTTGGTTCTAACAATCGGTCACCGGCGAGAAGTCTATAAAAAATAGAAAACGGACTCATCCAGCTCGCTATACCAACCAATAACTATTTTGGCTGATTGAAGGAATAAGACACTTTTATGGAAAACTCTATGGCCCACCAGAAACTCTCCCTCACTGACATTGGCGAAGTTCTCGGCGATGCTTACTTCGCCAATTACCAGGCAGAAGCTGAGGAACGCTACGCCGGCACGGACGACTGGGCTATCAGCCAGCAGCGCACCGCAGGCTGGAGCCAGGCCGATTGGGTTGCCAGCAAGGAACGCTTCGCAGACATCGACAGCAAACTAGCGGACGCCGTGCGCCGCAACCTGCCGACGGACAGCGCCGAGGCGGGAGAACTCGTCCACGCCCACCGTCAGCTGCTGAGCGAGTTCTTCCCCGTCACCCCCGCCAAGCATTACCTCATCTCACGCGGTTATATTACCGATGAGCGGTTTACTAGCTACTACGAGTCCCAGCAGCCGGGCCTAGCCCAGTGGCTGGCCGACGCTATCGAGGCAGAGGCTGAACGTGCCGGAGTAGACCTGGCCAACCCCAGCTGGGACTAACAACCGCCTCTTCCCTAACCGAGCGTGCGTCATATCGTTGAGCGTGCACAGGCCATGCGCACACTCAGCGATATGACGCACGCTCGCTTGATTTCGCCGCAATGTGCAGAAAACCGGCGACTAAAAGTTTTCATTATTCATTTACCAGACATCTTCTCGCCATCTTGCCGCCATTTGCACCCTGTTCAAAATAGCCTGTCATGCTACTGGGTAAACCACACACCCCGCCCACTAGCTGAAAGGCATACTCATGCTCACCGTCTTCGATCTCAACACCCGCACCATGCTTTACGAGCCGGACTTCTGGGAGCTCACGGCAGGTTACACAGAGTTTCACGGGGTCAGCTTCGTCTCCTCCTTCACTACGATTGACCAGCTCAGCCAGAGGTTCGAGCAGGTCAAGCTGATTCTGGGTCTTGAAGAAGCCAAAACCGGCAGCCTGCTGCGGCAAATCTTCGACCCAACCCGGCGCGTCCGCGAACTAGAAACCGCTAGCGAGCCCCTGCTCGACGCCCTCGAAAGCGGCCGCGTGCACCTCAAATACAACGCCGATAAGCTCTTTCACTCCAAGTACTTCATCCTCACATCGGCCGACGAGTTTGCGATTTTCACCGGGTCCATGAACCTCACCCGGGCAGCCATGACCCAGAATCACGAGCACAACACCCTCTACCGGGGTCGCTTCGACAGCTCCGACGACACCGCCTACCTGCGCGAATACACCGAACTCTTCACCCAAAACTTCGAGGTCGAAGCCACCGACTATCTCGACCGCAGCACCGTGCAGGAATTCCGTCAGGCCGGCACCGCTGAGCAGCGCACCAGCATCATCGATACCCGCATCATCAAGGACGCCAAACTCCTACCCACCGAACACCGCGAAACCATCGGCCAGCTCCTGCGCGAGGAAAAATCTGATACAGCTACCCCCGAAAGTGTGACCACAACTTACCAGCTGGGTGACCCCGTCGTCCTGCACACTCTCAAAGCCACTTACACCCCCGCCGGTAAAACGCGCACCCCTGCCGCCGCGACCAAGGCCCTGCAGACCGTGCACCTCAGACAAAGGCAGGTCGCCCCGGCGGACGCCAGCCCTATCACGGGTGCGCAACCCCGCTGGGTTGCCACCGACGACGGCACCCTGCTCATCAACCACGAGGGGAAGGAACTTACCCCGCTCACCGATGCAGAGGTAACAGCCCGCGACGCCTCAACCTTCGTCGATATCGTGCTCTCCTATCGGGACAACAAGATGCGCGATGAATCCCACCAGGCCCTGAGTGCCTTCCTCTTTGCCATGACGGCCCCGGTGCTCTGGCGCATCCGCCACCTGGTTATGGAAACCGGCGAAAATCCCGACAAAATCCCCGTTCTCCTGGCTATCTTGGGGTCTGGGTCATCGGGTAAAACCACCATGGTTGACGACTACCTCAAGCCCTTCATCGGTGACTGCTCTCCCCTACTGGCTGAAGAACTGCTCAAAACCACCTACGGCTCTAAAACCGGGTCCATCAACTATATGAACAGCTACATGGAATCGGGCGAAGTCTCGCCCCTCATCATCGACGAGGTGGGTACCCAGTTCCTGAACGGGGCAACGGTGCAGGGCAAAATCAAGCACTGGGCCAACCTGCGCTCCAACGGGTTTGAGGGCCCGCAGGGAACCATCATTCTGACCTCAAACGCCGACGGGGCTGTGCTGCAAGAAGCCATCAAAAAACGCGTCTGGTACATTTCTATTACCAGCGACTACAAGCCCACTGACCAGCAGGTCTATAATTTCACCTCCCTGGCGGGGTCGGTCAACAACAACCTCTACCGCCACGTGGTCTACACCCTCAGCCAGCGGCTCGACCACCTGACCGCCCACGAGATTCAGCGTTTTTCACGCAACTGGGTCTGGCTCACCGCCGAGATTCTGCAAGAAACCCTGGCCCGCTTTGGGCTAGAAACGGCCTTTCCCGCCAAAATGTTCACCCCATACAGCTACCGCGACGAAATCGCCCGTGGCATCATCACAGACACCATCCACCAGGCCCACGCCAAGGACGCCCTAGCCTTCAGCGCGCACAGCCCCGAGGTAGCGTCCGTCCTGCGCTCTGCCTGGGAGGCAACCGGCACCTTTAACAAGACCCAGAAAGAAGAGATGATTGAATTTCGCTCTATTCTGCCCGCCGACTGCGTTTTAGAGGCAACCCCTAAGGCCATCACGCTGAACATCGAGCGCACCGACGCCTATCTGGGCGAGCCCCTGCTAGCCGGCTACCGCGAGCGCAGCCCGCTCAATGTGGTGACCAAGAGCGAGCACACCCTCGCCCTGCTCGAAGCGCAGCGGGAGAGGTCTGAGCGGGAGAAGGCCGAGCTGAGGTTGGAGTTAGAGGCTGAGCGGGTTGCTTTGTTGACCCGGCAGATTCAGGACGCTGAAGCCCGCTCGCGCGGGTGGGGGCGGCTATGGCGGCGGTAGGCTCCGCTGCGCTCTAACGTAGCAGCGAACCTACTTCCATTTCCGTAACAACGCCCTAGTCCTGCAGGCCAGCGCCCAATACCAGTATTTTTCCTGCACAGAAAAACTCCCCGGCAGCAGATGAGGCCCATCTGTTACCGGGGAGTTTTCAGTGCTAGGTTTAGCGGATTTCACCAATCATATCGAAGCTGGTGGGGGCTCCTGCGTAGTTGGAGTTCACCATGACCGCAATGGAGTTCTTACCCTGACGCAGTTCATGCGCGGGAATCGAAATGACCAGAGGGGTCTTACGGGCAACACCGAAGTCTACAGCGCGGGTTGCGGTGTAGGCGGGGGTGGCCCCCAGCAGGAGGTTCTGACGGGTGTACTGCTTACCATTGACCCAGAGCATCATGCCGTCATCCACATAGGTGGTCAGGACGAGGTTCTGACCAGGAGCCAGGGACAGGTCCAGTTCCTTGCGCAGCATCATAGACTTGGGCTGGTTGCGGGCATTGAACTGGTAGGAGGTCTGCAGCTCAGGCTGACCCCAACCTACAGAAGAGTAGGTCTTGTACCAGGTGGCAGTGTTGTACTTGTAGTCGGTCTGACGCCAGGTGCGATCCAGGCCCTTCCAGGGGTCAAGGCCAAAAGCAATGTTCCAGGCGTCCCCAGAGAAGATAACCTGCTGGGCACCGGGTGCCGGCTGGGCAATCGGGGCAATCGGGGCAGGGTTCATGAAGGCTACGCCGTTTGCCGGGTTATCAGCGATTTTCTGCTCGACAGGTACTGCTGCTACCTCAGCTGCTTCTTCCTGGTCAACGATCTCAACCGGGGCTTCCTCCGCCGGGGCAGGGTCAGCAGGCTGGTCTTCGACAGGAGCAGCAGGTTCGTTAGCCTGGTCAGCAGGTTCGCCCTCAGCAGGGGCCTCTACCGGGGTGTCCGGCTGGGGCTGCTCTACGGGGGCTTCCTCAACGGGAGCCTCTACCGGGGCCTCTTCTACAGGGGCCTCTTCTACCGGTTCTTCAGGGGCAGGTTCGCTGACCTTGGGGGCAGTGGCAACCGGGGTGGTTGCTGAGTAGTTGCCGTTGGCGTCAGCGACGCGCACGAAGTAGCGGGCGTCCTCGGTTGAGGGCAGGGTCAGGGTGGTGCTAGCTGTTGAAGCGATAACCCGGTTGTTCCGCAGGATCTGGTAGGTGACACCGCGTTCAGACACGCCGGTCCAAGAAAGGGTATCAGTCTTACCGTCGGTGGTGACGGCCAGGTTCGAAGCAGTTGCCGGGGCGGTGACGTCACGCGGAGCAAAGCGGGCAAAGCCTACGGTCTTCTGCACCCCGTTGTAGCCCAGTGATGAAGTGAT
Organism: Rothia nasimurium; assembly: GCF_049068285.1. Taxonomy (GTDB): domain Bacteria; phylum Actinomycetota; class Actinomycetes; order Actinomycetales; family Micrococcaceae; genus Rothia; species Rothia nasimurium_I. The sequence continues at coordinate 176,497 of NZ_JBLKPV010000006.1, read as the reverse complement.
GTCGCCACCGGCCCAGAGGGTTCCGGTTGAATCGACGAAGGAGGCCCAGACACCGTGGCCACGGGCACCGCGCAGGTTAGGGCTGAAGTCCTTGAGGAACTGGCCGGTTTCTGCGTCATAAGCCATGAGCAGGCGGACAGCCTGGACGTCAGTGAAGGTAGAGTCGTTCCAGGAGCCAACGTAGTTCTGTGCCCCGTTGTAGGCCCAGTCGCCACAGTGGCAGGCAGCGTAGAGCACGCCGTTGTTCAGCTGCAGATCCTGGTAGTCACCGCCACCATGAGTCAGGGTGGAGGTCAGACGACGGCTGACGTTGTTCTTATCGTACTGGGCAACCATGTGCTCAGCACCGCCTGCCCACACGGATGAATTGGTGGTCTGAACATCGAACTGGAAGCCGTCGCTCTGCTGCGGGGCCCAGTCACGGTAGGAGAGCTTCCAGGTCCAGTCCTGGGCAACCTTACCGTCGGTGGTGTTTAGGTAGGCCAGCTTCCAGGCTCGCTTATTATCGGTGACGGTGGTGAAGTAGCCACCAAGAGCAACACCGTTGTCTGACGGGGAAATACCGTTGACGGTGCCGTTGGTGATGGGCCGCCACTTCCAGTCCACTGACTTGTTAGAGATCAGGAAGCGGGCTGCGTTCTTGGAGTAGGCATAGGTTGCGGAGGTCTTGCCCTTGACGTGGGTGAAGGAGCCACCGATGTAGACATAATCGCCATCTACTGCGATGGTCTTGACGACAGGAACGCCGCCTGAGTTGCGGTTGACAACGTCCCAGCCCAGAGACTTATCAATCTGGCCGGTTGCGGGGTTCAGGACGACAAAGCCATTGACCTTTTCACCGTTGACCTCGGAGAATTCGCCGCCAACGCCCAGCAGGCCGCCGGGCAGTTCCGCCAGGGCCTTAATCTGGCCGTTGAAGGTAGGCATGAAGGAGCGGACGAGTTCGCCGGAGTTCACATCGTAACCAGCCAGGAACTTCTGCTCAACCTTTTCACCGGTCTGGGCGTTTTCAACCCAGGCGAAGTCACCACCGGTGAAGACGGTGTTGCCGACCTGGGTAATGGCCTGAACAAAGGTGTTCAGCTCGCCGGTCTTACCGGTTGCGGTCTGGGCAGCGGTGCGCCAGGTGACGCGCGAGGAGAAGCTAGCAGGCAGAGCCCGCTGGGTGGAGCCGGGCAGGCCACTATCGGCGATGTCCTCCAGCTTGAAATCATCCTGGGTCAGTCGGGGCTTAATCAAGACCTGGGAGAAGGGCAGGGCATTGCTGCCACCGTTGGTAGCAGACCAGAGGTAACTGGTCGGTGAGTTGCTGCCGGTAACCCCTGAACCGTAGGAGAAGCCAATCTTCCAGGCCTGGTTCTTGGTGCCAACAAAGTTGATGTTGTTGTAGCGGTTATCCAGGCTATTGATTCGGCCATCTACCCCGTTCTGGTTGGCATCAGCGCCCATAGAACCGTTGGACGGGTTGTCATAAGAAACAAAGTCGTACTTGAGGGTAGCAGACAGGGCCCAGGTCCAGTCCTGAACCTTAGAAGCCCGCAGGTAAACGTTCTGCATAGAGCTACCCGAGTTATCCCCAGCTCGTCGGACCATGGTGCCCTCCTGCATGGTCTGCAGGTTGAGGTGACCCATGAGAGCATCGACGGTCTTGGCGGGCAACTGAACAGGGCTGAAAGCATCGGTACCGTCAGGGTTCTGGGCCAGCTCCGCAGGGTTACCCTTGCCCGCGTAGTCTTCGGTCCAGCCTTCACGGCCACGGCCAATGAGCACCCAGCCACCCTCGTGGGTTTCCTGGTCGCAGTAGAACTGGGCAGGTGCGTCCATCTCAGGGGTCCACAGCCAGTAAGTGCCAGACTTAGAGGCAGGATCATTAAGCTTAATTTCGTAGCAGGAAGCAGCTGCCGTCTGGCTGGTCAGACCGTCAGGAACGTACTCGCCTGAGGCCGTTGCGCCGGGCAGAACAGCTACAGCGGTAGCAAGAGCCAGAGCACCGACACCCACCTTGGTGACGGTATTGGGCTTACGCCAGGAGAAGGGCTGCTTAAACTGAGAGCCCACCGCTGCCAAGAAATGACGCGCGGTTGACTGCTTCGACTCCCCAGCCGAAGGATTTTCCTTATTCATATATTCCTCAAATGTGTGCGATTGGAGCAGGCAGAGGTACCTGACCCCCTGATGAGTGATCCTAACTAGTCTAAAACAAGCAGGCTATTAATAGAATAATCCCAGCCTGCAATTCCTTGTGGTTGTAAGCACCTTAAGGGTACGTTTCAACCTTTTATGACGCAGGACGCCGCCCACCCGGCCATCTGCCCGGAGGCAGGAAAGCGGGTAGGCGGCGTCCTGACCTAACTACCTGAGTTAGATATTGAAGCCCAGCGCTCGCATTTGGTCGCGGCCGTCTTCGGTAATGCGTTCAGGGCCCCACGGGGGCATCCAAACCCAGTTCACATGCCATTCGTCAATCATGCTTTCCAGGTTCTGCTGAACCTGTTCCTCGATGACGTCCTGCAGGGGGCAGGCGGCGGTGGTCAGGGTCATGTCAAGCACGAGAGCGCCCTCGTCATTCCACCGCATACCGTAGAGCAGGCCAAGATCAACGATATTGACACCCAGTTCGGGGTCGATGACGTTCATCAGGGCTTCTTCAATGGCCTCTTGGCTGGGGGCACCAGCGGGTGCTTCTGCCATGATGCACCTTCCTTTCTAAAGGAGTAGCAGGCCTTACTTGGCTGCCAGGTAGCTCTCGTAGCCTTCTTCTTCAAGACGGTCTGCGAGCTCGGGGCCACCCTGGTCTACCATCTTGCCGTCCACGAAGACGTGAACGAATTCGGGCTTGATGTAGCGCAGGATGCGGGTGTAGTGGGTAATCAGCATGACGCCCATGTCGTTGGCCTGGTGGGCGCGGTTAACGCCTTCAGAAACAACCTTGAGGGCGTCGACGTCCAGGCCGGAGTCGGTCTCATCGAGGATACCGAACTTGGGCTTGAGCAGTTCCAGCTGCAGGATTTCGTGGCGCTTCTTCTCACCGCCGGAGAAGCCCTCGTTGACGTTACGAGAGATGAAGGCGGGGTCGATGGAGAGATTCTCCATAGCTGCCTTGACGTCCTTGGTCCAGGTACGCAGGGCGGGGGCTTCGCCGTCCACAGCGGTCTTGGCTGAGCGCAGGAAGTTGCTCATGGTCACGCCGGGGATTTCAACGGGGTACTGCATGGCCAAGAAGAGGCCGGCGCGGGCACGCTCGTCGACGGACATTTCGGTGACGTCTTCACCGTCGAGCAGGATCTGGCCGGAGTCTACCTGGTACTTGGGGTGGCCAGCAATGGTTGCTGCCAGGGTTGACTTGCCGGAGCCGTTGGGGCCCATGATGGCGTGGATTTCACCGGAGTTGATGGTGATGTTGACGCCCTTGAGGATGGGCTTGGTGTTTTCGTCGTCCAGGATAACGGAGACGTGGAGGTCCTTGATTTCAAGGGTTGCCATAGTTTATTTCTCCTGTAAAAGGTAAAGCTTAGTTGTTGGAAATCGCGAGTTCAGCTTCGAGCGCTTCGGTGAGCTGTTCTTCAAGCTCAGGGATGCGGATCTGCTGAATGATCTCGTTGAGGAAGCCACGGACGACCAGGCGGCGGGCTTCAGCCTCGGGGATACCGCGGGCCTGCAGGTACCAGAGGTGCTGCTCGTCGAGCTGGCCGGTGGTGGAGGCGTGGCCGGCGCCTTCAATCAGGCCAGTTTCGATTTCGAGGTTGGGGACGGAGTCAGCGCGGGGGCCGTCTTCGAGGATCAGGTTGCGGTTGAGCTCGTAGGTGTCGGTACCTTCGGCTTCCTTACCGATCAGGACGTCGCCCACCCACACGGAGTGGGCTGCCTTGCCCTGCAGGGCACCCTTGTAGGTGACGCGGGACTTGCAGTTGGGCACGGTGTGGGCCACAAAGAGGCGGTTCTCAATGTGCTGGCCTGCGTCCACGAAGTAGAGGCCGTACATCTCGGTTTCAGCGCCGGGGGCGGTGAACTGGGTGGAGGGGGTCAGGCGGACCATGTCGCCACCGAGGGAGATGTTGACGTGCTTGAACTTGGCGTCCCGGCCCAGGGAGGCGTACTGGGCTGACAGGTGGATAGCGTCCTTCTCCCACTGCTGAACGGTGATAACGGTCAGCTCTGAGGAGTCGCCTACCTTGAACTCGACGTTCTGGGCCAGGGTAGCAGAGCCGGTGTGGCGCAGCACGAGCACGGCCTTGGAGAAGGGCTTGGTTTCAACGAAGATGTGCTGGGCAGCTGCCTGATTTGAGGTGCCGTTGATGGTGACCTCAATATTGGCTTCAAGTTCAGCTTCAGCAGCCACGGTGATGGCGGTCGCTTCGGTGAAGTGGCTCCAGGCGTTGGCTGCCACGCGGTCTTCGGGAATACCGGCGGTGCCGATGCGGGCGTCGTCGCGGGAGATGGTTTCTACCTGGACGCCTGCCGGGGCGTTGACCTCAACAGCAGGTGCTGCACCGGTGAGTTCATCGGTGTGCAGGCCACCCAGGCGCTTGAGCGGGGTGAAGCGCCAGTCTTCCTCGCGGCCGGTCAGGGGCGCGAAGTCTTCGACCTTGTAGGAGGTCTTGCGCTCGGCGCGGGAGCCGTCGATTTCGACCTTGTCGGTGTTGTGCTTGGAGACGCGGATGGTGTCGTCGGTGGCCAGCTCAGACGCGAGCTTTTCACCTTCCTGGTCCATACCGGGAATCGCGGGGTTGTTGTGACCCTGGTTTTCTGCGTTAGCCATAATTTAGCCTACGGATCCTTCCATCTGGAGTTCGATCAGGCGGTTGAGTTCAAGAGCGTATTCCATGGGCAGCTCGCGGGCAATGGGCTCCACGAAGCCACGGACGATCATGGCCATCGCTTCGTCCTCGGGCAGGCCGCGCTGCTGGAGGTAGAAGAGCTGCTCTTCTGACACGCGGGAGACGGTTGCCTCGTGGCCCATGGTGACGTCGTCCTCGCGGATATCGACATAGGGGTAGGTATCAGAGCGGGAGATAGTATCCACCAGCAGTGCGTCACAGACGACGGAGCTCTTGGCGTGGGAGGCACCCTCGCGCACCTGAATCAGACCGCGGTAGGCTGACCGGCCGCCGTTACGGGCAACAGACTTTGAGACAACGGTAGATGAGGTGTTGGGGGCGATGTGTACCATCTTGGAACCGGTGTCCTGGTGCTGGCCCTCACCTGCGAAAGCGATGGAGAGGGTCTCGCCCTTGGCGTGCTCACCGACCATGTAGACGGCCGGGTACTTCTGGGTGACCTTGGAGCCGATGTTGCCGTCGATCCATTCCATGGTTGCGCCCTCGTGGGCGATAGCCCGCTTGGTCACCAGGTTGTAGACGTTGTTGGACCAGTTCTGAATGGTGGTGTAGCGAACGCGGGCGTTCTTCTTCACGATGATCTCAACAACTGCAGAGTGCAGGGAGTCAGTCTTGTAGATGGGGGCGGTGCAACCCTCAATGTAGTGAACGTAGGAGCCTTCATCAGCGATGATGAGGGTACGTTCGAACTGGCCCATGTTCTCGGTGTTAATGCGGAAGTAGGCCTGCAGGGGGATTTCAACGTGGACTCCCGGCGGGACGTACACGAAGGAGCCACCTGACCACACAGCGGTGTTCAGGGCAGCGAACTTGTTGTCACCGGCAGGAATGACGGAGCCGAAGTATTCTTCGAAGAACTCGGGGTGTTCCTTGAGGGCGGTGTCGGTGTCCAGGAAGATGACGCCCTGGGCTTCGAGGTCTTCACGGATCTGGTGGTAGACAACCTCAGACTCGTACTGGGCGGCAACACCGGCAACCAGGCGGTTGCGTTCAGCTTCGGGGATACCCAGCTTCTCGTAGGTGTTGCGGATGTCCTCGGGCAGATCTTCCCAGGTTTCAGCCTGGCGCTCGGTGGAGCGGACGAAGTACTTGATGTTATCGAAGTCAATGCCAGAGAGGTCAGCACCCCAGGCAGGCATGGGCTTGCGGTCGAAGAACTTCAGGGCCTTCAGGCGAAGGTCCAGCATCCATTCGGGTTCGTTCTTCTTGGCTGAAATGTCGCGTACGACATCTTCGTCAAGACCACGCTTTGCAGCCTGGCCTGCTTCATCGGAGTCAGCCCAACCGTACTCGTAGGTACCGATACCTTCAAGTTCGGGGTTTGCCTCCAGAATTTCTGAAATGACGGTGTTGTTGGCGGTGCGCTCAACCTGTTCAGTCATTACGGCCTTTCTTGGTGGGTTGGTTTTCACTGCCCGACGGGTGTCTTGCGGTGAATTCTTGCCTCGCCCTCCCCTGCCGGTGGCCGGGTTAGGCGGGAAATCTTATGGTTTAGGAGTCTTCTGGGGTGCCCACTGGATCCCTCTCCTGGCTGATACCTGTTCGTCCGAGGGGGATATGGGTGGTACAGACGTGGGCGCCACCTGCCATCGTGGAAAGACGGCGGACGTCCACCCCGAGCAGGTCGGAGATGATCTCGGTTTCCTGGTCACAGAAGACGGTGAAGTCAGCGGCCAGGTCGCGGACGGGGCAGTGCCCCTGGCACAGCTGGATTGACGCCAGCAGGTGATCCGGGAGCCGGACCCGGTTACCAACGGTCGGTGCCATCTCCTGGGCGGTGGCGACAAAGCCATCCCGCGTCATTGCCTCAGCCAGGGCCTCAGCCCGGGCTGCGACGTCCGGACCCGCTGCCTCCACGACCGGCCGGTAGCGCTCAGCCATTTCGTGAGCGCGGGCGCTGGCGAACTGGTGGAGGGCTTCTTCCCCAACAGCCTTCTGGAGCATGGTCAGGGCGTCCCGGGCAATATCCAGGTAGTCGTTGCCCAGCTCAGTATGGCCCTTGGGGGCGATGACGTAGCGGCGGGCAGGACGTCCAGCGCCGGCGCCGTGTTGGCGGTGGCTGGCCACCTCAATCAGGCGGTCTTTCTCAAGGACGTCCAAGTGGCGGCGGACTGCCGCGGGGGTGAGGTTGAGAAGCTCCCCCAGTTTGGCCGCAGAAACAGGGCCGTGAGTGAGCACTCCTTGAAGCACCCGATCGCGGGTGCGTTCCTCTGTTTCTGCAGGGCGCTCGGTCTTGTGGGACACAGTGCTGCCTTTCTCTGCCGAATACACAAATAAAGTATGTCGTAATTGTTGCGGGTGAAGCTAGTAAGGACAACCTATTTCTCCACTCTAACTTAGTCACACACCTATCAAAAGGTCTAGAATAGACGGGTGACTACCCAGCCCAGCAGCACCCACCTGACCTCCAGCGCAGCAGCCCAGACCCCGGTTGCCGCGCTGATTATTGACAACCTGGTCAAAGATTTCAAACCCACCAAAGATTTTGCCCGCAAACACCCAGAGGCCCTCACCGCTGAAGGCCTCAAGCGGGCCGTCAACCACCTCTCCCTGGAAATTGACCGGGGGCGGGTAACCGTCCTGCTGGGGGCGAACGGAGCCGGGAAAACCACGACCCTCGCCTGTGCCCAGGGGCTGCTGAAACCCGATGCTGGATCCGTCACCCTCCTGGGCCACCAGGCTTGGGGGGCTGATCCTGAGTTACGGGCCAGGGTCGGCATTATGCTGCAGGACGGCGGCCTCCCACCCTCAGCTCGGCCGATTCCGCTGCTGCGCCACATAGCCTCCATGTATGCCAACCCCCTCGACGTTGATGAGCTGGCTACCCGGCTAGGGATTGACGCCTTTAACGGCACCACCATAAGGCGCCTATCAGGCGGCCAGAAACAGCGAGTTGCCCTGGCAGCTTCCATCATTGGCCAGCCCGAGATCCTCTTCCTAGATGAACCCACCGCAGGGCTTGACCCCCAATCCCGGGCCGTTGTCTTTGACATCATCCGAGAACAAAGGGACGCCGGGGTGGCCGTCGTCCTCACCACCCACCTGCTCGATGACGCCCAGCGCATCGCCGACTATGTCTACATGATCGAAGCCGGGGCCATCGTCCTGGCCGGGAGCATGGATGAGGTTCTTGCCGCCGGTAAAGAAGGCGAACGCTGCCTGACCTTCACCGCCCCCCAGGGCTTCAACCTCGACTACATCTTGAGCCACGAGGACGCCGCCGGCCTCACGCTCACCGAATCCCCCGCCGGAACCTACCGGATTACCGGCCCCCTGCGTCCCCACCACCTAGCCCAACTTACTGCCTACTGGGACACCCACGACATCTTGCCCGGGGAACTGAATCTTGCTAGCCGGTCCCTGGAAGATATCTTCCTCGAACACTCAGGAAAACACATCCGATGAACCAGCACGCCGAACACCGCCACGTCCTGCCAGCCCGGGCAGCCAGCCTGAGCCGCCGCGTCCTAGCCCAAGGAAAGTACGAAACACTCGCCATGCTCAAAAACGGCGAGCAGCTCATGATGACCCTGGCCTTTCCCCTCATGGCCATCGTCGCCCTCAATTACACAGCCTTCCTTGACCCCTGGGCCGAAAAATACGGGATGAGCCGGATTGATATAGCTATTCCCGGCGTGCTAGCCCTGTGCGTCCTCTCCACTGCCCTCACCGGCCAGGGCATAGCCACTGGCTTTGACCGCCGCTACGGGGTACTTCGCTTTATCTCAACAACCCCCCTGGGCAAGGGTGGCTTGATTGCCGGTAAAGTCATTGCTGTGCTGAGTGTTCTGCTGATTCAGTACTTCCTGGTCGGTGGACTAGGCCAGCTCCTGGGATGGACGGCCACGGTCCCTGCCGTCCTGCTCTCCCTACCCACCCTGCTTCTGGGAGCCGCCTGTTTCACATCCCTGGGTCTGCTCATCGCTGGCACCGTCCGGGCCGAAGCTACCCTAGCCATTGTTAACATGGCCTGGGTGATCCTCGCAGCAGCCGGTGGAATTCTCTTACCCACCGACCGTTACCCCAGCTGGCTCGGCGGACTCATCGACTTCCTCCCCTCAGCAGCCCTGGGCAACGCCCTGCGCGGAGACTTCACCCAACATGAGCTATTGCTCATCCCCCACCTGATTTTGATCCTGAGCGCCACCGTCTTTGGCGGACTTGCCGTCAAATTCTTCAAATGGTCAGCCTAAACCCCATCCACCTCCCAACCGCGAAAGAAGGCAGTATGCCGACCGTCCGCCCCGCCCAGGCTCGCAGCCTCGGTGAAAAAATCGTCCCACCCACCTACACCAGCTGGGTCAAAAAAACCGCCTGGGCCCTGGCCATCGCTAACATCTTCCTGGTGATTTCAGGCGGCATTGTCCGTCTTTCCGGGTCAGGGCTAGGGTGCGACAACTGGCCCCGATGTACGGCTGACTCCTGGACCACCACCCCCGAAATGGGCTTCCACGGAATCGTAGAGTTCGGCAACCGAATGCTCACCTTTGCCCTGGTTATTGTCACGGTCCTGGCCTTCTTGGCGGTATTGGGCCTGGTCTTCCCCGAACGGGTTTCTGCCAGGTTCTTTATCAAGAAGCTCCTGGTGGGAGCCCGGGCCCACGAATCCCGCTACGCTGACCTCTTCAACCTCGTCCTGCTCCTGCTCTGGGGCATTCCGGTACAGGCCGTTGTTGGTGGCATCTCGGTGTGGCAGCGGCTCAACCCCTGGATGATTACCGCCCACTACATGCTCTCAGCCCTCATGATTATGCTGGCTGGCATCTATCTCAACCGCATCTACCGCTATTTTGAGGGCACTGCCGCCAAAGAAGGCCTGGTTGCATCTCAAACTAAGCAGCCGGTTCTCAATGGCCAGCCGGAGGACGCTTTCCCCGCCTCAGCGACCCTCATGCGGGTTCTGGGCTGGACTGGGGTTATCCTCGTTGTTGGCCTCATGTTTGCCGGCACCGTGGTGACTGGCACCGGCCCCCACGCAGGTGACCCTGAAACCCACCGCCACGCCTTCAACCCCATTTGGGTCACCCGCCTCCACGGCTCCCTGGTCTGGATCTACTGTGCTTCAGTTCTGGCCTTCTGGTTCCTGTGGAAGAAGAATGTATGGGCCCCTGCTTTCGGAAAATCTCTAGGTTTGGTTCTGGCCGTTCTGGCCTACCAGGCCCTGGTCGGTTACACCCAGTACTTTACGGGCCTGCCTATCTGGTTGGTTGAGCTCCACCTGCTGGGCTCTGGACTCTTCGCCCTGGCGGCTTCTTCCCTCTTTGAACGGCAGCTAACCCTCTCATCACCTGCCGCCCGCGCCCTGGCGACCCAGCGCGTCCTAACCCCCTAGCCCACCCGATAGGTACCGTTTAAATAAGAAATACCCACCTAGTTCGTGGGTATTTCTTATTTAAACGGTACCTACCTAGTGAGGGGTCTAGAGGGCGAGGACGGGGCCGCCCACAAACGGATCAACAGCCAGAGCAATGAAGAGGACGGTCAGGTAAGTAATCGAACCGTGGAAGACCACCATCGCGGTACGGCTGGTGGCCTGCTCGGCCAGGGCCAGGCGGTGCAACTTATGGCAGTGGTAGAGGAACCAGGCACCCACTGCCAGCGCAGTCGCAGTGTACACCCAGCCCGCCCCACCCAGGGGAACCAGCAGGAGGGAGCACATGACCATAGCCCAGCCGTACAGGACCACCTGAACGGACACGCTCTTGGCGGAGTCGGTAGCCCCCAGCATGGGAATACCGGCAGCCCGGTAGTCCTCGGCGTACTTCATGGATAGGGGCCAGTAGTGCGGGGGCGTCCAGAGGAAGATAACCATAAAGAGCACCACTGCGGCCCAAGAAATCGTGTTCTCAACAGCAGCCCAGGCGATAAAAACGGGCATACACCCGGCCAGGCCGCCCCAGACGATGTTCTGCTTGGTGCGCTTCTTCAGCCACAGGGAATAGAAAACAACGTAGAGGAAAATCGCTACAACGCCGAGACCAGCCGCCAGGGGGTTGACCAGGAAGTAAAGGTAGACGATAGAAATCACCGACAGCACCCAGGCAAAAACCAGGGCTTCCCGGTCAGTCAGCTCCCCGGTGACCAAAGGCCGCTTTTCGGTGCGCTTCATCAGCCGGTCTGCTTCGCGGTCGATGTAGCAGTTAAAGGCGCAGGAGGCACCGGCAGCTAGGGAGCCACCAATCATGGTGTGAAGTACCAGCCAGAAGTTTGGAAAGCCACCGGCTGCAAAGATCATGGTGGGGGCGGTAGTGACCAGGAGCAACTCAATGATTTGAGGCTTGGTCAAGTGAATATAGGCCCTAATTTTTCGGCCTAGGGGGATTTTTCCGGACGCGGCTGCGGCAGGTTCTTGCCCCTGCGCAACATCGCGCTCGATGACGGAGTTCATGCCATGGCCCTTCACGAATGCCAACTTCCCTTGACTGGTGTGTGTGCTGCCCAACTGACGTCGTCCAACCCCACATCACTATGTGGGACAAGAGTGACTACCGGCGTGTTGAGCTGAATGGAGGGGCTGGCTCTACTGGCCTGCCGTAGCACCACCGCAGCCCGGTGGCGCCCATCACTTTCTTGCCGGTGGCACCCGTTTGAGCGCGCGCCAAAAGAGCTTTTGGTCAAATTACATCTTATAACGGCCGTCAAGCCGCTACCTAAACTATGACGTCCGCAAGGTTGAGGCAACCGTTCTCTGAGATAGACTCTCTGCACTTAGCCCTGGTGAACTATCCTGGTAACAGGGTCTACCCACCCCGCCCGGCTGGGCGTTTGGGAGTGGGTAGATAAACACAGTTATGAATACTCTGGCCAGCCAGATTGAGAGAGGACGGCTTATGCCTAACCTGAATCAAAAGCTTGAATGGACTGACAAGGATCAGCGCGCGGTTGATACTGCCCGTGTGCTGGCTGCGGACGCTGTAGAGAAGGTGGGCAGTGGCCACCCCGGTACTGCTATGTCCCTGGCCCCGGTTGCCTACCTGCTCTTCCAGAAAGTCATGCGCCATGACCCCTCCGATGACCGCTGGGCTGGCCGTGACCGTTTCATCCTCTCCCCCGGCCATACTTCCATGACCCTTTACAACCAGCTTTTCCTGGGCGGTTTTGGACTGGAGCTAGACGACATTAAGTCCCTGCGTACCGCCGGTGCCAAGACTGCTGGCCACCCCGAGTTCGGCCACACCAAGGGCGTTGAAATCACCACCGGCCCCCTGGGTCAGGGTCTTGCCTCCGCTGTTGGCTTTGCCTACGCCCAGCGTCGTATGCGCGGCCTCTTCGACCCCGAAGCTGCCCCCGGTACCTCCCCCTTCGACCACACTATCTTCACCATTGCCTCCGAGGGTGACGTCCAGGAAGGTGTCACCGCTGAAGCCTGTGCCCTGGCAGGCCACCAGCAGCTGGGCAACCTGGTTGTGATTTACGACCGCAACCACATCTCCATTGAGGACGATACCGACGTCGCCTTCACCGAGGACGTCGCCGCCCGCTACGAGGCCTACGGCTGGGACGTCACCAAGATCGACTGGACTGTCACCGGCGAGTACGTCGAGGACATCGAAGCCCTCTACGACGCCATTGTTGCTGCCACCAAGGTCACCGACAAGCCTTCCTTCATTGAACTGCGCACCATTATCGGCTACCCGGCTCCCACCAAGCAGAACACCGGTGGTATCCACGGTTCAAAGCTGGGTGCTGAAGAAGTAGCAGCCACCAAGAAGGTTCTGGGCTTTGACCCCGACCAGCACTTTGTCGTTGAACCTGAAATTCTTGAGCACACCCGTGCCCTGGTTGAGCGTGGTGCTGCTGAACGCGCCGAATGGCAGAAGTCCTTCGACGCCTGGGCAGCAGCTAACCCCGAGCAGTCCAAGCTCTATGAGCGCCTGGTCACCGGTGAACTCCCTGCAGAACTGGACTCAGCCCTGCCCACCTTCGATGCTGGCACCACCATTGCTACCCGTGCAGCGTCCGGCAAGGTCATCAACGCCATTGCGCCCCTGCTGCCCGAGCTCTGGGGCGGTTCTGCTGACCTGGCAGGTTCCAACAACACCACCATTGATACCGAAAAGTCCTTCAACCCCGAATCCCGCACCACCAAGAGCTGGACTGGCCACCCCTACGGCCGAGTCCTGCACTTCGGTATCCGGGAACACGCAGCTGCCGCTATTACCAACGGTATCGCGCTGTCCTCACCCACCCGTCCTTTCTCTGGCACCTTCTTTGTCTTCACCGACTACCAGCGCCCGGCCGTCCGCCTGGCAGCCCTGATGGGTGTACCCAACATCTTCGTCTGGACCCACGACTCCATCGGTCTGGGTGAGGACGGCCCCACCCACCAGCCCGTCGAGCACCTGACCGCTATGCGGGCCATCCCCAACCTGGACGTTATCCGCCCCGCTGACGGCAACGAAACCGCCGTCGCCTGGCGCAAGATCCTGGACATCAAGGACCGCCCCGCCGGCCTGGTGCTCTCCCGTCAGAACCTCACCAACGTGGCTCGTGAAGACCTGCACGCGGACGCTGAGGGCGAGAAGTTTGCCTCAGCCCAGGGCGCTGCCCGCGGCGGCTACGTCCTGGCCGACACCGAGGGAACCCCCGACGTCATCCTGATTGCAACCGGTTCCGAGGTTGAGGTTGCCCTGGCAGCCCGCACCCAGCTGGCTGAAGAAGGCATTGCAGCCCGGGTTGTTTCCATGCCCTGCCGCGAGTGGTTTGCCGCCGAATCAGCCGAATACCGTGAATCTGTGATTCCCGCAGCCGTCAAGGCCCGCGTGACCGTAGAAGCCGGTCTGGCCATGCCCTGGCTCGACATCCTGGGTGAAGCCGGCCGCGCCGTCTCCCTGGAACACTACGGTGCCTCTGCCTCAGCTGAAGAGCTCTTCGCCGACTACGGCTTCACCGCCGAAAACGTCGCAGCCAAGGCCCGCGAATCCATCGCAGCAGCCAAGTAATATCCCTAACCTGCCGGGAACCCGGCCGACCCGGGGCAGGACGGGCCCACCCCGCCCGTCCTGCCCCTCACCCAGTAAAGGACTAAAGAATGACCACCCCCACCCAGAAGCTCTCAGACGCAGGCGTCTCCATCTGGCTCGATGACCTCTCCCGTGAACGCCTGACCAGCGGCAACCTGCAGGAACTCATCGACACCAAAAACGTCGTCGGTGTGACCACCAACCCCTCCATCTTCGCTGCCGCTCTCTCCAACGGCGCCGCCTACGCAGAGCAGATGAAGGAACTGGCTGCAGCCGGTACCCCTGCTGAGGCAGCTGGCTTTGCTGCCATGATTGACGACGTCCGCGACGGCTGCGACGTCTTCGCCCCCATCTTCGAATCCACCCAGGGCTTTGACGGCCGCGTCTCTATCGAGGTCTCCCCCCTGCTGGCCCGCAAGGCAGATGAAACCCTGGCCCAGGCCAAGGAACTCTACTCAGCAGTTGGCCGCGACAACGTCATGATCAAGATCCCCGCCACCGTCGAAGGCCTGGAGCCCATCGCCGAGACCCTGGCCGAGGGTATCTCCGTCAACGTCACCCTCATCTTCTCCCTGGAACGCTACCGGGAGGTCATCAACGCCTACATGGTCGGTCTGGAAAAGGCCCTGGAAAACGGCAAGGACCTCTCCAAGATCCACTCCGTAGCCTCCTTCTTCGTCTCCCGCGTCGATACCGAAATCGACGCCCGCCTGGAGGCTATCGGCACCGATGAGGCCCTGGCCCTGCGCGGCAAGGCCGGTGTTGCCAACGCCCGCCTGGCCTTCGAGGTCTACGAGCAGGCCTTCTCCTCCGAGCGCTGGGCCCGCTTGGAAGCAGCTGGCGCCAACCGCCAGCGTCCCCTCTGGGCCTCCACCGGCGTCAAGAACCCCGCCTACCCCGACACCCTCTACGTCACCGAGATCGCGGCAGCTGGCACCGTCAACACCATGCCCGAAGCGACCCTGAACGCAACCTTCGACCACGCCCCCGTCTCAGGGGACACCATCGCAGGCACCTACCAGGAATCCAACGAGATCCTCAACGCCCTGGAAGGCGTCGGCATCTCCTACACGGATGTCGTCGAAAAGCTCGAAACTGAGGGCATCGAAAAGTTCGAGATTTCCTGGAAGGAACTACTCGAAACCGTAGAAGCAGCCCTTGCAGCAGGCAAGTAAACCAGCCTGAAATGCCCCCTGTGCCAACGCCCGGTAGGTGGAATAACCCCACCGGCCGGGCGTTGGCACAGGTACACTAGATATGAACCCAAGCACCGACGCCCCCCAACCAGGGGTGACCTGTGCCGACACCCCACAGTGAAGGATTTTCCGGCGGTGACAAACACCCACGACACCAACCCTTTGCGCGACCCCCGCGACCGCAGACTCACCCGTGTGGCAGGCCCGTCCTCCCTGGTCTTCTTCGGCGTCACCGGCGATCTTGCGCGTAAAAAGCTCCTGCCTGCAGTTTATGACCTCGTCAACCGCGGCCTGCTTCCGCCCAGCTTCGGCCTGGTGGGCTTCGGCCGCCGCGAATGGAGCCACGAAGACTTCCAGAAGGAGGTCCGCGGCCACGTTGAAGCCCACGCCCGCACCCCCTTCCGTGAGGACGTGTGGAACCAGTTTGCAGCCGGTATCCGCTTCGTCACCGGCACCTTCGACTCCGACGCGTCCTTCGAAAAGCTCAAGGCAACCCTGGCCGAGCTGGACGAGACCCGGGGCACCCGTGGCAATCACGCCTTTTACCTCTCCATTCCCCCCAAGGACTTCGACCAGGTCCTGCAGAAACTAGCTGACCACGACCTGGCCAATCACAACCAGCACGAGGGCTGGCGCCGCGTCGTCATTGAAAAGCCCTTCGGCCACAACCTGGAATCAGCCCGCGAACTCAACGCAATTGTTGAACGGGTCTTCCCCGCCGACTCGGTCTTCCGTATTGACCACTACCTCGGTAAAGAAACCGTCCAGAACATTCTGGCCATGCGATTTGCCAACCAGATGTTTGAACCCCTCTGGAACGCCAACAACGTCGATCACGTCCAGATCACCATGGCCGAAGATATCGGCATCGGCACCCGCGCAGGCTACTATGACGGCGTTGGTGCAGCCCGCGACATCATCCAGAACCACCTGCTGCAGCTCTTGGCCCTGACCGCCATGGAAGAGCCCATCAGCTTCAATGCCGACCACCTTCGCGCCGAAAAGGCCAAGGTACTGGAGGCCGTGCGCGTCCCCGAAGATATCTCCAAGGCATTTGCTATCGGCCAGTACTCCGCAGGCAACCAGGGCGGGGAAGAAGTCAATGGCTTCTTCGACGAAAACGACATTCCTGCAGACTCCCGCACCGAAACCTTTGCTGCCCTGAAACTGGAAATCAACACCCGCCGCTGGGGCGGGGTCCCCTTCTACTTGCGGGCCGGCAAGCGCCTGGGCCGCCGCGTCACCGAAATCGCTGTGGTCTTCAAGAAGTCACCCAACCTGCTCTTCGGCGGCAGCTCTGACCAGGCCGGTCAAAACGCTATCGTCATCCGGGTCCAGCCCGATGAGGGTATGACCCTGCGCTTTGCTTCTAAGGTGCCCGGCACCCAGATGGAAATCCGCGACGTCAACATGGACTTTGGCTACTCCCACTCCTTCACCGAAGAATCCCCCGAGGCCTACGAACGCCTTATTCTCGACGTCCTTCTGGGCGAACCCCCGCTCTTCCCCCGCCACGAAGAAGTTGAACTCTCCTGGAAGATTCTCGACCCCTTCGAAGAATACTGGGAAGAGCACAAGATCAAACCTGAAGCCTACGCCCCCGGTTCTTGGGGCCCGGCCTCAGCCCACGAAATGCTGGAACGCGACGGCCGTGCTTGGAGGCGCCCATGATGAAGAAACTAAAAGACACCACCGTCGGCGAAGTCGCTAAAGAGCTCTCCCGCCTGCGAAGCGAAGAGGGGGCAACCACCTCCTCCCGCGTCCTGACCCTGGTGATCCTGGCAGAAAAGGGCCATTCCAAGACTGCCGTTGAGGCTGCCCTCAAGGCCTCCTACGAGCACCCCTCCCGTATCATCGTCCATGTGGGGTACGGGCAGGACGAGGCCGACCGGCTGGACGCCCGCATTTACGTTGGCGGCGACGCAGGGGCCTCAGAACTCATCATCCTGCGCGGCTACGGATCAGCCTCGGTTGCTACCGAATCCCTGATTTCAGGGCTTCTGCTGCCGGACTCCCCCATCGTTGCCTGGTGGCCCCACTCAGTACCCGAAAACCCGGCTGAGCATTCCATCGGCAAAATTGCCCAGCGCCGGATCACCGATTCAGCCCGCGCCTACGACCCGCTGGGCGTGCTAGAGAAGCTAGCGGCCAGCTACAAGGACGGCGACACCGACCTGGCCTGGATCCGCCTGACCCTCTGGCGCATTCAAATCGCTGCAGTCTTTGACCAGATTAACCCTGCTCCCGTGACCAAGGTGACTGTTTCAGGCTCCTCCATGAGCCCCTCCGTCGTCCTGCTCGGTGCCTGGCTGGGCGACCGCCTGGGCGCTGAGGTTCATCTCCGGACCACCGACGTCCAGCGGGGCCTTTACAAGGTGGAGCTGGAACGTGCCGACGGCTCCATTATCGTCCACCGACCCGGCCGCAACATTGCCACCATTTCCTCCCCCGGGGTGCCTGACCAGCAGATTTCCCTGCCCGTTCGGTCCCTGGCTGACTGCCTGGCAGAAGAGCTGCGCCGTCTGGATCCTGATGAGGTCTACGGTGAAGTGCTGAAATCTGTGGTAGACAGCGGGAACATCGTGGTTGATGTCAATGCTGAAGATACCGCAGACTCTGATGCTGACTACACGGAGGTTTACGATGCCTAATCCAATCGTCGTTCCCCATGCTGACAAGGCTGCCCTCCAGCTGGCTGGGGCGACCCGCATTATCAACGTGGCTGCAACTTCAGTAGCTACCCACGGGATTGCCCACATCAGCCTCACCGGGGGCACCATGGGTATCGCAGTTCTTGCAGGGATTGCCGAGAGTCCTCTTCGATCCACCGTTGACTGGACTAAAGTCCATTTCTGGTGGTCAGACGAGCGCTTCGTAGAAACCGGCCACGCCGACCGCAACGAACAGCAGGCAAAGGACGCCCTGCTGTCCCAGCTGGATATGCCCGCTGAGAACCTACACATCATGGGGGCCTCAGATACCTTCGAGACCCCAGAGGCCGCTGCGCGAGCCTACACAGCTGAACTGGCCCGTTATGCTCCTGAGGCTGAAACTAGCCCCCTCTTTGCCCTCACCCTCCTGGGTATGGGGCCGGACGGCCACATCGCCTCCCTCTTCCCTAACCGGGAAGAAATCCTGGATGCTGATGGCATTGCCATCGCTATCCATGACTCGCCCAAGCCCCCGCCCACCCGGGTGAGCCTCACCCTGCCGGTGATCAACTACTCAGAGAGGATCTGGTTCCTGATCGCAGGCAGCGACAAGGCTGAGGCAACGAGCAGGCTCAAGGCAGCGTCCTTAGTGGCAGAGCAGAAGTTGACTGCACAGATTCTGACCGAAACCCCTGCAGCCGGTGCCCGAGGCCTCCTTGAAACCCTGATTCTGGTGACCGAGGACGCCCTTACCGATAGTTAGTCGTGTTTACCCTCGACGGCTAGTGCCAGGACACAGAAAAACCCCGCCTGCTTCTCTTAAGGAAGCAGGCGGGGTTTTGTATGCTCAAAAACTTAGATCACTGCGGTTTCGCTAAAGCGAAGGACCAGGGCGTAGCCGATAATAGCGAAAACCCAAATCAGAATGACAGTGACGGTCAGGCGAATCAAGTTCTTTGAAGCCATGCCTGAAGAGTTCAAGGAGGTGGTCATACCGCCGCCGAACATATCGGACAGGCCGCCACCCTTACCGCGGTTCAGCAGAACCAGCAGAACGGTGAGGATGCTTGCGATGGCAATGATGACCATCAGGGCAATCTTAATGGCTTCCACAGAGAACCTTTCGAATCTATTGTTTGAAGGCGCGACCTATCGCCTTCCTTGGAAAACTATACGCGGTTTAGAGCGTAAAAGCACCTATTTCATCAGTTGATGGGCAGGGAGCTTGCACACGCTGGGCCCCGCCCCTGCCCTGGGGGCAGGACGCGGGGCCCAAACATATTCCGCTCTAGCTTACGCCTGGTAGCGGGCGATGTTAGCGAACTCGGTGGCGTCCAGGGAGGCGCCGCCGACCAGGACGCCGTCGACGTCCTCTTCAGCCATGATTTCGGGGGCAGAAGCTGCCTTGACAGAACCACCGTAGAGGACGCGGACCTTATCGGCGACCTCAGCTGAGTAGAGCTTGGTCAGTTCTTCACGGATAGCCTTGCTCATTTCCTGGGCGTCAGCTGCAGTTGCAACCTTGCCGGTGCCGATAGCCCAGACGGGCTCGTAGGCGACAACCAGGGTTTCAGCCTGGTCTGCGGTTAGACCCTCGATGGAGCCGCGCAGCTGTTCCAGGGTGAATTCAACGTGCTCACCGGCTTCACGCTTGTCCAGGCCTTCACCGACACAGAGGACGGGGGTCAGTTCGTGACGGTAGGCGGCCTGAACCTTGGCGGCGCAGATGGCATCGGTTTCACCGTGGATGGTGCGGCGCTCAGAGTGGCCAACCAGAACGTAGGTTGCTCCCAGCTTCTTGAGGAAGGCGCCGGAGATGTCGCCGGTGTAGGCGCCGGAATCCTGGTCTGAGAGGTCCTGGCCGCCGTAGACAACCTTGAGCTTATCGCCGTCAACCAGGGTCTGGACGGAGCGAATATCGGTGAAGGGAGGGAAGACGGCAACTTCAGCTGCATCGAAGTTGAAGTTGGTGTCGTCCAGGGTCCAGGCCAGTTTCTGGAGCAGGGTCACACCTTCGGTGTGGTCCATGTTCATCTTCCAGTTGCCTGCGATGAGGGGCTTGCGAGTCATGGCTCGTCCTTTCGCGAAATCTTGGGTGAGGTGGGGCAGGACGCGGCAGTTGCGGCCTCCTGCCCCTGGCGGGTTACCCCGCCGTCCGGTTTGAAACCGGGAGGTGGCTTAGGCGCCGAGGGCTTCGAGGCCGGGCAGGGTCTTGCCTTCGATGTATTCCAGGGAGGCACCGCCGCCGGTGGAGATGTGGCCGAACTGGTCGTCGGAGAAGCCCAGGTTACGGACTGCAGATGCTGAGTCGCCACCACCGATGATGGTGAAAGCCTCGGTTTCAACCAGGGCCTGGGCAACTGCGCGGGAGCCTTCAGCAAAAGCGGGGATTTCGAATACGCCAACAGGGCCGTTCCAGAAGACCAGCTTGGCTTCCTTGATCTTCTGGGCGAAGAGTTCACGGGTTTCGGGGCCGATGTCCAGGCCTTCTGCCTTGGCGCCCAGCTTGCCTCCGGTGAGGTCTTCAACAGGGCGGATTTCCTGGTTAGCGTCGTTGGAGAAGTCATCTGCCCAGATGATGTCAGAGGCGATGATCAGCTCGGTGCCCTTCTTGGGGGCTTCTTCCATGTAACGCTTGCAGTTTTCGATCTGGTCTTCTTCCAGCAGGGACTGGCCGACCTCGTAACCCAGGGCCTTGGCGAAGGTGTAGCCCATGCCGCCGCCGATCAGCAGGGTATCAGCCTTGCCGATCAGGTTGTCGATGACAGCCAGCTTGTCTGAGACCTTGGCACCACCCATGACAACGACGAAGGGGCGGTCGGGGTTCTTGGTGACCTTCTGCAGGACGTCTACCTCGGTCTTGACCAGGTCGCCCAGGTAGGCGGGCAGAGCCATTGCAATGTCGTAGACAGAGGCGTGCTTGCGGTGGACGGCACCGAAAGCGTCGTTGACGTAGGCTCCGTTCTCACCGGTTAGGGCGGCCAGTTCAGCTGCGAACTCGGCACGCTCGGCGTCGTCCTTGGAGGTTTCACGGGCGTCGTAGCGGACGTTCTCCACAACCAGCAGTTCGCCGTCCTTGAGGGCCTCAGCCTTGGCGCGGGCGTCCTCACCGACCAGGTCAGTGGCAATAACAACGGGGAAGTCTGCCAGTTCAGCCAGGCGCTCAGCGGCAGGCTTGATGGAGTACTGAGGATCTACCTGACCCTTGGGACGGCCCAGGTGGGCGGTAACAATGACGCGGGCGCCTGCGTCGGTGAGCTTCTTCAGCACCGGAAGGGAGGCGCGGACGCGACCGTCGTCAGTCACGACGCCGTCCTTGAGGGGGACGTTCAGGTCAGAGCGGACGAGGACGCGGCGGCCGGCAACGCCACCTTCAATGAGCTCAGCGAGAGTCTTAGCCATGGGAGTATTCATCTCCGTAACATGTTGGGGGCAGAGCTCCCCCGGTTGGGGGGCCCGGGTAAGGGTGAGGGTTAGCGAATCGCGCGCCTGCGCGACGATTCGCTAACCCTATTTTATGTGGTGTCTCATGGAGACGGGTGGTTTTGAACCAGCTTTAGAGAGCTGCTACAACCTTGTTGGTGAACATGACCAGACGTGAAACGTAGCCGTATTCGTTGTCGTACCAGGCGATAACCTTGACCTGGTTGCCGATGACCTTGGTCAGGGGGGCGTCGAAGACGGTGGAGACGGGCTCACCTTCGATGTCCTTGGAGACGATGGGCTCCTCGGAGTAGGTGATGATGCCCTTCATGGCACCCTCTGCTGCTTCCTTGACGGCTGCGTTGACTTCTTCAACGGTAACTTCGCGTGAAGCGGTGAAGGTCAGGTCGGTGATGGAGCCGGTGGGGGTGGGGACGCGAACAGCGAAGCCGTCCAGCTTGCCCTTCAGTTCGGGCAGAACCAGGCCAACAGCTGCTGCTGCACCGGTTGAGGTGGGAACCATGTTCAGGGCTGCTGCGCGGGCGCGGCGCAGGTCTGAGTGGGGGGCGTCCTGCAGGCGCTGGTCAGCGGTGTAGGCGTGGATGGTGGTCATCAGACCCTTTTCGATACCGAACTTGTCGTTCAGTACCTTAGCCATGGGAGCCAGGCAGTTGGTGGTGCAGGATGCGTTTGAAACGATGTTCATGGTGGCTGAATCGTACTGGTCGTCGTTGACGCCCATGACGAAGGTGCCGTCGATGTTCTTACCGGGAGCAGAGAGGATAACCTTCTTTGCGCCAGCTTCGAGGTGAGCCTTAGCCTTCTCGCCGTCGGTGAAGAAACCGGTGGATTCGAGGACAACGTCGACGCCGAGGTCTGACCAGGGCAGGTCAGCGGGGTTGCGCTCTGCCAGGACCTTGATTTCCTTGCCGTTGACGACCAGGCCGTTTTCAGAAACAGCTACCTCACCGTCGAAACGACCCATGATGGAGTCGTACTTGAGCAGGTGGGCGAGGGTCTTGACGTCGGTCAGGTCGTTGATAGCAACGATCTCGAAGCCTTCGCCGTGCTGGGCAGCTGCGCGGAAGAAGGTACGACCAATGCGGCCGAAGCCGTTGATAGCTACGCGTACAGTCACTGAAATCAAACTCCTAGATACAGTTAGTGACGTTGTGAGACGAGACGCCGGTATGGCGTTTGCCTGCCGAACTGCGGGAACCTGTTGGTTCCTTAGCTCGGTGGCGAGCTCTCGTCCGGTTCACTCTCAATCATACTACTTTTATGTGTGTTTTGGTGTGTTTCTGTCGTTTTTTGGAGTGGATTTAAGTGTGTTTTCCCTGATTTCTGCCCGCTTTTCACCATCAGATGTGGTTTATCCCGCTAGAATCCATAGTCAGAGCCACCCTGACTGACCAAAACCAAACAAACCCACACCTTCAAAGTTTGCCGCCCAACACCCCGTCCTACTCCACTACTTCACCCTGCAGACGAAGGTGGCGCCGTCCTGATGAGCTTCAGGACGGCGCCACCGTATCAATAGGGACTCAAAAACCTAGAGAGTGGGTAAATTATGGGGAACAACCCCGGACTCAGTGCCGGGAATACCCCGCTCTGCAGCCCGCTTATCAGCCATAGCAATGAGACGGCGGATCCGGCCAGCAATGGCATCCTTAGTCATGGGAGGATCAGCCAGGCGGCCCAGTTCATCCAAGGAGGCCTGCTTATGGGCAACGCGCAACTCCCCTGCATAGCGCAGGTGATCGGGAACCTTATCCCCCAGAATTTCCAGGGCCCGCTCCACCCGGGCACCAGCTGCCACGGCAGCCTGGGCAGAACGACGCAGGTTGGCATCATCAAAATTAGCTAGCCGGTTCGCAGTAGCCCGAACTTCCTTCCGCGCCCGACGCTCCCGCCAGTTATCGAGGGCGTCCACGGCCCCCATCCGCTCCAGCAGAAGGGAAATCGTTTCCCCATCCCGCACAACCACCCGGTCAACCCCGCGCACTTCGCGGGCCTTAGCAATGACGTCCAGGCGGCGGGCAGCCCCCACCAGGGCCAGGGCAGCCTCGGGGCCAGGGCAGGTAAATTCAAGGGCGGACGACCGGCCCGGCTCCGTCAAGGAACCGTGGGCCAAGAAGGCCCCCCGCATCACAGCTTCTGCATCGTACAAAGAACCGTTCACCACAGCAGGAGGTAGACCCCGGACGGGGCGGCCGCGTCCGTCCAGCAAACCGGTCTGGCGGGCTAGAGCCTCACCGCCCTGATCCACCCGCACCATGTACCGGGCCCCCCGGCGCAAGCCACCGCCTGAAACAGACAAGATAGTTGCTTCGTGGCCGTACATGTCCCCGATGTTATAGCGGAGTCGCTCCGCGGTAGCCTCAAGATCAACCTCAGCCTCGACCACAATCTTGCCCTGCACCAGGTGCAGGCCATTGGTGAAGCGCAGGATCGTGGCTACTTCAGCCTTGCGCACAGACGAGCGGGTAACCTCGTATTGGGCCAGCTCTTCTTTGACCGATGCCGTCAGGGCCATGCGGTAATTCCTCCAAGGTGTGTACTGACAAGGGTTCAGTCGTACCGGGTTCAGTGTTTGAATACTTCTTTGTAGGCTGCAGCCAGTTTAAGGGGGTCATGGACCCCCGGCTGGCCGGTCTCTGAAACCGAAGCCCAATGCACGGTTGCACCGAGGGTTGCAGCGACGTCTTCAAAGGCGCTTTGCTCCCCCACTGCCTGTGGGTCAGCAATAACTGTATTAACCCTAAGTTCTGGAACGTATTGACGCAAAACGAGAAGGTGGTCGGCAGCACTCATGCCCCGGGTTTCGTTACCGTCAAGTTCCAGGTTCATCACCAGGCAAATTTTGGCGCTCGTGGTCAGAACAGCGTCCCGTAAGCCCGGAAGAAGCAGGTGGGGTAAGACCGAGGTATAGAAGGAGCCGGGCCCCAACACTACCCAGTCTGAGTCGTGGACAGCCCGGATTGCGTCCTCACAGGCGGGGGCGTCCTTAGGCAGCAGGTGGATGTTTTCAACTGTTCCCGCCTTGGCCAGGGTGGCTTGCCCCTGGACGGTATCCCGAAAGGTCACGCCGTGTTCATTTGTTGAGACGATATCGCCTTCGATGACCAGGGGGGTGGTGGACATGGGCAGGACCCGGCCTCGGGCATTGAGCAGGGCCCCGGCCCAGTCAAGGCCAGCCACGCAGTCGTCCAGAAGCTCCCAGAGGGTCACAATCAGAAGGTTGCCCAAGGCGTGGTTTTCTAAGGTGGTAGGCCGGTCCTCCGAGCGGGAAGTGAACCGGTGCTGCATGACGTCCCGCCAGGTGCGCCCCCAGTCGGTATCGTCGCAGAGAGCTGACAGGGCCATTCTCAAATCCCCGGGGGGAAGAACGTCCATCTCCCTGCGGAGCTGCCCCGACGAACCTCCGTCATCAGCCACCGTGACAACTGCTGTCAGGGCAGAAGTCACCAGTTTCAGGGCAGATAGGGAGCCATAAAGGCCGTGGCCACCGCCCAGGGCTGTAACCCGAACCGGAGTCTCATGGCCCTGCACAGTAATGGGGAGCAGGCCGGTTTCAGGGAACCGGGTCATACGAGTTGCCTCAGACATTATTCCCGCCCCATGTCACGGTGGTGGATAGAGATATTGACATCGTCCAGCTCTTTGAGACGCCGGGCCACCTCTTCGGTCACAGCAACCGAGCGGTGTTTGCCGCCGGTACACCCAATGGCGAAGGTCGCATACAGCTTGCCTTCCCGGCGGTAGCCGGCAATGACGGGCTTGAGGGCCTCAATGTAGGAATCAACAAATTCGGTCGTTCCGGGGTTGGCAAAGACAAAGTCGGAGACGGGAGCGTCCTTACCGGTCTGGGACCTCAGCTCAGGCACCCAGTGGGGGTTTGGGATAAAGCGCATATCAGCCATGTAGTGTACGTCCGAGGGGGTGCCGTACTTAAAGCCGAAGCTCATCACCGTAATATTGACCATCCGCTCCCGGCCCGGGGCATAGGTTTCCCGCACCTTTTTCGCTAACTGGTGGACGTTCATACCGGTGGTATCGATAATGAAGTCAGCTGATTCCTGCAGGTCGGCGAAGAGCTTACGTTCCTCAGCGATAGCTTCAGCTACCAACCCGCCCCGCTGGAGGGGGTGGGGCCTCCGCTGGGCCTCAAACCGGGCAATAATGTCTTGATCAGCGGCATCCATAAAGAGGATTGAAAAATCAATGTCAGTTGCCGTAGCCCGCAGGCGGTTAATGGCCTCGTTGAGGTCCTTGAACAGGCGGCGGGCGCGGACGTCAATCCCTACCGCGACCTTGGGCATGGTGGCTGGGGAATCAATCACCAACTGGGCAAGCTGGTTGAGCATTTGCGGGGGAATATTATCAACGACGTACCAGCCCTCATCTTCGAGGGTATTCGCTGCAGTGCTTCGGCCGGCACCTGAGATGCCGGTAATGACGAGGATCTGGGGTTTGGTCGCTTTATCGGCAGATAGAGTCATGGGGCTTCTCTCAACTGGCATGTTGACGGGGGTCACTGTATATAGCCTAGCGCACAGGGGCTAGGGGGAGGAAAAATGTTGCCGTAGGGTGGACGCCATGGCCGGGCCGATGCCCGGAACTTCTTGGAGTTGCTCCTCGCTAGCTTCCGTCAGCTGTTTGAGGGAGCCGAAGTGTTTGATGAGGGCTTCTCTCTTGGCTGGACCAAGCCCGGGAACAGAATCTAAGGCTGACTTGACCATGTCCTTGCCCCGTTTGCTGCGGTGGAAGGTAATGGCAAAACGGTGGGCCTCGTCGCGGATGCGCTGAATCAGGTAGAGGGCATTAGAGGTTCTGGGCAGGATGACGGGGAAGTCATCATCCGGTAGCCACAGCTCTTCTAGGCGCTTGGCAATGCCCACCACATAGATATCGGTGATTCCCAAGTCTTCGAGGGCACGGGTAGCAGCAGCAACCTGGGGCTGGCCGCCGTCGACGACGACGAGGTTGGGCGGGTAGGCAAACTTGGCCGGCTCCTTGGTATGAAGGTCATCTTCGCTGATTTGCCCGGAGGAAAGGTCCTGGGCCCCGGGAGCTTCTTCGGCCAGGTAACGCCGGAAGCGGCGGTAGATCACGTCGTACATGCTGGCGGTATCGTCACGGGCAGCGTCCCCGGTAATCGAGAACTTGCGGTAGTCGCTTTTCTTGGGCAGGCCGTCCTCAAAAACCACCATAGAGGCCACCACGTTGGTGCCCTGCACATGGGAGATGTCGTAGCACTCGATGCGCATCAGGGCCTCGGGCAGTTCCAGGGTTTCCTGGAGCTCCACGAGAGAGGCTGATCGGGTGGTGAGATCCCCCGCCCGGCGGGTCTTATGGAGGGTCAAAGCCTGGCGGGCGTTCTCCCCCACCGTTTTCATCAATTCGACCCGGTCCCCCCGCTGGGGCACGCTGATACTGACTTTAGCCCCGCGCACCCCAGATAGCCACTCTTCAAGTTTTTCATGGTTTTCCGGAAGCACAGGGGCGTTGACGGTGCGGGGAATCTCGTGAAGATTATGGCTGATTTCTTCGTCTGTGGTCCCAGCGGCCATGACGGCAACAGATTCGCCATAGACCTGCACCAGTAGGTGATCCATCAGGGCTTGAGGACTTGAGTCTTCAACCTTCTCAACAATCCAGCCCCGCTGGCCGCGGATGCGTCCGCCCCGCACATAGAAAACCTGGACGGCTGCCTCTAAATCATCTTCAACATAGTTGAAGATATCTGCATTGACGGAGTCTGCCAGCACCACGGCGTTGCGCTCAAAGGCCTTGGTAAGGGCCTCTAGATCATCACGCAGGCGGGCAGCCTTTTCAAACTCAAAGTCAGCAGCAGCGGCCTTCATCTGGGCGGTGAGGTCAGCAATAAACTTTTCGGCACCACCTGCCATAAAGGAGCAGAGGTCTTCAGCAATTTTCTGGTGCTCTTCCCTGCTGATCCTGCCGACGCAGGGGGCGGCACATTTATCGATGTAGCCCAACAGACAGGGACGGTCGGACGCCTGGGCCCGCTTGAAAACACCCGTAGAGCAGGTGCGCACCGGGAAGACCCGCAGGAGGGCGTCAAGGGTCTCCCGAATCGCCCAGGCCTGGGAGTAGGGGCCGAAATAGCGCACCCCCTTCTTCTTCTCCCCTCGCATGACCTGGGCCCGGGGGAAGCGATCTTTCAGGGTGACTGCCAGATAGGGGTAGGACTTATCATCGCGGAAGGCGATATTAAAGCGGGGCTTGTATTCCTTAATCCAGGTGTATTCCAGCTGCAGGGATTCCAGCTCGCTCCCAACAACCGTCCACTCCACCGAGGCTGCGGTGTGCACCATAGCGTAGGTTTTTGGGCTAAGGGAATCGACCCTGGCAAAGTAGGAGTTCAGCCGGTTCCGCAGGTTTTTAGCCTTGCCCACATAGATGATACGGCCAACCTCGTCCCGGAATCGGTAGACCCCTGGCTGGGTAGGGATCTCACCGGGGGCAGGGCGGTAGTTTGCGGGGTCAGCCAAGGTAGTCTTTCCGTTTCGTGGAGGGTGGGATAAGGCAGGTGAGGGGCGGGGAATTCCAGAGCTGGGCTAGAAGCCGGACGAGCCGCCTCCCGGTCAGTGTCTACCCGCCATCCCGCTCAGCTGAAGGAGAGACGTTGTACTCGTTCTTGCGGGGCTGGCCAGAGAGCTGGGCGATGGCGTCCATAATCTGGTCGGTGGTCTGACGGCGCTGCTTTCCGCTCATGGCCTCCCCCAGCTTTTCAAAGGTCATGGGCTGCCCAACCCGCACAGTGAAGCGCTTGGGGTAGATCATGTTAGAGCCAGGCTTCTGAATTTTATCTGTACCAATCAGGCCAATGGGGACGACCGTCGCCCCCGTCATATGGGCCAGCCAGGCCACCCCGATCTTCCCCTTATAGAGGTAGCCGTCCCGGGAGCGGGTGCCCTCGGGATAGATCCCAAAGACCTTGCCCTCCTGGAGACGAGCCAGGGCCTGGTCCAGGGCTTTCATGGACTCTTTCTTATCGGTGCGGTTGACGGGAATAATGTCGATGACCTGGAAGAGGGTTTTCATAGCCTTACCCTTGAGGCCGGGCGAATTGACATACTCGCTCTTGGCCAAAAAGGCTACCCGCCGGGGCATGAGGGCAGAGATGATGACGGAATCCAGGAAGGCCAGGTGGTTGGAGGCCACAATCACAGGCCCTTCTGCCGGGAAGTTTTCAAGGCCGGTAACGCGGGCACGGAAAACGGTGCGGAGAACCGCTTCGACTGTTTTCTGGGTGGCCTTGTACTTCAGGGACATGGAGGCTCCTGTCTTCTGGTCGCTGGTGCTAGCTGGCAAACCAACCTGCGTATTTGCATTTTTAGTGAATTTTTTCCAAGGTCGGCTTCCCTAAGTAGCATACCCCGGCGCTGAGCTCCTTAGAGCATTTCTGCCAGGAAACGGCCGGTATGTGACTCGGGGACGGTGGCTAAGTATTCAGGGGTGCCGGTGGCCAGCACGGTGCCGCCGCCGTCGCCGCCTTCTGGCCCCATATCAATGAGCCAGTCGGCACTCTTGATAACGTCCAGATTGTGCTCGATCGTAATGACAGTGTTGCCCTTATCGACCAGGCCCTGCACCACGCCCAGGAGCTTACGAATATCCTCAAAGTGCAGGCCTGTAGTGGGTTCGTCCAGAACATAGATGGAGCGGCCATTGGAGCGGCGTTGCAGTTCAGTAGCTAGTTTGACTCGCTGGGCCTCACCGCCGGAGAGGGTGGTGGCAGACTGCCCCAACCTCACATAGCCCAGGCCAACCTCCACCAGGGTATCGAGGTAGCGGGAAATCTTGGTGAAGGCCGAGAAGAACTCGGCGGCTTCCGAGACGGGCATGTCGAGGACGTCCGCAATAGTCTTGCCCTTGTAATGAACCTCAAGAGTCTCACGGTTGTACCGCTTGCCCTTGCAGACCTCGCAGGGAACATAGACGTCGGGCAGGAAGTTCATCTCAATCTTCAGGGTGCCGTCACCCGAGCAGGCTTCGCAACGCCCACCCTTGACGTTAAAGGAGAAGCGGCCGGGCTGGTAGCCGCGCATCTTGGCTTCAGTGGTTTCGGCAAAGAGTTTGCGAATGTGGTCGAAGACGCCGGTGTAGGTGGCCGGGTTGGATCGCGGGGTGCGGCCAATGGGTGACTGGTCTACGTGGATGATCTTATCCAGGTGGTCCAGGCCGGTAATGGTTTTATGGCGCCCCGGAACTTGCTTAGCCCCGTTGAGTTTATTGGCCAAGGCGGTGTAGAGAATATCGTTGACCAGGGTGGACTTACCCGAGCCGGAAACACCTGTCACGGCAGTGAGAACACCCAGGGGGAATTCCACGTCAACATTCTTAAGGTTGTTTTCGCGGGCCCCAATGACCTTAATGGTGCGCTGCGGGTCGATCGGACGGCGGGTGGCAGGAACCGTAATAGCGCGACGTCCTGCCATGTAGTCACCGGTCACTGACTCTGTATTTTCAAGCAGCTCAGCGTAGGTACCCGAGTGCACGATCTGGCCGCCGTGCTCGCCCGCGCCGGGGCCAACGTCCACAATCCAGTCTGCCTCTTTCATGGTGTCCTCATCGTGCTCCACCACAATCAGGGTATTGCCCATGTCGCGCAGCTTGGTGAGGGTTTCAATCAGGCGGCGGTTATCGCGCTGGTGCAGACCAATGGAGGGTTCATCAAGAACATAGAGCACACCCACCAGGCCGGAGCCAATCTGGGTTGCCAGGCGGATACGCTGGGCTTCACCACCTGAAAGAGTGCCAGCTGAACGGGCCAAGTTCAGGTAGTCCAGGCCCACATCCAGCAGGAACTGGAGACGGGCGTCAATCTCCTTGAGGACCAAATCAGCGATCTTGGCCTCGCGCTCGCTCAGGGTCAGCGAGCGCATGAAGGTGAGGGCCTCCCTCATGGGCATCTCGGTGACGTCGGCAATCGATTTGCCGCCGACGGTAACGGCCAGGATGGTGGGATTGAGGCGGGAGCCCTTACAGGAGGTGCAGGCGACCTTGCGCATGTACTGTTCGTAGCGGTCTTTGGACCAGTCTGATTCGGTTTCTTCGTACTTGCGCTTGATGTAGGCGCTAGCGCCTTCGAAGCCGGAGGTGTAGCGGCGTTCGCGACCGAAGCGGTTTTTGTAGGCGACGGTGACCTTATAGTCCTTGCCGTTGAGGATGGCTTTTTTGACCTTGGCGGAAAGGTCCTTGAAGGGGGTGGCCAGGTCAAAGTCTAGTTCTTCGGCCAGGCCTGCTAGCAGGCGGAGCCAGTATTCACTGGTGGCCTTACCGGTGGCCCAGGGGGCAACGGCGCCTTCGGCTAGGGAGAGGTCGGGGTTGGGGACGATGAGGTCGGTGTCCACTTCGAGGGTGGAGCCGATACCGTCGCAGGCTGCGCAGGCACCGAAGGGTGAGTTGAAGGAGAAGGCTCGGGGTTCAACCTCGGTAACAGCCAGGGGGTGGTTGTTGGGGCAGGCCAGGTTTTCGCTGAAGGAGCGGGTGCGGCCCGGGGCGTCGGCGTCCTCGTCCACAAAGTCGATGAGCACCTTACCCTCGGCGAGCCCCAGGGCGGTTTCGACGGAGTCGGTCAGGCGCTGGTGGACGCTTTCCTTAATGGCAATGCGGTCAACAACGACCTCGATGGTGTGCTTGTACTGCTTTTCCAGTTTGGGCGGGTCGGTCAGCTGGATGACCTCGCCGTCCACGCGGGCACGGGCGTAACCTGCGGTGGAGAGTTCTTTGAAGAGGTCAACGAATTCGCCCTTGCGGGCTGAGACGACGGGGGCAAGCACCTGCAGGCGGGTTTTCTCGGGGTAGTCCATGAGCGTATCGACGATTTGCTGGGGGGACTGCTTGGAGATTTCTTCGCCACATTCGGGGCAGTGGGGGTGACCTACTCGGGCCCAGAGCAGGCGCATGTAGTCGTAGATTTCGGTGATGGTGCCGACGGTTGAGCGCGGGTTTTTTGAGGTTGATTTCTGGTCGATGGAGACGGCCGGTGATAGGCCTTCGATGAAGTCGACGTCGGGCTTATCGACCTGGCCCAGGAACATGCGGGCGTAGGAGGAGAGGGATTCGACGTAGCGGCGCTGGCCTTCGGCGAAGATGGTGTCGAAGGCCAGGGAGGATTTGCCGGAGCCGGAGAGGCCGGTAAAGACGACCATGGCGTCGCGGGGGATGTCCAGGTTGACGTTTTTGAGGTTATTTTCGCGGGCGCCCTGGACGCGGATGTGGGTAAGGTCGTTGCCGAGGGGCTGGGTGGCTGAGCCTGCCATGAGTCACCTATCTAAGAGAATGTTTCGAAGATATATTCTATGCTTTTTGGGTCCTGATGAAAAGGACGCCCACCCCACACCCTTTGGACCAAGTCCAGCTCAAATTCGGCCCATTTTGAGGGCATTTTTGCCCCCCACCTGGTCCAAAGTTGGGGTAGAGACCTTCCCTGCGCTGTTTGGACCAGATTCTGCTCAATTTCGGCCCATTATGAGGGCATTTTTGCCCCCCACCTGGTCCAAAGTGGGGGTAGAGCCCTTCCCTGTGCTGTTTGGACCAGGTCCGGCTCAATTTAGGCCTAAATTTGGGGCATTTTTGACCCCCACCTGGTCCAATGTGGGACTGACACCTGCCCCACAGCCTTTGGACCAGGTCCAGCTCAATTTCAGCCTAAATTTGGGGCATTTTTGACCCACACCTGGTCCAAACTTGATAACCAGACTTAGACTGGAAAGCATGAAGGACCTGAGCACCACCCTTATTTTTGAATCACCAACAGTCACAGTCCGCTCAATAGCGGTGTCAGAGATGAGCAATAATGTCTACCTGCTCACCAACCGGGCAACCGGGGATCAGGTTCTGATTGACGCAGCTGATGACTTTGAGGCAATCAAGGCCTTCGCCGCCGAGGCCCACCAGGTAGATAAGTTCGTGGACGAAAGCCCGGCTGCCGAGCCTGCCGACGAGGGTGCCGCCGTCCGCGCCATCATTACCACCCATTCCCACTGGGACCATATCAGGGCCCTTCCAGCTGCCGTTGCAGCGTGGGCTCCAACAACCTACTGCGGGGCTCCAGACGCTGATTCCATATCAGAGCAAGAAGGAGTAGACATTGAGCACCGACTGGTCGGCGGCGAGCACCTCACCCTTGCAGGAATCGACCTTGAGGTGATCTCCCTGCGCGGTCACACCCCAGGTTCTATTACCCTGGTGCTGCGGTTACCTGCAGGTTCTGGGGCGGACACCGGTGAGAAGGTCCTGCTTTTCACCGGGGATTCGCTCTTCCCGGGCGGGGTAGGAAAAACCTGGTCACCTGAAGATTTCAAACAGCTCTTTGCTGATGTTTCAGAGCGAATTTTTGACCGTTTTAGTGACGACACCTTGGTACTGCCGGGCCACGGTGCATCCACAACTTTGGGCAAGGAACGTCCCCATCTGCCTGAGTGGGAGGCCCGGGGCTGGTAATGGTTTACACCAGAAAGTACGGAGGCCTCAGGACTGAACAGTGAATTCAGCCTGGTCAGGCTTGATCCCTAACTGCAGATTTTCAACGGATACAAAAGAGCTGAGCCTACCTAACAGTACAACCGGTTACTGGTAGACAGGCTCAGCTTTTTGTTTTATCGACAGAAGGTGGGTGCTTTTATGCCTTGGTGCGGCGGGCAATTAGGGCAGCACCTGCCGCTAGGGTGACCAGGCCAGTAGCGACGACCAGCGCAATTGAATCTGCGCCAGTACGGGCCAGCTCAGCCCTCTGGGGCTTCGGCTGGGCGACGGGAGCAGGTGCCGCTGCCTTTGTGGAACCGGCAGTAGTTGCACCCTGCACACTACCCTGGGCTACCTGGCTCTCAGGCGCTACAGAGGGAAGTGCAGCCGGGTCGGTGGTGGCTACCGGAGCAGGTGATTCAACAGGAGCTGGAGTTTGAATGGGTTCAGGCTTTGCGGTAGTTGGGCCCTGGCCGGTGTAGACGATAACGATAGACGCGGTTTCACTTGTACCGTCTGAATAGTTAATCTTCAGGTCAAAGGGGTACCGGTTCTCACCAGCTACAGCAGTCTTGGTATCGATGGCGTAGGTGATGTCACCTTCATTATTGACCGTCAGGGTTATACCAGCAGGAGCGTTGAGCACTTCAAAGGTGGTGCCGCTGGGCTGGACTACCTCGGTGGCGTCCACGGTATCAAGGAAGAAGGCTTTAAGGACGCCAGTAGCTTCAGAACCAACTATGGAGTCGCCTGACAAGAGGTATTGGTAGCGTTCATTGTAAGGAGTGGTTTGGAACCTATCTTCTTTAGGGTCATAGACAACTACACCCTCGATATCCTTGCTTGAACCGTCTGAGAAGGTGACCCGAACGGTGAAGGGATACTCGGAGTACCCGGTGGGCAGCTCGTTAAAGAGGAAGGCGATGAATCCATTCTCTGGATTGATAACCATGCCGGGCTCAGTGGGGGACTCGATGAGCTGGGCCCTTGCACCTGCGGGTAGGCCTTCAGTTTCTACTTTAGGGTCTTTCAGGTTGGTGTAGGTGGGTGAAAGACCGAAGTCGCGACCTGTTTCAAGGGTTGTAAAGATGTTGTCGCCAAAGTAGCTAATGTCGTAGGCGCTGGCCTCGGTGGGGAATTCAGCTTGCCCCAGGGTTAGGTTGACTGTGGTGGGGATAGTTGCCCCGCCGGGGAGGGTAACAGTCACCTCAAATTCCCCGTTAGCCCCTTGGGTAGCGCCCTGGGCCCATTCAGCGGTGACGATGCCGGTTGCCGGGTCAATGGTTGCTGAGAAGTTTTCCCCAGTGACCCCGGTCAGAGCAAAAACCGTTCCCTCACCGAATTCGATTTTCTCGCCGGTTATGCCGAAGGTCCACAGCTCAGGGGTGTACTGGTACTTTTTGCCAGCTTCCAGGTTGTACCGCTGGCCGATGAAGATGAAATCAACGCCTTCCACAGCTACCACTGTGGAGGGCTCACCAGTCGGGGTGGGG
The DNA here is from genome assembly GCF_049068285.1 of Rothia nasimurium. Lineage (GTDB taxonomy): Bacteria > Actinomycetota > Actinomycetes > Actinomycetales > Micrococcaceae > Rothia > Rothia nasimurium_I. Next base: position 142,434 of record NZ_JBLKPV010000006.1, on the reverse strand, counting down.
GTGGCAAGGACGGTCGGGCTGGAGGCTGGGGTTGAGCTGGCTACTGGCGCTGAATCTTGCGCAATAGCGGGAACCAGGGCCCCGCCAGCTAGGAGCAGGGTGGCGCTGAGTCCAAGAGCTTGTGTGGTGGTCGTAGCTTTCATGGCTTTTTCCTTGGTGTGAGTGCAATGGGGGTAAGAACCATGTTAGTGCCCTAGGCCTTGAGTGGACGTTCACTGGGAATTGTTACGCTGGGGAAGGTGGAATGGCGAAGAACTCCCCCAGTAAATACAAGTTTTTATTTAATTTTTTTCTTGCTTCCCTTCAATTAACTTGTTAGTGTAAATCCAACAACTGGTTTGGGGTGCTCCCGGCTAGCCCTTCTCCAAGGGTCAGGTCAGGGGCTGAGATTATACCCACTGAACCTGCTCTAGTTAGAACTAGCGAAGGGAAACCCATGCACGGGCATGACTCTACTTCCGCGCACCCATCTGTGCCTTCACCGTCCTTAACTACCGACGTCCTTGAGGCAATCAAAGCCATGCGGAAAGCTGCGCCGCTGGTGCAGTGCCTGACCAATGCCGTCGTCAGTAACATCACCGCCAATGCCTTACTCGCGGCAGGGGCTGCCCCGGCCATGTGCGATACCCCGGATGAATCCTTTGACTTTGCCCAGCTGGCCTCTGGGGTACTCATCAACGGTGGAACCCCTAACCCCGAACAGTACGAGGGCATGCGGCAGGCAATTGCCGGAGCCCGGCAGGCTGGCACCCCCTGGGTCCTTGACCCGGTAGCTGCCGGGGCCCTGACCACCCGAACCAACTTCTACCGCGAGGTTCTCCCCCTTTCCCCCGCCGTGATTCGCGGAAATGCCTCAGAAATTGGGGTCTTAGGAGGTGCCAGCGCTGGTGGACGCGGGGTGGATGCCACCGACCGGCCCGAGGACGTGCTCGCCCCGGCCCGGCACCTCAGTAGCAGCACCGGGGCCACGGTGGCCATTAGTGGGGCCACCGACTACGTCGTTACCGGTGAGCGAATCACGGCTGTCAAAGGCGGGCACCCGACAATGGCCCAGGTGATTGGTACCGGTTGCTTCCTCGGAGCCCTAGTGGCCGCCTACGCCGGGGCAGCTAAGGCCCAGGGGCTCGATCTGCACGCTGCCGTCGTCGCCGCCCACGCCCATACCAAGGCCGCCGGGGTAGTTGCCGGCCAACTCCACCCCACCCGGCCCGGTTCTTTTGCGGTGGCTTGGCTAGACGCCCTGGCTGAACTGACCCCCGAGCAGATTCTAGAGCTGGTCACCCTGCACCCAGCTGGCAAGGACGGCCAGGCATGAAGCTTCCCTGCCCACACCCGGTTGATTGGTCCCTCTACCTGGTCACAGACCCGGGATTTTTGCCCGCGGAAGACGTAGTGGGACACGTCCTGAAAGCTGTTGAGGGTGGGGTGAGCGTCGTTCAGTTACGAGATAAACAAGCCAGTGATCGGGAACTAGAACCGCAGGCCCTAGCCCTCCAACAAGCCCTACCTGAGCAGGTACCCCTCTTCATCAACGACCGGGTAGACCTGGCTCTCAGACTGGGTCTGCACCTTCACATCGGGCAGGACGATATGCCCTACATTCAGGCCCGCCAGCTCCTTCCCGATGAACAGATGATTGGCCTCTCCATTAACCACCGAAGCCATCTCGACTCCTGCCTAGTGACCTGCCGTCAGGCTGGGGTCCGTCCCCCGGACGTCCTCGGGCTAGGCCCTTTGGCAGCTACCCCCACCAAGCCGGACGCCGCCCCGGCCCTGGGGCTAGAAGGAATCACCGAACTTGCCAACCTAGCCTCAGCAGCCGGTATCGCCAGTGTTGCCATCGGAGGTATCCAGGCCAGCAATGCAGCCCACCTAGCATCTACCGGGGTGGACGGAATCTGCGTCGTCTCAGCCCTCATGGGCTCCCCCACCCCAGCCCAGGCCGCCCGGCAGCTACGAAACCTCTTTGAAGGAAAAAGTACATGACTACCTACCCAGTTCCCAGAATTCTCTCCATTGCCGGCACTGACCCCAGCGGCGGGGCAGGAGCCGCAGCTGATCTCAAGTCCATAGCAGCAGCTGGCGGGTACGGCATGAACGTCGTCACCGCCCTAACCGCCCAGAACACTCGGGGAGTACGGTCCATCGAGGCGCCGACCCCCGCTTTTTTGCTGGCCCAGCTTGAAGCTGTCAGCGACGATGTGCAGATTGACGCTATCAAAATTGGCATGGTGGGTTCTCGGCCGAATATTGACGCCGTCTCCTCCTGGCTGGATGCCCACCCCCACCGGGTGCTCGTCCTTGACCCGGTAATGGTTGCCACCAGCGGTGATTGCCTGCTTGAAGCTGACGCTGAAGAGGCCCTGCGTACCCTTGCCCACCGAGCCACCGTCCTCACCCCAAACACCCCTGAACTAGCAATTTTGGCCCAGGAAGCAGAGCCAACCTGCTGGGAGGAAGCCTGCACGTTAGCACAGAAAGTCGCCCAAACTTATGACGCTGCAGTGATTGTCAAAAGTGGCCACCTGGCTGATCAGGAAGCGGGCAACGCCCTCGTTACTGCTGCTGGGGTTCAGGCTGTTATCAGGAAGCCCCGACTTGCCACCACCGCTACGCACGGGACGGGCTGTTCCCTCTCCGCGGCGCTCGCAACCCGGCTGGGGGCAGGCGACAGCCTGCCTGATGCCCTGACTTGGGTGACCAACTGGCTCCACGGGGCTATTGCCACCGGCCACCTACTTGAGGTCGGTTCCGGTCACGGGCCAATCAATCACTTCTGGCGCTTGTGGAAGCAGGCTGAGGCGGCTGAGGCCGCCCCCGTCCGTCTCGGAGATTTTCAGGACGACGCCGCCCCAGCTCCCCGGATACCGGCCGCCGGGCCGCACACGGCAGCCCTCTGGTCGCTGACCGGTGGGCTTTGGAAGCAGATCCTGGACCTGCCCTTCATCCGCCAGTTAGCCGACGGTAGCCTCCCGGCTGAGGATTTCACCTTCTACCAGGACCAGGATGCCCTCTACCTGCGAGAGTACTCACGGGCCCTGGCTCTTCTCAGCTCTAAGGCTCCTACCTCTGACCAGCAAGTCTTCTGGGCCCGAGGGGCAACAGAATGTATCACAGTAGAGTCCCTCCTGCACGGGGAATGGCTGGGCGCCGACTACCTTTCTGCCGGCCTGTCCCCTGTCACCCGGGCCTACACGGACTTTCTCACTGCCGCCGCCGGGACCCAGGACTACCCCGTGGCGGCCGCAGCCGTCCTACCCTGCTACTGGCTCTATGCAGAGGTAGGGGAAGTGCTGGCAGAAGCTAATGCTCCCAATCACCCCTACACTGCCTGGCTGAGTATGTACGGGTCAGAAGAGTTCAAGGACTCTGTGGGCAAGGCTATCGCCTACGTTGAGGAGGCCCTAGCTGGTGCCAGCCCCCGGCTACGGTCCCTGGCAGCAGAAGCCTACCAACAGGCTGCCCACCACGAGCTTAACTTTTTCGACCAAAGCCACCGCCGCCCCTGACCTGCTTGACAGTGCCCTAGCCACCGCCGGAAGATAAAAGTGACCCTACCGAGACCTTCGGCACCCTCTCCCGGCGGTCGGCACCACTGCCGCTGACCGGGACAACAAGCAATAGAAAGACATGAGATGACTTCCTCTCAAGCGGCATCAGGCTCCCAGCAGCAGGCCCTCGACGCCCTCACAGCAATTTTGGGCAATGACAACGTCCTCACCGCCGAGAACGCTACTATGCCCTATAGCAAGGGCTACCGGTTCGGTGGCGGCCCCCTGTTTGCGGTGCTGAAGCCTACCACCCTCGTCCAGATGTGGAAGGCCCTGCAGGTCTGCGTTGACCACAACCTTATGGTCATTCCCCAGGCCTCCAACACCGGTCTGACCGGCGGCTCCGGCCCCGGCTTCCAGGATTACGATCGCCCCATCGTCCTGATGTCCACCCACCTCATCAACCAGGTCCACCTGATTAACGACGCCCATGAGGCAATTTCCCTGGCAGGCACCACCCTGATTCAGCTCACGGACGCCCTAACCCCGCGCGGCCGGGAGCCCCACTCCGTGATTGGTTCGACCTCTATCGGCGCATCGGTCATCGGCGGTATCGCCAACAACTCCGGTGGCAGCCAGATCCGTAAGGGCCCGGCCTTTACCCGCGAAGCTATCTTTGCCCGGGTCACCGACGAAGGAAAGGTTGAGCTGGTCAACCATCTGGGCATTTCCCTGGGCGATGACCCGGAGGTAGCCCTGGATAAGCTGCAGCGCGGTGACTGGTCCCCGGCGGACGTTACCCCCGCCCCCGAAGATACCAGCGAAACCGAATACGCTGAGCACCTGCGCAAGATTGAGCCAACCCCGGCCCGGTACAACTCAAACCCCAAATACCTTTTCGAAGCCTCCGGCTCAGCGGGCAAGATCCTCATTTTTGCGGTCCGAACCCGCACCTACCCGCTGGAGAAGAACCCCACCACCTTCTACATCGGCACCCATACCCCGCAGGAACTTGAAGGAATCCGCCGCCTCTTCCTGAGCGCTGACATGCCCCTGCCGATCGCCGCCGAATACATGGGCCGCACCGCCTTTGACCTGGCGGAAAAGTACGGCAAGGACACCTACGTCTTCCTCAAGCACCTGAGCCCCGCCGTCCAGACCAAGCTCTTTGCTTTCAAGTCCTGGGCTAACAATCTCTTCAGCAAGGTTCCCGGCATTGGCCCGACCTTTGCCGATACTGTCTCCCAGAAGGCCTTCGACCTAATCCCCAGCCAGCTCCCCCAGCGTCTGCTTGACTACCGCCAGCGCTTTGAACACCACCTCCAGCTCACCGTCAGTGCGGCCCAGGCTGCAGAAAGCGAAGCTATGCTCAAGGCCTTCTTTGCTGAAGAAGGCAATAGCGGCGATTTCTTTATCTGCACCGCGGACGAGGCCAAGAGCGCTACCCTCAACCGTTTCGGGGCAGCAAGCGCAGCTAACCGCTATGCAGCCATGAAGCGTAAGGAACTGGGCGAGCTGATCCCCATTGACGTTGCCCTGCGCCGGGACGACTGGGATTGGCTGGAAGTCCTGCCCCAGCACATCGCTGACCAGCTCGATACGGCAGCCTACTACGGCCATTTCTTCTGCCACGTCATGCACCAGGACTACGTCGCCAAGAAGGGCGTTGACCCCCACAAGCTGCACGACGATATCCAGGAGCTGCTCGAGGCCCGAGGGGCCAAGCTGCCGGCAGAACACAACTACGGCCGTCTCTACCACATGCCTGAGGAAATGGTCGCCCACTTCAAGGAAATGGATCCTACCAACACCTTCAACGCGGGAATTGGCGGGACCTCCCCCAAGAAGAATTGGGCCTAGCAGGCTGATTCCGCCTAGAGGCGGGGGTAGGTTCACCCTGACGGCTGATTACAAGAAGCAGTCAGGAGCATAGAGTGGGTGGTATCAAGTGATACCACCCATTCCCATATCCAGCTGGCTCTGGGCATACCCCTTGGCGAGGTGCTTGGGGCCAGCTATGAAAGAAGTGACCGTGTTCCTGTTCCGTCCACAACCCGCCCACCGCCGCGCCACCTTGTTGACCACCGCCGTCCTGAGTGCCAGCGCCCTGGCGCTAGCAGGCTGCAGCCTCAGTATCCCCTCAAACCAGCAGCCCTCAGATCAGGCGCTTGCTCCTGCCGCTGACCGGGCGAACGGGGCCAGCTGGCAGCGGGAGAACTTTGAGAACTTCTACGACCAGACCATCAGCTGGGGTGAATGCACAGCCGAGCACAGCGGCTTCTCACCCGAGAACGAAGAAATCTTGAAGGAAACCGGCTTTGACTATGCAAACTACGAGTGCGGAACCGTCACCGCTCCGCTGAACTGGGGCGACCCGGAGGACAACCGCACCGTCGAGCTGGCCGTCAGTCGTACTGTATCGACCGGGGGTAAGGAGCAGGTGCCCCTCTTTACCAACCCCGGTGGGCCCGGTATCGGCGGAATTCAGCACGCCATGTCGCTGGCCAGCGACCCCTCCTTTGCCCCCGTGCTGGAAAGTCACCAGCTCTGGGGTTTTGACCCGCGCGGAATCGGAGCCTCGTCCCCCGTTACCTGCGAGTCTGATTCTGAGGTGGCTGCTGTGCAGCTAGCCGAGTGCGCTGCCAGCTCAGAGGTTGCCAACTACATGGGCACCTCTCAGGTAGCCCGTGACATGGAACTTCTGCGTTCCTTGGCCGGCGGCGAGCGCCTGGATTACCTGGGCTATTCATACGGCACCATGTTGGGGGCAACCTACGCCACCCTCTTCCCTGAGAAGGCAGGACGTATGGTGCTCGACTCGGCTGAAAACGCCCAGTGGGGAGCTCTCACCCATAACTTCGATCAAATGGTGGCCGTATCTAAAGCAGTTGGGGCCCTGGCAGACCGCTGCTCTGAACTCACCACCTCGGAAGGCGGTGCGGTGACCTGCCCCTTCACCAGCGAGCGCCAGATGCTGGACTATCAAAAGTCCCTGGCTGATAAGCCCCTGGTGGCCAGTGACGGCACCGAGATTACCGGTTCTGAGCTGCGGGACTACCTGACCAGCCAGCTCTACGGGCCGGACGCAATGCAGGGGGACGGCCTGGACCTGCTGGGGAAGGCTAAGGCTGGGGATCAGGGCGCTGTGGACGAGCTAGCCCAGGCTATTGCGAGCAACAGCGCTGAGATTGATACAGCGGGTCAGCTGGTGGTCTGCCCTTCTAAGCCAAAGACCCCCGATGTGGAGGCCCTGCTCGCCCACATGAAGGAGGTGGGTGTACCCGAGTTCATCGGTGGCCCTGAGATTACCGATGAGGTTCTGGCTGAGTTTACCGAGTTTGACTGCCCGGTTTTGCCCGCAACCGGCACTGATATCACGACCTCTTTTGATGCGTCCAAGGTGTCAACCGACCTTCTGGTCATTGGTATTACCGGGGACCATGCCACTCCCTACCAGCACGGCCAGGAGCTGGCCCGTCAGCTGGGTAAGGCTTCCTTTGTAACGCTTGAGGGAGCTGGGCACGGGGCGTCCTTCTCGGGCCGCTCTACCTGCGTCGATGAGCTGGCAGCCGCCTACCTGGTGGAGGGAACCGTGCCCAAGGACGGGACAGTGTGCCAGCCCGATGAGTTGGGGGCTGAAGGTTCTGACCAAGAGTAAATAGAGCCCTCTTACAGGAAAGGTACCATCTAAATCGGTTATACCCACGAACTAGGTGGGTATAACCGATTTAGATGGTACCTACCTCTTTAAGGCCGATTTAGAAGAGGCCGACCATGGTGCCGTTCTCGTCAAAACCGATCCGCTCGGCAGCCGGGGACTTAGCCAGGCCCGGCATGGTACGCATGGTGCCGCAAATCGCGTAGACGTAGCCAGCACCAGCTGCCAGGCGTACCTCGCGCACGGGCAGGGTCCAGCCGGTCGGAGCTCCCTTGAGCGACGCGTCAGCCGAAATCGACAGGTGGGTCTTGGCAATGACGACCGGCAGATTACCGTAGCCCAGCTCCTCGTAGCGGGCCAGCTGCTTGGCAGCTGCCGGAGCGACCTCGATGCCGTCGGCCCCGTAGACCTTAGTTGCGACCTTCTCGATCTTGGTGGTCAGGCTATCCTCGTCCTCGTAGGTGTAGGTCAGCTCGCTGACGTCATCGCAGGCCGCGGCGACGGCGTCCGCCAGCTCGGTCACGCCCTTGCCGCCCTCGGCAACGCCACGGTGAATAGCAACTCGGGCGCCTGCCTCCTCGGCGATACGACGGATTGTCTCGTGCTCTGACTCGAAATCAGTCGGGAAGGCGTTGATAGCAACAACGGGCTGCACGCCGAAGGAGCGCACAATCTCAATGTGCTTGAGCAGGTTGGCAGCGCCTGCCTCCACGTCCTCGGTGTTCTCGGCCAGCAGGCCCTCGGGCAGGGGCTTGCCGGGCACGATCTTGTAGCGGCCCGAGTGGGACTTGAGGGAGCGGACGGTGACCACCAGGACGGCGGCGTCCGGCTTCAGACCGGAGACGCGGCACTTAACGTTGAAGAAGCGCTCCGCACCCATATCAGCACCGAAGCCGGCCTCGGTGATGACGTAGTCAGCGTGCTCCAAGCCTACATAGTCAGCCACAACCGAGGAGTTGCCGGTGGCGATATTGCCGAAGGGGCCAGCATGAATCAGGGCGGGGGTCTTTTCCAGGGTCTGCAGGAGGTTGGGGTTGATGGCGTCCGCCAGAATGACGGCCATGGCCCCGTCCGCCTTGAGGTCAGCAGCGGTGACGGGGTCGCCATCAACGTTGAGGCCAATCACGATTTTAGCCAGGCGCTCCTGCAGGTCGGCGAAGCTGGTGGAAAGGGAGAGGATCACCATGATTTCACTGGCTGAGGTGATGTCGAAGCCGGTTTCACGGGGGACGCCGTCCATGCGCTCGCCCAGGCCAACCACGATGTTGCGCAGGGCGCGGTCGTTCATGTCGATGACGCGGCGCCAGGTGATGGCGCGGGTGTCGATACGCAGTTCGTTGCCGTGGTGCAGGTGGTTGTCGATCATGGCCGCAAGCAGGTTGTGGGCTGCCGTAACGGCGTGGAAGTCGCCGGTCAGATGCAGGTTGAGCTTCTCCATGGGGACGATCTGGGAGTAGCCGCCGCCCGCAGCGCCGCCCTTGATACCGAAGGTGGGGCCCATGGAGGGCTGACGCAGGGTCAGCATGGCCTTGCGGCCGGTGGCAGCCATGCCCTGGGCCAGGGAAACGGAGGTTGCGGTCTTACCTTCACCGAGCGGGGTGGGGGTAACAGCTGTTACCACGATGTATTTTGAGCCGCGGGCCAGGGCCTTTTCGGCGGTGGTGTCATCGGTTAACTGCACCTTGGCAACGTACTTGCCGTAGGGTTCCAGGCGGTCTCCATTGATGCCTGACGCTGCGGCGATCTCGGTAATCGGTTGCAGGGTTGCTGCCTGGGCGATTTCAAGATCGGAGGGGAAGGGCTTGCTCATAGGGTGAACTTCCTTGGTTGTTAGCGGGTACTGCTGATTCATAGTTTAGTGCTCTAGGCCATACTATGTGGTGCAGGGAACGCCGTGGGAGCGAGGGAATATTTCAGTTTTTGAAGGATAAGTCAGGACGTCCGCCGCCAGCTTGAGGGGTTTGAGGCCGGGGCAGCCCAGAGGGGGCCTGAGCTTCACAATCAGTTTTACCATATGACAGGAAGCACATTCTGTGGGGTGATGTGGGACAATGTGGTTTAAAAGCTCATCAGTACATTTGCCTACACAACGCACAGGGGAATACTTCATGTCAGTTCTTGATAGGTCGGCCATCATAGCCCCCATCACTTTTAACCGCTGGTTTATGGCACCGGCCGCCCTTGCAATCCACCTTTGTATCGGCCAGGTCTATGCCTGGTCAGTATTTAAAACCCAGCTGGTCACCCATTTCGGTTCAACCGAGACCGCAGTGGGCTGGGTTTTCTCCCTCGCTATCGCCATGTTGGGTATTTCAGCAGCCGTGGGTGGCACCTGGGTTGAACGGGTTGGCCCCCGAAAGTCCATGCTGACCGCGGGAACCTGCTGGGTCCTTGGGTTTCTGATTGCCTCTATCGGGGTCACCACAAATCAGCTGTGGCTCGTCTTCCTGGGCTACGGTGCCCTCGGTGGTATTGGGCTGGGTCTGGGCTATATTTCACCGGTATCAACCCTTATGAAGTGGTTCCCTGACCGGCCGGGAATGGCAACAGGCCTGGCCATTATGGGCTTTGGTGGCGGTGCGCTGATTGCCTCCCCCGTATCAGCCCAGCTCATGGAACTCTTTTCAGGCTCTGCTGAAAAGACCGAACAGACTTCAGCCCTCGTCCCCTCCTTCCTGGTCTTGGCTGCCTCCTACACCTTGATTATTCTGTTAGGCGCCTTCGTCATCAGGGTCCCCCACCCCGACTGGAAGCCCAGCGGCTTTGACCCGACCCAGCAGAAGCCCAACACCATGCGCACCAACCAGAACGTTACTGCCGCCCAGGCTATCCGCACTCCCCAGTTCTGGCTCCTATGGACGGTGCTCTTCACCAACGTCACCGCCGGTATTGGCCTGCTGGAATCAGCTTCACCCATGATTCAGTCCTACTTCCCCATCTCCGCAGCAGCGGCAGCCGGCTTCGTCGGCCTGCTCTCCCTGGCCAACATGGGTGGCCGCTTCGTCTGGTCATCGACCTCAGATATTATCGGCCGCAAGAACATCTACGTCATGTACCTGGGGCTAGGCCTTGCCCTCTACATCATCTGGGCCCTCTTTGGTAACGTCAGCCTGGTTCTCTTTATCGCTACCGCCTTCATAATCATCTCCTTCTATGGGGGCGGCTTCGCCACTATCCCGGCCTACCTTCGCGATATGTTTGGAACCCTACAGGTCGGGGCTATTCACGGCCGTCTACTCACGGCCTGGTCAGCTGCCGGTATTGCTGGCCCTCTGATCGTCAACCTGGTTCAGGACACCGTACGGTCAGGCAACCCCGATGCCGCTGGCGCTGAGCTCTACCAGCCCTCCCTCTTCATCATGGTGGGTGTTCTTACTGTCGGTTTCATCGCTAATCTTCTCGTCAAGCCGGTAGCTGCAAAGCACCATGCTTCAGAGGAAGATATGGCCATGCTAGCGGGGCACGGCAAGACTGGAACCGATAACCAAACCATTAAGGTTAATGCCGGCGGCCCTCTCCACACTGCGGCAGCCTGGGTGCTGACTATCCTGGTCACAGGAGGCCTGTTCTACGGTCTAGCTCAGACAGTCGTTCGCTCCCTGGCGCTCTTTAGTTAGAGACAAACCCCTGCCCTGGTAGCTTCCTGCGCATCTCGTCGCAGAGCTTTAGTCGTCGTCAAAATCCCCGGCTAATGCCTTAGCTGCCAGGGCTTCTTCGTGGGCAGTTTCCCAGACCTCTTTGGCAGCGCCCAGATTGAGTACGAGAATCAGGGCACCGAGCACCAGATCGGGCCAGCCGGTGCCAACAAGGGCAGTTACCCCAGCCATGAGAATAATGGCTAGGTTAATGGCAACGTCGTTGCGGGCGGCAAGAAAGGCAGCCTGAGTGAGCGACCCCGCACCGGTGCGGAATCGAGCCAGAATTAGAGTGCAGATCAGGTTAACCACCACAGCGCCGCCTGCGGTAACGAACAGGGTGAACGCATCGGGGGCGTCCGGATCCGGGAATTTCGTTGCGATTTGCCAAACAGCAGCTACAGCGGGCAGAAGAATAATCACAGCGGACGCCTTGCCCGCCCGCGCCTGCCAGGTCAGCGACCAGCCCAGAGCGATAGCAATGAGGGAATTGACGGCGAAGTCTTCAAAAAAATCCACGCTGTCTGCCAGGAGGCTCACTGAGCCGATTGCCAGAGCGATGGCCCCTTCAACGAAGAAATAGGCCAGGTTGAGACCGGCAACGACGAGGACTGCTCGGCGTAACTGGTCGGAATCTGCTGGGGTCTTAGTTGAACTCACGAGTCTAGACTAGCAACGAGCACCCCACCCAGTCTATGCGTGGGGTGCTGATGATGTACCTCAGTTTAGGCTCGTGCAAAGATGTGCTCCGGTTTACCTTCAGCTACCAGCTCGCCGTCCTCAAGCAGCACAGCCCTATCAGCCAGGGAAGCGATACGGGCATCGTGGGAGATGATAATGACGGCCCGCCCCCGCATGACAGCGGCCAGGGACTGGCGGGCATCGGCCAGTTCCAACTGGGTGGTAGACTCATCCAGAATGACAGCGTGGGGGTTAGCCACCACGATACGGGCCAGGCCCAGCTGCTGAATCTGGTCGCGGGTGAGCTCTGTGGAGCCACCTCCCACCTGGCTCTCTAGGCCTTCTGGCAGGTCATCGACCCAGGTGGCACCCACCGAGCGGAGGGCGGCTAGAACCTGCTCGTCACCTGCATCGGGGGCAGCCACCCGCATGTTTTCTGCCAGGGTGCCGACAAAAACGTGGGCCTCCTGGGTGCAAATGAGTAGGGCGGGGCGGCCGCTGGCATCGGGCTGAGTGGGGTAGAGCCCGTTACCCACCAGATGATCCCCCACCTGCACAGTGCCCCTATCGGCAGTCAGGGACCCGGCAATCAGGCGGGCTAGGGTGGTCTTACCCGAGCCGGAGCGTCCTACCAGGGCAAGGCTCTCCCCCGCCACCAGCTGCAAATCCACTCCCTTAATGACGGGGGCGGACGGGTCATACCCGTAGGTCACGCCCTGTAGGTCGATGACCGGGGCGGACGCACCCCGCACAGTCTGGTCTACCTGGGCAGCTTTTTGCCCTGCGGCCCGGCGGGCCTGCTGCTGGTGGGAGAGGTCAATGACGCCGAAGACGCGGCCCATGGTCACGGTCATTTCGCGCAGGCGGTCCAGCCAGAAAGTGAAGATATCTGAGTTCACCCGCATGGTAAAGAGCATGATTGAGGCGGTTGCGACATCGCCCCAGGTCGCCCAGCCCTGCTCAACACAGTAGGCGCCCCAAACCATGGAGAGCACCAGGGGCAGGAAGGAATTGAAGGCATCCACCGCCCAAAAGACGGAGCGCACCACGACCATGCGGTCGCTCACCTCAAAAGTGCGCCAGATACGATCCTGCTGAACTTTAGAGCGGGCTTCACCGATTCCCAGTTCGCTCACTGTGGCAGCCCCGCGAATGTTCTCGGTGGCTACCACGGTCAAATCACTGACTGCCTCGGTCTTTTCCCGGGTGAGCTGAGCGATACGGGGTAAGAAAATTCTCAGCATGATAGTCATGACGATGAACAGGGGAACTGTCACCAGGCCGATAGCCGGGTTGACGGTAAAAATCGTGACCGCAGTTATCAGCATATAGATGCTGATATGGGCAAATTCAGGCAGGCCTGTGGCCAGCACCTGGCGGACGCTATCGACGTCGTCCGTCAGACGGGCTACCAGGTCGCCAGAGCCCGCGTCCTCAACGGTCTGGGCGTCCAGATGTAGGGAAGCCCCAACCAGGTCAATACCCAAATCGCGGTTGAGCCGCACACCCATTTTCTGGCCCTGGAAGGTCCAGGCACGGGCCAGCAGGGCACCGGCCAGTACAGCAGCACCGATAACCGCCAGCTCTGCCCAGGGGTAGCCGGTCAGCTGCCCGGTCGTAGCCCGGTCAATGAGCTGACCCACCATAATTGGGGTAATCAGGGTTGCCACGGAACTAGCCACGAACAGAAGCACCAGCAGAACCAGCTGCCAGGGGGTCTTGAAAATGGACCTGGCCAGCAGCCGCCAGGTGGTCTTACCGTCGGTAATGGGGAGGAGGTTAGCCACGGGCCTCACCTGCTTTCAGTCGTCGCTCAACCTCCATGGTGGTTGAGACCAGGTAGATCTGGCGGATGTGTTCGAGGGGGCCGGGTTTGCCCGTCAGCGCTTCGAGCTGGTTGAGGATGAACTTCTGGCTGGGTTCATCCACCGAGTTCAGGGGCTCGGTGAGCACCAGGACGGACGCCGGCTGGGCCAGGGCCCGGGCCAGGGCCAGGCGTTGCCGCTGGCCCCCCGATAGGTTGGTCCCTTCGGAGGCCAGGGTACTGGCCAGGTAGCTCTCGGGATCACGGCCGCCCAGGCGGAAGGCAATTTCTTCGGAGTCGGTGATCTTCAAGAGTTCAATCATGTGCTCCCGACTCAGCCCCTCCGTGCCCATCTGCAGGTGCTCAGCCAGGGAGCCTGCAAAGATCATGGGGTTGGGTTCTGAGAGCAGGACGCGCTCGCCCCCGGTGAGGACGCCTGCCGCCTGTTCCCCGCCCGGGGCAGGTTGTGCTTGGCGCAGGGCTTCGGTCAGAGCTTCGGCGTAGTCCTGGGCAGGCAACCCGGCTTCGCGCGGGTTGATGTAGTGAACCGGAGTGCTGGCCCGGGGAATCTCAATCAGCGCCTGCCCTGCTTGTGTCCTTGGAACCGGGGCGGGGGCGTCCTTATCTTCTACCTGAGAGTTAGCCTCAACCTCAGCTGCAAGTCTATCTACGCGTTTGAGGGCGATACGGGCGTTACGCCAGGAGAAGAGCAGCATCTCCACCGACCAGATGGGGCCGGTTAGGGTGTTAATCAGACCGACCACCGTGACCAGCTGACCGGCGGGTACCTCAGTTATCCAAGTGCCCTCAGGGGCAGCCCCACGCAGGGCCAGGGCGATAACTACCCAGGTCACGGTTCCCACCAGCAGATTGCGCACAGCATAGGACCAGGTCTGCACGCTCTCCAGACGAATCTGGGAGGTGTAGACGTCCTGGGCTGTTGCCCCGTAGCGGTCCATCATGCGGCGCTGGGCACCCAAGCCCAAAATAGTGCGAATAGACGAGGCAATATCAGAGGCGCGGGAGGTAGAGACACCCACCTTGTCACGGAAAACGTCTGCGTGTTTTTCCAGGAGTTTAGAAATCCAGGTGAGGGTCAGCATGGTGAGAATCAGCCCTCCCAGGGCTACCACCGCAATCGCCGGGCTGATACGCCAGAGCTGCCAGGTGCCCAGGGCCGTCACCCCCACGGCAGAAAATGCCAGAATCATGGGCTGCCACATTTGGGCCATTGCCCGGGCGTCCTTATTCAAAATCGCAATGAGGGCACCGGTATCGCGGTTGGGGCTGCGGGAGATTAGGTGGGCGATGTAGAGCCTCCAGTCCCTCTCGATGCGGGCTACTACCCTAAAGGTGATGCCCCAGCCCACAAATTCAACGATCGACAGGTAGACCACTACGCCCACTAACAGCCAGACCAGCCGCCAGGCAGCTGCCTCATCACCGGAGGTATGCAGGTCAATAATCGTGCCCACCAGAACCGGCAGGAAGACCAGGGCGAGGGAGGTCAGAATATCGAGGGGAAAGGGCAGAAAGAAGAGGGGCCGCCAGCGGAAACCCGGCGGGGCGATACGGAACTTAACTTTTTCTTTCGGCGGTTTCGTCTTTTTCTCGTCAGTTATCTCAGCCATGCGGCTACTCTCTCAACGTGTATGCGTGTGTGAAATCTTGAGGTGGGTAAACCCGCAAGGCATAAAAATACCTACCGGGCCCAATCAGTCCCAGTAGGTTTGAAATAGGTCAGGAGCAGAAACCCATCATGCTGGTCAAGCGATAAGAGATGAGCGCACCTTAGGCCTTGCTACCCACGGGGAGGCTGGTGAAGGGAATAGTTTGATTATTCAATTCAAGGCCTCCTTTCGTGAGTTAGTTATGCGGTTAAGTCTGTGCACAACTGTAAACTATGGACAGCAGGTTTGACAAGCGTCACATCAGATTTATGGTTGACGGGTCTACTAAACTAGATAACATCATGAAGATTCTTCAGCACCTCTCCCCCTCACTTGCCGACTCCACCAAACGCTATTTCCGCGGTGATTTTGCCTCAAACCCGCTCACCGGCGACGAAGCCTACGAAGCGTTTACTGACTGGATTGCCAGCCGTGGCATGGAGCTCTACCCTGCCCAGGACGAGGCCGTCCTTGAGCTGGCCGCCGGCAACAACGTCATTCTGGCCACCCCCACCGGGTCGGGTAAGTCTACCGTTGCGGTGGCTGCCCACTTTATGGGCCTGGCAAGCGGGCAGCGCTCCTACTACACCGCCCCCATCAAAGCCCTGGTGTCTGAGAAGTTCTTTGATCTCTGTGAGATTTTTGGGGCTGAGAATGTGGGGATGGTGACCGGCGATTCGTCCATTAACGCTGACGCCCCTATTGTCTGCTGTACTGCCGAGATTCTGGCCAATGTGGTCTTACGGGAGGGTGAGGGCGCTGACCTGACCCAGGTAGTCATGGACGAGTTCCATTTCTATTCTGACCCCCAGCGCGGGTGGGCCTGGCAGGCTCCCCTACTTGATCTGCCGCAGGCCCAGTTCCTGCTCATGAGCGCGACCCTGGGCGATACCAGCCGCTTCGAAAAGGAACTGACGGAACTCACCGGCCGCGCGACCGTCCTTGTCACCAGCGAAACCCGGCCCATTCCGCTCAACTATTCCTACTCCCGCGAGCCCCTGGTTGAGAAGGTGGACGAACTGGTGTCCACCCACCAGGCCCCGGTCTACATTGTGCATTTCTCCCAGCTTCAGGCCATTGATACAGCCGCTTCCCTCATGAGCCTGGCTATTGCCTCTAAGGAGGAGAAGGAGCGTATCAACGAGCTGACGGCTGGCTTCCGCTACTCGGCGGGCTTTGGTAAGCAGCTGCAGAAGTACATCAAGAACGGGATCGGTATTCACCACGCCGGTATGCTGCCCAAGTACCGCCGCCTGGTCGAGCAGCTGGCCCAGGCGGGCCTGCTCAAGGTGATCTGCGGTACCGATACCTTGGGCGTCGGCATTAACGTGCCCATTCGTACCGTCCTGATTACTGCCCTGTCAAAGTTTGACGGGCAGCGCACTCGTCGCCTCAAGTCCCGTGAGTTCCACCAGATTGCAGGACGCGCAGGCCGGGCGGGCTTTGACACGGCCGGGTATGTGGTGGTTCAGGCCCCCGAACACGAGATTGAGAACGACCGGCTTGAGGCCAAGGCCCGGGAGAAGTTCAATGGGGACGAGAAGAAGATGGCCCAGTCCCTACGCGGCAAAAAGAAAAAGGCCCCCGAGGGGTTTGTGGCCTGGAGTGAGAAGACCTTTGAGCAGATCATTGCCGCAGAGCCTGAGCCGCTGACCTCGTCCTTCCAGCTGACCCACTCCATGATGTTGAATATGCTGCAGCGGGAGGCTGACCCCTTTGAGACGGTCATGCTCTTTTTGACGGCCAACCATGAGACGCCCGTCAAGCAGCGGGCCTTGAAGCGTAAGGCCATTGGTATCTACCGGGAGCTGCTCAACGGGGGTGTGGTGGAGCGCCTGCCAGAGCCCGACGAGTTCGGCCGCACCGTGCGACTGACCGTCTCGCTGCAAGAGAACTTTGCCCTGAACCAGCCGCTCTCCCCCTTTGCGCTGGCTTCCCTGTCCCTGTTGGATATGGAGTCAGAATCCTATGCCCTCGATGCAGTGTCGGTGATCGAGTCCACCCTGGAAAAGCCCCGCCAGGTGCTGATTGGTCAAGAGAAGAAGGCCAAGAGTGAGGCCCTGGCTGAGATGAAGGCTGAGGGGATGGACTACAACGAGCGCATGGCTGAGCTCGACAAAATCACCTACCCCCAGCCCCTCGCTGACCTGCTAGAACAGGCTTTTGAGACCTACTCGGCGGGTGCTCCTTTCATGAAGGAGTTTGAGGTTGAGCCCAAGAGCGTGGTGCGCGATATGTACGAGCGGGCCATGGGCTTTGGTGACTATGTGCAGTTTTACGGGCTGGAGCGATCCGAGGGTATCCTACTGCGCTACCTGTCGGACGCTTATAAGGCCCTGCGCCAGACCGTGCCCCTATCTGCCCTGACCGATGAGCTCACCGACGTGATCGAGTGGCTGGGCGAGGTTATCCGCCAGACCGACTCCTCACTGGTGGACGAGTGGGAACGCCTAGCTGCCGGTGAAGAAGGCACCCCCGTTCAGGACTCACTCGAAGAGCTCGTTGCTGAGTCTGCCCCCAAGGTGACGAGCAACGTCCGCGCCTTTAAGGTGATGGTGCGCAATGCTCTCTTCCGCCGGGTGGAGCTCTTTGCGGACGAGCGCGACCGTCTGCTGGGCGAGCTGGACGGTGAGCGTTCGGGTTGGGACGCCGACCGCTGGGCTGAGGCCATGGATGACTACTTTGAGGAGTATGAGGATATCTATACGGACGCCGAGGCCCGCTCCCCGCGCCTGATTGAGATTGACGACGACACGGCTGCCCACCCCGGGGTGTGGAAGGTCCGTCAGGTCTTTGCCGACCCCGACGACAACCACGATTTCGGGATTGTCGCCCGGGTCGACCTTGCTGCCTCTGACGAGGAAGGCGCGCCCGTAATAATAATTCTAAAAGTTGGTGATTTTAATGAATAAACAGGTTAAACACATGTTAACATCCTCGTCCGAAATAGATTACAGCAAACCAATTCCCAAGTTTTCAAAACAACTATTCCAACAATTAGAAACTTTTGGGTTTTCAAATAACCCGATGGCATTAGCAGCTATATTTGATTTGATAATTTCTGCAAGCTATATTCAGAATTCAAAAAACGGAAATTGGAAATACTGCCCTAACTCAAATTTTGAGGAAGGAAAAACTGCGGTTTACCCTTTTGTAAGTTGC
This sequence comes from Rothia nasimurium, assembly GCF_049068285.1. Taxonomy (GTDB): domain Bacteria; phylum Actinomycetota; class Actinomycetes; order Actinomycetales; family Micrococcaceae; genus Rothia; species Rothia nasimurium_I. The sequence continues at coordinate 124,333 of NZ_JBLKPV010000006.1, read as the reverse complement.
TGCCCAGCATGCCTCAATAAAGGAACAATTTTTTATATTGAATCAAATAAGCCACAATCTGCAATCATCGGGAAAAGCACAAGCGAAGCTCTTGTTGCCCTTTATCACCAGATTTCACTCAAAAATAATAAAGATTGCAAATTTTATTTAATTCCAGGTAGTGCAGTAGTTGATGCCGCACTCACTGTAGACGATAAGACAATTTTGTTTGAAATAAAATCATCACCTCTAATATCATTTCCAATGATCGCGAAGTCTGACCCACTCTATAGGACAAACGAAATCGGTGAGGATATTGCTGAGACAAACCACGAAAAACACTACATGCCATCAAATGTTGATGTGTTCCTTGTTTTTGGTGATTCACTGAAAATAAACCTAGGAAACTTTGGGAAATTGAAAAATGGAGATCATTTTGGAAAAATACTTGAATGGTTTTCCAATATAGATAATTGTAGAAATTATTTACATTTCTGGCAGAGTCTCTATGTAGGATACATTGATAAATCAAAAAGAACTAAATACCACTGGCTAACTAATGGCTGCGGAGTGCCGCATCCTAGGCCAGACGATTGGCCTGCTCGAGCCACAAGTGGATTCCTATCAATTAGCGACGGAAAAAACGCGGTAGGAATGGATCGAACTGACGACCTTAAAAAGGGAATTTACCAGGTACTAAAAATTTCAACTAACTACAAGTCAAAAGATTCACAAAATATTTACGCAGCCTTGCTATCTAATATACATGCAGTCAGGCATCATTCTGATTACATTTCCAATTTAGAAGACATCGTTTGGGCAAATACAAAAGAGAACATTCCTACGATATCAGACGAAAGCATCACCTTTAATCGGCATTTAGTTTATAATTTATTTGATGGTATAATAAATTTCACCGAACCGCATTTTAAAGATGAGTTTGTAAAGGATATTCTTAAAATTGGAAAATGATCGATTGCATACCTACAGCAATAACTCACCGTTAGTTACCGAAAGAATACGTCATCTCCCTATAGGCGGAAGAATGAAAGATATTCCTGAGCACCTCTGGCATAAATCATATATCAGAGTGGGTGATAAAAAAACAGGTGGACCAAATTTGCGCCTGCTCAGACTTGACCCAAATCTTCCATCAAATACAGTAACCGCATTTATTTTCAATAAATTTGCGCACCCTTTTGAAGATAGATATATTACCCCTCGCGAAGCCGCAAGATTACAACAATTTCCTGATTCACATATTTTCCAGGGGCCAATTACAAGTATCCAATTACAAATTGGCAACGCAGTTCCAGTTGGCCTTGCTGAGGCAGTAGCCGGACATATTCACACTTCCATTAGTGAATTTAGTCATTCAAAAAATAAAGCTGTTTCATTATTTTCTGGGGCTGGAGGTATGGATCTTGGATTTTCAAAATTTTTTCATATTGAAATTGCAGTTGAAATAGATAAGCATGCAAGCAATACACTAGCCAGAAATTTTAAAAATGTAACCGTGATAAATGGTGATATTTCAGAAATTAATTTTGCGGTAGATGACAAATTAAATAATGTAGATCTAGTCTTTGGTGGCCCCCCATGCCAGCCCTTCAGCTACGCAGGAAAGCAAAAAGGCATTTCAGATCCACGCGGATCTCTGGTTACTGAATTTTTGCGAGCAGTTTCCGAATTAAAACCGCGAGCCTTCGTTCTTGAAAATGTACCGGGACTACTCACAAACGCCAAGGGAGGAGCTTTAAAATTTATTATTGATGAATCACAAAAAATTGGGTACACATGTGAATACTTTATTTTAAACGCAACAGATTATGGTGTCCCCCAATCACGAAAAAGACTATTTATTATTGGTCAACCGAACGAAAATTTCTCTGCCATAGGTGCACCAAATCCTACTCATAGTAGGCCTGGATTGCAAGGCGACCTTCTGCTACACCCTACAGTTACAGTTGGTGATGCATTTAAAGATCTACCTCCTGCTAAACCTCGAAATTAATTTCCTTATGAGGTCATTAAATACTTCAACATTTTTAGCTAAACATCTTAGATTTAAATAACTACAATAGCAGTAAATATATCCAGGTCTAACCCGGCTAGTAAAAACTATCTTCAGAGAATTCAATATCCATATTTTAGAATCCCCACGACCGGTTAGCTTACCTCTCGATGGGTAAGCAGTTTAGCTGTGAGCCTACACCACCTACCCTTTTCAATAAATTTCAAGAAGTACCCTGGCTTTAAGCAAGGAGGGTGTTTTTGTTGTATACCAGACACACGATGTCAGGAATAGTACACCGAGCAGGGCAAATAACCCAGGTATAATTTTTACTCCCGTTCCATAACGCCTTCAAGTCCTTTGAGGAGCTTGCGGGTTTCCTGCCATCGACCCTGTTTCAAGGCCCGGCTAACTGCTGATTGATAGGTCACCAAATGCTGGGCTATTTCCTGCCGTGTAAACCCCTAACTATACAGCTCCCCCATCATCTGCCAAGATTCACTTCGCTCTTGTTCCAGTCCCATCACCAGCTGCAAATTTGCTTCAACCAAGCAGCTCAGGTGCGTCCCACTCTCATAGGCAATGTTCCCCGACGACTTCTTTGCCCGTTCAATAGCACGTCTTGCGTTCCTGTAGGCTACCCCGTTGCCTTCTTGTGCGCTGTTGGGCAGAGGCTCATCGACCTGGCCAGCACCAATTCCAATGTGCCAGGTACCCTGACGCGCCAATATGAGGGTTGAATCCAGAAGGCTCTTCGTATCATCAAATTCGGCCTGGGCCTCGTCGCCCGCAGTTCTCTGAAAATCGCGCAAGGCGCCGAACGCGCCCAGCTTTGCTTCTAGCGGCCGAATCAGATCAACGACTGAAGAAGTTGAATCGCACTGATCAATCGTCATAACAAACAGATATAACACTATGCTGTTATATCTGAGGATATAACAGCATAGTGTTATCTTTTTTGCTTCATTCCTCCTAGGCAAGCCCCCGCCGCTTCAACAGCGGGGCCGTATCAGCTGTACGTCCGGTCATGGCTTTGAAGCTCTCGGGGATGGGCTGGGTGCCGCCGACCGCCAGAATATGGCGGCGGAAGGCGTCCCCATTCTCCCTCGTCAACCCACCATTAGCCTCATACCAGGCCACCGTATCCGCGTCGAACACCTCCGCCCACAGGTAGGAGTAGTAGCCCGCCGCGTACCCGCCACTAAAGGTATGGTTCAGGTAGCTCGTGCGGTAGCGGGACTCCACTAACTCATGCCAAAGCCCCATCTGCCGCAGGGCCTGCTCCTCAAAAGCCCTCGGATCCTGCACCGGGGCAGCGTCCCGCTGGGCAGGTAGCTTATGCCAGGCCCAGTCCAGGGCGGCAGCACGCAGGTACTCCACCGTAGCCTGCCCCTGCCCCCACTGGTCAGCGTTTTGCACAGCCTCAATCAGGTGGGCAGGCACCGGCTCCCCCGTCTGATAATGCACCGCATAATGGGGCAGAATCTCCGGGTGCAACATCCACATCTCATTGACCTGGCTGGGGTACTCCACGATGTCCCGTTCCACATTGGTCCCAGACAGCGACCGGTACTGGGTGTCAGAGAGCAGGCCGTGCAGGGCATGCCCGAACTCGTGGAAGAGGGTATTAACCTCATCAAAGGTAACAAAAGCAGGCTGACCCTCAGCCGGGGCCGGAATGTTCAAATTATTGACCACCACCGGGCGGGTACCCTCAGCCCTGGACTGGTCCACCAGGGTGTTCATCCAGGCCCCGCCGCGCTTAGTATCACGAGTAAAGAAATCCCCCAGGAAGAGGCCTAAGGGGCTGCCGTCGGCGTCGAAAACCTCCCAGATTCGCACCTGCTCATGGTAGCCAACAAGGTCAGGACGTTCGGTGAAGCTCAGCCCGTAAACCCGGTGGGCGGCGTAGAAAACCCCGTCAACGAGCACCCGGTTGAGCTCAAAATAGGGTTGGAGGGCCTCAAGATCAAGGGAGAACTGCCTGGCCTTGGCTTTTTCTGAGTAGTAGGCCCAGTCCCAGGGTTCGAGCTTGTCAATGCCATCCTCTGCTGCCAGGTCAGCCAGTATTTGGGCCTCCCGGTCAGCATTCTGCATAGCGGGTTCAATGGTTTGGGCAAAGAGGTGTTCGACGGCCTCGGGGGTGCCTGCTGTGCGGTCGGCGACGGCCAGGGCGGCGTAGGAGTCGAAGCCGAGCAGGGCGGCTTTCTGGGCGCGGAGGGCCGCAATCTCAGCTGCCATGCCCCAGGTTGCTTGGCCCCGCTCGACGCTGGCTGTGTAGAGGCGCTGACGGGTTTCCCGGTTGCTCAGGTTGGCAAGGGGCGGCTGCTGGGTAAAGAGTTCGAGGGTGAGCAGCCACCCTGAATCGTGCCCTGCCGCGCTGGCAGCCGCGCGGGCGGCGTCCTTACTGGAGGCCGGAAGGCCAGCCAGGTCGGCCTCGTCGGTGATCAGGACGGCCGCCGCGTTCAGGTCCCGGGTGACCTGCTGGCTGTAGGCGGTTTGGGCCTGGGCGATCGCCAGGTTGAGGCGGGCGAGTTCCTCCCGGTCAGCCTCGGTGAGGGCGGCACCGGCCAGGGTGAAGTTTTGGTGGAGTTTTTCGGTGAGGCGAATCTGTTCGTCGGTCAGCCCCGCCTGGTGGCGGCCGCGGTAGACGGCGTCGAGCTTGGAGTAGATAGCGGGGTTCAGGTAGAGGTCGTTCTCAAGCTGGGTGAGTTTTTCGGTGATTGTGGTTTCGAGTTCCAGGCGGTCGGGGGTGCCGTCCGCCCACACCAGGTTATGGAAGATTTTGGTGGCCCGTTCGAGGGTGTCGCTGGGGCGTTCAAGGAGGGCAACCACGTTCTCGAAGGTGGGCTCGTCGGTGAGCTCTGCGATTCGGGTGTAGTTTGCGCGGGCTTCAGCCAGGCCGGTTTCGATAGCTGGCAGGAAGTGGTCGGTGGTGATCGCCGCGAAGTCGGGTAGCTGGTAGGGCAGGGAAGATTCTGTGAGCAGGGGATTGTGTGTCATACACAATAGGTTACTGCACGCGAGGGCTTCCAGGTGGCTGATGTACATTTTCATCTCTTGTGCCCGAAATACATGTCATACGGTATGTAGTTGGGGCGGACGGGGTGTAGTTCGGTGTGAGCGAATAGGCCGGTTTTGGCGACGGGTAGGTGGGCCGGGGGTATCCGTTACCTCCCCTCACAGGGTCACATTAGAACATCTTAGGTAAGCCCTCACAGCCAAGATCGGGCAGCTAGGGTAGCCTATCGGTAGAAGAAAGACCTTACCTTGCGTGCAAAGGAGCCCCATGCCTACCCACCCCCGCCTGCCCCAGCCGACCCACCGCGTCGGCGTCACCCACACCATTGACTCCCTCAAGCTCATTGACCACTGGTTCACCGTGCCCATGACCCACGGGTTGATTTACGGCAAGGGTGAAGCGGCAGCCTTGGAATCCCGCTTTGCTAACCAGACCATCACCGTCTTTGCCCGCGAAGTCATTGACACTTCTGACGCCCTGACTACCCCCGTCGATGAGCGCCCCTACATGGTCTACCTGCAGGGCGGCCCCGGCGGCAAGAGCCCCCGCCCTATCTCTGAAGGCGGCTGGGTGCAGGAACTCGCCAAGACCCACCGCCTGATCCTGCTGGACCAGCGCGGCACCGGCAATTCCACCCCGCTCTCTGCCCGCGTCATCACCGCCCAAGGCAGCCCCGAGGTACAGGCTGAGTTCTGCGAGCTCTTCCGCGCCGACTCCATCATTGCCGACGCCGAGGTCGTCCGCGAATTCCTGCTGGCAGACCGCACAGACAAGCGCTGGTCGACCATGGGCCAGAGCTTCGGTGGCTTCCTCACCCTCTCCTACTTCTCCTTCGCCCCCGAGTCCATCAAGGACTCCCGCATGACCGCAGGGCTGGCCCCCATTCGCTCCCACGTGGACGACGTCTACCGCTCCACCCTAGACCGCATGAAGGAGCGCACCGAGGAATACTACAGCTGGTACCCCGAAGACAGGGAGCTGGCCGTCCGGATCAGTGAGCACCTGGCCAAGAACGAGGAATACCTACCCACCGGCGAGCGCCTTACCCCGCACCGCTTCCAGATGCTGGGCAATATTTTGGGAGGTAACGGCCGGGCCAGGGGTCTGCACTATGTTCTGGAATCGGCTTTCGCTGAATCGGAGAGCTGGCTCTCTGACCAGTTCCTAGCGGAGGTCGGCGCCCAGGTCAGCTTCCAGGCTGGCCCCCTCTACGGCCTGCTGCACGAGACGATTTATGCGGACGGCCCCGCCCAAGAGCTGGGTGGCACCTCGCCATCCGCTTCACCGACGAACTGGTCTGCGGCCCGCATGTACGCTGAGCGCCCGGACTTTGCAGAGGACGCCTCTCCCCTGCTGCTGACCGGTGAGCATATCTTCCCCTGGTATTACGAGGAGGACCCGGCCCTGCGTCCGTTAGCTGAAGTTGCCCAGCTGCTGGCTGAGAAGAAGGACTGGGGTCGTCTCTACGACCACGACCAGCTGGCCCGCAACGAGGTGCCCCTGGTTGCAGCGGCCTACGTGCCCGATGTGTACGTGGATTACGCCCACTCAATGAAGACCGCCGAGTTCGTGGGTAACACCCGTGTGTGGACGTCAAAGACCCACCACCATGACGGTCTAGGCGCAGACGGCCCCCTGATTTTGGGCCACCTGAAGAATCTGCTGGCCGATATGCGCTAAGGGAGTTTAACCACACCAAAAAGACCGAGGGGGCAGGTGCCTACCTCGGTCTTTTGTATCTTCAGCAGTGAGTTATGAGGTGTGCTGGCCCTGTTCCCAGGCCCGGTGGGCATCGTTAGCTGCGGAGGTTCCTCGCGTCATGGCAGCTACCACCATGGCGAGGGTGGGAAGAATGAGAAAGGCTAGGCCGGTCGGGATAGTCAGGGTGGTCTGGGCAGCCAGCCCCAGGGCAAGGACGACCGCCGCCCCGGCAAACTGGGCCCAGGCACAGGCCCGCAGGGTAGGAGCAATCGCCTTGTGGGCCGCATACCAGGCGGCGTCTGACTGCATGGTTGCTGTGGTGCGGATTCCCACCAGTCCGTTACGGCTCAGAGTGCCGGCTGCACCCATGCGGGCTAGGGCTAGAAAGAGCCCGCCCAGGAGCAGGAGGCTGAAGACCAGGGGTAGGGACTCAGCGGCAGACATAGGTGCTCCTTTGCAGGTTCAGGCGATGGTGTTAAGGTCAATTCTACTCGAACTGGATGTCTACCTCTAGGGTTCTGGCTTTTATGACGTCCCTCCCCCACGTACAGACTCAGTAACAGAAAGACCGCTGGCCCCTTCCCTCTCGGGATGGGGCCAGCGGTCGTGAAGCCGGGGCGGGCGTCCTAACCTCCACGCATGAGGGCGGACGCCTACTGCCGGTTAGGCGCTGCGCTCGGCGTGAGCGGTGCGGGCCCGGCGAACTAGATCCTGGTACTCGTTCTCAGACTCAATCAGTTCATCGCGGTACTTCTGCGGAATCTCGCGGGACTTAGCCACCTCAGCATCAAGCTTGCTCTGAATCTCAGCACGCTCAGCCTCAGAAGCATCAGCAGGCAGGTTCAGGTACTTCTCAGACAGGGTCTGAACACGCTGGATAGTAGCCAGAGCACGACCCTTCGGGCTGTAAAGAGAAGCCAGAACAGTGATAATCAGAACGCCCACAATAACAGCAAGTGAGAGCTCAATTCCAACTTCAACAACGTGAACCGGCTGGCCATCGTTAACAAACGGCAGCGTGTTGGAATGCAGAGCGTGCAGCAGCAGCTTCACACCGATGAAGGCCAGGATGATAGACAGGCCCCATGAGAGGTAGATCAGGCGGTCCAGCAGGCCGTCAATCAGGAAGTAGAGCTGACGCAGACCCATCAGGGAGAAGGCGGTTGCCGTGAAGACAATGTAGGCTTCCTGGGTCAGACCGAAGATTGCGGGGATAGAGTCCAGGGCGAAGAGGATGTCGGTACCACCGATAGCTACCATGACCAGCAGCATGGGGGTCATGACCTTCTTGCCGTTTTCGATGGTGAAGAGCTTGTCGCCGTCGTAATAGTCAACGGTGTTGAACATCTTCTTGGCCAGGCGGACGACGAAGTTGTTGGCTTCGTCCTCTTCTTCCTTGTCGGTGACTTCACCCTTGATGAGGTTACCGGCGGTGTAAATCAGGACCAGGCCGAAGAGGTAGAAGACCCAGCTCCAGCGCTCAATAGCGGCAGCACCTACCAGAATGAAGGCGGTGCGGGCAATCATGGCGAAGATAATACCGAAGAGTAGAACCTTCTGCTGGTCTTCGCGCGGCACCTTGAAGGAGGCCATGATGATCAGGAAGACGAAGAGGTTATCAACACTCAAAGCCTTTTCGGTGATGTAACCACCGTAGTATTCGGCCGCGAACTGGGGGCCGTCCCAGAAGAGGATGACCAGGCCAAAAGCCAAAGCTAAACCAACATACACAGCCGACCAAACAGCGGCCTCTTTAATGGTGGGTTCATGCGCCTTACGCACATGGAAGAAGAAGTCATAAGCAAGCAGTACCAGGATGAACGCAATCGTAACACCCCACTGCAACCCAGTGATATGCATTGGGAGCCTTTCTTGTGGTTGGGTTTGCCAAATTCCACAAGTCTCTCCCACCACCTCTGAGGGTGGTTTCCTGCCCCGGTTGGGCGCCTTCGATCAACGTGCTGACGATGCAGGAATTAGTGGGATACTCCCTTGCTCGGTCTACAACTATAACCGATTACCCAGCAAATGAACAGGACAAGGAGTTCGCTCCACTCACAAGTTCCCCGCCTCGCCGCTACGCTATGCTCGGCGATTCGCCCACATTTTTCTTCCGCCTGGGGGCGAAAATGTGGGGCTCATCTCCCTTGCTAGGTCTTCAACTATAACCGATTACCCAGCAAATGAACAGGCAAAGGAGCACGACGGTGCGCCGTGGCCAGCGCGTGGATCGGGCCTGGCGATGAATTTCGACGAGCGCCCCGCGCGAGGAGAAAGAACGGTTGCGCGGCGCGGCGCACCGGGTGCGATGACCCCAACAATTCCGCCGACGTCCGCTACCTGCAAACGTCGATATCGCCAACCTCCCTGGCAAAGGAGGGCAGCAGTACGACAAACAAGGCGTGGGGGCAGGTGACCCCGTGAGGCCGTGGGCTACCGACCGCGGGCGTCCCTCAGGCCGAGCACCAGGGCACAGGCCAAAAGCAGGACGGCCGCGCCCGTCCAAGCCGCGATGAAACTAGTTGCCTGCACGGCAGCTCCAATAGCCAGGGAGCCAAGGCCAGTACCAATATCAAAGTGGGAGTTCCAGGCAACGGAGGCCCGCTGGGTGGCGTCCGGCCCACCGGCGTCCGTCAGGGCACGCACCATAGTCACCGACTGCAGGAAGCCATAGCCGAAACCGATAAGGGTCGCCCCGGCCAAGAGGAAGAAGATAGAAAGCAGACTCGCACCATTGACCCAGCCAACCAGGGCCACGCCGAGAGCACTAAGAGCCAGAACGGGTGCCATGAGCAGGCGGGTTCCGTACCGGTCGGTCAGTGAACCCCCGTATAAGCGGGTGGGGGTTGCCAGGGCGCAGAGCAGAAGCAGGGCACCGGTTGCCAAGGTTGCGGTGGGTGCGATTTCGGTGGAAAAAGTCATGAAGGCACCACCGACGCTGGTGACCAGGGTCAAGGTGAGCAGGGCAGGCCAGATGCGGGCAAGAATGGTTGCAGTAGACGTTGCAGGAACGGTATCACTCCCCTGCTCTTTGACTCTTTGTTCAGCCATGAAATGGTCGACCAGGCGGCCTAACTGGAGGGCAAAGGGGGCGGCCAAGGCCGCAATGGCACCTGCAGAAATAACTGTTTGGTACCCGAAAGTATCGAGAGCCCAGGGGGCAACGGGGGTAAAAAACATCTGGGAGCCAGCAGCTGCCAACCCATAGAGGCCGACGGCCCGGCCCCGGTATTCAACCGGGATCAGGTAGGACATGGCAGATGAGCAGCAGACGGTCACGATACCGAACCCGATTCCGCGCAGCCCAGAAGTGAGAAGAACGTTGATCAGGTCGGGGCTGAATGCCTGAATCAGGGAGGGCAGACCCATAAAGAGGGTGCCCACCGGCAAAACGAGGGCCCAGGAGAAACGGCGGGTCAGGGCGGGGACACTGAACTGAGTCGCCACGGTCACCGCCATGAGGACTGCATTGGTAGCTCCTGCACCTAAAGAGCCTGCCCCGCCAGCGAGCGCCCAGGCAGGCGAGGCGGGCAGGAGGATGGATAGGCTACAGATGGTCAGCCCGAAGGTGAGCAGAATTTGGGGCATACCCGGCATGCGGGCGACGCTGGGGCGCGAAGCTGTCTGGCTCATGGGACCTCCGGGGGTGGTGTTGACACAAACTGCACCAGTCTACACTACGGCGGCTGGGGACGCCCCACTCCCCTGGTTTTCTTCTAGTTTCCTAGGCGTGGCCTGCTTCCTGCATGGCTCGCAGTTCCTTTTTGAGGTCGGCTATTTCGTCGCGCAAACGCCCTGCCAGCTCGAATTTGAGCTCTTCAGCTGCCTGCATCATTTGGGCGTGCATTTCTTCAATGAGCCCCAGTAGGTCTTCGGCAGGAGCTGCCGCGAGGCCGTCCTGACGCACCCTAGCTTCTGCCTTTTTGAAGAGTTCTTCGGCTTCAGGGCTGGTTGCAGCGTACTTGGTGCCCTTCTTAGCCGGGGCCAACTTGCCCGATGCCCCCTTGCGGGCGGCAAGGAGTTCGGCGGTGTCTTCTGATTCGCGGGCCAGGGCGTCGGTGATGTCGGCGATCTTCTTGCGCAGGGGCTGCGGGTCAATGCCGTGCTCACGGTTGTAGGCCTGCTGAATCTCACGGCGGCGGTTGGTTTCGTCGATGGCAGTACGCATGGAGTCGGTGATTTTATCAGCGTACATATGCACCTGCCCGCCCACGTTACGGGCAGCTCGGCCGATGGTCTGAATCAGGGAGGTGGTGGAACGCAAGAAGCCCTGCTTATCGGCGTCCAGAATGGCAACCAGGGAAACCTCGGGAAGGTCCAGGCCCTCGCGCAGCAGGTTAATACCCACCAGTACATCAAAGACGCCCTGGCGTAGTTCGCTCAGCAGTTCCACGCGGCGGAGAGTATCGACGTCGGAATGGAGGTATTGAACCTTGACCCCGTGCTCTAGCAGGTAGTCGGTGAGGTCCTCGGCCATGCGCTTGGTCAGGGTGGTGACCAGGACGCGTTCGTCGCGCTCAACCCGCAGGCGGATTTCTTCTAGGAGATCATCAATTTGCCCCTGGGTTGGTTTGACCACGATTTCAGGGTCGACCAGGCCGGTGGGACGGATAATCTGCTCCACTACCCCGTCTGCCTGGGCCAGTTCGTACTTACCGGGGGTAGCTGACAGGTAAACGGTCTGGCCGATGCGGTCGAGGAACTCTTCCCATTTGAGGGGGCGGTTATCCATGGCTGAGGGCAGGCGGAAGCCGTGCTCAACCAGGGTGCGCTTGCGGCTCATATCGCCCTCAAACATGGCCCCAATTTGGGGAATGGTCACATGCGACTCATCAACAATGAGAAGAAAGTCGTCAGGGAAGTAGTCCAGTAGACAGTGCGGAGCGGTGCCGCGGGCCCGGCCGTCAATGTGGCTGGAGTAGTTCTCGATGCCGTTGCAGAAGCCCATCTGCTCCATCATTTCCAGATCGTACTGGGTCCGCATGCGCAGGCGTTGGGCTTCAACGAGCTTGTTCTGGGATTCGAGTTCTTGCAGGCGGTCGCGAAGCTCGTCCTCAATGGAGGTAATAGCCCGGGCCATTCGTTCGGCACCGGCAACGTAGTGGGAGGCCGGGAAGACGTACATTTCGGTTTCTTCGCGGATGACATCGCCGGTGAGCGGGTGCAGGGTGTAAATGGCTTCGATTTCATCGCCAAAGAATTCAATGCGGATCGCATTTTCTTCGTACATGGGGATGATTTCGACGGTATCGCCCCGCACCCGGAAGGTGCCGCGGTGGAAGTCTAGGTCGTTGCGGGCGTACTGCATAGAGACAAAGCGGCGCAGCAGTTCGTCCCGGTCAATTTCCTCGCCCTGGCGCAGGGTGACCATCTGGGCGACGTACTCCTCGGGGGTACCCAGGCCGTAGATACAAGAAACGGTGGCGACCACGACGACGTCGCGGCGGGTCAGCAGGGAGTTGGTAGCAGAGTGGCGGAGCCGCTCCACCTCCTCATTAATAGAGGAGTCTTTTTCGATGAAGGTATCGGTCTGCGGCACATAGGCTTCGGGCTGGTAGTAGTCGTAGTAGGAGACGAAATACTCCACGGCATTATTGGGTAAGAGCTGGCGCAGTTCGTTGGCAAGCTGGGCTGCCAGGGTCTTATTTTGCACCAGGACGAGGGTGGGCCGCTGGACGGCCTCAATCAGCCAGGCAGAGGTTGCGGATTTACCGGTACCGGTGGCCCCCATGAGCACAATGTCTTTTTCACCGTTCTGGACGCGCTCGGTCAGCTCAGCGATAGCCTTGGGCTGGTCGCCAGCTGGTTGGTATTCAGAGATAACTTCAAAGGGGGCGACAACGCGGTTGATTTCCTGGGCAAGACTCATACCCCTACCCTACCGAAAAACCCCCGCCAATACTAGAACATATGTACTAGTTTTGGCGGGGGCTAAAGAGTAGCCAGCTACTCTACTACTTCTTGGGGTCGATCTCGGTAGCGGGCAGGTCACCGGTCACGACAGCTGTATGGGTGCCCTGCTCTTCAGCCGGTGCAGAGGCAGCCTTCTTGGCGGCGGCGTCCTCGGCTATATCTTCAGCGGTAACGATGGGCATCTGGCCGGTGTTGGGAACCAGGCCCTCAAACTCGGGCTCTGTGCCTAGCTCGTACTCGGGTCGGATCGTCACTTCTTCAATGGATGAGAAGTCTTCCTGGGCCCGGCGGTGGTACTCCTCCATAGGAAGCACCTGCTTCCACTGGCGGGTTTTCATGGGAGGCAGCTCACCGGCGTCCTCCCGCAGGGCCCGAACCAGCATCCACATCTGCATGAAGCCAATGAGCCAGACCGGGAAGCCGATGACGATAATGACGTTCTGCAAGGCTGTTAGCCCGTTATCACCGGCAGCCACCAGGATGGAGGCAGAAACCAGGCCAATGGAAGAGGCCCAGAAAATACCCTGACGCTTAGGGGCAGGATCCTCATGGCCGTTGGCGATAGCGTCCATGACCAGGGCCGCTGAGTCGATGGAGGTGATGAAGAAGATGGTGATGACGATTAGAGTTACCGCCGCAACCACCTGATAGAGGGGGAAGTGGCTCAGGAACTCGAAGAGGGCCGCTGGGATGTCGCCGTCCTCAACCACCGTCTGCACCAGGGTGCCAGATTCATTCCGCTCAATATTGAAGGCGCTCATGCCGAAGACACCCACCCAGATCAGGGTGAAGGTGGTGGGGGCTGCTAGAACACCGATCACGAACTGGCGGATAGTGCGACCCTGGGAAATTTTTGCGATAAAGAGGCCGACGAAGGGAGCCCAGGTCACTGTCCATGCCCAGTAGAAGACGGTCCAGGAGCCGATCCAGCCGGTGTCTGCAAAGGCGTCGTTGAAGAGCATCATAACGGGCAGCTTCTGCACGAAGTAGCCAGCTGATTCAAGGGTGCCCAGGGTGACAAAGCGGGTAGCGCCGGTCATAAGAATAAAGAGGAGCAGGGCGATGGTCAGCAGGATATTGATGTAGGACAGCCGCTTCACGCCTTTATCCATGCCCATCAGGACGGAGGTGATACCGGCTGCGGTAATCACCGCAACGATAGCAGCCTGGATGTAACCGCCCAGCGGAACCCCGTACATAATGCCGAGACCAGAGTTAATCTGGAGGGCACCCAAGCCCACCGAAACCGCAATACCGAAGACAGTGGAGATGATTGCGATGGAGTCGATGGTCTTACCGATCGGCCCGTGAATGCGTTCACCCAGAAGGGGCTGGAAGATGGACGATACACGCGGGGGCAACTTGCGCTTGTAGGTGAAGTACCCGAAGGCAAGGGCAGGGACGGTCAGAATAATCCACACGCCCAGGCCGATATGCCAGTTAGCAATAGCTAGGGCTTCAAGGGCTGCCTGGTCTGATTCGGGCTCAACCCCGGCATAGGGTGGGCGGGCGTAGTGCGTGATGGGCTCAGCTGCACCCCAGAAGAGTAGGACGGCACCGACGCCAGCTGCAAAAAGCATACCGAACCAGGCGATTCCTGAGTGTTCGGGTTCAGCGTCATCGTCGCCAATCTTGATTCGACCAAAGCGGCTGGATGCCATGTAGATCAGGAAGACGAAGAAGGCGGCGATACCTGCGGTGTAGATCCAGCCCAGGTAGGTGATGATGAAATCGGAGACGACCCCGATGCTGTCTGACATGACCTGCGGGAAGGCAATCATGAGCAGGGTGAAGCCGATAATGAAGAGGGCAGAGGTAAAGAAAATGGCTGGGCTGGTGCGAAGCCCCAGCGCGTCATGTAGCTTATTCAGCACGAAACTATCCCGGTGGAATCTGCTGTCTGCACCCGGCATCATTTTCATCCACCTGACGTACCGGGGCCGGCCCGGTTTGCCGGGCACCCCTATACTAAGCCAGCTTCTTGAATTTTTCTAGGACGCAACCAGGGTACTTGATTCCCCACCCATTACTTGTTCTAGGCTATTTATCCTAGCCAGACTAAATAAATGGGGGATAATCGAATCCCCTGAAGAAATTAAGATTACGCCCCGAGCTCTAGGCCCCCGTCATCTCAGCAAAAATTGCTCGCACCTGGCCCCGGGTTTCTTCCAGGGAACCTGAATTATCAATGACCCAGGTAGCTATAGCCCGGCGCTCCTCATCACTGGCCTGGGAATCCATGCGAGCCAGGGCGTCCTGACGGTTCATACCCCGCAAATCAATCAGCCTGCGCAGGCGCTCCTGCCGGTCAACTTCCACCACGACAACCCCCTCAAATCGATCAGCCTGGCCGGTCTCAGCCAGCAGGGGGATATCCTCGATCAAAACGCCACCCTCCCCCAGTTCTTCTGCCGCCTGCTCCCTTAGGCGGGCAGCCTCTTGCCGCACGGCAGGGTGAACAATGGCATTGAGCTTCTGCCGCTGGGTTTCATCAGAGAAAACTAGATGAGCTAGGGCCGCCCGGTTGAGGGTGCCGTCAGGGTTCAGGACGCCGTCACCAAAGGTTTCAACCGTTGCCTCCAGCACCGGAGACCCAGGATCCATTAACCGCCGGGCAATGGCATCGGCATCTATCAGAACAGCACCCAGCTCAAGAAACATCTGCGCTACTGTTGATTTCCCAGACCCGATCCCGCCGGTCAAACCAATAGACTTCATACCTGCCGTCCTTTCTTCGTAAGCTACCTACCCACCAGCCTACGCCAGCTATCAGCCTCCCACTAGAATAGGGTGCATGACTGATGAAACCCGTGCCAACCGTTACACCGTTTTAGCTACCCAGGAGCCGGTTAGCCACCTTTTGGAGATCAAACGCAGCGAGTTCATCGGTTATCTGCTCCGCGTCGAGTCAGAATCTGAGGCCCGGGCTTTTATCGACAGCATCCGCAAGCAATACCACGACGCCCGCCATGTCTGCTCCGCTTTTGTCATCGGGGCCGACCGGGAAATTCAGCGCTCCAACGACGACGGCGAGCCAGCTGGCACAGCCGGTATCCCCATGCTCCAGGCCCTGCTTGCCCGCCGCACCGAAGGGCGCCAGGGCCAAAGCACGGACCTATCAGATATCTGCGCCGTGGTCGTACGCTATTTTGGCGGTATCAAACTCGGCGCTGGCGGCCTGGTGCGGGCCTACACGGACGCCGTCGTTGAAACCCTGGATGCTGCTCCCCTGGTTGCCCGCGAACGCCTGCGTCTGGGCACCGTCACCGCCTCCCATGCCGAGGCTGGCCGGTTTGAAAACGACCTCCGGGCCCTGGGCTACACCGTGATTGGCACCGACTACACGGCAAGCGGTGCAGAGATCACCCTCGGAGTTTTTGACGCACCTGAAACCCTTGCTGATACAGAAAAGGCCCTGGCCGAGCTCACAGCCGGCGCAGGGCACATTTCCTGGGGTTCAACCGAATGGGTTGATGCAGTTTAGAAGATCGCTGAAATCGCTAGGACGCCTACCGCACCGATAGTTGCAGAAATCGGCAGGGTAATGATCCAGGCCAGGGCAATCGGCTTCATCAGTTTCCAGTTCGCTGACCGGTTGACCAGGCCAACACCCAAAACAGCACCAATCAGAATGTGGGTTGATGAGACGGGCAGACCCAGGACGGAAGCTGCCATCACAACACCAGCTGCTGCAAGTTCTGCAGCGAAACCTGATGAGGGGTGCATCTTGGTCAGGCCGTGACCGACGGTTGCAATAACCCTACGGCCAACAAACCAGAGGCCAACGATCAGGGCAATACCGAAGGTAACCAGAGCCGGCATGGGCACCACGGCCTTATCGCCGATAGCGTCGGTTTTCAGGACGTCCAGAATTGCAACGAAGGGGCCGATTGCGTTGGCAATGTCGTTGGCACCGTGGGAGAAGGCGAAGGCTGCTGCAGTGAAGACCTGGAGCCAGGCGAAGATAGTGAAGGTTGCCCGGGAGAGCTCCTGCTTCTGCAGGCTTCGAGCGAAGACGGAAACGCTGACCCAGGCGATGGCTGAGACCATCACAATAATCATGGTGTTACCCACGGCTGAAATGCCCAGGTTGAGGTTGTCCAGACCCTTGAAAAGGAGCATGGCTGAGATCAGGGCAGCGCCGACAGCAGCGAGTACGGGAACGTAAACTTCAAGGGCCCGGTGGGAGTCGGAGCGCTTTGCCTTCTGGTCGAGCTTGTGGACCTGGCGGTAGTACTCGCTCTCAGGGGCGTCCGGATCCAGCTTCTTGAGCTTGAACTTCTTCTTCTGCAGCATGGCATTGGCGTAGGCGTCCTGCTGCAGATCGGTGACTCGCTGGAAACCGTTGTGGGGGGTTGCGACAGCGCGTTCCTCTTCGACGGACTTCTTGATTTCGAGCATGGCCTTATCGACCTTCTCGTTGTAGCCCAGGATTTTCTTCTTGATGAAGCCAAAGAGGGCGTAGGCAAAGAGGCCACCGAGGACGGGTGAGAGCACCCAGGAGATAGCAATCTGGCCGATCTTGTCCCATTGGACCATATCCAGGCCACCGGTGCCGGTGGTGAAACCGGTGGTGAGGGCTGCGCCCACAATACCGCCGATGATGGAGTGGGTGGTGGACACAGGCCAGCCCATGCGGGTTGCTACCAAAAGCCAGATGGCGGCGCCCAGGAGGGCTGCCATCATAATGTAAACAAACTGCATGGGATCGAGGTCAATTGCCTCAAGATCCACAATGCCTGAGCGGACGGTCGAGGTGACAGAACCACCGGCGATGACGGCACCTGCAACTTCGAAGACAGCCGCAATCAGCAGGGCCTGCTTGATAGTCAGGGTGCCTGCACCGACGGAGGTGCCGAAGGAGTTAGCGACGTCGTTACCGCCGATATTGAAGGCCATGAAGAGGCCTAGCAGGACGGCTGCAATCAGGACTACTGAGTGATTGGCCTGGTCGACATAGTTGATGGACCAGATGGTGAAGATGGTGAGAGAGACAGCCATGAGGCCGCCGAAGGCTAGGTGCCACCATTTGTCGGTGGTATCTCGCTGAAGTGCGGGGGTTGCGAGATTTGAACTCGAGTTCACGAGTACCCCTTAATGTTTTTTGTTCAAGCTGACGTAAGACCCAATTCGGGCCCTGTTAATAGTCTGTGGAAAAGGTTAACGGAAGGTTAACTCACCCTGGCGTGTGTATGAATTATGGGGGTGACCGTGACCGCACCAAAAGGCGGCGTCAGATGACTTAAAACAAGAATCTCCCCGAGAACTTACTCGGGGAGATTCTCAGTGGCTAGCAGCTACTGATAAGAGTTGCTATTAGTTGCCGGTCAGCTTCTTGCGGGGATGGAAGCGAAGATTCCGAGCGCGCGAGGAAATAAATCTTCGCTGGAATCGGAACTCCGCTTCCTTCACCTACTAGTTGCCGGTCAGCTTCTTGCGCAATTCGGCAAGAGCCTCATCGGAAGCCAGGGTGCCGGTTTCGGCAGGCTTCTCGGATGAGTAAGAGGTGGGTGCAGCTTCTTCTGCTTCAGCTGCGGGTGCAGCTGCTGCAGCTTCTGCGTCGGCTTCGAGAGCCTTTGCAACCTGTACCTTGTGGGCTTCCCAGCGAGCCTGGGCGTCAGCGTACTGCTGCTCCCATGCTGCACGCTGAGTTTCGAAGCCTTCGAGCCATTCGTTGGTCTCGGGGTCGAAGCCCTCGGGGTACTTGTAGTTGCCTTCTTCGTCGTACTCTGCAGCCATGCCGTAGAGAGCGGGGTCGAACTCGGTGGACTCGGGGTCTACACCTTCGTTGGCCTGCTTCAGTGACAGGGAGATACGGCGGCGGTCGAGGTCGATGTCGATGACCTTGACGAACAGTTCGTCACCAACGGAGACAACCTGCTCTGCCAGGTCCACGTGGCGAACGGCGAGTTCGGAGATGTGGACGAGGCCTTCGATGCCGTCTTCAACGCGAACGAATGCGCCGAAGGGAACGAGCTTGGTGACCTTACCGGGTACAACCTGGCCGAGGGCGTGGGTGCGGGCGAATGCCTGCCAGGGATCTTCCTGGGTGGCCTTCAGTGACAGTGAGACGCGCTCACGGTCGAGGTCAACTTCGAGAACCTCAACGGTGACTTCGTCGCCAACTTCGACAACCTCTGAGGGGTGGTCGATGTGCTTCCAGGAGAGCTCTGAGACGTGGACGAGACCGTCAACGCCACCGAGGTCAACGAAGGCACCGAAGTTAACGATGGAGGATACGACGCCGGAGCGAACCTGGCCCTTTTCGAGCTGGTTGAGGAAGGTGGAGCGGACCTCAGACTGGGTCTGCTCAAGCCATGCACGGCGGGACAGAACAACGTTGTTGCGGTTCTTGTCGAGCTCGATGATCTTGGCTTCGATTTCCTGGCCGATGTAGGGTGCGAGGTCGCGGACGCGGCGCATTTCGACGAGTGAAGCGGGGAGGAAGCCACGGAGGCCGATGTCGAGGATAAGACCACCCTTGACAACCTCGATGACGGTACCGGTAACGACGCCGTCTTCTTCCTTGACCTTCTCGATGTCGCCCCAGGCGCGCTCGTACTGTGCGCGCTTCTTGGAGAGAATCAGGCGGCCTTCCTTGTCTTCCTTGGTGAGGACAAGTGCTTCAACGGTGTCACCAACAGAAACAACTTCGTCGGGATCTACGTCGTGCTTGATGGACAGTTCACGAGAGGGAATGACGCCTTCGGTCTTGTAACCGATGTCGAGCAGGACCTCATCGTGGTCAACCTTGACAACTTCGCCTGAAACGAGATCGCCGTCGTTGAAGTACTTGATGGTTGCGTCGACTGCTGCGAGGAATGCTTCTTCGTTGCCGATGTCGTTGATTGCAACCTGGGGAACGTTGGTGCTCATAGAGAGTAGGGCTCCAATGTGGATAGTTTCTAGGTCATATTTGACAGCTGAAAACCGAATCTTGGGAGAGAGGTTGCCCCCTGCCCCGAGGTAGATCTTCTGCCTATTGCGTCAAACATGAGCGTTGATACGGACAAATGATGTGTGCGAGCTGCCGAGGGCAGAGTACACGCACAGGTTCAAGTCTAGGGTTCACACCCGGGCCGGTCAATGGTTTAGTGGCCGTTTTCACCGCGTGTTTACAGGAAAGTAAGGTGATGTTGGTCTTACCTGGCCGGCCCGGGCCCTAGTGGCCCGCTTCGTGCCAGGAGCGACCCCAGCCGACCTGGACGTCCAGGGGGACGCGCAGGGTGGCGGCCCCACTCATCTCTTCAACTAGGATCTGCTCAGCCATCTTCTCTTCCCCGGCGGCAACTTCGAGGATCAGTTCGTCATGGACCTGCAGGAGCAGGCGGGTAGCTAGGTTTTCCCGGCGCAGGCGGGCATCAATGTTGATCATTGCGATCTTGATGATGTCAGCTGCAGTGCCCTGGATGGGTGAGTTGAGGGCGGCCCGTTCTGCTGCTTCTCGCCGCTGACGGTTGGAGCTGGCCAAATCAGGAAGGGCACGGCGGCGGCCGAACATGGTTTCGGTATAGCCGGCCTTATGGGCGTCCTTGACAATGGAACGCAGGAAACGGCCGACCTTACCAAACCGGCCAAAATAGTTGGTCCGCAAGGTGGTTGCTTCCTCAACGCTAATTCCTAGCTGCTTGGACAGACCGAAGGGGGAAAGACCGTAGGCCAGGCCGTAGCTCATGGCCTTTACCTTAGAGCGCATATCGGGAGTGACATCCTCAGGTGCAACCCCAAAGACCTCAGAGCCGACGTAGCGGTGCAAATCTTCGCCGTCTTCGTAGGCCTTGATGAGGTCGGCATCTCCCGAGAGGTGGACCATGATTCGCATTTCAATCTGGGAGTAGTCGGCGGTGAGCAGGCTCGTATACTCAACCCCGTTGACCTCCTGGGGCGCCACGACAAAGGCGTCGCGAATTTTGCGGCCTTCTTCGGTGCGGATTGGAATGTTTTGCAGGTTGGGGTCGGTGGAGGACAGTCGCCCGGTAGCGGCAACGTTTTGCTGGTAGGTGGTGTGGATTCGGCCGTTGGCTGCGGTTGCCTTGCCAAGACCTTCGACGGTTTGCTTGAGCTTGGTGTAGTCCCGGTAGGTTTGGAGCTCACCCAAGAAGCGGGCCCCCTGGCTCTCAGGTTCAATCTGGGCCAGAATACCGGCGAGGGAATCAGCGTCCGTTGAGTAACCTGACTTGAGTTTGCGGGTGGTGGGCAACTTCATGTCGTCAAAAAGGACGGTCTGGAGCTGCTTGGGCGAGGAGAGGTTGACTTCGTGGCCGATTATTTCATAGGCCGCCTCGGTGGCTTGGGTGACGTGCTCCCCGTAGTATTTTTTGAGCTCGGTGATTGCGGAACCGTCAATGGCGACACCGGCTATTTCCATGCGGGCCAGGACGGTGGCGCTGGGTAACTCAATGTCAGAGTAGAGTGCTAGCTGGTTTTTTGCCTCCAGGTCACGGTGGAGGGCTAGGGCCAGTTCCTGAATGTAGCGGGCTAGAAGACCCTGGAATTCAAGGTCTACTTGAGGCTCAAGGGAGAAGAGTTCGCCCTGGTCAGCAGTTTCTTCGGGGGCCGGGAAAGCCTGCCCCAGGTAGTCCCGGACCAAATCTTCCATCATTTCTTGGAATCCCCGACGACGGGCTGTCGGTATGTGGCCGCAGACGTAGGATGAGAGAACCGGGTCTTCAACCACACCGGCTAAGGGTAGGTTGATGGCAGCCAGGGATTTAAAGTTCTGCTTTACATCGAAGGTAATTTTGGGGGCTGCCGTATCCCCCAGCCATTCAGCCAGGGCAGCCCGGACGTCCTGGCCCCCGCCCTGCAGGCCCAGATAAGCCGCCTTGGCCCCGGCCAGCAGAATCAAACCCAAGAGGGGCCGGCCGTGACCCGGGCTGGTTTCCCCAGCCTGGTCGTCCACAACCGGCAAGAGGGTCACAGCTGAAGCCAGGCGTTCGGGCACATCATGGGGACGCTCAACCGAAGCTATCGCATCGGGAACTGAAGCTAAGAAGTCGGCCAGGGCGGCGGCGTCCTTAATCTCAACTACAGATTCAATTTCAACCGGGACGGCCGGGGCAACCTGAGTCATCCCTGCAAAGACTTCAGCCACCCGCTTCCGAATCGTGGTGAAATCCAGGTAGTCAAACAGCTCTCCCAAATCCGGCTCCACGGGACCGAAACCCTGGGCGTCTTCCAGTTTAACTTCAAGATCAAGGTCATCGACCAGGCGGTTGAGGCGGCGGTTTCGCAGGACGTTCTCAACATTCTCCCGCAGGGCCTCCCCCTTCTTGCCCTTAATTTTCTCTGCATTTTCTAGGACCCCCGCCAGATCACCGTACTCGTTAATCCACTTGGCAGCGAAACCCGGGCCGACACCCGGCACACCGGGTAGATTATCCGCCTGCTCTCCGGTGAGGGCAGCCAGATCAGGATAAAGGTGGGGGGCTACCTTATACTTTTCCTCAACAGCCGCAGGGGTCATATAGCGGATCCCCTTGGTGGGGCCGGTAGTCACCGGGTACAGAAGGGTCACGGTATCAGTGACCAGCTGGAAGGCGTCGCGGTCGCCTGAAACGATTCTCACCTCATAACCAGCCTCCCGTCCCTGGCGGGTGTAGGTGGCTACGATATCGTCAGCTTCGTACTGGTCCTTGGTGACAGCCGGAATCTGCAGGGCTGCCAAGGCCTTTTGAATCAGCTCAATCTGGCCGTGGAATTCCTCGGGGGTTTCATTGCGGCCACCCTTGTACTCCCCGTATTCCTCAGTGCGGAAGGTGCCGCCTGGAAGGTCAAAGGCCACAATGATGTGGGTTGGGGATTCAGATTTAATGAGGGAAATCAGGGTAGAGAGAAAGCCGTGGACCGCATTGGTGTGCTGGCCTTCCTTATTCACAAAGACATCGACGGGGGTACCATAGAAGGACCTGAAGGCCAAAGAATGGCCGTCGATCAGCATGAGCTTGCCGGGCTGGGACGCAGAAGTTTCAGGAGTAGTAGTCACATCCACTATCCTACCGCCCGCCCGCTTCTAACCCCAGGCCCCAGACCCCGTCAGAGCAAGCTAACTCTCCCTGTAGCCCCCACCGCACAACCGAAAGGACGGCTATGACAGCACAGAACTCCCCCACCGACTACCTTGCGCTCCTAGAAACTATCGGTGCCGGCGGCCTCTCCCAGAAACTGGGGATTACCATTCTGGAGGCCTCTCCCCAGCTCATGGTGGCAACCATGCCGGTTGAAGGCAATACCCAGCCGGTTGGCCTCTTACACGGCGGTGCCTCAGCAGCCCTGGCTGAAACCCTGGGGTCTATCGCCTCTTACCTGAGTGTCTACGACCAGGGTAAAGTCGCCGTCGGTGTTGACCTCAATATCACCCATATCAGGCCTGTCACCGGTGGCACCGTCACCGCAACCTGCCGGGCTGTGAAGCTGGGCCGGACGGTCTGCGTCCACACCGTTGATATCACTACCGAGGACGGCAAACTGGCGGCCACCGCCCGCATCACCAATAACATCATCGCCAAGCCCACCTCACCCTAACCTTTTTATTCAGTGATTCAGGGCATACTTGCCCGGTTTTCCGCCCCGCGACCACATATAAATGCACCAGATTGCATAAACTAGCAGTCTGGTGCATTTGCACATCAACCCACACAAACCCACAAGGAACCCCATGAAGAAGATTCCTCTGCTCGTGTGGATTATCGTCGCAATCCTTGGCGGTATCCTCATTGGCTCCTTCACCCCAGGCCTCATATCAGGTATCAACGGCGCCCTCGGCACCAGCGTCCCTACCGACCTGGTCGTCCAGCTCTTCGTTTCTTTCTCAACCCTCTTCAGCGCCTTCCTGAGCTTCGCAATCCCGCTGATTATCATCGGCTTCATCGTGCCAGGCATCGGATCCCTCGCCCAGGGCGCAGGTAAACTGCTGGGAACCACGGTCGGCCTAGCCTACCTCTCCTCCATCGCAGCCGGCTTCCTAGCCGTCACCGTCGCCCACTTCATCTACCCGGTGATCCTCAAGGGCCAAAAACTCACCGCCTTTGAAAACCCCGAAGAGTCCCTCTCAGCCGGTTACCTCTCCTTCACCCTCGACCCCATCATGTCGGTCATGAGCGCCCTCATTCTGGCCTTCATCCTGGGTCTGGGCATCTCTGGCCTGAACACCAAGACCATGCTGGGCCTCTTCCAGGACTTCCAGACAATCATTGAAAAGCTCCTCAGCTACGTCATTATCCCCCTGCTACCCGTCCACATTGTTGGCGTCTTTGCCAACATGACCCTAGCTGGCCAGGTGGGCCAGATTCTTGCTGTCTTCGGTAAGGTCTTCATCATGGTGATCCTCCTGCACTGGGTCATGCTGGCGATCCAATACACCGTTGCCGGCGCTGCCACCAAGCGCAATCCCATCACCATGCTGCGCGGTATGCTCCCTGCCTACTTCACCGCTATCGGCACCCAGTCGTCAGCCGCAACGATTCCCGTCACCGTGGCCTCTGCTAAGAACGTGGGTATCAAGGGAAAAATCGTCGACTTTGCAATTCCCCTCTGTGCAACCATCCACCTGTCTGGCTCCATGATTACCATTACCTCTTGCGCGGTTGCCGTTGTATATATGACCAGCGGCTCCCTGAGCTTCACCGCGATGATTCCGGTCGTGCTGGTTCTGGGTGTCATGATGGTTGCCGCCCCCGGTGTTCCCGGTGGTGCGGTGATGACCGCAATCGGCCTCTTGCAGTCCATGCTGGGTTTCGACGAGTCCATGATTGCCCTGATGATCGCCCTCTACCTGGCCCAGGATTCCTTCGGCACCGCCACCAACGTTACCGGCGACGCTGCTATCGCCTCCCTCACCGAGCGACTGGCTAAGAAGTTCGGTGCGGACGAAAGCGACCTACCCGATTCAGCCGAGGCAGTAGCCCCTCAGGCTTAAGCCCCACCAACCAACCCTTGGCAAGCAGGGGGCCGTGCGGCCGTCCTTTATGTCAGGACGACCTCGCGGCCCCTTTGTTTACCCCGGCACCTTCGGTGGCCGGTAGAGTTGAGGCAAGAAACCTACCTGCCGTGAAAGGATGACTGTGCCCCCTGCCCGTCGTAAACTCATCGGAAATATTTTCCTGGTCATGACCCTGCTAGTTACCGTCACCGCCCTGACGCAAGGCGGCCTGTGGTGGGCTGCCGTGGCTGTCTGCGCAGCAATCACCCTCTGGGGAATCGGCACCCAGGGCAAACATCCCAACTCCCCCTAAAGGGGGCAACAAAAAACCCTCTCCCGTCAACGGGAGAGGGTTTGTTGCGCTCTGATTAAGCGTTTTATGGTGCCCAAGGTGGGACTCGAACCCACACTCCGAAGAACCGCATTTTGAGTGCGGCGCGTCTGCCAATTCCGCCACTTGGGCAAGTGCGAAAGCTCTTCTACAATACACGCCCACCTGTGAAAAAGCCAATTGAACAGACAGGAGTTTTCATAATCACCTGCCCAAAAGCACCCACATAGGCCCAACCCATGACACAATGATTCATAGCAGATTAACTTAAAAGTTCGCAGACATTACTACCAAGGAGCAAAGGGATGTCAGAGCAGACTACCCAGGTTCCCGAGAACCACGAAGAGCAAGCAGCTCGCACTGTCATTGTCGCCGAAGATGAAGCCCTCATCCGCCTCGATATCGTTGAAATCCTCAAGGATCAGGGCTACAAGGTCATCGCTGAAACTGACAACGGCAAAAAAGCCGTAGAGCTAGCCGAAGAGCACCAGCCTGACCTGGTTCTCATGGATGTGAATATGCCCATCATGGACGGCATCGAAGCTGCTGGCCTCATCAGTGAGAAGCAGCTGGCCCCCGTCGTCCTGCTGACTGCTTTTAGCCAGAAGGAACTGGTTGACCGTGCAACCGAAGCCGGCGCCATGGCCTATGTGGTCAAGCCCTTCACCCCCAATGACCTGATTCCCGCCATTGAGGTTGCCATGAGTCGCTACGAGCAGATTCGGGCCCTTCAGGACGAGGTTGCCAATATCAAGGATCAGTTTGAGACCCGCAAACTGGTTGATCGCGCCAAGTCCCTGCTGATGACCAAGATGGGTTTGAGCGAGCCCGAGGCTTTCCGCTGGATTCAGAAAACCTCAATGGACCGCCGCCTGTCCATGCGGGAGGTTGCTGAAACCATCGTCAAACAGGTTCAGTAATATTCTGTAAAGGTTCTTGCCCCGCCTGGGTTTTTCCCGGGCGGGGTTTTTGTATCTTCAGGCCAGCCGAATTCCACTAGCCTGTCTGATTTTTACTGAGTTATCGTGGCTCTGTGAGGGGACACCACGATACAATAAGTCTGCATCACTCGCTCAGGCCTAGGGGGAAAGTATGGCAGCACCAGCACAAAAACCGGCACCCCGCACCGCCCTCTGGGGGTGCCTTGGCTGTCTGGGAATTGGCCTCGTCATCTTCCTTCTGGTGTCCATGCTCGGTGCCCTCGTCTCCTTGCTCAGCGGGGGTTCTACTTCCGCAACCAGCTCCGAGTCCCCCATTGCCCCACCGTCCCATTCCGTCTCTGTAACCCCCAGCCCTGCCGCCCCAGCACCGAGCAGCTCTGAGCCGGCTCCAGATCCCACCAGCGACACCCCCGCTGAAGAGGAAGCCGCTGAAGAAGATCAGGCCTTTGAGGTAGCCCCCGTCGAAGGTGCAGTTGAAGAATTCACCGCAACCAGTGCCCATGCCAGCATTGACCTGCTCAATACCTTAGAGGTCAAGGGACGGGCGCCTAAGACCGGGTACGCTAGGACAAATTTTGGGGACCGGTGGGCGGATGTAGACCGCAATGGCTGCGATACCCGCAATGATATTCTGCGCCGTGATCTCATTGATATTCAGGCTAAGGGCCGGGGCTGCGTCATTCTCACCGGCACCCTCAATGACCCCTATACCGGTAAGGTCATTGCCTTCCACCGGGGGCAGGACACCTCAGATACGGTGCAGATTGACCATGTTGTCGCCCTGTCGGACGCTTGGCAGAAGGGGGCCCAGGGGCTGAGCTTCGAGCAACGCACTGCCTTCGCTAATGATCCCCTCAATCTTTTGGCAGTAGACGGCCCTACCAACCAGCAAAAGGGCGATTCGGACGCTGCAAGTTGGCTACCTCCGGCCAAGGAGTTTCGTTGCAACTACGTTGCCCGGCAGATTGATGTGAAGGCTAAGTACGGCCTGTGGGTGACCGAAGCCGAAAAACAGGCTATGGTGACGGTTCTTTCTTCCCCAGGCTGTGCCGCTGCGCCTGCTGAGGTCATGCCTCCCGCTGAGCAGATGGCCCCGGCAGAAGAGATGCACCCGGCAGAACAGGTGGCGCCCGTTGCTCCGGCTGAGCCTGCGCCGGTCCAGCAGTTTGTAGCTCCCCCGCCTCCGGCAGTAGAAGCCCCGGTGGAAAACCTGGTGTTCAAGAATTGCAGTGAGGCCCGGGCAGCTGGTTATGTCAATATCCCCGTTGGGCACCCTGCTTATCAGGCCAAGATGGACGGCGACGGCGACGGCATAGCCTGCGAATCAAAATAGGTCCCACAAAAACTCGCCCACCCCATACCGGGGTGGGCGGGTCTCTCTAAATACGTTTTGTACGCCAGGAGATATCTAGGATCATGCGCCTAAAACACAGTTGCTGATAAGACGATCAATTGCCCTGACATCGAGGTTTTTACCGATGTTCAGCTTAAGACGGCCTGACTTTGTCCATAGTTCCAGCTCTGCGTTCATGTCCATTAATCGACCGGCATTCTCGCTGGACCACATGTTGATTGAAGAATAAGGAATTGAGTACATCTCAACTTTTTTCCCGGTGATGCCCTGGGCATCACGGATGATGAGTCTCTTGTTGGTAAAGACAGCAGCATCACGCAGGGTGCTGAAGGCAACGTGTGCGACTTCTCCATCTGCTAGGACGGTAGAAATATCTTGAGGAATCGGACATTCAGCAACGAGAGTCCATGACAATACCGCTGCAAGGGACGAATCTACCAACTCAACTCCTAAAGTCTTGGTGACGAAGAAATAACTGCCACTAGCTTAACAAGCAAGCATTGTTAAGGCTCAACTGCCTACCCTTGTCCAGACGATTGAGACAGATTATTTCTGAGAGAGGATTCAAAAATTTAGGGAATATCTTGTGCAGGCGTAAAATGTCACCGAACACACATGTAAGGAGATTGCAGATAAGATGACGAACTCAGGTAAGCCCTTCATCGATAGGTTAAAACAAGATATTATCCCCGCGGGTGTAGAACAGATTAAAAAAGGCACCGATGCCCTGAATGCTGCTACATCTAAGATTAATCCAGCTTCTACAAACCAGCCTCCCCTATCTGGAGAGTTCAGCAAGGGAGACTTTACAAAGAAATCTGAATACACGGTTGGTGCATACGGCGCCAAGATTGAGTCTGGGAACCCATATCAAAACGCTGAGTCCGTGGCAGGCACCTTCCCCCAAGGCCATTTCTCTCAGCAAAATAATTCCTCTGCAGCAGCAGGTGCAGCCTTCCAAGCTATGCCAGAAAACCTCCGCCAGAAAAAAGGCCTTTTTGGTTGTCTAGGATGCCTCGGTTGCTTGGGGATTCTATTTGTTGCGCTCCTTGTAATCTCACTGATTGGGGCAATGCTTTCACCGGCCTCAGACAAAGAGGAAAGCCCAGCTTCACCCTCAACTAGTGCAACGGCAACCCCTTCGCCCTCACCTTCTCCCACGCCGTCGCCCACCCCCACTCCTACCCCGTCGCCCACTCCGGAGCCCACCCCTGAAACTACAAGCTCAGCAGCAGCCCCTGAAGAACAGCAGGAAAGCCCTGCCCCAGAAGTTGCAGAAGCCCCAGCACAGGATTCAGTTCAGGAACCAGCCCCTGTAGAGCAAACCCAGCAAGCACAGTTCTTCCAGGCTCCTCCTGCCCCCGTTGAAGCACCGGCTCAACCGGTCGAAGCACCTGCACCCGCACCTGCACCTGTTGAAGCGCCAGCTGCCAACCTGAGTTTTGGCTCTTGTGCGGAAGCAAAAGCTGCTGGTTACTCGCATATCCCAGCAGGTCACCCCGCCTATAGTTCCAAGCTTGACCGTGATGGTGACGGAATAGCCTGCGACAAGTAGTGAAGCTGACCCAGCGATAGAGCACTTCAGACCTTATGTTTGATGGATAAAAAAACTCGCCCACCCCATATCTGGGGTGGGCGAGCTGGTGAGGATTCCAAGACCAGAAGTGGTTCTGATCTTGTGGTTCCTACGGTGGTTCGATTCAAAACCACATCATCTGGCCTTGAATCACCATATTCAGTCTACACCTGCTAGACAGAAATTATAGACAGGTTACTTAAGATGTAGGGATTTATTCTGCAGATTCTGCAACTGCTTTGAGGCTCTGCAGACCCCGATCAAAATCTGCCCCAATCTTCTTCTGCATATTAAAGACCTTAAACATTACCTTCATCAGCAGGGTTTGCTCCCCGCTCATGGACCAGGCCACCACAGTCCCTTCACCGGTTTCTTGCAGTTTGAAGTGGCTCCGGTTAGTTGCCTTCCAGGGCTTGATGAACTCCAGGTCAACCTCAACCAGTTCAGGCTCAACGGTCACCACATGCATCCGGCCAGAACCTGCCTGCTTGTTACCCTCCCACTCCATGCGGGCGCCAACTCCACGGTCAGCCCCTGAGTAGGTTTGCTTCATGGCAGGGTCAAGGGCCTGCCAGGGGGACCAGCTTTCCCAGGCGTGCAGGTCTTCAATGAGGGAGCGGACCCGGTCTGCCGGGGCCTTAATAAGGATAGTGCGAGTGAGAAAAGTTTCAGTCATACAGGACAGTTTACGGCCCCGCGTCCGCCCAAACCGCCGCGTCCTTTCGTACCCTTAATCACACAGAAAAACCCCGGCTCCACCTCAGCAAAAGGTGGAGCCGGGGTTTTTCTATACCAGGGCAAGAACCTTACCCTTACCTCATGGTTTTAGTCGGTGTAGGGGCCAACCTGTTCGCGGGCCTCAGGCAGAACCGCACCAGCGTCGTCGAGGTCACCAACGCGGTGGACCTTGACGGTGTTGGTGGAGCCTGCAACACCGGGAGGTGAACCGGCGGCCATAACAATCATGTCGTTAGCGTTGGCCAGGCCGTTGGCCAGCATGTAGCGGTCAACAACGGCGGTCATCTCGTCGGTGTCCTTAGCCGCGGGTGAGACAGCTGCTTCAACACCCCACAGGAGGGAGAGGAAGGCGCGGACGGAGGGCTCGGGGGTCAGGGCCAGAACGGGCTTGGCCGGACGCAGGCGGGCCAGACGGCGGGCAGTGTCACCGGACTGGGTGAAGGCTGCGATGTACTTGACGTCCAGCTGGTCAGCGATGTTGACAGCTGCGCGGGTGATAGCGCCGCCGCGAGTCTTGGGTGAAGTGCCCAGTTCGGGAACCCGGAAGAGGCCGCGTTCTTCGGTGGACTTGATGATACGGGCCATGGTCTGAATGGTGATGATCGGGTACTTACCCACGGATGTTTCACCGGAGAGCATGACCGCGTCAGCACCGTCGAGGATGGCGTTAGCGCAGTCGGAGGCCTCTGCACGGGTGGGGGTGGGGTTCTGGATCATAGTTTCCAGCACCTGGGTAGCCACAATGACGGGCTTTGCCCAGCGGCGGGCCAGTTCGATGGCCCGCTTCTGAACCAGGGGTACCTCTTCGAGGGGGAATTCGACACCCAGGTCACCACGGGCGACCATGATGCCGTCAAACTTATCGACGATGTCCTGCAGGTTTTCAACAGCCTGGGGCTTTTCGACCTTTGCAATGACGGCGATCTTACGGCCTTCTTCAGCCATGATTTCGTGGACGCGGGTGATGTCGTCGCCGGAGCGGACGAAGGAAAGGGCGATGATGTCCACACCCATGTTCAGGGCGAAACGCAGGTCGCGTTCGTCCTTCTCGGTCAGGGCAGGAATAGAGACTGCAACGCCGGGCAGGTTAATACCCTTGTTGTTGGAGATGGGGCCGCCGACGATGACGCGGGTGGTGACGGTGGTTTCGTCAACTTCAATGGCTTCGAGGCGGATCTTGCCGTCGTCAATCAGCAGGGTGTCGCCGGGCTTGACATCGCCGGGCAGGCCCTTGAAGGTGGTGCCGCAGATTTCTTTGGTGCCTTCGACGTCTTCGATAGTGATCTTGAAGGTGTCGCCGGGTTCGAGAACTTCGGCACCGTTCTTGAAGGTTTCCAGGCGAATCTTGGGGCCCTGGAGGTCGGCGAGGATTGCGACGTTCTTGCCCAGCTTCTCAGCCTGCTCGCGGATGGTGTTGTATGAGTTGGTGTGAACCTCGTGGTCACCATGGCTCATGTTCAGGCGGGCAACATTCATACCCGCTTCGATAGCTGCTGCGATCTTTTCCGGTGCGGAAATTGCAGGGCCAATAGTACAAACAATCTTTGCGCGTCTCATCAATCAACCTTAGGTCTATAGGGGGCTGAGAACCGGGTGAGGTGCCGGGAACCGATTATGACTAGCTAAAACCAACGTATTCACAAATGGATTCCGGTCATCCTGCATGTCCAAGCTCCATTATACGTTGTTTTATGAGGTTTTACCTGAGGTCTCCGGCACTTTTTTCTAACAATCACCCACAAACCCCACAAAAACACACATAACCGGTCAGAAGTCGTAGGTCACCTGGCGGCACGCACCAGAAATGTTGAACAGGTATCTAGCAGGGGCGTATCCTGAACTTTGATCTACAATCGCAGAAAACATAAGAGGTTTCCATGACCCGCCCTTCAGTCCTCATTCTCTTCGGCTCAACCTACGGCCACACTGAACGCTACGCCCACTGGATTGCAGAGGATCTGCGAGCTACGGAAGTGGCCCCTGAGATCGTCCTCTCCCCCGTCACTGAAGCCACTGACGACATGATTGAGCAGGCAGATATCCTCATTATTGGGGCCAGCTACCTGGGTGGCTTCCTCACCGGTGCTCCCACCCTGCGTAAGCGCCGGGAGGCAATGGCCAAGGTTCCCTACC
The DNA here is from genome assembly GCF_049068285.1 of Rothia nasimurium. Classification (GTDB taxonomy): domain Bacteria; phylum Actinomycetota; class Actinomycetes; order Actinomycetales; family Micrococcaceae; genus Rothia; species Rothia nasimurium_I. Next base: position 92,711 of record NZ_JBLKPV010000006.1, on the reverse strand, counting down.
GCCTCTTCTACACCGTCTCCTTCAACGGCACCGCTGTCTACCCCCGCTCCTACCTGGACGACCGCGTCCTGAAATCCTACAAGGCAGAGATTGCTGATGGCCGACCTGCCTACCACTTCCGCGGGGGCCTGAAGATGGATGAGATGTCCAAGCTCCACCGCACTGCCCTCACCGGCGTCAAGACCGCCTACAAGCTCAAGCCCAAGCAGAACGAGTACGACAAGCAGCTGATTGAGGCCTTTGAAAACGGCGGGGCTGACCATATGGACCGCGATTTCATCAAGCCCCTGGTGGAGCAGGTTGTCAGCTACCTGGGTGAGATTGCCTAGGCCCCGCCCGTCGCTCATCTACCGCACCAAAAGGAAACCATGAAGTCAGTTCTTATTATTCACGGTAGCCAGTACGGCTACACCGAGCAGTACGCCCGGTGGATCGCAGAAGAGCTTGAAGGCACCTATGCTCCTGTGACGGTTCCGGCCCAGGAACTGACTGAACGCCTCATCGCTGATGCGGATGCCGTTGTGGTCGGCATGGGTGATTACGGCGGCTTTTTGACCGGATCCCCTGATATCAAGCGGTGTGCCCCGGAGCTTCGGGTTCGTCCGCTCTTCTTGTTTACCGTCTCTTTTAGCGGTCTGGAGGGGGCGAGCGCTGAGAAGCTTGATGGGGTGCTGGTAAAGAACCTTGGTTCTGCCCTGGTTGAGGACGCCCAGGCGACCTTCCACGTTCGCGGCGGCCTTGACCATACCCGCCTGTCTTTGAAGCATAAGACGGTGATGGTGGGTATTCGCTCGGCTATTGCTGCCCTGCCTAAGAAGTCGGTGGCTAACCAGCAGATGCTCGATAGCTTTGCTGCGAAAACTGTTGATTATTCATCCCGGGAGCAGATTCTGCCCCTGGTTGAGGCTGTGAAGAAGGCTTTGAAGTAAGTCTTTGATACTGGATATTGTTCAGGCCCTGAACCTCCTTGTGAGGTTCAGGGCCTGTTTCGTGTGGTGGGGTTAGACGCTGAGGTCGATTGCCCGGTCGCTGGGGGCGACGGGGGCCGGCAGCAGGGTTGAGCCGGTCAGGTGCTTTTCGACGGCGGCGGCGCAGGCGCGTCCTTCTGCGATAGCCCAGACGACCAGGGACTGGCCACGGCCGGCGTCGCCACAGGAGAAGACGCCGGGGACGTTGGTCATGTAGTTTTCGTCGCGGGCAACGTTGGTGCGGCTGTCGAGTTCAGCGCCGATCTGGCTGGTGATGGAGTCGTTCTCCTGGCCGGTGAAGCCCAGGGCCAGGAAGACCAGGTCAGCCGGGATGACGTGTTCGGTGCCAGCCTTGGGCACGCGGCGGCCATCGGGCAGGTATTCGGTTTCAGCGACCTTGAGGCCGGTGAGTTTACCGTTCTCGCCCACGAATTCGACGGTGGAGGCCAGGTACTTGCGTTCGCCGCCCTCTTCGTGGGAGGAGGAGACTTCGAAGACCTTGGGAAACATGGGCCAGGGCTCGTTCTCAGGACGCTCGGTGCTGGGCTTCTTGCCGATGGCCAGGGTGGTGATGGAGGCAGCTCCCTGGCGGACGGCGGTACCAATGCAGTCTGAGCCGGTGTCGCCACCGCCGAGCACGATGACGTGCTTACCGGCGGCGTCGATGGTGGGGGCGGCCAGGTCGCCTGCAACCACGCGGTTGGCTTCGGTTAGGTAGGGCATGGCGTAGTGGACGCCGTCCAGGTCGGCCCCGGGGATGGGCAGGGCGCGGGGGGCGGTGGCGCCGGTGGCCACAATGACGGCGTCGTAGCGGCGCTTGAGGTCGTCCCAGGTGATGTCTTTGCCGATTTCTACGCCGGTGCGGAAGCGGGTGCCCTCGGCTTTCATGACCTCGATACGGCGGTCCACGATATCTTTTTCGAGTTTGAAGTCGGGGATGCCATAGCGCAGCAGGCCGCCGACCTTGTCGTCGCGTTCGAAGACAGCGACGGTGAAACCTGCCTGGGTGAGCTGCTGGGCAGCGGCCAGACCGGCGGGGCCTGAACCGACGACGGCCACGGTCTTATCGAGCATCCGGTCGGGCATAATGGGCTCGATGTAGCCGCCCTCGAAGGCCTGCTCAGCGATGGTGTATTCAATCTGCTTAATGGTCACTGCAGGCTGGTTGATACCCAGCACGCAGGAGGTTTCGCAGGGAGCCGGGCAGACGCGTCCGGTGAACTCGGGGAAGTTGTTGGTGGCGTGTAGACGCTCTACGGCCTTCTCAGTCTGTTCGCGCCAGGTCAGGTCGTTCCATTCGGGGATCAGGTTGCCCAGGGGGCAGCCGACGTGGCAGAAGGGAACACCGCAGTCCATGCAGCGGGAGGCCTGGGTTTTGAGGACGGCCGAGTTCTGGGCGACCTGCACTTCTTTCCAGTCCAGGATACGGACGGGTACGGGGCGCTTGGGTCGGTCTTGACGGGTGGTTACTTTCAGAAAACCGCGGGGATCAGCCACGAGCGGTCACCTCCAAAATCTTGTTCCAAACCTGCATGGATTCGGGGTCTTCGCCGGCGGCTACAGCCTCGGCACGGATTTCTTGAACGGCTGCGAAGTCGCGCGGGAGCACCTTGGTGATTCGACCAATGGTGGCGTCAAGGTCTTCGAGCAGGCTGGCTGCCAGGGTGGAGCCAGTTTCGGTGTGGTGGCGGGTCAGCAGCAGGGCTACCTCGGCGCGGTCGTCCTCGGTGAGGTCGAGGAAGGTGAGTTCCCCGGACTCGCGGGACTGCTTGTTGACCTTGGCCATGTCGAGGTCCAGGACGTAGGCGATACCGCCGCTCATGCCGGCACCGAAGTTGCGTCCGGTTGAGCCCAGGATCAGGGTCTTGCCGCCAGTCATGTATTCGCAGCCGTGGTCGCCAATGCCTTCAACCACAGCGGTTGCACCGGAGTTACGTACCAGGAAGCGCTCACCGACGATACCGCGGATGAACATTTCACCGCTGGTGGCGCCGTAGCCGATGACGTTACCGGCAACCACGTTCTCTTCGGCAACCAGGGGGGCGGCGGCGTCCGGAGCCACGATAATCCGGCCACCGGAGAGGCCCTTGCCGACGTAGTCGTTGGAGTCGCCGGTCAGGCGGATGGTGATACCCTGCGGCAGGAAGGCACCCAGGGACTGGCCTGCGTGGCCGGTCAGGTTGAGGGTGATGGAGTCGTGGTCCAGCACCTCAATACCGAAGGTCTTGGTGACGGTGTGGCCCAGCATGGTGCCGATCGAGCGGTCGGTGTTGACCACCGGTGAGTCGATGGCGACGGGGGTGCGGTCGCTCAGGGTGGCCTGGGCGGCTGCAATGAAGGTGTTGTCGATATGCTGATCCAGTTCGTGGTCCTGGTCCTTGAGGTGGCGGATTCCCTCACCGGCGTATTCGACGGCGGTGGAGGTCAGTACCTTGGACAGGTCGAGGCCGTCAGCCTTCCAGTGCTCGATGGCCTGGGACATATCCAGGACCTCGGCGTGGCCGATGGCTTCGTCCAGGGTGCGGAAGCCCAGCTGGGCCAGGTATTCGCGTACCTCTTCGGCGATGAACTCGAAGAAGTTGACCACATGGTCGGCCTGGCCGGTGAAGCGGGCCCGCAGGTCGGGGTTCTGGGTGGCGACGCCCACGGGGCAGGTGTCCAGGTGGCACTTACGCATCATGATGCAGCCCTCGACGACCAGAGGCGCGGTGGCGAAGCCGTATTCTTCGGCACCCAGCAGGGCGGCGATGATGACGTCGCGGCCGGTCTTGAGCTGGCCGTCCGCCTGGACGACGACGCGGTCGCGCAGGCCGTTGATCATGAGGGTCTGCTGGGCTTCGGCCAGGCCGAGCTCCCAGGGGGCACCTGCGTGCTTGAGGGAGTTGAGCGGGGCTGCGCCGGTGCCGCCGTCGTGGCCCGAGATGAGCACGACGTCGGCCTTAGCCTTGGTGACGCCTGCGGCCACGGTGCCGATACCGATTTCAGACACCAGCTTGACGTGGATTCGGGCGGAGGGGTTAGCCCGCTTGCAGTCGTAGATGAGCTGGGCGAGGTCCTCGATGGAGTAGATATCGTGGTGGGGCGGGGGCGAAATCAGGGAGACGCCGGGGGTGGAGTGGCGGGTCTTGGCTACCCAGGGGTAGACCTTCTGGGCCATGAGCTGGCCGCCCTCGCCGGGCTTGGCACCCTGGGCCATCTTGATCTGGATGTCGTCGGCGTTGGTCAGGTAGAGGGATGTGACGCCGAAACGGCCGGAGGCTACCTGCTTGATGGCTGAGCGACGTTCGGGGTCGAGCAGGCGCTCGACGTCCTCGCCTCCCTCACCGGTGTTGGACTTGGCACCCAGGCGATTCATGGCAATGGCCAGAGTCTCGTGGGCTTCCTTGGAGATAGAGCCGTAGCTCATAGCACCGGTGGAGAACCGCTTGACGATCTCGCTGACAGGCTCAACCTCGTCAATGGAGATGGGGGTGCGGTCTTCGGTGAAGGTGAAGAGGCCGCGCAGGGTCATCAGGTCCTTGGCCTGGTCGTCGACCAGCTTGGTGTAGGACTTGAAGATGTCGTAGCGACGGGTCTTGGTGGAGTGCTGCAGACGGAAGATCGTCTCGGGGTTGAAGAGGTGGGGCGGGCCCTCGCGGCGCCAGTCGTACTCGCCGCCTGTTTCAAGAGCGCGGTGGGGTACGGCAACACCATCGTCGGGGTAGGCGTCGTGGTGGCGCTTGCGGACCTCAGCTTCAATGACGTCCAGGCCGACGCCGTCCATCTGGGAGTGGGTGCCGGTGAAGTACTGGTCAACCAGGGTCTGGGAGAGGCCCAGGGCCTCAAAAGTCTGGGCACCGCAGTAGGAGGAGACGGTGGAGATACCCATCTTGGACATGATCTTCTGCAGGCCCTTGCCCAGGGCCTTGATCAGGTTGTAGACGGCCTCGGACTCGGTCACGCCGGTGATTTCACCCTGGGCGACCAGCTCTTCTACTGATTCCATGGCCAGGTAGGGGTTGACGGCTGAGGCACCGTAGCCAATCAGGGTGGCGACATGGTGGACCTCGCGGACGTCGCCGGCCTCAACGATCAGGGCGACCTTGGTGCGGGTAGCTGAGCGCAGCAGGTGGTGGTGGACGGCACTGGTCAGCAGCAAGGACGGGATGGGTGCCCAGGCGCCGTTGGAGTTACGGTCAGAGAGGATCAGGAACTGCACGCCGCGTTCCACCGCGGCAGAAACCTTTTCACAGATTTCAGCCAGGCGGGCCCGCAGGGCCTCCTCTCCCCCATGAGCCGGGTAGAGGCCGCTGACCTTGAGGGCGGCGGGCATGCCGTCCTCGTCCTCGATGTGGGCGATCTTATCGAGTTCGTCGTTGTTGATGACGGGGAAGTTGAGCCCCACGTGCTGTACCTTGACGCGGCCGTTGCGCAGCAGGTTGCCGTCGGCGCCGATAGAGGTCTTTAGGCTGGTTACCAGCTCTTCACGGATGGAGTCCAGCGGCGGGTTGGTCACCTGGGCAAAGGACTGCACGAAGTAGTCAAAGAGCAGGCGGTGGCGGGTAGACAGCACCGCAATGGGGGTGTCGGTGCCCATGGCGTAGATGGGCTCAGCGCCGGTCTTGGCCATGGGGGCCAGGATCTTCCGTAGCTCTTCTTCGGTGTAGCCGAAGGTCTGCTGACGCTTGAGAATCGACTTGCGGGAGGCACGGATGTGCTCGCGCTCGGGCAGATCAGCCAGGTCAACGATGTTCTCGTCGGCCCACTGCTTCCAGGGCTGCTCGGCGGCAACCGCTGCCTTGACCTCTTCGTCGGGCACCAGGCGTCCTGCCTTGGTATCAACGAAGAACATCTTGCCGGGTGAAACGCGGCCCTTCTCAACAATCTTTTCTTCGGGCATATCGACCACGCCGACCTCAGAAGCCAGAATGACCAGGCCCTCGTCGGTGACCCAGTAGCGGCCGGGGCGCAGGCCGTTGCGGTCCAGCACAGAACCGACGTTATCGCCGTCCGTAAAGGCAATGGCGGCAGGGCCGTCCCAGGGCTCCATGAGGGAGGAGTGGTAGCGGTAGAAGGCGCGGCGGTCTTCGTCCATGGTCTCGTGGTTTTCCCAGGCCTCGGGAACCATCATCATGAGCACCTGGGCAGCCGAGCGTCCCGAGAGCATCAGTAGTTCAGCGACCTCGTCGAAGCTCTGGGAGTCAGAAGCGCCCACAGAGCAAATCGGGAAGAGCTCTTCGGGGTTGCGGCCCAGTACCGGGGACTTGAGCTGGGACTGGCGAGCCCGCATCCAATTGCGGTTGCCCTTGACCGTGTTGATTTCACCGTTGTGGGCAATGGTGCGGAAGGGTTGGGCCAGGGGCCAGGAGGGGAAGGTGTTGGTGGAGAAACGCGAGTGGACGATCGCCAGCTTGGTGGCAAAACGGGGGTCGGAAAGATCCGGGTAGAAGGGTTCCAGCTGGGCGGTGGTCAGCATGCCCTTGTAGACGATGGTGCGCGAGGAGAAGGACGGGAAGTAGACGCCGAGCTTGTGCTGGGCCCTCTTGCGCACCCGGAAGGCCTTCTGGTCCAGCTGGCGGCGCTCTGAATCTTCGTCCAGGTTGACGACGGGGATGTGGCCGGTAAAGGGGGCGTTGACGGCATCCAGATCATCGCCTGAGGCCTCTGCAATAAACATCTGCACGAAGTAGGGCATGACCTCGCGGGCAGCCTTACCCACGATATCAGCCTTGACGGGCACCTCACGCCAGCCGAGCACCCGCAGGCCCTCGCGCTGGGCAATCTGGGTTAGCCCCTCCTTGAGTTCATCTGCATTCTCGCCGCCGGTGGGCAGGTAGGCGGTACCTACGGCGTATTTACCCAGTTCGGGTAGGTCAAAATCAACAACCTCACGCAAGAAGGCATCGGGGATCTGCAGGAGAATACCGGCACCGTCGCCGGTTCCTTCATCTGCGCCCACCGCACCGCGGTGCTCCAGGCGGCGCAGGGCGGTTAGGGCGTGGTCAACGATGTCGTGCCCGGGAGTACCCCGCAAGGTGGCAATCATCGCCAGACCACAGGCGTCCTTCTCGTTATCGGGGTTGTAGAGGCCCTGGGCCTCTGGGATTGCTGCGAAAGTTGCGAAAGGTGAGGGTGCGTGCCCAAGGGTGTGGGAATCCTGGGCAAAGGTCCCTGCAGCGTGTGCTGCACCGCCGATCGGTGTGTGACTCATAGTGGCCATTCCTACTTACGTTCTAATGTGCCAGGGGGCTAAACGTTGAGGCGGAGAAGCAAGCAGGGCTTGGCGCCTGGTTTAGCCGCTCCGTTGCAGCACGAGTGGTCGGTGGATACTTCACTGACTCGGTGGAGTTCGCGTGAGCTAATCTTTGCCCGTGGTGGGGCTGATGATTCACCGTGTTCAACCTGCCGGGAGTTGGGGCGGTGAACACGGTACCCATTCTGTTCGTTGCGAGTTACGTCTGTGTAAATTTATACGCACCTGAGAGTAAGTTTTCAACAGGTTACCCCCGGGCAATCTTTAGACAGGTGAAGAAGATGCGGGATATTGCCCCGGTTTTTCAAGGATTTTTGAAACTGTTGCAAGCAGACAGGTTTCAATTAGGCAAAAAAGCAATGTCGTAATTATTCATTGATTCAAAGGTTATTTGGACCCTTGGGTGAAACACAAAAGCAACAAAATGTTTCAGAATATGGAATTTTGTGTTTCATTGTGAGATGTTAGGGCAAACGAAAGGGCCCTGCACAGGTGTGCAGGGCCCCTCCCTCTTTACCCTAGAAGGGAAAGTTGAGGACGTACGGGTTTACTTGGTTGCCCCGGTAAAGTCGAGCACCATACGGCCGTTAATCAGGCCAGCGTGCATTTCATCGAAGATAGCCTGGGCATCTTCAACCGGGCGGAGCTGCACCACGGGCTTGACGCGACCCTGGGCACCGAATTCAAAGGCCTCAGCCAGGTCCTGACGGGTACCCACCAGGGAGCCCTGGACCCTAATGCCGTCCAGCACCAGGCGGGGGATGTTCAGGTCCATTGACTCGGTAGGCAGGCCAACAGCAACCACGGTGCCACCGGCGCGGACGGAATCGACAGCCTGATTGAAGGCGGCCTTGGCTACCGCAGTGACCACAGCAACGTGGGCACCAACGCCATCGGTGACGTTCTTAATCTCAGCGACTACATCGTCAACGTTTGCTGCGTTGATGACGACATCAGCGCCGCTGTCCTTAGCCAGAACCAGCTTGTCTTCATTGAGGTCAACGGCGATAACCTGGGCGCCGAAGACATTCTTTGCGTACTGGACGGAGAGGTTACCCAGGCCGCCTGCACCGAAGCAAACAATCCACTGGCCGGGGCGGACACCTGATTCCTTCACAGCCTTGTAGGTGGTGACACCGGCACAGGTGATAGAGGTAGCCTCTACCGGATCAAGTGCATCGGGAACCTTGACGGTGTAGTCAGCGTAGAGCAGGGTGTATTCGCTCATGCCACCGTCTGCAGTGTAGCCTGCGTTGACGACGGAGCGGCAGAAAGTTTCACGGCCGCTAGTGCAGTATTCGCAGTAGCCGCAGCCCTTGAAGAACCAGGGAACGCAGACGCGGTCGCCCACCTTGAGGTGGTCAACGCCGGGCCCAACCTCGGTAATGACGCCGACACCTTCGTGGCCAAGAATTCGGCCGGGCTTTTCGCCAAAGTCGCTGGCAGCGACGTGAAGGTCGGTGTGGCAGATGCCTGAGTATTCAATCTTGGCCAGAACCTGACCGTGGCCTACTTCGGGGACGGGTACATCTACGATGTCGACGGTGCCATCGAGACGTTCAGAGACTACAACTGCTTTCATGGTTGCCATGGTTTATCTCCTAGGAGAGTTCATTATGTCTGGTGGTGTGGCTCACTTAAAGATTAGCCTGACAGGTGTTTTCTGGCCAGGGGTTTTTGTATTTTTTTCTTCTGTTACGGCGCTTTTACTCCTAAGGGCCCTGTACCGACAACACCTCCAAAAAAAAATAAGCTAAGTTAGAGCCATGAGTGACCAGATACCTTCCCCAGAGCCTCGTACCCAGCGTGCCAGCTGGGCAGATTTGCCCCGAACTGTGCAGGCCTGGGTTGAAGAAGTGCTCGGTGACGCCGTAGTCGGGGCCGAGTCGCAAAGCGGTGGGTTTAGCCTGGGCACCGCAGACCGCCTGGTCACCCGCACAGGGCGCAGGGCTTTCCTTAAGGCTGTTGACGCCAACCTGCACCCACAAACAGCTGACCTGCACCGGCAGGAGGGCCGCATCACCGCGTCCTTCCCCAGCACCACCCCGACCCCGGCCGTCCTCGCTACCCGTGATTTTTCAGGGGCGGACGGCACAGCCTGGGTTGCCCTGCTTCTGGAAGATATCGAGGGGCGGCACCCAGAAGACCCCTGGCGAAGAGAGGAACTGGCCGCCGTTTTTCGAGCCCTGGACGGCATGAGCCGGGTTCCCGTGAATGCGGATCTCAACCTGCCGACCACTGAAGCGGACCTAACCGAAGAACTCGTTTTTTGGCACAGGCTCACCCAGGGTGTGACCCTAGAGCAGCTGGCCTACATTCGGGGTACCGACTCCTACCAGGAGCTGGTGGGCCTGCTGCCCTTTGTCAACCAGAAGGCTGCCAAGTTTGCTGCCTTTGTCGATGAGCACCTGGTTGCCCACTTGGCAGGAATCTCCTATGTACATACGGACCTGCGGGGCGACAACATTCTGATTCGCCCCACTGGTGAAGCAGTTTTGATTGACTGGCCCTGGGTAACGGTGGGCAATCCCCACTTTGACGTCGCTTCTGTAGCGACGGACGCCCTGATTGCCGACCCTAGCCTGAGCCTCACCGAGGTGAGGGAGCTGATTCCGACGTCCGGGCGCCCTCCGCTTGAGTTTTTGAAGGCCAATGTCGTCGCGCTAGCGGGCTACTATCTGTACGCTTCGATGCAGAAGCCCAGCGAATCGACCAACGCGTCTCTGGTGAATATGCGGGCCCACCGCGCGTCCGCCCTGCTGACCAGACTGGCCCGGGACGAAAAGTAATCCGCACTTATTCTGATGTACCCGCAACTAGTTGCGGACTTTTCAGAATAAATGCGGATTAGGCGCCCTGGTTAGGGGTTACCACCGCGAGCCAGGTTTCGGTTAAAACCAGCACCGGCAACCGGAAGCGCTGCCACCAGCCCCATGAGCGCCATGACCCAGGTGAAATCTACTCCGGCCATTGACGCAATGACATATACAGCACCATTGACAGCACAACCATAGATAAGCAGTGCCGCCACAGCTTCAACAGGGTTACCCGGCAGCCAGGAGTCGAAATATCCACGGCGCTTTGCACCATCTGCTTGTTCACGCTCAGCTTTTACCTGGTGATGTGGAGCCAAGAACACCAGCGCGACGCCACCCCAGGCTCCGAACAAAATCGTTAGCCCGGGCTGGAAAAATCGCGAAGAAAATACTGTTCCTAATGAGACAAGCAGCCCGTAACTTGCCAGCGCCCATATGGTAGAAGACAGCAGATACGCCGGAACCGTTGTGAGATTTGGGAAAGATGAATACTTCATGATTACCTCCTCTGTGAAGCTGACTACATCCACCCTACCATTTAGTAAGTAGACATATCAATCTTGCACCGACCCAGAGCAAACAGTAATCCGCACTTATTCTGATGCACCCGCAACTAGTTGCGGACTTTTCAGAATAAATGCGGATTAGTTTCTATGCTTGTGCGCTAGTTGCCGGAGGAGCGGACGGACGCCGGGGAAGGCTCGTCCACGTTAGACTCGCTAGCACCTTCCATATAGGCGCCCGGCAGCTCCCCGCGTCTGCGGGCACGCAACCCCATAACGGCGAACATGACGATGCCCAGCAGCATGATCAGGCCAGAAGTCCATACATGGATACGAACCCCCAGCAGCATTTCAGCGGTATCGATCCGCAGGAAGGTCTCGATCATCAGGCGGCCGAAACCATACCAGACAACATAAGCCCAGAAGATCTGGCCCAGCTGGAAGATACCGCGGCGGCCCAGGGCAATCAGAAGCGCGGCACCAAGAAGATTCCACAGCGACTCATACAGGAAAGTCGGGTGAAAGAGGGTACCTGCCGGGTACTGGTCGGGGAAGTTAGGTGAGGACGCCGAAATCTCCAGGCCCCAGGGCAGGGTGGTGGGCTTGCCAAAGAGCTCCTGGTTAAACCAGTTACCCCAGCGGCCCATAGCCTGAGCAATCATGATGCCGGGGGCGGCGGCGTCCGCGAACTTAGCCAGCGAAATACCGTAGCGGCGGCAGGCGTACCAGGCACCCAGGCCACCGACCGAAATCGCGCCCATAATACCGATACCGCCCTCCCAAATCTTGAAGACATCAAGCGGGTTGGTGCCTGCACCAAAGTAGGAGCCGGGGTCGGTAATGAGCACATGGTAGAGGCGGGCGCCGATAATGCCCGAGGGAATGGCCCACACGGCAACGTCCCAGACGCGTTCGGGGTCTTCACCCCAGGCAGCCCAGCGGCGGCCGGTCAGCCACATGCAGACCACAATGCCCGCCAGTATGCAGAGGGCATAGAAGTGGATGGTCAGGGGGCCCAACTCAATGGTTGAGATGGACGGCGAAGGAATAGAGGCAAGGACGGTAGCTGTCATGGGCGTCTCCCCTACTCGCGGCCAGCCAGCTGGCGGGTTAGGGCACCAACAGCGGACGGCCCGCCCTCAGCCAGGGCCTTCACCAGGGCGGTACCCACAATGACGCCGTCTGCGTAGGCACCGATTTCTTCCACGTGTTCGCGCTTGGACACGCCCAGGCCCACGCAGGCAGCGGGAGCACCGGCGGCCCGCAGGTCAGCAACCAGGGTCTCGGCGGCAGTATTGACCGAGGCCCGGGCACCGGTGACACCCATGACCGAGACAGCGTAGACAAAGCCGCTTGACGCTTTCGAAATCATGGCTAGACGCTCGGGGCTAGATGAGATAGCTGCCAGGAAGATACGGTCCAGGCCGTGCTTTTCTGAGGCTTCAAACCAGTCAGCGGCTTCATCGGGTACCAGGTCGGGGGTAATCAGACCGGCACCACCGGCAGCAGCTAGCTCCTCAGCAAAACGATCAACACCGCGACGCAGCACGGGGTTCCAGTAGGTCATGACCAGAACGACAGCGTCGGTGGCGGCGGTAATCTCGCGTACGGCCCGGAAGAGGTCGTCGGTGCGGAAGCCCTTCTCAATTGCCTCAACGGTGGCCCGCTGAATTACGGGGCCGTCCATGACCGGGTCCGAGTAGGGCAGGCCGAGTTCGATAATATCGACCCCGTTCTTGCCCATCTCAATGGCAGCCTCAATCGACTCGTCCACACTGGGGTAGCCCACAGGCAGGTAGCCGATCAGGGCAGCACGGCCCTCAGCCTTACACTCGGCGAGTCGGGCAGCCAGCTTGGAGTTGGGGTTGGGGGCAGGGAAGGTGCCCTTGCGTACCGAGTAACGGGCTTCGTCCTGAAAATCGATGTGGCTCATTAGGCACCCTTGCTTTCGTTCTGTTCGGTGGTCTCTGCCGCCGCTTCCTTGTTGCCCACGTTCAGGCTGGTGGAGGGAATGGCCTTGCCCAGGCCGAACCACTTGAGAGCGGTTTCCATGTCCTTATCCCCTCGACCCGAGAGGCAGACAATCATGGACTTTTCGTGCGCGGTGGCAGGGTCTTCTGCCGCCCACTGGCGGGCAACGCGCAGGGCTCCGGCCAGGGCGTGGGAGGACTCGATGGCGGGGATGATGCCTTCGGTGCGGCAGAGCAGGCGCAGGGCGTCCATGGCTTCGGTGTCGGTAACGGCCTGGTAGTCGACGCGGCCGATGTCTGAGAGGTAGGCATGTTCGGGGCCGACACCGGGGTAGTCAAGGCCTGCAGAAATTGAGTGGGACTCGATAGTTTGGCCGTCGTCGTCCTGCATGAGGTAGGTGATGGCCCCGTGGAGCATACCGGGACGGCCCAGGGAGATGGTGGCGGCGTGGCGGTCGGTGTCGATTCCGTCGCCGCCTGCTTCGAAGCCGAAAATCTTAACGTCAGCGTCGTCCAGGAAGGCATGGAAGAGGCCGATAGCGTTGGAGCCGCCACCGACGCAGGCGGCAATGCCGGTGGGCAGGGTACCTGTTGCTTCAAGGAACTGTTCGCGGGCTTCGGTGCCGATAGCGTCGTGGAAGTAGCGCACCATGGCGGGGAAGGGGTGGGCACCGGCTGCGGTTCCCAGCAGGTAGTGGGTGGTGTCTACGTTGGAGACCCAGTCGCGCAGGGCCTCATTGATAGCGTCTTTAAGGGTGCGGGAGCCGGTCTGCACGGCAATGACGGTGGCGCCCAGCAGCTGCATACGGGCGACGTTGAGGGCCTGACGTTCGGTGTCCTCTTCGCCCATGTAGACCACACATTCCATGCCGAAGAGGGCAGCTGCGGTGGCGGTGGCTACGCCGTGCTGGCCTGCGCCGGTTTCGGCAATCAGGCGGGTCTTGCCCATGCGTTTAGCCAGTAGGGCCTGGCCGATGACATTGTTGATCTTGTGGGATCCGGTGTGGTTGAGATCTTCCCGCTTGAGGAAGAAGCGCACTCCCCCGGCTTCTGCCGAGAGGCGGGGCACCTCGGTCAGCAGGGAGGGGCGGTTGGAGTATTCGGCTGAAAGGCGGCGGAATTCATCGATGAAGTCGGGGTCGAGCTTGGCCTTTTCAAAGGTTTCTTCGAGCTCGTCCATGGCAGCAATCAGGGATTCTGCCATGTAGCGCCCACCGTACTGCCCGAAGTAGGGGCCGGGGGCGTTTTTGAGGCTCTGGCCTGCTGCCAGGAATTGTTCTGCCAGGGTTTCGGTCATGGGGTTTCCCTTCGGTGGGCTGGTCTTAAAGTTTGTGGGTGAGGGGCGGACGGCTGTGCCCGCCTTTCCTCACAAGTGGCAAGGACGCTCGGGGTTAGGCTGAGGCAGAACCCAGCCAGGCTTGACGGGCCTGGCTACCGGCGGCGCGGAAGTCCCGCAGGGTTTCGGTGGGGGTGCCAGATTTGACCAGGGCCTCGCCCACCAGCACAGCCTTAGCCCCGTGGGCGGCGTAGTCGGCGACGTCCTGGGGGCTGGCAACGCCCGACTCAGCCACGATGACGGCGTCCTCAGGCAGCAGGGGGGCTAGCTTGCTGAAGTTGGCGTTATCGACCTCTAGGGTCTTGAGGTTGCGCACATTGACCCCCACAATGCGGGCCCCCACAGCAACAGCCCGTTCGATTTCTTCGGGGGTGTGGGTTTCGACCAGGGCGTTCATTCCGAGTTCATGGGTGAGGTCGAGGAAGCGGCGGAGGGTGGCGTCGTCCAGGGCTGCAACGATCAGCAGCACCAGGTCAGCCCCGTGGGCGCGGGCTTCGTAGATTTGGTATTCGTCCACGGTAAAGTCCTTGCGCAGAACCGGGATACTGACGGCGGCACGGACGGCGTCCAAATCAGCCAGGGTGCCCTTGAAGCGGCGCTCTTCGGTGAGCACCGAAATTGCTGCCGCTCCCCCGGCCTGGTAGGCGGCGGCCAGTTCAGCGGGGTCGGGAATGTCTGAAAGGGCTCCCTTGGAGGGGGAGGATCGTTTGACTTCGGAGATGATCTCAACGCTGCCCTCATCTGCCCCGAGCAGGGCTGCGTAGGCGTCGAGTGCTGGGGCTGCCTCTAAGGCTCGGGCCTTCATGGTCTCAAGCGGAATGATGGCCTGGCGTGCTGCCATGTCTTCGCGGACGCCAACGATAATGTCGTCGAGTACGGTCATGGGTGCCCCTTTGGGTCTGGTGGTGGCTGTCTGGTGTCTTCTAGTATCTCGCAGGTGGTAGCTGGTGTGCCAGGTGGGTTCACCGGCTGAGAATTTTTGGTCCTGGTGGATACAGGGCGGGGCACCCGGCTGTGTGCTGGGTGCCCCGGAGTGTAACTCTGGTTGAGTCTTAGTGGTGGGTGTACTTGGTGTGCTTGCCACCCTGGCCGTAGCCTGCTGAACGGAGGACGATACCGGCGACGATGCCGATGGCCAGCACGGCCATACCGACGATGAAAATGGGGGTGTTAGACAGGCAGAAGCCGACGGCGCCGATGATAGAGCCGAGGGTCATGATGATGACCATGGCCCAGGAGGCGGTGGTGTTGCCGTGGTTGGGGTAGGGCAGGTCGGGAACCATCTCAACGGTCTGGTGAGCCATGTGAGTCTCCTTGTGGTGTGTGGGGTGCGCTGGTGTATGGGCCTAGGCGCACGGGTGCTTGATTTCTATCTTAGGAGATGGGGAGTGAAAGTCTGAAATATTTAGGACGGTGTTGTGTGGCCTTTGTGGGGTGCGCCTCAGTGGGTGGTGGTTTAGTCCTATACTGAGGGTGTCTTTCCGATTATTTTTGGGGGTTTTATGTCTGGGGCTAAAAGGTCTTTTCGTCCGGTTTTGGCTGTTGCTGCTGGGGCAGTTTTGCTGGTGTCTGGGTGTTCGGCGGGTAAGGACGCTGCTGGTAATGATGCTCAAAGTTCTTCAGCTTCTACTTCTTTTGCCTCAGCTTCACCCTCTGTAGCAGGCTCCCCTACTGCGTCCTCGGCAATTGCTTCGTCTAGCCCGGTTGCTTCTGAGACAGCTGCTGCCTCAGAAACAAGCGAAGGCACTTTACCTAGTGTTTCGGAAACCTCGGCTGAGGTGGCTTCACCGGCTGCGGAAACGCCGGTGCAGGCTATTCAGCCTCCTGTGGTGAATCCAGCCGAGGCAGCCCCGGGAACCTCCTGCGGGCCGTCCTCCACGGGGGCTTCTACCCTGGTGGTGGCTGCCAACGGAACAGAGGTCACTTGCGACCAGGTGCAGTCCATCTTTGCAGAGTTCAACGCCACCTTTACCAGCGGCGATACCTCCAACTACCAGATTCAGGGCTTCACCTGCCACACCAGGTCCCAGAAGGATGTTTCGGATGACGCACGCTCCGTCACTTGTACCCAAGGTGGTACGAGGCTTGAAGCTATGACATATTATCCGCTTGGCGGAATTCCAGTGCAGACTCCCGCTGCTTACCGAACAACACCAGAAGATATCGTCTTTAAAACCGATACTATGTCATGTCGAATTTGGTCTGGCACTGCCAGCCATGTCAGCTGTTCTCTCAACTACCAGGGGCAGCCTAGTGAAGCAGTGTTCAGCGATACTTATATTTCACGTTCAGATGATAGTTTTGTACGAAATGCGCCGCAGATTCGTCCTGCACAGTCCGCGTCTATCACAGAACAGGGCAAATACCTGGGTGTCAATGAAACGATTAGTGAAGGCTCAGTAGCATGCATTAATCATGGGCAATCTGTTGAATGCGCCGGTGAAGCTTACTCAGGTTTTATCGTCAGTGAAAATAGTTTCCAAGTTAGATAACTGTTTAGGGGATGCACTTTCTAGTGCCTCCCCAATGTTATTCCAGTAGTTAGGGGGCAGGGTTTTTCCCCTGCCCCCTTACCTGTTAGTTGAGGGGCCCGGTGACGCTCTCAGCTGCGGCCAGCAGCTCACCATTAGCCACCAGCTCGACGGTGCGCTCAATTTCGGGTGAGAGGAAGCGGTCGGGGCCGGGGCCAGCAACGTCCTGACGCAGTCGCTCAATCACTGCTGCCGTTGCCGGGGCGGGGGTCTGCGGGGTGCGCAGGTCAATCCCGCGGGAGGCAGTCAAAATCTCAATGGCGAGGACGCGGGTGAGCCCGTCCACGGCCTTACGCAGCTTGCGGGCAGCCGACCAGCCCATAGAGACGTGGTCCTCCTGCATGGCAGATGAAGGAATGGAATCTACCGAGGCGGGCACGGCCAGGCGCTTGAGCTCAGAAACGATTGCGGCCTGGGTGTACTGGGCAATCATGTGGCCTGAATCCACACCGGGGTCATCGGCCAGGAAGGGCGGCAGGCCGCGGTTGCGGGCAACGTCCAGGAAGCGGTCGGTACGGCGCTCGGAGATAGAGGCGGCATCGGCTACGGCAATCGCCAGGAAGTCCAGCACATAGGCTACCGGGGCGCCGTGGAAGTTACCGTTGGACTCCACCCGGCCGTCCAGGGTCACCACGGGGTTATCGACGGCCGAAGCCAGCTCGCGCAGGGCAACGGTGCGGGCGTGTTCAATGGTGTCGCGCACAGCCCCAGCGACCTGGGGGGCACAGCGCAGGGAGTAGGCGTCCTGCACATAGGTGGTGACGTTCTCGGCATGGTGCTGGATAATGCCGGAGCTCTCCAGCACCTTCTTCATGTTGGCAGCAGCGGCTCCCTGGCCGGGGTGGGGACGCAGCTGGTGCAGCTCGGGGGCAAAGACCCGGTCGGTACCGGCAAGACCCTCAACGCTCATGGCTGCGGCGATATCGGCCAGTTTAACCAGGGCGTCCAGGTCGGTCAGGGCCAGCACCAACATACCCAACATGCCGTCAGTACCGTTGATAAGGGCCAGGCCCTCTTTTTCAGCCAGTTCAACCGGGGCCAGCCCAAACTTCTCAAAGGCTTCAGCCGTCTCGTAGAGCTGGCCGCTAGCGTCCCGAACCTGGCCCTCGCCCATAATGGCCAGGGCGCAGTGGGACAGGGGAGCCAGATCGCCTGAGCATCCCAGGGAACCGTACTCCCGCACTACCGGGGTCAGACCGGCTGACAGCATATCTGCGTAGGCCTGGGCGACGACCGGGCGGACGCCTGTGCGGCCGGTTGCCAGGGTGGAGAGGCGCAACAGCATCAGGGCGCGGATGACCTCTGTTTCAACCTCGGGGCCAGATCCTGCTGCGTGCGAGCGCACCAGGCCGCGTTGCAGGGCCTGACGCATCTCCACCGGAATGTGCTTGTTGGCCAGGGCACCGAAGCCGGTGGACACCCCGTAGACGGGTCGGTCCTGGTTGGCTAGATCGCGGATTCGCTGGCTGGACTTTTCGATTTCTGCCAGGGCTTCGTCGCTGAGGGTGACGGCTGCGCCGTGGCGGGCAACGGCGATGAGGTCATCGAAGCTCACGGGCCCGATGCCAACGGTGACGGTGGTGGTCATGGTTTTCTCCTTTGAAAGTGTACGAGGTGAGGCAGGCTCGCAGCGAAGCTGCTGGCTCGGCGGCTGGCGTGAATCGCTTGTGAGCGTCAGCGAACCAGCGAGAGGGTCGGCAGCGAGCGCGAGCCTGCAGAACCTATAGAGTTTTACTCCGGAAAAGGCTTGTGGCGGGTCAGGACGGTGTGGATGAGGCGGGCGGCGGTTTTGGCGGTGCGGCCGTCGATGTCGAGGGAGGGGTTGAGTTCGGCGACGTCAAAGACGGCGAGCTTGCCGGAGGCTGCTACCTGCCCGATGATTCGGTTGATGAGGGCTGGGTCGACACCAAGGGCTGCTGGGGCGCTGACGCCGGGAGCGACGGCGGCCGGTAGGACGTCCAGGTCCAGGGTGAGGTAGACCAGATCGACGCTGGCCAGGAAGCTTGCGAGGAACTCGTCCAGGACTGCGGTGTTTCCCCAGGTCACTTCTTCATCGACCAGGTAGGCAACCCCCTGGGTATCGGCTGTATCGAAGAGCACCTGGGTGTTGGCTGCCTCTGATATGCCGATAACCGTGTAGGTCAGGTTCCCTCCCTTTTCAGTTTCCCGGGCCAGGGCCTGGCTGAAGGGGGTGCCGCTGGTGGCCTGCTCAGCTGAGCGCAGGTCAAAGTGGGCATCTAGGTTGAGGATTCCTAGGTGGGCCCCGGATCCGGCCTGCTGGCGCAGGGCTGAGGTGGCTGCCCCCAGGTAGGTTCCGTAGGCGACTTCGTGGCCGCCCCCGAGCACTATGGGTAGGCTGCCTGAGTCGAGGACGGCCGCAACCGCCTGGCCAAGTCGCTCTTGGCCAGCTTCGAGCTGGTCGTCCTCGACCCGGATGTCTCCCCCGTCGGCCAGGATTAATTCTTGCCGCCGGTCGCTTCCAAAGGCCCGGGCCAGGGCAAGGGTGCCCAGGGCCTTGCGGAGGGCAGCAGGGCCTTGGGCTGCCCCTACTCTCCCCTGGTTTCGGGCGACCCCGGCGTCTGAGGCGAACCCCAGAAAGACGGCGTCCGGCACCAGCCCCTCAGCTTCGTGCAGGGGGCGCACTACCTGGAAGATGCGGCGGTGCTCCGGGCCGTCCCCGTCGTATCTGCCCTCCCAGGTGGGGGCGGGGCGGTCTGTTTCTAGTTGCATGATGAGCCTTCCTCTCCACAGGGGATAACCGCCTGCCCGTCCTTCCAGACCCCGGCGATGAGGGGCACGCCGGGGCGGTAGGCCAGGTGCAGGTGGTTGGGGGCGTTCAGGGCCAGGACGTCGGCGCGGGCTCCCACGGTCAGGGCCCCGATGTCGGTGCGGCCCAGGGCTGCTGCTCCCCCGGCGGTTGCCGCCCAGACGGCCTCGTCCGGGCTCATGTGCAGATCGCGCACGGCCAGGGCGATGCAGAAGGGAATAGAGGTGGTGAAGGAGGTACCGGGGTTGCAGTCTGCTCCCAGGGCCACCGTCACCCCGGCGTCCAACAGGCGGCGGGCATTGGGGTAGTCACCCCGGGTCGAAAAGTCAGCCCCGGGCAGCACGGTGGCCACCGTAGAGCTGTTGGCTAGGGCGTCAACGTCCGCGTCCGTCAGATAGACCACATGATCCACGCTGGTAGCCCCCAGCTCCACTGCCAGCTGCACACCGGCCCCGTAGGTCAGCTGGTTGCCGTGCACGCGGGCCTTCAAACCGGCAGCGATTCCTGCCTTCAAAACTGCCCGCGACTCGTCCTCGCTAAAGGCCCCGCGCTCACAGAACACGTCAATCCAGGAGGCGTAGGGGACGCACTGGGGAATCATGGTGTCTACCACCATCTGAACGTATTCGTCCTGCTTATCCCGGTACTCCGGCGGAGCCACATGGGCAGCTAGCAGGGTGACCTCGTCGGTGCAGGCAGCGGCGACCTGCACCGACTTCAGCTCAGACTCGGCCGACTGGCCGTAGCCGGTCTTCACCTCAATCGTGGTCGCCCCGGCCCGGGCGTATTCCTGCATGAGCGAGCGGGTATTGCGCTCCAGCTGCTCAGCACTAGCTGCCCGGGTGGCCTCGATGGTGGTGCGGATTCCACCGGCCTCATACGGTTTGCCCTCCATGCGGGCAGCAAACTCGTGGGAGCGGTCCCCGGCAAAAACCAGGTGGGAGTGGGATTCCACAAAGCCCGGCAGCACGGCCCGTCCGCCCAGATCAACGCAGCGGTCGGACGCCGGTGCCTGGCTGGCAGGGCCAACCCAGGCGATCCGGCCCTGCTCCACCACTAAGGCGGCGTTTTCGAGCACGCCCAGGGGCTTACGATCCAGTGTGGGGTCATTGGTCACCAGCGACCCGATATTGGTAAAGAGACGGCTACTCATGGCTAGCGGTTTTCCTGCATGGGAATACGGACTCCGCGCTCAGCGGCAACCTGCTGGGCGTACTCGTAGCCGGCGTCCGCGTGACGGATCACGCCCATGCCGGGGTCGTTGGTCAGCACCCGCTCCAGCTTGGCAGCAGCCAGCTCAGAACCGTCAGCAATGCAGACCTGGCCCGCGTGGATAGAGCGGCCCATACCCACACCACCACCGTGGTGAATCGACACCCAAGAAGCACCCGACGAGGTGTTCACCAGGGCGTTGAGCAGGGGCCAGTCAGCAACCGCGTCGGTACCGTCCTTCATACCCTCGGTTTCGCGGTAGGGGGAGGCTACCGAACCGGAATCCAGGTGGTCCCGGCCAATGGCAATGGGGGCAGAGAGCTCACCGCTTGCCACCATTTCGTTGAACTTGAGGCCTGCCTTGTGGCGCTCGCCGTAGCCCAGCCAGCAGATGCGGGCGGGTAGGCCCTCGTAGGCAACCTTTTCACCGGCCATGGTAATCCAGCGTTTGAGGTGCTCGTTCTCGGGGAAGAGCTCGAGAATAGCCTGATCGGTCTTCTTGATGTCCTCGGGGTCGCCGGAGAGGGCACACCAGCGGAAGGGACCCAGACCCTCTTCGAAGAGGGGGCGGATGTAGGCGGGCACGAAGCCGGGGAAGTCGAAGGCTCGCTGGTAGCCTGCCTTGCGGGCCTCGTCGCGAATAGAGTTGCCGTAGTCGAAGACCTCAGCACCGGCGTCCATAAAGCCCACCATGGCCTCGACGTGGGCTGCCATAGACTGGCGGGAGCGCTTGGTGAAGAGCTCGGGGTCGCGGGCGGCTTCTGCCTTCCAGTTTTCGAAGGTGACCTCGGTAGGCAGGTAGCTCAGAGGATCGTGGGCGCTGGTCTGGTCGGTGACGATGTCGATGGGGGCCTTGCGGCGCAGCAGCTCGGGGAAAATCTCGGCGGCATTACCCACCACACCGATAGACAGGGGCTTCTTGGCGTCGCGGGCCTCGATGGCCAACTCTAGGGCGTGGTCGAGGTCGCGGGCCTTGACGTCCAGGTACTTGTGGTCGATGCGGCGGTCAACGCGGGACTCGTCCACGTCCACGCAGATTGCGACGCCCTCGTTCATGGTCACGGCCAGGGGCTGGGCACCGCCCATGCCACCCAGACCTGCAGTGAGGGTAATGGTGCCAGCCAGGGTGCCGCCAAAACGCTTGCGGGCAACCGCGCCGAAGGTCTCGTAGGTGCCCTGCAGAATGCCCTGGGTGCCGATGTAGATCCAGGAGCCAGCGGTCATCTGGCCGTACATCATCAGGCCTTCAGCTTCGAGCTTGCGGAAGTGCTCCCAATTGGCCCAGTCCCCCACCAGGTTGGAGTTGGCCAGCAACACACGCGGGGCCCACTCGTTGGTGCGGAAGACGCCCACGGGCTTGCCGGACTGCACCAGCATGG
Organism: Rothia nasimurium; assembly: GCF_049068285.1. Taxonomy (GTDB): domain Bacteria; phylum Actinomycetota; class Actinomycetes; order Actinomycetales; family Micrococcaceae; genus Rothia; species Rothia nasimurium_I. Next base: position 70,997 of record NZ_JBLKPV010000006.1, on the reverse strand, counting down.
TTTCATCGTCCTTGAGGGTCTTAAGGGTGGCGACGATGGCGTCGAAGGCTTCCCAGGAGCGGGCGGCGCGGCCGGTGCCGCCGTAGACCACCAGGTTATCGGGGTGCTCGGCAACCTCGGGGTCGAGGTTGTTCATGAGCATGCGCAGGGCACCTTCCTGCTGCCAGCCGAGGGTATTGAGTTCAGGGCCGCGAGGGGCGCGGACGGGGCGGGGGCCGCTGGGGATCATGTCTACTCCTTTGTGCATGAAAATCTGCCGGGGGCTCTTCGTCACTCTTGTTTCTGACCGACCGCTAGGGGCGGTAGAGTGGAAAGATGAAGAGAGTCACATCCCCATCATCTTGTATATACAACCACTTGTCAATGGAGTTGGCGTGTCAAAATTAGAAGAACTGACAGCTCAATACTTGAGGGATCAGGCCCCTGAGCGGCCAGCCTACCTCAAGCTCAAAGGGGCCCTCGTCGACTTCATCAATGCCGGTATCTGGCTGCCGGGCGAGTCCGTCCCCTCCGAGAACGAGCTTGCCTCTGCTCTTTCCCTCTCGCGCATGACCGTCAACCGGGCCGTCCGCGAGCTCTCCCAGGACGGGCTCCTCACCCGGACGCGCGGGGTCGGCACCTTCGTGGCCGAAAGAAAGAGAACATCGGCCCTCCTTGAAGTCCGCAACATTGCTGACGAAATTACCGAACGTGGCAGCTCCCACACCAGTAGGGTGCAGGCCCTTGGCCTGCTTGCTCCGTCGGACGTCCCCGCCTGGGTCAGCCAGGAGCTGGGGGCTGACATTGGCCACAGCCTCATCGTCCACTATGACGATGGCACCCCCATTCAACTTGAAGACCGGTACGTCAATCTGGCGGCAGCACGGAACTACCTGCACCAGGATTTCACCCGGATTACCCCCAACGCCTACCTCAACTCCTGCGCCCCCATTACTCGGGGTACCCACACTGTTGAGGCGGTCCTGCCCACCACCCAGGAATCAGCCCTCCTCGGCGTTTCCCCTGCTGAACCCTGTCTCCGGCTGCAAAGAAGCACCTGGTCTGGCGATAGTTTGGTGAGCCAGGTGAGGTTGCTCCACCCTGGTTCAAGTAGCCGGCTTGAGGGAAGTTTCACCCTCCACTAGGTAGGCTCCTTGAGTCTAAGAAACCCCCTCGATACATCGAGGGGGTTTCTCCGGTACATCCTTGGGCCGCTAGGGCCTAGGCGGTAGGATCCTTGCCTTCGCTCAGGGCGTCCCAGGCGTCAATCTCGTCTGCCTCTTCGGTTGTAGCCAGGCGGGCGGCGCGGGCAGCTGACCGATCGTACTTACGCCCGGTCTTCCAGTAGGAGGTCGCCGCAAAAGCCCATCCACCTGCCAGGGCAACCAGCACACCAGCAGCTGCCGCCAGCAGGGGCAAGGCTGTCAGTTCATAGGCCTGGGCCGGGGCATTAGTGCCGGTGATAGCACTGACCTGGGCTATAGAAGCAGCCTGCGGGTCAGCATTCACACCAAAGGCCGCAACCGCAAGCCCTAAGCCAGCGCCAGCCAGCAGCAGGGCCAGGATCTTCCGCAGCTTCGGGCCTGCAATACGCACCGCTACCGAGGCCACCATGGCCACCAGGGCCAAGGCAGAAACGGCCGGGGCTGCGTCCGCCCCAGAAATATCGAGGGTCGAGGTGGAAACAACGGTAGTCACCTCAGCCCGGATCCACACAGGCAGGGTGGTGAAAAAGGCTGCCGCAGAAACGGCCAGGGAGCCCAGCATGACGCGGGCAGGTTGAGCCCAGCCCGGCACCGGACGGTCCTTGGCAGCTTCGGCAGGTAAGGCCTGATTCTCGCCCATTTAGTCGATCACCTCGGTTGAGAGAGGGGCCAGGCCCGAGGCGGTGAGCACCGCCCGCAGGGGGGCTGCCGCCTTATTCACGGTTTCCTGAGCTTCAGAAGCGGGCACAGAATCCATAACGATACCGGCCCCCGCCTGCACATAGGCCCGTCCGCTCTTGAGCACGGCGGTGCGGATGGCAATGGCCATATCCATGTTGCCCGCAAAGTCGAAGTAACCGCAGACCCCGCCGTAGATACCGCGAGCGCTGACCTCATATTCATCCAGTAGCTGCATGGCGCGGGGCTTTGGGGCACCCGAGAGGGTGCCTGCGGGGAAGGCCACGCGCAGCACGTCGTAGGCGTTCATGCCCTCAGCCAGCTGGGCGGTGACCTCTGAGGAGATGTGCATGATGTGGCTGAAGCGTTCGATTTCCATGAACTGGGTGACGCTGACGGAGCCGGGCACCGCGATGCGGGAGAGGTCGTTGCGGGCCAGGTCGATGAGCATGAGGTGCTCGGAGCGTTCCTTCTCGTCAGCTAGGAGTTCTTCAGCCAGAGCCAGGTCTTCATCGCGGGTGGCCCCGCGCGGACGGGAGCCTGCGATCGGGTGGGTGGTGGCGGTGCCGTCCTTGAGGGTCACCAGGGCTTCGGGCGATGACCCTACGATGTGGAAGGGTTCTCCGTCTTCGGTAGATTCAAAGTTGAAGAGGTACATGTAGGGCGAGGGATTTGACTGGCGCAGCACCCGGTAGACATCCAGGGCACTGGCCCGGTTTTCAGCTTCGAAGCGGCGGGAGAGCACGATCTGGAAGACATCGCCGTCGAGAATGTTTTTCTTGGACTTGTCGATTGCGTCCAGGAAGCCCTGTTCGTCCCAGGTGTGCTGAACTTCCTTAATTTTTTGGTCGATGTCGCCGGTTCCGGTGAGGGTTGAGACGGAGTCGGGGGCGGGCTGGGCCAGCTTGTCCATCATGGCGTAGACGCGGGAGAGGGCGTCGGCGTAGGCGGCGTCCACGTTGTCGTCGGTGCCGTTGAAGTTGATGGCGTTGGCAATGAGGGTGACGGTGCCGTCGGCGTTGTCATGCACTGCCATGTCAGAGACGATATTCAGGGCAAATTCGGGGAGGTTGACGTCGTCCGCCGGGCTGCCGGGCAGCTTCTCCCAGTGGCGCACGACGTCCCAGCCCATGTAGCCAACCAGGCCGCTGGTGAGCGGGGGCAGGCCTGCCAGGGGCTTGGTGTGAAGCATTTCGAGAGTTTCCCGGATAGCTTCAACGGGGTCGCCCTCGGTGGGGGCACCGGCCGGGGTGAGGCCCTGCCAGATGAGATTGCCGTCCTTGGTGGTGAGGGTTGAGCGGCTGGAGGCTCCAATAAAGGAGTAGCGGGACCACTGCTTTTGCTCATTGGCTGATTCCAGCAGGAAGGTGCCGGGGGCTGGTGCCCCGTCGGCGCAGACCAGGGATCGGTAGATACCGATGGGGGTCATGGCGTCGGCAAGCACTTTGACGCGCACGGGAATGACCCGGTCGGTGGTGGCGAGCTGGCGGAACTCCTCAAGGGTGGGCTCGATAATTCCTAGGTCCTGCATTGGTTTCCTCTGGTGGGTGGGGGGGCTGGGTTCGGTGGGCGGGGCTGGCTGGTTGGGTGAGGACGGCCGGGCGGCTGGGTCTGGGGCTCTTCCGGCTAGGAGCCGGGGCGGGTTCCTACCTGGGCTGGTAGTTGACCTCCGGCCTGGAAACAGGTGGTGGTGCCGGTGTGGCAGGCCGCTCCGACCTGGTCTACTTCCAGCAGGAGGGCGTCGCCGTCGCAGTCCATGCTGACGCTTTTGACGTACTGGTAGTGGCCGCTGGTGTCTCCCTTGCGCCAGTATTCCTGGCGGGAGCGGGACCAGAAGGTGACCCGCCCTTCGGTGAGGGTGCGGCGCAGGGCTTCGTCGTTCATCCAGCCGAGCATGAGCACATCTCGGGTGTCGTACTGCTGGATGATGGCGGCAAAGAGGCCGTTTTCATCGCGCTTGAGACGGGCGGCAAGATCGGCAGGCAGGGTTGCGCCTTCGGTGGCGGCTGAGGCTGGTGTAGTCACCTTTCCATCCTAGCTGATGGTGACCCGGGGGCTGGGGGCGGTAGTCTCACCATCTGGCTATGTGCTGGGGCAGCCGTCGAGGGGGGACAAAAATCTTGGGGCTGACCACTCCCTGCTGGTCGGTGCTGGCAGCACCTGCTCCCGGGCCTTTCAACAGGACTAGACTGGGAGCTATGACCTCTTCAGCCCTTGTTACCTCCGAACGCACCGCTCTCGTGCAGGCTCTTGCCGCTGCGGGTCCGTCCGCCCCTACCCTCTGTGAGGGCTGGGAAACCCGCCACCTGGCAGCCCACCTGCTGCTGCGCGAGTCTAAGCCCACCCTGGCAGCCGGGGTCATGGGCGGCCCGCTAGGAGCCCGCACCGAGCGCGCCACAAACCAGCTGGCCGATGAGCTGACTGGCCAGCGCCGCTACGAGAAGGCCCTGGGCGACTTTGAGGCCCTGCCGGGCTACCTGCACATGCGCTCGCACTTTCCCAGCCTGGATGAGGCCATGAACCTGATTGAGTATTTTGTGCATACCGAGGACGTCCGCCGCGCCTCCCCGGCTGGCGGTGAGGAGCTGGCCCCGCGCGTCCTGGCCGAAGGCGTGCAGGAGAAGATGTGGCAGGTGCTGCGGGCGCGGGCCCGCATGATGGCCGGGAAGAAGTACCCTGACGGGCTGGTGTTGGAAGCGCCGGGCTACTCCCCCGCCGTTCACGCTGTGCTTGCTCCGCCTGCTGGCCGGGTGGCAACTGTGCTGACCGGCGAGCCGGGCGAACTTGTGCTCCACCTCTTCGGGCGCGAGGCTGCGGCCCGGGCTGGTATTAGTAATTAGTTAATGTATTAATTGTATTTTCTATGACTTAACAAGAAAATCTTGAGGATATTGATGTCAGACAACTCAAACGGGCGAGTTCGAATTTTTAACTTTGATCCGGTAGAACAAGCTAAGTTGTGGGTTTCACTAGGCCCAGAAGAAGCCATAAAAACTCTAAACGGCTATCTAAGAACTGCAGTTCTTATCGGCGAGCAAGTTGTACTCGACAGAAATGATTTACTTGATGGGATTTATTTTCTTTCACTAGGACCTGAAGGCATAGCCGAAGTTCTGGGAGTTCCTAATTATGAAAAACTACCTTTACTCATTATGGGATTCCCCATAAATAATAACAAATGGGATAAATATGCAAAGGATTCACAAAGAGTCATTCCCAGAGAAAAAGCATTACCAAATTCTTTCAATAGCAACATTTCCCTACAACTCAGACCTATTTCCATAAATCAGCAACTCGATGAAACTGATAGTATTAAATATTGGAAATCTTCTTCTGCGCTATATGCTTCACTCGGGGCACTCAACGAAACAGAAAATAGCAGTTCTTGGATGATAGGTGAAGATTTTACAAAAGTATTTCCAGGATCTGGTTTTACACATAAAAATCTGACTGTCGACGGTGCGGAAGTAATAAAAAATCTAATTAGAGATTCTCGAGAAAAATGGGCCACTGCAATCTACAAAGGGAAAGTAGATGCCCAAGCTTTTAGATCTTGGGGAGAACTCTCTGAAACCCCAGAAAATAACAATGAAAAAAATGAGGCCAGAGCAATCAAGCAAGCCCTCGAAAATATTATTCCGCGATCCAGCAATGATTTACTAGCCAAGGAACTACACTCTCTACCAACAACAACTGCTAGAAAAACAATTACAGAGTACTTAACACATCATACATTTATCTCTTGCCCTCGCTGCAAATACTATGTTCAAACTTTATGGTCTAAAGCTTACGCACAAGCACTTGCATGGAAGGATCAAGCCGTCCTACTAACTTTTCCATCACCTGCTGAACCAAAATTTAATAGAGATTTATCCTCCAGCCATCAAAATTGTTTATTCTGCAACCAAAAACAGTATAGTTCAGTACCTAAATCACCTGTCTCAAAAAAGGAGGGTTACAACAGGTCAGCAAACAAATCCATTGCGATACCCGGAGGCTTAATAGATCAGCTTAGAAATATCGGGCCGGATTCATATAGATTTTTATACAACTCAGACACCCCACGCCCAATTTCCAATCAGCCAATGAATTCTAAAGTGGAGCAAGACGGACATCTTGAAAATCTAAAAAAGAATCAGGATTTTAGATTCAAGATTATCTCAAAAAGAATTAGAGATTTAAAATATAATACAAATAAGCTATATCCAAATTTTTCTTCCGCCTCCAAGGATATGAAAGGTTTGCTGTTAGCATCGATTCAGAAAACTTTTTTTGCCACACTCTTGTTCTTCATTGCACTATTCAGCGACGATATACTTATAGATAGTGAAAGTATTGTAAATAAAGAATTGAAGGTGTCTATTCTATTTATCGGAGCTTTCCTATCATTTTTGCTTTCGCTACCATTCAATGAGTGGAACACCATCCGATCCACTCATAAAGATTTAAATTCGGGTAGCATTTCAATCGAACTTTTCGAGGGGCTGTAATAATAATGAATCCCAAGTGGAGCCAAGGATCTCCAAGATCAATACAGCTAGATTGGCAAACAATCTTTATAGACCCTGACAGCTCATCCTGGCAAATTGAGGAAGCAATTAGAACTGATGGAGGATGGTCGAGAAAGAACTTTCGCTTTAAACAGAACATTAGCAAGCTCGATGGAAATAAACCTGATGGTGCGGTTTGTCTGACAGTTCGAAAGTCAGACAATTCAGTTCTTTTTGTCCGCCAACACAGACCAGCCCCAGGTGTTAAGCTGCTCGAACTGCCCCGAGGGAAAGCAGAAACAGAAGACATAGATTTTGTTCAAGTTGCATTCAGGGAAACACTAGAGGAAACTGGCTATCGTATTAAGAATGGAATCAATTTAGGCAATATATTTCCAGATTCAGGCATTCAAGCAGCGAGCATTGCGGTAATAGTAGCAGAATACGATGATAAATTTCAACATAAAGAAATTGCTGATGGGGAAACAGTTGGGAGCATTTGGATTCCCCGATCAAAAATACCAGAATACATAGCAAAAGGTGATATCAGAGACGCAATAACACTATCAGCAATTCAACTTTGGATATCTTACACCTCACTTATCTCTTTCAAATTAACTGATTAATATAATTTCTTCTTAATAATGTTTTATGCATTAAGGATTTTGCCTTGCAACTAACTATGATTTTTGAGGGCTCTCAGCCAATCTCAGACCATGCTCTGCCAGGGCAGATACGCCCTTTCACCACAGCCAAAGTGTCTGCGCTGGCTCAGCTCTACTTTGAGAGCTACCCGCAAGGTACGGTGGAAGACGTAGCTGAAGCTGAAGCCGATATTTCTGCTGCCCTTCGGGGAGATTACGGAACCTTTCTGCCGCAAGCCAATCTGGTGTATGTGGTCGATGGGCAGATTTTGGGCTATGTGATGGCGGTTGATTCACCGCCCTGGGACGATGTGAACGACCTGCTCTTCATCATTGATGTGTTCGTTCATCCCAGTGCACGGAGCGCCGGTGTAGGGAGAGCTCTCATGCAAGCTGCTCTAGCTGCTCTTCCCGAGCACAGGCCGGTGGGCTTGCGTGTTGAGAGCGATAATTAGCCAGCCTATGCGCTCTACCGGTCCTTAGGGTTCATAGAAGTCACGTCGGGTAGATAGACGGGGTCATCCAGTTGCAAGCAGTAAGAGCCCTTGCCCTCAGACTAGGGACCAGAAAACTCCCAATAGTTTGTGTGCACCACAAGGATTTCGGGAGGAATCTGGTCCCTAGTTGCTAAATATTCTCTGCGGCCAGGTAACCCGGCAGCCACATCGCTTCCCAGGCCGGTGCCTCGGCAGCCAGCACGGTACCTGCCCGGTCAGGAGCCCGGGTCGCCAGGCGATAGGAGGATGCGTCAGCTGTTCGCACCAGGTAACCGTACTCGACCATCTCCCGACGCATAAAGGCATAGTCCTGCCAGAGGGCGGCCAGAATCTCGTTGACCTGTTTCTCGGTGTAGGTGCGACCCGGCTCAAAATAGGTCACCAGGTGCAGCAGCAGGTGGGCGCGGGTGCGGCGCTTGGAGGGCCAGGAAGTCAAGCGTCCGCCCTGCAGAAAACGGTCAACGACTGTGCGGTGCTCTGCGTAGGCTTGTTCACGGGGATCGTTCAGGACGTCGGTCGACGGCCTGGTCTCGAGGAGGGCTGCTCGGGCGGTGGTGTAGTTCTCACCGGTTTCTTCCATGCGGGCGCGCACGAGCTTTTTGAAGTTTGATTGGGCAGTCACGGGTATCGACTTTCTTCGCACTCTAGCTGCGGTATCAATCGACGGTTCGGTGGTGCCTACCCCGGTCTTGGAAGGCCGGTGCAACCCGAGAATTCTCTTCCCTTCGCGCTGATGGCCTGCTTGCTAGAGTCACAGGGGCAAAGCGCTGGGCGGTGGGTGACGCCTCACACCTTTATATCACAGTCGCTCCCGAATGTAACCGAAAATGCCATCTGCGTGTTCTTTGACCGCGCAGATGGCATTTTCGATTACATTCAATGAGCGGACGGACGCCCGCCCCGGCTTGGCGGGGCAGCACAAGCCAACAGATGGATTAAAGACCTAAAGACTAACCTCTCCCCTGATGAGGGTGTGGGTTCTTCCGCCAACCCAAATGTCGGGTGATCTGGTGGGGCCGGCGTCCTGCCCTACCGTGATGGTGAGTCTGCCGTCGCGGTGCAGGCAGGTGCCCTGGCGTGCGGTGTAGGTTCCGGCAACCCTGTTCTCGCGGGCGAGCCACTGGGCGAATACCGGCCGGTCTATGAAACTTTCACGCCACAATTGATACAAACGCTAGTGAACCACGTTTGAGCCGCTTAATTGGTTCATAATCAAGGAAACACCCTTTTCCCTGGAGGCAGCCAATGAAGATTTGCGCTATTGCAGGTTGCGAAAAGCCCGGAGCATTCTCAACCCGAACCAAACCGACCTGGTGCCGTGAACATATCAAAGATATTTACAGGCAGGGCAGACTCGAACTTCTAGAAGAATTCACCAAACCATCAGACTACCTCCTAACCAAATGTCGACAGTGCGGATTCGAAGGCCACTACAGATTCCAGTACGTTCTCGACCGCAACAGGCACAGTGAGAATGTATGCCGTGCCTGTTACTGGAAGGCCTGGGCGCTGATGGCAAGGCAAATGTCAGGTATGCCGTCTGCTGTCCTAGATCCCCAAGAGATAAAACTTCACGCTGAAGAAAATGGTTATGAATACTTAGGTCCTCTGACCAACCCAATTCTCGACGGTGACCCCCATGCGATTCGATGTACTCGCTGCGGTAGAAAGAGTGCACAACGCCCAGGCGATATCGGATGGGCTTGTACCTGTATTCGTAACACCAAAACTGCAACAGCAGGTACGAAAAAGTCCTCGGGTACAAACTTGCTGAAGAATTCAACACATCGAGCAGTCGCTTGGTGGGACCACGAGAAAAATGATGAAGCCCTTTGGGACAAAGCGAAGCTGAAATCGCGTTTTGAGGCATGGTGGCGTTGCCCCCAAGGACACTCCTATGAAGCCAAAGTGCTTGATGCAACCAGTGATTATCATGAATGCCCACGCTGCCAAGAACTCAGAAGTGCTGAATGGGAAAGAAAGAGAGCTGCCCTAAAAGGAAAAACTATCGCCGATGTTCCGGAACTCCTAGCAGCATGGGATGAATCTGGTATCTCTCCCGAAAGCGTTCTGGTTGAAAAGAATCACTGGGGGTCAGGCTATAAATTTCGTTGCCCTTTGGGCCACCGCAATACGCGCCACCCTATGAGTTACCTTTTCGGTGGTTGCTCAGCGTGCAAAGCAAATGAGACTCGGAAAGAAAACGCTGAAAAAGCATCATCAGACCCTGCATTCAGCCGCCTTTCTCCAGAGATAAGCAGCCAGTGGCATCCTTCCAAGAACGGAAACCTCATGCTGTCTGATATTTCTCCGAACTCACGGAAAGTAGTTTGGTGGTATGACCCAGTGTGTGGTCATGAATTTCAAGCTACGCCAAGGGAACGAGATAAATACGAACGTTGGCGTTGCCCCGTGTGCCAGACAGTACTTGATTCGTTGGCATACCACTACCCCGAAATAGCACAGGAGTGGTCAGGTAAGAATCAAATTTCCCCTTGGTCGATTCGTCCCAACACTACGTTGTTGGCGGAGCCTCCTCTGTGGGAGTGCAAAAATGATCCGACGCATGTCTGGAAAGCAATGCCTAGTTCTCGGGTGCATGGCGGCCAGTGCCCCAACTGCAGGGTTACTGGGAAATCTCTTATTGAGCTCGAATATTTAGCTGCCGCTAAAGTTCAATGGAAGAATGTAAATTCAGGGCACCGTATCCAATCGGCAAATTTCAAGAATCATGCCTCATGGACAGCTGACATTCTAGCTACCCTACCTTCAGGACAAGACGTAGTCATCGAATACGACGGGGCTTATTGGCACCGGGATAAAAGCCATGTTGATCGCGAAAAGAGCCTTGACCTATTGAACGAAGGATTCACAGTGGTTCGAATCCGTGAACACCCTCTGCAACCTTTAGATATTGAGCATCAACGCTATTTTGAATTATTTGTTCATGCTGGTGCTCAAGATCCAATGAACGATATTGTGAAGATTGCAGGATACCTAACTTCTAATGGCTAACATCAGGGTCTGAAACAGTACTTCAGTAGAACTACCGTCCCTAAATCCGAACATGGTCTCCCCTCCGGTAGCCACCTTTCCAGTTTCAAGCATGGCACCCCGTAGATTAGGGAGTAAATTCCAACGGCGCTCCGTCAAGGTCTTCTAACTCTGCTTGAAATAACTGTAAGCAGCAAGCCGATGCTTCTTATCCTGAATCTGCACGTGCAAGACGCCATGACTCTCCAGCAGACTCTGATGATTTTGATGCGCAACATCAAAAGCACGCTGGTACTCATCCTGGCCCTGTGCCACGCGAGCATTTCGAGCAATCAAGTTCTCAAGTTGGTGAGCGGCCTTTTCAATCTGGACAACTTGTAGACAAAGTTTTCCGTCGCACTGCTCTGACGAGAGGTAGTCCGAGGATGGTGACATGACTGTACCGGTGAGTTATACGCCGTCGCCGATGTAATCGCTGGTGAAGTCGTAAAAATCTAGGTCTACTGGTTGTAGTGGGTTGAGTCTAGTGGCTCGGCGACCTTATGCGAGTTTTTCATTGAGGGGGTCTTGTTTCTACCGGCACGGACGCGTCGACTTCCTCGATTGGTACCATCTTTAGCCATGGTTCTCTCCCGTGATTGTTGGGTAAGATGGAAGAAACGGCCAGTTCGAAGAGGATAATTTGACAGCGTCTAGAAAGATAACGGGGTACTGGATTCGTCAGGTCATCTGGTGGATAGGAACTTTCCTGTTGTCACCTGCCGTTTTTGGATTTTTCTACCAAGATGCCTTCTACAAACTTTTTGCATGGCTCCCAGTACCTGTCATTTTTGCTTACGAGGGAACAAGCCTGGAGGCCGCTCGTTTTTTCTACCTTCAGATATACGGATTGAGCTTCTGGGCAATAGCGGTGGTAATGTTTTGCTTATCTTTATGGGAAAGCACAGAGGGAGAAGCTCCAGTAAAATCAAGGAAGATTCTCATTTTCTATCGATCTTTCAAAGTCATCCTAGCTGCCGCTTTTCTTCCTTTTCTGCTGTGGGGGTTATTCATTTCATCCATAATTATCTTTACTGCCTGGGACCAGATACCAAGGTAAAAGTTCAAAAAAAATATGACGAGTATGACTATTTTGCTGCCCTCAAAGAAATAATAAACTTTTGAGGGCACCGCAACACAGTTCATAACTAATTCACCGTCCTAAGCGTAAAGGATAATTCGGACTGGGGCTCGCCAAGAATTTGGCGAAGCAAAGTGCTTATTCCTTTGCCTCTTCTACCATTGAGAAAATTAATCAGTACTTTCACGGCCTTGATCTGAGTGACGAGCACCAGGTGGGCTTTGCGACCACCTTTGTGGCTGAGGCGGCCAAGGACGCAGGGCCCAAGCAAAGCGCCATGGCCAACACCAAGGTGGACTTCTACCACTCAAAGAATGTGCGCGTTGGCCTGGCCAATAAGCTCTGGGACTACAGCTCAGACACAGCTGACCTCATTGACCACGTGCGCAAACTACCCCCGGAGAAGTTCGTGGAGTTCATGCTAGAAATGGGCCTCTACGAACTGCTGCGGGGCGAGAAGGTGGAGGAGCTGAGCCACTAGATTCGTATTTTCTAGGAAGACAGAATAAGGCTAACGGCTGTGGTGTTCTCCCCTTCCTCTTCACAGAAAAGAATAGGAGCGATAGGCTGTACATCAGAGAACAGTTACGTCATGCCTAGGATGGGAGGATAGGAAATGACCACTAGCACCGCTAGCTTTGTAAGGCTTCAATCAATAAAGACTGGTAGAAGGGTATCAAAAACCAGTGGTAAGACTATAGCTCGTCGCCTATCTGCTGAGCCTATGCGTGGCACAGATGGTCTGACAGACGATGAGCGTGCTGTCTATGCCCAACGGGCAAAATCAATCCACAATAGTCTGCCTGCAGAAGACCTAGAAAAAGCTTTCGCCCGTCTATCTCAGTGAGGGAAGCTATGACTACGGTAGAGTTCCCTCTGCCTTCTAGCTATCAGCAGCAGATAGAAGAATGGGTCTGCACCCAGCCAGAAAAACAGGCTTATATGCCGGGCAGAGGCAGATTCCATCCCGCACCTTGGGAGCTGGCAGTACAGTCCCTCATCAGGACTACCCGTATTTCAAAGGTAGCTAGAACTCCTCATGAAATACTCGTTGGGCTAGTTACTGAAGGTCAGCTTCTTGCAGTTGCCTACATTGATTACAGTTCTTCCCGTAAGGCGTTTCATATTGCCTACTTGTCAGTTCGTATCGACCACCAAGGATACGGTTTATCACAGCATTTGCTCGATGCTTGTGGAAGTGCAGTTCAGAGTACCTATTTCTCAGACATAGTGTCGCAGAACAACAACGCCATTAGGTTCTACTGTGAGGTTGATTCCCGTAATAAAGCATCAATATCTGCACTCCATGCATTTGGGTTCAGCTTGGCTGGGTCTGTAACTACAAGCCGCGAAGAAATCCAGACCTTCATTTATCAGGTACCTTTTTCGGGCCAGATTTAGCAGTCCCTACCGCACCTCGTACCCAGCCGCCCGGATTGCGTCCTTCATATCCCCAATGCTCACTTCGACGAAGTGGAAGATAGAAGCTGATAAGGACGCCGGGCTCAAACAAAGCGCCATGGCCAACACCAAGGTGGACTTCTACCGTTCGAAGAACGTGCGCCTCGGCCTGGCCAATAAGCTCTGGGACTACAGCTCAGACACGGCTGACCTCATTGACCATGTGCGCAAAAACTACCCCCGGCGAAGTTCGTGGAGTTCATGCTAGAGATGGGTTTGTACGAGCTGCTGCGGGGCGAGAAGGTGGAGGAGCTGAGCCACTAGATTGTGTGGGACATCTTAGAGAGCAAGCTCTCCGCCACCTGCTCCACGCCCAGGCGGTACTGTGCGGAATCACGATCTACACGACGCACATCTGTTAAATCAAGGGCAGCCCTACTCTGTTCCTCTGGAATCCTAGAGTTAGCAATCCACAGAACCGGCACAACATTCTTGCTGTCTAACACAGACAAGTCACTTACTTGCTTTACCCAGCGAGGCGTCACCAAAGCCAAGCCAACGTGAGGAAGCTGCTCGTCAGCGTCCGCCCCAAAGGTATCGGCCAGACCTGTCAAATCATCATCAAAGATGAGGTCAACATTCAATCCAGACAGGCCCTCAACGGCATCAGCAACATCTTCAGCAAAGCCACGAATATTCCCTGCTAACGCAGAGCCCCTATCAGCCGCAGCGAAACTAGCAATGATACGCAAGTCAACATCGCCAGTGTTCTTAGAGAGCTCAAGCTCTGCCCGTGGATCAATCGCAGTTGCGGGCCCTCTGTTCATCAGCCCCTGCCACAAACTAGCATCCCACAAGGCGGCCAATGGAAGTGCCCATATGTTCTCACCTAAAGGCACAGGCTGAGCCACATTACAAACGACGACACCCCGAGCTACCCTGGCACCATACAATTCTTTAAAAGCCTTTAGCCCCTTCAAGAATTCAGGTTTTACACGCGCAGAAGCTTTAACTTCCACAGCAACGAGAGAACCAGCAGAATCACGCAAGACAACATCGACCTCAACGTCCTTGTTCTTAATCCGCTGCCGCCAATGGAATATCTCCACACTACGCTCAGCCCATCCAGCATGAGCGCGTACCTGCTGCATGACCAGCGCCTCAACCAAGTGCCCTCGTACATCTGCATCAACTAACTGTGCATCACTCGTACTTACCAAAGACCGGGTGGATAAAGCCACATCTGCGGGGAAAAACTTAGCTGAAGACCGCAGAGACCTCTTTGAAGCCCGATGTAGGTTAGGAACCTCATAGATTAAGAAACGTTTTTCGAGAGCGTCAAGATAAGAATCAACTGTTCGACGGTCCATTGAGAGTTCTCTGCCCATTTCAGAGATATTTAGCTCTGAAGCAGGGTGCCTTAAAACATATGCCAAAATCTCGTGTGCACGCACCTGATCAAACGACTCACCTGGCTTTACCCGCTGAGTTAAGATGCTTCTTATACCCTCGTCAATAGCCAGCCATAAAGTAGAGGTCACTGAATAACCAGCAAACCGACGATACTGGGGCATACCTCCTAGAACAATCGCATCAGATTCAATATCCAGAGGTTGTGCGTGTTCACCTGTCACCGGATGTGCATCAAATAGAGCATCTATTACAGACCACGGCTGCTGATGGGGAGAGCTGATTTCTGCCTCACTCAAAGGCTCTAATGACACTCGTAAAGCCCTGCGTGCCAGAGGGTCAGTGCCACCAAAGCCACTTTGCCCGATGCTTGAAGACCCGGTAAGAACCAGACGGATTGAGTCCTGGCTCTCATCTAGAACCTGTTTCACAGCAACCGGCAGCTCAGGAACCAGCTGAGCTTCGTCGATTGCGCAGGGCCACTCTAAACCACGGAGCCAACCCACTGTATCAGCCTCAACCACTGCTCGCAGACCGGCATCAGCCATCGAATAAACAGCCTTCAGATGCCCCTCATGAGCCAGCTTGTTCACCAAGCTTGTCTTCCCCACTGCACGAGCGCCTTCGATAATCACGACAGGCGCAACAGCAATTAAGTCAAGTATCTTGGGCTCAAGGAATCTGGGATATAAGGTCATAGGTCAAATTGTACATTCGATGTACAAAATTTTGTACATCGAATGTACAAGTTGTTAAAAGTGCTGGGTGGATTAACTAGTTCACCTCATTAGTCATCATCAAGATGCTTTCCTACCGCACCTCGTACCCAGCCGCCCGGATTGCGTCCTTGACCTCCCCAATGCTGACCTCGCCGAAGTGGAAGATAGAAGCTGCCAGCACGGCGTCCGCGCCTGCTTCGATGGCGGGCGGGAAGTGCTCGGCAGCGCCCGCGCCACCCGAAGCAATCAGGGGCACAGAGACAACCGAGCGCACCGCCCGAATCATGGGCAGGTCAAAACCGGCCTTGGTGCCGTCGGCGTCAATGGAGTTAAGCAGGATCTCGCCCACCCCGCGCTCCTGGGCTTCAGCGACCCATTCCAGCAGGTCAAGGCCGGTGGATTTGCGCCCGCCGTGGGTGGTCACCTCATAGCCTGAAGGAGTAGCATCCGACTTCTTGGCGTCGGCAGAGAGCACCAAAACCTGGGATCCAAAGCGCTCGGTAATCTCGTTGATGACCTCAGGCCGGGCAATCGCGGCAGTGTTGATTGAAGCCTTATCAGCCCCGGTGCGCAGCAGACGGTCAACGTCCTCAGGGTTGCGCACTCCCCCGCCCACGGTCAGCGGAATAAAGACCTGCTCGGCGGTGGAAGAGACAACATCAAAAGTAGTCTGGCGGTCAGAGGACGAAGCCGTCACGTCAAGAAAAGTCAGCTCGTCAGCGCCCTCAGCGTTGTAGCGCTTAGCCAGTTCCACCGGATCCCCGGCGTCGCGCAGGCCCTCAAACTTGACGCCCTTGACCACGCGGCCGGCATCCACATCAAGACACGGAATAACACGAATGGCAACACCCACGGGCGCTCCCCCTTTCCTTGAATCAAAAACTAAAGCGGCGGCGTCCTCCCATATCAGGGGCAAGGACGCCGCCGGGCAAGACTACAGGCGGGCAGCCTGAATTGCGGTCACAAGAATACCGCGACCCCCAATGTCATAGAGGGAATCCATGACCTTATTAGCAGCCTTACGCGGCACCATAGAACGCACAGCCACCCAGCCCTCGCGCGAGAGCGGTGAAATGGTGGGGGCCTCCAGGCCGGGGGTCAGTTCCTTAGCCGCGTCCAGGTTAGCTTCGGCAATGTTGTAATCAATCATGACGTACTGGCGGGCAATCAGCACACCCTGCAGGCGGCGCTGCAGGCGCTCAAGACCGGCGTGGTCCTCAACGCCGGGGCGCTTAATGAGCAGGGCCTCAGAGCGCATAATCGGGTCGCCAAAGGGTTCCAGACCAGCAGCGCGCATCGTGTTGCCGGTTTCTACCACGTCGGCAATAGCGTCGGCAACGCCCAGGCGAATGGAGGACTCAATCGCCCCATCCAGGCGCACTACCGAAGCCTTAATACCGGAGCGTTCCAGGTAGTCGGTCAACAGGCGCTTGTAGCTGGTAGCAATACGCTTACCTTCAAGCTCGGACGGGTCAGTGAAGACACCCGCCGGGCCAGCCAGACGGAAGGTGGAGCGGGCAAAATCAAGGGAAAGAGCTTCTTCGGCGTGGGTTCCAGCGTCTAGCAACAGGTCCCGGCCGGTGATACCGACGTCCAGGGTTCCTTCGCCGACGTAGACGGCAATATCACGCGGGCGCAGGTAGAAGAACTCCACCTCGTTTTCCTGGTCGACGAGCACAAGTTCGCGGGAGTCGCGGCGCTGGAGGTAACCTGCTTCGGTGAGCATGGTGACGGCAGCCTGAGACAGCATGCCCTTATTGGGGACTGCAACACGCAGCATAAGTATTTTTCCTTTGCAGTGGGGTTTAGAGGTACTTGTAGATATCTTCGGGAGTCAGTCCCTTGGCGATCATCATGCACTGCAAATGGTAAATCAGTTGTGAAGCCTCTTCTGCGAATTCGGCATCTGACTGGAATTCGGCGGCCATCCACACTTCGGCTGCTTCTTCGACGATTTTTTTGCCGATGAAGTGGACGCCCTTGTCGAGTTCAGCGACGGTTCCGGAGCCCTCGGGGCGGGTTTCGGCCTTTTCGGCCAGTTCTGCGAATAGGGTTTCAAAGTTCTTCACGGTTTCTAGAGTACCGCTCTTTGAAGCTGCGGCGTTACCGGGCAGGTGGAGATTTCATCTTTCGGTCATGTGCCCTGCATTTCCCGGTAAGGACGCGCCCGCCCTCCTACCCCAAGCCAGGGCAGGAGGGCGGGCGTCGGGGCCTACTTACCGGGCGCTGTAGATTGTGTGGCTCGTACCCACCGGAAAACTAGCCGAAACAGTAAGTTCTGCTCCGAGTGCTGTGATGTATTTATGGAGGGTTTTGAGACTCACGCTCCCAATGTCTCCCTTTTCCATTTGGGAAATTCTTTTTTGGGAGACACCGATTTTTTCAGCCAGATCGGTCTGCGTCATTCCTAGATCTTTACGCAGTTTTTGCAGTTGGTATACATGGGCTTCAGCATGCATGTCATCAACCAGGCCTTGTAATTCTTGAGAATCTACCGGTCGCATTTGTTTCAGTTCTTCAAGCGTTGTCACGGCGCTTCCTTAGGTATTCTTCGTAACGTTTCTCAGCAAGGGGGATGTTCTGTTTGTACCATTTGGTCCATTGGCTGGTTTTGTCACCAGCTACCAACAGAATTGCTTGTTGTTCTGGGTCAAAGATAAATAGAATTCTAATATTTTTTGCATGTCCTCGGGGCCTCAATTCTTTGAGGTTGTGTAGAGACGAACCGGTAATGCGATCAATAAAGGGCCTGCCACCATGAGGCCCTACAGTCCCAAGATATTCAAGAGCTGCAAGCACATGAAGATATTCCTGGCTAGGCAGTTCCATGAGCCAGTCTTGAACTAAACTTACTTCAACCGTCCACCCTTGCATACCACCAGAGTACTACAAATATGTTCTATTGCATAGGTGAAGACAAAGAATAGCCCTCCTGCCCCAAGCCAGGGCAGGAGGGCGGGCGTCGGTTTTCTGCCGAGGTGCTACTTATCGGTTAGGGCAGGGAGTCCAGCTCTTCCCACCGGGAGCGTAACACCGGGGTCCAGTGTAACCAGGGTAGGGGTTGGGTTCCGGCTCAGGTGCAGGCGCAGGGGCCGGAGCAGGCGGTGGGGCAGGCTGGTTCTGGCCAGGTGCCGGATTAGGGACGGGCGCAGGGGCAGGTACAGGAGCTGGGGCAGGTGCAGGCGGCTGGTTTAGCTGGGCTTGACGTTGACGTTCAGCCTCAGCTGCCTGTTCAGCAGCAATCCGGTCTGCTTCAGCCTGAGCTGCAGCTGCCTGTTCAGCAGCGATTCGCTCAGCTTCAGCTTGAGCAGCTCGTTCAGCTTCTAGCCTCTGAGCTTCAGCAGCTTCTGCAGCCTTGCGTTCTTCTTCAGCCTTACGTTCTGCTTCAGCTGCCTGGCGCTGGGCTTCTTCCTTCTCAGCCGCTTCACTTTCAACAGTTTGCACAGCCCTCAGATAGTCACGGTTCCTTGATTCAAGTGCAGACTTGAGTGAGCCAATAAGAGAAGACACGGTTTCGGTCTGGAGGAGGTTCTTCAGATACTCTTCCGATCCATCAGCACTGATTTCTTCAAGCGTTGTAAGTATTTTTAGTGCTGCTTCAACAGCTGTTATGAGGTCTTCAGGACTTGTAGCTTCTTCTACAGCCTGGGTAGCTTCTCTGAGCATTCCTGGCAGTGCACATGAACTAGCGGGATCGAAAATTCCCCGATTGTATTCCAAGGCTTCTTCTTGTGCTTTGAGGATTTGGGGGTAGAACTTCTCGTTTGGTGCGATTTTGATGGCTAAGGCAAAACCGTTTTTGGCTATTGTTTCGTTGACGAAGGTTCCGTCTTCTTTATACACTCCAGCGAGCAGACGGTCGTATTTATCAGTTTTTTCTTTATCAAACTCAAGGGTGACTTGTGTTCCCTCGGGCAACATGTTGGTCAGAAATTGGCTTGCTTCAGGCCCTAGGCATTCTACATTCTGATTGGGATGTTTAGTTTCTGGGGTGTCGATGTTGAGTAGGCGCACGGTGGCGTCCTTACCCTGGTATTCAACCTCAATAGTATCGCCGTCGATAACCCTCTTAACGGTAGCGGTGTCCCCGCCCCCGCAGGAGGTAAGGGCCAAGGTGGCTAGCAGGGCTGTGCCCAGGGCACGGAAGAGTCTTTGGGGCATATGCTTTTTCTCCATTGAACTGCATGATTTGTGGTCGTAGAAGACTCAATCAAGCTTAGGAAAAAACATGCCTGTCTGCTAAAAATTACCTGTCTATGACAATCGACAGTCAGTTCCTAGACACAAAAGGGCCCATGAGCAGCTGAAGGTTCATCTTCAGCCGCCCAGGGGCCACTGTCACTAACGGACGCTACCGCCTAGCGCACGTCCACGGTGGGGTCGGGGAAGGCGGTTTCGACCTCAACCTTGGCGGCCTCCTGGTTGCGGGTGCGCCACCAGACGAAGAAACCAACCAGGGTGAAGCCCCCGTAGAAGAGGTACATGAAGGCGCTGGCGTAGTAGCCTGCTGACCAGAGCAGGGGCACGCCGACGACGTCCACAGCAACCCAGACCAGCCAGAACTCCACCCAGCCCTTAGCCATACCAAAGGTGGCCAGCAGGGAGCCGGTGAAGATCCAGGCGTCAGACCAGACCGGCTCATAGGAGCCCAGGGCGCGGAAAATCGGGGTCAGCACGCCGGTGCCGATCAGCATGAAAGCGATCATGAAAGCGCGTTCCTTCCAGCTGGCCCACTGGGGAACCACCGCAGCCTGGCCGGCCTCGCCGGTCTTGCGGGTCTGGTTCCAGCGGTACCAGCCCCACACGGACACAGCAATGAACATGACCTGACGGCCTGCCTGGCCGAGCAGGTTAGCGGTACCGTAGGTTGAACCAAACACGGTGCCCAAGAAAACGGTGAGCAGAAGCAGATTGCCAAGAATGCCGACAGGCCAGGCCCAGACCTTACGGCGCATACCGCCGAAGGCTGAAAGCAGGCCAAAAACATTACCGAGGACTTCGCGCACTAGCAGGGACTGGTTATCACCAATCGCAATCTGAGCGTCGAAGAGCCACCGCAAGAGATCCATAAAAAACTCCCAAAGCTAGTGGCTCCGGGAGAACAAATCGAAGGGCACCCGCGTGTGCCAGCCATGGGGCGTCGGTCAGGACGCCGGTGGGCCGGGTAGGCGGGTGGGGCAGGTACCCCGGGTGTGGGGTACTCAACGGTTTGCTCGTGCTACCTTCCATCCAGACTGTACTGTCTGCCAAGGAATTTCACCTTGCAGGTATCAGGCACATGACTTGTGCCGTCAATTAGCGGGCTGTCACCGCAGGTTCGGATTTTCACCAGGTCCCGGAGCACGATTTATATTTGCACTTCAAGGTATAGCACACCTGGGGTTTCTGTGCGTCATATTGTGTCTTTTTGAGACGGCCTCCTTCCTTTCGGATGGGTTTGCCCCTACAGTTGATAAAGTCACTTTGACCCTAATACTGTGAAGTTATTCCCCATGAAAACCACCGCCCCACCCACCATCCAGACTGCTCCCCCGCAGCCGCAAGCGTCCGCGTCCGGCCTCGACCACCGACTCGACGCCCTGCCCCTAACCCGCCGCCACGGAAAAATCCTCGGCATCACCGGAATCGGCTGGGCCCTGGACGCCATGGACATCGGCCTCATCTCCTTCGTCATGGCTGCCCTGATCGCCCACTGGGGCATCACCCCAGGCCAGGCCTCCCTCTTGGGGTCCATCGGCTTTCTCGGCATGGCCCTTGGCGCCATCGCCGGCGGCCGCCTGGCTGACCGCTTCGGCCGCCGCGCCCTCTTCGCCCTCACCCTCCTGATCTACGGGGCAGCCACCGGCCTCTCCGCCCTCGCCACCACCTTCACCGTCCTGCTGGCCCTCCGTTTCATCGTCGGACTCGGCCTCGGCGCAGAACTACCCGTCGCCTCCACCTACATCTCAGAATTCTCCCCCCAGCGCCTCCGCGGCCGCATGGTGGTCATCCTCGAAGCCTTCTGGGCCATCGGCTGGATCCTCGCCGCCGTCATCGGCACCTTCATCGTCGCCAGCTCCCCCGACGGCTGGCGCTGGGGCCTGGCCCTCGGTTGCATCCCAGCCCTGTACGCCATCATCGTCCGCCTGGGCCTACCCGAATCCGTCCGCTACCTGCTCGCCCGCGGCGACCACCACACAGCAGAAAACATTGTGCGGGAACTTGAAGAATCCCCCCGCCTCTTCAAACGGACAACCCCGCAGACCGACACCCCGAGCCACCCCGCCCCCAAACAAGCCAAGGGCACCGACCAGGCCGCCACCGCCAGAGGAATCTGGGGGCAAGAACTCCGCCGCCGCACCGCCGCCCTCTGGGTCGTCTGGTTCTGCGTCAACCTGGCCTACTACGGGGCCTTCATCTGGATCCCCTCCCTCCTCGTCCAGCAGGGATTCAGCCTCGTCACCTCCTTCACCTTCACCCTCATCATGACCCTCGCCCAGCTGCCCGGCTACGCCGTCAGCGCCTGGCTCATTGAAGTCTGGGGACGACGCGCCACCCTCGCCACCTTCCTCCTCGGCTCAGCAGCCTCAGCCATCGGCTACGGCTCAGCAACCGACATCCCCTGGATCATCACCTTCGGCTGCCTACTCTCCTTCTTCAACCTCGGAGCCTGGGGTGCCCTCTACGCCGTCGGCCCAGAACTCTACCCCGTCCACCTCAGGGGCCGGGGCACCGGAGCCGCCGCAGGGTTCGGACGGCTGGCCTCCATTGCAGCCCCGCTCCTCGTCCCCCTCCTGCTCGGCATCGTTGGAGTCACCGGCCTCTTCATCGTCTTCGCCGTCGCCTTCACTATTGCCTCACTCGCCACCCTCCTACTGCCCGAAACGAAAAACCGGCAGCTGGCCTAAGATAGGTAAGCAGGAGTTTTACCCACCGGCCACGAGAGGAAACCATGAGCGAAGCCAAGCCCGCAAACGTCCAAAAACGCGACACCACCTTCAAGCAGGAACACGGGGCGGTATCTCACCTGGTCAAGCGCAAGCCCGACCAGGCTGTTGCCCGCGCTATCAAGGGGGCACAAAAGGTGCTGGACGAGGGCCAGGGCAAGCAGGCCCTGAACGTCCTGACCCTAGCCAAGCCCGTCCTGGTTGCCGGGTCTGAGGACGCCACCGCCTACTACACCATGCTGGCCACCATCCACCGGGCCATGGGCAACGAGCAGGCCGCCCAGCGGGCCGAGCAGAACCTGGCCTAACCTACATACAAGAAGAAGGCGATGGAGAGCATCCATCGCCTTCTTATTTTTCGTGAGACCAGCACTCAAGAGCCTGGTTTACCTACTTACACAACCTGGGCGGCTGAGTTATTACCGCTCTCCTTAGCCCACACAGTTGCAATGATGGTAACGGCAAAACACAGCATCATGTAGGCTGCCGGGAGCACAATGCTCCCCTCGCCCGCTGTAAAGAGCCAAGCCACAATCATGGGCGTAAAGCCAGCGATGATGACACCGTTCGTTTCACGGGCCAAAGCAACACCGGTAAATCGGGTCTTAATGGGGAACAGGTTAACCAGGAAGGCTCCCTGAGGGCCAGAGGTTGTAGACAGCACTACACCAAATGAGATAGCCAGGGCTGCAAAGCTCATGAGGAAGCTCCCCGAGGTCAGAGACATAAACAGGGGGAAAGCAAAGAGAAGGCCGATGGTTGCACCGATCATCATGGTCTTACCCGCACCAATCTTGTCGCCCAGGGCACCGCCCACCGGTGAGAGCACGATACCGAAAAGCGTCGCCAGCATCACGGCAGTCAGAGCTGTGGTGCGGTCAAGGTTACCGTAGGTAGTCATCACCGTAATCGACACAATCGAAATGATGTAGTTATTGGCATTATGACCGGTAACGGCCATAAACCCGATCACAACCTGTTTGAAGTTCTCACGGACTACCTGAGCAAGCGGAACAGAAGACTTCTGCTGCTTCTCATCACGGGAAGCCATGGCAGCCTGATACTCAGGTGACTCTTCGAGCTTATTCCGAATGAAAATTGCAACGGCAAACAGAACAACAGAAGCCAAGAAGGGAATACGCCAACCGATACCCATAAAGGTTTCCTCAGGTAGGGTCGACACCAGCATAAATGAAAGGGTTGCGAGCAAAGAACCTGCAGGAGGCATAGACAGTACAAGGGAGGTCCAGAACCCACGACGCTGCACAGGTGTATATTCCGCAACCAGGGTGAGGGCACCCGTCAGCTCCGCACCAGCTCCCAGGCCCTGCAAAAGACGCAGGAAGACCAGCAAGAAAACAGCCCAGGCACCTAAGAATTCAGCAGTAGGCAAGAGGCCGATACCCACTGTTGAAACACCCATGATGATAATCGTCAGCATCATGGCCGGCTTACGACCGCGCTTATCACCCAGCCAGGCAATCAGCAAACCACCCAGGGGCCTGGCCACAAAACCCACCGCAAAGGTCGCGAAAGCAGCAATAGTTGCGCCACTGTCCATCTGGGAGAAGAACAAGGGGCCAATGATAAGGCTGGCCGCAGCACCATAGAGCGCGTAGTCGTACCATTCCACCAAGGTGCCTAGCATTGCTGCTAGCAAAGCTCGCGATGCCCCCGGTTTCAGATCCCCACGAATCGTTGAGATTGCACTCATTGAACCCTCCAATCAAGAGAAACATGCTGTGAATTTAGATCTGAGAGTTTGCTGACGCCAAGTAGCTGCGCGGTGCGCGTCATTTCCTGGGTAAAGATTTCTAGTGCCCGCACCACGCCCTCTGCACCGCCTGCCATGAGACCGTACAGGTAGGCTCGCCCAATCATCGCGCCGTCCGCACCGAGAGCTACCGCTGCAATCACATCAGCACCAGACATAATTCCGGTATCAATGAGAACCGTGGGTTCATTGCCGATAGCTTCCCGCACTGCAGGAAGGGTGTACAGAGGTACAGGGGCCCGATCAAGCTGCCGTCCTCCGTGGTTCGACAGCACCACGCCGTCCGCACCGGCTTCAACTGAGAGCAGAGCATCCTGAGCTGTTTGCACACCCTTGACCAGAAGCTGACCCGGCCACTGCGCCCTCAACCAACTCAAGTCCTCATAGGTGAGTGTTGGGTCAAACATAGACCCAATCTGCTGGATACTCTGTGTGCCTTCACCGAAGTTCGTAAACCCCAGTGGCCGGGTAGTCAGAAAGTTAAACCACCACTCCGGCCTGTAGCTGGCGTTAAGGACGGTTGAGGGGGTCAGCTTGGGCGGGAAGGTCATGCCGTTACGGGCGTCCCTGTGGCGAGCGCCTGCAACCGGGGTATCGACGGTAACCATCAGGGTGTCATACCCAGCCTGGGCGGCTCGTTCAATGAGCTCAGAGGCTTTAGAACGGTTCTTCTGCCAGAGGTAGAGCTGGAACCATTTGCGTCCGTCAGGCCCTGCAGCGGCGACGTCCTCGATGGTTTCTGTACCCATTGTGGATAGGGTGAAAGGGATGTTGAAACGGTGGGCGGCCGCAATACCGCCCAGCTCCCCTTCTGCATGCATCATGCGGGTGAAGCCTGTGGGAGCGATTGCGAGAGGGTAAGCTGACGGCGCTCCGGCAAGTTGGGTAGACAAATCTACATCGCGCACATTTTTGAGTACCTGGGGGTTGAAGGCGAGATTATCGTAGGCTTCACGAGCTCTTTGGAGTGAGAGTTCTTTTTCTGCTGCACCATCTACGTAGTCGAAGGGGCCTTTGGGGGTCCTGCGTTTGGCTATTGTTCTGAGGTCCCATAGATCTTTTGCTGCGTCGAGGCGAGCCTTGCGGCGGTCTATTGCTGGTGCTTGAAATTTTAGTAAATCTTTGAGCACGTCGGGGGCAGGTAGTTGCCGTTTTAGGTTGACTAGCCTGGCTGCCGATGTATGACGAGACATGTCCTATCCCTATCCAATGTATTTATACGGTTCGGTATAAATATATACACCACATTCCCGCATTGGTGATAGGAGTCACTCAACTTTTTGCATGGTGAGAAACCGACAGGGGAGGGAGCCTCTCACGGCCCAGGTGGCTCCCCTGCCCCCAGCTCTTAGCCTCTTCTAGTGAGGCTAGTTAGTAGCTCTTTCACAAAGGCCTCGTTATCGGCATCCCCAGCGGCAGCATAGTGCTGCGCTGAGCTCACCAGGTAGCCCTGGGCGGTGTCCGCATCCCCTCCCTGAGCTGTGACCAAGGCCAGCAACTGGTAGGTCTCTGCAAGAAAAGCATGATCATCAAGTTCCAGGGCGAGGTCAAGCGCCTCAGAAAGCAGGGGGCGGGCAGCGTCCGTATCCCCCACCGCCAACAGCCCCTGAGCCTGGGCGTTACGCACATGCATCAGCTGAACCCTGTGCTTGCCCGCCGCATACAACTCATAAGCCTGGGCCAGATAACTCTGGGCCCGGGTCTCGTCCTGGTCCTGCCGGGCAAGCCCCGCCAGAGCCACCAGATTGTGGGCCTGACCCTCCGCATTCCCCTGGGCCTCATAGCCACGCAAACCCTGGTTATACCAGGTCTTGGAGCGCTCAAAATCGCCCAGCTCAGCGTGCAAGGAACCAACCTCGGTGGCAAAATCGGGCAGCTGCTCGGCATCAGGTTTGACCTCAGCCAGCAGGGCATGGGCGCGTGTAACTTCGGTAAGAGCTAGCGTGAGATTCCCCAGGTCGCGGTTGACCTCGCTCAAAATTTTCAAGGCAAGAATCTGCCCAAAGACTTCACCAGCGCTCTCAAAACCACCGGCGGCGGCCTGCAGGGCAGGTAGGGCATCTGGGAGTTGCCCGGCAGCAATGAGCTCCTGGGCACGGGCCAGCTCACGGTCAGCTTCTTCAAGGGGAGTTAGGTTCTGGGTCATGGCATCCTAGTGGGTGTGGGCGGACGCGGCAGCCCGGCGCAGGCCCGCAATAGCGGCTTCCAGGTCGTCCGCCCCATAGACGGAGGACCCGGCAACAAAGCAGGTGGCCCCGGCCTCTGCGGCACGAACGATTGTTTCTTCGGTGATACCGCCGTCCACCTGCAGGATCACCTCAGCCCCTGAGCCTTCAATGGCAGCAGCCGCCCGCTTGATTTTAGGGAGGGTGACGTCCAGAAAGGCCTGGCCGCCGAAGCCCGGTTCAACGGTCATAATCAGGAGCATGTCGAGTTCGCTGAGCATATCCAGGTAGGGCTCGACGCCGGTGGCCGGGCGCAGGGCCATGCCCGCCCTAGCCCCGCCCTCACGCAGGGTACGGGCCAGCTTGATGGGAGCAATAGCGGCCTCAGCGTGGAAGGTCACCGACTCGCACCCCACCTCAGCGTAGGCAGGGGCCCACCGGTCGGCGTCCTCAATCATCAGGTGAACATCAAAAGGAATGGGCGAGACCTCCTTGAGGCGCTTCACCACGGGCAGCCCCCATGTCAGGTTGGGAACAAAGTGGCCATCCATGACGTCAATGTGGGCGGCGTCGGCGGTCGAAATAGCGGCGAGCTCCTCCCCCAGCCGGGAGAAATCAGCACTCAAAATAGAGGGGTTAATCAGGCAGGTCATGGGCGTCCTTTCATCAGGGGCTTTGTACCCATCGTAGTGCCGACCAGCTACCGGTGGCGAAAAGCAAGACCCATCACAGTCCATCTAGTGGTTTCAAGGACTAATGGCACACCGCCAAAGACTACACTTTATACAGTCTTTTACATACTTATTCAAAGGTTTTGGATCTCATGAACTCAGTTCTGCTCGCGGTCCTGGTCATGCTGGCCCTGTCAGCTGCCCGCGTCCACGTCGTCCTGGCCCTCTTCATCGGCGCCCTCGTGGGCGGTCTCACCGGTGGTCTGGGGCTGGACGGCACCATGGTCGCCTACCAGGAGGGCCTCTCCGGCGGCGCCATGCTCGCCCTCTCCTACGCCCTACTCGGCGCCTTCGCCATGGCTGTCTCCAGCTCGGGCCTGCCCCAGCTGCTGGCCAACGGCATTATTGCCAAGGTCGGGGTTGAAAGCGCCGACGGCAAAAACCGGGTGGAGTTCACCGTCAAGTGGCTGCTGCTGGCCGGTATTCTGGCCATGTCCGTCATGTCGCAGAACCTGATTCCCGTCCATATTGCCTTCATTCCGCTGATTATTCCGCCCCTGCTGGCCGTCTTTAACCGTCTGAAGCTCGACCGCCGCCTTCTGGCCTGTGTGCTCACCTTCGGCCTAGTCACCACCTACATGTATGTGCCCGTTGGCTTCGGCGCTATCTTCCTCAACGATATTCTGCTGGGCAACATCGAGTTGGCCGGTATGGATACCAGCGGCATCAATGTCATGAACGCCATGGCTATCCCGGCCCTGGGCATGGTGGTTGGCCTGCTCGTTGCGATTTTCGTTAGCTACCGCAAGCCCCGTACCTACCAGACTGTTGAGCTGGCACCTACTGAAACTGGTACCACCGAGATCAAGAAGTTCAACGTGGTCGTTGCCATTATCGCGATTATTGCAACCTTCGCTGTGCAGGTCGTCATGCAGTCCCTAGGTACCGAGGCTAACTCCCTGCTGGTGGGTGCCTTGGTGGGTCTGACCATCTTCATGGTCACCGGTGCAGTTAAATGGAAGGAAGCGGACGACGTCTTCACCGCTGGTATGCGCATGATGGCCTTGATTGGCTTCATCATGATTTCAGCCCAGGGTTTTGCTGCTGTCATGGACGCCACCGGTGATGTCGATCCACTGGTTACCGTCGTTGCTGATATGTTCGCCGGGAACCAGGCCGCTGCCGCCTTCGCTATGCTGGTAGTTGGTCTGATTGTGACCATGGGTATCGGCTCGTCCTTCTCCACCCTGCCCATTATCACCACCATCTATGTGCCCCTCTGCCTGGCCCTGGGCTTCTCTCCCCTGGCAACCGTGGCCCTGATCGGTACCGCAGGTGCCCTGGGCGACGCGGGTTCCCCGGCCTCAGACTCCACGCTAGGCCCCACCGCCGGTCTGAACGCGGACGGCCAGCACGACCACATCCGCGACTCGGTCATTCCCACCTTCATCCACTACAACATTCCCCTGCTGGTTGCAGGCTGGGTAGCTGCGATGGTGCTCTAACGCCTCACGGGGAAACCCAGTAACGCCAAAGGACCGCATACTTCACGTGGAAGTATGCGGTCCTTTGTTGCTTCTCTCATCCCCTCGGTTCTATCGGGGCAGCAGAGATCAGGGGGCTAGTTCTTGCGGAAGAGGGCGAAGAACATGGCGTCGGTGCCGTGGATGTGCGGCCAGAGCTGGGCGGTGGTGGCCCCTTCTGCTAGGGTTGCTCCCTTGGGTGCCTGAGGGGTGAAGGCCGGGTCAAGTTCACCGGCCAGGACGGAGTTGCCCCCCTCGTCCGTCCGGGCAACGGCGCGAAGGGCCGCTCCGGAATCCAGCAGGGTCACATCGACCTTGCGCAGAATATCGTGCACGATACTCTGGGTTTCAGCCGTGTGGGGTGAGCAGGTCACATAGGCGATCAGGCCGCCGGGGCGGGTCACTGAGGCAGCTGCGGTAAACAGTTCGAGCTGCAGGGGCAGCAGGTCAGCAATGTCGCGCGGGCTCTTACGCCAGCGGGCTTCGGGGCGGCGGCGCAGGGCGCCCAGACCGGAGCAGGGCACATCGACCATGACGCGGTCAAAGAGCACACCGGCAGGCATGCCCGCAGGCAGGTTCTTACCTTCAGTGACTGTGCGGGCAATCTGACGGCCGTCCCCGGCTACCACCGAGTAGGTTCCGGACGGCAGCGGGGCCAGGGAGCGGCGCACCAATTCAGCCCGGTGGTCGGCAGCTTCATTGGCCAGGAGGCGGGCACCCCGCTGGGCGGCAAGAGCACCCAGGAGGGCGGCCTTACCGCCGGGGCCAGCGCAAAGATCAAGCCAGTTGCTGTCGTTGCCCTCAAGCGGGGCATCAGCTAGGGCCCGGGCTACCAGCTGGGAACCGGCGTCCTGGGCACGGACGACGCCCTCCCGCACCGATTCAAGCCGGGCCAGGTCGCCGGCAGAATAGAGGGCCGAGCCCTCCACCAGGGGGCCCTCTTCAGCACCTGCTGCGCGAGCCTCGTCCAAATCTCCCAGGCCGGGCAGGGCCACCAGGTTGACCACGGGTGAGGCGTTATCAGCATCCAGCAGGGCCTCTACCTCATCAGGCTTCCGGCCGTGGACTGCAAGCGCCTGACGGAAGGACCGCACAACCCAGGCCGGATGGGACTTTTCCAGGGCCAGCCGGGTCAGCTCATCGGGGGCTTCTTCGGCAATCAGGGCGTACCAGTCCTCCGGGGTGCGCTCAGAGACGCGGCGCAGCACAGCATTGACGAAGTTAGCCGGGCCGCTGCCAATCTCGGCGCGGGCCAGGGCAACCGTCTGGTTGAGGGCGGCGTGGTCGGGCACCCGCATGGCCAGGAGCTGGTGGACGCCCAGGCGCAGCACCAGCAGGATCTTGGTGCCGATTTTCTCCACCGGGCGGTCAACGCAGTGGGCCAGAACCGCGTCATAGGTGCCCTGGTTGCGCAGGGTCCCGTAGGTCAGTTCGGTGGCAAAGCCAGCGTCCCGGGCATCCAGGCGGGCAGCCCGAATAGCCTTGGGCAGCACCAGGTTAGCGTAGGAGTCTTCCAGGGCAACAGCTGAAAGCACCTGCAGGGCTACAGCCCGGGAGGAATCAGCCGTCCGGCTGCGCTGGGAGGGGGCAGAAGCCGAGAAAGCCCGGTCTTTGACCGCCTTGCGGTTACGCTCATGGCCCTTGGCATTCCGGCGGGTTTCTCCCCCACCGCCCTGTTTGGTCTGAGGCTCTTCGCCCCGGAACCTCTGGCCCCGGGGGGCTTGTGAGCCTTGCTTGTTCTGGTGGGAGGACGCACCGGCCCCGCTGGAGCGGTTGCCGCGAGTACCTCGGGGGTTGGGGGTGCCGCCGGCTTGGCCCTGCTGGGTGCGGTCGTCGCGCTTGCGGGCCCCGCTTCGGCCCTGGCCAGCCCGGTTAGCACCGGAACGGTTAGCCCCCGCCCGGCCCTTACCGCCGTGAGAGTGTCCGCCTGCATTCATGCTCATACCAGCACAACCTTTCCTTCTGCCAGGGCCGAGCCCTGCCCACGCGCCCAGTCGGAGGCGTTCATCATTTTCTTGCCTGCAGGTTGCACCTGGGTCAGTTCCAGGGCGCCGTCGGCGCAGGTGACGGCCACCTTTTTACCGGCCCAGAAGAGGGTGCCGGGCTCCCCCACGGGCTGGGCCTGGCTGGTCTTGGCCATGCCGAGTTTGAAGCGGGCCCCGTCGAGTTCTGCCCAGGCCCCGGGTTCGGGGGTTACCCCGCGCAGCTGGGCAATAATGTCAGCGCAAGAACGGGAAAAATCTACCTTACCGTCGGCGATCGTGAGCTTGGCGGCGTGGGTGGCCTCCCCGGCCTGCGGGGTGCCGGTGGCTCCGGCGGCAATATCGTCAAAGGTAGCAGCCAGCAGGGCCCCGCCGGTTGAAGCCAGGCGGTTCAGAATATCCCCGGCTGTATCCATCTCTTCCACCCGGGTTGATTCAGTACGGAAGACATTTCCGGTATCCAACCCTGCATCAATGCGGAAGGTTGAGGAATGAATTTCTGTCTCCCCGGCCATCAGGGCCCGCTGCACGGGGGCAGCCCCGCGCCAGGCAGGCAATTGCGAGAAGTGCAGGTTGATCCAACCTTGGGGAAGCAGGTCCAGGGCGCTTTGCGGCAGCAGGACGCCAAAGGCCACCACAGCCGCTGCCTCGGCACCCAGCTGCGCGACGGCGTCCGCAACCTCATCGGACCAGCGGTTGGCCTTAATAATGGGCAACCCCAATTCTTCAGCTCTGGCAGCTACCGGCGAGGGGGTGAGAATCTTCTTCCGGCCGACGGGGGCGTCCTCGCGGGTGAGAACCCCCACCACCTCGTACCCTGCCTCCAGCAGGCCGTTGAGAGGGGCTACGGCAACCTCGGGTGTACCAGCATAGAGTAACTTCATTGTCTTTCTCCTCTAGAATCCGAAGCTGCCGGGTTTCTGGCCAGTTGCTGTGCCTGCGCCAAAAGAACCACCCAGGGCACCAAAACTTGATGAGGTTGCAGCGGCCCGATCCCCCTGCACAGCGGCAGCAACCTGGTTGTAGTTGGCCTGCCGGATAGCCCGCCAAATGTTCTTCTTATCTTCACCCTCAACCCGGTCGATATACATAGTGCCGTGCAGGTGGTCGGTTTCGTGCTGGAGCATCCGGGCAAAGAGGCCTTCACCCTCGTACACCACCGGTTCGCCCTTGCAGTTCACGCCGGTCACGCGAGCCCAGTTCTTGCGCGGGGTAGCCGCTGACAGGCCCGGAACAGACAGGCAGCCTTCGCCGCCTTCCTGGGGTTCGTCGCCCACTTCAAGAACGGGGTTGATGATGTGGCCTTCGTCGAAGCCCTCAATGTTGCCAAAAGTGAAAATCTGTTTGGAGATTCCTACCTGCGGGCCAGCCAGGCCGACGCCCTCAACCTCATACATGGTTTCGAGCATGTCAGCTACCAGTTTTTCTAGTTCAGCGTCGAAAACAGTGATGGGGTCGCACTCGGTGCGCAGGACGGGATCGCCCACGGTTCTAATAGTCAAAATGGTCATAGTCTCTCACTTCTGTGGCTTGGGCTTGGGGGTAAAACTGAGGGTTAGGACGCTGCCGCCCCGGCTTCAGGAGCCAGGCTGGTCATTCCGGGTGGGGGTGGGGGTACCACCGGCATGAGGGCGTCTTCTGGGGTTTCGGTGAGCTGGCGGTTGAGGTCCCAGACCCGTTTGAGGGCGCAGAATTTGTACCAGTTTCTCTCTAACACCTGGGGGTTGGCTTGCTGGGGTACAACCTGGGTTTCCCCGAGAGCTACGCCCATGAGGATGCCGGCTCCCCCGTGCTGCCAGGGCTCCCATTCCCCGTTTTCAGCATCGATGAGGGCTTCTTCTGCCTTGACCCCGGCTACCAGTTGCATCACGACCTTGTCGTCCAGGGGTTTGACCCGTCCCTTGCGGTCTGTGCCCTTGGTCTTATAGTCGATGATGCAGGTATGCCCGGCTATTTCTGCCACGAGATCGAGGGTGCCGGCGTAGCCGACAGTTTCGTTCCAGATAGTCACCTCGGTGGCCAGGGGCTGAGGCCGGTAGAGCTCCCACCATTCGTCAAAGCGGTCTGCGTAGGCCTGTTCCCCGTGGGCTATGAGGTTCTCCCGGTAGCCCTCTACCTCGTGGGGTAGGCCCATGGCCCGCAGGGCCACCTGTTCTGCGTAGTTGTGGACGCGATCCCCCCGGGCAGCGGCGGCGTCCCGGTAGCGTTCCGAGGCGGCTGCGGCGTCCCGAATCACCGCAAATTTGAGGCCCGGGGAACTGGTGGCCCGGTAGGAGCGCTGGTCTTCGAGGGCGGCCTTGGCGGCCATGTAGCCATGCCAGCCCGAAAGATCATGGGCCTGCTGGCCAATCACGGTGGTGATGGAGGGGACAAGGAGCTCCCCACCCACGGTACGCGCGTACATGCGGCCAAAGTCGGTGGCCTGCGCGAGCATGGGAGTAGTCACAGGGGAAGGTCCTAGCGTGGTGGGGCGGGGGTAAGAAATCGGGCGCCCCTTTCGCTGGGGGCGCCCTATCGATTATACGCGCCTGCCCCCACCAGGACGAGGGGGCAGGTGGGTTAGGTCTGCTACCTTAGCTCCACTCGCGGGCGCCAGCCTCAGCAGCCCCCATAGATTCCACAATCTCCTTGACCCGGGCATTAGACTCAGCCGCATAGGCTTCATCGAGGCAGTCAGAGGCAGGGCGGCTGGGTGAAGTAATGCAGAACTTGTAGCCCGGACTATCGACCATGGTGGACGAAACCCACCGCAAATCATGGACTGCCCAGCTGCCGTCCTCCCCCTTCTTGAAAATCGGGTTCACCATAATGCTTTCATTGTTGGCAACGTAGGTGGGTGAGAGTTCGGTGAGGTTGTTGCCCATCCCGTAGACGATCCAGGTGTCCTTATATTTTTCGATGGGCTGGACGGCGTGGGCGTGCTGGCCGACGATCAGATCGAATTCGCCAGAGTCGACGAGGGCATGGGCGGTCTCAACCTGCTGGGCGTTGGGTTCGTGGACGTACTCGTCACCAGCATGCATGTTGGCAACGACCAGGTCAGCCCCTTGTTCTCGGGCTGCCTTGGCTTTGGCGATCATGGCTTCGGCATCCAGCATATCCACCTGCCAGGGGTATTCTGGGACGTTGCCGTTGAGACCGTAGGTGCCGGTGATAATCGCTACGGTGGCCCCGTTGGCAGTGGTGAACAGGTCGGGCTGGGTTGCTTCTTCTTCGGTTAGGTTAGTGCCGGTGACCCCCATGCCAGCTGCTTGAACAGCCCGGTAGGTCCGTTCCAGCCCGGCTGTTTTGTGGTCGATGGAGTGGTTTGAAGCCGTCATGCAGACGTCCCAGCCGGTTGCCGCTGCGGCGTCCAGAATCTGCGGGGGGACGTTGAAGTTGGGGTAGCCCTGGTAGGGGCCAGCTGGGTCAGCGACGGCGGTTTCCATCTGGCAGACGCCCAGGTCAGCCCGGTCCAGGTAGGGTTTCTGTTCCTCGATGAGGGGGCCGAAATCTAGGCCAGTCTTCCCCAGGGAGATAGCATCAGCTTCGGCCTGGGCCCAGAGCATATTGTGCATGAGGAAGTCACCGGCAAAAAGTAGAGAAACGCAGTCGCCGCCCTCACCGCAGGCACCGCCAGCGGCTGAAGCAGTCAGTTGCCCTGCCTGGCCACTGGTTTCAGCCTGGTTTGCCGTCTCCCCCGCTGCCGTGGAGCTAGAAGCCGAGGCTGCGACGTCCTGGGATTCAGAAGCCCCCTGGCCGCAAGCGGTCAGGGCCAGGGTAGACAGGGCAAGGAGGGAAAGGAGCTTACGCGACACAGGTCCTCTTTCGACGGAACAACAATTGCCCCTAGCTTACCGCTTCGTAACCGGGAACACAGTTTATTACCAGATATCCACGCCGGCTAGGGCAAAGGTGGTGTCTTCACCCTGCAGGGTGATGCCGGTGAGGGTTGCCCCACGCATGTTCTGGGGCAGGGCCAGACGGACGGTTGAGGGCATGTAGATGCCATCGGTATAGGCGTCCTGGTGGCTTTTTAGGGCTGGGTGCGTCCCGCTGATGGTGGTGGTATGGTCCCCTCGGTCGGTGGCCAGGGTGACGGTGAGTCCTTGCTCCGTGGGTGGCGTACCGTGGGGCAGGATGTGGAGGGCCAGCCCGTCCGTAGCTGGCCAGGTGCCGCTGATGCTCGTTTCTGTGAATGCCAGGACAGGCACGGTTGATTCGGCAACCCCGATGTCAGGTTCGGTGCAGGTTTCGGCTTTTGTTGCCACCACGTTTTCGGCCAGGACGCACACCTGCCCGCCGGTTGCCTCAAGATCTGTTGCCGCTAGGCGGGTCACCGAGAAACCTGGCGTAGCAGCCAACCAGCGGACGTCCAAGCCAGCGACCTGTTCGGGGAAAAGTATCGGTGGGGTTGCGGAGCTCTCCGTCACCAAGGTTGAGACGTCGTTGGAGCTCTTGGTGCGAGCCTGGGTTCCTGCAGTTGGCATGATCTGGCCGAACCATCCGAGGGCGGTCTCGGTGAGGGCTTGCTCGTGGGTGGCGGCGTCCCGGCAATCCAGCACATCACAGCCAATGCGGTCGTCCGTGCCGGCAACCGACATGGTCCTGTTGATGTACATGTGCCCCAGCCCTTCAACACGTCCCTCATAGGCGGGGGCGGTCCGTTCCTGGCCCAGGTAGCGGGTCAGGTATCGGTTTCCTGCGCTCTTGACGTCGCTATCGAGTTCACCGGTGAGGGCCAGGTAGGGCACATCGGGTAGGGGCTGGGCAAATTCGTCAGCTGTTTCGGTGGTGAAGTAGGGGCCAAACGCCATGACTCCTTTGAGCTTGTCACCGAGGAGTTCGGAGGCCGCTGTTATCAAACCGGCCGATCGTGAGTGCAGTAGCAAGCCGACCTGGTCGGAATCAATTTGGGGCAGGTGGCTGGCTGTGCTGTCTGATTCTAGTAGGGTCTGCACGACCTTGGTCCAGGCCTCGGCCTGGCTGTAGGGGGTGGTGGCGTCCACCCCGATAAAAGCCGGGGCCAGATCAGGAATCAGGACGGAGTACCCCTGGGCGGCTAGATCAGCTGCCAGGTAATTCATGCCCCGGTCGTACCGGATTTCTTCGGTTCCGCCCGGGCAGGGGTAGGCATAGTTTTCACCGGTACAGCCTGGTGCGCGGAGGTGGCTCACGATGATCAGGGGTTTAGGGCCTGACTGATCGTTTGGGGAGGCCAGGGTTCCCCGGACAGGCAGGCTAAAGTCGCCGACGCTTACGTTCCCAAGGTCAAGGTGGGCCATGATAATTTTGTCGTCCTTGGCCCACTCTATGGGCGCTATCGGGCGGTCTTCAGCGGCTGTGGGGCCGTCCGCCCATTCAAACTCAACAGCCGGTTTGCCTGTAGGGGCCTGTACGGCCACCATCTGTTCGATGGTTGTTGTGCCTGTATTCTGTGCCTGGGGTACGTTGGGGTTGCCGCAGGCGGCTAGGGCCAGTGCGGATACCGCGAAAATACCTGCTAGGGACGACCGGTTAATTAACATGCCAGAACCTTCTTCCTTGAGGGTTGTTGCCTTTATTATCCGCCAAATGAGGCCTTGAACCAACAGGGTGTAGGGGTTTTTGCCTTGTTCAGGGGCGGGTCGAGGAGGTGAGAGGTTCGGCGTAGATACCAGCGATAGGTTCGCCCCGGTGGTTGCGGGGCCGGTAGGTAGAGAGCAGCTTCAGCAACTTAGTGTCCCTCTGGCCGGTGGTAGGGTGGGCGTCAATGACGGCGCAGCGGCCTATTCCCTTGCCCAGGGCGAGGGTGAGGCCTTTGAGCTGGTCTGGGGTTTCTTGCCCGGGGTGGAGGGTGACAGTTCTGCCCTGCCAGCTCTCTTCGATGTAGGGGGTGTCGGTTTCGACGATGAGGTTGCAACGGAACCTAGCTGCCTGGTCTGGGGTGAAGTTTTGGCCGGCGGCTTGGGCCCGGTGGGCGATGTCGGCCAGGGTCGCGGTACCGATGAGGGACAGGGCACCGGAGTAGATGAGGCTGGTTTTCGGGGCGTAGGCTAGCTGAACTTCTGTGCCCAGGTAGGTGCTGAGGGCGTCGTTGACCTCGTGGGTGTAGGGGGCGAGTTCTTTGGGGCTTCCCCAGGAGGTGTAGCTGCTGGTGGGCGTTTCTTCGAGGGCGGGGACGGTGTGGGTCCCGTGGCCGGGAATGTTGAGGGTGAGGTGGGTGGTGGGCCCGTCCTGGGTGAGGCGGGTGGTAACTGCCATGAGCTGAGGGTGGGCGACGGTGCGGAGGACAGTCTTGTTGCTGGGTTGGGTGAGGGCCCAGCGGCGGTTGGTAGTTATTCCGGACGGCGTGATGTCGGCGTATTCTTGGACCTGGTGGCGGGCGCCTTTGAGGGGGCTAAATCCGAAGTGGGTGACGGTAAGGTGCATGGTTCTAGTGTTACACACCCCATCCCCCACCTTTGGACCATCTCAGGCGCTTCTGACCGCCTTTGGACCATCTCAGGCGCCTCCTGCCCACCTTTGGACCAGCCCAAGCCCAGCTTCTCCTACCTTCGGACCAACCCGGGCGCTTCCTGCCCACAGTTGGACCAGCCCAAGTCCACCCCAAGCCCGTCCTGCCAGTGTTTGGACCAGCCCGGGTGCATCTTGCCCACATATGGACCGTCCCAAGCCCACCGGATCCTACCATTGGACCAGCCCAAGCCCAGCCCAAACCCGTCCTGCCCATGTTTGGACCATAAAAAAGTCAGCAAACCTATATTTGGACCACCTCAAAGTCAAAAAAGGGCAAATAATCGTTGAATTTTGGCCCGAAAATGGTCCAAACATGTGAAAGCTGAGTAGTTACTGGTCCAATATCCGGGGGGCGGCTGAGCGAAGAGTAGGTGAGGCTGGTAGCCGGGACGAGGCAGGTAACGGGCCAGGCCGAGGATGGCAACGGGGTGAGACGGAGCAGGTAACGGGCCAAACAGTGGCAGGCAACAGTCCAGGCCGAGGCAGCCAACGGGCCAGCCCGAGGCAAATAACGGGCCAGGGGCAAATGGTGTCTCCTGAAAACAAAAGGCCCCTAGCCGAAGCTAGGGAGCCTTTTTTCTGTGCGCGATACTGGGATCGAACCAGTGACCCCTTCCATGTCAAGGAAGTGCGCTACCGCTGCGCCAATCGCGCGTGGAGGTGAGGACGGGATTCGAACCCGCGTACACGGTTTTGCAGACCGTTGCCTAACCACTCGACCACCCCACCACACGCTCAGACCGTGGCCTGAGTTGCGAAAACTGTGTTTTCGAGAGAGCGGTTGACGAGACTTGAACTCGCGACATCCACCTTGGCAAGGTGGTGCTCTACCAACTGAGCTACAACCGCAACTCGAATAACTATACACAAGTGTAGGTGGTCTTTCAACCTGACGAAACTATTGCAGATGCACTTCTTGCCAGTCACTTAACTTGGAAAGAAGGTACCGGTCATGAGTTGCGACAACAACACTCGACGGGGTTCCCCTGAGATGGGGTATAAGTTGGTCGAGCAGGGTCATTGATAGGTGGTTGGTCGGCTCATCGAGCAGCAGGACGTGAGGACGTTGAGCTATAGTGACTGCCAAGTGGAGTCTCCTTTGCTGGCCAGCGGAAAGCTGCCCAACACGGGTGGTACGCGCTTCGGTGGCCAGTAAACCCAGGCTTTCTAGAGTCGGTGTGTCCGGATACTCCGCGTAGGTACCTGTTTGAATGAGGCTCTGCCGATACACATCTTCTGGGGTTAGCTCTGGGTTCCACCGGGGTACCTCTTGCGACAACTGGGCTATCTTCATCTCAGGAGCTACGGTCACACTTCCGCTTGTGGGGATTAGCTCCCCTGCCAGCATGGAAATCAAGGTTGATTTACCGGTCCCGTTTCCTCCGGTCACCACGATTTTTTGCCCGGTCCTTAGCGATAAGCTAACGCCATGGACACTGCGCCCCAGATATGCGATATCGCTAGCTTCAAGCAATAGCTTTTCTTTCTCAATTCGCACCTCTGGGTACTGCAGAATACTCGGGGGTTCAGGAACTTCAATGCGATAGCTTTCCAGCTCGTTGAGACGTTGCTTGAACGCTTTGACATGGCTAGCAGCTCGTGTAGCTCGCTGATGCTTCCCCGTCCCCTTGGGCGGCCGCCACCCTGTGTGCAACCTAGCCCCTGCCTCTTCAACCGCCTGTTTCAGTTCTTCTGTGCGGTTGACGTGGTCTTGGTAGGTTTTCTCCCACGCAATACGGTCTTTTCGCTTTCCCTTCTGCCACCCTTTGTAGCCACCAGAGTAGACCTGGGGCACCCCTTGTAATGACGGGTCAAGATCGCAGAAAGTCTGCGCAACGTCAATCAGGAGTTGCCGATCATGGCTGACTACCGCAAATCCGCTCTTTAGCTCCTGTAGGGACTGAGTCAGGAATTCAATCGACTCTCTATCTAAATGATTGGTTGGTTCATCGAGTAGAAGTACATCTGCCCCTGCGCCGAGAAGCACAGCAAGCCTCACCCTGTACCTCTGGCCCACCGACAGGGTGCTAAGGTTTCGGGATCGGTCTGTACACGCTTTTAGTCCGTGGAGCGCTTGATCGATTTTTCTGTCAATATCCCATGCTTCCAGTGCACTAGCTTTTTCTAGCGCTTTAGCGTAGGCAGCCTCTGCACCCTCATGTCCAAGCGCGAGTAATTCTGATGCTCTGTCGAGGTCTGCAAGTGCTGTGTGTGCATGCTGAGTGGATAGTTTGATGAGGTCACCTACAGTTTGATGGTCGCTCAATGCCATATCCTGCCCAACAAAAGCGATTGCCCCCTGAGAAGCCACTTCACCCAGGTCAGGGTTTTCTAGGCCTGACAGTATTTTGAGCAGGGTACTTTTCCCTGTACCGTTCTCTCCAACGACCGCTATCTTGGTGTGTGCCGATATTGTCAGGTTTAAATCAGAGAACAGTAATTTTCCGCCTCTAGTGGCGGAGATATTTTCTGCCTTGATGTGTGCGGTGGCGGATGTTCCGCTCTGGTGAGTAACGAAGCCTAATGTTTGAGGTTCTTCGGGGTGACGTTTGTTGTTTCGCATATTCTCTCTAGTCCGTTGAGGGTACGACTATGTACCCGTTCATCTGGGGTGATGGAACGGCGGCTGAAGAGATTGAACCCTAGGTGTAAGCCGCCTTTAGCGGCGGGTCCAGGGCTTAGCGATAGCTGCTGCGAAATACATGGTGAACACTCTATCAAGTGGTAGATAACGATGCAAAAGCCCCGGTTCATTGAACCGGGGCTTACCTGGAGCGGTTGACGAGACTTGAACTCGCGACATCCACCTTGGCAAGGTGGTGCTCTACCAACTGAGCTACAACCGCATAGACCTTATAGTCTTGTGCGCGATACTGGGATCGAACCAGTGACCCCTTCCATGTCAAGGAAGTGCGCTACCGCTGCGCCAATCGCGCTAGACACTCGCAAGGAGTGCTGCGAGCGGTTGACGAGACTTGAACTCGCGACATCCACCTTGGCAAGGTGGTGCTCTACCAACTGAGCTACAACCGCATTGTGTTTCAATTCCTTGAGGGAACCGAACCAACGAGTAAATACTTTACACACTTTTCTGCTTCATGCCAAATCGATACGCACCTTCCCGCAAACCCTTTTTTACCGCGTCTTTTCGCGGTTTTCACCCTATCCCCCGTGCTAGACCCAAAATTTTTCTTTTATGCCTTCCGCCACATCTTTGGGTGCGTAGACTGGTTACGAACTGACCCTTGACATAAGGAGTTTGCATGCACCCCCAACTTCTGGCCGAGCGTTTTACTCTTCGCCCGCTGCGCGTTACCGATGCGGAGGCGATGGCTCAAGCCTGCCAAGACCCGGATATTATTCGTTTTTGCCTTTCGGTTCCTCTGAACTATACGCCGGATGTTGCCCGTGATTTCATTGCCTACACCCATCAGGCAGGCGAAAGCGGGCATGAAATGGTGTGGGGTATTGACGCCAGTGGTGTGTTTGCCGGTGTGGTGAGTCTCTTTAACATCACAGATTCTTCGGCTGAGGTCGGCTACTGGTTATCCCCAGTTTGCCGGGGGCAGGGCTTTCTGACAGAAGCCCTGGGCATGATGGTGGGTTTTGCCCTGGACCCCCAGGGACTTGGCCTTGATCTGGTGACGTGGAAGGCGTTGGCTGACAATGTGGCATCGGAGCGGGTGGCCCGCCGGGTTGGGTTTACCAATTTCCGTACGTTGGCGAATAGCGAGCCGGGTCGTCCGCTTGAGGACGGCTCCACTCCCCTGCTTGATATGCGCGCCGCTGAGCTGACGCGAGAGCGTTGGGCCGAGTTGGGCTTCCCCGGCTAGGGCGGTTTTTACGCAAGGACGCCGGGGCGCACTTATCTGCTGCAGGCAGGTAGGTGCGCCCCGGCGTCCTGGGTTCACGCCTCCGTTTCGTCCAACATACCCTCACGCGCTAGGGCGGTCAGGCGAGACGGAGTGGTTTCACACCTCCGTTTCGTCCAACATACCCTCACGTGCTAATGCGGTCAGGCGTGAAACCGCACGGAAGTACTTTTTCTGGTAGCCGCCGGTCATCATTTCTTCGGTGAAGACCCGGTCGAAGGGGACGCCGGAGACGATGATGGGGAGGTCTTTGTCGTAGAGGCGGTCGGCGAGGACGACGAAGCGGAGGGCGACGGCCTGTTGGGTGATGGTGGTGACGTTGCGCCAGGCGATGGCGTCGAGGCCGTCGATGAATTGGCGGTAGCGGGAGGGGTGGACGCGGGAGAGGTGGTCGATGAGGGTTTCGAAGTCGTCGATGGCGATGGTTTCGAGCCCACCGAAGCGGTTTTCAACCAGGGCGTCGAATTCAGTGTCTGCTACGGGCGCGGGGGCGGCGGGTAGGCCGCGGTGGCGGAAGTCTTCACCGTCGACGCGCAGGACGTCGAACTGGTCGGCGAGTACTTGGATTTCGCGTTTGAAGTCGGCGGCGGCGAAGCGACCTTCACCGAGGGCGCCGGGGAGGGTGTTGGAGGTGGCGACGAGTTTGACGCCGGCTTCTGCTAGTTCGCGCATGAGGCGGGACATGAGGACGGTGTCGCCGGGGTCGTCGAGTTCGAATTCGTCGATGCAGACTAGCTTGTAGCTGGAGAGGGCTTCGACGGTTTTGCGGAAGGTAAGGGCGCCGACCAGGTTGGTGTATTCGACGAAGGTACCGAAGGCCTTGGGGCCGTCGACTGAGTGCCAAAGGGAGGCCAGCAGGTGGGTTTTGCCGACGCCGAAGCCGCCGTCGAGGTAGAGGCCGGCTTTGGTGGCGTCCTTCTTTTTGCCGCCGCCGAAGAGGCGGCCGAAGAAGCCGCCCCCGCTGGTTGAACCGCCGCGGTTGATGCTTTCTCCGAAGGCGCGTAGGGCGTCGACGGCTGCCTGTTGGGAGGGCTGGTTGGGGTCGGGTCGGTAGGTGTCGAAGGAGACTTCGCCGAATCGTTCTGAGGGTCTGAAACCAGCTAGGAGTTCGTCTGCTGATACCTGGGGGGTGCGGTCGGTGAGCTGGGTATAGGTGGCCAAGGCGGTCTTTCTTCGGGCGCTTCGGTGCGCGGCGGTTCCTTACATTCCCAGTGTAGTTGGTGGGGGCGCCGTTACCGAATGTTGCGGTTTGGGCGGGCTTGACCTGAAGTGGGTTGGTTTTTTCACACTTCGGGCCGGTTGTGGGTATGGACGCTGGTGGGCGGCTTCTTTTCTTCTAGGCTGGTAGGTAGTGTTCGACTGTGAAAGGTGTTGTTATGGCTAAGGCTAAGAAGAAGGCCTCTGCTGCTACTGCTGCGATTGCCCTCTTGCTTGAAACCGGTACTTCCTTTGAAATGCGGGAGTATGAGCATGTTGAGGGAGAGACTAACTTTGGCCTGGAGGCTGCTGAGAAGCTAGGCCGCTCCCCTGAGCAGGTCTTTAAGACCCTGATGATTACGCACGAAAAAGATTTTGCGGTCTGCGTGGTGCCGGTGGGTGGCAAGCTCAATGTGAAGGCTGCTGCGGCTGCCCTGGGCTGGAAGTCGGCCAAGCTGGCGGCTCCCGATGTGGCTGAGAAACGCACTGGCTATGTGGTGGGTGGTATTTCACCGCTAGGCCAGAAGACTGCCCACCCCACGCTGGTGGATGAGACTGCCCAGCTCTTTGATACTGTGCTTGTTTCTGGTGGCCGCCGGGGTTTGGATATTGAGTTGGCTGCTGATGATCTCGTTAAATTGACCTCGGGCTCTTACGCCGACATCGCGGCGCCTTAATTTTTTGTTGAGCCGAAAGGACGCATCCGCCCGGGGCGGGTGCGTCCTTTTGTGTTGGTGAGGCGCGGGTTTAGAGCTTGGGCTGTAACCAGGTGGTGACGGTGGTGGCCCAGAGCTCTGGGTCGACGTTCCATTCGCGGGTGTGGGGGGCTCCGTGGAAGGGGACGAAGTCAACGTGGGGGGATAGGCGGGCGAGCGCTTCTGAAGGCTGGTAGGGAACGTAGAGGTCGTCGACGGAGTGGATGATGAGGGTGGGGCAGGTGAGGTCGTTGGCCCGGGTGGGCCAGGAGAGTCGGTCGAATTTGATGGGTTCTTTGAGGCCGGTGACGGCGGTGAGGGCCGGGTGGCTCATGATTTTGAGGCCCAGCTGGCCGATGGTGAGGGGCAGTTTGTTGATGTGGGTGTGGTACTGGATGAGTTCGATCCAGTCAATGGCGGGGCCGTCGAGGACGAGGGCTTTGATAGCGTGGCGGTTGCGGGCTTGGTCGACGGTTTGGAGGCTGATAGCCCCACCCATGGACCAGCCAAAGAGCACGACATCCTGGGCCCCGTGGGCTAGGGCGTAGTCGATGGCGACGTCGACGTCGTGCCATTCGGTGAATCCGAGTCCGTAGCGGCCGTCTTCGCTGGAGGGGGCTTCGCGGTCGTTGCGGTAGCTCATGTGCAAGCTGGTGAGGCCGAGGGCCTGGGTTGTTTCGAGGGCTCTGAGGGTTTCTGCCCGGGTTGCCCCCATGCCGTGAACCATGATGGCCCAGGTGGTGCTGGGGGCTGCCCCGGTGCCGTCCTGGTGGGCAGGTTCTTCGGTGGCAAGGGAGGCTTCCGGGTGGACGAGCCAGGCGGGGG
Source organism: Rothia nasimurium (assembly GCF_049068285.1). Classification (GTDB taxonomy): domain Bacteria; phylum Actinomycetota; class Actinomycetes; order Actinomycetales; family Micrococcaceae; genus Rothia; species Rothia nasimurium_I. Next base: position 27,753 of record NZ_JBLKPV010000006.1, on the reverse strand, counting down.
CGGGGCCGACAGGTAGGTTCAGTTCAATATCGCGGTAGCGGTAGCCAGCCATGCCGGGGTCGGTAGCGACGACGCCGCTGATTCGGCCTCGTTTAATGCCGGTGATGTCACCCCGTTCTATAGATTCGATGGGCCTAACTACTGACTTGTCGTCCGGGGAGTAGCTCAATACGTCGCCTAGGACTGCAAAGCCAGCCCCGCCGGAGAAATAGAAGCCGTATGTACCCTTGGCCAGGGTTTTTTCGGTGGCTTCTAGGCGGATGGTGGTGGGGGTTTGCCCTTGGACGTCTGTGGTGCTGTATCCCAGGGAGAGAACCTGGACGTCCTCCGTCGGCGCCTTGGGGGGTATCAAGATTTTTCGGGCGAAGTAGGTGGCTAGGCCCGCTGATCCCAGGCCGGTGACGAGGCCGGCGGCAGCGGCTGTTGCCCCGGCGAACCCTGCGACGGTTGCCAGGGTGATTGCGCGAGGTGGGGTCGTGGAGTGGATGGAGGGATTCTCTGGGGCCATGGGGTTAAGTGTACGGTAGGTGCCGGAATAATTCAGGGGCCGGTAGGGTTGGTAGGAGTAAGGACCTGGCCTTGGTCAGGTGAGTTGTTGAAAGGTTGGAAGCATGAGTGAGCATCTGCCCGGTGTGGGTCAGGTTGTGAAGGATTGGAAGTCTGTTCTCAATCCTTTGGAGTACCAGGTGTTGCGGCAGGGCGGTACTGAACGCCCTTTCACCGGTGAGTATTGGAATACCACCACGGAGGGTGTTTATTCTTGCCGGGCCTGTGGCACGGAGTTGTTCCGCTCCAGTGAGAAGTTTGATAGTCACTGTGGCTGGCCGTCTTTCTTCGAGCCGCTAGCTGCGGACAGGGTTCGCTATATCGAAGACCGGTCCCTGGGCATGGTTCGTGTTGAGGTGCGGTGCGCTGCCTGTGATTCCCACCTTGGCCATGTCTTTGAGGGTGAAGGCTACGATACCCCCACTGACCTGCGCTATTGCATTAATTCTGTGTGTCTGACGCTTGAAGAAAAGCCCCTCAGCTAGGCAGTTCGCCCTTATTTTTTGGGGGCAGGACGTTCCCGCCCAGCTAGGTAGGTCCAAGGCCGGGGCGGGGGCGTCCTGGGGCGTTGTTGCGATATGCGCCACCCCACCGCGTCCTTACCCTACCTGGCATAATAGGTATGAATGTTGATCTGAAGGGGGAGTCTTGCTGTGGGGCAGTCCACTGAAAAACCCAGCTGTGACCGGTCCGGTGCAGGCTGGGATCTGCCGGAGGGTCTGAGTATCCCTGATTTGGTTCCCCTGGATGAGCCTGAGGGCGGCACCCCGTCCGTCATCAATACCGAACGTGGCCTCCACCGGGTAGCTGAGTTGCTGGCTAGCCAAAGCGGCCCCGTGGCCGTCGATACAGAACGTGCCTCGGGTATCCGTTACGGCCAGAGGGCCTTTCTGGTGCAGCTCAAGCGCGGCGATTCTGGTGTTATCCTCATTGATCCTGAGTGTTTCGATGACCTCTCCCCCATCAACGAGGCCCTGGCCGGTGTTGAGTGGGTCCTGCACGCTGCCACCCAAGACCTCCCCTGCCTTGCCGACTTAGGCATGTACCCTGACGCCCTCTTTGATACCGAACTCGGTGGCCGCCTGGCTGGTTTTGAACGGGTCGGGCTGGGTTACATGGTCGAGCACCTGCTGGGCTACAAGCTGGCTAAAGAACATTCGGCTGTGGACTGGTCCCACCGCCCCCTGCCCGCGGCCTGGCTCAACTATGCTGCCCTGGACGTCGATATCCTGCTTGATCTGCGCGACGCTGTAGAAGAAGAGCTAAGGGCCCAGAACAAACTGGCCTACGCCCACGAGGAGTTCCGCTACGTCATTGACCACCCCCTGGGTGAAGTCAAGCCTGATCCCTGGCGCAAAACCAAGGGGATTCGGGACGTCAAAACCCGCCGCCAGCTCACTGCCCTTCGCAACCTCTGGTACCAGCGGGAGCACCTGGCCCAGGCTAAGGACGTCGCCCCTAAACGCCTGCTCCCGGATTCGGCCCTGATTTCTGCAGCCCGACTCATGCCCAGAACCGTCCCGGCGATTCTACAGATTCCCGGCTTCCAGACCCGGGCCCTCAAACGCGAGGCCCCCCGCTGGCTCAAGGCTATTGCCGAGGCTAAAAATACGGACGACCTGGTTCCCTTCACCCTTCCAGCTTCTGGCCCGCCGCCGCTGAAGGCCTGGGAGGTCAAGCGGCCCGCATCAGCAGAACTCATTGCTCTGGCTAAGCCACTCATTCTTGAGATTGCTGAGGATCTGGCTATGCCGCAGGAGAACCTGCTGACTCCGGACGTCCTGCGCCGCCTCTGCTGGGATCCGCCAGCTAAGCCGACGGTTGAGACCATTTCCTCTGCCCTGGCCGCTCTTGAGGCCCGGCCCTGGCAGATTGAACTTGTCGCCGCCCCCCTAGCGGGTATTTTTGCCCAGGCCAGTTCCTAAGTTTTTCTCAATGATTGAAAGGTGAAGTTCATGTGCACTTCCTGCGGTTGCCAGGAGCAAACCAAAGACCAAACCGACCAGCAGGCAGCAGGCCTGACCCGTCGCCGGGCTGTTGCCGGAACCCTGGCTGCTGGCGCTGGGGCTCTTGCCCTCTCTGCCTGTAGCTCATCTGGGTCTTCCGAGCCCCTGACCGCCGAGGACGGCCGCCCCACCCAGGCCACTGATATGGCCGCTGCGGCAGACGTCCCTGTTGGTGGCGTCATCAAGGCTACCGCAGGTGGTTTCTCGGCCATGATTAGCCAGCCTGCTGAGGGCGAGTTCCACGCCTTCTCTTCGGTCTGCACCCACCAGGGCTGCCAGCTGAACGCCCTCAAAGATAAATCCATGAGCTGCCCCTGCCACGCCTCGGTCTTTGATCTGACCACCGGTGCTGTCCAGGGCGGCCCGGCAGAACTTCCCCTGCCCGAGTTCACGGTTGAGGTCAAGGACGGCCGTATCTGGGTCTCCTAGCTTTGACCACGAAAAATCGCCCTGACCTGGTTTGCAGGTCAGGGCGATTTTTTCTGGGTGCAGACTCAACCTGGTGGGGAGGGTTCTCTCCCCTAGTGGGTGTGCTTGGGCTTTTCTCCTGCGGTGCGGGCGTAGGGCACCATGTCACCGGCTAGCTGTGCCAGGATATCAGCTGAGATTTTCTCAGGGGTCAGGCCAACCTCTTCAAGGATCTCGTGGCGTTCTGCGTGCTTGATGAACTCGGCGGGCAGGCCCAGTTCGTTGAGGGCCGTGTCAATGCCAGCTGCCCGCATTTCCTGGCGGATGCGGGAGCCAACGCCCCCAGCCCGCACGCCGTCCTCAAGGGAGACCACAATGCGGTGGTCGCCGGCTAGGTCAAGAACTGAGCCGGGAACGGGCATGACCCAGCGGGGATCAATGACGGTCACAGAAACCCCCTGGGTTTCAAGCAGGGCAGCGGTATCTAAAGCCAGGCGGGCAAAGGCACCCACGCCGATCAAGAGGACGTCCCGCTGGCCAGATTCGGGGTTTGGCTCACCTGTGCGGGCCAGGACGTCCACCCCGTCAGCAAGGCGTTCAAGGGCAGGAATATCAGCCCCGACAGAGCCCTTGGGGTAGCGCACCACAGTGGGGGCATTGTTGATGGCAACAGCCTCGCGGAGCTCTTCGCGCAGGGTCACAGCATCGCGGGGGGCAGCCATATGCAGGCCGGGGATGAACTGCAGCAGGGCAAGGTCCCACATGCCGTGGTGGGAGGCCCCGTCCGGCCCGGTAACACCTGAGCGGTCCAGGACGATGGTGACACCTGCCTGGTGCAGGGCAACGTCCATGAGGAGCTGGTCAAAGCCCCGGTTGAGGAAGGTGGCGTAGAGGGCAACAACCGGGTGCTGGCCGCCGTAGGCTAACCCGGCGCTCATGGCGATAGCGTGCTGTTCAGCAATACCCACGTCTATGACGCGGTCGGGGTGGGCAGCAGCCATGGGCTTGAGGCCAACAGGGATCAGCATAGCGCCGGTGACGCCCACAATATCGTCGCGTTCGTCGGCAATGTCTTTGATTTCCTGGGCAAATACGCTGGTCCAGGATTTTCCAGACGACTTAGCGAGCGCTTCGCCGGTATCGGGGTCGATGACGCCAACGGCGTGGAACATGTCGTCCTGGTCGCTGACTGCCGGGGCGTAGCCGTGGCCTTTTTCGGTGATTGCGTGGACGATGACGGGCCCGCCGAAGTTTTTGGCCTGCAGGAGGGCGGTTTCGACGGCCTCTTGGTCGTGGCCGTCAATGGGGCCGACGTACTTCATACCCAGGTCTTCGAAGATACCGCCGGGGACCATAACGTCCTTAATGCCGGCTTTCATGCCGTGCAGGCCCCGGTAAATCATTTGGCCAACCGGGCCACCCTTTTGGAGTTTGGTTCGGCCGAAGTCGAGAGCCCGTTCATAGCGGGAGTCTAGCCGTACCTGGTCGAGCTTGTTTTGCACCTCGTGTTTGAGGGCGGCTAGGTGGTTGGCGAAGCCTCCGACGGTGGGGGCGTAGGAGCGGCCGTTGTCGTTGACCACGATGATGACCTTGCGGTCCCGGTCTGCTGCGATGTTGTTGACTGCCTCCCAGGCCATGCCGCCAGTGAGGGCGCCGTCGCCAATGACGGCAATGGTGTAGCGGTCCGTCTGGCCGGTGAGTTTGTAGGCGCGGGAGATACCGTCCGCCCAGGAAATTGAGGAGGAGGCGTGGGAGGACTCAACGATATCGTGCTCTGATTCGGCGCGTTCTGGGTAGCCGGCGATTCCGCCCTTCTGGCGTAGGGTCGCAAAATCCTGGCGGCCGGTAACCAGCTTATGGACGTAGGACTGGTGGCCGGTATCGAAGATAATGGAGTCGGTGGGTGAGTTAAAGACGCGGTGGATTCCCAGGGTTAGTTCAACGACGCCCAGGTTGGGGCCCAGGTGGCCGCCGGTGCGGGAGACGTTGCTGACGAGGAAGGTGCGGATCTCCTGGGCAAGTTCTGCCAGCTGAGCGTCGCTCAGGGCTTTGAGGTCGCCCGGTTCTTGGATCGTTTCAAGCAGTCCCACGGTTTCTCCCTTGTTGCCGGGCCGCTCCCCCACCCTAATATCTGCGGACGTAGGGCCTTGGGTTTCCCGGTGCGGATCGAGTTGCACTGCAGGTGAGATGTCCTGCAATTAAGCTACTTTACCCGGTCGGGTAGGAGTTTGACGATTCACAGTGTGAGAGGGCGGGACGGTTTCTGTGTTTCTTACATGTAAACGTGGGCGTGGCTGATTCGAAACACCTACAGGGGAGTTTATTATCTTTGTTCAACAGCTCACACTGTGCACCAGGACATAGATCTGGTTCACAGCGAAGCTCATTCATCACGCTGCTGGCCTCCCCCGCCAGCTCACACACGAATGGAATGTTGAAATGTCCGAAGTCATCAACTGGGTCAACAATATTATTTGGTCCCCTGTTCTGGTGTACCTCTGCCTGGCTGTTGGTGTGTACTTCACCATCCGCACCCGCATGCTACAGATCCGCCAGATTCCCACCATGATTCGCGCAACCTTCAAGGGCGAGTCTTCCAAGGACGGCGTCTCGTCCTTCCAGGCTCTTGCAATGTCACTTGCAGGTCGCGTGGGTACCGGTAACATCGCAGGTGTTGCAACCGCTATTGCTTTCGGTGGTCCCGGTGCCGTGTTCTGGATGTGGACTGTCGCTTTCTTGGGTTCTTCGACCTCCTTTATTGAGTCCACCCTGGGCCAGATTTACAAGGAGCGCGACAAGGTTACCGGTGAATACCGTGGTGGCCCGGCCTACTACTTCGAGAAGGCCTACCGCCACACCCAGTACTCCGGCCTTTTCAAGGTCTATGCCTCCATTTTTGCTTTCGCTACCGTCCTTGCCTGTGGCTTCTTCCTGCCCGGCGTTCAGGCTAACGGTATTGCCTCCTCCATGCAGGGAGCCTTCCCAGAGGTCCACCCCTGGATGACCGCCACCGGTATCACCATCCTGCTGGCCTTCATCGTCGTCGGCGGCGTCAAGCGTATCGCAACCTTCGCCTCCGTTGTAGTGCCCTTCATGGCAATCATCTACATTGTTCTGGCCATGGTCGTTGCCTTCATCAACATCAACATGCTGGGCGATGTCATCAACCTGATCTTCTCCTCCGCCTTTGGCCTGCACGCCACCTTCGGCGCGATCATCGGTTCTGCTGTTGAGTGGGGCGTCAAGCGCGGCATCTACTCCAACGAGGCTGGCCAGGGCACCGGCCCCCACGCAGCTGCGGCCGCTGAGGTCAAGCACCCCGCTGCCCAGGGCTTCGTCCAGGCTATGGCTGTCTACATCGACACCCTCTTCGTCTGCTCCGCCACCGCCTTCCTGATTCTGTCCACCGGCATGTACCGGGTCTACGAGGGCGGCACTGCCGACACCCCCGTCCTCTCCGAGGGTCACGGAGGCCTGGCCGAGTCTGTCACGGTGGGCCCGGCTTTCGCCCAGTCAGCCTTTGATACTTTCATCCCCGGCGCTGGCCCCATCTTCATCGCCGTCTCCCTGGGCTTCTTCGCCTTCACCACCATCGTGGCCTACTACTACATGGCTGAAACCAACCTGCGCTACCTGACCCGCAACTTCAAGAGCGAGCTGGCCTCAAACGTCCTGCTGCGCCTGCTCCAGCTTCTGATTCTGGTTGCTACGGTTGTTGGTTGTGTCTCCACTGCAGGCGACGCCTGGACCCTCGGCGACATCGGTGTAGGCCTGATGGCCTGGCTGAACATTGTAGGTATTCTGGTTATCCAGAAGCCCGCCCTGCAGGTTCTCAAGGACTACGAGCAGCAGAAGAAGCAGGGTCTTGATCCCATGTTCGATCCCCGCCCCCTCGGTATCAAGAATGCAGATTTCTGGGAGACTTACTACGACGTGAAGACCGGCGCAATCCCAGCTGTCGACACAAAGTAGAACTACCCCGGTAATTTATCTCAGCTCCCCCTCACCAGCCCAGCCTCGGTGAGGGGGAGCTTCTTGTTGCGTCCTATCCCCCTACCCCTCCCAGGGCTCCCTGTGGCCCTCCCGGCGAAGCAGCGAGGTCAAGTACGGGTTGGACGCAGGGGCCTGAAGCTAAGGCCAGTTTGGAGTCAGTTCCCCCCCCTATCCGATCCCTGGCTGATTCCAGAGAAAATCCCCGCAACTTTGGGACATCAAAAAAGCCTGTGGCCCTTACTCCCTGGGGAGCAAGGGCCACAGGCTTTACGAACCGCTGGTCAGGACTATTTAGGAGCCACGAACCAGGTTACGCAGAACGTACTGCAGGATGCCGCCGTTGCGGTAGTAGTCGGCTTCACCGGGGGTGTCGATGCGAACTACAGCGTCGAACTCGGTGACCTTGCCGTCTTCAGCGGTGGCGGTGACCTTGAGGGTCTTGGGGGTGGTGCCCTCGTTCAGTTCGGTCAGGCCGGTGATATCGAAGGTTTCGGTACCGGTCAGGCCGAGTGATTCGTGGGATTCACCGGCAGGGAACTGCAGGGGTACAACGCCCATACCAATCAGGTTTGAACGGTGGATACGCTCGAAGGACTCAGCGATAACTGCCTTGACGCCCAGCAGGGTGGTGCCCTTAGCAGCCCAGTCACGGGATGAACCGGTGCCGTATTCCTTACCGCCCAGAACAACCAGCGGGATGCCGGCAGCCTGGTAGTTCATGGAGGCCTCGTAGACGGTGGACTGTTCGCCGTCCTTGGTGAAGTCGCGGGTGAAGCCGCCTTCAACGCCGTCCAGAAGCTGGTTCTTGATACGGATGTTGGCGAAGGTACCGCGAATCATGACCTCGTGGTTACCACGGCGGGAGCCGTAGGAGTTGAAGTCCTTGCGCTCTACACCGTTTTCGATCAGGTACTTACCTGCGGGGGTGTCAGCCTTGAAGGAACCTGCAGGTGAGATGTGGTCGGTGGTGACAGAGTCGCCCAGCTTGAGCAGGACGCGGGCGCCCTTGATGTCCTCAACGGGGCTGGTTTCCATGGTCATACCCTCGAAGTACGGGGGCTTACGCACATAGGTGGACTTGTCGTCCCACTCGAAGGTGGAGCCGGTGGGGGTCTCCAGGGACTGCCAACGCTCGTCACCGTCGAAGATGGTGCCGTATTCCTTGTTGTACATCTCGGTGTCGAGTGACTCGTCGATGATCTTCTGGACTTCTTCGGGGTCGGGCCAGATGTCCTTGAGGTAGACCTCGTTGCCGTCGGCGTCGGTGCCCAGGGAGTCCTTCTCGAAGTCGAAGTCCATGGTACCGGCCAGGGCGTAGGCGATGACCAGCGGCGGGGAGGCCAGGTAGTTCATCTTGACGTCCGGTGAGATACGGCCTTCGAAGTTACGGTTACCTGAGAGGACGGCGGTGACGGAGAGGTCTTCGCTCTGGATGGCCTCTGAGATTTCGGGCTCCAGGGGGCCGGAGTTACCGATACAGGTGGCGCAACCGTAGCCAACGACGTAGAAGCCGAGCTTCTCGAGGTCAGGCAGCAGACCTGCCTTCTCGTAGTAGTCGGTGACGACCTTTGAGCCGGGGGCGATGGAGGTCTTGACCCAGGGCTTGGCGGTCAGGCCCTTGGCGGCGGCGTTGCGGGCCAACACGCCTGCAGCCATCATGACCGAGGGGTTTGAGGTGTTGGTGCAGGAGGTAATCGAGGCGATGGACACTGCACCGTTCTTGAGCTCGAACTCGCGGCCGTCTGCCATGGAGACCTTGGCGGACTTGTCGGTTTCGCCGTCCTTGGCGTAGTTCTTGATGTCGGAGGCAAACTGGCTCTTGGACTCTGAGAGCAGGATGCGGTCCTGGGGACGCTTGGGGCCTGCGATGGAGGGGACCACGGTGGAGAGGTCCAGTTCCAGGTACTCGGAGTATTCGACGTCGACGGAAGGATCGTGCCAGAGGCCCTGTTCCTTGGTGTAGGCCTCGACCAGGGCGACCTGCTCTTCGCTGCGACCGGTCAGGCGCAGGTATTCGAGGGTCTTCTCGTCGATGGGGAACATGGCGGCGGTGGATCCGAACTCGGGGCTCATGTTGCCGATGGTTGCACGGTTGGCCAGGGGCACCTGGCCTACGCCTTCGCCGTAGAATTCAACGAACTTGCCGACGACGCCGTGTTCGCGCAGCATTTCGGTGATGGTCAGAACGACGTCGGTTGCGGTGGCGCCGGAGGGGATGGAGCCGGTGAGCTTGAAGCCGACGACGCGGGGGATCAGCATGGAGACGGGCTGGCCGAGCATTGCTGCTTCAGCTTCGATACCGCCGACGCCCCAGCCGAGGACGCCCAGGCCGTTGACCATGGTGGTGTGGGAGTCGGTACCTACGACGGTGTCGGGGTAGGCGCGGAGGACGCCGTCGACTTCGCGGGCCATGATGGTGCGGGCCAGGTATTCGATGTTGACCTGGTGGACGATGCCCATGCCGGGGGGTACGACCTTGAAGTCGTCGAAGGCGGTCTGGCCCCAGCGCAGGAACTTGTAGCGTTCGCCGTTGCGCTGGTATTCGATGTCCATGTTGCGGGTGATAGCGTCGGCGGTGCCGAAGGTATCAATCTGAACGGAGTGGTCGATGACCAGTTCGGCTGGTGCCAGGGGGTTGATCTTGGAGGGGTCGCCGCCCAGTTCCTTCACGGCCTCGCGCATGGTGGCAAGGTCGACGACGCAGGGGACGCCGGTGAAGTCCTGCATGATGACGCGGGCGGGGGTGAACTGGATTTCGGTATCGGGCTCTGCGGTGGGATCCCAGTTGGCGAGGGCCTTAATGTGACCTTCAGTGATGTTGGCGCCGTCTTCGGTGCGCAACAGGTTCTCAAGCAGGACCTTGAGTGAGTAAGGCAGCTTCTGTGAGCCTTCGACTGCCTTGAGTCGGTAAATTTCGTAGTCGGTTCCGTTGACGTTGAGAACGCCCTTTGAACCGAAGCTGTCCACAGTGCTCATATGTGTGGGACTCCTCTCGACACTGTCATGTGATTGGCCTTGGCCTCACCTGGGCCACTGCTACTGTGCGGTGGGTGTGTGACGCTCTCATGGAGAGCTGGTGGGCATGGGGCCACTGGTACATAGTGTACCCGGTATCACTTTGTTCACATATTTTGAAGACGACCCGTAAGTAAATGTTTCATCCTTCGGCCCACAGGTGGGGACGATTCCACCTCCCCAGGCGCGACTTTTCGGCTTTGGCAAGGAAAATGTGCCGTTAATATATTGCGTCCCCTGCCAGAATAGGGTCATGACAGCTTCTTTTTCTTCTCCTGTAAAGGCGCAGACCAACCAGGTAGCCGCTTCCCTCAACGTGGCTTTTCGCTGGTTACTCATTGGGTGTGCCACGGTTTTTGCGCTGGCTACTTCCGTTAATCATCTCCTGCCGTCCACGGCTCCTCTTCCTCTTCTATCTGCCGTGGTCTGGGTAGCTGGCCTGTCCTTTCTTACTGCCCTCCTTGCCCTGGTGGGTATTGGGGTAACCGCAATTGTGCTGGCACCGTCCACGCCAACCCGTCAGGCCCCGTCCGGGCAGGGTAGGCGGGCACCGGGCGTCCGCTTGCCCCTTGCGTTGAGTGGGCTTGGTTTTCTGCTGGCTATCTACTACGGTCTGCATGTTTTTTGGTGGAACCCGCTGGCTGTGGCCCCGGGCTATACTCTCACGGAGGTGTATGGCCAACTGGCTGAAGCCGGAGAATTTAGCCTCGTCACAGTGGTGGGGTGGGGGCTTACCGTTGCCCTGCCACTCCTTGCCCTCCCCTGGGTGCATGAGTGGTTGAGTGTCATACCCTCCTATACTCCCCTGCGGGCTGTGGGCTTCTGCGCCCTGGTGGTAGCAGCCGCGTCCTTCCTACTCTATTTGGGGTGGGGCTGGCATATGGGTATGGGACTGGCTGATACCTTTATGACCAGCGGTGCTGACCGCTCCCCCACAGCTATTCCATTCGGCGTGGCCGTCCTAGCCCTCGGCGTCCTGGGCGTCTACGGGCTCTTTGTGCCCGCCCGCGCCCGTTAGCGCCAGTAGCCAACCTGCCAGCGGGTCCCTTTCGCGGTAGAATAAACGAACCTATGTTCGAATCCCCAGGAAGAGGTCTCGATGGCTCGCCGCACCACCGCGCACGATGACTACCCCACCGACGTCGTCGAAAATATCGTCGATATCGACGTGACCAGCGAGATGGAAACCAGCTTCCTGGAATACTCCTACTCGGTCATCTACTCCCGTGCCCTGCCCGACGCCCGCGACGGCCTCAAGCCCGTCCAGCGCCGCATCCTCTACATGATGCAGCAAATGGGTCTGCGCCCCGACAAGGGGCACGTCAAGAGCGCCCGTGTGATCGGTGAAGTCATGGGTAAGCTGCACCCCCACGGCGACGGCGCAATTTACGACGCTATGGTGCGCCTGGCCCAGCCCTTCTCCATGCGCCTGCCCGTGGTCGATGGCCACGGTAACTTTGGCTCCCTGGATGACGGCCCGGCAGCCTCCCGCTACACCGAAGTCCGCATGGCCCCGGCAGCCCTGGCCATGACCGCCAACCTGGACGAAGACGTCGTGGACTTCGTACCCAACTACGATAACCAGTTCATGCAGCCGGCCGTCCTGCCCGCCGCCTACCCCAACCTGCTGGTTAACGGCTCAGCCGGCATCGCGGTCGGCATGGCCACCAACATGGCCCCCCACAACCTGCGCGAGGTCATTGCCGCAGCCCGCCACCTGCTCGATCACCCCGAGGCCACCCTCAAAGACATCATGAAGTTCGTGCCCGGCCCCGACCTGCCCTCCGGTGGCACGATCGTGGGCACCGCCGGCATTAAGGACGCCTATGAAAAGGGCCGCGGTATCTTCAAGACCCGCGCCAAGGTGTCTATCGAGCAGGTCACCGCCCGCAAGCAGGGCATAGTGGTTACCGAACTGCCCTACCTGGTTGGGCCCGAAAAGGTCATCGAAAAAATCAAGGACGGCGTCAACTCCAAGAAGCTCCAGGGCATCTCTGACGTTGTTGATCTGACCGACCGCAAAAACGGCCTGCGCATGGTCATTGAAATCAAGAACGGCTTCAACCCGAAGGCGGTGCTCGCTGCCCTCTACAAGCACACCCCGCTGGAAGATTCCTTCGGTATCAACAACGTCGCCCTGGTGGACGGCCAGCCCCAGACCCTAGGCCTGCTCGACCTGCTCCATGTCTACGTTGACCACCGCCTGGACGTCGTACGCCGCCGCACTAACCACCGCCTGGGCAAGCGCCGCGACCGCCTGCACCTGGTTGAGGGTCTGCTGGTGGCCATTGTCGATATTGACGAGGTCATTCAGATTATTCGTTCTTCAGACGAAACTGCCCAGGCCCGCGAACGCCTCATGCAGATTTACGATCTGAGCGAGGTGCAGGCCAACCACATTCTGGAGCTGCGCCTGCGCCAGCTGACCAAGTACTCCCGCATTGAGCTTGAGGCCGAACGCGACGACCTGCTAGCAGAAATTGCTTCCCTGGAAGAAATTCTGGGTTCCGATATGAAGCTCCGCGCCCTGGTCTCCGAAGAACTGCAGCAGGTTGCCGACGAGTACGGCACCGACCGCCGCACCAAGATCGTGACCAAGGACGAGCTGGCAGACGCTGTTGCTGCCCTGTCGGCGTCCGCCTCCAAGGCTAAGAAAGAAGCCGGGCTGTCCCTGGAAATTGCGGACGACCCCTGCTGGGTTCTGCTATCCACTAGCGGCCAGTTTGGACGCACCAAGGGGGTCAGGGGGCAGCGGCCTACCCTGATTGATCCGGGCAAGCGCATCAAGCACGACGCCTACCTCTCCATTGTGCCCACTACTGCCCGAGGTGAAATTGGGGCTGTTACTTCAGCAGGTCGCCTGGTGCGGGTTCCGGTGATTGATATCCCGGTCCTAGATGAAGCATCAGGTACCCCCCAGCTGGCCAGCGGGGTCAAGGCTGCCGACGCTATCGCCCTAGCTCGCGGTGAAAAGCTGGTGGGTTTGGTTCCGCTGAACTCTATTTTGGCTCTGGCAACAGAGCGGGGTGTCGTCAAGCGCGTCAATCCCGACTACCCGCTGAACGCCACCGAGTTTGAGATTATGAAGCTCAAGCCCAAGGACGCTGTGGTTGCTGTTGCTGTGTGCCCCACCGATGATCTGTTGCTGACCTTTGTCACCGAACAAGCAAAACTCCTCACCTTTGACGCCGCCAAGGTGCGTCCCCAGGGCCGTACCGGTGGTGGCATGGCCGGTATGAAGGTAGCAGACGACGATAAACTTCTTGCCTTCGGCGTCACCGCCCCCGGCGCGGACGCCCAAGTCGTCACCATTACCGACGGCGGAGAGGAAGGGGCCACGGCCAAGGTCACCGAACTCACCGAGTTCCCCCAAAAGGGTCGGGCCACCGGTGGCGTCCGAGCCCACCGCTTCCTCAAGGGCGAAACCGCCCTCGCCCTGGCCTGGGTGGGTGTCGGCCCAGCCAAGGCTGTCTCATCAGCCGGTGTCGCCCGCACCCTACCCACCGAGTTCGGCCCCCGCGACGGCTCCGGCGTCCTGCTTGCCCAGGGCATCGACGCTATCGGCCCCAACTACCAGGCGCTGACATCCCCCGCCCCTGTATCAGCGGTGACAGAAGAACCCGCCGACCAGGCTGAAGTTCAGGTTGAAGCTGAAGCGCCGGTAGAAGTAGAAGAAGACGCTCTTTTCTAATCATGAGAAAGTAACGGGCGAACCTTTGCCTAAATAGCAACAGGGGTCGGGAGCGTTGGTGTGCCTGCCGACCCTGACCTGAAAATACTAAAGTAGCGGGCGCACCCTAACCGACTAACCTTCTTGCGGGTTCGCTAGAGCTCACGCTCAGTTCATGCCAGCCCTAGCCAGTCGGTTACGGGAACACCCGCTACTTTCTTCCTCTACGCTGCCTTCCGCTACGCTGCTGAACGTAGCCGGGAGTTCACCTCAGCAACAACCTGCTCGGGGTTGGTGGCGGACGCCGTCACCCGGCTGCCGTTGGTCAGGGTGAAGGTGACGGAGGGGCCGCCGGTTAGGTAGCCGGTGTGGCCCCCGCCCATGATTCGCAGGCCAGCACCCATCACAAGCCCGGTCACTGGCCCCACCTCCGCCTGCTCGATCTCGCTGTAGGGTAGTTCTTTCGAGAAGAACTTCATGGTGGTGATTTTGATGGAGGTTTTGAGCAGGTCAATGCGGGTACTGCTGAAGATGATCGGAATAATGATCAGGGCTACGGCAGCCCCCACAAACACTGAAATAAGAAGCCCCTGGCTGCTGCCGTCCTTGTCAACGGGGCCAAAAATCATGATGGGCAGGGTGACGCTCAGCAGTACAAAAACTATGACCCCGCAGAGGAAGAACTTGAAGTTCTTGGTCAGGGGCGAAAGGTAGCTGTGCTCATGGTGGGTAGGCATGGGTGTCCTTACTGATGTGTCTTGATGAGATTTCAGGAAGATATTATCTAGAACACACTTTACCCCCCCGTGGTAAAATTCCAGACAAGACAAGGAGGTCCCCCATGCCGAAGCAAGATTTTTCGTTCCCTGCCGAGAAAGCCAGCCGAAAGGCGGAGGGTCATAAAGCCTGGGCCCGTACCGAACGCAAACTGACCCCTGAGAACAGATCTGAGTTTATTATCTATTCGCTCCTTACTGCTCTCGCCCTTTTGGGAGTTTCAGCTGCACTTTCCCTCTTCTTCGGGTGGGCCACGCTAGAACTCTGGCACCTGGGAGCTGCCCTGGTAGGCGGGGTCTGTGTCACTCTGGGCTCAGTCCACGGTCAAAAAATCCGCGATGACCTTGATCAGCAAGAAATAGACCGCCATGGTTTTACCCTTGACGAAGACCGAAAAGCTACACATGGAGCAAAGCCCCTGACCTAGACCTGTTGACACGATACAAAGAACCCGCCCAGCACCTTCCTATCAGAAGCGCCCTGGGCGGGTCTTTGTGTGAAGCCTATCGAAGTTTCACCACGGTATCGCAGGCGGCAATGTCTTCGGCACGGTGGGAAACCAGGACGACGGCGGGCAGTTTGGTCTTGCCGTCAGAGGCCTCACTGGCCCCCCGCTTGGTGCCCCGGGCAACCTCACTGATGAGGGCGATTGCTGCAGGGGCGTCCAGGTGGGCGGTTGGCTCATCCATGAGCAGCAGGGGCGAATCAACCAGGAGAGTTCGGGCAATAGCGATACGCTGACGCTGCCCGCCAGATACATAGGAGCCACCCGCCCCCACCAGGGTGTTGAGGCCCAGCGGCAGGGAGCGCACGAAATCACCGAGGCCTACCCGGTCGAGAACCTCAAACATTTCCTCCTCGCTGGGGCGTTCGTCCGCCGGGCGGGCGATGGCCAGGTTGTTGGCAATCGTGGACTCAAAAATGTAGGCAGACTGGGGGCACCAGGCGGCGTAACCGCGCAGGCTATTGGCATCAAAGACCTTCCCGTTGACCCGGATATTACCGCGTTCAGCAGGCAGGAAGCCCAGCAGGGTTGCCAGGGCCGTGGTCTTACCGGAGCCAGAAGGGCCGGTGATACCCAGCCACTGGCCCGAAGAAACTGAGGCCGACAGCCCTGTAAAGACGTGTTCGTTCATGTCGGGCCAACGGGCAGCCAGGGACTCTAGTTCCAGGGTAATCGAGTTGTGCGCGGCCCGTTTCTTGCTGCCGATGCCGGGGTCACCCAGGATATCCCGGATTCCTTCTTCAACTTCTCCCTCAGTTTCGCGTCCTTCCCGGTCAAAGGTGTCCAGGTGGTCGCGGGTGCGCTCAACTAGGGCTGCGAAGGCAGGCCAGCCCCGTACTGCTTCAACGTGGGCTGCGGTGGTCTCAAAGAGGCCAGTGAGCATCAGTACGACGATGGCTGCGGTGGGGGCAGAAATGTCACCGGCCTGGACGGAAGGCCAGACGGCTGCAATAACGCCGAGGGCGGCCCCCCACCAGGTAAGAATCATCAGCGCCTGGCCGATGCCGATGGCCCGGGAGCTGCGCAGCTTGGACTTGCTGGCGGCGCCGTCCTGACGGGAAATAGCAAGGGCTACGGTCTGGTCTAGCCCGTTGTTGTGAAGGTCAGTTGCTGAGTCCAGGGCTGAAACGCCCAGGCGCAGCATGGCTGCCGTTTCGTACCGGGCGATGGCGTCTGCCCGTCGGTCTGATACTCGCACTAGGGCGGGAATAAGAACAGTTGCAACGAGTACAGCGGCACTCACCGGTAGGAGTGCTGTGGGGGTTGCGACGGCGGTGACGACCAGGACCAGGAGCATAACAATGAGGTGGGAGGCTACCGGCAGGATGACGCGGGGAATTGCGTCGCGAAGTTCGTCAATGTCGCCAATGAGACGGTCGAGGATTTTGTCACCGCGCAGGAGGGAGCGGACTGACAGAACAGTGCGTCCGGCAGCGTCCCAGGCCCTAATACGTAAAGTATTTGCAGCGCGGAGGACGACGTCGTGGGTGCGGAGGCGCTCAGCGTACCGGGCAGTGGCCCGGCCCAGCCCAAAGAAGCGGACGCCAGTCACGGCAACGAGTAGGTACATCATGGCTGGTTGCTCGGCAGCTCGCACAATCAGCCAGCCGGAGAGGGCGGTGAGGCTCACGGCAAAGCAGACAGTCAAAACGGAGAGCATCACGGGCAGGACTGCGTCGCGCAGTCGAATGCCGGTGAGCATGCCCGTATTGCGGAGTGTGGCAAAAATACTGCGGTGGCGGGTGCGGGTTCGTCGGGTGGGCTGCTGATCCTGGGCGGCGACGGGGCGGCTGTCTTCCATTTCGCCGGTTGCTACGGCGTCGGACAGGGTGCCCAGGGCATAGGCGCCCAGGCCGACTGTGTTCTGGCTGGTGAGCTCCCAGTCGATGCCGTGTGGTTTCGGGACTGCCGTCAGCACGTTGTTGGTGGCGGCGGCTAGTTTGGTGTCGTGGGTGACGATGATGAGGGTGGCGCCGGTTTCCTGGAGGGCAGCGAGGGCGACGTTAACCTTGGCCGCTGAGATGGGGTCTAGGTGGGCGGTCGGTTCGTCGATGAGGACGGTGACGTGGTCTGCCTGGGCTTGGAGGGTTGCGACCCTAGCCAGGGCGCGGGCGATGGCCAGGCGGCGCATCTGGCCGGCGGAGAGGGATTCGGGGGGAAGGTCTGCTAGTTCGCCAAGGCCAACTGCGGTGAGGAACTGCCCGAAGTATTCGCGGTCTTCGCTGATGAAACGCGGGGTGGTTTCGAGTAGGCCGGAGGCGTAGGTGATGCCGTCCAGGGCGCCTTCGCCCTTGGTGACGGTGGCGTAGAGGGCGACTTCTGCCAGGGCGGTGGGGGCGATGAAGGTTGGGGACTGGCTGATCCAGACGGTTTCTCCGGTGCCGGAGACGAGGCCGGAGACGTGTATGGGGGCGCTGGTTCCTGTCGGTACTAGGTCGTTGCGGAGGGCACCGCCCAGGACGGAGAGCAGGGTGGTTTTTCCGCAGCCGGAGGGGCCGGTGATGGCGGTGGTGGTGCCGTGACGCAGGGTGAAGCTGACCCCAATGAGGGTACGATCCCGGCCAGGGTAGGATACGGAGAGCTGGCGCACGGAAATGCGGTCGCCGCCGGGGGCGACGGTGGGGTGCGGGATGGGCTGGTCGATGATGGCCTGGGCCCGGCGTAGGGCGGCAACCCCGTCTTCTGACTGGTGGTAGGCGGTGCCGACGTCGCGCAGGGGCTGGTAGCATTCGGGGGCTAGAAGCAGGGCGAAGAGGGCGACGTCGAGGCCGAGTTCCCCGTCAACTAGACGCAGGCCGATGAAGACGGCTACCAGGGCAACGGAGATGGTGGTGATGAGTTCCAGGGCCAGGGAGGACAGGAAGGCTGACCGCAGGGTGTACATGGTTGCCTTGCGGTAGCGTTCCCCGAGGTCGCCGAGGGCCTTGGACTGGGCGCGGGCGCGGCCTAGGCCGACCAGCACAGGCAGGCCCTTGACCAGTTCAACGATGTGGTCTGAGAGGCGCAGCAGGTTGCGCTGGGCGCGGGCTGTATCTTCTGCTGTGGTCCGTCCAATCAGCACCATGAAGAGGGGGATCAGGGGCAGGGTGAGCACAATGATGAGTGCCGATACCCAGTCGTAGAAGGCAATAAAGATGAGGAGCAGGGTGGGAATCACCGCTGTGGAGACGAAGGCGGTGAGGGTCTTGGTGTAGTAATCGTCCAGGGCTCCTAGGCCACGGGAGAGTAGGACGGCGGTGGCCCCGGTGCCGTCGGGGGTGTCAATTCCGCCGGTGGCAAGGACCCGTCGAATGAGCTGGCGGCGGATGGTGGTCTTAGCGCCGGTTGCAGCTTTTTGGGCGTAGAAGGCAAGGGACCAGTCGGCTGCGGCCCGGATCATGAGCGCAATGACGCCGGTGACGGTGAGCGAGAGTAGGGACAGGTCCATGAAGGGGGCGGCGAAGAAGATACCGTCCAGCTGGGCCTGACCATTCCCGGCGAAGACTGCGAGCTGTTCTGCGTGGGCGCTTTCGTAGCTTTTGCCTTCGTACATGACGGCGTAGGTCATGCGGGCCAGCAGGGTGATTGCGGTTCCCAGTACGGCAGCAAAGACGATCAGTGCAAGGGTTTTGATCGCCGTTAGCACTGCGAAAATAGCGAGGTTTCGTTTGGCGTTAGGCCCAAGCGGGGGCCGTTTGCTTTCAACGGTTGCCATGATGTGAGTGAATCGTCCTTGAGGCCGCGAACAGTTTGTTCACCATTCTAGTGGGTTAGTCAGGGAGCTGTGGGCTCCTACTTGAGGATTGCTGGTGGGTATCAGCACAGTTTTTGGAGCCGGGGGCTCCTGGTGGTGAAAGGACGCAGGGAACGTGAGTTCCCTGCGTCCTTGCGTGGGTGGGTGCCGGGCGGCACCGGGGGCTGGCGCTTAGGCGTTGTGGGCTTTTGCGCGGGTGGGCAGAGTGGCCAGGTCGGCTGCGTCGTGGGCGGCCGGGATGTGGTCAACGTGGAGGCGCTTGCGGAAGACCCAGTAGGTCCAGCCCTGGTAGACCAGCAGGATCGGGACGCCGAAGAGGGCGACCCAGCTCATGACCTTCAGGGTGTACTCAGAGCTTGAGGTGTTGCTGATGGTCAGGTTGTAGGCTTCGTCGAGGGTTGAGGGCAGCACGTTGGGGTAGAGGGCCAGGAAGATGGCCAGCACGCCGAAGGCGATAAAGACTGCGTACCCGGCGAAGGCCTTACCCTCGCTGCGCTGACGGGCAAAGACCCAGGCAATGGCCAGGGCGATAACGGCCAGGACGGTCAGGGCGTAGGAGATACCGTTACCGGTGGTGATCTGCATGTAGAGCACCCAGATGACGGCGGGGAGCACCAACAGGGGGGTGAACTTAACCAGGGCGTCTGAGGCGCGGTGGCGGACGTCGCCGTCGGTCTTGAGGGCCACGAAGGTCAGGCCCATGAGCAGGGCCAGGCCCACCATGGACAGGCCGCCCATGAAGACGGCGGGGGTCAGCCAGGCAAAGGCACCACCGACGCGGTCGCCGTTAGCGTTGATGGGCAGGCCGGTGGAGGTCAGGGCCAGCAGGGCACCGACGAGGAAGGCGATCAGGAAGGAGCCCAGGGAGATAGCCAGAGTCCAGCCAGCGATCCAGCGTTCGGAGTCTTTCTTCCCGCGGTACTCGATAGCAACCGCGCGGAAGATGAGGGCCAGCAGGGCCAGGGTCAGCGGGATGTAGAGGGCTGAGAAGAGGGAGGCGTACCAGAGGGGGAAGGCTGCGAACGTAGCAGCACCGCCGGTCACAACCCATACCTCATTGCCGTCCCAGACCGGGCCGATGGTGTTGAGTAGGAGGCGGCGTTCTTTCTCGTTCTTGGCGAAGAAGCGGCTCATGAGCATGCCTACGCCGAGGTCGAAGCCGTCCAGAATGATGTAGCCAACCCAGAAGAAGCCGATGACGGCGAACCAGAGGGTGGGCAGAAGGGGCTGATCTGCGAAAAGGTCAAACACGGTTCAATCCCTTCTTTAGTAGGCGAACGCGAGGACGTCGCGGTCGTTGTCGGAGTTGTCTGAGTGGGGGTCTTCAACCAGTTCGGGCATGGCTGCTGCTACACCGGCCTTGACGTACTTGGCCAGCAGGTAGACCTCAACGATCATGAGCACGCCGTAGACCAGGCCCAGGGATACGAGGGAGAAGAGGATTTCGTAGCCGGAGACGCCGGGTGAGACGGCGGCGGCGGTGAACATCATGATGGCGGGGTTGCCGTCGGGGTTGGGGGCTACGACGAAGGGCTGGCGGCCCATTTCGGTGAAGATCCAGCCGGTGGCGTTGGCGCCGAAGGGGGCCAGGATGCCGAGAATCGCCAGGTTGGAGATCCACTTGGCTTCGGGGACGGTCCCCTCCCCCTTCTTGCGGGTTACCCACAGGACGTAGAGGAAGGAGAGGGCGCTGATGCCGCCGAAGGTGATCATGCCGCGGAAGCCGTAGTAGGTGACTTCCATGAGGGGCAGGTAGTTGACTTCGGTACCGGAACGTTCACCGTAGAGCTCAGGGTTATTCGGGATGGTGCTGCCGTAGGTTTCTTCGTACTGGGGCAGCAGGGTGGTGATGCCGGGGACGTCGGTGGTGAAGTTGTTGTAGGCCAGGAAGGAGAGCAGGCCGGGAATTTCAATCACTGCCTGAACCTCGTCACAGTTCTGGGCGCCAGGTGATGAGAGAGAAAGGACAGAGAAGCCGGTGCCGTCGTGGCAGGCTGCTTCTGCGGCAGCCATCTTCATGGGCTGCTGCTCGATCATGAGCTGGGCCTGGTGGTGGCCGGTGAAGGCGGTGCCAACGAAAGCCAGCAGGCCGACGATAGCGCCAATGCGGAGGGACTTAAACCAGACGGTGAAGTCGGTCTTGTCGCGGGCACCTTCGGTGGTTTCGCCGACGATGACCTTGCCGTTGTCGCCAATGGTGTCGATTCCGTCGCGGCGGCGCTTCCAGAGCTTGTACCAGGCGATACCGACGAGGAAGCCACCGGCAACCTGCAGGGCACCAAAGATGGCGTGGGGGTAGGCGACCAGGGCGGTGTTGTTGGTGAGGACGGCGAGGACGTCGGTCATGACGGGGCGGCCGTCAATCATTTCAACGCCGACGGGGTGCTGCATCCAGGAGTTGGCGACGATGATGAAGTAGGCAGAGAGCCAGGAAGCGGCAACTGCGAGGAAGAGGCAGGCTGCGTGGACCTTGGGCTTGAGTTTGTCCCAGCCGAAGATGAAGAGGCCGAGGAAGGTTGATTCGACGAAGAAGGCGAGCAGACCTTCCATGGCCAGGGGGGCGCCGAAGACGTCGCCGACGAAGCGGGAGTATTCGCTCCAGGCCATGCCGAACTGGAATTCCTGGACGAGGCCGGTGGCCACGCCCATGATGAAGTTGATGAGGTAGAGCTTGCCCCAGAATTTGGTGAGGCGCTTGTATTCGTGTTTGTTGGTGCGGACGTAGGCGATGTAGAAGCCGGTCACGACGGCGCCGAGGCCGAGGGTGAGGGGCACCATCATGAAGTGGTAGACGGTGGTGATGCCGAATTGCCACCGTGCTAGTTCGAGAGGATCCATTGCTGTCCTTGGGATCGTGTGAGTGTTTTCCGTAGCGCGTTGGGTGCTGAGAGCAGGTGTGTGGTTCCACGCGCGGGTGTTCCGTACCAGGATAGCGCCGGATAATGGGAGGCTTCTTAGGGTGCCTTTGACCTAATAGGGGCCTGATTTGACCTTTATCTTTGGGTCATTTAAACGCTAAGGCCCCACCTGCTGCATGGTGGGGCAGGTGGGGCCTGGGCCGCCCGGGGTGGGCGGGAGGCTTTTAGCGACACTGTGTCTTGTCAGAGCAGGTTTCTGGGGCCCAGTAGGCTGAGGCCAGCTACGGCTTGCCGCTCGTCTGCCAGTTCGGCGACGGAGACGGTGATTCGCTCTTGGGCAAAATCGGCGTGTTCCTGACCGTGAATAATCTCATATCCAATGGGTGGACTAACCCTATCTGGCAAGCGAATACTACCCAGGGTAATGAGGGCAGATACCTATCTAGGCCCTCATCGCTTCAGCAGGTTGGGCCTGGGCTGCTAGGTAGGCGGGGTAGGCGGCGGAGAGCATACCGGTGAGGGCGCCGATGGCGAGGCCGATCCAAATCCAGCCGGTAGACATGACTGGGGTCCAGCCCAGGTTGAGGCTGGTAATAACTATGCCGAGGGTGCCGAGGCTGGCTCCTGCGATTCCGCCCGCTAGACCGACGAAGGTTCCTTCGAGCAGGAAGATTCTGAGGATTGAGGCTTTGCTTGCTCCGATGGCGCGGCGCAGAGCTATTTCGGTGCGTCTGGATTGCACTGAGGTGTAGAGGGTGGTGGCGCTGGTGAGGCTGGCGAGGAAAATGAGGAGCCAGGAGATTCCGGTGACGAGGGTGGCGAGGTTGGAGGATACACCGCGTTGGATATTGCGCAGGTCGGCTACGGTACTGACGCTGATGGTTTCGGGGGCTACGGGGTTGATGATGAGAGGCAGGGCTTCGGCGAGGGGAGCCGGGTAGCCCGGTTCTGTGCGTATGAAGAGCTCGCTTTCTACCACCTTGCTTGCCTGTTCAGGAGACAGGCCGTAGCTGAAGTTGGTGTAGATGTTGGAGCTAGCAGTTACGTCCCTGGGGCTATCTTTTACCAGTCCGAGGACGGTGACAGGTTTGCCGGCAAGCCAGATGATTCCGTTGCCGCTGTTGGGGTTGCCTATGCCGAGTTCTTCGGCGGCTTTGGTTCCGACGAAGGCTACAGGGTGGCTTCCGTCGAGTTGCCAGAGGGCGTGGGGGTGGCTGACGGTTGCGTCGAGGTAGGTGAAGTGCTGTGAGTCTACGGCGTAAGCGGTGCCGCTGAATCCGCTGGGAAGGTTGGGGAGGGCGCTGGGCGCGAGGTCACGGGTTGGGAGGTAACGGGAAGCTGTGACGGTTTTCGCGCCGGGGTAGCTGGCGATGTCTTGGGTGAGGGTGTTGATGGTTTTGCCGTCGTAGGCGGTAGTGGCGTCGGACGGTGTGATAGTGGCTTTGACGTCGTCGAGGGCTGCGGTGGCAAGGGTTTGGGAGACTTGTTGGGAGGCAGTGGCGGAGAGTCCTTGGGCGGCTATGAGTCCGCCGACTCCGAGCATGAAGGCGAAGATGAGGGTGAGGGCTTTGATGGGGGTGATGGAGATGTAGTTGAGGGCATCGAGGGCGTCGTCTACCCAGGGGCGGGTGTTGCCTTCTGATGTGGTGTTGGGGGTTGGTGTTCTGGGTGCGGTGGTGCCGGGTCTGGGGTGGGTGGCCCCGGTGTCTTTGATGATTTTTCCGTCGTGGAGGGTGATTTGGCGGGGTACCTGGCTGGCGAGGGTGGGGTCGTGGGTGATGAGTATGACGGTGGTGCCGGTGGCGTTGATGTCTTTGAGGTGGTTGAAGACGAGCTGGGCATTTTTGGAGTCTAGATTGCCGGTGGGTTCGTCGGCGAGGAGGACGCTGGGTTGGGTTGCCATGGCGCGGGCTATCGCCAGGCGTTGGCGTTCGCCGCCGGAGAGTTCGTTGCCTTTGGCGTTGGTGCGGTGGTTGAGCCCTGTTTTGTTGATCCAGGTGGCGGCTCCCGTCGCGCGGTCGGAGAGAGGCCGGTTTTGGGTGCGGAGCCCAAGCATGGCATTTTTGGTGACGGTTTCGTAGCCGAGCACGTGGGAGGCTTGGAAGATGAAACCGAAGTAGTGGGAGCGGAGGGTGTCGCGTTCGCGGGCGCTGACGTCCTTGAGGTTTTCGCCGTCGATGGTGTAGGTGCCGCTGTCTGCGCTGGTGAGTAGGCCGAGGACGTTGAGGAGGGTGGATTTGCCGGAGCCGGACAGCCCGGTGATGGCGATGAACTCTCCGGCGTGTATGTCGAGGTCTATGGAGGACAGCGCGGGAATGTCTTGGTTCTTGTATTCCTTGGTGATTCCTCGGAGTGTGATGAGTGGTTGCACGGGGTTACTCCTAGGAAACGCGGACGCTGGTGCCTTCGGTGAGGCCGTCTGTTTCTTCGATTCCGGCCCAGCCTTGTACCTGGGTGAGGACGGTGACGTTGATGCGGGTGCCGTCTTCGGTGAGGACGTAGGTGGTGGTTCCTTCTTGGCGGATAGCGACGGCGGGTACGGCTAGGTATTCTTTGGTGGAGGCGTTGAGGCTGAGGGTGACGATGGTTTTGTTGTCGGGGATTGTTGGCAGGTCTGGGGGAAGGTTGACGGTGAGGTCGTAGCCGGGTAGGAGGCTGTCGGCGCCTTCTTTGAAGTCGCTGAAGCTGTAGTCGGTGGTGCGGGTGATTTCGCCGTTGGGGCCGGTGACGGTGACTTCGGGCTGTTCGTCGAAGTCAGTTTTTTGGGCGACGCCTATGCGGGCGGTGATGTTGCGGGTGCCGCTGTTGGTTTGGAAGAGTACGGCGTTTTCTGCGGTGTTGGTGCCGGGTGTGGTGACGGTACTGACCGGGGGTAGGTCTGCGGGGATAGGGAGGAAGGTGCCGGTGTGGAAGCAGATTTTTTCGCCGCAGGGGCTGGTGTAGCCGATGTTGGCGAAGAGTCTTTCTGCGGCTTTTTCTGTGGGTTCGTCGAATTTTCCAGTGATGGTGAGCGGGTAGCCGAGTTGGTTGAGGATTTCTTGGATTGCTTCGATATCGTAGCCTGCGTCCCCTGGGTGGACGTCGCGGTAGATGGGTTTGTTGGAAACGGTGACTGCGATGACGGGGTTGCTGTCTACGGTGGCGACGAGGGTTCCGGGGCGTACGGTGTCGCCGGGTTTGACGGCGACAGTGGTGACGATTCCGGTGCCCTTATAGGTGATGTCTTGGGACGGGGGTACTTGGACGCTGCCCTGGTAGGTGGCGGTGGTGCCCAGGGTGCGGCGTTCTGCAGGGGCGTGGACGGCGAGAGTTGTTTGGGCGGAGGCGAGCGCCTCGTCCTGGCTGCTGGAGCTGTTTTTGCCGATGATGAAGCTGGTAACTGCTACCAGCAGGCAGGCTAGCACGAAGCCGAGGACGAGGCGGGGGTTAGCCACTCTGCGGGTTGGGTTCACGGGGTGATTCCGTTCTGCTGGAGGACTTCCTTAGCTTGGTTCAGGTAGGCTTCTTTGCGTTCAGCTAGGGTATTGAAGGCGGCCTGGTTCTTTTCGATGAGGGCCTGTTCGTATTGGGCTTGGGCGTCATAGTAGCGTTCCATGAGCCGCACTTCTTGCTTGCACTGGACATCAACCAGGGCCTGCTTGATGTTGGCTTCCTTTTCTTCTGGAATGATCGGGAATGGCTCTTCATACTGGGGGTCTATTTGTATCCCCTGGTCATTCAGGCACTGGATCCATTCT
Source organism: Rothia nasimurium (assembly GCF_049068285.1). Taxonomy (GTDB): domain Bacteria; phylum Actinomycetota; class Actinomycetes; order Actinomycetales; family Micrococcaceae; genus Rothia; species Rothia nasimurium_I. The sequence goes on along the minus strand of NZ_JBLKPV010000006.1, from coordinate 2,505 downwards.
TGAATAGCTGCTTTCACATCAGAATCTTCTTCCACCAGATAGGTAACCTGGCCACTCACTTCGCTCAGCACTGCTGTTTCTGCTGTGGCAGACACAGCTACTCCTTTGATGAAGTAAGGTATCTCCTGGTCAGCTATTTCAGCCAAACAAGTTTCAAAGGTCTGCTGTATTTCAGAAGGAACATCCTCTCCCTTATACCCCTCATCCACATAAACCTTACCTAGGGTATGATTTATTTCATAACCATATTTTTCTGCAAAGCTAGTGGACCAAACGCCAAAAGGGGCTTCTATCCGATATTCAGTCTGGTAAAAATGATGAGGTAATTCGTAGCCTTTGCCTGTAGCACATTTCTTGAGATTAATATAATTAGCCCTAGCAATAGTCATGTGTTCATCTGCGTCATGAACATACTTATTCAGAGGGGTATCTATTGTTTGTTTTTCAGGATTAAGGACTGCATGAACGTTAGAGTAGGAATCCCTATCAACAGTGGGTGCCGCTACAGATGTATTGCCTGGCTCACCTTCAGAATCAACTGCCACCCCTTGGCCGCCCATGTTTCCACAGGCGGCCAAAGTTAGACAAGCAACAACAAGAAAGACGGGCGCTGCTTTATTAGACATGAAACTCAGTTAGCTTCATCAAAAGATGAAACCTTATCCTCCCATCCGTTCCTATGCCCATCAGGATGCGACAAGCGATGCATCTCTGCATACCTGTTCCCATTTTTATCATAGAATGCGTTCCCCGTCCCGGTCTTAGCCGCAGGATTATAGGCATGTTCATAGAACATTACATACTTATAAGGCCCAGTCGAATGCCCAATGGAATATGACGAGATCTTATCATTCAAGCGGGGCCCAACATATGGGGTCCTATAATGATGAATTCCCTTCTGGCTAAAAACACCCAGATAGCTGGTTTCAAAATTGCGATAATCCCACACGCAAACCCGATTATTCGGGCAAGAAGAATCCCCCAGCGCCTCAGCCGCAGTGGCAGGAACCAATAGACATGATCCAATTGCAAAACTCGCAAGTAGAGCAGTAATCTTCGAAGGCTTCATTGCCTTCTCCTTTCTGTGAGGGGAGGCTTTTTGTTCTCCCGGGGGAAATCAACAAAGGTTGATATAAATCACACTAGGCTTTCCAGGCCCCTCATGTCAAGAACTTTTTTCCCTATCGCTTACCTAACAGGCCAAGGCTTGCCACGGCCTGGCGTTCTTCTGCTAACTCAAAAACTGAGCGTTCAATGCGCTGGTGGGCAAAGCCCCCAGGTTCCTGCCCCTGAACGATGTCGTAGGAACCATCAGAAGGAACCGCCATAGAGGTGGTTCACTCCCCCGTTCCCAGAACCCAACCCCTGACCCAGGGAGGTGTTGTTGGTGAGCACGGCGAGGACATCGGTCATGACGGGGCGTCCGTCGATCATTTCAACGCCGGCAGGGTGCTGCATCCAGGAGTGGCGATGATAAAGCTGGTAACTGCTACCAGCAGGCAGGCGAGCACAAAGCCGAGGACAAGGCGGGGGTTAGCCACCCTGCGGGTTGGGTTCACGGGGTGATTCCGTTCTGAAGGAGAACTTGCTTGGCCTGAGTAATATATTCTTCCTTGCGCTCGGCGAGGGTGTTAAAGGCTGCCTGGTTCTTTTCAATGAGGGCCTGCTCGTACTGGGCTTGAGCGTCATAGTAGCGTTCCATGAGCCGCACGTCTTTTTTGCACTGGACATCAACCAGGGCCTGCTTGATGTTCGCTTCCTTTTCTTCTGGAATAACCGGTATGGGCTGCTCATAGTTGGTATCCATTGAGATGCCCTGTCCCTCTAGGCACTGAATCCACTCCTGGATTGCAGCTTGTACATCCTGGTCTTGAGATATCAGGGTCTGGACCTGGCTACCTACCTCGCTCAAAATAACCATGTCTCCGACTGGCCTTGCAGAAACGCCACCCATGATAACGGGGATTTCATTTCCTTGGGGCTTTTCTAGGCAATCTGTTTGCACTTTATCTCGATCAGGATTTTCATCAGTTTCACCCTGGTCAAGGTAAACCTTGCCTTGTACCGGGTTGATTTCATATCCATATTTTTCAGCAAAGGGATATGACCAGACAGCAAAGGGAATATGTGGCCTGTACTCAGTTTGGTAGGTGTGACGGCTGGTTTCATACCCAGCATTATTCACGCATTGTTTAAAAGGGAAAAAGTTTGCAGTGACAATCATTGTAAATTCGTCCTCAGAATGAACATAACGGTTGAGGGGAGTTTCTACAATTTGTTTCTGCTCATCAAATATGGCGTGAATATTTTGATAGGCGTTTCTATCTACCTCTGGGATATCTAGAGTAGAAGCTAGGTTGCTAGACTCGGGTTCTTGTGAAGCCTGGTTGCCCGTGTTTCCACAAGCAACCAGGCACAAGCAACCGATTATCATCAATGAGGTGGTTACTTTCTTAAACATAGAGGCTTATTCAAAAGTCCCACCCGCAGCCAAAAACACCAACC
>NZ_JBLKPV010000005.1:0-196813 GCF_049068285.1 Rothia nasimurium | reverse complement strand
GGAATACCTGCTTCTGGGCAAAGAAAAAGCCGGTTTCATCAAGTGGGCGATGAAACCGGCTTCAGCGGAGGATGGGGGATTTGAACCCCCGAGGGCGTGAACCCAACACGCGTTCCAGGCGTGCGCCATAGGCCGCTAGGCGAATCCTCCAGGCTGTTGCTTAGCTATATACATAGCTTCACGAAAGCGAACAGATACGAGCATACCCTACACTCAGGGGTTCGCGCAAATCGGAGTGCGGGCGGGGGCAGGCCGTCCGCGCCAACAGAACCCGGGGGGTCATAAAACCCTTGGAAAAACTCTCCGCTGCACCTTTGTTTTTTAAGACGGCTTAGGGTACAGTTGTTGGAGCCCCTTACGTGGCGTCATCTTGGAAAACTCCCCCAGGGCCGGAAGGCAGCAAGGGTATCTGGGCTCTGACGGGTGCGTGAGGGGTCTTTTTATGCCCGCTGGCAGGTGCCCAACCCTGGCACCAGCGGAACATGTTCCGCTGGCCATCATATGTGTGGGCTTTGCCGGAACATTTGAAGTTTTCCGGCACATTTGCCCCGAACCCGCCGCCGGGGCTTCTGCTGAGAGCGGGGGACGCTTAAAACGTCAGGCACCCCCACTAGACTGTTAACCAGCCCTCCGGGTCCCCTGTGCGTGACCCTGCCGTCCTACCGAAGGTTTCTTGTGAGCACTGCACTGTACCGCCGCTACCGCCCTGAGTCTTTTGCTGACGTCATTGGGCAGGAGCACGTCACTGAGCCTCTGATGACTGCTCTTGAAAAGAACCGGGTCAATCACGCCTACCTCTTCTCGGGCCCGCGTGGCTGTGGCAAGACCACCTCCGCGCGTATTTTGGCGCGTTGCCTCAACTGTGCCCAGGGCCCTACGCCTACCCCCTGTGGCGAATGTGAGTCCTGTCAGGATCTTTCCCGTGACGGCGGTGGCTCCCTCGATGTGATTGAGATGGACGCCGCCTCCCACGGCGGCGTGGATCATGCCCGTGACCTGCGGGAACGTGCCACCTTTGCGCCGGTGCGCGACCGCTACAAGATTTTTATTATCGACGAGGCCCACATGGTCACCCGCGAGGGCTTCAACGCCCTGCTCAAGATCGTAGAAGAGCCCCCGGCGCACATTAAGTTCATTTTTGCGACCACCGAGCCCAACAAGGTGCTGGGCACCATTCGGTCCCGTACCCACCACTACCCCTTCCGACTGGTTCCCCCGCAGACCCTGGGGGCCTACCTGGCCAAGCTCTGTGATGAAGAGGGCGTTAAGGTAGCCGACGGCGTGCTACCGCTGGTGGTTCGGGCCGGTGGCGGGTCGGTGCGTGACTCCCTTTCCATTCTTGACCAGCTCATGGCCGGTGCCTCTGATGAGCAGGGCATCTCCTATGACCTGGCGGTTGCCCTGTTGGGCTTTACCCACGGCGAGCTTCTGGACGAGGTCGTTGATGCCTTCGCCTCTGGTTCTGCCGCCGAGGTCTTTGCATCGGTTGACAAGGTGATTCAGACCGGCCAGGATCCCCGCCGGTTTGTGGAAGACCTGCTCGAACGTTTCCGCGACCTCATTATGGTCAAGGCAGTTCCAGATACCGCCGGGTCGATCCTGCGCGGGCTAGCTGCTGACCAGCTCGACCGTATGCGCGCCCAGGCCGAGAAACTGGGATCGGCTGAGCTTTCGCGGGCCGCTGACGTCACCAACGCAGCCCTGAACGAGATGAGCGGGGCCATGAACCCGCAGTTGCACCTTGAGCTCTTGTGCGCCCGTATCCTTTTGGCTGCTGGCGACGGTGGTCTGGGTAGCCTTACTGCCCGTCTTGACCGCCTGGAGCGCCAGGTCGCTTCGGGGCAGGTGTCAGCTGGGCAGGAGACTTCGCGGAAGATTTCAGCGGCTCCTACTCAGGCAGGGCAGGACGCTCCCAGCCCCCTTGCCCGCGCCCGGCAGCAGGTTGCAGCCCAGGGGGCCGCTCCCCTGGCAGGAGCACCCCTAGCAGGAGCGCCCCTAGCCCCGGCACCAGCGCCAATTTCCCAGACTCCTGTTGCGCCCCCGTCCGCACCCCAGGGCGTCCCCCAGCAAGCACCCCAGGGCGTCCCCCAGCAAGCACCCCAGGGCGTGCCCGGTGAAAATACCGTTGATTTGGTGCGCAACTCCTGGGCAGACATTATTGCCCAGCTGCCCTCCCCCTACGCCCGGGCCCAGTTTGCCCTCTGTGAACCGTCAAAGTTTGAAGAGGGAGCGCTCTTCCTCCGCGCCGACCTTGCCGTGCTCAAAAACGTCAAGAGTCATCTGCCCCTCCTGCAGCAGGCCCTCAACCAGGTGCTCGGCCTGCAGGTAAATCTACGAGGAGAGATTAAGCAGCCCGGCTCCTCCCACGGCCAGGGGGGCTCACCCGTTGTGGGAAAACCTCAGGGCCCGCAGGGTAAAGCTCCGGCTCTCACCGAGCCTGCCCCTGTAGGCCAGGCCCCCCTCCAGCCTGCCCCGGCTAGCCAGGCTCCTAGAGTGTCGCAGGCCCAGGTACCCGCCCAGGCACCTGCCCAGGTATCCGCCCAGGCGCCTCATCAAGCGCCCCTGGCTCCGCAGGCCCCAAGACCTACCCAGCCCCCTGTTACCCCACAGGCCGAGTTCTCCCCCCATGCCCCTGCCTCCCAGCAGGAGCCCGCTCCAGTTGCTGACGGGCCGCGCGGCGGCGAGCAGGCCTGGGCAACCCACGGCCAGCCCCGTACCAGCGAACCCCCGGCCTGGAGTCCAGATGACTGGAATAACCCCGTCACCTCCTGGTCTGTTGCCCCTATTCCCAGCGACGAGCCCGCCCCTGATACAGAAGAAGCAGCCCAGCCGAGTGAAGCACCCCGGCCGGTAGCTCCTGCCCAGCCGGCAGCACCTGCCCAGCCGGCAGCACCTGCCCAGCCTGTCGCCCCTTCGCATTCTCTCCAGCACACCCAGCCAGAGCACACCCAGCCTGCAGGCTCAGCTCCCCTTGCGGCCCAGGCCGCAAGCCCCTCAGTAGCCCCGAGTTTTACTCCCGGGCTCCCGGCAGGTGGCCAGCCCGTCACTGACCTTGAAGCCCAATCCCAGGCCGTGGCCGGGCAGTTCACCCCAGCCCCGGAACCAGCACTCCAAGGCCCAGCACAAGAGCAGGTCGAGCGCGGAGTAGCCCCCGTCCCCCAGGCTTCTGAGCCCGGAGAACCTGCCCAGTTCCAGGCCCAGCCGAGTCAGGCCCGTCCGGTTGCAGAAGAATACGCCGACTACGAGGGCGGATACTTTGACGACGCCCCCGCAGAAGAACCCGAATACGTGGCCGGGGTTGGGTACGTCCAGCCCGAGGAACAGGCACCTGCAGCACCCGCCCCCGCCCCTGCCCCTGCCCCTGAGACAGCGGCTCCCGAAGCCCCCGCCGCCGAAACCCTGGCCCCTGAAGCACCCGCCGCCCCAGCCCACGCTGGAGGCCGCAGTCCAGCAGAAGACCGCGGTGGCAAGCTCTCCTTCCGGGAGCGTCACGCCGCGCAGATTGCTGCAGGCCAGAGGGCCGTGCAGGAATCTAAGGCCCCACCAGCTGCACCTGATGTTGCGGAAGACTTTGCCCCCAGTGACGACGATGCAGCCCTCGAAACGGCTGTGCTGATCGGCCAAAAGGCGGTGGAGAAAATCCTCGGCGGCAAGGTCATTGACGAACAACCCCTCCACCAGGGCTAAGCACCCGTGCAGGGGCCCGGCCCCTGGCCCGGTTAACCTCTTCTGTTACTGATTGTTTACGGCCGCAGGGTCGATGACTAGGAGTTTGTGTGTACGAGAGTGCCGTCCAGAATTTGATTGACGAGCTGGGCCGCCTACCCGGGGTGGGCCCCAAGTCGGCGCAGCGTATCGCCTTCTATATCCTGAACGCAGATGCCTCAGAGATGGCCAAGCTGACCGACGCAATTTCCCGCGTCAAAAAGACCGTCAGCTTCTGCGATATCTGCGGCAATGTCTCTGAAACCAAGCTCTGCGCTATCTGCCGGGACGAGCAGCGGGACCCCAGCATGCTCTGCGTGGTTGAGGAGTCCAAGGACGTGGTCGCCGTTGAGCGCACCCGCTCCTTCAGTGGCCGCTACCATGTGCTGGGCGGGTCCATTAACCCTATGGCCGGTATCGGCCCCGAGCAGCTCCGGATTCGTGAGCTGGTAGCCCGCCTGTCTGATGAACGGATTACCGAGCTGATTCTGGCTATGGATCCCAACCTTGAGGGTGAAGCTACCGCCACCTATCTCTCCCGCCTGCTGGTGCCCATCGGTATTCGGGTATCCCGCCTGGCCTCCGGCCTGCCGGTGGGTGGCGACCTTGAATATGCCGATGAAATCACCCTGGGCCGGGCCCTAGAGGGTCGCCGGATTATTAGCGAAGGCAACCGCACCGAGACGGCTAACCCGGTTGAGGATTTTGAGGCCGCTGTCGAAGAAGAAAACCAGGCAAAGGCTGAGCAGGCCGCCCAGGCTGAGGCGGCGAAGGCCCCTCGGGCCCGCTGGTCGGGTTCAATGTTCGATGACCTTGAAGCTGGTACCCCCCACGGTACCCCCCAGAAGGGTTCCCAGTCTGGCCCCGGTGAGGCGGAACAGGGTGATTTGAACGAGGCCCTCTTGGAGCAGGAACTTGAGAAAGTCCCCGGTGAGCTTTCCCCCGAAGAGATAGCTGAGCGGGCCGCTGCTGCCGCCTTCGAGGCTGAAGAGGGTGCGTACGTCCCCGCCCCGGCGTCCGCCCAGGACGGTGAGCGCCGCGAGGCCTACCAAGCTAAGTTGGAAGAACTCAAAAAGACCCCCTTACGAACAGTGGCCCCGGAGATTCCGCCGATTCCGGGCAAAACCTATGTGAATCCTTGGACCTAAGCCCGTTACCCCCCGGCCGGGGGCTTCTCGGGTATCTACCCTTTGAGCCTCAGCCCGCTGCGTCCCCAAACATGGTGAGCTGCCCCGAGGAGCCTACCAGCTTGTGGAGGCCGGAGGGGTCTTCTCCAGTTCCTTGGAGTTTCCCTAACCGGGTCTGTAATTTTCCGTCACACACGTTATATTCCCGTCATGTGAGCAAAAATAGTTCATCTTAGGCGCCGGGCCATACCATAGGTGGTGAGCCGGTTACTCGCCGGCCCCACACCATACTTTGTACTGGAGAAAACCAAATGAGCCTGATTGTCCAAAAGTTCGGCGGATCCTCGGTATCTGACGCCGAGGGTATCAAGCGCGTTGCCCGCCGTATTGTGGACACGCAGAAGGCTGGCAACGAGGTCGTCGTTGTTGTCTCAGCGATGGGTGACACCACCGATGAGTTGCTCGACCTTGCGGCTGAAGTAACCCCCAATGCCGGCCCCTCGCGTGAACTCGATATGTTGTTGAGCGCCGGCGAGCGAATTTCCATGGCCGTACTGGCCCTGGCTATTAACAGCATGGGCGGACGCGCCCAGTCCTTCACTGGTTCCCAGGCCGGCATGATTACCGACGGCGTCCACGGCTCCGCCCGCCTGGTCGAGGTCAACCCTGAGCGTATCCGCACTGCCCTTGATGAGGGTTATGTTGCTGTGGTTGCTGGCTTCCAGGGCATGAACCGTCAGACCCGGGACATCACCACCCTGGGCCGGGGCGGCTCCGACACCACCGCCGTCGCCCTGGCTGCTGCCCTGAATGCTGATGTGTGTGAGATTTATTCTGACGTTGACGGCGTGTTCACCGCTGATCCCCGTATCGTCCCTACCGCCCACAAGCTTGACACTGTTACCAGCGAAGAAATGCTGGAGATGGCTGCTAACGGCGCAAAGATTCTGCACCTGCGTTCTGTTGAGTATGCCCGCCGCTTCAACTTGAAGCTGCATGTTCGCTCTTCGTTCTCACAGCTTGAAGGCACCCTCGTTATCCCGGACAATGAGGGTATGGAAACTAATTTGAAGGAGATCCCCTTGGAACAGCCCCTCGTCTCGGGCGTTGCCCACGACCGTAGCCAGGCTAAGGTCACTATTATTGGTGTTCCCGATGTTCCGGGTTCTGCCGCTAAGGTCTTTGGCATTCTGAATGAGACTAACGTGAACCTGGACATGATTGTTCAGAACGTCTCAACCGACCGTCCTGACGTCACCGATATCTCCTTCACTCTTCCCCAGGAGCAGGGTGCTGCGGCTCTGGCTGCTCTTGAGGCACAGAAGGCTGAGCTGGGCTTTGAGTCTGTGGAGTACAACGAGCAGATTGGCAAGCTGTCGCTGGTGGGTGCGGGCATGAAGTCTAACCCTGGTGTTTCCTTCAAGTTCTTTGATGCTTTGAGCACTGCCGGTATCAACATTGAGATGATTTCTACTTCTGAGATCCGTATTTCGGTGATTACCGATATTGAGAAGCTGGATGAGGCTGTTCGCGCAGTCCATACTGCTTTCGGCTTGGACGCTGAGGGTGAGGCTACTGTTTATGGTGGTACTGGCCGTTAGGTTGTAGGTTTTTGTTTCGTCCGGTAAGGACGGGCTGGCCCCGGGTTGGCAGTGTAGCGCTGCTGACCCGGGGCCTGGTTTTTGCCCACTAGAATAGACCTCATGCCCCTTACCCTCCTTGCCTCTGACGAGTGGCGGGCGCTGGCGTCCGCCCACGAAAACCGAGCTGGCCGCTACGCCCTACCCTTCGCAGCCCGACGCGAACGGGGCGAGGCCCATCCCGTTGAAGACTTCCTCTTCACCTACTACACCCTCAAACCCGGTCAGTTTATGCGCTGGCACCCGGGGGCCGGGGTGATCTTGCAGGACGCCGGTGAGCGGGCAGGCTGGAAGTTCTACCGGCCAGCTACCCGACAAGAACTAGAAGAGGCAGGCCTACCCCCAGCCGAAGCCGCCGCAACGGCGGAGGCAGGCACCAGCGTCCTGGTCGATACCGAAAAGTTTGCCGAAGCCCGCGCGTCCGCCATTGATTTTGCCCGCATTATTCTGGGTAATACGGCTGCTAAGCCGGGTAATTTCGGCTGTTTCGGGTTGCACGAGTGGGCGATGGCGTATAAGTCGGTGGAGAATAACATCCGCCATGATTACCTTGATTTACGGTTGGGGGCTGAAGGTACCGACCGGGTGGTGGAGGGCCACAAGATTCACTGCACCCATTTTGATGCTTTCCGTTTCTTTATGCCGCAGGCGGCGCCCCTAAATGAGCTGCAGCCGACGCGGGAGCAGCAGCGCAACTTGGAGCAGCCGGGGTGCCTGCACGCCAATATGGATATTTATAAGTGGGCCTATAAGCTCCTGCCGCTGGTGCCCTCACACCTGGTTATGGACTGTTTTGAGTTGGCCTGGGAGGTTCGGGAGCTGGATATGAGGGCAGCCCCTTACGATTTGCGGGATTGGGGCTACGAGCCGGTCAAGATTGAGACGCCTGGGGGGAAACTTGAGTACGCCCGCCAGCAGCGGGCCTTTGCTGCCCGGTCGGTTGAGTTGCGCCAGCGGCTGCTGGAGGCAATCGATCGGGCGCTTTAGCTTCACCCTCGCACTGCGTCAGAGCGGACCATACGCAAGGCCCCTCCTCTCAACCTGGTTGAGAGGAGGGGCCTTGCGTAGCTAAGGCGGTGGGAGGGGCAGGCTCTGCCCCTCCCACCGTTTGCCCCCAAGGGGGCTGAGTACATTGTGAAGGAACCTAATGGTTCATATTCAGACTCTTAGCGCTTTGCCTTATGAGTCCTTACGGCGGTTGCGGCGGGTCAGGGCTGCGCCGAGTCCCAGCAGCAGGGCACCAAGGCCGGCAGCTGTGCCTACCTGAGCACCGGTATTTGCAAGGTTGCCTCCGCTGGATGACTTACCTGCAGGGGCAGAGCTCTTACCCTGGCCGGTGCCGCTGGTGTTACCACCGGTAGAACCACCAGCGTTACCACCGGTCTTACCGGTATCGCCTGCACCACCGGGGGTGCCGCTGCCCTTGTCCTGGCCGGCGCCGGGGGTACCAGGCTGTCCGTCACCGGGGTTACCAGGCTGTCCGTCACCGGGGGTGCCGGGCTGGCCATCACCGGGGGTACCAGGCTGGCCGTCACCGGGCTGACCGGCACCAGGCTGGCCGTCACCGGGAGTACCAGGCTGACCGTCACCGGGGGCCGGAGTAATCGGCTGGTTGGGGACGCCGGGGTCAGCCGGGTCGGTCGGGTCAACCGGCTTATTCTCTACGGGCTTGTAGGGAATGACCAGGTCGTCACCGGGGTTAGCGGGGGTCGGCGGGACGTAGCCCTTCTCGGGATCGTTAGGATCAACCGGCTGCAGGGGTTCACCTGTGACCGGGTCGACCGGGATGAAGCCGGGAACGTAGGGCACCACATCTCCCTCACCAGGAACAGAGGGCTGATCCGGGTTTTCAGGGTCGAAGGGGAAGGGGATCTTGGGCAGGTTCTCGACGGGGACGCCGGGGAGCTGCGGAATCCAGTGGCCAACCTTCTGGTAGATGTAGGTGACTGTGGTTTCACCCTCAACGACCTGGCCCTTTTCGGTGCCCTCCACGGCGATGAGGACGTAGCGGCTACCGTCGGCGGTAGTTACTTCGGTGACCTTGTGGTCCTCGGTGGAGTAGTCAGTGCCGACGACTGCGTCGCGGGTGTCAGTGACCTGGTTGAGGCCGGGGATGGCGTTTCCGTCCTTGTCCTGGTACTTGACGATGACGCTACCGACCTTATCGGCGTCCTTGACGTAGTCAATGACCAGTTCTTCACCGGGGGTGCTGGGGGTCGGCGGGACGTAGCCCTTGGTGGGATCCTCGGGGTCAACCGGGGTCAGGGGCTTGGTCGGGTCCTGAGGATCAACCGGGGTGTAACCGGGGACGTAGGGGATGACGGTATCCGGGGTCGGGGTTACCGGCTGATCCGGGTTGGCAGGGTCGAAGGGGTAGGGGATCTTGGGCAGATCCTCGTCGGGGACGCCGGGCAGCTTGGGTACCCAGTTGCCTACCTTCTGGTAGACGTAGGTGACCTCGGTGGTGCCTTCGGTGACTTCACCCTTTTCGGTGCCGATGGTCTTAGAAGGTACCAGGACGTAGCGGCTACCGTCGGCTGCGATGATTTCTGCGGCCTTGGTGCCGGTGGTGTCGTAGCTACCGCCGACGGGTGAGTCGGTGACCAGGTAGGCAGGGTCCTTGATGGCGTTGCCCTCGGTGTCGGTGAAGCGAACCACGACGCTGCCAACCTTAGCCTCGGGCGCTGGGGTCTCTTCCACTACAGGGACGTAGGGAATCGGGGTGTTGACGCCAGGGGTGCTGGGGGTCGGCGGGATGTAACCCTTCTTGGGGTCCTCGCGGTCAACCGGGGTCAGGGGCTTGGTGGGATCCTCGGGGTCAACCGGGGTGTAACCGGGGACGTAGGGGATGACGGTATCCGGGGTCGGGGTTACCGGCTGATCCGGGTTGGCAGGGTCGAAGGGGTAGGGGATCTTGGGCAGATTCTCGACGGGGACGCCGGGGATCTTGGGTTCCCAGTAGCCGACCTTTGCGTAGACGTAGGTGACTTCGGTGGTTCCCTCAGTTACCAGGCCTGTTTCTGCGCCCTTGGTCTCGCCGGGGATGAGCACGTAGCGGGTGCCATCGGACAGCATGATGGTTTCGGGCTTGTTGTCAGTGGTGGTGTACTCGGTGCCTACCGCTGCGCCAGCAGTGTCCGTGACGGGAGCCTTGATGGTGTCGCCGCCGGTGCTGACGTAGTTGACGATGACACTACCGGTTGCTGCCGGAATCACAGGCTGGTAGGGGATGAGGAGTTCCTCACCGGGGGTGCTGGGGGTCGGCGGGACGTAGCCCTTGGTGGGATCGTTAGGATCAACCGGATTCAGCGGGGTCTTATCCCTGGGGTCAACCGGAACGAAGCCTGGGACGTGGGGAATGGTCTGGTCCGGGGTCGGGGTTACCGGCTGGTCCGGGTTGGCAGGGTCGAAGGGGAAGGGGATCTTGGGAAGCTCATCGACGGGGACGCCGGGAAGCATGGGGACCCAGTTAGCCACCTTCTGGTAGACGTAGATGACTTCGGTGTTGCCTTCGGTGACCTTGCCCTTTTCGTCACCCTTGGTGAGGGAGGGGACGAGAACGTAGCGACTACCGTCCTCGGTGACGATTTCGGTGGGCTTGTGGTCGGTGGTGTCGTACTCTACGCCAACCTTGGTGCCGGCCTCGGTGTCGGTGACGGAAACGGAGATTTCCTTGTCGTCAACGTCCTGGTACTTGACGGTAACGCTACCGCTAGCGTTGGGTACATAGGTGATGTTGATGTCTTCACCGGGGGTGCTGGGGGTCGGCGGGATGTATCCCTTCTTGGGGTCCTCGCGGTCAACCGGGGTCAGGGGCTTGGTGGGATCCTCGGGGTCAACCGGGGTGAGACCGGGGACATAGGGGATGGTTACGCCGTCACCGGGGACGATGGGGTCGCCCGGGTTCTCGGGGTCGAAGGGGAAGGGGATCTTTTCGACGGGCTGGCCCGGGATGTTGGGGATCCAGTTGCCGACCTTCTGGTAGACGTAGGTGACGGTGGTTTCACCTTCTGCTACGGTGCCCTTTTCGTCGCCTTCGGTGAGGGAGGGGACGAGGACGTAGCGGCTGCCGTCGACCGCAGTGAATTCAGCTGGCTTGTGGTCGGTGGTGTCGTAGTCGGTGCCGACCCGCTTGTCCTTGGTGTCGGTGACGGGAGGCAGGCCGGGAATCTCCTGGTCGGTGGTGTCTTTGTAGGTGACGAGGACGTCGCCGGTGACCTCAGTGACGCTGGGGGTGTAGACGGCGGTGGCGGGGGTGCCGTTGATGTCCTTGATCTGGACGCGGGCGGGGTCAGGTGAGCCAACAAAGTCCGGGTTGGGCTTGAAGGTGACCTGGCCGGTTGCCGGATCCAGGGTGTAGGTGCCGACCTGGACACCGTCCTTCATGGCGGGGATGGTGGTACCTGAGATGGGGTTGCCATCGCCGTCAACGAAGGTGGTGGTGGAGAAGTCCAGGGGGACTTCTTCGTGACCGGGCTGGAAGTCCAGACGGCTGGTCTGTTCCCGTCCCTGGAGGCCGGTGGTGACGTCGTCAGCGGCAAAGGGGGTGACAGTGAAGACGGTCGGGGTGTAGGTGGCGGTAACGGGCACACCGTACTTGTCCTTGACGGTGACGGTGGCGGGCACCGGGGTTCCGGTGAAGTCCTTATTGGGGGTGAAGGTGATCTTGCCGGTCAGGGGATCGACGGTGTAGGTACCAATCTGCTTGCCGGTTTCATCGGTGGCAGGGATGGTGGTTTCGTCGGTGGGCTGGCCGGTGGCAGGATCGATGAAGCGCACGGGGTTGCTTGCACTGGGAACGATGGGCTTGCCGTCGCTCTCGGTGAAGGTGGGGGTTGCGCTCTGGTCACGGCCCTGGAGGTCGCCGGTTTCCTTGCCGTCTGCCGCAGGTGCTACAGGGAAGACGTGGGGGGCGAAGATGCCGGTGGCGTGTTCGCCGTTGCGGTCGCTGATGCGGACGCGGGCGGGGTCAGGTGAGCCGACGAAGTCGGGGTTGGGCTGGAAGGTGACCTGGCCGGTTGCCGGGTCCAGGGTGTAGGTGCCGACCTGGACCCCGTCCTTCATGGCGGGGATGGTGGTGCCTGAGATGGGGTTGCCATCGCCGTCAACGAAGGTGGTGGTGGAGAAGTCCAGGGGTGCGAATTCGGAGCCCGGGGTGTAGACAATTTCGGAGGTCTGGGGAGCACCCTGACGGTCGAGGTTGGAGTCTACGGTCGCGCTGGGCTTGGCTCCTACAACGGTGGGGACGAAGATAGCGTCCATGGTGCGGGCGCCGTTGACCCGGATGTCGTTGACGTTTTCGAGCCCGTTGAGGGTGGTGTTGGAGGTCCAACCGGTGTCGTTGCCGTTTTCATCGTAGGCGCGGATAGCGACGCCCTTGGCGGTACCGACGAACTGGGGTTCGGGGGTGAAGGTGACGGTGCCGTCCGCGTTGAGGACGTAGCTGCCTTCACCTGCCAGGGTGTAGGTCTCCCCTACCCCGTAGAGGGTTCCGTCGGGGCCAACGATCTTGTATTCGCTGGTGCCGAGGAGGGCGTTGGCGACGCTGAAGTCGTCCTTGAGGTTGCCGTAGGCGTTGAAGCCGATCGGGGTGGAGGTTACCGGGGTGTTCTGGGGAGTTTCGGTGAACTGCTGGGTACCGCGCGGCGGGTGGATGACGCGCACCATGAAGTCCTCAACTTCACCGGAGGAAGCGAAGCCGGTGGGGTGCTGGATATCTGCGAAGTTATCAGCGATACGGGCACGGACGCCGACGTAGTTGAGGGAGGTATCAACAATCTGGTGGGGGTTGTTGAAGGCCAGGGTGTGCATGGTACCGGCTTGGCCTTCAGCAGTGTAGGTGTCAACGCGGACAGGTTCGGAGGCTTCACCTACCTCGAAGGTGCCGTCATTGTTGGTATCGACCCAGGAGCGCAGGTAGGAGCTCTTGGCGGGGTCATTGGAGCGGGAGGCCATCATTTGGTACTCGAAGCGGGTGCTCGAGGCAAAGTAGAAGGCGAGGTCTTCGTCGGTGTTACCAGCGGCGGTAAAGTCGGCAATGCCTTCGTCGCCGGCGTCGTACATGTCGTCGCTCTTCCATTCGACGGCAGCGCCGTCTTCAGCGCGGAAGTCGGGCCCAACGCGACCAATCTTGGGGTTCTGGTAGTTGGGGATTAGGGGATTATCGGCGATGAGGTGCTTGGCTGATCCGTAGGATTCAGGGGCATCTCCCTGATCGAAGAGGACGAAGCCCAGACGGACCTGCTGCTGGCCAGGGGAGTTCACGAAGATGGAGACGTTCATGCCCTGGGTTGAGGTGCCGGTGGTTTCAACGATGGGTACAGAACCGTTGACAGCACCGGCTGCCTCGTCACCGTTGGTCATCAAGGGGCCAACCAGGCTAGTACCGATGCCGCGGTTGGGGTCGTTGGGGTTGAGCTTCCAGTCGTTGATGTTGTAGGTACGATTATTGGCGGTGAAGTGGGCTGCAGTCAGCGGATCCGGGTAGTCCCGGAAGGAGGGGTAGGATTCTTTCCGCTTGGCCTCAGCAAGGAGGTCCCAGGCGGTACCGGTGGTGGAGTAGGCCTGGAACTCTGAGTCACCGGCCATCTCACCGTCAGCCACGATGATGGAGGGGCGGACAGGAACTTCGCTGCCGTCAGAGAGGATACGGACGGCGGTGACGTTGAAGGTGATACCGATATTACCGCCGTTGGTATCGGAGCCCAGGTTACCCAGGGCCTGACTGCCGTCCTCATTGAGCATGGGGATACCGGCCTGGGTCAGGTGGGACCAGGTTCCGCTGTCGTTCTGGGCTACGACCCGGGCTTCTGTGTTCTTCTCGCGGTTCCAGTTGACGTCGTCGTCCTGGTAGGGCTTGAGTTCCACGACTTCGGCGGTGATACGGACGACGTCACCTGCGTACATCATTTCGTGGGTGTAGACGGAGCCGACCTGGAAGGCGTTGCCGGTGCCGTAGTTCCAGACGCCGACCTGGCCCTGGCCAGCGGCGGGCTTGAAGTTGGCCCAGGAAATCTGCTGGTTGAGTTCAGCGATACTCATGCGGGCGCCATTGGAGCTGAGGGCTACAGGTAGATCTGATGCTTCAGCGGCTTGGGGAAGGAAAATAAGACCACCAGAGACGACTGCGGCTGTGGTGATGAGCGCGGCATTGCGCTTAGCGGTGTGTTTTGGGGTTGTCATGGTGTTCCTCTTGGGTACACGCGAGAAACCCCAGAGGGCCCTGCGATGGGCCGAGTATTCTGGGAATTCTCGCAAAGGTTTTAGAGTGACACCTTCAGGGTAGCCAGACAGGTTTTGAACTTCTAGAGCCTACTTTTTTGTTACATTTCCCTCTTCCTGGGGCGCCCTGCTTGAATGGTTGAAGTTTGAAATAAGACAGGTATTATTTTTCCAGACCAGACAGGTATTAGGTCCACCTAACCCACCCCCCCCCCGGCAATTTTGCACTCCTGAAAATTAGTGGAAATATGACAGCCTCTTCCGCGCCATGTCCAGGAGGTCCAACGTCCTACCTACTCAGGGCAAGAAAACACCAATCAGACACCGCACCTACGAGACTCCACGTGCCTTCACTCTGGCCATCAAAAAACCTGCAGAAGTCCACCCCACACCCCTACAGGCTCCAGGAGATTTTGTTAGATAAGAGCACCTACACCCAACAGGATCACAGCAAGCAGGGGGAAAATACCCTGCTTCATGGCCGCAGCCCGCTTATCGGGCGAGGTGATGAAAAGGACGGTCGCGGCAGCCAGCATGGAACCGGCGCCAGCAAACATGAGGGCCAGACCTACCGCAGGGGCACCCAATAGATAGGCAAGAGCACCAGCACCAGCAATCAGGGCCAGGAAGAGGTTATAGAACCCCTGGTTATAGGCCATCTCCTGAGTTTGTTCGGCTGATTCGCGACTCATACCAAAGACAGACAGGGCGCGGGTAGTCCAGGCAAAGGATTCGAGGTAGAAGATAAAGAAGTGCAGGGCCACAGCGAGAAACAGGGCGATAAGGCCGGCAATCGTCACGGGGAAGTCCTTTCAGAAAGTTTTTGTAACAACCATTCCAATATATACTGGAATGGTCAGTACATAACCCTTGGCGATAATGAAATGAGGCACATATGGGGCGCCCCCTCACCTTTGACCGCGAGCAGGCGATCGCCCAAGCCCGCAATCTCTTCTGGGCCCAAGGCTACGAAGCCACCGCCGTCCCCGACCTTGAAAAAGCCACCGGCCTCAAACGCTCCAGCATCTACCATGCCTTTGGATCCAAAAAGGGGCTCTTTGATGAGGTCATTGAAAACTACCTGGCCCAGAGCGTCCGCCCCCTTCTTACCCCTCTCACCGCCCAGGATGCCGCCCCCGATGCCCTCCGCTCCTACTTTGCCCACCTAGAAGCGTCTTTCAACTCCACAACCCCTCACCCGGGTTGCCTGCTCATTGCAGCGGCGAACTCCCCGATTGGGGCTGACCCTTCGGTGGGCGCAGCTATTTCTGGCTATTACGACGAGCTCCTGGCGGCCTTCCGCACGAGCCTGGGCAGGGCCCGTCCGAACCTTACCGATTCCCAGCTGGATCATCAGAGCCGCACCCTGGTGGCCCTCACTGTCTCGGCCTTAGCCTTGGCCCGCACCAACAGGCAGCTTGCCCTAGCCAACCTGCACACGGCACAAGAGCTCCTGGCCACTAAGAACTAAACAAAACGCCGACGACCTGCCCGTTGGGCAAAGGCGTCAAGCGCCCCCGTTAAGGCAGGAGCAGACCAGGTATTTTGCCCGCGCACTTTCTGCTCCCGCCGCAAGATACCGGTTTCCACCAGGGACTCAATAATGCGGTAGGCAGTGGACTTAGCCACCCCGGCATGTTCCTCTAACATTCCAGCCGTGAAAGCTGGCTCTGAGCAGCAGAACCTTGCCACCTGACGCACCGCCTCAGTCACCCTGGGGCGCGAGGCAAGAATCTGCTCGTAAAACTGCTCAATATCCTGGGCAAGTAAGCGGGTGTTAGCCAGGGAGGATTCAATGGCCTCCACAAAACACAGGATGATAGGCTCCATCTCCCCCCGCCTATAGGCTTCCAGGGCAGAAACATACCCCTCAAGGTCATAGAGCAAACCACTAGAGAGGGGAACCACCACATGCTGCGTCACCCCACGCGCCCTCAGCAGGGATGAAATCAGAGCCCTACCGGTGCGTCCATTTCCATCGGTGAAAGGGTGGATGGTTTCAAACTGGGCATGGGCAAGGGCAGCCTGCACGGTAGGGTCAAGGTCCCGGCGCCCTAAGAAGGCGACGAGGTCCTCCAACAGGCCAGGCACGTCTTCCCAGGCAGGAGCCACATAGGTAGCCGTCACGGGAGACTCTCCCCCAATCCACACCCATTCTTTCCGCAGCTCACCGGCGTCGTCTTGGACGCCCGTTGTCAGCTCCTCATGCATGGTCAGCAGGGCGTCGAGGCTGAGCTCATGGGCCACGTCAATGGCAGCCTTCATGGCGCGGACGTTGCGGGCCACAAGCTCGGCATTGCCTCCTACAGGCGCACCGAGTGCAGCGAGCGAAAGTTTCCGAGCGTTGGCAGTGAGATTTTCAATCTGGGAGCTAGTGGCTGATTCCCCACGCAAGAGGACCGTCGCAAAAGGGAAATGGGCGAAGGAGCTTTGCTCCTGGTCAAATCGGGTCATCGCGTCTGACGCTTCAGTGGCCCTGGTCAGGACGGCCGGGCTGAGGTTGACAGGGATAGCAGAAATATGAGGTACCTGGGGCACCTGAAAAACGCCACGGTTCTTGCGCTGACTACGGCGGGAAGCCAGAGGATCCCGGTGCGTCCACACCTGCTCTGTGTAGGTAAGAGGTGGCCAGTTCCCCATGATCCCTCCCCAAGTCTTAATGAGAAAATCCACCCCAATTTTCCCATTAAGGCCCTTATTGGGAAAATCCTCACTTTTTTGTCTCAGTAGAGGTCAGCGCCCCGACCCGGCGCCCGCCTAGAAATGCCCTGGCCCACACCATCTCAAAACAAGGCGACCTGGCTCACCGTCAGCTAAAATAGGTGACGGCTCTTACTAGATTCCAGCACCCAAGGAGTGCCCATTCATGGCCCGTATTGTTGTTGACGTTATGCTCAAGCCCGAGATCCTCGACCCCCAGGGCAAGGCAATCGCACACGAACTTCCCCGCATCGGACTCACCAACTTCACCGATGTCCGTCAGGGCAAGCGATTCGAACTTACTGTCGACGGCGAAGTCACCGAAGAACTGCTCGCCCAGGCCCGCCAGGCAGCAGAAGAACTGCTCTCCAACCCCGTCATCGAAGACGTTGTCAACGTCGAAGCGCTGGAGGACTAAACAAGGTGGCAGAATCCCTCGCAGCAACTGAAGTTCCCCTCGTCGGCGACTTCTCCGTCAGCACCCCCAACGCCGCTCTCGCAGATGTGCGCGTTGGCGTCATCACCTTCCCCGGCACCCTGGATGACCGCGACGCCTCCCGCGCCGTCCGCCTGGCCGGTGGCACCCCCGTACCGCTGTGGCACGATGAAGCAGCCCTACACGATGTAGACGCCGTTATCGTACCCGGCGGTTTTTCATATGGTGACTACCTCCGCGCAGGCGCTATCGCAGCGAAAGCCCCGGTCATGAGTAAGGTCGTTGAAGCAGCCCAGGCCGCTGGCACCTCCGGATCCGCTCCCCTGCCCGTCCTCGGTATCTGCAACGGTTTCCAGATCCTGACCGAAACCCACCTGCTACCCGGCTCCATGATCAAGAACGACCACCGTAAGTTCATCTGCCGCGACCAGATCCTGCGCGTTGAAACCAACCAGACCTTCTGGACCAGCGACTTTGAAGCAGGCCAGAACATCGTCGTCCCCCTCAAGAACCAGGACGGCCAGTACGTTGCCGACGCCAAGACCCTTGAGGCCCTTGAAGCTGAAGGCCGCGTCGTCTTCCGCTACGTGGACGTCAACCCCAACGGTTCTCGCAACGATATCGCCGGTATCTCCAACGAGCGCGGTAACGTGGTTGGCCTCATGCCCCACCCCGAGCACGCCGTCGAACCCGGCTTCGGCCCCTCCTCCTCAGGCTTCGGCACCGTGCCCCTGCGCGGAGGCGCCGACGGCCTGGGCGTCTTCACCTCGGTACTGAACAAGCTGGTTTCGG
Organism: Rothia nasimurium; assembly: GCF_049068285.1. Taxonomy (GTDB): domain Bacteria; phylum Actinomycetota; class Actinomycetes; order Actinomycetales; family Micrococcaceae; genus Rothia; species Rothia nasimurium_I. The sequence goes on along the minus strand of NZ_JBLKPV010000005.1, from coordinate 179,192 downwards.
CCTAAACGCCGCGTCATAAGGAAATCCAACATTGAGCGAAAAGAAGTTTAACCTCGACACCGTCGAGCACGCCGCAGCTACCCCCGACACCGAGCTGCCCTGGGCTGAGCTGGGTCTGAAGGAAAACGAGTTCGAGGACATCAAGAAGATTCTCGGCCGCCGCCCCACCGCAGCCGAGCTGGCCATGTACTCGGTCATGTGGTCAGAGCACTGCTCCTACAAGTCCTCCAAGGTCCACCTCAAGCAGTTCGGTGCCAAGGTCACCGACGAGATGAAGAAGGACCTCATGGTTGGTATCGGCGAGAACGCCGGTGTGACCAACATTGGCAACGGCTGGGCTGTGACCTTCAAGATTGAGTCCCACAACCACCCCTCCTACGTTGAGCCCTACCAGGGTGCAGCAACCGGCGTGGGCGGTATCGTCCGCGACATCATCTCTATGGGTGCCCGCCCCGTGGCCGTCATGGACCCCCTGCGTTTCGGTGCCATTGACCACCCCGACACCGCCCGCGTCCTGCCCGGCGTTGTCTCCGGTGTTGGTGGCTACGGCAACTCCCTGGGCCTGCCCAACATCGGCGGCGAAGTTGAATTCGACGAGTGCTACCAGGCCAACCCCCTGGTCAACGCCCTGGCTGTGGGCATCATGCGCCACGAGGACATCCGCACCGCAAACGCCTCAGGTACCGGCAACAAGGTCATCCTCTTCGGTGCCCGCACCGGTGGCGACGGCATCGGTGGCGCTTCGGTTCTGGCTTCGGAGTCCTTCGACGACACCAAGCCCTCCAAGCGCCCCGCCGTTCAGGTGGGCGACCCCTTCGCTGAGAAGGTGCTGATTGAGTGCTGCCTGGAGCTCTTCAAGAACTCCATCGTTGAGGGTATTCAGGATCTGGGCGCTGCGGGTATCTCCTGCGCCACCTCCGAGCTGGCCTCTAACGGCGACGGCGGTATGCACGTTGACCTGACCAAGGTTCTGCTGCGCGACCCCACCCTAACCCCGGGTGAGATCCTCATGTCTGAGTCCCAGGAGCGCATGATGGCCGTGGTAACCCCCGAGAACCTGAGCCGCTTCGAAGACATCATGGCCAAGTGGGATGTCGAATACTCCATTCTGGGTGAGGTCACCGGCTCCGGCCGCCTGACTATCGAGTGGCAGGGCGAGATCATCGTGGACGTTGATCCCAAGACCGTCGCCCACGACGGGCCCACCTACGAGCGCCCTTACGCCCGCCCCGAGTGGCAGGACGCCCTGCAGGCCGACAAGTTCACCGGCTCAGAGGCGGACGACGCCCGCCCCACCGGTGCTGAGCTGGGCGAGGCTATCAAGGGTTTCATGGCTGCCCCCAACATGTGTTCCAAGTCCTGGATCACTAACCAGTACGACCGCTACGTTCAGGGCAACACCGCCCTGTCCATGCCCGATGATTCTGGCGTGATTCGCGTGGACGAAGAGACCGGCCTGGGTGTTGCCCTGGCCACCGACTCTAACCCCCGCTTCACTAAGCTGGACCCCTACGAGGGCGCCAAGGCGTCCCTGGCTGAGGCCTACCGCAACGTCGCTACCGTGGGTGCCCGCCCCGTGGCTGTCTCTGACTGCCTGAACTTCGGTTCCCCCGAGGACCCGGACATCATGTGGCAGTTCGCTGAGGCTGTACGCGGTATCGCTGACGGCTGTATGGAACTGGGCGTGCCTGTAACCGGCGGTAACGTCTCCCTCTACAACCAGACCGGCGGCAAGGCCATTAACCCCACCCCCGTGGTTGCCATGATGGGCGTAATGGACGACGTCACCCGCCGCACCCCCTCCGGCTGGGCTCCTGAGCATGACGGCCAGGCCCTCTACCTGCTGGGCACTACCCGTGACGAGTTGGACGGCTCCGAGTGGGCCCGCTTCAAGGGTCACCTGGGCGGCCTGCCCCCCAAAGTTGACCTTGCTGCTGAGAAGCTGCTGGGCGACATGCTGGTGAACATGAGCCGGGACGGCATGATTGATGCAGCCCACGACGTTTCTGCCGGTGGCCTGGTTGCTGCCTTGGTTGAGGGTTGCCTGCGCTTTGGCGTCGGTGCCCGTGTTGGCCTGGGTGAGGTTGCTGAGCGTGACGGCATTGACCTCTTCACCCTGCTCTTCTCAGAGTCCTTGGGTCGTGTGGTTGTATCTGTGCCCCGTTCTGAGGAGGTTCGCTTCAAGGACATGTGCACCGCCCGCGACTACCCCTTCGCCCGTATCGGCGTGGTCGATGCCGCCTCTAATGCCCTGGATATTCAGGGTGAGGTCGCTATCGACCTGGACGAGCTGCGCGAAGCCCACGAGGGCACCCTGGCCCGCTACTTCGGTGAGGTTGCCCCCAGCTAACCCTCCCGGGTTTTAAATTCAAGGACGCCGCCCGTCCGCTTCCCCTGCCTGGTGGCAGGGAGGCGGGCGGGCGGGCGGCGTCCTCGTCTATGCCTTAGAGGAAGCACTCCTGTCTCCATGATTGTTTGCTTCATCAGATCAGGAGGGGGAGACCCCTCGACAAGGTTTCTATTCCTGGATCACACCGGCAGGGGAGATCAGGAAGCCGTGGCTGGCATTGACGCAACGCACCGAGTCCTCGCTCTGGGGCTGGCAGGACATCCCCATGAAATTCAGGGAGGTTCCAATATCAAGAGGAGCCCTTTCCTGCACAGCCGGGGAGGAGGAAGAGCGAGTAGCCGCTACAGGGCCGGTGCTAGATAGGCTGGCCTGATGGTAGCCACCATCGGATGCCGCCACCGTGCAGGTGATGGGGCGGGTATCGTCCGAGGAACTAAAAGTGCCCTGGCACTGTACCTGTCCCGACGGGGTTTGGAAGGCTACATCAATCCCCGAGTCTCCAGGGGAGAGGTGCGAATAGGGGCTGGCTGTGAAACCAGGCAGGATTCGTTCGCCGTCCTCACGGATTTCAAGATAACCAGCAGTAGCCGAATTGGTGCAGATTCCAATCTGGCCGCCAATAATACTGACCGCGCCCATCATGCCTCGGCCTGAGCTGCAGGTGTAGCCCTGGATATTCTCAACGGTCATATCGCGGTTATTGGTAGGGTCAATACCGGCCATGACCTGCGCCCGGTACTCCTGGGTTACCTCCAGGGCGGTAGCACAGGATACATTCCCGCCGAAGACGTAGGTCACCGCGGGGATAGACTCCCCACTGATGGTCCCGCACTTGGTCCCGGGGGCAGCTACGGTTTGGGGATTAGGGGCAGCCTCTTCAGCCGGGGCTGGGCTGGTTTGCTCAGGTGTTGGGAGGGGCGCTGGCGCTTCAGTTGTCGGCGCGGGCTCCTGGGTAGTGGGGGCGGCTGAGGACGACGCGAGGGCAGCCGGTGTTGTTTGAGTGGCTGGCGCGGTACTGGGTGCTGCGCTTGACGAAGCGGAGCTGGTTTCTGACGCGGGAGCGGCAACGTCATTTGCTGAGCTGCAGCCGCTAAGTGCGAGGGCGGCGACAGCCACCAGGCCAGTCAGATAGGTGCGGGTAGACATCAAAGTGCCTTTCAAAAGGTGTGAGTATGTGTACTTCAACTTTACCCGTCTCCTATCCAGCCCCTAGGTATTACCTCATGCGGAGATCATCCTGATTCCCGCTGTGAAAGTTTGTCTCACAGGGCTTGTCTGTGGAGGGCTGGTGAAAGGTGGCGGGTTTCCGACTCCAGGTCTGGACTCAACTCCCCACCATCGATTAGCTGACTGTGCCCTGCGTCATGTTTAATGGAAGGAGCATGAGTAACTCCTCTTCGCGCCCGCAGGCAGCAAGGTCCCCCTGGGCCACCTACCGGCCCACCGCCCTGGTTGCCCGACTCAAGAACCTCCCTGAAGGCCAGAAGCTCACCAACCTGCCCGACTTCCTTCAGGTATTCGCCAGCCAACCCCAGGCGCTCCCCATTAAGCTCCTGAGGCACTCTTTCATGAGCACTCGCGGGCTTTTTCTCCGGCTCGCAGCCCTCCCCCTGGTTGCCCTCTATCTCCCCTTGCAGAGCGCTACCGCCTGGGGGCTCGCTCCGCTCCGAACAGCCGTCCTTGCAACCCTGGCCTGGGCCCTTGCCTCTTTCGGCCCGGCCCTCCTGTGCAGGCTGGTCCTTGCTCGGCACTACGGGGTGCGGGCGGGCGACGTCCAAGAGTACTTCCTGCAGACCGTCCAGCCCCAGCTTCTTACCTACCAGAGCGCCCTTCATCAAGATCAAGACGAGGTTAATCTCGCCCTCGCCACCGCCCACCAGGTCGCCCGCTTCCAGCAGTGGGTCGATTTCTCGCCACCTTTCACCCCGGCCCCGGAGTGTTCCAGCCGGCACCACCCCAGCTCTGCCCAACGCTACCCTGAGCCGCTTAGTTTTGAAGACCCCCTCAACCCCTACCGCAATGACTTTATCGACATCGTCAGCACCGCCACCGGCCAGGTAGAGCCCCACCTCATGTTCAAGAGGGGGATAACCCACCATATCGTCAGCAGATCCAGCAGGGTACCCCGCCCCTGGCGGTGGATTCTCAAAGACCCCGCCCGCCTGCACGGTTGCGATACCCGGGGCACCTCCTTTTGCCTGACCCTCGCTGCCTTTTCTTGGGCGTGGCGGCAGGAGCTTCTTCCCGCTGTGCGGGCTTTTCAGGACGGCCAGGCCTCAGGCGCCGACCTCGAAACCGCCTATGCCCGGTTCAGGGCCCGCTATCCTCTGACTGATCCGCACGGGTACCAAGACCATCCCCATAAGCACTAACCAAGCGCCAAGCCCCGGGGGCACAACGGGGCAAGAGGCTAGTTCCCCGCACAAGAAAACCCGCCCTGGGCTACCTTCGTAGGCGCCAGGGCGGGTAACTCATGCAGTCAATTTCAGACGGTAGAACCTATTGGGCCAGTTCTGCAAAAACGCGGGAGTTGTAGTCGAAGCCAGCCAAGGCCTCGTCAATGAGGGCGTCCCGCTGGGCGTCCGTCATGGGAGCTTCATCGAGCAGGGAGCGGTAGGAATCCTTGAATACCTTGGGCTTGGGGAGGGTGTCAAAGCGGTACATACTCAGCGCCTCGGGGGCCAGGCCGTAGTGGCGGGCCATGAGGGCGGCGACCACCTGGCCCCCAGAAAGATCGCCCAGGTAGCGCAGGTAGTGGTGGGCTAAGAACCGTTCGGGGGCGGACGCTGTTGCCCGGATAGCTGCTGCATATTCAGTAGTTGCGGGTAGGGCAGGTTCCACCTCGGTCTGACCGAGGGCAGCGAGGTCGGCCTTAATGGCCTCCAGGCGGTCTAGACCTTCAAGGGTGAAGGGCTCTGTGATGGGATTGGGGGCAGCCCGGAAGGTAGAAGCGACTTCTTCAAGGGCCTCGTAGATGTAGAAGTACTGGTTGAGCAGGCGCTGGTAGTCGGCAGCTGAGAGCTTACCGCCCATGAGGTCGGTCATGAAGGTGGAGTGTTCTGCGGCGTCGTGGCGGGCAGCGGTCTCGGCCTTGAGGCGGGCTGCGAAGCCGGTAGGACGCTGGGTGTCGGCAAGGGTTGCGGTCATGATGGTTTTCCTGGGGTAGGTGTCTAGTGGTGGCCCACAACAAAGGCCTTAAACGACAGACTGTCACTAAAACACAATTAAGTCAAGCGCTTGTAACCTATTTTTATTAGGCTGGCCTTAATGCTAATTTAGCTCTGCCAACAACATTTCTGAGGGCCCCTTGACCCCAAGTGGCCCCGCCAGATTCATCAGACACTAACAAGGACATCCCATGCCCTCACAGTTCACCGCCAAGCGCACCGGAGCGCTCCTAGCGACAGCCGCCCTCACCCTGACCGGCTTGACCCTCACTTCCTCCCCCCTGGCCCACGCAACCAGCGAACCCACCAACAGCCTGGCCGCTGCGACTGCGTCCGCAACCCACATCACCAACAATGCCACCCTCTCCTGGGCCCTCAAGGACTCCTTCATCAAGTACGTCACCGGCGCCTTCGCCGGGGGCACCATTACCGTGACCGACGGCCCCACCTTCAACGGCTCGTCCTTCGCCTGGGAGGGCGCTACCGGTGAGTTCACCGGCGCCAACGGCACCATCAACTACCCGGGCACCATCCACATCACCGCCCATAAGGGTGCCCTCGACATCACCTACACCAACATCAAGTTGGTCATCAACGGAACCAGCGGCACCCTGGTCATGGATGTGAAGTCCAAGGGCTACAACGGCTCCCCCGATATTGACTCCACCGCCGTTAACTTCGCCACCGTAGACCTCAGCGGAATCGCTTTTAATGCCGGCACTATCTCAGCCAACCAGGCCCCCACCACCTTGACTGCCGACGGCGCTGCGGCCTTCGCTGGTTTCTACAAGGCTGGGGACGTCCTGGCCCCCCTGACCTTCTCAGCCACTCTGACTGAGAAGCCCGCCCCCACCCCCGAGCCGACGCCTGAGCCCACCCCGGCTCCGTCCACCCCTGTGACCGACGGGGTCAGCAACGCAGCTGGCACCGTGACCTGGGGCATCAAGGATTCCTTCCTGAACTACCTGATCTCTCAGAACGCAGTAACCCCCGGCGAGAACACCACCCTTGAGGGCAACAATTTTGTCTTCGCAGGTGCCACCGCCCAGAAGACTGATACCGGCTACTCCATCAGTGTTCCGGGCAGCTTCTCCCTGGTTGCCCACGGCGGGGTGCTGAACATTAACCTGCACAGCTTCCGGGTCGTCGCTGATGGCGCCCAGGGCTACATCTACGCCACCGGCACCTCGGCTAACACCGGTGAAATTACCGACCAGCCCATCGCCAGCTTCGACGCAAGCGCCCTGACCACCGACTCAGCGGGCAACCTGCTTCTGGAGGGCGTGCCGACTGTTGCGACGGCTCATGCCGCCAGCATTTTTGGGGCCCGCTATGCAGAGGGAACCGCTTTTGACCCCCTGTATCTGCGGGTTGCTGCCCCCGTGGTTGAGGACGCACCGGCCCCGGCTCCCAGCGAGACTCCGGCTCCTGCCCCGAGTGAGGCACCCGCCCCGAGCCCGTCCGCTGAGCCGACTGCTACCCCCTCAACCCAGCCGTCTGCTGAACCGACTGCTACCCCCTCGGCACAGCCGTCTGCTGAGCCCACCGCTCAGCCGACTACCCAGCCCTCTGCCCAGCCGACCGTCGTGCCCTCAGCCCAGCCCTCTACCGACCCGGCTAAGGCCCCCCAGTGTGTTCCGGTGACCGTCACTGAGACTGTTGCCGGTGCGACCACTACCCAGGCTGACGGGACCGTCTCAGCTGCTACTTTCGACTGGGGTGTGCGCTCTTCCTTCCGCAACTACATCGGTGGTGGCATCGCTAAGGGTGGCTGGGAACTGAACGGCGTCACCTACGCTAACCAGGCCTTCGGCTGGTCCAACGGCACAGGAACCTACGCTAACGGCAAGGGCTCTGTGGCTTTTGATGGCTCTGTCCGTTTCACCGGCCACGGCGGTACCTTGAACACCCTGATGGCTAACCCCCGTCTTGAGATCAACGGTTCTACCGGCACCCTCTACCTGACCGTAAGTTCTAATGACGTGCAGGGGCAGACAACCCACCACGGTGAGGTGCCCTTCGCCAATGTCGATTTGGCTGGCTTGACTGTTAACGGATCCGCCATCAGCGTCAGCGGTGCTTCTGCCACCCTGACTGCTGAGGGTGCTGCTGCCTTCGCTGGCTTCTACTCAGCAGGTATGGCCCTTGACCCGATCAGCTTCACCGGCACCCTGGGTTCCAAGGAAGTAGCTGGTAAGGCTACCACCATCGAGAAGACCACCTACGTTGCCCAGGGTGGCGCTAACTGCGACGCCCAGAACGCTGAAGCTGCCCGCAAGGCTGAAGAGCAGAAGCAGGCTGCCCAGCAGGCTACTTCCCCGTCCGCTCAGGCTGGCCAGAAGCTGGCTCAGACCGGTGCGACCGTAGGCGCTACCCTCCTGGCAGGCACCGCCCTGCTCGGTGGTGGCCTCGTCCTGGTTGCCCGCCGTCGCAAGCAGGCCTAAGGAGTAACAGATGATGACCTCTTCACTCTTCTCTCGTTCTGCCCTCCGCCGTCCTGCCGCCGGCCTCATCGCCGCTACCCTGGCTCTAGCCCTGGTGGCCTGCGGTTCCCAGGCCCCGACTGTTGGAGGCGCTTCAGCCACCCCTGAAACCTCAGGTGCAGCCGCTGTAGCGTCCAGTTCACCAGCAGAGCAAAAGCAGGAAGACCAGCAGAATGAGCAGGGGGCTAATGCCACAGAAACCGCCGGTGGCATCGCCCCTGCTGAGAGTGAAGAGGTCCATCTATCTGCTCTGGCACAGGCAGAAGCTGACCTTCGAGCCTCTGCCGTGGCAGATCCCAAGGCCCTGACGGGTCTGGCTACGGCTGCCTCCGTCCCCGACGTCCTTCCCCTTACAGACCCTCAGACCCCGCAACTACCGGTGACCATCACCGACTTCCAGGGCACCGAGGTGACAGTTACCAGCGCTGACCGTATTCTGGCCCTGGATATGTACGGGACCCTCGCCCAGACCGTTGTGGCCCTTGGCCTGGGGGACCGTCTTGTAGGCCGGGTGACCTCCTCTACCGAAACGGCGCTGTCCCACCTGCCCCTGGTCACCGAGAACGGCCATGATATTGCGGCCGAAGCCGTCCTTTCTCTTGCACCGACTGTCGTCCTGATGGATACGACCAACGGGCCCCTGGAAATTACCGAGCAGCTGCGCTCTGCTGGGGTAACCGTCGTCCACTTTGACCCCGCCCGCTCCCTCGACCAGGTTGTACCGCAGATTCACGCGGTTGCCGCCGCCCTGGGGGTTGAGGACGCCGGTGCCCGCCTGGGTGAGCGCGTCCAGGGGGAAATTGACTCGGCTCTGGCCACAATCCAAGACATCGCCCCGGATAACCCCGATGAAAAGATCGGGATGGCCTTCCTCTATGTGCGCGGAACCGCTGGCGTCTTCTTCATTCTGGGGGACGGCACCGGGGCTGACGAACTCATCACCGCCCTGGGCGGACGCGACGTAGCCAGCGAAGGCGGGGCGTCCGGAACTATCCCGGCCAACGCCGAAGCCCTCGTCCGGGCCAATCCCGACTTAATCTTGACCATGACCGGTGGTGTTCAATCCACCGGAGGTATTGAGGGCTTCTTTGCCCGCCCCGGCGTCGCCCAAACCACTGCAGGCGTCAACCAGCGAGTCATCGACATGGCAGACGGGCAGATTCTCTCCTTCGGCCCCAATTCAGCGGCCGTCCTTCTCTCCCTGGCCAAGGCCATCTATACCCAGCAATAGCCCCTCCCCATGCACCCCCATCACACGCCCTCCCGCAAACCCACCCTCGTCTTCGTTGTCCTCCCTACACTTCTGACCGTCACCGTGCTGGTGTCAGCCAGCCTGGGGCAGTTTGAGATTCCCCTATCCCAGGTTCTTCAGGGAACCCTCCGTTCCTTGGGGTGGGCGGCTCCTGACCCGGCCGCCCAGCTAGCTGATGCGACCCTCTGGAATATCCGCATCCCCCGAATTCTGCTGGGCCTGCTCGTCGGAGCAGCCCTGGGGGCTTCTGGCGCCGTCATGCAGGCCATCTTCGGCAACCCCCTGGCAGAGCCCGGTGTCATCGGTGTCTCCTCGGGGGCAGCGGTGGGTGCTTGCGCCGCGATTGTCTTTGGCCTCAACCAGGTAGGCATTTTCACTGTTCCCTTATCTGCCTTTGCCTGCGCCCTGGCCACCACAGCCCTGGTCTACTTCTTCTCCCGGGTGGGGGGCAGGGCTGAAGTGCTCTCCATGATCCTGACGGGTATCGCCGTCACCGCCGTGGCCGGGGCCCTGATTGCCCTCATGATTTTCATGGCCGACGATACCAGCCGAGACCAGATTGTCTTCTGGCAGATGGGGTCGCTCAACGGCGCAACCTGGGCAGCTGTCCTCACCAGCACCCCTATTATCATCCTTGGCCTGGCCGGCTGCTTCCTCCTAGCCCGGCAACTTAACCTGTTGGCCCTGGGCGACCGCGCCGCCCGCCACTCCGGCGTCAATGTTGAGCGCCTGCGTTTGGCAGCTATCGTCTGCACCGCCCTCCTGACCGGCGCAGCTGTCGCCTTCGCTGGCATCATTGCCTTCGTTGGCCTCATCGTGCCCCACCTCCTACGAATGCTGGTAGGCCCCTCCAACCAACTGCTCCTGCCCGCGTCAACCCTCGGCGGGGCCTTCCTGATTGCCGCCGCAGACCTGGCAGCCCGCAACCTGGTGGACTTCGCAGATTTGCCCATCGGTATCTTCACCGCCCTCGTCGGCGGCCCCACCTTCTTCCTGCTCCTGCGCCGCACCCTGCGAAAGGGCTCCCTCTCATGACCGCCCTCCTCACAGCCTCCTCCCTCCACCTGGCCTACGGTCAGCGACAGATCCTCTCAGACATTAACCTGGACGTCACCCCCGGCCAGGTACTTGCCCTCATCGGCCCCAACGGGGCAGGCAAATCCACCCTCTTGGCTATCCTGGCAGGCGACACGGCCCCCGACACCGGCCAGGTGATTCTGGAGGGCCGACCCCTGACCTCCTACAAGCCCCTCGAACTGGCCCGGAAACGGGCCATGCTCCTGCAGAAAACCTCAGTCGCCTTTTCCTACACGGTAGGGCAGGTTGTTGAAATGGGCCGGGCCCCCTGGCGGGGGACCGAACAGGAGGCTGAGGACATCGCAGCTGTCACCGCCGCCCTCGACTCAACCGATACCGCCCACCTGGCCGGGCGGGACGTCCGCACCCTCTCAGGTGGTGAAGCAGGCCGGGCCCACCTGGCCCGCGTCCTTGCCCAAAGCACCCCCCTCATTTTTCTGGACGAGCCCACCGCCGCCCTCGATATCCGCCACCAGGAACAGACCCTCACCCTGGCCCGGCAGGCAGCCCAGCAGGGGGCAGCTGTCGTCGTTGTCCTGCACGACCTTGATTTGGCGGCCTCCTACGCCGACCGTATCGTCCTGCTGGCCAATGGCCAGATCCGCGCCGATGGGGAGCCGGCTCAAGTATTGACCGGTGACCTCCTCAGTGAGGTCTACGATTACCCCATTGAGGTTCTTAAACACCCGGTGACCGGTCGCCTGTTGATTCTTCCAGATCGTTCAGCCTCCGGTCTCCCCCGTCAGACTGAGCCACCGCGCTTCCTCTTCCACCTAGAATAGGATTACCCCACCCAGCTACCTGAGGAGCGTCTATGCCCGCCCACCCCAAGCATCATGTGCAGGTGAGCACTTGCCTTGATTCTGACCTCCTTAAAACAGGACTGACCGTATCGCAGGTAGCTGAGCGCACGGCAGCTGGCCTGGTCAATGTGCAGAATAATGCAACCTCCCGGTCGACTGCGACCATTGTCCGAACCCACCTCTTCACCATGTTCAACCTGGTGCTGGGTCTGTGCGGTCTAGCGGTGATTATGGTGGGGTCCTTGCTCGATACCCTCTTCCTGTTGGCTGCTATCGCCAATGTGGTGATTGGTTTTACCCAGGAGTACTCCGCAAAGAAGCAGTTGGACCGCATTGCCCTCCTGCGCCGCGACCCGGCCACTGTTCTGCGGGACGGCCAGCTGACCCAGGTGCAGCTAGAAGAGCTGGTGCTCGATGATGTGGTTTTCCTGAAGCGGGGCGACCAGGTTCCAGCTGACGCCCTGGTGCTTACCAGCGACGGTCTTGACCTGGACGAATCCCTGCTGACGGGTGAAAACGACCCCGTGGGCAAGAAACCGGGGGACGCGGTGCTCTCAGCTTCATCTGTCATTGGTGGCTCGGGTATGGTCCGTTTGACGGCTGTAGGTACGAGCTCACGGGCGGCCAAGATTACGGCTGAAGCCCGTCAGTTCACCACCATTCATTCCGAACTTCGCGCGGGCATGGAACGGGTAGTGAAGTGGATTACCTGGGCCCTTATTCCCATTATTGCCATTGTGTTGAACGGGCAAATGCAGGCAGCCGGTGGCTGGTCTGTCGCCATTGAATCAGGGGCCTGGCGGGGTGCCTTGATTACCGCTGTCTCGTCGGTTGCCTCGATGATTCCGCAGGGTCTGGCCCTGATGACCACTATTTCTTTTGCGGTGGCTTCTGTGAAGCTGGCCCGGTCTGAGGTTCTTATCCAGGAACAGCCCGCTGTTGAGGTGCTGGCCCGTGTTGATACCGTCTGCTTTGATAAGACCGGCACCCTGACCGAGGGTGGGGTCGCCTTTGAGTCGGTCCGTTCGCTCACCGGCCAGGTCTTGTTCGCACCAGAGTCAGGGCAGGACGTCCCCGCCCCGGCCCCCTCCCGGCAGGCAGGGTGGGAGCTTGCCCTCAGCTGGTTAGGCTCTGACCAGAACGCCAACCCAACCGCAGCAGCCCTCAAGGAACCTTTTGCCGGTTTTCCGGCTCCCGAGCCCACGGGCGTCCTACCCTTTTCATCAGCCCTGCGGTTCAGTGGCGTGGAATTTTCAGGCTCCGGGGCCTGGCTGCTCGGTGCTCCTGAAGCCCTGCTTGAGGCAGGCTCCCCCGCCCGGGACCTTGCCGGTGACCTGGCCGAAGGCGGCCTGCGGGTACTCGTCCTAGCCCACGCCCCGGCCTTGGTTCGCGGGGCCGACGGGGCTGTCCAGGCGGCAGTCCCTGCCCAGCTTGCCCCTCAGGCCCTGGTGATTTTCCGGGAGCAGGTGCGGGCCGAGGCCCCCGACACCCTGGCCTATTTCGCCTCCCAGGGAATCGATCTGAAAGTCTTTTCGGGTGATAACCCGCGCACCGTGCTTGCTGCCGCCCGCGAGGCCGGCATGGACATCTCTGCCGGAGCCGTTGATGCCTCCACCCTGCCTGAAAACGGCCCCGAGCTCCTTGAAGCAGCCCGCACCCACGCTATTTTTGGCCGGGTCTCTCCCGAGCAGAAAAAGAATATGGTGCTGGGCCTGCGCGAGGCCGGGCATGTGGTTGCGATGACAGGCGACGGAATTAACGACGCCCTGGCCCTCAAACACGCAGATTTGGGTATCGCCATGGGCAATGCCGCACCCGCCACCAAGGCGGTCTCCCGCCTGGTTCTTCTGGACGGTCGTTTCGATCGCCTGCCCTCGGTTCTGGCTGAGGGCCGCAAGATTATTGCCAACATCGAGCGGGTCACCAACCTCTTCCTCACCAAGACCGCCTTTGCAATCCTGCTCGGCATCACCCTGGGCCTGCTCTGCTGGAACTTCCCCTTCCTCCCCCGCCAATATTCCACCGCGGACCTTCTCATCGTGGGTGGCCCCGCCTTCTTCCTGACCATGTTGCCCAACAGTCGGCGCTATGTCAGCGGTTTTTTGAGCCGGGCCCTGCACTTTGCGCTTCCGGCAGCCATGATTATTACGGCTGTCCTGGTCTTCGTCAACGGCTACGGCCGCGCCCTTGAGACTGTCACCACCTCTGAAGTTCAGACCGCTACCTTCATCGCCCTGGTGCTGATGGGCATCTACAACATCACCACCGTCGTCCGTCCCCTGCGCGGGGTTCGCCTGGGTATTGTGGCCCTGATGTACGCTGGTCTGGCTGTGGTCCTGCTGCTACCGCCCTCCCTCTGGTACCACCTCTTCACTATTCCATCTGGGGCATATCTCCTTGCCACTACAGGTTCAGCTGCCCTTGGCTGCCTCCTCTTGGAAGTCAACTACCGCCTACACTCCGCCTGGCTCCGTACCAAGCACCCTGCGCTTGTTGCCGCTACCCAAGCGTCCTAAAATCCTGAGTCTCTCCCATCTGCTTGCCAACCCCAGCCCAGCGGAGTAATCTTGGACGTGAGCGGGGCTACGGCCCCACACGCGAAAACTAATCATCAGGATTGTTACTGGTTAGCAGGCAAGACCTGAGTTGCGATTACCCCAGCACGGGATTAGCCCGGCAGTTTTTGGGGACTCCTCTACCCACCTTGGGCAGGAGCAGGATCAGCAACTCGGGTCTTTTTGTTTAACTAGCTGGCCCCACCAGCAGGTAGCAAGCCGCACACAAGTAAGGCAAGACCCGTGAATAACTCACAGATGGGCGAGAAGATCCTTGAGGGCCTCGGCGGCCCCGAGAACATCTCTCACTTCACCCACTGCGCGACCCGCCTGCGCGTCACCCCCAAATCCAAGGCGTCCATCGACTCCGCCAGCCTCGAGAAGGTACCCGGCGTCCTCTCCGTTATCGAGCAGTCCGGCCAGACCCAGGTCGTCCTGGGCGATAAGGTTGAAGCTGTCTACAACGAAATGCTCAAGCTCCCCGGCATGGGTGCCGTTGGCGAATCTGCCGATCAGGGTTCTGGCGACGAGAAGAAGGCCAGCCCCATTACCCGCGTCTTCGACGTCCTCTCAGACTCCTTCCGCCCCATCCTCTGGGCGCTGCTGGGCACCTCCATGATTCTGACCCTCATCGTCTTCATGCAGCAGCTCGGCTACTTCGGCCAGTACACCGACCTCACCGGTAAGGTCGTCAACATTGACATCGTGAACGGCCCCCGCCTGGCCGATGCAGACGCAGCAGCAGCCATGCTGAACGAGTGGCGCGCAGCCTTCCCCTTCTGGTTCCTGCTTCTTGCAGCGTCCCTGTCCGTCCTGCAGTTCATGCCCATCATGCTGGGTGCAACCGCAGCTAAGCGCCTGGGCGCCAACATGTGGGTCGGTGCAGCTATTCCTGCAGCCCTGATGACCGGCACCTTCCAGGGCTTCAACGAAATCGCCACCGACGGCGTCGTCAACGTCCCCTTCCTGGGCCTTGACCTGCCGCTCTACGTTATGAACTACACCGGCCAGATCTTCCCGCCCCTCTTCGCAGCTGCCCTGCTGGCTCCCCTGGAGCGCTTCCTGAAGAAGGTCATCCCCACCATGCTGCACATGGTCTTCGTGCCCATGCTCTCCGTCATGATCCTGGTCCCCCTGACCGCCTTCATTATCGGCCCCATCGGCATTAAGTTCGCTCTGGCTATCTCTGACTTCATCGGTGGCGTCAACGCTTCCATGCCCTGGCTGGTTGGCGGTCTTATCGCCGGTCTCTACCTCTTCATGGTTCCCCTGGGCCTGCACTGGCCCCTGAACGCCGTCATGATTAACAACCTGCAGACCGACGGCGTGGACTTCATCCAGTCCCCCATGGGCGCCTACAACTTCGCTGTCTTCGGCGTTGTCACCGGTGTTGCCATCGTTGCCCGCCGCAACAAGGAACTCCGCCAGACCGCCGTCGGCGCAGCTGCCTCCGGTCTGCTCGGTGGTATTTCTGAGCCCTCCCTCTACGGCGTCGTCCTGCGCTACAAGCGCGTCTTCCCCCTGATTCTGGTTCCTGCCATTATCGGTGGTGCCACTATCTCCGCCCTGGGTGTTAAGTCCTACGCCTTTGCCTTCACCTCCCTGATTTCAATCCCCGCCATGCAGCCCTGGTACCTCTACATGATTGGCCTGGCAATCGCCTTCTTCGGCGCTATGGCCGGTGTGCTGGTCTTCGGTTACGAGTCCAAGGCCCAGAAAGCTGAAGCGAAGGTTGCAGCTACCGCCGAGGCCAAGGGCCAGGACGTCCAGGCAGCGGCTTCTGCTGGCGCGGCAGCCGGTGTAGCCGCCCCGGCCGCCGCTGAAGCTGTGGCAGCTCCTGAAGCTGGCACCGTCCTGACCATCCCCTCCCCGCTGGAGGGCCAGGCCCTGCCCCTGTCTGAGACTCCCGACCCCATCTTTGCCGCTGAAAAGCTGGGCAAGGGCGCTGCGATCCTGCCCACCGGCAAGGCTGTTGTCGCTCCTGCCGACGGCAAGGTCACCGTCACCATGCCTTCTGGCCACGCTATCGGCCTGAAGCTGGATAACGGGGTGGAGCTCCTGATTCACGTCGGTATCGACACCGTCAACCTGAACGGTGAAGGATTCGACGTCAAGGTTGAAAAGGGCCAGCGGGTTTCTGCTGGCGACACCCTGCTGACCTTCGATCCCGAGGTCATCAAGGCCGCAGGCTACAGCCTGGTTACCCCGGTACTGGTCACCAACACCAACCGCTTCGCCGCGGTCGATGGTGCCACCGGTAACGTCCAGCCCGGTGATGACCTGGTAAAGGTCACCACCAAGTAGTAGGCGCCTACGCCTTCTCAGCCCCGCCTCTCAGTTCTGAGGGGCGGGGCTTTTCATGCACTGAGATATTTCCCTGCCGAGGTGGGGCTGGTTTTAAACTGGGGGAATGTTTACCGTCAAAGCCTTTCATGAGCTGACCCTTGAGGAACTCAACGAAATCTATATTCTGCGGGGCCAGGTCTTCGTGGTGGAGCAGAAAATTACTGAGGAAAACGAGATTGATCGCGCAGATAGGTCTGCCCTGCATCTCTTTAGGACCACTGAGGACGGCGAGGTGCTTGCCTACCTGCGCATGTTTGATCTGGGTAAATACTCAGATGCCTCCCATCCTGCAGAGCCGGGCACATGGACCCTGGCGCGGGTTGCGGTTCGTCAGGACGCCCGGGGCACGGGCTTGGGCCGCAAACTTTTGGACGCAGGAATCGAATGGATTGCTCACAATACGGACGCTTCAAAAATTTCTATTAGTGCCCAGGCATATTTGAAAAATAACTACTATGGGGCGGCAGGTTTTGAGCAGGTTGGTGAGCATTACCTTGAGGCAGGAATTGAGCATGTACACATGGTGAAATACCTGCGATAACGCCTGTCTAAGCAGGAAACTTCTGAGACAGCCCAAGGGGGTAGCGAGGTTTTGTAGACACCTGCGCCAATCTGTGCGAGTCAGTCTATAAAACCCACAAAACCCACTCTGACTAGATAAAATGTTTCTCAGTTTACAAAAAATTTACGTTTATTGAAGAGTTTTTACCCCAGAAGTTTAGTTTCATGTGGCGCAGAACCTATCTGGTGCCCTAGTATAGGACGTACACAGCGTGTGACCCACCACACCGCTTGCGGTGCTGGGGCCTACTGCGACAGATTCGTCGGCAGGCAGCACACCGAAACATACACTTTCCCCTCACCAAGGAGACACTCAATGCGCAAGAACCGCATTACTTCAGCGATCGGCCTTTCAGCTGTTGCTGCTCTTGCCCTGTCCGCATGCGCAAGCACCAACACCGGCACCACCGCCAATGGTGGCGACACTGCCGCCGGTGACAAGTCAGTATCCATCGCGATCACCAACGTCTTCTCATCACTGAACTCCGGCACTGCAGAAGGCAACTCAGACACCAACGGCATCATCGCCCAGATGACCCACCGTGGCTTCCTGACCATCACCGACACCTTCGATCTGAAGAAGAACGAATGGTTCGGTAGCTACACCATGACCGAAGAGGGCGAAGGCATCAAGGTCGAATACAAGGTCAATGACGACCAGAAGTGGTCAGATGGTAACGAGATCGATAAGGGTGACCTCCTCCTGGCTTGGGCTTCACAGTCCGGCTACTTCAACAGCGAAGACGGCGAACTGACCTACTTCGACTACGCTGGTGAAACCGCAGGTCTGGGTGGCGCTGGCAAGCCCACCATGGGCGAAGACGGCCGCACCATCACCTTCAACTACCCCGTTGCTTTCGCTGACTGGGAAATCGCTTACGACATTGGCAAGCCCGCCCACGTTGTTGCTGAACTGGCTGGCATGGACGAAGCCAAGCTGGTTGAGGTCCTCGAAACCGCCGAGCCCGGTGCAGAGAACGAAGACCTCAAGAAGATTGCAGAAGCATGGAACACCGGCTACAACACCACCACCATGCCTGCTGAGAACCTGACCGTCGGCAACGGCCCCTACCTGGTTTCCGCTGTTGAAGAAAACCAGTCCATCACCCTGACCGCTAACCCCAACTACCAGGGTGACACCAAGCCTGCCATCGGCGAAGTTGTTCTGAAGGTTCTGCCTGACGTCAACGCTCAGATCCAGGCTCTGAAGAACGGTGAAATCACCGCTATGGCTCCCCAGGCTTCAGTTGACACCATCACCCAGCTGAACGAGATGGACGGCGTCACCACCGTTACCCAGCCTGACCAGGCCTACGACCACCTGGACCTGAACATGAAGGAAGGCTCCCCCTTCGCTGACGTCAACGTCCGCAAGGCCTTCCTCCTGACCGTTCCCCGTCAGGACATCCTCGACAAGCTGATCAAGCCCATGGACGCTGAGGCTGAGGTTCTCAACTCCCAGCTCTACGTAGCATCCGACGCTGCAAACTACGCCAAGACCGTCGAGACCAACAACTCCTCCGAGTACCCCCTCGACAACATGGACGCCAACATCGAGAAGGCTAAGGAACTGCTGGGCGGTCAGACCCCCACCATCCGCATTCTCTACAACTCCAAGAACCCCAACCGCGTCAACTCCTTCCAGATGATCAAGGAATCCGCTGAGAAGGCCGGCTTCATCGTTGAAGACGCCGGTAGCGAGCAGTGGTCATCACTGCTGTCAGGTGGCGACTACGAAGCCTCCATCTTCGGCTGGGTTTCCTCAGGTGTTGGCAACTCCTCCCTGGGTCAGATCTTCGCAGCAGGCTCATCCTCCAACTTCACCAGCTACAACAACGAAATCGTGAACGCAGCTGCTGACGAGCTCATGAAGACCACCGACCAGGCCCGTATCGACGAACTGAAGATGCAGGCTGACGCCGAAACCTTCAAGGACGGCTACGGTCTCCCCCTCTTCCAGTCCATCGCTGTTACCTCCGTGGCTGACAACGTCACCGGCGTCAAGCCCAAGCCCGGCCAGCAGCCCCTGACCTGGAACATCGAAGAGTGGGACATCGCCGAGTAGTCGATTAACGCTCACGTCATTACAGACAATGACCGGTTCATGCCTGTAACAGCCCTAGGCGCGGACGCTCATGAGCGTCCGCGCCTTCTGGGTGTTGAGTAAACTACCGTGTACCCCACGCACACGCCCCACTACCCCATCAGGACTCATCATGCTCATGTATTCTGTGAGGCGACTGATCACCGCTGTATTCATCCTCTTCGGTGCATCCTTCCTCATCTACAACCTCGTTGCCATCGCGGGCGATCCCCTCGAAGAGCTCCGAGTATCAACTGCCCCTAACAAAGAGGCCCTCATCGCCCAGCGTATTGCGGCCCTTGATCTCGACACCCCCGCCCCCCTCCGCTACTTCAAGTGGCTCGGCGGCGTCCTTGGCTGCTTCGCAGGCAAATGCGACTTCGGCCAGAACCTTGCTGGCACCCCCGTCACCCAGTTGCTCTCCAACGCGATCTACCAGACCCTGACCCTGGTCGTTGCCGCAACCATCCTCTCTATCTTGATAGGTGTGAGCCTCGGTATTGTCTCAGCGCTGCGCCAGTACTCAGGCCTGGACTACACCATCACCTTCGCAAGCTTCCTCTTCTTCTCCCTGCCCTCCTTCTGGATTGCAGTGCTGCTCAAGGAATTCGTAGCCATTGGCTTCAACGACTTCCTCAGAAACCCGAGCCTGACGATTCCAACAACGCTGATTATCTCGCTCATCGCAGGTCTCTTCTGGTACGCCGCCTCCTTCGGCAAGCAGAAGACCCGCTACCTCATGGGCCTACTCGGCTTTGCCGTTACCGCTGGCGCCATCATCTTCGTCTCCAGCACCCTCTGGTTCCGCACTCCCTTCCTGGGTCTGCCCTTCATCCTGCCCCTGGGCGTTGCAGCAGCCGTCATCTTCACCATCCTGGTATCCGGCCTGCGTAACCGCCGCGCCCTGGCAGCAGGTTTGGCCATGGTCGTCGTCGGCGTCGTAGCCTACTTCCCCATCCAGGGACTCCTCAACCAGGCAACCTTCCTGATGACCGTCGTCATCGCAGCTGCCTTCATGGTTCTGGGTGTCATCGCCGGTTACATCGCCGGTGGCTACGACAAGGGCCAGGGCGCCCGCGTCGGCCTGCTCACCGGCCTCGTCATGGCCCTGCTGATCATCGCCGACCGCTTCATGCAGGCCTGGCCCTCCTACATTGCCAACAGCCGCATTAAGGGCCGTCCAATCCCCACCGCCAACGCCTCAACCCCCAACCTGCAGGGTGACTTCTGGATCATGGGTATCGACACCATGACCCACATCCTGCTCCCCACCATCGCCCTGACCCTGATTTCGCTGGCGTCCTACTCACGCTACTCACGAGCCTCCATGCTCGAAATCATGAACCAGGACTACATCCGCACCGCCCGCGCTAAGGGTGTTTCAGAGCGCACCGTCGTCATGAAGCACGCCTTCCGCAACGCCCTGATTCCCCTGGCCACCATCATCGCCATGGATATCGGCGGCATCATCGGCGGCGCCGCGATCACTGAGCGTATCTTCGCCTTCAAGGGCATGGGTACCCTCTTCCTCGACGCCCTGCACATGACCGACGCAGCCCCCGTCATGGGCGTCTTCCTGATCACCGGTATCATGGCGCTCGTCTTCAACCTGGTTGCTGACCTTCTCTACTCAGCACTCGATCCGCGCGTGAGGGTGAAAGCATAATGAGCACAAACGAACAGAACCTCGGCTCCAGCAAAGAGCCCACCACCGAAACCACGGCCCTCCGTTCCGTCGAAACCAACATCGACATCCGGGCCCAAGAGTCCGTCGGCCAGACCCAGGGCCAGATCGTCCGCAAACGCTTCCGCCAGAACACCGGCGCGGTCATCTCCCTCTGCATCCTCATCGGTATCCTCCTGTTGGCCGTCACCTCCATCGGCGTCGGTCCCATCCCCGGTTGGTGGAAGTACACCTACACCGAGATGAACCCCATCGTCAACGGTGCAGCCCCCAACGGCCAGCACTGGTTCGGCCAGGACACCACCGGCCGTGACCTCTTCGCCATGACCATGCGCGGTGTTCAGAACTCCTTCCTGGTGGTCTTCCTCATCACCTCCATCGCAGGCTTCCTGGGCGTCCTCTTCGGCGGCCTGGCAGGCTACTACCGGGGCTGGATTGAAGCTGTCATCATGCGCTTCACCGACATGATCATCATCATCCCCCTGATCCTGCTCACCGCAGTTCTCGGTAAGCTGGCCGGTAGCTACTTCCAGGGCATCTGGAACACCATCATGTTCGGCGTCGTCGTCGGCCTGCTCTTCTGGTCCTCCCTGGCCCGTCTGGTCCGCGCAGAGTTCCTGTCCCTGCGTGAACGGGAATTCGTCGATGCCGCCCGCCTAGCCGGTGCCTCCGACCTGCGTATCATCTTCAAGCACATCCTGCCCAACGCCATCGGCGTGGTCACCGTGAACGTGTCCCTGATGATGAGTGCCGCAATCCTCACCGAAACCGCCCTCTCCTACCTGGGCTTCGGTATCAAGGCCCCCGACTGGTCCCTGGGCTCCCTGATCTCAGAAAACCAGTCAGCCTTCGCCACCCGCCCCTGGCTCTTCTGGTTCCCCGGCCTCTTCATCCTGGCGATCTCCCTGGCCGTCAACTTCGTCGGCGACGGCCTGCGTGACGCCTTCGACCCCCGTCAGAAGAAGTTCAACCCCAAGAAGGCAAAGGAACGCACCGCCCACTCCGCCGAAAACGGGGTAGGCATCGACGGCACCGCAGCACCGGCTGCAGCCGTCGCCGCAACCACCCTTGCCTCAGAAATCGAAACCCCCGACAGCAGCCGAACCTCAGATTCCCTCGACCAGAATCTTGACGGCCAGGCAGGCCCCTCGGGCGAGAACCGATAAGGGAAGGCTCCCATCACGACAGTGGCGGTGAGCGCAACCGCACTCACCGCCACATCACAACAGAATAGAGAAACGCAGAACTAACCGGTCAGGCCTACACCATCAGACCAGCCACCGCCGCAACTAGCAGCACCGCAAAAACAACCGAGCCGCGGACGTCCACCCGGCTTATCTGCACCGGCTGAACCTGATCCAAGGCCCCGTCCTCCACCAACTCCTGCCAGTAACCGCGCAGCACCAAAGCCGCCGCACCGGCAGAAGAATTCGGAAGGTCAGAGGTCCTCATCGAACCGCCCTCCCCGAAGGTAATGGACGGCAAATTCTTCAAATCCTGCTTATGGGCATTCAAAGAAGCCACCATGCCACCTGCCGGAATACCAAAAGCCTGATACCCCCTCGTCGGGGTCACCAGGGTCAGATGGTACCGGGTTGAAATATCAATCAGGGCCGCATAGTTCACGGTGTGGGTCACAAAAGGGTTAACCACCCTTACATCATGCCGGTCGACCACCACATGGGGCCGACCCAGCACATACCACACCGCATAGCCCAAGAAGACCACTCCCCACCCCCTGGTCACCAGGGCACCTACCCCGCCGCTGACTGCAAGGGTCACTAAAACCACTGCAACCACCAGCGCCGAGCACCAGGTATAGAAGGGAGCTGTTCTCACTCGAAAAATAACCGGAGGGTTCTGCACATACTGAGACTTCATAGTCTTAGATTCTCTCAGATGAGACCGCCCCACCACACCAGACTCCTAGACAAGACCACCAAGAGTTGGGAAAACCAGTGAATACTACAACTCAGCCCACCGGCCAGCCGGTGCTTGAAGTTCGAAACCTCAGCGTCGACTTTGGCGTCGAACGCAAATGGGTTCCCGCCGCCATGAACCTCAACTACGAGGTCCGCGCAGGCGAGGTCCTCGCCATTGTGGGTGAATCCGGCTCCGGTAAGTCCGTATCCTCCATGGGTATGATTGGCCTGCTGCCCAAGAACGCCCGCGTCACCGGCTCCGTCAAGCTCAACGGCCGCGAACTCATCGGCCTCTCCAACACCGAGCTCCTGAACGTCCGCGGTGAAGAAGTCGCCGTGATCTTCCAGGAACCCATGACCGCCATGAACCCGGTCATGACCGTCGGCGACCAGATCGTTGAAACCCTGCGAATCCACAAGGACATCTCCCCGGCAGACGCTAAGACCGAAGCCATCAGAATGCTTGAACTGGTCGAAATGCCCGACCCGATCAAGGCCTTCAACTCCTACCCCCACCAGATGTCCGGTGGTCAGCGCCAGCGCGCCATGATCGCCCAGTCGCTCTCCACCAACCCCAAGCTGCTAATCGCCGACGAGCCCACCACCGCACTCGACGTGACCGTCCAGGCTGAAATCCTGGAGCTCATGCGGAACCTGCAGAAGAAGCTCAACTCAGCAATTATTCTCATCACCCACGACATGGGTGTCGTTGCTGACCTGGCCGACCGCGTCGCCGTCATGCGCCGCGGCGAAATCGTAGAGACCGGCGAAATCCACGACGTCTTCAACAACCCCCAGCACGAATACACCAAGGCCCTGCTCGGTGCCGTGCTCCACCTGGGTGGCGACGAAATCGACGTCAACGCCGCTATTGACGATGCCGCCGAAAACGCCCGCCCCGCCACCGCCATGCTGGAGCAGCTCGCCCCCGAACGCACCGGCGAGGTCATTCTCTCCCTCAAGGACGTCGCCCTCGAATACCCCAAGCAGGGCCGCGTCGGCCCCTTCCGGGCTGTCACCGGTGCCAACCTTGAAATCCGGGCCGGTGAGGTCCTGGGCCTGGTCGGTGAATCCGGTTCAGGTAAGTCCACCATTGGCCGCGCAACCGTTGGCTTCCTGCAGGTTGCCGAAGGTGAGCTGAACGTCTGCGGCGTTGATATGCGTAAGCCCAGCCGCAAGGACCTGGCTGAGGTCCGCAAGCACGTCGGTATGGTCTTCCAGGATCCCTCGTCCTCCCTCAACCCCCGCCTGCCCATTGGCGAATCTATCGGTGAACCCATGATGCTCGCTGGCGTCGCTAAGGGAGCCGAGCTGCAGAAGCGGATCGAGGAGCTCCTGGACCGCGTAGAGCTGCCCCGCTCCTACCGCAACCGCTACCCGCACGAGCTCTCCGGTGGCCAGAAGCAGCGCGTCGGTATCGCCCGCGCCCTCTCCCTCAAGCCCAAGCTCCTGATTGCCGACGAGCCCACCTCAGCCCTTGACGTATCGGTGCAGGCCCGCGTGCTGGAGCTCTTCCAGGAACTCCAGGAAGAAATGGGCTTTGCCTGCCTCTTCGTCACCCACGACCTGGCAGTCATCGACGCCCTGGCAGACCGTATCGCCGTGATGCGCCGCGGTGAAATCGTGGAGCAGGGCACGCGCGAGCAGATTCTGCGCCACCCCCGCGAGGCCTACACCCAGCGCCTGCTGGCTGCTGTTCCCCTGCCCGACCCGGACGCCCAGGCCGAGCGCCGCGAACTGCGGGCCAAGCTGCTCGACGAAACCGGCCACGTCGTCAGCTAACCACAAGATAAAAGGAGCTCCACCAGATTCTGGTGGAGCTCCTTTTGTGTGCCTCGGTATGATCGCGGGGGTATCTGGCGAAAGATGCGCTCGAGTCACTGGGCAGGACGAAAGCAATGCGCTCACAGTCCGCTGGCGCGGGGCTGGCGTGAATCACGACGAGCCGCCAGACGAGGAGTGAGAGGGCCGCGGACGGAGCGCATTGCTGTTGTCCACACTGGCTAGTTCATCTTGTTGCGCCAGTTAGCCTCGACGCCAGCTCGGGTGTCGCGCAGGGCCTGCAGGTTCTGCTTAATGAGGGCTTCGGGGTCAACAGGACGGCCACCGGCAGAGTGGGGGGTAATGACCAGGTTCTTCGCGCCCCAGAGCGGATCGGTGGACGGCAGGGGCTCGGTGACGGTCACGTCAAGACCAGCACCTGCAATCTGGCCGCTGTTCAGGGCCTCAATCAGGTCAGCCTCGTTGACGGTGGGGCCCCGGCCCACATTAATGACGTAGGCGCGGTTGGGGAGCTTAGCCAGGCGGGCAGCGTTCAGAGAGTTCTGGGTTTCCTCAGAGTTGGGCAGAATCATCACCAGAATATCGGTGGTTTCAAGCACCGAATCAACATCTTCGGTTGCGACTACGGGGAAGCCGTAGCGTTCACCGGCTGAACGGGCCACGCCGGTCACCTCAGCGCCAAAAGCCTTAAAGAGCAGGGCGGTTTCACGGCCGATCGAGCCGAAGCCCCAAATGGTGACCTTGGCACCCAGCAGGGTGGTGACCTGGTTGGCCGGGTGGAGCTCCTGGGGGCCGCCCAGTTCACTTGCCCAGTTGTTCTTGGCCTGGTGCTCAGCCAGAGTGGGCAGGAAGCGCACAAAATTGAGGGTCAAAGCTAGGGCGTGCTCAGCAACCGTCTTAGAGTGCAGGCCGCTACCGGAGGCAATCACAGCCTCGGAGCGGAAGCCAGCGGCGCGGGCCTGGTCAGGGCCTGCCAGCAGGGCCTGGACTAGCTCGACGCGGTCAAGGTGGGTGGCTGCGTCCTTAAGCTGCTCATTGGTGTTGCCCCAGGCCACCAGGACGTCGGCGTCCCGGTGCTCGGGGGCAATGTTGACGGCAGGGTCATAGCTGACGACCTCGTCACCGGATTCCAAGCCCAAGGCGGCTTGATCCAGGGTGATAGAGGTCGGTAGAAGAATTTTCACGGTGTACTCCTTTGTTCCAGGTGGAAGGCGCGTAGCGCCCACTAGCCACTCTACTCTTCCCTCACCCTACCGCGTCCACCCGTGACCCCGTATGACGGCGCCGGGGCCTAATCCTCGCGGAGCAGGTGGCGGAAATTATGGACAGCCTGGGCAATCTCCCGGTCGCGGGCCTCCCCCAGGGGCAGGCGCTTGGTGTAATCCAGGTAGCGCCAGATAGCCGAGGCAATACACACACCGCCCTGCACCAGATCTTCATCGTAGTGGGTTGGAGGATCAACCGGCTCGGCAGGATCCGGGGTGAAGTAAATAAAAGGCCCCCGGCGGCCCTGCTTGGCAAACTCAATCCAATCAATCGTCCGCAAGAAATCAGCCAGCACACTCTCGCAGGCCAAATTGTGGGTGCGAAGACGGAAACGAAGCTCCGGGTAAGCCGACACCAAATCAACCACCTGGTCATAGGAAGGTCCCTGAACAGAGTCCATCACAATGTCCAGAAGCAGGTGGGTGATACGCTCAAAAATGTAGAGGTCTTCCCGCTCAGAATCCCGCCGTAAAATCTCGTCCGTCATGGCCGGAGTCCGCAAGCCCAAGACCGCGTCGTCCTTACCCTGAAAATAGTTAAAGAGGGTTCGGGGGCTCACCCCGGCCAGGGCCACGATTTGATCGGTAGTTGTTGCCTTAAAACCTTTTTCCCGCACCAGCTTCACAGCCGCCTCATGAATCACAGCATGAGTACGTTCCCTTCGCTGCTGGCGGATCGAAGGGCTGGGATGATCGGGGGAAGCAGTAGTATTCACCCTTCCATTCTATTCCAGGGGCCTTCTCCCTCCTAGGTAAGAAGATCCCCCATGCCTAGCTAGCGATCCAGGCCGAGGCGGAGGCAACCGAAAACTGTAGACTAGAAGGGTGAACCTTGGCTTACCCTTCATTGAACTGACGAACCTGCCGCCCTGGGTGGCTGCCGCACTCATTTTTATCGACCTCCTGATTCGTCTGACTGTGATCTTCTGGTTGCCCTACAACCGTAAGCCCGTGGTCGCCCTCGGCTGGCTCATGGCTATCTTCTACATCCCCTACATCGGCCTGCTAGCCTTCTTAGTCTTTGGCTCCAACCTCTTACCCCGCCACCGCCGTAGCCGCCAGCGCACCATGAACAACATCATCAAGGACGCCATCGAAGGCAACGACGCCGTCCTTGGCGACCCCATCATCTCAGAACCAGCCCGGGTTGCCGCCAGCCTCAACTACAAGCTCGGCGCCCTCCCCCTCATCGGCGGAAACACCTTCGAACTCCGCCACGACAACAACGCAGCCCTGCAGGAAATCGCAGAAAAAATCGACCAAGCCACCACATACGTCCACCTCGAGTTCTACATCACCGCCCTCGATACCACCACCGAGCCCCTCTGGGACTCCCTCATCCGCGCCCACCAGCGGGGGGTGGCCGTCCACGTCCTCATTGACCATATCGGCTCCCGCAAATACCCCCGTTGGCGCGAGCTTCAACGTAAACTCACCGACGCCGGGGTGCCCTGGCGCCTCATGCTGCCCCTCAAACCCTGGAAACTCAAATGGCAGCGGCCCGACCTGCGCAACCACCGCAAAATCGTCGTCATCGACGGTGAAATTGCCTTCGCAGGCTCCCAAAACGCCATCGACAAAAGCTACAACCTCAAAGCCAACCTCAAAAAAGGCCTGGAATGGAAGGACCTCAGCTTCTTCTGCACCGGCCCCATCGTCCACCAGCTCAACGCGGTCTTCCTCTCTGACTGGTACGCCGAAACCAAGGAACTCCTCCTCGACGAAATCGTCGCCGACATCGACGCTAACAGCTACGCCGGACTCGGCGGCGAATTCCCCCTCGCCCAAATCGTGCCTTCCGGGCCCGGGTTCGAAACCGAAAATAACCTGCGCCTCATCAACCACCTGATCTACAACGCAGAGAACCGGATCATTATCTGCTCCCCCTACTTCGTACCCGAAGAAACCCTGCTCCAGGCCCTCACCAACATGGCGCTCTCAGGTATTGAAGTCACCCTCATCGTCTGCGAAAAAGGCGACCAGTTCCTGCCTATCATGGGCCAGCGCTCCTACTACGAGCAGCTCCTGAACGCTGGCGTGGTCATTCAGCAGTACCCCGGCCCCACCGTCCTGCACTCCAAGTTCATGATCGTGGATGACGACCTCACCTTCATCGGCTCCTCCAACATGGACCCCCGCTCCTTCGCCCTCAACTTCGAGGTATCAACCTTCATCGTGGGTCAGGACATGGTCAAGGAGCTAGAGGGCATCGCCGCCGACTACATGACCCGCTGCAAGCGCCTGCGCTACGACGAATGGATCAACCGGCCCAACCACCAGAAAGTAGCAGAAAACCTCTGCCGCCTCTGGAGCGCCCTCCTCTAGGCAAGGGGCAGGACGACTCAGCCCGGCTTCTCCCCCGCACGGCTGATTTTCGCTGGACACGGCACCGGAAGTAGCCTCCCTACCTCCTTCCGGGAGGAAGCTGGCCTTACAGTGGGCTCTATGAATACCTCCTCCCCCACCCCGGCGGCCCTTCCAGACGCACCCGCCTCCGAGCAACCCGCGTCCTCACGCCCCCGCGCCCGCAGAGCCTTCTCCCCTGCAACCCGTTTCGCCCCACCCCGCATCACCGGGCTGGACGTCGCCCGGGCCCTGGCCATCATCGGCATGATGGCCGCCCACACCATCGACTACGCCTCCCCCGTCTACCTCAACGATCCCGCCACCTGGTCAGGGGTCGTCGACGGACGTCCCTCCCTCCTTTTCGCCCTCCTCGGTGGTATCTCCCTGGCCTTCATGACCGGCACAACCCAGGCCCCCTCCCCAGAAGATATGCCCCGGACCCGCCTCGTCCTCACCGGCCGGGCCCTGACTATCTTCGCCATCGGCCTGGCCCTCGAACAGCTCGGCACCAACATCGCCATTATCCTCACCCTCTACGGGGCGCTCTACTTCATCATGATCCCCTTCCTGCGGCTGAGTCCCGCCGCCCTCCTAAGCTGGGCAGCAGGCTTCGCCCTCCTTGGGCCTATCACCCTCGCAGCCCTCGGGATTCTCCTGCCCGCCCTGGGACCGGGTCACAGCCTCATCTTCCAACCCCACTACAACCTGCCCGCCTGGCTCGCCCTCATGCTCACCGGCCTAGCCCTGGGCCGCTGGATCAAAGAATGGACCTCCTGGCGCACCGGCCTGACCCTCCTCGGGGCCGGGGCCCTCCTAGCCGCCCTCGGCTACGGAACCGGTGCCCTCTACGCCCCCGAGTACGTCGCATCAGACTCATCAACGGTCGTCAAACCAGCCGACCCCTCCTCATCATCCAGCGCTGACACCATGCCCTCCAGCGTCCCGGCCGAAGACCTAGACCTCACCGGCTACCTCTGCGACGACTACGGCGACTTTGTCCTCTGCCAAACCCAGGCAGGCAGCCTCACCGCCGAGTACTACCCCGACTCAACAGCCAGCGGCTCCCTGCCCATGGACTCAGCAGAAGCCATCAGCTACAACGCCTGGGCTGACTACCTCCTCGGCATCATAGAAGCAGACTGGGCTGGATCCACCCTCGACGCCCTGTTCACCGCCGCCCCTCACAGCGGGGCCACCGCAGAAATCATCGGCTCCGGCGGATTCGCCCTGGCCATCATCGGCCTCAGCCTCCTCGCCGTCCGTCTCCTCTCCGTCGCCCTCTACCCGCTCGCCGCCCTCGGTGCCATGCCGCTGACCGCCTACTCGGCCCACGTCGTCATCATCTGGCTCGCCACCGGACCCAGCGGGCAGGTTAGCTCCCCCCTCTTCTTCTGGTGCCTCACAGCCGGACTTGCCCTCTTCGCCTCCCTCTGGCTCCTCTTCTTCCCCCGAGGGCCCCTCGAAGCCCTCACCCTACGCGCAGCCCAGGTCTTCTCAGGGCAAAGCGCCAGCCCCCGCAGAAGGCCCGCCCACCGGGCAGATTAAACACAAGGACGCCGCCCCGCCCTTCCCTGCCCGGTGGCAGGAAGGTGCAAGGCGGCGTCCTTATCTCAGAAGAACTAGTGGCCTGCGGCCTCAGCCTTCTCCGCGTTCTCAATCGCTAGCTTGAGGAAATCGCGGGCCGGGGTGTCAGCAGCGGAGGGCTTACCGACGTAAGCACCGCGGTACTTGGCAGCCGGGTGGCGCTCGTCCACATACTTGTTACCCTCACCGAAGAGGCTCTCACGCAGGGTGGAACCCTCATACGCGGTGCGGTAGCGGCCGCGCTTCTGCAGCTCGGGGACAACGAACTCAACGAAGTCCTCGAAGGAGCCGGGGGACACATGGTAGGCCAGGTTGATGCCGTCCAGGCCGCCCTCGTCAATCCACTTCTCCAGCTCATCGGCAACGGTCTGGGGGGAGCCCACCAGAACCGCACCCATACCGCCGGTGGCGCAGTGCTCGGCGATGTCCTTGCGGGTCCACTCCTTCTCCTTATCCTGCAGAGTGAAGGGGGTCAGGAAGGACTGGATAGACTCGGTCTCAACGTACTTGAGGGCCTCGTCCTCATCGAACTGATCCAGGTCCAGGCCGCTCCAGCCGCCAATAATGCCCTGGGAAGCCTCAACATTCTGGTACTTGAGGTACTCGGCGTACTTAGCCTGGGCCTTCTCGTCGGTCTCATCTACAACAACGGAGAGCATGGCCAGGATCTTGACGTCATCGCGCTTACGGCCGGCCTTCTCAGCCTCATTACGGATCCGATCGGTCAGAACCTTAGTCAGGTGGGGGCGCAGGGCGGTGATGAAGATAGCCTCAGCGTGCTGGCCCGAGAAAGCCTGACCGCGGGAAGAAGCGCCGGCCTGGAAAATCACGGGGGTGCGCTGGGGGGAAGGCTCAGTCAGGGCGATACCCGGAACCTGGAAATACTTACCCTTGTGCAGGATGGGGTGCACCTTGGAAGGATCTGCGAAGATACCGTTTTCGCGGTCGCGGGGCACTGAGCCGTCCTCCCATGAACCCTCCCAGAGCTTGTAGCAGACATCGAGGAACTCTTCGGCAATCTCGTAGCGCTCATCGTGGTCAATCTGCCCGGGCAGACCCTGGTTCTCAGCGGCAGACTGCAGGTAAGAGGTCACCACGTTGAAGCCCACGCGGCCGCCGGTCAGGTGATCCAGGGTGGAGTAAGAGCGAGCCAGGGTGTAGGGCTGGTTGTAGGTGACAGCGGCAGTAACGCCAAAGCCCAGGTGCTCGGTCACAGCGGCCATAGCGGAAATCTGCAAGAAGGGGTCACCCACCGGAACCTGGGCACCATCCTTGAGGACGGGAGCAACTGAATCCTTGTAGACGTCGTAAACACCCACCACATCTGCGATAAAGACCGCATCAAAGAGGCCCTTCTCGCAAACCTTGGCCAGGTCGGTCCAGTATTTGATGGTGTTGTACTCATCCGCCCGGTTGCGGGGGTGGCGCCAGAGGCCAAAGCTCTGGTGGCTGGTGGTGGTCATATCAAACGCGTTGACGACGATGCGCTTCTTCTCGGTCATGGAACCGGGCCCTTTCACAGGTGGTGCTTGGCCCTTCGCGCCCGTGCTGCCACCGGCGTCCTTACCCAAAAGTAAAAGGCGCCGAGCCTTCGCGAAGGTGGCGCCTGGTGCGCCGTACTTGCATAACTGCCTGATCCTCATCTGGGGCACCCCGCTACGGGAGAGGGTTGCCGCCCAACTAGCCAGAGCTTGACGTTGGGACTCATGATCTTGGAATTTAGTGTAGCCCGAAGAACCAAGACACACGCAAACCACAGGGCGCCTGTTTCATATTGTGACCCGTATTGAGCAGTATGACGCCCCGACCCACGAAGCCCCGTGCCCGACCGTCCGTCCGTATCGTGACATGCGGGGTTTCCTTCGAAACGCGGTTCTTCCTACCTCAACTCGAAGGAAACCCCGCAGTTCGATGTCGGAGCCCTAGCCTAAAGGTCTACCCCACCCACAGCGTCACAAAGGTAACGGGCTGACACAAAGCGTCACAACCTTGCCCCCGCCAAACAGGCCCCCCTAGCCTTGAAAACGTCAACCATCCAGAGCGACCGAGAGACTTGGCTCAGCGACGTCGCAGCAACCTCCCTACACCAGGGGTCGGTGCTACCGCCAAGAGACGATGGAGAAAACTATGAGCGTACCCACGCTAGAAAAGAACCCCGCCCGAACCGTTGACCTCACCGCCTGCGAAATCGACTTCCAGGCCGTCGGCAAAACCTTCATCGGCGAGCGCGGCGAGACCCGCACCGTCCTTGAAAACGTTTCCTTTACCGCCTACCCCGGTGAGATCATTTCGATTATCGGTTCCTCCGGTTGCGGCAAATCCACCCTACTGCGGGCTGCTGCGGGCCTGGGCGCAGCGACTGCCGGTACCGTTGCAATCGACGGATTCCCGGTACGCGGGCTGGATTCCCGGGTAGCGATCGGCTTCCAGGAGCCCCGCCTCTTGCCCTGGCGGACGGTTGCCCAGAACGTCGCTTTGGGCCTGCCCAAGGGCACCCCCAAGGACGTCTCCCGCGAGCAGGTTGCCCGGCTTCTAGACCTCGTGGGGTTGGCGGATTACGCCCAGCACCGCCCCCGCGAGATTTCCGGTGGCATGGCCCAGCGGGCCTCCCTGGCCAGGGCGCTGGCGCGGAACCCCGGCGTCCTGCTGCTGGATGAACCCTTTGGT
The DNA here is from genome assembly GCF_049068285.1 of Rothia nasimurium. GTDB lineage: Bacteria > Actinomycetota > Actinomycetes > Actinomycetales > Micrococcaceae > Rothia > Rothia nasimurium_I. Next base: position 147,265 of record NZ_JBLKPV010000005.1, on the reverse strand, counting down.
GCCCTGGACGCCCTGACCCGTATCAAGATGCAGGATCTACTGCTCGATATTCACGCCCAGGACCCGGCCACTATTCTGCTGGTCACCCACGATGTGGAAGAGGCCCTCTACCTCTCTGACCGCGTCATTGTACTGGGCAAGCCGGACGCCACCTCCCCGGCGACCATTACCCGTATCGTCGAGGTGCCCGACCACCGTCCCCGCGACAGGAGCAACCCAGACCTCGCCACCTTGCGCAAGAGTCTGTTAGCCGAACTCGGCGTCGAAGAACACTAGCCCCCCACCTCAACAGGTGCTGGACCCCCCAGTACCTTCCCTTCCTGCACCCTCTTACCCCTCACGTCACTAGGAAAAACACCGTGTCACTGACCTCCCGCTTCACCACTACTTCCGCCCTGCTGGCCGCCGGAACCCTCCTCTTGACCGGCTGCCTGGCCGGGGAAAACGCCAGCTCAGATACTTCCGAATCTGCCGCCGCGAGCGACACCACCGTCACCATCGACTACGCCACCTACAACCCGCTTTCTCTGATCATCAAGGAAAAGGGGTGGCTAGAAACCGCCCTGCAAAAGCAGGGCAAGGAGGTGGAATGGGTCCAGTCAGCCGGCTCCAACAAGGCCAACGAAGCCCTGCGCTCTGGAGCCATTGACGTGGGCTCCACCGCCGGCTCAGCTGCCCTGCTGGCCCGTTCTAACGGCTCCCCTATTCAGGTGATTGACCTCTACTCCCAGCCCGAATGGTCAGCCCTGGTGACCCGTAGCGACTCCGGTATCTCATCGGTGAAAGACCTGGCAGGGAAGAAAGTGGCCGTCACCAAGGGCACTGACCCCTACTTTTTCTTGCTCCAGGCACTGGAAGAAGCCGGCGTATCGCCTGACGAAGTTACTATCGAGCAGCTGCAGCACGCCGACGGCCGCACCGCCCTCAACCAGGGCACCGTCGATGCCTGGAGCGGCCTGGACCCCATCATGGCCAGCGCCGAAATTGAGGACGGCAACACCCTCTTCTACCGGAACGTCGACTTCAACACCTACGGCTTCTTGAACGCCACCGAAGACTTTATCGAAAGCGACCCCGAAGCTGCCCAGACGATCGTGGATGTCTACGAATACGCCCGTGACTGGGCCCTAGCCAACCCGGAGGAAGGAACTCAGATTCTTGCTGACGGATCCGGCATCGAACTTGAAACCGCCCAAGTTGTCTGGGAGCGCACCTACCTGGATATCGACAATGTGCCCGGCGACAGGCAGTTAGCCGTCTTGGAGAAGGTGGGCCCCTACCTGGTTGAGTCAGGTGACGTTGCCTCACAAAGCGAAGTAGATACCGCTCTGGGCAGCATCATCAATGACACCTTTGCTACCAAGGCCGACCCCGCCCGCGTCTCTGCTCTGGTGGCTGAGTAGTCATGTCGGTTACCTCTGATCTCACCACCCAGCCGACAGCCCGCAGCCTAGCTCGGACCGAACCACCGACGTCCGCCCGACCGCTCCGCCGCCCTCTGCTCACCCGCAGGTGGACCCCCTGGCTGGGTGCCCTGCTACCCCTGGTTCTGCTGGCGCTCTGGCAGTACCTGAGCACCACCGGGGTCTTTAGCGCAGTTCAGCTCCCTGCCCCCTCCAAGGTGGTTGCTGCCGCCCTTGATTTGGCAGGACGCGGCCAGCTCGGCCTGCACGTCGCAATCTCAACCCAGCGCGTGGTACTGGGCTTCAGCATCGGCGCCCTGCTGGGGCTAGCGCTCGGGGCCTGGGTCGGGCTCTCCCGCTGGGCCCAGGTGCTCGCCGCCCCCACTATCGGAGCCCTGCGCGCTGTACCTTCGCTGGCCTGGGTACCCCTGCTGCTGCTCTGGATCGGTATCGGCGAGAACTCCAAGGTCACCCTCATTGCTATCGGTGCCTTCTTCCCGGTTTACACCACCGTCTCAGCGGCCCTAGCCCACGTGGACCCCAAGCTGGTTGAAGCCGCCCGCACCTTCGGCGTCCGCGGGGTGAATCTCTTTACCACTGTGCAACTGCCTGCGGTTCTGCCTTCTGTGGTCTCGGGTCTGCGCCTGGCCCTGGCCCAGGCCTGGCTCTTCCTGGTCGCCGCTGAACTGCTGGGGGCCTCCATGGGCCTGGGCTTCCTGCTCACCGACTCCCAGAACAACGGCCGCACCGACCGCCTGCTGCTAGCCATCGTCCTGCTGGCTATCCTGGGCAAGATAACCGACGCCCTCCTGGGGGTCTTCGAACGCTGGGTCAAGGCTCGGTTCCCCAGCAACTAGGGCATCGCCCATATCGTGACATGCGGGGTTTCCTTCGAAACGCGGTTCTTCCTACCGCAACTCGAAGGAAACCCCGCAGTTCGTTGTCTAAGGCCCCTAGCCGGCAGACCCCTCGGATGAGCCTAGCCAGCCCTGGGCTAAGAGATCGTAGAGGGCGTCGGGGTTATCTGAGTGCTGAGCCGCCCAAGCCATGCCCAGGGTGGCCAGATAGAGATCCCGTCCCGTAACGCCAGGACGGACGCTCCCCTCCTGCTGGGCAGCAGCCAGTAGCTGGTCTAACTGCGCAATCACGTTGTGGCAGGCCATGCCCAGGGGGCTTGTCGCTTCTTCTACCGCCTGGCGCATGGGGTCGGTCAAGCCGTCATAGGTCTGGAACCACCGGGCAGTTGCCTGCAGCCAGGTATGCAGCGCACTCAAAGCGGTTTCGCCGCTACCCAAGAGTGTTGCAGCAGGTTCAGGGGCATGCACACCCCGTACCTCAAGCACCGCCGCAATCAGGGCTGACCGGTTAGGGAAGTTGCGGTAAAGAGTACCGGCCCCCACCCCCGCCTGCCGGGCGATAGCGTCCATAGAGATATTGACGCCGTCTTGCTCAAAGGCGGCGCTGGCTACCTCCAGGATTTTTTCTCGATTGCGGACGGCATCAGCGCGGGGTTTGCGGGCGGCAGCGGGGGTCTTTTCGGTCATGGTGTCCATCCTACACTTGCTAAGTGGAGAATTCCTCCGTATAGTTTTGCCCATAAACGGAAAATATCTCCACTTAGAAAGAAAACATCTTGTCACACAAGAAAATGCTCATCGGTATGCAGCTGGGCAACGGCTACGGCGCTCAAGTTACCGCATGGAACTTCCCCGGCGTAGACCCCCACAACTACGCCAACATCGACTCTCATGTGCGCTACGCCCAAAAAGCTGAACGAGGCCTCTTCCAGTTCATCTTCTTCCCCGACTTCCCCAATGAATCCCAGGCCTCAGACCAGGTCGCCCCGCAGCTCACCCTAGACCCCATCGTCACCATGGCCGCCATCGCCCGGGACACCAGCCGCATCGGGCTGGCAGCAACCGCCCCCACCCAGTGGAATGAACCCTACAACCTGGCCCGCCAGTTCAAGGCCCTCGATGTGATGAGCGGCGGCCGTATCGGCTGGAACGCCGTGACAGGCTCAGACCCCCGGGGAGCTGCCAACTTCGGGCAAGACATGAAATCTTCTGAAGAACGCTACGGGCGGGCCCACGAGGTAGTGCAGACCGTCCAGGCCCTCTGGGGCTCCTGGGGTAAGGACGCCTGGGTCGCCGACCGTGAAAGCGGCGTCTTTGCCCACCGCAGCAAAATCAAACCGGTCAACGCGCAAGGCCGCTACGTGGCGTCCGCAGGCCCCCTGCCGATCCCGCCCTCCAAGCAGGGCCAGCCCGTCATCTTCCAAGCCGGTGACTCCCCCAACGGCCTGGCCATGGCCGGGCTCTACGCCAACGCGGTCATCGGTTCGACCTACACCATCGAAGACTCAATTCAACAGCGCCAGGCAGTGCGAGATGCCGCCGAGCGGGCAGGCCGCAACCCCGATGAGATCAAGTTCTTCGCCGGTATCTCCCCCACCATCGCCCCCACCAAGCGAGAAGCCCTCGACCGGCGCGGTCTGCTGGTTGAACCCCAGATTCACCAGCGCGTAGGCTACCTGGGCATGATACTGGGCATTCCGCTCAGCAGCTCAGACCTGGACCAGCCCATTGACCCCGGCGTCCTCACCTACGCCCAGCCCAACCCCGGCGACCCGCGCTCAGCCAAGGCTCTAGAGATCGCCCGCGAGGGCTGGACCGTGCGCGACATTCTCTACCACGGCATCATCGACTACCATCCCTCCCCCATCGGCCCGGCTGAGGTAACCGCCGACCACATGACCGAGTGGTTCGAAGCCGGGGCCGTCGATGGTTTCTGGTTCTCACCCGATGTCTACGAAGACGGCATTGACGCCTTCGTCGACGGGGTTGTGCCTCTTCTGCAGGAGCGCGGCCTCTTCCACACCGAATACGAGGGTGAGACCCTGCGCGAACACCTGGGCGCCCCTGACCAGTACGGCCTAGCGGAACACCTGCAAGCCTAAACCCATCACCTCAAAGACAAGGACACCACCATGAACATTGGAATTATTGGCTCTGGAGCCATCGGCGGAACCCTCGCCCTCAAACTCGCAGCTGCCGGACACAGCATCACCCTGGCCAATTCCCGCGGGGCAGATACTATACCTGAGCGCTACCTGGCCCCAGGCGTCCAGGCAGGTGACACCCGCTCCCTCCCGCAGAACCTCGACGTCCTCATCCTTTCGGTACCGCCCCAAGCCCTCCCCCAGCTTGTCGATGTGATTACTGGGCTACCTGACGACACCATTCTTGTAGATACCAGCAACTACTACCCGGGCCTCAACGGGCAGATTGATGAACTTAACCAGGGCAAAACCCAAGCTATCTGGGTTGCCGAACAACTAGGTCGCCCCATCATCAAGACCTGGAATGCGGTGCTAGCTGAAGTTCTGCAGAACCCTAGCGGCCCCCTGGCCCTACCGATTGTGGGTGACAACCCGGAGCACAAGCAGGTCGTTGCAGAGCTCGTCTCCGCTACCGGTTTTACCCCTGTGGACGCTGGCACCCTCAGCGAGGGCTGGCGGCAGGAACCGGGTTCACCCGCCTACTGCACTAGTCTGACCGCCGATGAGCTACACCAGGCTCTGGCCCAAGCCAAACAGGAATTGCGGGCAGACCGTCGAGACCTAGCAATGCAGGTCATCGCTAACCGCGGCCAGGAAAACCCCGAGCAGCTCAACGCAGCCTACTTTACTGCGGTGAACCGTCTTATCTTCGGCGGCAAATCGTAGTATCCACATCGTGACATGCGGGGTTTCCTTCGAAACGCGGTTCTTCCTACCGTATCTCGAAGGAAACCCCGCAGTTCACCGCCCGGAGGTGAGGCCGGCGTCCAGCAACCACTGCTTCACCCGCTGGGGACGATCCAGCAAATCCCGCCAACGCACCCGAATCACCCGATACCCCAGGTGCTCAAGATCCCGCTGGCGACGGTGCTCCCGCTGAATGACCTCACGAGAATCACCATAGGTACCGTTGTATTTAACCTCCCCGTCAACCTCAAGAATGACCCGCTCCCTCTCCCACACAAAATCAGGACGATACAGCCGCCCCTCGCACACCAGTTCAGCCTGCTCACACGGCTGAGGCAGCCCCCACTGAACTATCAGGTACCGAGCGATCGTTTCAGCAGGGGACTCCGCCGCCCCGCTCATAAGTTCAGCAAGGCCCCGGGCTGTACGCGCCCCGCGTCCTACCGTCATCTTCAGAGACTTCTCCAAGTCAGAAGCAGGTACATGCCGCTGATGAAGCATAAAATCAGCAACACAGAGGGCATCCAGCAGGGGCAGGACGCGGGCACAATCCAGGACGGTCTGGAGCGGGTCGGTCAGCATCGCCCCCTCACGAAAGACGCTGTTCTCGCATACGTCCGGCCGTCCCCCTGACACCTTGATGAGCCCTCTCGACCGGACGCCTTCACCCGAAGTACTCACCCACACCTTCTGGGGCAGGGTCAGCAAGGGCGCTCCCCACCAGAGGGCAGCAGAACTATGGCTCAAAACGTAATTGTTGCTGTTCTTGAGCACCCCCACATGGTGGGCCTTGCACCGGGTGGTCTGATCCCAGGAGCGCCAGAGGTCCGCGGTGGTGTACGAGTTATAACGGAATCTGATGAGCTGCCCTGCCTGGCAGGCTCGGGTAAGGGCAGCGGAGCTATACCCTTTGTGGGCAAGCTCAGATGATGTGGCAACCGATGTGAATAGCTCTTCCATAGCAGGCATTTTTACCCATGGTGTGTGATATGACAAGGAAAAACGTAGCCTGTGGATAGTGCTTCATCGCTTATCTAGGGCTTCTAGTCTGAACGGTTGCATCTTCGTGAATCTACTGACCGTATATGACGGGACTGTGTCAGGGTTTTACCCACCGAACTGGCTTAAGCGCGAGATGCGGGGTTTCCTTCGAAACGCGGTTCTTCCTACCGCAACTCGAAGGAAACCCCGCAGTTCATGATATGGACAGACTGGGGCAGGCAAACCACAGGGCAGGACGGACGGACGCGCGTCACGGGGCGTCACACGCGTCAAAGAATGGAAAGGGTTTGGCACCACAGAGAAGTAGCCCTTAACCTGAAAGAGCTTTTGTCCATCACGAGCGATACGAGAGACCTGGCTCTACGACGATCGCAGCAACCACGCCGAGAAACTGAACCCGGGCGTCCTGACCCACCAGCCCCACCCCAAGAGCCACAGGAACTTGACTGGGGGTCAAGGGGTTACAGGTTCATATTGTTCTTTTTCGAGTCCCGGCGCCGGTGCTACAGCCAGCTACCGATGGGAGATACCCTTGGGCGCACCTGCCGATTTTGTTTACACCGACCCCTCTACCCCCACCCCCAACCCGGCCCTGATTTCAGATGAGGCCCGCGTGCAGTTCTGGGCAGACCAGGCCAAGGCCCGCCTGACCTGGGGCGAACTCTTCGATGAGGCCAACCCCCACACCTTCACCAAACCTCAGAGCCTGGGCCTTGACGGTGAGGGTATTGAGCAGTTCACCGTGCCTGAGATTAAGTGGTTCGAAGGCGGCAAGCTGAACGTTGCCTACAACTGCGTAGACCGCCACGTCGAAGCGGGTAAGGGCGATAAGGTAGCCCTCTACTTCGAAGGGGAACCCGGTGACCGTCAGGCTATCACCTACGCTGAGTTGCAGCGCCGGGTAGCCAAGGCCGCCCACGGCCTGGAGAAGCTGGGCGTCACCCAGGGCGACCGCGTCGTCATCTACCTGCCGGTCATTCCCGAAACCATTATCTTCACCCTGGCCTGCGCCCGTATTGGTGCTATCCACTCCCTGGTCTTTGGCGGCTTCTCCGCCGAGGCCCTGAAGTTCCGGGTGGAAGATACCGGGGCTAAGGTGCTCATCACCACCGACGGTCAGAACCGCCGCGGAACCGTCGTACCGGTCAAGGCTACCGCCGATGAGGCCTGCTCGGGTGAGAACAACATTGAGCACGTCATTGTCATTGACCGCACCGCAGGCACCCCCGAAGCCCACGCCGCCGTGCCCTGGACCGAGGGGCGCGACATCTGGTACCACGACCTGGTCGATGACCTGCCCGACACCCACGACTACCAGCTCTTTGACGCTGAGACCCCCCTCTTTATCATCTACACCTCGGGCACAACCGGTAAGCCCAAGGGCCTGGTGCACACGTCCGCTGGCTACCTGACCCAGGTGGCCTACACCCACGCCCTGCTCTTCGACCTGCTCCCCGAGATTGAGGACGAGTCGGGCCAGCGCCGCGTGGACGAGCTGGCAACCGTCAATGACCCCGCCAAGGTTGAGAACACCGTTCACTGGTGCACCGCTGACCTGGCCTGGGTCACCGCCCATACCTACGAAATCTACGGGCCGCTGCTCAACGGCGTCACCGAGGTCATTTATGAGGGCACTCCCAACACCCCCACCTTTGAGCGCCACTTCGAGGTGATTGAACGCTACGGGGTCACCAACTATTACACGGCCCCCACCCTGATTCGCTCCCTCATGGGTGCCTTCCCTGACGGCCCGCCGGCGGGCAAGTACGATCTCTCATCGGTGCGTCTGCTGGGGTCGGTGGGTGAGTCTATTAACCCCGAGGCCTGGCGTTGGTTGCGGACGCACGTGGGCGGGGGCACCGCGTCCTTTATCGATACCTGGTGGCAGTCTGAGACGGGATCAACCGTGTGCTCGCCGCGTCCTCACGACCCCCAGTTTGCACTCGCTGGAACCTTTGCGGACGACGCCCCCCACACGGCATCCAAGCCCGGCTGTGCGACCCGGGCGGTTCCGGGTATCTCAACCCGCGTGGTTGACGAGCACGGAGCCGACGTTGAGCCTGGCGTCCAGGGCTTTATTGTGGTCGATAAGATTGGCCCCTCCATGGCCCGCACGGTCTGGGGCAACCCGCAGCGCTACTTGGATTCCTACTGGCGCCACTACGGCGAGCGCGGCTGGTTCCTGGCTGGGGACGGCGCCAAGGTCGATGAGGAGGGCGACGTCTACATTCTGGGCCGCATCGACGATGTTATTAACATTTCGGGCCACCGCCTATCGACCATTGAGATCGAGTCTGCCCTGGTCACCCATGAAGCCGTGGTAGAGGCAGGTGTCTGCCCGGTGGAAGATGAGCTGACCGGCCACCAGGCGGTTGCTTATGTGACTCTCTCTGAGGCCGGCCGCGCCCTGAGCGCCGAGGAGCTGAAGAAGGCCCTGACCGAGCATATCCGCCACGAGATTGGCCCGATTGCCAAGCCCAAGGACGTCATTGCGGTAGCGGATATCCCCAAGACCCGCTCGGGTAAGATTACCCGCCGTCTGCTGGGTGAGCTCTACCAGGGCCGGGCACTGGGTGACACCTCGTCCTTGCAGAACGAGGAGGCCCTGGAGGCTATCACTCAAGTGCTGGCTGCCCGCTAAACGCCAGGCCGAATAACCGAGTGCCCACCTTTCTTTCGAGTGCCCGTAAAACTTACGGACTTTCGAAAGAAAGGTGGGCATTTGCGTCGGCGGGGGCGGGGTAGCTTTCTACCATAGACCTATGACCACTAGCCCCACCCCAGCCCACTACCCTGTTTTCGTCTACGGCACCCTGCGCCCCGGCATGAGCAATAACCACTGGTTTCGCGGGGCTGACGCCAACCACACCAAGGCCCTGATCACCGGTTATGAGCTCGTCACCAACGGTGAATACCCCTACCTGCTCCCGGCCAGGCCCGGGCAGGACGACCCCGCCCCGCACGTCCGCGGCACCTTAGTTTTTGTGGACCCCGCCGACTGGGAGGCAGTAGCCGCCTCCCTGGATGAGCTAGAGGGCACTGACCCCACCCGACCCGTCCACGACGATAACCTCTACAACCGGGTCCTTGCCGATGTCACCACCGAGGACGGGCAGGTTTATACCGCCTGGGTCTACATTCCGCCCCGGGCTGCCCATGCCCGCCTGCGGGAGAGCTACCCCCTCATCCCCGGCGGTGAATGGACCGAATAAAGCCCACCCACAACAAACCCCCGCAGCCTTCCAGAAGGCGGCGGGGGTTTGCCTGACAGTAACTATTTTGAGGGAGCTAACCCGTACAGGGGTTTACTTGGCAGCTTCCAGGATTGCCTCGCGCAGGACGCCGAGGCCGTCGCGCAGCAGCTCTTCGCTGATAACCAGCGGGGGCAGCAGACGCAGGACGTTGCCGTAGGTACCACAGGTCAGGGTCAGGACGCCCTGCTTGTGGCAGGCGGCTGACACAGCCTTGGTGATGTCGGCCAGGGGGTTCAGGTCGGCGTCAGCGAACTCGACAGCCAGCATGGCGCCACGGCCACGGACCTGGGCAACGATTCCGGTTTCTTCAACCAGGGGTTCGAGGATCTCGCGGGCTACGCGCTCGATCATGCGGGCGTTCTCAAGGACGGCGCCGTCCTCAAGCTGCTCGAAGACAGCCAGGGCTGCTTCACAGGCCAGCGGGTTACCGGCGTAGGTGCCGCCGAGGCCGCCAGCGTGGGGGGCGTTCATGATGTCGGCGCGGCCGGTGACAGCTGACAGGGGCACGCCGTTGGCCAGGGCCTTAGCGGAGAGGACGAGGTCACCAGCGACACCTTCGTGTTCGGCAGCGTAGAGGGTGCCGGTGCGGCCGATACCGGCCTGGATTTCGTCGATGACCAGTACGATGCCGTACTTGTCAGCCAGGGCGCGCAGGCCGGGCAGGAAGCCCTTGGCGTGGACGATGAAGCCACCTTCACCCTGGATGGGTTCGATGACCATAGCGGCGAAGGTTTCGGGGCCGCGCTCGGTCAGGGTCTTTTCAACGGCTGCCAGGGCATTGGCGGTGATTTCCTCTTCGGTGGTGCCACCGGCTGCAGGACGCAGGGGGTTGGCTGAGGCGGCACGCACGACTTCGCCGGGCATGGGGCCGAAGTTGAGGCGGTAGGGATTTTCCTTGGCGGTCATGGCCATGGTCAGCAGGGAGCGGCCGTGGTAGGCCTCGTCGAAGACCAGGACGTTGGGGCGGCCGGTGTAGGAGCGGGCGACCTTGATGGCGTTCTCGACGGCTTCGGCGCCGGTGGAGAAGAGGCCGGTGCGCTTTTCGAAGTCACCGGGGGTGTGCTCGTTGAGCCACTGGCAGACCTTGGTGAAGGAGTCGTATTCGGTGACCATGAAGCAGGAGTGGGTGAACTTGGCGGCCTGGGCGGCGACGCGCTCGGCGACCTTCTGGTTGGAGGCGCCGAGGCTGGTGACGGCGATGCCGGAGGCGAAGTCGATGAGGCGGTTGCCGTCGACGTCCTCGATGATGCCGCCGCCTGCGCGTTCTACGAAGACGGGCAGGGTGACGCCGAAGCCGTTGGTGACGTGCTTGAGGCGCTCAGCGTGCAGGGCGGTTGATTTGGGGCCGGGGACCTCGGTGGCGAGGTGGCGGCTCTGGGGTACTGAGTTGTTTACAGTTTCGTTCATAGCCACATACTAGGAATTATGACGGGCCCCTGAGTGTGCATTTTTGCTGGGTGGGGGGTGTGCTATGGATAATATGACCATGGTCTCACTGCGTGAACTTCAACAAAAACTCGATACGGCCCTGGTGCCGGTGTCTGAGAAGGGGCAGGTTTCTGCCCATGAGCTGAGCGGCGTGCATCTTTCAGAGCTGCTTGACCCCACCCCCTACCTGTCGGGTGGGGAGCTTTTGCTGACGACAGGTATGGCTTTTGAGAACTCCTGTAAGGCGGTGCCGGATTATGTGTCCCGCCTGGTCGCAAAGGGGGTTAAGGCCCTGGGGTTCGGGGTTGGCCCGGTTTTTCCTGAGATACCTGAGGCAGTGCAGAGCGAGTGCGCCCGCCAGGGCCTTGAGTTGCTGATTGTGCCTGATGAGGTGACCTTCCAGCAGATTACCCGCACCTACTGGCACCTTGCGGACGAGGGCGGTCAGGCTGAGCTGAAACGCACCCTGGGGTTGCAGACGGCCCTGGTGCGGGAGGTGGTGCGTCCGGACGGCATTAAGGCGGTTTTGCGGCGCCTGGGCCAGTTTGTGGGTGGCTGGGCTGCCTATCTTCCGGCAACGGGGGCTAATGCTGTGGTCTGGCCGGAAACCGCTGAGGCTTATGTGCGGAAGTTCCGCCAGGCAGAAGACCGCACCAAGCAGGGTAACGCGAATGCCCCGCTGACCTACGAGGCTAACGGGCAGATTATTCTCAAGTATCCGGTGTCTTCGGGGGAGAAGAGCTACGGCCACCTTATGGTGGGGTCCCCCCGCAGGTTGACGGCTGCAGACGCCCAGGTGGTTGCCACTGTCTGTACCCTGCTGCTGATGAAGATCCGCCAGCGGGAAAGCTATACCGCCGGCATTGCAACCCTGGGTGCGGCTGTTGTGCGCCTGCTGGCCGGTGGCCATGCGGACGCTGCCCGCCTGCTCTCTGAGAACGTCGGCATGGGCGAACTTCCCGCACGTATGCATGTGATCGGTATCAAGGGCGATGGCCGGGAGGACCCCAACGACTGGCTGCGCGTCCTGCCCCTGCTCGAGCGGACCCCGAACGTCCCCGTCCTCGATTCAGCCCTCGAAGAGACCCAGCTGCGGCTCCAGGAGGACGGTATCCTGCTCCTGCTCATTACCGAGAAAGCCGCATCATCAGCCAGCCCCCGCGCTGCTGCCAACGACTGGTGCCGGGCAGCGACCGTCAGCGCCATGATGAGCGAGGCCGTGCTCCTGCACGAGCTGCCTACGGCCGTCGATGCCGTGCGCCGCGGCCTGCGCCGGGCCGAGCCGGGCTACTTCTCTAAGGTTGGCGGCTACGACCGCAGCCGCGCCGAAGAATGGGTTGCCACCCTCCTCGAATACGACCGCTCCGACCTGCTGGGCACGGTAGCCGCCTACCTGCGTCACCGCGGCCAGTGGGAGCCCACCTCCCGCGAACTCGGCGTCCACCGCAACTCAGTGCGCCACCGCATCGAAACCGCCCAGAACCTCCTCGGCGTTGACCTGGGCGACCCCGACGTCTTCGCCCCCCTCTGGCTGGCCCTGCGCGACCGCGTCGACTAGCCCCGTCCCCAGGAAAGGCCAAAGCCCCACCCCCTACCCAGAGGGCAGGAAGGGTGGGGCTTCGACGTCCTTGCATCAAGCCTGAAGGCTAGACGCGCTCCCGAATGAAGGCAGCGGCGGCACGCACCTCGTCGCGGCCTACGGGAAGAATACCGGCTGAAGTAAAGAGGCCGTGGGCGTAACCGGGCAGGTGGTGGGTAACCACCTCAACACCCGCGCGGGCCAGCTTCGCAGCGTAATCAATGCCCTCATCTGCGAGGGGGTCGTGCCCAACGGTCACGACGTAGGCCGGGGCCAGGCCGTCCGGAACCTCAGCAAGGGCGGGGCTCAGCTCGGGGGCTGACAGGTCAACCTCAGCGGGCACATAGGCGGCAGTGAAGTGGCGCATGGTCTCAGCGACCAGGGGGTAGCCCTCGGTCACGCGCTGGTAGGACTCGCTGCTCATGGTCAAATCCAGCACCGGGTAGAGCAAGACCTGGGCCAGCACCGGAACGGTCGCCTCGGTGTTCTCTCGGGCAATCACCGCAGCCAGGTGGCCACCGGCGCTATCGCCTGCCAGGACCACGCCGCTGACGGCCAGGCCGTGTTCTGTGCTGCCGGTGAGCCAGGTGAGAGCCTCGCGGCAGTCATCGTGAGCGGTTGGGTACAGGTATTCGGGGGCCAGGCGGTAATCCACTGCCAGCAGCGGGATACCGGCATCCGCGGCCAAGGCCCGGCAGAGGCCGTCGTGGGTATCAAGATCGCCAATACCCCAGCAGCCACCGTGGAAGAAAAGAATCACAGGGGTGGGCCCGAAAATCTCACCGGGAGTGTAGAGCCGCACCGAAAAATTGCCGAGGTCGTAGTCGGCTACCTGGGCCATCTGGGCGGCCGGAATCCCGTTCTTCGCGCAGGAGGCCCGGTAGTTGGTGCGGGCGGTTCCCAGCTCAAGGGTATGGAAGGAGGGCGAACCAGCGGCCCGGAAGGCCTCAATGACGGCCGCTGCATCCGCAGCAAGGGGCGGGTAGGAGTTAGTCATGGTGGGTGTTCTCCTTTGCTCTGCTTAAGGGAAAGGACGCCGGTGGCTTGGTTCACCGGCGCCCTAACGGGGTTCTTAGGCGGTCAGGCCGTAGTCTTCAAGGTTGAGGGTTTCGGTCAGCTCAACGAACTCGTTGACGGTGCCACCCCAGTTGTTGATGACGCGGCCATCGGCGTTCTTGTACCAGCTGGAGCAGTCAGAGGAGAAGGCTGAGCCGGTCAGGGTCTGCTGCAGCTCGTCGTTGAAGCGGTTGATGACCTCTTCGCGGACGTCCAGGGGCTGGTCGGGGTTCTTCTGCAGGTGCTTGACGGCCTGAACAACGTACTTCTGGGCGGGCTCCAGCATGGAGACCACGGAGTTGTGGTTGAGGTTGGTGTTGGGGCCGTACATCATGAAGAAGTTGGGGAAGTGGTCAACTGCCATGCCCAGGTAGGCCTCGGGGGCGTCGCCCCAGCGCTCGTCCAGGGTGAGGCCGCCGGTGCCGGTGATGACGGTGCTGCGGCCGAAGGCCTGGGACTGGAAGCCGGTTGCGTAGATGATGACGTCGAATTCACGCTCTACACCGTCGACGGTCTTGATGCCCTTGGGGGTGATTTCTGAGATGCCTTCGGTGACCAGTTCGACGTTGTCGCGGGTGAGGGCGGGGTAGAACTCGTCAGAGCGCAGGATACGCTTGCAGCCGTAGTCGTAGTCGGGGGTCAGCTTCTCACGCAGCACGGGATCGGTGATGTGCTTTTCCAGGTGCTCGCGGGCCATGGCGACGCCTTCAGCGGAGGCTTCGGTGCCGCGGCGGGTGCGCTCAAAACCTGCTTCGCGGAAGTCGTGGATTTCCTGGCGAATCTTGCGGTAGGAGTCAGGGTTGGAGACGAACTCAGCGGTCTCTTCTGCGGTGAAGATGTGCTGGTCGCGGGGCAGGATGTAGTTGGCGGAGCGCTGGAAGACGGTAACCTGCTCAGCGATTTTCGCAATTTCGGGGACGTACTGGACGGCGGTGGCTGCGTTACCGATGGAGGCAACACGCTTGCCGGTCAGGTCAATATCGTGGCGCCAGTTGGCGGAGTGGAAGCGCTCCCCCTCGAAGCTCTCGGTGCCGGGGAAGGCGGGGATGTTGGGCTCAGACAGCTGGCCCCAGGCAGCGACCAGGGTGCGGGCGAGCAGTTCGTCGCCGGTGCCGGTCTTGATGACCCAGAGCTTGCGGTCTTCGTCCCAGGTGGCGTGGGTGACCTCGGTGTTGTAGCGGATGCGCTCGTCCAGCTTGAATTCGGTGGCGAGGTCCTTGAGGTAGTTCTGCAGTTCTTCCTGGCCTGCGTACATGCGGGAGACGCGCAGGTTCAGGAAGTAGCTGAAGCAGTAGATGACGGCCTGGGTGTCGCAGGCGGCACCGGGGTAGGTGTTTTCGCGCCAGACGCCGCCGATTTCGTCGGCCTTTTCAAGAATCAGGAAGTCCTCGATGCCGTCCTGCATGAACTGGGCTCCCTGGCCCAAACCGCCGTAGCCGGCGCCGATGATAAGTGCGTCGTAGATGTGTGACATGGGGTCTTGCTCCTTTACAAGGGGTTTGTGTGATGTTAGAACTTGATGATTTGGCGAAGGGCAGCACCGTTGTGCAGGGCGTCCATGGCTTCGTTGATCTGGTCGAGTTCGATGTGTGCTGAGATGAGGCCTTCTACGTTGAGCTTGCCGTCGCGCCAGAGCTGTTCGTAGATGGGGATGTCGTGGGAGGGCACTGAGGTGCCCAGGTAGCTACCGGCAATCGTCCGAGCCTCAGCGGTGAGGGCCAGGGGGTCGATGACGGTCTCGGAGCCGGGGGCGGGCAGGCCGACGGTGACGGTGATACCGCCGGGGCCGGTGATTTTGATGGCGGTTTCAAGGGCCTTTGCGTGGCCGGCGGCTTCGATAACGGCATCAAATTTTTTGCCGGCTGCTGCCTGTTCGAGGGCTTCGGGGCTGGTAAGCGCGTCTGTTGCGCCCAGCTTCTTGGCCATCTCGAGCTTGTCGGGCTGCATGTCAACGCCAACGACTTCTTCAACGCCCAGGGCGCGGGCGACAATCAAAGCTGCCATGCCAACGCCACCCAGGCCGACGATAGCCACGCGGGAGGTCTTCTCGGGCTTGGCGACGTTGAGGACGGCGCCACCGCCGGTCAGCAGGGCGCAGCCGAGCAGGGCTGCGACGTCGGCAGGGACGTCCTCGCCCACGGGGACGACAGAACGCTGGTCAACGACGGTGTGGGTTGCAAAGCCGGAGACACCCAGGTGGTGCTGGACGGTCTGGCCGTCGCGGGTGAGGCGGCGGGCCCCGGAGAGGAGGGTGCCTTCGGTGTTGGATGCGGTGCCGGGGATGCAGGGGGTCTTGCCGTTGGAGGCGCAGCCGGAGCATTCGCCGCAGCGGGGCAGGAAAGTCATGACAACCCGCTGGCCGACTTGAAGATCGGTGACCCCTTCGCCGAGTTCTTCGATGATGCCAGCTGATTCGTGGCCCAGCAGCATGGGGACGGGCCGGGGCCGGTTGCCGTTGACGACCGAAAGGTCTGAGTGGCAGAGACCTGCGGCTTCAATACGGACGAGGATTTCGCCGGGCCCGGGGGCGTCGAGCTGGAGTTCTGAGATAGTGATGGGGTGGGTTTCAGCGTAAGGTTCTGCTGCCCCAATTTGTTCGAGGACGGCGCCGCGGATGGTGCGCTGACGGGTGGGGGTGGTGGTCATGGCCCTTGCCCTCCTTTGGGTGTCGGTCGTGGCGGCGCACCGGAAGTGGTGCCTGTGCGTTTTCAATTTCGATACTAAAAAGAGATAACCCACCGCTTATAGACATAATGACCTAGGCCACAGAGCGATTTGGTGAAAGTGTCTAAGAAAGGCAGAGCTGTATCACCGGCTTTATGGGGGGCGGACGTCCGTCGCCACCTTAAAACACTTCACCCCCTCGACCCTCCCAGCTTCTTCATCACAGAAAGCAAGTCCAGAACAATATCCTATTGTTGAAAGTGCAGCCGTTTGCCATACTGGAAAGCACAGTAAGGAGAGAACCTATGACCGTGCATGTTGAGTTTACAGCTACTGAAGAGGCACAACTACAGAGTCTTTCTTCCGCTCTTGGCACGAGCACCGAAGAGCTAGTGCGTTCTGCTGTACTTGATTATCTTGAACAGCAGGAAGAACAGGTATGGGCGCAGCAGGCGTTGGCACGATTCGAGGAAGACGGCCGTGAGACCCGCCCTGCCCAGGAATTGTGGGATGAACTCGGGGTCTGAATGTGGCCTGGCAATTAGTGCTGGCAAAAGAGTTTGAACGATCGATTAGAAAGCTCGATAAGCCGGATATTCGTAGAATTAAGACTTACCTCGACCAGGTAGTTCAATTAGATGATCCGAGGGCCCGGGGAAAAGCATTGACAGCTGACAAGGTTGGCCTGTGGCGTTATCGTGTAGGAAATTTTCGAATACTCGTAAAATTTGAAGATCAGCAGATGCAGATTATCGCTCTCGACGTTGGTCACCGCTCAGCAATTTACCGGTAGCCCTCTGAGATTCTCTGGTGTTAACACATCACCCCCTCGACACACCCACCACCCCCGTGATTTTCGAGGGGGTCAAGAGAGAAATGAGGGGGTGAAGCAGGTGGCGCGGCGCCAATTTGGTCCAAATACCCAGGCCGCCCCTAGCGCCCCAGCGCCTTAGATTCGGTAGTCCGTCATTTCGAAGATCTGTAGGAAGCGCTGGATGCGTTCGTTGTCGGAGGCGAAGAAGGCTTCGGGGGCGCCGTTGTAGAGCACGTTGCCGCCGTCGAGGAAGACGATGCGGTCGGCAACCCGGCGGGCGAAGGCCATGTTGTGGGTAACGACCACCAGGGAGCGTTTTTCGCGGGCCAGGTCGATGAGCACCCGAATGACCTCGGCTTCAAGCTCGGGGTCAAGGGCAGAGGTGGGCTCATCAAAGAGCAGGTAGTCGGGGGCAACCGCCAGGGCGCGGGCAATGGCGACGCGCTGCTGCTGGCCGCCGGAGAGGTTATCGGGGTAGGCGTCTGCCTTATGCCCCAGCCCCACCTTTTCTAGGAGTTCGCGCGCGAGCTGGGCGGCGGCGTCCTTACCCATCTTGCCGTTGAGTACCGGGGCCAGGGCCACGTTCTGCTCAGCGGTGTAGTGGGGGAAGAGGTTGAAGTTCTGGAAGACCATGGCCGAGTGCTTGCGAATGGTGCGTACCTGCTCGTCGGTCAGCCCGGCGGCGAAGTCTACCGAGTCGCCCTCGATAGTGAGGACGCCGGACTCGGGGGTTTCGAGCAGGTTCAGGCAGCGCAGCAGGGTGGATTTGCCCGAGCCGGAGGGCCCGAGAATAACCGTGGTTTCGCCGTTGTCGAGGTCCAGGGAGATGTCACGCAGGATGGTGTTCTCGCCGAAGCTTTTGGTGAGGTTCTTCAGGCTAAGCATTGGCTGTCCTTATGTAACGGCTGGTGCGCTTTTCGAGGGCGCGTTGGGCGATGGAGAGCAGGGTGAAGATGACCAGGTAGATGGCGGCGACTTCCAGGTACATGGCCAAAGGTTCGAAGGTGCGGGCGGCAACCTGCTTGCCGGAATGGAAGAGATCTACCATGGAGATCACCGAGACCAGGGAGGTGCCCTTGACCAGATCGATCAGGTCGTTGCCCAGCGGGGGCAGGGCGATGCGGGTGGCCTGCGGGATGACGACGTGGCGCAGGGTCTGCATCTTGGTGAAGTTGAGGGTGCGGGCAGCTTCAAACTGGCCGCGCGGAA
The DNA here is from genome assembly GCF_049068285.1 of Rothia nasimurium. Taxonomy (GTDB): domain Bacteria; phylum Actinomycetota; class Actinomycetes; order Actinomycetales; family Micrococcaceae; genus Rothia; species Rothia nasimurium_I. The sequence continues at coordinate 129,108 of NZ_JBLKPV010000005.1, read as the reverse complement.
TCGAGGCGTAGGCTGAGCGGAAGGTCTCTGCCACATAGGCTCCGGTGTTGAGGCTCAGCGCGATAATGGCGGCGGGCCAGGTGTCGAGGGTGATGCCGATGCGGGGTAGCCCGTAGAACACCAGGAAGAGCTGCACCAGAAGCGGGGTGCCGCGGAAGAACCACACGAAGGCTGTGGCCAGCCAGTTGAGCGGGTTGTAGCGGCTGAGGTTGCGGGCGGCGGTGGCCAGCAGACCCAGCACCAGTGCGAGCACGAAGGAGATGAGGGTCAGCGGGATGGTCACCTGCACGGTGGCCAGCAGCAGGGAGGGCAGGGATTGTGCCCAGAGTTCTAGGTAGCGGTCCATAGTGTTCTACGGGTTACTTTCGGTTCGGACGCCGGGGTGCGGCTTGCCGGGGCCGGGTTAGGCCTTGGGGCTGAGGTCGATGCCAACGTACTTTTCGTAGATGGCCTTGAAGTCGCCGTTCTCCAGGTGCTTGGCAATGGAGTCGTTGATGGCGGTCTGCAGGGTGGTGGCGCCCTTGGGCATGAGGATTGCGGACTGGGAGGCGTCGCCAAGCACACCGTCGAGCAGGCGGATGGGGGCGTCGGGGTGCTGCTCGGTGTAGTAGGCGAAGGTGACGGCGTCGTTACCGCAGGCGTCGACGCGGCCGGTGAGGACCTGCTCAATGGCTTCGTCGAAGCCGGTGACGATGGTCATCTGGGCGCCTGCTTCTTCGAGCAGGGTGCGGAAGTTGGAGGTCTCTGATGAGGCTGCGGTGGCGCCGTTGAGGTCGGCAATGGTCTGCAGGCTGGAGTCCTGCAGGACGGCTACCTTGCCTTCTGAGGCGACGTAGGGGTTGGAGAAGTCGTACTTCTGCTTGCGCTCTTCGGTGGGTGAGACGTTGTTGATGACGATGTCGTAGCGGTCGGCGTCGACACCGGCAATCAGGGAGTCCCAGGGGGTTTCGGTGTATTCGGCGGTGACGCCCAGGTCAGCGGCGATCAGGTCGCCGATTTCCTTTTCCATGCCCACGAGTTCGCCGGCTTCGTTGTGGTAGTTCCAGGGGGCGAAGGTGCCTTCGAAGCCGATGCGGATCTTACCGGCGTCCTTAATGGCCTGCAGCTTATCGGCAGCTGCGGAGGATGAGCCGGAGGTGGTGGATGAGGAGGAGCCGCAGGCAGCCAGGGCCAGGGCAAGGGCGGACGCGCCAGTGAGGGCGAGAGCGGAACGACGGTTGATTGCTGTCATGGTGCCTGTCTTTCGGTGGTGGCATTTTGGGTAACTGCGCAAGCTTATAACAGGTGAAGCCCCCACAAAGAATTATTGTTACGCAAGTGTTACGAATATTTTTCAGGGCAGGCTGGAGGAGACGTAAAACACTGCAAAGATACTCCCGTCATTAGCAGAGATGAGGGGAAAAACACTTTTGAGCAGGACTGCACTAAAGCAAAGTGGCCTTATTTACCAAGCAAACACCCTTGCTCCAGAGGGGGTGGACTACTAAATTTAGAACTACCTACCAATCCAAAGCATACTTATAAGAGAGGTGTTTCACATGCTCATCTTTGGCAAGACTACGACCACCACTACCGCAACCCTCCTTCTGGCCTTCGCAGGGATTACCACCGCTTCAGCGAGCAGCGATGATCCAATCGCCGAGCTTGTAGAGCTGAACCCCGGCACCTCATATTCACAGATGCAGGCTGACCTTTCGGCCTATGCAGAAGCTAACAACACCACCGTGGACGCTGTTGCACAGGAAGCACTCGAGGACGCCCGGGGAAGCACTACCAACAACACTGCAAGCTCCTCCGACTTCCGCCAGGCTGCTCCCACCTTACCTGCTGGGCGGAATAGGGGTGACATCTTTGTCACTCCCGCAAATACCCTCAGTTTTGACCACGGCCATACTGGCTTGTACTTCTCAGCCCAAGAAGTCATTGAAGCCCCCGGCAAAAAGGGGGAACATACTCAAAGCCATAGAATCAGCCGAAACAACGTATCAGCACCATCTGGCTCAGTTTTGCTCAATGTGAAAATTGACCAGGTGACCAAGGATTCTGTCGCAGATTGGGCGAATGAGAACTTACTAGGTCGCCCTTATAACTCAAACTTTGCTGTCAATAAATTTGGTAGCTTCTCAGCCCTCAACTGCTCTCAACTGGTCTGGCACGCTTATGATGTTGCCGCCGGTATTGATTTAGACAGCAACGGCGGCGTCGGTGTCTACCCCTACAACATTAAGGACTCCGAACACACCGAGATTTACTATACCGTGAGCTAAGTAAGGAGATTTCCATGAAAAAAAGAAGCCTTATCGCGCTCACAGCTACCTTCCTCCTTACTGCCTGCACCCCTCCCCCAGCTTTAGACGGATGGCCCGCGGCAAAGCTTGCCGGGAATAACTTAGAGGACGTTGAATACGCGCTTTATCTCAGTCCCCAAGTGATTGGTTCGACCCCCGTTGACCGTAGCTATCTTGCCCTCATTAAAGCTGATGGATCCTATGAAACCATCAGGGTGGACGGGCTAGATAACGGTGGCGTTTTCTGGACAGAAGAAGGAATCCACTTTGCTGATAAATCCGCAGACTATCTGCTGACCGATGAAAAACTCGAAAAATGGTCTCTTGAAAAATCTGACTTGCTGTACGGCTACAATCTTCATCCCAACGGCTCTACCGTAGGTCTCTACAGCTTTGGTTCCCAGGAAAATCAGGGGTATACAACTCAGGTTATTCAACGAAACGGAGATGATGTTGTCTCCTTTCCAACCGAGGGTTCATACTATGATTCAGGAATTTGCCCGGATGGAACAATCGTAGGGATTTCTCCGACCACTGGACATTACAAAAATGACGGAGTTGAAGAAAAAATTCTTGTCACAATTGATGAGAAGGAAGAAAAAGAAAAACTAGTCCTTAATTTTCCTAACTACCATACCCCTGCGAACGACTTACACTGCCGGGACGGAAAAGTATTTGCCCTGGGTACACTGCCTGAAGAGAATGAATACGGTAGCTACCAGTACGGCGATGTGCTCACCTTCGACCTTGAAACAAGAGAGTTCTTAGCGGTCCCTGTGACTGATGAAGAAGGAGCCCCGCTACCTCTTACCCATGAAGACGGCAATGGAGTAGCACACGCTCAAGCTATAGATAATGAAGCTATCAAAGATGGCAAACTGTCCTGGTACCTGGGGAACACTATCTATGAGACCGATGTTTCCACCGGCGTCACCAAAGAACTCTTCGATATCTCCGCAACTAAAAAAGGACTGTCCAACTCACAAGTTGTTTTCAGGGAAGACGATATCGTTGCCTTCTCTTACAACCAAGACGAAGAAATCCAGATGGTTCGTTACGACCGCTCAACCGGGCAAGAACTTGACCGCATTCAAGTCGACGGTCTAACTGAGAAAACCTCAATCAAGATGATTCCCCGAGGGTTCGCCGCTAAACCGCTAAGCTGACCCCTTACACAGAAGGGTGGGCTTCTACTCCAGAAGCCCACCTTTAGTATCTTTACCCCGCCCTAGGCAGCATCCAGGGCAGAGGTCATATCCTCCAGTAGATCGTCGACGTCCTCAATACCGACTGCTACGCGCACCAGGCGGGTGGTGAGGCCGGCGTCGTCACGGTCTTCTGGGGAGTAGGCGCCCTGGGTCATGGTGGTGGGTAGGCAGACCAGGGACTCAATACCGCCGAGGGAGACGGCGAAGGTGAAGACCTTGAGGGAGTCGAGGAAGGCCTTGATGTCGTGGCCTTCCTTGACGGTGAAGGAGAAGAGGGCGCCCTTGCCGGTGGCCTGTTCGGCCTGGATCTGAGCTTCTTCGGCGCTGTAGGAACCGGGGAAGTAGACGGTCTCTACGGCGGGGTGGGCGGCGACAGCCTCGATGATGGCTTCGGCGTTGGCCTGCTGGCGTTCCATGCGCAGGGCCAGGGTCTTGACGTTCTGCAGCAGGCGGTAGGAGTCGATGGGTGAGAGCACGCCGCCGGAGATCAGCTGGGCTTTGAAGAGCTTGTCAGCCAGGTCGGTGTCATTGGTGGTGGCGACGCCCGCGAGCAGGTCACCGTGACCGGCCAGGTACTTGGTGGCTGACTGCACGACGATGTCGGCACCCAGTTCCAGGGGCTTTTGCAGGTAGGGGGTCATGACGGTGTTATCGACGACCAGCAGGGCCCCGTGGCGGTGGGCCAGCTCGGCGACCTTCTTGATGTCGGTGACGCGCAGGGTGGGGTTGGAGGGGGTCTCGATAAAGACCATGCCCACGTTCTTACCTTCAAAGTGGCCGTCGGAGAGGGTGGAAAGGTCGTAGACCAGTTCGTAGGCGACTCCGCGCTTGGGCAGTTCGATAGTGGCGAAGCGGTAGTTGCCGCCGTAGACGGGCATGCCCATGAGCAGGGTCTGGCCGTGTTCCAGGATGCCCATGGCGGCGGCGGTGGCGCTCATGCCGGAGGCGTAGAGGAAGGCGTGCTCGGCACCCTCGATGGCGGCGAGGGTGGTTTCTGCCTTGGAGCGGGTGGGGTTGCCGCCGCGCTGGTATTCGAAGGGGCCTTCGGTGCCGTCGGTGGGCTGGCCGAAGGTGGAGGCGGTGTAGATCGGGGGCACGACGGCCTGCTCTTCGTTGGAGTGGACGGCGTGAATGGCGCGAGTGGTAAAGCCTGCCATGGTTTTCCCTTTCGTGGTTGAGCGGTGGGTATCGCTACAGCCTACACCCGATACTTGCAAGGGAAATAATTATTGTTACGCATTTATGACGCGCTTCTTGGGCAAATACCGGGGACTATCGCCAAGCCCACAAACAGAAAGCCCCGCTCCCTGGTGAGGGAGCGGGGCTTTTCTCAAGAAAAGACGCTGTTGGCGGTTGCCTTAGCTGTTGTAGCCAGCGGGTGATACGAAGATCGGTGCGGACGCGGTGGGCAGGTTTACCGAGAAGATAGTGGTGCCCATGCCGTTCCAGCCGCCGTGCACAGCCTGGCCGTTGCCAATGTAAACGGCGATGTGCTGCTGGCCGAAGCCGTTGGACTGGTAAAGAACCAGGTCGCCGGGCTGGGGGTTGGAAGTTACGGTACCCAGTGACATGTATTCCATGGGCCAGCCGTGGAAGTTGATGCCAGCGGCGCGCAGGGAGTTGGTTGCCAGCATGGTGCAGTCGGTCTGAGCGTTGACGGCTGCAGCGGCCTTAGCGGCAGCTACGACGGCGTCGCGCTTGGCCTGGTTGGTGGCAACTGAAAGGGTGGGCTCGGGGGTAGCTACGGGAGCAGGAGCTGCGGTTTCAACGGGGGCCGGAGCGGGCTCAGCAACAGGAGCGGGGGCAGGCTCAGCTACGGGGGCTACCTCAACAGGAGCGGGAGCGGGCTCTTCAACCGGGGCGGGGGCAGGCGCTGCCTCGATGACCTCTACGGTTTCAGCCTGGGTGGTGACGTTGGTTTCTTCAACGGGAGCCTCGGGGGCGGGGGCAGCTTCCTCAGCAGGAGCTTCTACCGGCGCTTCAGGGGCGGGAGCTTCTTCAACTGCGGGGGTTGATTCGACGGGGGCTGCAGGGGCTACAACATAAGCGGGAATGCCCCAGCTTACAACCTTGCTGGGTGCTTCTGCGGCGAAGGCCTTCAGGGCAGGAGCAGCGATGACGGATTTGCTGTCTACAGTGGTCTGGGGTGCTTCTGCTGCTGCATCAGCGTTTGCTGCTACGAGGACTGCACCTGAGATCAGGACGCCTACTGCACCTACTGAGAGTGAACGACGCAATGTTGTACCTTTCGTCTCTTCTTGAGATTTTCGCAGCCGGGTTGCTGCTACTGCTGGGTGGCCCAGTGTGGGGGTTGTGGGCTCCCATGCTTCTTTCCGAAGCTGATTGGACTCCGACAAGCTTATAACGATTTGGTAACGATGTATACCAAATCGTTACAAAAAGTTGGTTTTTTAGCGGCCAGGCCTTGCGTCGCGCAGAGATTTCGCCTCGATTTTTGCCCTGTTTCCACTGGTCACCCACCCATTAGACAAGTTGTTAGACCTGTCTGCTATTTTTAGAAGAAATTTGCGCCACACAGGGCAACGGGTCACGGTTTCGCATCGAACCCGTGACCCGCTAAGTATTTTTCGCCCACCCAAGGGCTCAGTTTCAGTCGCCGCGCTGCTTCAGGCGGGCATTGGGCAGCTCCGGGGCCGGTATGACGGACGTGCGGGGCTGTTCTTGATATTCGCCAGGTAGCAGGACGACCCCACCGAAGCGCGGGGTCGCGGCGGCTCCGTCCTGCCCCTCTGCCCGGCCTGCCGCCAGGGCACCGTCGGTCACGATGTCAGCACCAGAGGAACCCGCCGGTGCAGTGACGGCCTCGAAGCTCTCGGCCTGGGCATTCCAGGCGGCGCGGGCCTCGACGATGTCTTCGTGGGTGCGGCCGATGAAGTTCCACCACATGGTGATTTTTTCACCGAAGGGGGTACCGCCGAGCAGGATCAGGCGGGTAGCGCCGATTGCCTCGATAGTCAGCTCTTCGGTGCCGGGTTCAATGTAGAGCATTTCGTCGGCGGCGACGCGCTGGCCCTTAATAAGGAGGGCACCGGTATCGACCACGAACCCGTGCTCGAACTCGGGGTTGAGGGTCAGGGTGAGGGTTCGGCGCGGGGCGTCTCCTGCCGGGTTCTTGTCGGCCCGGGGTTCTGAGCCGGGGGTGCCCACTAGAATTTCCGCGCCCAGCAGGGGCGAGAAGGTGGTGACGGGCGAGGTGCCGGTCTTGGTTTCCCCATCGACGGTCACGCCCAGCTCCCCCAGGAAGACGCGGGCCTGCACTCCAGCCGGGGCGGACACGTCCTGCCCACTCCCCTGCCCGCCGAAGGTGAGGGCTTCGGGCACGAAGTTTTCGAAGGCGGGGGCGGTGTTCATGTCGTCGCGGGGCAGGGCGATCCAGAGTTGGATGCCGTGCAGCACGGTGGTATCTGGCGTGGAGTATTCGGAGTGGTTGATGCCGTAGCCGGCGGTCATGAGGTTGAGTTCGCCGGGGCGGACGTCGGCGACGGTGCCGAGGGAGTCGCGGTGTTCGACGGTGCCGGTGAAGATCCAGCTGGCGGTTTGCAGACCGGTGTGGGGGTGCGGGGCGACGCGCATGCCGCCGGTGACGGCGACGTCGTCGGGGCCGTAGTGGTCGATGAAGCACCAGGCGCCGACCATGCGGCGGTCGCGGGAGGGCAGTAGGCGGCGGACGGTCATGGCCCGCAGCCCACCCAGGGGCACGGGGCGAGGCTCAATGAGTTTCATGGGTTTAGTCTATCTGAAGCGGGCGGAATTACTTTACTTGTGAAGTATTTTTGAGGGGTGTTGCGCTCTTATGACGCTATAGAAAAGCCCGAAAATGAAAACTCCACCCATCGCTGACCCAACTCAATGGTGAGGGCTCATCCCCGCACATGCGGGGATAAGCTACCTGACTATAATCACTAGGGCTCATCTCCAAACTTCTTTGAAGATCAGTCTCATGAAGCCCTCATCCTATTTCACCAGCTTTTTCGTGAAGGTGCTACCTACTGGTGCAACTGCAGACAGCCCTGTTCCTTGCCTCTACCCCTCAAGAAAAGACCATTTAAATCAGAAATGACCACCTAGTTCGTGGTCATTTCTGATTTAGATGGTACCTACCCCAGGGGCTAGGCCAGCACCTGGCGCTTGGACGAAATCACGCCGGTCACGAACCCTGCCAGGTGCAGGCCGCCGTGGAAGCGGGCGTGCTCAATCTTCACGCACCGGTCCATCACCACGTTCAGCCCGGCGTCCTCACCCAGCCGTGCAGCCTCCTCATTCCAGGAGCCCAGCTGCATCCACACCGTCTTTGCGCCCACCTCAATGGCCTCCTGCACTACACCGGGCAAATCCTCGTTGCGGCGGAAAATCTCCACCAGGTCAGGAGCCACCGGCAGATCAGCCAGCGACGCATACACCTTCTGCCCCAGCACCTCCTTACCCTTAGCGGCCAAAATCGGGTTCACAAAATACAGGGTGTAAGGGCTCGACGACTGCAAATAGGTCGCCACAAAATATGAAGAGCGCGAAATCTTGTCAGACATACCCACAATCGCAATGGACTTAGTCTCGTGCAGAATCTTCAGTCGCTCGGGTGCGCTGGGGCCTTCCCAGGTACGAATCTCAGTCACGGCTTAGGCCTCCTTCTTGGGTGCAGGGATCTCGCAGGCAGGCGCGGACGCCGGGGCGGACGTCCCAGCCCCCTCCCGCGCGGCGCGTTCGGCAGCGTGGGCGGCAGCGTCCGCCTCCAGGGCAGCCTTCTGGGCAGCAGCCTCAGCCTCGGCAGCCTCACGGCGGGCCACCAGCTCATCAGCGCTAGCAACACCAACGACCTCACCGGCATGGTTGCGGCCGGAGGCAATGGTCAGGGCCTGGTCCAAATCCCAGATGATATCGACGGCATCTTCCAGACCCACCGAAATACGGATCAGGTCTTCGCCCACGCCACCGGCAGCCAGCTGCTCAGCGGTCAGCTGCTGGTGGGTGGTGGACGCCGGGTGCAGAATCAGGGTGCGGGCATCACCAATATTGGCCAGGTGGGAGGCCAGCTGCAGGTTCTTGATGAATTCGGCGCCCACGTCGCGTCCGCCCGCCTTCTCGGTGCCGGCAACGCCGAAGGAGAAGACCGACCCAACACCCAGCGGCAGCAGCTTCTGAGCCCGCTCATAGTGGGGGTGCTCAGGCAGGCCAGCGTAGTTAACGTAAGAGATACGGGCGTCCTCGTTCAGCCAGGCGACGACCTCCTTAGCGTTAGCCAGGTGGGCGTCCATACGCTGGGGCAGGGTCTCAACACCCTGCAGCAGGTTGAAAGCTGCCTGGGCTGAGAGGGAGGGGCCGAAGTCGCGCAGCTGCTCCGACCGCAGCTTGGTCAAAAAGCCGTACTCGCCGAAGTTACCCCACCAAGAAATGTTGTTGTAAGAGGGAATCGGCTCGGTCATGGTGGGGAACTTGCCGTTGCCCCAGTTGAAGCGGCCCGACTCGACGACCACGCCGCCCAAGGTGGTGCCGTGCCCGCCCAGGAACTTAGTGACCGAGTGAATCACGATGTCAGCGCCGTGTTCGATGGGGCGAATCAGGTAGGGGGTAGAGAGGGTGGCGTCCACGACCAGGGGAATATCGTTCTCGTGGGCCACGCGGGCCAGACCCTCCAGGTCAGCGACCTGACCCGAGGGGTTAGCCACGATTTCGGTGTAGACAGCCTTGGTTTCAGGACGAATCGCGGCGGCATAGTCGGCCGGGTCAGTGCCGTCCACAAAGGTAGTGTCGATACCGAACCGGCGCAGGGAAACGTCCAGCTGGGTGATAGTGCCGCCGTAGAGGTTGGACGAAGCAACAATATGATCCCCAGCCTGGCAGAGCGCCGCGAAGGTAATGAACTCAGCGGCCATACCCGAAGCGGTCGCCACCGCACCGATACCGCCCTCCAGCGAAGCGATACGCTCTTCCAGCGCCGCCACAGTGGGGTTACCCAGACGGGAGTAAATGTTGCCGTACTTCTGCAGGGCAAAAAGGTTGGCGGCGTCATCCGCGTCCTTAAAAACAAAGGAGGTGGACTGGTAAATCGGAACCGCACGAGCACCGTGCTCGGCGTCGGGGGTACCGCCCGCGTGCAGGGCACGGGTGCGGAAGCCAAAAGTATGTTCGGCCATGAAAGCTCCTCGGGGTAGGTGAGTCTTCTCTACCTTCAATAGTCGCCCATGCCCAGGGGAGGGCGGTAACTTATTTCACCGTGTGAACAGGTTACGCAGCGTTACCGGGAAGGCAGGGCACCCCATCCCCCACCTCGGCCAGTGCCCACCAAACTCGCGTAACGTCCATCCCGCGCGTAAGCACCGCGCGATTCTAATAGACGCTCAGCCGCCCCTGCCCAACGTGACCAAAACCCACAGCCCGTGCACACCTTAGACCATAGTCAAATACAGGGTTCTAAGGGAGAATAGAGGGAGTTTTGTCACCGGGTAGTCTGCCCGCACCTGCAGTAGAAAGGGCACTTGTGCTCCAGAACATTATCGACTGGGTTATCTCTGTCATGGAGGCCATCGGCTCCCCCGGCGTTGGCCTGGCCGTCTTCCTTGAGAACATCTTCCCGCCTATCCCCTCCGAGGTCATCCTGCCGCTGGCCGGCTTCACCGCCTCCCAGGGCTCAATCAACGTAGTGGCCGCCTTCATCTGGGCGACCGTCGGCTCACTCACCGGCGCCTACTTCCTCTACTACCTGGGTGCAGCCATCGGTGCCAACCGCCTGCGCAAGATCGCAGCCTGGATGTGGCTGGTCAAGGTTGAGGACGTTGACGCCGCCCTCGCCTGGTTCGACAAGTACGGCAAGGCCTCCATCCTCATCGGCCGCGTCATCCCCGGTATTCGTTCACTCATCTCGATTCCCGCCGGTATCGACCGCATGAACCCGCTGACCTTCGGCCTCTACACCCTGCTCGGTTCCTCCGTCTGGAACGCCCTGCTCATCTACTGCGGCTGGGTTCTGGGCGAAAACTGGCACGCTGTTGAAGGCGTCATTGACCAGTACTCCAAGGTGGTCTACGCCCTGGTAGCCCTGGCCCTGGTGGTTGTCTTCATCTGGCTGCTGCGCCGCGCCCGCCAGGAAAAGCAGGACGTAGCCTAGCGGCGGACGTCCGCACCACCACGGCTCCCGGCTCCCGGCTCCCGGCTCCCGGCTCCCGGCCAGTTTGTACCATTTAAATCAGAAAAACCCACCAACTAGGTGGGTTTTTCTGATTTAAATGGTACCTAGGGCAAGGAACCTGCTACTTCCACAGGCGGTTGCGGGCGTGGACCACCGACGGGCGGATCTGAATCCAGTCCTCACAGGGCAGCCGCAAAGCCTTCTCACACCCAGACAGGGCGGTAATGATAGCCTCGCACCGCTGGTTAAACTCAGACACATGCCCCTTATCAACAATCTGCCCGGGGAAGTGCCGGTGCATCTTCGACACTGAATCCGATGACTCCTGCAAGCCATGCCCGGTATGCCCCGGAATGTGCTTCACCAGCACCCGACGCTCCCGAATGGCCTCGGTCAGCCGCTCCATCTCGTCCAGAACCTGCTGGTTCTGCACCCCCTCTTCAACCCAGGTGTTATAGACCCAGCGGTTATGGGCCAGACGCAGCACGAAGGTCAGCGCCCCCAGCGAATCCGTGTGAATAATCAGCTGCCGGCCCCCGTGGTAGAAGATATTAAAGGCAGCCAGCATGGCCGAGAGCTCCCCGGTCATAATGTTGGTTGCATCGTAGTGGGAGTGGAAGAAGAAGCCGTCCTCGCTCACCCCGCCAATGCCCATACGGCCGCCCTTGAGGTAACGCTTGTTGTTGGTTGCGCGGAAGGAACAATCAGTAAAAACGCTATATTCAGTCAGCTTTTCTACCGGAAGCTGGGCGGTATTCTTCTCAAGCTCGCTATGAGCCAGGCGCGAGGCCTCGTCCATAAAATGCGGCATGACCTCACCAGCCGGAGTACCTATCAACTTCACATGAATCTCCCCCAGAGAGTGCGACTCGTAAGGGTTCATGACCTTGTCAATTGACCGGTATTCCAAAAATTCGCGGAAGGCCGTGAACCTGCGGAACAGCAGTTTGAGGTAATGCTTATCGGCAGCCACCGTAATGAGGTTGGTCTTGTACTCCTCGGGGATGACGTCCATAGCAGCCAAGATAGCGCGTCCCAGCATATCCGTGTGGACGGTGTCGCACGGGTCCATGAGGCTATGGGTCAGGGACTCAGAAATCGGTTCACTTTCGATAATCTCGCGGTCCCCGTTTTCGCGGGAGATAAAGACGAAGGCGCTCAGCCCGACATGGCAATCCCCGGCGACCTGCACCTGGTCCATGACCACGGCAATGACGGCCACCCCCTGCTCGGTGAAGCCAGCCGGGTAGGAGCTGGTGTAGTCCGGGGGTTCCCAGGTTAGTTCAGTTTTCTTGATATGTGCAGGCGTGATTTCCACATTATTCATCTCCTAGGGGTGTCTATAGTTGTTTTGCTTACTCTTTAAAGCTATATCAACTCAGCGCCCTTTTGCCAACAGGTAAAGCCACATCGGTTGCCCGTTCACTCTCTCGGTGAACGTCCACGCCCCTCGCGCAGCGTCCGGTGACTGCAACCGGTGAAGACCCACCCGAGATGAACGTCCACGATCCTCGCACAGCGTCCACCCCGCGCGTAAGCACCGTGCGAGTCTGGTGGGCACTCACGGGGTACGGCCGGGTGGCCGGACGCAGAGGCAACCCGGCAGAAGGTCCCCAGCACAAGGACGCCCGCCCCGGCTTGCGTAAGCCGGGGCGGGCGTCCTTGTGCTTTGTGAAAAGGCCGAGGTTTACTCGGGGACGATGCGCACAGCACCCTTGTCGGCGCTGGTCACCATGGAGGCGTAGGCGCGTAGGGCGGTAGAGACCTGGCGCTCACGGGGTTTGGTGGGCTTCCAGGGGGCAGGGCCCTTCTTGGCGCGGCGCTCAGCCAGCACCTCATCGGAGACGTTCACGCGCAGGATGCGGTTGTGAACATCGATCTCAATTTCATCGCCGTGCTCGATCAGGCCCACAGCGCCACCGGCTGCTGCTTCAGGAGAGATGTGGCCAATGGAGATACCGGAAGTGCCGCCGGAGAAGCGGCCGTCGGTGATCAGGGCGCACTTCTTGCCCAGGCCCAGGCCCTTGAGGTAGGAGGTGGGGTAGAGCATTTCCTGCATGCCGGGGCCGCCCTTGGGGCCCTCGTACTGGATGACGACGATGTCGCCCTCCTTCACGTTCTTCGACAGGATCTCGAAGACAGCCTCGTCCTGGGACTCCACCACAAAAGCCTTGCCAACGAAGTGGAAGAGCTCTTCGTCGATACCGGCGCTCTTGATGATGGCCCCGTCCTCGGCGATGTTGCCGTAGAGAACGGCCAGGCCGCCGTCCTTGGTGTAGGCGTGCTCAACGGCACGGATGCAGCCGTTTTCGGCGTCCGTCTCGTGGGACTCGTACTTGTTGGCGGTGGAGAAGGCCTGGGTGGTGCGGACGCCGCCGGGGGCAGCCAGGAAGAGCTCCTTGGCGGTGTCGGTGGCGGCACCGGAGCGGATGTCCCAGTCAGAGAGCCACTGCTGAAGGGAGTCGGCGTGTACGGAGTGGACGTCGCGGTTCAGCAGACCGGCGCGGTCCAGCTCGCCGAGCAGGGCGGGAATACCACCGGCGCGGTGCACATGCTCGATGTGGTACTTGGTGGAGTTGGGGGCGACCTTCGCCAGGCAGGGCACCTTGCGGGAGATAGCGTCGATGTCGCGCAGGGTGAAGTCAACGCCGGCTTCGTGGGCAATCGCCAGGATGTGCAGGACGGTGTTGGTGGAGCCGCCCATGGCGACGTCCAGGGCCATGGCGTTCTCGAAGGCAGCCTTGGTGGCGATGGAGCGGGGCAGGACGCTCTCGTCGTCCTGATCGTAGTAGCGCTTGGCCAGCTCAACAATCTTGGTGCCCGCTTCGAGGAAGAGTTGCTTGCGGGCAACCTGGGTGGCCAGGGTGGTGCCGTTACCGGGCAGGGCCAGGCCGATGGCCTCGTTCAGGCAGTTCATGGAGTTAGCGGTGAACATACCGGCGCATGAGCCGCAGGTGGGGCAGGCGTTCTTTTCAACCTGGGCTAGGGCGTCGTCGCTGACACTGTCGTCCACGGCCATGACCATAGCGTCCACCAGGTCAAGGCGGTGCTCAACGACCCCCTCGATGCCTTCACCGGATTCCATGGGGCCGCCGGAGACAAAGATGACGGGGATGTTCAGTCGCATAGCGGCCATGAGCATACCGGGGGTGATCTTGTCGCAGTTAGAGATGCAGACCAGGGCGTCAGCGCGGTGGGCGTTGACCATGTATTCGACCGAGTCGGCGATCAGGTCGCGGGAGGGCAGGGAGTAGAGCATACCGTCGTGGCCCATGGCGATGCCGTCGTCCACAGCGATGGTGTTGAATTCCTTGGCAACACCGCCAGCTTCACGGATAGCACCGGCAACCAGTTCGCCCATGTTTTTCAGGTGGACGTGGCCGGGCACGAACTGGGTGAAGGAGTTGGCGATAGCGATAATCGGCTTGCCGAAGTCGTCGTCGCCCATGCCGGTGGCGCGCCACAGTGCGCGGGCACCTGCCATGTTTCTGCCGTGGGTGGATGTGCGCGAGCGCAGTTCTGGCATTTGTAGCTCCCTGTGAGTCTTGAACGAAAGTTTGGCTTTTAGTTTACGCCTGCTCTTGACGAGCCTACAGGGTGAAAGAACCAATCTCATATATTGACTGGGGCCCTACCGTGAGGCTTATTTCCCTTGCCTTGGGCCATGCTTCTGGTGACGAGGGATAGATTTGCCCGGGCGGTAGGTGGTCTGTTGGTGGCTCAGGGTGTGTGCTGGCTTGTTACTGTCCTTGTACATTTTGACGGGTGTGTGACGGGGGAGCGTCGCTAGGGGTCATGTTTGAAATGTACTGACTTAGATTGTCTCAGTCTTGGCCGGGGGCCTCTACCGGGTGTTAGCTAGGTATAACACCGCTGGATAGGCCACGTTCGAAGGGATCAGCCGGTGGTGTCTACAGCCGTAGGAACAACCTAGGAGCAGATCATGCCCATCAATACCGACCGTATTCTGACCACTCATGTTGGTTCTCTGCCGCGCAGCCAGCGCCTGCTTGAAGCTAATGCCGCCCGCCGCGGTGGCAGTATCGAGGAGGCAGATTTCCAGCAGATTCTGACCGAGGAAACCCAGGCAGTGATTGACCGCCAGGTAGACATCGGTATCGACATTGTGAACGACGGCGAGTACGGGCATGCCATGAGTCAGGCCGTGGATTACGGCGCCTGGTGGCACTACTCCTTTGCCCGCACCGGTGGCTTGAAGCTGCTGACCGAGGGCAACCCCGCCAACGAGGTACACCGTTCTGAGCCGGGCAAGCTCAAGTACACCAGCTTTGCTGACCGCCGTGACTGGACCCGTTTTCAGGACTTCTACACCGCGGAGCTCGATCTGGGAAACGACCCCGACCGCAGCTTCCCTGTTACCGTCGCCCCGCTGACCTACCAGGGGCAGGACGAGGTGGGGCGGGACGTCCGCAATCTGGCTTCCGCGACCGAGGGCAAGGGGGCGCACAGCGCTTTTGTTGCCGCCCTGTCGCCGGGCTCTGCTGCCCGCGTAGGCAACCTCTACTACCCCACCGATAAGGAGCATATCTACGCCTGGGCGGAGGTGCTGAAAGAGGAGTATAAGGCCATCACCGATGCCGGTTTCACCCTGCAGATTGATGACCCGTCAGTGGCTGAGGGGTGGGATCAGATTAACCCTGAGCCCAGCGTCCGCGACTACCTTGATTTTATTCAGGTGGCGGTAGATGCCCTCAACTACGCACTGGAGGATATTCCGACCGAGCAGACCCGCTTCCACCTGTGTTGGGGATCCTGGCACGGGCCCCACAGCACCGACCTGGAGTTCAAGCACCTGGCCGATACTCTGCTATCGATTGACGCCGCCGGCTACACCTTTGAGGCCGCTAACGCCCGGCACGCCCACGAGTGGAAGGTCTGGGAGAATCTGGAGCTGCCCGAGGGTAAGTACATCATTCCCGGTGTTGTCTCCCACTCGACCAACCTGATTGAGCACCCTGAACTGGTTGCCCAGCGCATTGAGCAGTTTGCTCAGGTGGTGGGCAAGGAGAACGTGGTGGCCTCAACCGACTGTGGCCTGGGCGGACGCCTGCACCCCGACTTGGCCTGGGCCAAGCTGGAATCGCTGACGGCAGGTGCCCGCCTGGCCACTGAGCGTCTCTTCGGCTAGGCCCGCTGGGGCCTAGGCGGCGAGGGCCTGGGCGCCGACATGGGTGGCGACGGTGAAGATTCTGCGGAAGGGCAGAATGGTACCGACGTTGCTGGCGGGGTAGGCTTCGCGCAGGGCGGCCCGGTATCGGTCGGCGAAGCGGTCGCGGACGCCGTCAGGTAGGGCGGTGAGGACGGGCCGGGCCCCTGCCCCGGCCAGCCACTCATATACGGGGTCTTGGCCCTGTAGGACGTGCTGGTAGGTGGTTTCCCAGGCGTCCACGTCCCAACCGTCGCCAGATAGGGCCTCGATGTAGGCGCCGGCGGGGGTGACCGAGTCGATGAGCTTGGTGCTGATGTAGGGGGCGAACTCGGGTTCGGCGGCGATATCTCGTAGGAGGGAGTGGGTGGGGGCGAGGAAGTTTCCCGCTACCTGGAAGGCGAAGCTACCGCCGTCGGCGAGGGCGGCTGCGATGCGGGGCATGAGGTCGATGTGGTTTTCGATCCAGTGGAAAACGGCGTTGGAGACGATGAGATCGGGGCGTTCGCCGGTTTCTTCGACCTCAGCCAGCCAGTCCTCAATGGTTTGGTGGCGGTATTCGACTGCGGGGTCGGTGTTGCTGGCGGTAGCGGCAGCGATCATGTCTGCGCTGCCGTCGATTCCGAGAATTCGAGCTTCGGGCCAGCGGGCGCGGAGCAGGGCGGTGCCGTTTCCTGGCCCACAGCCCAGGTCTACAATCAGGGCGGGCTCTTGCTGGGGGACGCGGGCGAGCAGGTCAGCGAAGGGGCGGGTGCGTTCTGAGTTGTAGCGGAGGTACTGGGCTGGGTTCCAGGTGGTGTTCACGCGGGGCGTTCCTTTCACGAACGGGGGGGCGCACTCTTGGGGCAGGACGCTGGGGGTTCTGCCTGGTGCGCCTGGTGGTGACATCACTGTATGCCAGCTCAATGGCCTGGTGGAAGCTTTTGTATATGTGCCGTCACATGGGGTAACAGTAGGGGGCGCCAGGAAGCTGCTGGCGGACTGGGCGGGGAGGCCTGGCAGGGAGGGGCTGGGGACCTGCTTCTGCGGTGATGCTACCGCGCTATGTCGTCCGTGCCCTGTCGTCCACCCCCGGTCTTCTCACCATTCGAAAACACGCCGCGTCAGGGTGGTTTTCCATATATTTTTCTCTGTCTACTGCGCCACATCACCTGTCAGACAGGCAGGTTGGTTTCACCATTACCCCTTGTCAGAGCCTTTAAAAATAAAAATATGCAGTGGTGCACCAATCATGTCCAACGATTGGCAGTTTTCTCATGGTCAGAAACCTCGAAAACTTAATGTCTGAACCCTAAACTATAAAAAACAAATAGCAGTAAGAACCACTCCCCCTCTTCTTCTGCATCTACCGCTCAACCCACAGAGGAACCACCATGGGAAAATTTGAACGCATTTACCACGACCTCGCCCGCGACATCGACGAGGGCAAGTACGGCGTCGGCGAC
This sequence comes from Rothia nasimurium, assembly GCF_049068285.1. GTDB lineage: Bacteria > Actinomycetota > Actinomycetes > Actinomycetales > Micrococcaceae > Rothia > Rothia nasimurium_I. The sequence continues at coordinate 111,856 of NZ_JBLKPV010000005.1, read as the reverse complement.
CTCCTCCCCAGCGAAAAGAAGCTCACCGAAAAGTACAACGTCTCCCGCGAAACCGCCCGCAAGGCCCTGGCTATCCTGACCGACCGCGGCTACATCCAGCGCATCATGGGCAAGGGCTCCCTGGTCATCGACCACAAGCGCTACTCCATTCCCGTATCATCCCTGGTCAGCTACAAGGAATTCGCCGAGTCCACCAGCCGCGAAACCCAAACTGAACTCATTGCCCTAGAGGACGCCGTCCTCCCCCATGTACCCTTCCAGGCCCTCACCGACGGCGACGTTGAACAGGTGCCCGTCACCCACGTCATGCGCGTCCGCCACATGGACGGCGCCCCCGCGATTGTCGACCACGACTACATTGTCAAGAGCGTCGTTCCCAACCTGCCCCGCGAAGCAGCAGAGGACTCCCTCTACACCTACTTCGAGCAGACCCTGGGCCTGAACATCGCCTCATCTGCCAAGCAGATCACCGTCGAACAGGCCACCCCCAACGACGCCAAGTACCTCAACCTGCACGCAGGCGAATACGTTGCCGTCACCACCTCAATCACCATGCTCGACAACGGCCAGGCCTTCCAGTACACCATCTCCCGCCACCGGGCTGACAAGTTCCGTTACCTGGATTTCGCTCACCGCCGCCAGGAAATTCCGGTTTCTGAATAAAGTTCCAGATAGCAGCTGGCCGACAGACAAGCACCTGTTAGACAGGTAAGGTTGAGGACGTAGCCACCCCCGGGTGGGTACGTCCTCTTTCGTCTTTTCGACGCACCACCGCCAGATATGCCCGGCCCCCAGCTGGCCCCGGGCACCCTGCCGAGGCGGACGGCGTCCTTACCCTTGGAGCAACCAGTGAGCTTTCACCATAAGGTCATCTACCAGGTCTACCCCAAGTCCTTCCGGGATTCATCCGGCAGCGGCGTGGGCGACCTGCGGGGCATTATCGAGAAGGTCCCCTACATTGCCTCCCTCGGGGTGGACATGGTCTGGTTCAACCCCTTCTTCCTCTCCCCCCAGAACGACAACGGCTACGACATCGCCAACTACTACGAGGTAGACCCCCTCATGGGCACCATGGCGGACGTCGAAGAGCTCATTGCAGCCCTGGGGAAGGAGGGAATCGGGGTCATGTTTGATATGGTGCTCAACCACGTCTCCACCGAGCACGAGTGGTTCCAGCGGGCTCTGGCCGGCGAGAAGAAATACCAGGACTTCTTCTACCTGCGCCCGGCCCAGGAGGACGGCTCCCTGCCGACCAACTGGGAATCCAAGTTTGGAGGCCCGGCCTGGTCACAGTTTGGCGACACCGACCTCTACTACATGCACCTCTACGACGTGACCCAGGCAGACCTGAACTGGCACAACCCTGCCGTGCGGACTGAACTCTTTAAGGTCGTAAATTTCTGGAAAGACAAGGGCGTTCGCGGCTTCCGCTTTGACGTGCTCAACGTGATTGGCAAGGCTGAGAACCTCCGGGATGCCACCCCCGGCGAAAACGACAAACTCATCTACACCGACACCGACCGCGTCCACCCCTGGGTGCAGGAACTGCACCGGGCAACCTTTGGCGACACCGAGGGCACCTTGACCGTGGGTGAGATGTCATCGACCACCATCGACAGCAGCGTGCGCTACACCAACCCGGCCAACCAGGAGCTGGACATGGTCTTCTCCTTCCACCACCTCAAGGTGGACTATGACGGTGCTGAAAAATGGTCTGACGTTCCCTTTGATTTCATGACCCTTAAGGGTCTGCTGACCGACTGGGCAGTAGGTATTCAGGCGGGAGGCGGCTGGCAGGCCTCCTTCTTCAACAACCACGACCAGCCCCGCGCCCTCAACCGCTTTGGCGATGTGGAGCGTTACCGGGCTGAGTCCGCCACCATGCTGGCTGCCGCCGTGCACCTGACCCGCGGCACCCCCTACATCTACCAGGGTGAAGAAATCGGCATGATTGACCCCGTCTACTCGTCGATGGCTGACTACGTGGACGTTGAATCCCACAACGCCTTTGCCATTCTGCAGGAGCGGGGCGTGAGCGAGGCCGAGGCCTTCCGCATTGTCACCAAGAAGTCCCGTGATAACTCGCGCACCCCCATGCAGTGGGATTCATCGGAGTTCGCGGGGTTCTCGCGGGTAAAGCCCTGGTTGATGCCCACCTCACAGGCCGAGATTAATGTGGAGCGCGAAGAGGCTGAGGGCACCATTCTGCCCTTCTACCGGGAGCTGGTGCGCCTGCGCCACGAGTTGCCGCTGATCGCTGAGGGTTCTTTCGAGCCTTTTGCCCGGGAGCACGAGAGTGTTTACGGGTTCGTGCGGGAGCATGAGGGCCAGCGTCTGCTGGTGCTCTGCAATTTCTACGGTAAGGACGCCCGCCTGCAGCTGCCTGCCGAGTTCGCGGCCGGGTCTGTGCTTTTGTGTAATTACAAGAATGAGCCCGAACTGGGAGCCAGCGAGCTGGTCTTGCGGCCCTACGAGACGGTTGCTGTGCTGGCTGGCTAACGTCCCTTGAGCTGCTCTACCACCTCAAGCAGGGCGTCCATATCGCCGCTGAGGGCCAGGTTGGGGCGGGACTCGCTACTGGCGACCGCCGCGTTGTAGTAGAGCCCGTCCCCCATCAGCAAGATTGCGCGGGCTGCTGCGTCCGAGGGGGTCTCAGCCCGGATCATCTCAAACCAGCGTCCCTGGATCCTGTCGTAGACCTCAGCGACCTTTTCGGCAGCGTCCTGACGCAGACGGGAGGCGGCCACAAAAACCCGATCAAAAGGGGTGTCCTGGTACATGGAGGTGCGCACATAGTAGGCACAGGCCCCCTCCGGGTCACCTGCCATAGCCTTAAAGTCCTGCTCGGCAAGCGTCCAGGCCCGCCCCAGAAGCCCGTCAATCAGGGCTGTCTTGTCAGGGAAGTGGTAGAGCAGACCCCCCTTGGACACCCCGGCACGGGCGGCAATGGCGTTCAAGGACGCCGCCCGCTCCCCCTCTTCGATGAGTAGGGCTTCGTAGGCGTCGAGGATTTTTTCGCGAGAACTCATACACCCAACCCTACCGGGCCCCCACTTGAAAACAAAACCGTCCAGACGGTACAGTAGGGAATGTGCCTTCCCCGGCACCCAGCTACCGATGAGCGGCCAAGCGCACCGCCTGCCTCCTAACCGGCACCGCGCCCGCACCAATCCCAGGTAGCCCAAACCGCACGAAAGAGCAGACATGCACCCCGCAACCGGCCAGATAAGAGCCGCCAACCCCACAACCCCAACCACCCCCTACTCCCGCCGCTGGGCGGCCCTGGCCGTCCTCATGCTGCCGGTGCTGCTGGTCTCAGTCGACAACACCGTGCTCTCTTTCGCCCTGCCTGAGATTTCATCCCAGCTTTCCCCCAGCGGCACCCAGCTGCTCTGGATCAACGACGTCTACCCCCTGATTCTCTCGGGCCTACTCATTCCCGCAGGTAGCATGGGTGACCGCTTCGGCCGCCGCACCATGCTCATGATTGGTGGCCTAGGTTTTACCGTTATTTCAGCTGCCGCCGCCTTCGCCCCCACCGCCGCCTGGCTCATTGCCGCCCGCGCCGGTATGGGTATTTTCGGGGCCATGCTCATGCCCGCGACCCTCTCCATCATCCGCAACATGTTCACCGACGCCACCGAACGTCGCACCGCTATTGCCATCTGGGCCTCAGGCTTCGCAGGCGGCGCAGCCCTGGGCCCGGTCGTCGGCGGGTTCCTACTGGAGCACTTCTACTGGGGCTCGGTCTTCCTCATGGCCGTGCCCGTCCTGCTGCCCATGCTCCTGCTGGGCTTCTGGCTGATTCCTAACTCCAAGGACCCGGCCCCCGGCGCCATCGACTTCGTCAGTATCGCCCTGATCATGGCGACCATGACCCCCTTCGTCTACGCGATCAAGCACTTTGCCCACGACGGCTTCGACCTGCTCACCGTCGCCCTGCTGCTGGTAGCAACCATCTGTGGTTTTGTCTTCACCCGCCGTCAGCTGGCCCGCACCAACCCCATGCTGGACGTCCGCCTCTTCACGAACAAGCAGTTCACCGGCGCAGTACTGACCAACCTCATGGCGATTTTCTCGCTGGTTGGCTTCCTCTACTTCGTCTCCCAGCACCTGCAGTTGGTGAGCGGCCATTCCCCCTTCAGTGCCGCCCTTCTGCTGCTGCCTGGTCTGGCACTGACCGTTATTGCGGGGCTAGTGGTTGTCTATATCGTCAAGGTCCTCAAGCCCTGGGTCGTCATTTCAGGGGCCCTGCTGATGAACGCGGCAGCCTTCGGCCTGGTCTTCTTCACCGCCGATTCAGGCTCTGATACCGGTATTCTGGTGGCCTTTGCTCTGCTGGGTGTGGGCATTGGTTTTGCTGAGACCCTGACCAACGACATCATCTTGGCCGCTGTTCCCCCGCACAAGGCGGGTGCGGCGTCCGCTATCTCGGAGACCGCCTATGAGACCGGCTCGGTCATGGGGACTGCGATTCTGGGGTCGATTTTGAACGCGGCCTACGTTGCCCACCTGGTGGTTCCCGAAGGGGTTAGTGCTGCGGACGCGGACGCCGCCCGCGAGACCCTAGGTGGGGCAGCTGAGGTGGCTGAGAACATCGGCGGGGAGACAGGTGCCGCCCTGCTGGCCTCAGCCCAGCACGCCTTCGACTCAGGCGTGGTCTACACCTCGGCTATCGGCGTGGTGCTTATGATTCTCTGTGCTGTGATGGTGGTGCGCACCCTGCGCGGGGTGAAGATGTAGGGCTGCCCACCCCTGCGGGTAGGTACCATCTAAATCAGAAAAACCCACGAACTAGGTGGGTTTTTCTGATTTAAATGGTCTTTTCCGAGAACGGGGAGGCGGGGGCGGACGTCCGTCCTACTTCTCTTCGTCGATCAGGTCGCGCACCACAATGGTCTGCTCGCGGCCGGGGCCAACGCCGATAGCCGAAATACGGCAGCCGGAGATTTCTTCCAGCTTCTCCAGGTACTTACGGGCGTTGACGGGAAGCTCATCGAGGGTCTTGGCCTCGGTGATGTCTTCGGTCCAGCCGTCAAAGTACTCGTAAATGGGCTTAGCGTGGTGGAAGTCTGACTGGGTCATGGGCATCTCGTCAAAGCGAACGCCGTCCACGTCGTAGGCTACACAGACGGGAATCTTCTCCAGACCAGTCAGAACGTCCAGCTTGGTGATGAAGAGGTCGGTGAAGCCGTTAATACGCACAGCCTGGCGGGCCAAAACCGCATCGTACCAGCCACAGCGGCGGGGGCGGCCGGTGTTCACACCGAACTCGCCACCGGTGGTACGCAGGAATTCGCCCATGTCATCGAAGAGTTCGGTGGGGAAGGGGCCGGCACCCACGCGGGTGGTGTAGGCCTTCTGAATACCGATGACGCGGGAAATGCGGGTGGGGCCAACACCGGAGCCAACGGAGGCGCCACCTGCGGTGGGGTTGGATGAGGTGACAAAGGGGTAGGTGCCATGGTCAACGTCGAGGAAGGTGGCCTGGCCGCCTTCCATGAGCAGGGTCTTACCTTCGTCCAGGGCCTTGTTGAGCAGCTGGGTTGACTCAACGATCATGGGGGCCAGGCGGTCGGCGAAGCTCATGAAGTAGTCAACGATTTCTTCGACCTCAACATGGCGGCGGTTGTAGACCTTGACGAGCAGTTCATTCTTCTGACGCAGGGCGCCTTCAACCTTCTGGCGCAGAATGGATTCATCGAGGATGTCCTGCACGCGAATACCCAGGCGGCCAACCTTGTCCATGTAGGTGGGGCCGATACCGCGGCCGGTGGTGCCGATGGCTCGCTTGCCGAGGAAGCGTTCGGTGACCTTGTCCATGGTCTGGTGGTAGGGCGCTACCAGGTGGGCGTTGGCTGAAATCTTAAGTTTGGAGGTGTCTGCCCCGCGGGCCTCAAGGCCGTCAATTTCTTCGAAGAGGGCTTCGGGGTTGACGACCACGCCGTTGCCAATGACGGGTACAGCGTTTTCTGAGAGGATGCCGGCGGGAAGGAGCTTGAGCTCGAACTTCTGGCCGTTGACAACGACGGTGTGGCCGGCGTTGTTACCGCCGTTGGGCTTGACGACGTAGTCGACGCGGCCGCCGAGCAGGTCGGTTGCTTTGCCCTTACCCTCGTCGCCCCACTGGGCGCCTACAATCACAATTGCTGGCATATTGATGTAACTCCTGAATGGATGGTCACCTGCCGGGTTTCACGGCGGTGGGGTGGATCTGGGCTGCCGGTGCGGTGAGGCAGGAGCGTTGCACAGAAAACACCATTGTTAAGAATACCAAGGTGGCTCAGTTTTGGGGACGCCCGGGCGCGTCTTTGCCCCACCCGCCCGGGTTACTTGCCCCCTGCGTCCAAAAAACCATGTCACATGGGGTGGCAGGGGCGGCAGGGGGGTAAAAGTGGGGCTTATCCATCTAAAATTGTCTACTATGAGCGAAAACCCATACACACCTAACCCCAATCTGGGAGCGCCCCAGCCTGGTGCCCAGCCAACCGGGCCAGCGGGCACCTACCCTGCCCCGAACCAGCCCTACGGCGACCCGTACGCTACACTGCAGCAGCCTGACGGCAAGAAGCCTAAGAACATCGTTGGCCTGGTGGCTCTTGGCCTGGGCATTGTAGGTTTTATTCTGGCTTGCATTCCCGGCATCATGTTCCTTGGCTGGCTCTTGCTATTTGCAGCTTTTGTGACCGGCATTGTTGGCCTCTTCCAGAAGGGCAAGGAGAAGATTTCATCTATTGTTGCCCTGATTTTGTCGGTTGTTGGATCGATTGTTTCGACAATCGTTTTGGTTGTCTTTGTGGCGAACACTGTGGCAACCGACCCCGAGTTTGAGAAGGCCATGCAGGATCTTGAGTCAGCCCTGGCCACCCCGTCTGCTGTTACTTCTGTTGAATCCGGGGCTTCTGCTCCTGAGTCTGCTGCTGAGACTCCTGCTGCGGATGCAGGTTCTGCTTCTGCAGTTGAAGGCGTGTTGAAGTTTGGCGATACCGCCGAATATTCTGACGGCCTGCGCATGACCCTGTCTGAGCCTCGCACTGATTTTGTTCCCAGCGAGTACACTGCCCGCCTAGATGAATCATTAACCAATTATGTGGCCTTCACCGTGACCATTGAGAACGGCACCAGTGAGCCCTTTGAGCCCCTTTTCTATGCTGAGGGCAACTCTGGCGGCAAGGCTGTGGATCAGATTTTTGACGCGGATCAGAATATCGGTTCAGGTCCCAGCGGCCGTATCCTTCCCGGCGAATCTGTCACTTTTGATGTTGCCTTTGGTGTGGCTGACCCGGCGAGCGTCACTCTTGATGTTTCTGCGGATTTCGACCACGATCCCGTCCTCTATAGCAATAAGTAGTTTCTCGGCCTAGCTGTTTGTCAGTTGGCCTGGGCCCTGCCCGTCCTGACCGTGAGTGCGGTGGGGCGGGTGGGGCCTTTGTATCTGTGCAGACGGCGCGGACGCAGGGGGCACGGCGATGGGGATAAGCACTACGAGAATGCGGGTTAGGCGCTATACCCAAGCACCGCACACAACCGTCTAAATGCTTCAATCTGAACGGTGTAGTAGGCACTCCTACCCTGCTGTTGGCGCTCGATGAGCCCAACCTCAGCTAGTTTTTTGAGGTGGTGGCTGACGGTGGGTTGGCCGATATGCATCTTGTCGACGAGTTCACCTACGGTAATGGGTGAGCAGCCTTGGGCAGCAATGATTGAGACTATCTGCAGTCGTGCCGGGTCAGAGAGCACTTTAAAGTAGGCCGCGTATGTTTGGGCCTGGTTCTCGGTGAGCGGGGCAGATAAGAGTGAGCAGCAGGTTTGCTCGGGCACCAGGGTTGGGCTGAGGGTAAGAGGAAACTCGGCGGTCATGCCCCCATTTTACATTGACATATATCGATATATTCCATAGTTTTAACATCGACAGTTATCAATATACTGAGAGTCTTTCATGCACCCCACACCACCGCCCCGTCTCAGCGCCCTTGACAGGGGGCTTCCCCTGTGGATTATCGCAGCTATGGCGCTCGGCCTGGCATTGGGTCATTTTGTCCCCGGCATCGCTGACATCCTGAACCGTTGGAAGATTGGTGAAATATCCCTGCCGATAGCCCTGGGTCTTTTCGTGATGATGTACCCGCCCCTGGCAAAAGTACGCTACGACAGGGTTGCTCTCATTCTGGCAGACCGCAAACTCATGGCACTTTCCATCGCCCTAAACTGGATACTTGGGCCGGCTCTCATGTTTGCCCTAGCCTGGATATTCATACCCGATCTTCCGGGCTACCGCACCGGCCTCATCATCATTGGTTTAGCCCGGTGCATCGCTATGGTTCTCGTGTGGAATGATCTGGCCTGCGGCGACACCGATGCTGCTGCCATTCTGGTAGCCATCAACTCTCTTTTCCAGATTCTGATGTTTGGCGTCTTAGGCTGGTTCTACCTACAAATTCTTCCTAGCTGGCTCGGCTTACCTACTACCAGTGCTGAGTTCTCCTTCTGGGCCATTGTGGTCTCGGTGCTGGTCTTTCTGGGCATCCCCTTCCTGCTAGCTATTATCTCGCGGGTTGTGGGCGAGAAGATGCACGGACGCAGCTGGTACGAGCAGACCTTCCTCCCCAGAATAAGCCCCCTGGCCCTTATCGGGCTGTTGTACACCATCGCCCTTCTCTTTGCCCTTCAAGGGCAGCGGATTATTGCTGGCCCCCTTGCCGTGGGTAGGGTTGCCCTACCTTTGATGGCTTACTTTGTGGTGATGTTTCTGCTGGCTCTCGGTGCTAGTAAGGCAAGCGGGCTGGACTACGAACGTTCTACTACGGTTGCATTTACAGCCTCCGGTAACAACTTCGAGCTTGCAATTGCCGTGAGTATCGGCACCTTTGGGGCTCATTCCGCTGAAGCTCTCGCAGGCACCGTTGGCCCCCTTATTGAGGTGCCTGCCCTGCTGGGCCTGGTATACCTACTACGGGCGCTAGCTCCGCGCCTATTCTCCGATGCTCCTTCTACTAACCGTTAGGACAAACCCGTGAATACCCTTACCCCTCACGTTCTTTTTATCTGCCAGTCCAATAAGGGCAAGTCTCAGATGGCTGAGGCCCTGATGAACCTCCATGCGCAAGGACGCGTGCGGGCGACGTCCGCAGGCACCAAGGCTGCGGTGGGCAGCGCGGTTAACACTGAATCTGCCGCTTCGCTCGCTGAAATCGGTGCAGATATGAGCAAGGGCGTACCCAAGTTTGCCAGCGCCGACGACCTGGCTGCTGCTGACCGGATCGTCATTCTGGGTGGGGCAGCCCAGCTTGAAACCACCGATGAGGCCGTCCTGGCGAAGACCGAACGCTGGAACACCATTGAGCCCTCCCACGATGGAATTGAAGGGGCTGAGCGCATGAACCTGATTCGGGATGACATCGACGCCCGCGTCCGCGCCCTGCTGGCTGAGCTTACCGCCTAGCCCGGCATAAAAGGCCGCCCCTTTCCCCTACCTACAGGGGACTTCACCGTAGGTAGGAGAAAAGGGCGGCCTATCTTATTGGGGTTGGTTTAGAAGGGGGCGATTTTCTCCGGGGCCGGGAAAATCTCGTCAAGCAGGGCAAGCTCGTCCGCGTCAAACCGGCGGACAATAGCCGCCGCGTTGGCCTGCACCTGCTCAGGGCGCGTCGCCCCGGCAATCACTGAAGCCACCGGTGCCTGCTGGGCCAGCCAGGAGAAGGCAACCTGCACCTCACTCATACCGCGCTCGGTAGCAAAGGCAGAGAAGGCCTCCAGCTGGTCCCAGTTGGCGCCCTCCAGTAGCTCGGGCTTAATGCGGGTTAGACGGCCGTCGGACGGCGCAGCCTCCCGGGTGTACTTGCCCGTCAGCAGGCCGTTAGCCAGGGGGAAATAGGGCAGGACGCCCAGGCCAAAAGCCCGCGCAGCCGGCAAGACTTCAAGTTCAGCGCGGCGATCCAGCAGGTTGTAGTGGTTCTCAGCAGCAACATAGCGGTGGCCTAGGGCCCGGCCCAGGTGCTCAGCATGGGCGATCTGCCAGCCGGCATGGTTAGAGGAACCGATATAGCGCACCTTGCCCTGCTCAATCAGGGTACCCAGAGCCGAGAGGGTCTCTTCAATGGGGGTGGCGGGGTCGGGAGTGTGGTGGAAGTAAAGGTCAATGTAATCTGTGCCCAGGCGCTTCAGCGAACCTTCAACCGCCCGCATAATATACCGGCGGGAGCCTCGTACCCCGTGGTCGGTGCCGTTGGCCCCGGCCATATCCATACCGAACTTAGAGACAATCACGATCTCATCGCGGTCAATGCCAGTCTCCCGCAGGGCCTGCCCAAACATGGTTTCAGAAACCCCCGGTGCAGCCCCGTAAATATCGGCCACATCAAAGAGGGTAATTCCGGCTTCAACAGCGGCGGTGAGGACGGCGTTGGTCCCGGCCTGCGTTTCGGTGGCGGTTTTGGCGCGGCCTAGGTTGTTACAGCCCAAGCCGACGGTTGATACAGTCAGACCGCTCTGACCCAGTTGACGGTATTCAATACTCATATCCCCTACCCTACGCCCACCTGCCCGTTGGTGCCAGGGCTAAGCGGGGGCGTCCTACCCCTTGCGCGACCTTAAAAGGTGGTGCCCGGGCCGTCAGTGACCCGGGCACCACCCCTCACACACAAAGGGACAAAATACCTGAGATAGATTCAGATGTTTCTACTGAAGCTGGGTATCACGCCCATCTGCCAAGGTGCCGGTGAAGTTCAGGCCCGTGGTGCGCTGGATCCAGGCGGAGGCCTGGCTCAGCAGGGCGTACTGGGAGCCTGCATTGATATTGGCTCCGGGATCGTTGGTATCACCCTTAGAGCAGACACCGACGACCCGGCCACCGACAATCAGGGGCCCGCCGGAGTCACCGTGATTGGCTGCCCCCGTGACGCCGACGACCTGGGCGGCGGCACCGCCGTAAAGGTCAAGGTTGGATCCGTTGACGCGGACTGCCGCTGAACGCAGATGCGTGGTCGGTGTCGACCAGGCACCATTGCCGTAACCCATGATGGTTCCCGCCTGGCCGAAACCGGGCCGGTAGTTCATGTTCAAGGAGGCGTAGCTGCGGAGCTGAACCGGAGCGTCCAGGCGAATCAGGGCGATATCACCAGTAGGGGCCGAGTAGAGGCGGGCCGCGGTGGTTGCCCCTCCAGGATTAGTGACCGAATTGGAGTGGTACACATGCATGTTGTAGGAGCCTGCGACGCAGTGCTTTGCCGTCAGAATCCACCGGGAGTCCAGCTGCTGGCCGGTGCAGGTACGGACGCCGACCATACCAGCCTGGTTGTAGCGGAGCTGCACAACCCAGGGGCTACTGGCGACGCTACCGCCGATAATACTGGGGGTTGCGCTACCTGATTCCAGAGAGGCAACAGAATCCTGGGCACCAGCCGGTGCCAGGGAGCCAGCAACAAGGGCGCAACTAGCAGCTGCAGCGGCAGCCCACTTCTTCAGAGAAACCATATCTTTCCCTGCTCCTTCTTACTGGGCGGCCTCAGCCAGGGGGGCTGATTCGTCTGCCGCCCATGAGGTGCGGAGGGTGGTCAGGCCGGCGGTGCGCTGGATCCAGTTTGCTGACTGGCTGAGCAGGGCGTAGTTGGAGCGGGCGTTGATGTTATCGCCGGGGAAGCGGTCACCGGTGGAGCAGACGGCAACGATACGACCGTTGACCAGCAGGGGGCCACCAGAATCACCGCGGTTAGCGGCACCCGTGACACCATTGAGCTGAACAGCAGAGCCCCCGTAGGCATCGCGGGAGGTGCCGGTGACCCGGACGGTCGCAGAGCGCAAGGTGGTGGTGGGCTGGTCCCAAGCACCGAGGCCGTAGCCTGCAATGACGCCGGTGTCACCGACAGTGGGGGTGTAGTTGAAGTTCAGGCGGGGGTAGCTGCTGAGGTAGACAGGACGGTCTAGCTGAACAAGGGCGATGTCGCCGGAGGGGGCTGAGAGCAGGCGGGTGGCGCTGACGCTAGGGCCGGGGTTTACCTGGTCGTTGGAGTGGTAGACCCTCATGTTGTAGGCCCCGTCGATGCAGTGCTTTGCGGTGAGGATCCAGCGGGAATTGAGCTGTTCGCCGGTGCAGCCACTGGTGCCAGTGCTTCCTGTGACGTTGAAGCGGAGCTGGACGGCCCAGGGGCTGGTGGCCTGGGATCCACCGATGATGTTGGGGGTGGCACCGGTGTCAATGTTGGCGATGGGGCCTGCTGAAGCGGCAGTCAGGGAACCTGCTGAGAGCGCGGCGGTAGCGGCCAGAACAGCGCAAACTTTTTTCAAAGAAATCATGTGGGGAACCTTTCAAAAGAAAGTAATTTCTGATGAGCCCTCCTGGGAATCCCGCTACGGTGCGGGGAAGGGCCAGTTGTCACAACTCGTTGATCAGTCCCGGGTGACTCGCTGAGTTAGGCAACACACTAGTAGAGGATTCCCACATCAGGAAGAGCTTTTTTTACATTCACCCTCCGGCATATCTTCACGGTGAAAATTATATTTCCCTACATTTCGCGGGTGAACGGCCAGGGACGTGTCTAAAAACTTGCCTAAAATTTTTCTGAAAAAACCTGTGTGTCGCATCACCTTGGCGGTGTTTTGGGGGTCACTTTCACCCCCTAAGAGGGGGTAAATAAGGACGCCCCACCCCGCCTTCCCTGCCCGGGGGCAAGGGTGGCGGGGTGGGGCGTCCTGAAAAATCTACCCGGCGAGTAAGCCCTTAGTGGCCCACGGGTGCGTGGCCGGTAGCAGCCTTACCCTTCGGCACCATCAGGGCCACCACGATAGAGCCCAGCGACATGAAGGCTGCCACCAGGAAGGCCAGGTGGACACCAGCCATGTAGGCCTCGGTACCGGTGCCGCCGTGGGCAGCTGAGCCGATACCCAGCAAGGCCACAAAAAGGGCGGTCGCGGCGGCGCCTGAGACCTGCTGGAAGGTGGTCATAGCCGAGGAGCCAAAAGCGTGCAGCTCGTGCCCCAAGGATCCCAGACCCAGCGACATCAGGGGGGTGTTAATGAGCGGCAGGGCGAAGGTCATGAGCATGTAGGTGCCCACCAGGTACCAGACCGGGGTGGCGGCGTTGAAGGTGCTCATCAGCCAAATCGAGGCGCTAAAGAGAAGGGCCCCGGGAACCACCAGGGTGCGGGCACCGAAGCGGTCCGACAGGCGTCCCACGACGGGGCTGAGCACGGCCATGAGCACGCCACCGGGCAACAGCATCAGACCGGTCTGCAGGGCACTCAAGCCCAGCACGTTGGCGGCGTAGAGGGGAATCATGATTGCGGTACCCAGCATGACGCCCATACCCAGGGAGGTCATAATGACGGTGAGGGTGAAGGGGCGGGCGCGGAAGATACGCATATCCATGAAGGGGCCGCGGTCCTGCAGCTGAATCTGACGGCGTACGAAGATCGCAAGGAGCACCGCAGCTGCCGCCACAACAACCCAGGGGTTAACCGGCAGGTGGGCGCCACCGTGGGAGGAGTCCCCGCCCATAGATGATAGGCCCAAGACCAGGCCACCGAAGCCCAGCGTGGAAAGCACGATGGAGAAGATGTCGAGTTTCTGTGAGGTGCCTTCGGGCTTGTCTGCCGGGGCCAGGCGCAGGCCGATCAGCAGAGCAATAATGCCGATGGGCAGAATCATCCAGAAGAGCCAGCGCCAGGAGGCGGCGTTCAAAATGATGCCTGAAACAGTCGGGCCAGCTGCGGGAGCAGCTGAAATAACCATGCCGATAATGCCCATAGCCTGACCGATTTTGCTGGGGGCAACCAGGCGCATCATGGTGGTCATGAGCAGGGGGATCATCACGCCGGTACCACCGGCCTGTAGAACGCGGCCGACCAGCAAGAGGGCGATGCCGGGGGCGGTGGCCGCCACCAGGGTACCGGCGGAGAAGAGCGCCATGGCTGCGACAAAGACGGTGCGAATAGAGTAGCGGGAGATAATGAAACCGGAAGCCGGGGTCACCACGGCCATGGTCAGCATGAAGCCGGTGGAGGTCCACTGGGCGGTGGAGGCGCTGATGTTGAGGTCTGCCATGATGTCGGGCAGGGCCACGCCCAACAGGGTTTCATTCAGAATGAGCACGAAGGCCGCAATCACCATGATGGCCAGGAGCAGGAACTCGTGGCGTTCTAGTTTATGGGCGACGGGCATTGATGCTGTGTGCGCTGCCGGTTCGGTGACCGGGTGTGCTCCAGTTTCAGGATTGGGGTGTATTTGCGTAGAAGACATAGGCATTAAGCCTACTCTTTGCAGTTCTGTAGCAGAATAGCTGATTGCTCACAGACCCAGGTCACATGGGATTTTATTGGACAGGCCACCGGGTAGCCAGAGCTTGCTAAAGCGAATACTGGTAACCAAAAGGGGACCAGGTTTCCCCGATCCCCTATCAGTGGCTTTTTGACTTTTCTACTGGGCGGCTCGGACCGCAATCAGCAGATCACCCTTGGTCATGGACGAGCGACCCGGCACCTCAAGCTGCTTGGCCAGCTCGTAGAGCTCAGCGCGGGTAAGCTCGGCCAGGGGACGCACCTCTGCAACGAGGAAGGTCTGGTCATCCTCCTGCAGATTAGGTGCGGACGCCGCATCCTCCTGGGCAGGGGCCTCGGCCAGGGGTTCGGTGGTCAGGTCTTCGTCGAAGTCAGCGGGGTCGGCGCTGGCGAAGGTTTCCTCGTAGGCCTCTTCGGCTTCTTCAGGTTCATCTGCCTCTTCTGGGGCCAGGCCCTCGGCTGCCCCCACCTCGGTCACAGCATCGGGGGCATCTAGCGTGGGGGCTTCTTCCCCAGCCTCAAAGGCTTCAAGGTCACCGGACTCTAGGCTCTCAGCGTCCAGGATCTCTTCGTAACCGGTGGTTTCTTCTTCACTTTCGGTCACGTCAGCCAGAATCAGCTCAGCCTCCCGCTGGGCTGCGCTCTTCTTGTTATTCTTGGCCTTCTTTTTCGAGTCCTTCTTGTCAGACTTTTTCTGTTCTACCTTCTTGGACTCAGTCTTCTTCGACTCAGTTTTCTGAGCCTTCTCCGCCTTCTTTGAGTCCTTCTTGTCGGACTTCTTCGGCTCAGTTTTCTGAGACTTCTTGGCCTCTACCCGTTGGGAGTCTTTCTGGGCAGGAGCCTTCTCCACCTTCTTTGAGTCCTTCTTATCGGATTTCTTCGGCTCGCGCTTCTTCTCTGCCTTTACCTTCTGAGACCCCTTCTTGCCCTTCCCCGCAAGGGAGGTGCCGACGTCCTTGCCCTTGTCTTTACCCTTGGGGGCAGGCTGGGGCTTGTCGGCAATCTTTTCGTACTTCTTGCCAACCAGCTCATACTTCTTCTCAAGCTTCTTCTGGGCCTTTTTGCGGGCTTTCTTTTCGTCGCCGTGCTTGTCCAGGGCCTTGGTGTAGGCCTTGATGTAGCGCTTTTGGGCCTTGTCGCTGGAGCGCTTAAGTTCCTTGCTGAGTTCTGGCTTCTTACCCATGGCAATGCCTTTCGACGGGCGGTGTTCTCGTATTATCTAGCCTAGTCCTCGGGATTCTTGTTACGTAGCAGCGGCACGTTCTCTTGTCTTTGGACCGTAACGAGCCCAAAAATTGCCGTTTTTTGCCCCTTTTTTGAGCCCCACATGGTCCAAAGGGGGTGAGGGGCGGGCGCTCACGCTGTCAGCCGAACCCGCGTGACCTAGCTGACGGCAGCACGTCCTGCCCCCTAAACTGGTGGGCATGAGTAACACCGGTATTGACACCAGCTTCCTAGATTCCGCCACCAACCCAGCCGACGACTTCTTCCGCCACGTCAACGGCACCTGGTACGACGCCCACGAAATCCCCGCCGACCGCTCCCGCGACGGCGGCATGTACTTCCTCCGCGACGCAGCCGAGGAACACGTCCGCGCAATCGTCGAAAAATTCGCAACCGACGAGCCCACCTCCCGCATCGGTGCCCTCTACACCTCCTTCATGAACACCGACAAAATCGAGAAGGACGGCCTTGCCCCGCTCCTTGCCGAAGTCCAGCCCGTCCTTGAAGCAACAACCCCCGACGCCCTGGTTGACGTCATGGCCCGCCTCGACGTGCAAGGCCACGGCGGCCCCTTCGGCTGGTACACCAGCATCGACGCTAAGAACCCCGAAAAGTACGTCCTCTACCTCACCCAAACCGGCCTCGGTCTGCCTGATGAGTCCTACTACCGTGAAGAGAAATACGCCGAGCTGCGCGAAGCCTACATCGCCCACATCGAGCGCATGTTTGAGCTCACCGGCCTAGCCGAAGGCTTCGGCCTCGAACCGGCCGACGCTGCCCGTGCCGTCTTCGCCCACGAAACCGAAATCGCCTCCCACCACTGGGATAAGGTCAAGACCCGCGACGCCGACGCCCGCTACAACCCGGTAGAAGCCGCCGACCTGGACGAAAAGTTCCCCGGCTTCCCCTTCACCACCTGGCTAGCAGGCATGGGCATTTCTACAGAGAAGGCCGGCACCGTTGTGGTCAACCAGCCCTCCTACTTTGAGGCAGCAGCCCAGATGTGGACGGCCTCCCCCCTCTTCATCTGGAAGCTCTGGTACATCTGGCACATGGCCCATGCCCGTGCCCCCTACCTCACCGAGGCTATCTCAGCTGAAAACTTCGACTTCTACGGCCGAACCCTCTCAGGCACCGAAGAGCAGCGCGACCGGTGGAAGCGCGGCGTCGGCCTGGTAGAAGGTTCCCTGGGCGAAGAACTGGGCAAGGAATACGTCGCTATTCACTTCCCGCCCACCCACAAGGCCGCCATGATGGAACTTGTCGATGACCTCATCGAAGCCTACCGCCGTTCCATCACCGACCTGGACTGGATGACCGACGAAACCCGCGCCCGTGCCCTTGAGAAGCTCAGCAAGTTCGTCACCAAGATCGGCTACCCCGACACCTGGCGTGACTACTCCACCCTGGAACTGACCGACGACCTCTTCGAGAACCTGCGCCGCTCAGGCCGATTCGAGCACGAATTCCAGGTCAAGCGCATCAACGAACCCGTTGATAAGACCGAGTGGCTCATGACCCCGCAGACCGTCAACGCCTACTACATGCCCCCGGCCAACGAAATCGTCTTCCCTGCCGCCATCCTGCAGGCCCCCTACTTCGATCTCGAAGCAGACCCTGCCGTCAACTACGGCGCTATCGGCGGCGTCATCGGCCACGAAATCGGCCACGGCTTCGACGACCAGGGCTCCAAGTACGACGGCACCGGTGCCCTCAACAACTGGTGGACGGACGCCGACCGCGAAGAGTTCACCGCCCGCACCAAGGCCCTGGTCGAACAGTACAACGGCTACACCCCCACCGGCCTAGACCCCGAAAAGTTCACCGTCAACGGCGAGCTGACCCTGGGTGAAAACATCGGCGACCTGGGCGGCCTCTCCATCGCGCTGAAGGCCTACCAGATTTACCTGGAACGCCAGGGCCTAACCCTTGAGACCGCCCCAGTCCTCGACGGGCTCACCGCCACCCAGCGCGTCTTCATCTCCTGGGCCCAGGGCTGGCGCATGAAGACCCGCCCGCAGACTGCCGAAATGTTCCTGGCTATCGACCCCCACTCCCCCGAGGAGTTCCGCGTCAACGGCGTAGTCCGCAACATCGACGAGTTCTACACCGCCTTCGATGTACAGCCCGACAACGCCCTCTACCTGGCACCGGAGGAGCGCGTGCGCATCTGGTAGAAGAAACTGCACAAAGTGCGGGGACGGCCGTGCTTAACTAAAAGGACGCCGGTGAGCTGCTCACCGGCGTCCTTTCTGCTATCCCAGGGAAAGGGGTTAGGACATAGCGGGGACGTCCCAGAGGTTCAGCACGGTACCAATCCCCTTCTGGACAGCCTTGCGGTAGACCACAGTAGCCCAGGCAACATCCTCAATAGGCATGCCGCCAACGGAATAGACGGTGATCTTCTCTTCGTCGTCCTCGGGGGCGGGGTGGTTGAGGGCTTCACCCATGTCACGCAGTTCAGAAGCCTCCATGAGGCCATTGTGGATCCGGTCGTTGAACTTGCAACCAACAATCGAAACGTAGTTGTGAGACTTACCGGGCTCGGTTTCCTCAGCCCAGGCGTCATACATGCCGGCATTATCAACGAGTTTACGCACGTCATCTGCGAACATACCCTCATCCAGGTTGCAGGCAGCAGGCATAGCAAAGAAAGCGCCGGGCTTAACCCATTCGCGGCGGACGGTGGGGTAAGTTTCGGGGTCACCCACATGGATTGAGGTGCAGAAGGTGACAATATCTGAATCGCGGACGACCTCTTCAAGCTCCTCCACAACAACCAGGTTCATGCCGGGGTAGGTTTCCTGAGCCCAGTCTACGAAGGTATCAATGCCCTTCTGGGAACGGCCCAGCACCTTGATGGTCTCAACGGTGGGGCGGGCTTCAATGAGGGCAGCAACGGTTGCCTTAGCAATGACGCCGGGGCCCAGCAGGCCAAGCACCTTAGCATTCTTGGGGGCAAAACGACGGGCCCCGACGCCGGAGGCACAACCGGTACGGTAGGCCGAAAGCAGGTTAGCGCTCATGTAGGCCAAAGGGGCGCCGGTAGTGGCGTCATTGAGGGTCATCATCAAAATAGAGCGTGGCAGACCCTTGTCACGGTTCTCAAGGTTAGAGGCGTAGGTTTTCACGCCCATTGTACGGAAGGAACCGCCCAGGTAGGCGGGCATGGCAACGTAACGGCGATCGGGGCCGTCCGCAGGCATACCCTCATGGGCGGGGTTGACGGGAAACTGTACCTTGGAGCCATGGGATTCGCCGTTGTGGCCGCCCATACGGTAATCACCGCGGGCGTGGAGGGCAAGGGCTTCTTCCATGGCGTCGGTGCAGGCTGAGACGTCTTCTACGCCGGCTGCAATCATGTCGGCTTCCGAAAGGTAACGGAAGTCGATACGGGGGAAAGTGGGGTTAAGCTCTGCATCAGAGGCGGCGTTAAGGTAGGCGTCGTGTGAGGTCAATCGGGGCCCTTTCGGGGGTTGAGAAGACGATGTGGGGACGACTCAACATAACACTTTTAAGGGGAGGAAATAAATGGGGTGTGGGGAATATCTGACAGCAAGTCTGAACCAGCAGGACGGACGCCACACCCGTCTATCTGTGCAAGGGTCCTTCGCGCAGGGATAAGAACCGAACTATCAGAATCCCCGGCAGCCCTTCAGCTTGAACCAGCCCCGCGTAACAAAAAAGTGACTCCTGCTACATAAAGAAATAATTGTGTCATTTAAAAATAGTCACCCCGCCAATTCAAGGAACAGCCTTCCTTGAGGTTGACACACCACCACCCACCCCTCTAAATATGTAATGAATCACAATCACTAAATATTTCGCCTCATCACACTCACTTCCCAAGGGTTACAAGATGACAAAACATTCCCCCCGCTCCCGCGCGGTCAAGGCCGCTACTGCGGCAGTCCTAGGGCTGTCGCTAGCCTTCCCCCTGGCTGCAGCCCCCACCGCGTCAGCACTTGATATCCACCAGCTAGGAGCCGAAGCTCAGCAGCAGCTCCTCACCAATGCCAAGGTCGCCACCGACCTTCTCGACGCTGAAGGTAACGTCAGCGTCTTCGTCCAGTTCAAGGGCGACGGCGCCTTTGAAGCAACCCAGCCCGCCGACGTCCGCTCAGGTAAGCGCGAGCCCATCAACGCCCAGGCCGAAGTGCAAGCCATCGCCCAGCGGGTCCAAAGCCAGGCCACCTCAGCAGCAGCTGAATCAGGCGCAGAGATCCTCTACACCGCCCACAACACCCTACGCGGTGTAGCCCTCACCGGTGATGCTGAGGCCATCCGTGCCCTAGCCCAGCGCAGTGACGTCGCCAAGATTTCCCGCATCATCACCAAGGAACGCACCAACGCGGCCATCGACCTGGACACCGACACCGTCAACACCTGGGTCAACACCGGAAAGACCGGTAAGGACGTCACCATCGCTGTTGTCGACACCGGCGTGGACTACACCCACTCAACCTTCGGCGGCCCCGGCACCATCGAAGCCTACGAAACCGCAATCCGTAGCACCGACATGCCCGCCGCAGACTCCGGCCTCTACGACCCCGAAAAGTACGTTGGCGGCTACGACTTCGCAGGTGACAGCTACAACGGCGGCAACAACCCCAAGCCGGATGCCAACCCCATTGACTGCTCCCTCGCAGGTCACGGAACCCACGTCGCTGGCACCGCACTCGGCTACGGCGTCAATGCAGACGGCACCACCTTCGACGGCGACTACAGCACCCTCGAAGCTGACCAGGTCAAGGGCATGAAGATCGGCCCCGGCTCAGCACCTGAAGCTAAGCTCCTCGCCTTCCGCGTCTTCGGTTGCAACGGTGGCACTGCCCTCACCGGCCAGGCCCTCGACCGCTCCCTCGACCCCAACGGCGACGGCGACTACTCCGATAAGGCTGACATCGTCAATCTCTCCCTGGGTACCGACTTCGGCCCCATTGACGACCCCGAAAACGCCATCATGGACGCCCTCTACCGCAACGGCGTCCTCACCGTCACCGCAGCAGGTAACGCCAACGCCAACCTGGGTGAAGGCGACACCTACAACATCCTCGGCAACCCCGCCAACAACATCCCCTCCCTGGCTGTAGCCAACTCCGTCGGCTCAACCTCCTACGCCGACCGGGCCGAGATCCTCTCCCCCGCCAGCATTGCAGGCCCCGTCACCGGCGACTACAGCGCCAGCTTCGGCTACGGCTTCGTCACCGACGAAACCAAGCTCACCGGTGAAGTCGTGATGACCACCGCCGCCAACCCCTACGCCTGCGACCCCTACCCCGCAGACGTCAATTTCGGCGGCAAGTGGGTCTTCATCGACTGGGCCGATGAAAACAACGTCTTCCCCTGTGGCTCAGCCGTCCGCTTCAACAACATCCAGCGGGCCGGCGGTAAGGGCGTTGTCCTGGCCTCCCGCGTCCAGGAAGAAACCAATGCCATCGGCGGCAACGCCACCATCCCCGGTATCCGCTTGACCCGCGACGACGCTGAGCGCGTCCGCAACACTATCGCAGCCGGTGAAACCGTCACCATCAAGCTCGGTTTCGACATGATTGGCAGCGTTATCCGCGACACCAACGCCAAGGACACTCTGAACCCCTCAACCTCCCGTGGCCAGCACGGCTCCAAGGGCTTCACTAAGCCGGACGTCGCAGCCCCCGGCACCTCCATCCGCTCAGCAGCCGCTGGCGGCGGTAGCGCCTTCGCAACCATGACCGGCACCTCCATGGCAGCCCCCCACGCAGCCGGCATCGCGGCCCTCGTCCTGGAAGCAAACCAGAGCTACAGCCCCGCCGATCTCAAGGCAACCATCATGAACACCGCCGTCCACGACCTCCGTGACGAAGACGGCGACATCTTCACCGTAGAGCGTGTCGGCTCAGGCCGTATCGACGCCCTCAAGGCCGTCACCAATGACGTCCTGCTCTACAACGCCGACCGCAAGGAACAGGTCTCTGTAAGCTTCGGCGTCGTTGAAGTAGCCCCCGGCGACACCCAGACCCTCACCCGGAACTTCACCGTAGAGAACCTAGGCACCACCACCCGCACCTTCCAGGTAGGTTTCACCGGCAGCAACATCCTCAAGGGCGTTGCCCTCACCGCCCCTGAAACCGTTACCGTCGCCCCCGGCGGCACCGCCTCCATCCCCGTGACCGTCACCATCGACGGCTCCCAGCTGGCCAAGGAACTCGATCCTTCCACCGAAGAAACCCACACCAACTCCAGCGACGGCACCGAGGTAGCCCGCCAGTACATCTCCTCCCTGTCCTCCCGCCTGACCCTCACCGACGGTGACACCCAGCTGCGGGCCCCCGTCCAGGTAGCACCCAAGCCGGTTTCTGCAATGAGCGTCGACGGGAACATCTTCTTCGAACCCTTCGAAGAAACCGCTAACGTCACCCTCAAGGGCCAGACCCTCAACCAGGGCGGCTACACCTCAGCCCTCGGCGCTTTCGAGCTGGGCTTCTCAAGCCCCCGCCAGCAGACCAGCACCCTGGGCCTGCCCTCAGCACAGGCAGGCGACCTGCAGTACGTTGGCGCCAACAGCAACTTCGCCCACCAGCTCTACACCGACACCACCGACCAGGACACCTTCGTCACCTTCGGTATCTCCACCTGGGCTAACTGGGAAACCATCAACCCTGCTGTCGGCTTCGTCATCGAAATCGATACTAACGGCGACAACGGTGCCGAATACTCCATCGTGACCCAGCGTATTCCCGGCGTGGACTACCCCGTCGCTATCGTGACAGCCACCGAAAACTGGACCCGCAAGATCGTTGAAATCGTGCCAATCAACGGCACCTGGGGCGACGTTGACACCAACATCATGGACAACAACGCCATGGTTATCCCCCTCAACCTGACCAAGCTGGGTATCACCAAGGACACCCTGGACTCCTTCCGATACGCTGTCTACACCATGGCCCACGGCCACGACACCCTGCTAGACACCACCGGTTGGATCACCTACAGCCCCTTCGTACCTGACCTTGCTTTCGGCTCAGATCAGAAGATCGGTGACGGCCTGTTCATTGATTCTCCCGAAACTGAACTGGTTGCCTACCGCGGCACCGACAACAAGGCCCAGGCCCTCTTCCTGCACCTGCACAACGCCACCGGCGACTTGAGCGGCATCAAGGCAGGCGAGGACGGCGGCCGCGCCGAAATCATCAACGCAGGCAGCTACGCAACACCCAAGGTGAATGCGCCCAAGTTCAAGGACGTCCCTGAGGATCACCAGTTCCACCAGGAAATCTCCTGGCTGGCCCAGCGTGGTATCACCACCGGCTGGGGCGACGGAACCTTCCGTCCGGAAGCTTCAGTGAACCGTGACGCCATGGCTGCCTTCTTCTACCGCCTGGCTGGCTCCCCGCAGTTCACCGCTCCGAGCGTTTCACCCTTCACTGACGTGCCCACCAGCCACCAGTTCTACAAGGAAATTGCTTGGATGCACGCTACCGGCCTTTCCACTGGCTGGGCTGACGGCACCTACCGTCCTCACCAGCCCGTGAACCGTGACGCTATGGCAGCCTTCTTCTACCGCATGGCTGGCTCACCTGAGGTGGGCGCTGTAGAGGACTTTGCGGATGTTCCTGCTGGCACCCAGTTCCATCAGGAAATCAGCTGGATGAAGGCCACCAAGCTCAGCACCGGCTGGGAAGATAACACCTACCGTCCCCTCCAGCCTATTGAGCGTGGTGCTATGGCAGCCTTTATCTACCGCTACGATCAGAACATTCTGAGCAAGAAGTAAAGCACCCTTCACCAAAAATAAAATCGCCCGGCCTGCTCTTTAAGAGCAGGCCGGGCGATAACTTTATCTATGGACTTTCTGAAGCCTAGCTAGCTAAAGACTTATAGCGGTAGAGGAAGGCGGTCGTAGAACTTAGCAGTCTCGTGTAGCCTCGCTACCTAAAAGAACCCCCGAACCTGACACAAGATCAAGCTCGGGGGTTCTTCGCCCTCATGACGGCAGGCTCAGGGAGAGGAGGGAACTAGGCCCAGCCTGCCTGCGAGCGCCGCACCATCTGTTCACGATGCTGACGGGTTGACTCTGCTAGGAGCTCGCCGGTGCCCCAATCAAGGATCACACCGTATCGGCGGATAACATCGAGCATGTCAAGATCCCCGCTGCGGTAGCGTTCAGCAACTGACGCGGCGTCCTCGCTCAACCAGCCGGTGCGGTTCGCACGAATGAACTCGCGTTCCCGTGCCGTTGCTACCCCATCGATGCTGTACTCATCCAGTTCAGCGTCAATCACGCTCACCACTACACCGTAGTCAGCAGCGGCACGTTCAACCGACACGTAGCCGTCGATGACGTCCTCCAGTACCTCTTCAGCGGGGCGCTCCAAGGGGTCGCCGAACCCGCCGCCACCAGCGGAAGGACGGTAGAAAGTATCGCCAGCCTGAACCGGCTCTGACGAGAAGACCGACCCCAAGAACCTCTCATCATCGGTTCCCTTATTCAGCCATACCCCGTGAGGGATGGAGGGCAGGCCGCCTTCAATCCCCCAGGTAATTGAACGGGCCCGGTCACAGCAGTAGCTCATGACTGTTGACTCAGCGTCGGTGAGGGTGCCGCCTTTTTCGATGCCGCATCCTCCGCGGAAGCGGCCCGGGCCACCTGAATCTACCCCGATTTGGTGCATGGTGGTCAAAACCGGTGACAGACGTTCTTGGCCTTCACAGGGCTGAACTGCCAGGCCGGGTCCGAAGACGGGGGCGGTTGCGGTGGCGCCGTCCTTGCTGGCTCGTCCGCCCCAGCCACCTGCCATCCAGTCGTACCACATGAAGTAGGGTTTGCTGTCGAAGCGGGCATCGCGGCCGCCTACTAGGAGGTACTCGAGGTTGAAGGCACATGCCATCGCCCGGTCAGGCATAATCTGGGACCACAGCTCGAAGATTCCGTTCATCAGTTTCTCGTAGGGTCCTGCGCAGAAACCGGTGACAGCGTGCGGCCAGCCAGCGTTGACTACAGTTCCTTCGTCGCCGATATCGGCTGTGACCGCAGCGTAGAAGCCGGAGTTCAGCGGAACATCGGGGAAGAAGGTCTTTGTGCCGGAATAGATTGCTGAGAAGGTCGTACCGTAGCCGGAGTTCAAGAAGGTTTCAACGGCATCGGCACTGCCCTCAAGGTCGTAGTGTATTCCCTTGCCGTCCAGGGTCAGTTTAATCCTGATGGGTACCAGACCCTCAGGCTTACCGGGGTCGAGGTCAAGGTAGTCCACGGTTTCCCAGGTTCCCTGGGGCAGGTCGGCCAGGCGGCGACGGACCGTCCTCTCAACATAATCCTGGGTCTCTTGCATTGCTGCGACCACGGTCTCTGTACCGTATTTAGCAACCAGTCGGTGGAGCTCACGCTCGCAGACAGCTGTTGCCTCAGACTGTGCGTGTAGATCACCCAGTGCCTGTTCAGGGG
This sequence comes from Rothia nasimurium, assembly GCF_049068285.1. Lineage (GTDB taxonomy): Bacteria > Actinomycetota > Actinomycetes > Actinomycetales > Micrococcaceae > Rothia > Rothia nasimurium_I. Next base: position 86,937 of record NZ_JBLKPV010000005.1, on the reverse strand, counting down.
CTCGTGTGTTGGCAACTAGAAGTTGGGCCACATCGTGCAGGAAAACTCCTCGGGAGAAAACACGCACCGGGGTGATACGCAGGCCTTCCCCAAAGTGTTCTGACGCCGACACGTCGAAGGAACCGGGGACCTTGCCGCCAATATCTGCCCAGTGCCCCTTATTCTGGGCGAAGGCAATAATCTTTCCCTCAGAGAAGATTGGGCGGATAAAGGATACGTCGTTGAAGTGGGTTCCGCCCCGGTAGGGGTCGTTGATAGCGAAAACATCGCCTTCATGGATGTCATCGCCAAACTGTTCGATGACGGCCTTAGCTTGGAAGTGTAAGGTACCGACGTGGACGGCGATATCGCCTGAGCCCTGCATGACGGTGTTGCCCTGCGCGTCGCAGAGCGCTGAGGAGAAGTCGCGGGAGTAGATAACGAATGAGTAGCAGGTTCGCAGGATCTGCTCACTCATCAGGTCGACACTAGTTGCAAAAGCATTCTTGAGCACTTCAAAGGTGACAGGGTCAAGATTGATGTCTCGTTCGGTTGCGGTAGCCACGGCTATTCCCCCTTCTTGATGTGGATGCGGATGTTGAGCCACTCATCGATTTCTGCGGTGGCGTAGGGTGGGACGACGGTGGTGGAGTCGAGCTGGTTGATAATTGCTGGACCATCGAAGGTGGTGCCTGCGGCAAGATCAGGACGGTTGTAGACCGGGGTATCGTGCCAGGCGCCTTCGAAGTAGACCGGGCGACGTTCGGACGCTGGTGCTGGGGCCTGCTGGATCACTTCTGCTGGGCGGAAGCTCGGCTTGGGTACCTTGCCGATTGCCTTCAGGTGTAACTGGTAGACCTCAACCGGTACGTCGTCCTGGCGGAAGGCGAACTCGCGTTCATACTGTTCGTGGAAGGTCTTGATCGCTTCAGAGAGGGCACCGGGGCCTGAACCGATATTGACCTGCAAGGAGCGCCACTGCCCCTGGTAGCGCATTGAAATCTTGCGCTGGAGTACGGCGTCTTCGTCCTTAACTCCTTCGTGGTGGAGGCGTTCGCTTGCTTCTGCTTCAAGCTGGGTGAAGGCCTCGTCGATAGCGCCTTCGTCGGCGGTAGCTGCTAGACCGGTAAACATCTGGGCGAAGTCATGCTGAATATCGACGAGCAAGCACCCCATTGCGCTGGTGACGCCGGGGTTGGGCGGTACTACAACGGTGGGGATTCCAAGTTCCCGAGCGACGTCCGCCCCGTGCAGAGCACCTGCGCCGCCGAAGGCTAGCAGGGCGAAATCACGAGGGTCATAGCCGCGGCGGATGGATACCAGACGCACCGCATCGGCCATATTGGCATTCGCTACCGACACGATAGCCTCAGCTGCTTCTTCAGTACCCATGCCCAGGGGTTCACCGATGACGGTATTGATTGCTTTCTCTGCCAGGTCTTTACGCAGTTGCTTTACGCCGCCGGCCAGGGAGGTGCCCAAGCGTCCGAGCACCACGTTGGCGTCAGTGTTGGTGGGGTTCTCTCCCCCGGTGTTGTAGCAGGCCGGGCCAGGGTCAGCACCGGCAGATTGGGGGCCGTTTCGCAGAGAACCGGCAATATCGATATGGGCAAGGGAGCCACCGCCTGCGCCGATAGTGAGCACCTCGATGGAGGGGAAGGTGATGGGGTGACCGTACTCGACCTCCCACTGTTCAGAGACGCGCAGCTCTCCATCAGCTACCAGGGCAATGTCGGTTGAGGTACCGCCCATATCGAGGCTGACAGCGTTCTTGTAACCACACTGCTGGGCGATGTGCTTGGCTGAAATAGCACCTGCGGCGATACCTGATGCGGCTAGACGCACGGGGAATTTTTCAACCATGCGCGGGGTCATGGAACCGCCGCCTGAGTGTAGAAGCAAAAGGTCGCCCTGGTAGCCACCGTCCTTGAGCTCATGATCCAGACGGTTGACGTACCCTGACACCAAAGGCGCAAGGACGGCGTTCGCCACGGTGGTATTGAAGCGTGGGTATTCGAAAATTTCGGGGAGAATCTCAGCGGAGGTTGATACGGTTGCCCCGTCGAGTTCTTCCTCAAGGATTTCGCGCATACGCAGCTCGTGAGCCGGGTTGGCGTAGGAGTTGAGGAAGCACACGGCAACGGTGGTGACGCCGCGCTTCTTCAGGAGCTTAGCGAGGGCGCGAGCTTCAGCCTCATCGAGCGGGGTGATGGTCTTGCCGTCAGCATCAATACGCTCGGTGACCTCAAAGCGGTCACGGCGACGAATGTAGGGGCCTGAAACGTCATTGTAGGCGTCCCACAAATCGTCTTTGGTGCCGTCACGGATTTCAAGAACATCACGGAAGCCGCGGGTGGTCACCATTGCACCGGCAGCGAAATTACGGGTAATCAGGGCGTTAGTTGCGACGGTGGTACCGTGCGAGAACTGGACGACCTCTGAGAGGTCAATCTCTCCTCGTTCAACGCCATTCATCACAGCGATCATGGGGTCGTGCGGGGTTGAGGGCACCTTGGTGACGCGCATGGTCTGGGCGTCATCATCGAAGATGCAGACGTCGGTGAAGGTGCCGCCTACGTCGACGGCTACGCGGGTTCGAGTCATGAGGGGTTCCTCCATACAAATAGACCTGTTAGGTAGGTCTCAGTGTATAGGGGTGATGTTTCAGGTTTTTATGTAAAAGTTACAAATTTATAAGGGTTTGGTTAGATTTTTTACTATATTGAGTTACCTAGATTACTCCCCGGTGAGATCGGGTGCACACTACGCTCTGGAGCAAGAACGGAGGCTGATTTTCTATGACCGAACCAGGAGCAGGCACAGATAACGTCCAGGCACTACAGCAGCGTCTTCACATGACAAACCAGCTTTTAGACGCCCTCGCCCACCGGTTGCCCTTCAACAGTTTGACTCAGCGCATGGGCAAACTGTGCGGCGGATCAGCACTGATCTACCGCATGGATTCGCAGGTGGTCGCTTCATCGGGGACGGCGCCATCCCGCCTCATCTGGCAGGAAGTCCAGGAAGCTGGAACGCGAGAGCGCACGGTCTACGCCGATATCGGACGCTGGTCTATGGTTGCCCGCAAGGTTTCCCTCCACGGCGGCCTCCACGTCATTGCCCTAGCATCTCAGAGCCACGAGAAACTGAAAGCTGTTGCAGAACCTATGCTCGACACAGCAGAACGGCTCATCAGCGCAGTCTACGGGGTCAGCTTTGAAGCCCTCCAGGAAGAACGGCGAGATAGGGAGCGCTTGCTACTCCAGCTCCTCACCGGGGTCCAGCCTGCCCAAGAACATCACTACTGGGCTGCACTCGAAAAGTTTGGTTTTACGTCCTACAGCTCTCTGAGGGTACTTGATATCGCTAATTTTTCGGGGGAAAACGTCACCGATAGCCAGCTCTCACTGCTCAGCCGCCGAGCTCGAGCCCTGCGCCTTCCACTTCTGATTCGTGCACAGATGGCAGGTAATGACACCCCGGAATCGGTAGCTGCCGTCGTCCCCAACAACGACACCGCCGAGCAATGGGTGGGAGAGATTAACGAGCAGTTCCTAGTGGGAGCCAGCGAACCTTTTGGCCAACTCCCGGCGGTGCACAATAAGTTCAGGGAGGCTGAAACCGCACTTCAGATCGCACAATCCCTGGCAAACCGTGCCGGGGCATGTGCGGAGGTTCCACCGGTCTACTTAGACCGCGTCGATATGGCCAGCTGGGTTCTATCCCAGGCGAACGGGGCAAAGCTACACGAAAGGTCCCAACGCACAGTGCAGGCCTTAAAAACTGCAGGCATATACGAAACGATTCTGATGTATTTAGCCTGCGAGCAGAGTATCCCCCAGACCGCTCGCAGGCTATTTATTCACACCAATACTGTGCGCTATCGTATTCAGCGCGTCCACGAGGTGATAGGAAGCCCCATCTCTGATCCCTTCACAATAACGAACCTGACCCTGTGCTTGCACCCGCAGCTGGTGGCCCTCAAGAGCGATATCGAGTCAGGCCGGAGTTCAACCTCAACTATCCCCGGACCAGGCCGAGGCAGGCACTAGACCCAGCCGTCCGTACCGGCACCTAGGAGGCCCAAGCCAAAGCAGGGCCCTGACGTGTAACGATAAACGTCAAGGCATCAGGGCTCTCGCAGATGAGCGGACGCACCCACCAAACTACTTGAGTACCTTAATCACCACTGGGTAGTTAAACACTTCGCCGTTATTGGCTTTGACCGCAGCAAGAATGTGCATAACAAGCAAGGCCACCCAAACCCCGATGAAGATGATCCAGGTAAATAGGCCCGCTATTCCAAAAGTCACGAGAGTAAGTACCCAGGCGGCAATGTTGACCAGCCAGAGGGTGAAGCTGAAATTGAAAGCCCCTGCGGCAGCTACGCGCACAAACCCGTAGCCCGGCTTGTCCTTGTAGATAGCCCAGAAAATCAGGGGGCCGATAAAGTTGGCAAAAGATGCGGTCAGCACCAGGCCCAGCAGACCCGAAAGATGGGCAAACATAGCCATGTTCTTAGCGTCAGCAGGGATGACGTTGCCGTAAGCATCGTAGGTAGGGGCGCCAAAGCCAGGCTGCTGCCCGTAACCGTACTGACCTCCCTGGGGCTGACCCTGCATGCCGGGCTGCTGCTGAGAGGGCTGGCCTTGCTGCGGGTTCGAAGGGCCGTTCTGACCCTGCTGATTGTAGTTACCGTAGGGGGCCTGGTTCTGGTTCTGCTCGTTCATATCGACCTGTGTTCCGTTCGGGGTTGGTTCTCTTGCTTTCCACCATAGCCAATCCGAAGAGGTAAGGGCGAGGAACGTGCTCACTCTCCACCGCGAAATCATTCTCTGGGTGGAGAGTTAACCGGTCCGTTACGCACCCAGGGTGAGCCTGAGACGTAGCTGGCAGTAGCATAGAGTCATGCGCGAACTACAGGCTCACATCATTGAAGAACTGGGCGTGAAGCCCGAGATTGACCCCACCGAGGAAGTACGCAAGCGCGTGCAGTTCCTAGTGGATTATTTGAAGGCCACCGGTACCCGCGGTTTCGTCCTCGGCATTTCAGGCGGCCTTGACTCGACCCTGGCGGGCCGTCTCTGCCAACTAGCCGTTGAAGAACTTGACCTAGAGGGTATCGAAGCTGAGTTCATCGCCGTCCGCCTGCCCTACAAGGTGCAGGCCGATGAGGACGACGCCCAGGCAGCCCTGCGCTTCATCATGCCCCAGCAGACCGTCACCTACAACATTGCAGAGGCCGTCGACGGCTTCAAATCAGCTTTTTCAACTGCTACCGGCCGTCCTATCGCTGACTTCAATAAGGGCAACGTCAAGGCCCGGGCCCGCATGATTGCCCAGTATGCCCTGGCCGGTGAGAAGAACCTACTGGTGGTCGGCACCGACCACGGCGCTGAGGCTGTCACCGGTTTCTTCACCAAGTTCGGTGACGGCGGGGCGGATATTATGCCCCTCTTTGGCCTGAATAAGCGGCAAAACCGGGCCCTGCTCAAGGTGCTTGGGGCCGATAAGAAGCTGTGGGAGAAGGTGCCTACCGCCGACTTGCTCGACGGCAAGCCCGGCCGCACCGACGAGGACGAACTGGGCGTCACCTACGACCAGATTGATGACTACCTCGAGGGTAAGGACATTGACCCGGTGGCAGCTGAGAACATCGAGGGTAAGTTCTTGCGGTCGCGCCACAAGCGCACTACCCCGGTCACGATTTTTGATTCTTGGTATAAGCAGTAACATTCATGGGTGGCAAATCTCCACGATAAGGGTGGCAAATCTCCATTCCAACGGTGGTAAATATCCACGCACTCTCTAAAATAAGGAGTATGACCACCCCCTTCCCGCGCCATCTTTACCCCATCTGCCAAGAGCTCCTTTTAGATACCCCCATTATGGTCATCCAAGGGGCCAGGCAGGTGGGGAAATCTACCTTGGCGCAACAACTCGCCGGAGAACAATCAACCGTCGTTACGCTTGATGATGCCGGTCAACGAGAATTCGCCCAGGCTGACCCCGCTAGATTTCTACAGCAGGCCAATGGGCACACCCTCGTGATCGATGAGCTCCAGCGTGTTCCTGAACTGACCTTGCAACTCAAAGCAGCCGTTGACCAGGACCGACGCCCAGGGCGTTTTATCATTACAGGCTCAGCTAACCTTCTCAAAACGAGAGGCTCTGGTGACTCGCTCGCGGGACGTCAAGAGTCAGTGACGCTTCGCCCCTTGAGTGTCGGTGAACAGCTCTCACTCCCCCCTGAAGATTTTGTCAGCTGGGTTCTTGCCGGAGCACAAGGCGACTTCACCGCCCAGGACCCCGCTCCCTTCGTCCTGAAAGGTGGTTATCCTGTACCTCTGCTCCGCACCAGCGAACGCACTAAACGGTCGTGGTTCACCAACTATGTTGACGCATTAGCTACTCATGATGCCGCAGAAATTGAAGAAGGAGATTTTTCAGCACATCTCCGAAACCTTATGAGCTATCTTGCAACTCACGGAGCCCATGAGCTCGTCAAACGCCGAATAGCTCAGCATCTAGGCACCAGTGAAACAACCGTGAACAAATACATCGGGTTGCTTCAACGCATGTATCTGCTAGAAGAGGCCCCCGCTTGGGGCCTCAACTATGGCTCTCGGGTTATCCGACGCCCTAAAGTCGGGTTAATAGACACCGGTTTAGCAGCATCATTGACCGGGTTCACCCTAGATAAAATCGCTACTGTTGGTGGAAGGGAGCACTACGGTTCTCTACTGGAACAGTTTGTCACCAATGAGCTGCTCAAGCAGCAAGAATGGAGCGATACGTCCTTCCGCGTGCATCATTTCCGGGAGCGCAACCAAGAGGTTGATCTCGTCCTAGAACTCAACGATGGTCGCCTTATCCTCCTCGAGGTGAAGAGCCGGTCTGTCGCTGGCGTAAGGCAAGCTGGGCATCTTCAGGCTATGAAGGAGCGGTTAGGCGACAGGGTCGCAGCAGCAGCTGTTCTTTATACTGGTGAGCTAGCTTTTTCCCCCGAGCCCTGGCTTCATGTTCTTCCGATATCAGCGCTGTGGGCGCATCCGCGCGTTTAAGCGCACCACCCCGGTCACGATTTTTGATTCTTGGTATAAGCAGTAACTAGAACCAGGTGGACCAGGCAGGCGATGGCTAGCCCCAGGGCTAGGCCGCCTAGCACGTCGCTTGCCCAGTGTACCCCCACATAGATTCGGGAAAACCCGATCGTTACCGCCAGGACGCCGAGCCCTACCCCCAGGGCACGGCGTCCTTTCTGTGTTAGGGCCGGGTAGGCGGTGAAAAAGAGGGCAGCGCAGAGGGCGGCGGTGCTGGTGGAGTGGCCTGAGGGGAAGGAGAAGGTCACTTCCTCCACCAGGCGGTGGGTGAGGGAGGGGCGGGGGCGATCAATGAGGTTTTTGAGAACGGTGACGGCCAAGGGGGCCAGGACCATGGTAGCGCCCAGGCCGATGAGGGGCCAGGGGTGCCGGTAGCGCCAGGTGAAGATCCCCAAGGCTACCAGCACATAGATTGTCATGGGCAGGGTATTGAAAGCCTGGGTGAGCGCCGAGAAGAAGGTATCGAGCGCAGCGGTGCGCCAGGTCAGTGACGCCCGCCAAATGGCATCGTCGATAGGGTTCGTGAGGGCCTGGGCGTTGACCAGCCACATGGCCACAAACACCAGTAGACCCGCCAGGCTAGCGCGGGCTAGGTGGGGCCCTAGTCCCGCCAGCTCACCGAGGGCAGGAAGGCGGGCGGGGGCGTCCTGATGATCAGCGGGCGGACGGACGCGCACCCCACCTGGGCGGGGCTGTTGGGGGCTGGGGTTCACGGGGTACCTCTCTTGACGGGAGCACCCTCTAGGATACCGGTTGGCCCGACTGAGCTTCTCTGCCCAGTTCCGGGCCGGGCCAGTAAGCTAGTGCTATGTCTGATATCCCTAAAGAGTTTTATCTTGATAAGTCCGACCCGGCAGCCTGGGCAGCTTTTGGTGCCCTGAGTAAGCAGGCCGGTGCTTCTGCCCGCGCAGCGGGGCTAGACGACCAGCTGATTGAACTGGTCTGCCTACGCGTTTCACAAATCAATGGCTGTGCCTACTGCCTGAAAGTGCACACCAAACGCGCTATCAAGGCCGGGCTGAGCGAGAACCGCCGGGCCCTGGTGGGCGTCTGGGAGGAAAGCAGTGAATATAGCCTGACCGAAAAGGCTGCCCTCTTTATAGCAGAGACGGTCACGAAACTTCCCTGCCCCGAGGACCGCGATTTTGCCCGCACCTACGCCCGGGGCGTGCTGACCGATGAGCAGTACAGTGCTGTGCAGTGGCTGGCGATTTCGATGAACGCGGCTAACCGTATCTCTATCATGTCGCAGCACCCGGCCTAACCACCCGCCCGGGAATACCTGAATGGGCAAAGTGTTGAGGTAGGTAGACCCGATGAAAGGACTTCCCCATGAACGCAACCCTTGAAAACCCGGTTGTTGCCGAGCGCGAAGAAAGTGGCCGCGGCGCCTACGAGATTTTTGCCGATAGCTCCGGCAGCCCGGCGGGCTTCACCGAGTTCTTCACCTATACCGAAGGCGGGGGCAACCAGCGCATTTTCCCCCACACCGTGGTCAAGGAGGAATTCGGCGGGCACGGGCTGGCCTCCAAACTCGTCCAGAGCGCCCTCGACCAGGCCATTGAGGCCGGGTATGAACCGGTCATTGTCTGCCCCTACATCAAGGCCTGGGTGGAGAAACACCCCAACTACGCCGAAAAGACCCGCAAGCCCGAACCTGCCCACCTGCGCTTTTTGGCCCAGGCTATGAGGGGCTAAAACTTAGCCCCTTCAGAACTGGCCAGGCGCGGGGGGGCAGGCGGAGTGCCGTCGGCCCGCGTGGATCGGGGCTGGCGATGAATTTCGACGAGCCCTCCAGGGCGAGGCGAAAGAATGGTTGCGGGCCTAGGCACCTCTGCCTGCCCCTCAGCCCGCAACCTTTGTCGCTTCTTTCCGCGTTAGACCCGGTAGAACCCCTCAATAGCGCGGGTTAGGTAGGCCATGTCTGCAACGGTGGTGAGCTCGCGGGCTGAGTGCATGGAGAGCAGGCCGACGCCGACGTCCACGGTGCGCATACCTAGGCGGGTGGCGGTGATGGGGCCGATGGTGGAGCCACAGGGGACATTGTTGTTGGAGACGAACTCCTGGTAGGGCACACCAGCCAGGGCACAGGCCTGGGCGAAGATACCGGCACCGATGGCGTCGGTGGCGTAGCGCTGGTTGGCGTTGATTTTGAGCAGGGGCCCACCACCGGGGGCAGGACGCACGGTGGTGTCGTGGTGGCCGACGTAGTTGGGGTGGGCGAAGTGGCCCGCATCAGAAGAGAGGCAGACCGACTCAGAGATAGAGCGGCGGTAGGCTTCAGCGGAGTCGCCACGGGCCTCAGAAAGCCGCACCAGGACGTCCTCTAGGAAGGGCCCTGCTGCCCCGGAGCGCGATTCTGAACCGATCTCTTCATGGTCAAAAGCGGCGAGCACGGCGGTCTGGGCAGATTCTGCCCCCGACTCGGCGTACCGGATCAGGGCGGTGAGGCCGGCGTGGACGGAGCTGAGGTTATCCAGACGCCCGGAGGCAAAGAGCTCATCGTTCTCACCGAAGACGCGGGGTTCGGCGGCATCGGCGAACATGAGGTCATAGCCCACGATGTTTTCGGGGTCAACGGCCCCGCCTTCGGCGCGTTCTGCCAGGTAGGCCAGAACATCGCCGGTGGAGTCGCCGAAGCCCCAGACGGGGTAGAGGTTGCCCTGCTTATCGAGTTTGAGGCCCTCGTTGGCGGTGCGGTCCAGGTGGATGGCAAGCTGGGGGACGCGGGCAATCGGGCCGGTGGCGACCAGGCGGGTTTCGAGCGTCCCGTCCACCAGCACAGTTAGGCGACCGGCCAGGCGCAGTTCGCGGTCCAGCCAGGAGTTGAGCAGGGGGCCACCGTAGACTTCGACCCCCACCTGGTTCCAGGTCAGGGTGCGCACCGAGGACTTGGGCTTGACCTTAAATCCGGGGGAATCGGTGTGGGCCCCCAGCACCCGGTAGCTTTCATGCCGGGCACTACCGGCCCAGGCGATGATGGCACCATCGCGCACCACGAAGTGCTTGCCGGTCGCAGCTGTGCTGCCCCAGGCGTCCTGCTCGCTCAGCTCGGTAAAGCCGGCGGCGGTCAGGCGGCGGGCAGCCTCGGCCGCCGCGTGGAAGGAAGTGGGGGACGCAGTGACGAAGGCAGCTAAATCATCAATATTGGCTCGGGCATCGAAAGTCTGTGAAAGAGTCATAGAGCACATTTTACCGGACAGGCTGTGCCCCCTCAGGGTGGCCGCCCTTGACCCAGACCTGGGCAGTACGGGTGCGTTCTATGCCCTTCTTACGGGCCACCCAGATAACTACCAGCACGAACAGGCCGTTCGATACCAGTGCCGAGATAAACATACCCACGGTAGAGCCCTGCTGCAGGAAGGGGTCTGCCATGCCCAGCACACCAAAGCTCATAGCCAGCAGATTATTCACCACGTGCAGAGCAATAGCCGCTTCGAGCCCACCGGTGCGCCAGGTAATGTACCCGGCAGCCAGGCCCATGACTAGTATGGAGAGCTGGCCCCACAGGTCGTAGAGGTGCCCCAGCATAAAGAGCGGGGCGGGAATAATAATTGCCCAGGCCGGGTGTTTGAGCCAGCGGCCGATAGTCTGCATGAGGTAGCCGCGGAAGACCAGCTCTTCGGCGTAGGCCTGCACCGGTACGACCAGGATAATGGCCACCAGCATGGCGATCAGACCGCCGGTAGGTAGGCTGGTGCTGGGAATATAGCGGGCTCCCACAGCAAGGTCGAAGGCCAGGGGCAGAACCACAACGAGCAGAGCCGCTAGACCACAGCAGGTTGCCAGCCAGCCCCAGCGCATACGCCCGGCGACCGAGTGAATCAGCCCCCAGGGCTTGGGGCCCAGAATCAGGCGGGCGACCCAGAGAGCGGGGAACATGAGGGCTACAGACCCAAACAGGAAGATGGAGATGGAGGGGCTGCGCAGAGCCTCTTGTTCAAGGGCTTCTGTGCTAGCAGAAAACAAAAGGTAGCTGGGGTCAGAAGGTAGTAAGGGATCAAGGCCCAGCAGGAGCACGAAGAAGAAGGCGACAACCGATAGCAGAAACAGCACCAGGTAGAGCGGCACCCCGATGACGGCTTCGACCAGGGGCTTCCACCAGGCACCTTTAGGGTCGGCGTGGGAGAGCCGGTGATAGCCCAAATCCTGCTGTTCTTGCCGGTAGCCGGGTCGCCAGCCGACCGGTGGCAGGGGTACCGGGTTGGGGTGGGGTGCGGGCACCTGCTCCTGCATATGGGCGGACGCCGGTGCGGCACCGGGTGCCGCACCCTGCGCTGGGTGGTGGGCAGGTGTTTGCCAGGGAATGTACGGGTCGTTGGGAGTGCTCATGCCTCTACCCTACAGGGCAGGTTTACAGAGAAAACCGAGGAAAGGTTTTCTTACACAGGTCTAACGCTCAAGAATTTGAAGCAACCGCTTAAGCGAATCGACCGATGCAGTATCTGAAGATGCTTTCAATGAACCCTGAATTCCTTTTTTCAGCCGGTATTTTTGTTTACCACTTAACTCAACTAAGCGCCTTCGTTCCCCTACACTAAGCACCTGACTCAGCAGAGCTATATCGGCAAGGTGACGACTTTTATCAGTGTCCCCATTATTCAAAAGTGCAGAGCATTTCCCGTATAAAGCTCCTAGCGCTGTCGGGCGGTTAACGGCACCTTGGCGTCCTTCTACCTGTACTACTACTTTCTCAACATCAAATAAAACAAATTGAGCTCCCCGGGTCGGTAGAAGCTTGCCGAATCCCGGGTAGTTCCACGACAGCGTCCTCAAGCTTAAGCCAGAGGGAACAAGAACATCGATCCGAGCCCGGCCCCGCACCCAACGGTGGTTTTGCCCGCTTGCATTATGTCCATCTGCAGAAAATCCAATGTGATCAAGGGCCTCATAAAATTCGGAGATATTAGCACGGCGAGCTCTCACATCAAGTACAACGTCGATGTCATTCGTTGCCCGCGCACCAAGATGCTGCCTTTCTTCAAGAAGAAGCCTCGTAAGACTACCGCCAGTTATTGCCCATCCATCTGGCATGTGGAGAGCAATATCAAAGAGAGCCCACCAGGCCTCTTTTTCAGCCTCGCTAAAAGCATGAATTTTGACGGATCTAGCCTCCATTACTAAGTCCTCGCATTATCTGCTCAAAGAGCTCTCGTGCACGAGTTCGCGAACGAGGGTTAGTATCTTCATAAAGATCAGCGGCAATATGTAGGCGTGAGATAGTCTCGGGGATATCCCCTACTCTGAGCCGCACATTATGCTGGGCTTTTGTTGCAGGAGATAGAGAATAGAAAAGTACGATATCTTCTAGCTGTTCCTTAGAGACATAGGCATCAACCAGAGTTCCATTTATTTCTGCTAGGGGGTTGCTGACACCGGTAAGCTGTGAGGCAAGCTCTTGGGAAAGTTCAGCGATTTCCTGATAAGAGAGCAAGAAGTACTTCACATCGAGGTCTGTTCTACGAGCAAAGCTAAGAAAACGATTAAAGCCTTCCACTTTTAGTTGCTGAAGTCTTTGCCCAGCTCGGTGCTTGCGCTGAGGTGAAAGTTCTAAGGAAAAATTGTCAGCGATAAGAGCTAAGTCGTTAAAAGCTTGAGCTGAGAGAGGGCGACCAGCAGATAATTTTTCAGCAGGTTGGGGTTCCTCTTCAATGATCCACTGATGCCCGAATTTACGTGCCTTAATCAGCCCCCGCTGGGCTTTAGCTCGTACAGCCCTGGGGGTTATACCTGCTTTTTGGGAGTACGCTTCAACAGTTATCATTCCACAATTATACCGACACCGGCACAATTATGGAACGCCTCTCAGCTACCCCCCCCCCTGTCAAAGTGCTAGACCGGCCTACTTCACTATTTCAAGTGCCTTTGCGAAAGCTTGCACGGTGCACGGCCTGAGGGGCTAGACTGCCGGGGCCCGCCGGTAGCGTACTGCCACCAGAACCCAGGCCAGTACCACGAGGGTCAGGCAGATAATGGGCAGGGCGGACGTCACCAGGGCTAGGTGGGAGAGCTCATCCAGATTGTGGGTGGTGGGGTCCATCCGAATACCAATACGCATGGGCCCGTAGATCAGCCCGGCGCAGCCCACAAGCGCCAGGAGGCCCGCCGTCCACTGCACCGCCCGGGGGGCCAGCGAGAAGAAGGTGGGGAAGGCGTCCAGCCAGAGAGCGGCGATGAGCAGGGGCAACCAGATGTTGTGGTGGGACCAGGAAATGGGCGACATGGCCATCATCAAGAACCCGTTCAGAGCTATCTGGGAGAGCACCATACCCCGGCGGTGCAACACCGGGATCAGGTAGGCAACACCCACCAAGAGGGCCAGGATCAACCCGAACCGCAGGGCTGAGAGCAGCGGCCCCTCGGTCAGACCCAGGTGTAGGAGCCAGCCCAGGGTTGAAATGTTATCCACATAGTTGATGTTGCCCACGCGGGAGGGATCTGAGATTGCAAAGAACCAGAACTCGCGGGCGGTGGCGGGCATGAAGATGAAACCAGCGGCAACTGTCGAAAAGAAGGTGACTCCCAGGGTGAGCACACCCTTGATGTCCCGGCGCATGAGCAGGATCAGGCCGAAGGCTAGCGGGGTGAGCTTGATGCCACCGGCAATACCGATGAGCACGCCACGGGGCACCCGGGTTGCCGGGCGCAGCAGGTCAAGGAGCACCAGTAGCAGAATCAAGGCGTTAATCTGGGCCAGGCCAATACCGCGGTCCCAGGGGCTTGCCATGGTGATGCAGGTAGCCATGACAACAACCAGTGAGCGGCTCCCCAGCAGGGCTTCCCCGGGCACGGTGATACCGCGAGCGCGCGCGTGGTTGAGAATGAGCACCGATACCCACAGGGCTGCTAGAACGGCTAGTAGGGTCATGAGCCCGGTGCCTGCCCACAGGGGGAGGAAGGCAAAGGGGGCGAAGACCATGACCGCAAAGGGCGGGTAGGTGAAGGGCAGGGTGATGGGCTGCCCGTCCTCGAGGTAGTAGTTGTAGAGGGTTTTGCCGGGGTAGAGGTCGCCGAAGACCACGCCTGCGCCGGTGCGGTAGACCTCGAAGTCCTGGCCGTTGAGGATCATGGAGTGGCGGATGTGCCACTGCATGACAGCGATGAAAAAGACACCCGCGAGCACCGGCCAGATAATATTCCGGGCGGGCAGGCGGGTATCCAGTTTAAAAATATCCACTTCGGGTTACTTCTCGGTTTTTTCAGCTGTGGACGCCGTCGCGGGGCTTCCCTGCCCGGCCTCGGGGGCGGGGGTGCCGCCGTCCTTACGGACGGCCACCAGGTTGGTGCCGCGCTTAGCCTTGGCGCGACCGGGTAGGCGGCTCCCGGGCTTCTCGGACGGCTCAGCGGCAGGCTTTTTGGGCAGGGCGGCAATACGCAGGGCCAGCTCAAGTACGAGCAGGGTCAGGGCTGCGTAGAAGACGTAGTAGGAGGGGTAGAAGTAGTAGAGGCTGGCGTTCCAGCCGGCGACGGTTGCCCCTAGAACGATCACGGAGAGGGCTGCAAGCACAATGTGCGCCAGGGGGAACCGGCCGGGGTTCTCGCGGTTGCGCCAGGTGATATACACCGACATGAGGGCGAAGAGGACCGGGAAGAAGATGTGGCCGGAGAGGGCCATGGCGTCGTCGCTGTAGCGGAAGATTCCGAGGGCCTGGACGATGGCGGTGGCGGCAAGAAGGAGGGTGGCGGGCAAAGTTTTCACGGGTCAATAGTTTACCGGGTAGCTTCGCTGAGGCTGTAGGCTGTTTGAGCTCCACCTGCGCTTTCACATTTTCTCCAGAATCTTGAAAAGTAATTCTTCCAGAAATTACTTGATGTTCTAGTTCTGCATCGTCAAGGAGGGTAGCTTTATATCAATACTGACGAAAGGATATCCATGGTATACGGGAATTATGAGGCAGTAGAAGCCCTTGCCCAACAGTTCAAAGATATTTCCCTCATCGGTCAGCAGTCGATTCTGACCGGCGAACACATATGGATTCCTCAATACTTCGATGAGCTCTACAATGCGTATGTTCTCAGTTTGGATGAGACCAGAAGATCTTTTGAAAGTAAAATCAACATTCAACTCAGCGGTGTGACCTCACAAGCTCGGCAGCTATTTGCTGAAATTTATATTCTCGATATGCTCCCCCTTGGAAACATTGGTCAAGAGCGCAAGCTAAAGAATATTAACTCTGTACTTGCAGGCTGCGACCCTGCCGTTGGTTTAACCCGAGAAATTACAACTACACTTCGAGCCGGTGTTTTTAATGGAGGTCATGGATACAACAACTACCGGTGGGGACACTTCGTTTTTGCAATTCAGTTCGGCCAAGCTTTTAGCCGCCTCTCCTTAGAGGAACGTCAGCGACGACTCTCAACTCCAGACGAAATTGAGAATACTATCTACTCCTTGGTAGATGATGTAGAAGGCAAGGGGTACGCGGGGTTTCAAAAAGCCCTCTGCTACCTTCTAGCACCACAATTTTTTGAGCCAATTATTTCAACTGACCATCTCAGAAAAATCACCACACACTTTGTAGGTCAGCTCAAAGACGATGAGCAAGACCTCTCATGGCAACGACAGGCTGCCCTTATTCGTCAGCGAATCGCTGAAGAACGTCACTCTGAGGATTGGCACTTCTACCTCGATAGCGAAGAGTGGGCTGGCGAGGCAAGCAGCGATACCAGCGATCAGCAAGTATCAGCTACTGACACCACCGATATGAGTGGTGAAGCCATAGAACCAGCTCCAGAACTCATGCTGCCTGACGAAACTGCGAACAACCTCAATGTCTCCCAGCAGTGGCTTGATCGCTTCATCACCGTACTTGGCCAGCGCCATCAGGTGATTTTGCAAGGCCCACCGGGTACCGGTAAGACATATCTGGCACGTCGTCTTGCACGAATTCTCGCCGGGGCTGAAAACCGAGTCAAACTCGTTCAGTTTCACCCGGCCTACACCTATGAAGACTTTTTTGAAGGCTTCCGCCCAGTACTCGACCATGTCAGTGGCACCACTTCACTACAGCTACGGCAGGGGCCTTTAAGGCAACTAGCCGAAGCCGCGGCTGAACAACCGGACCAAAATTTCTTCCTTATTATCGACGAAATCAATCGAGGCAATTTAGCACGTATCTTCGGTGAACTCTACTTTCTCTTGGAATACCGTGACCACGCCGTAGACCTCATGTACTCCCAAGACCAGTTCTCGCTACCAGCTAATCTCTACATCATTGGCACGATGAACACCGCAGACCGGTCAATCGCTCTCGTTGATTCAGCCATGCGCCGCCGATTTGCCTTCTTCAATCTCCACCCAGAACAAGAGCCGACAGCCAACGTCCTTGAACTGTGGGCTCGCAAGCAAAACCTTTCAGGTGTTGTCCTTGACGCCTGGAAGGAACTCAACCGGCGAATCCCCAACCCAGATCTTAAAGTTGGTCCGTCATACTTCATGCGTAAGGAGGCCTTTACCGAAGAAGGACTCAAACTTATTTGGGACTCAGAGATTCTGCCACTTCTGGACGAATACTTCTACGGGCAGACCGGCACCCGGGAACGCTTTGCGTTAAACACCATTCTCTCTGAACTAGCTCAGTAAAAACCTATGCGTTCCCTCAAGCTCAAAGAAGCAGGAGCCCACCGGGCTGTTGAACTCTCAACGCCCCAGGCTCGCTGGCTCATCGACCAGAAAATCGCCTCCGTACAGCCCAGCTATGTTCCAGGAACCTACGACTTACAGGTCGAGAATGTAGCTGGAATCGTGGCTGTTGATAACCTTGTCATTCATATTGAGCCCAAGCTCCCCATACGATCCCTGCTTTGGATGCTCGATTACTCATCTACCGGTATTGACTGGCGCCCCGAGGAGGTAGCCCTTGAAGGGCAGACACTGACCTCAGCCATGATGAGCCTTTTATGCACCTTCATTGAAGACGCTACTCGTCAGGGGCTCATCAGTGGCTACTGGCGCACCGAAGAGTCCTTACCCTATCTCCGTGGCAGGATAAGAACCGCAGAACAGTTCAGCCGTCATCATGGCTTGCTTTACCCTCTTGAGGTCTCATTCGACGAGTACAGCAACAATATATCTGAGAACCGTATTCTGCTCTCTGCCCTCATTGAAGCAGAAATGTTAGTGCCTCATGATGACGGGGCTGTGCAGCTTTTGCCACGAATTCGTGCTCTCCTGTCACGCTTTATCGGGGTAGTCCCGCTTCACCCGGGTCAGCCTCTGCCCGCTTACCAGGGGGCAAGACTCACTGCGTCTTATCAAAAAGCGCTTAATCTTGCCGGTATCTTTCTTAGCCATCGAGGTATCGACACCGCTCTGGGGAGTATTCCTGCCCGAGGGTTTCTTCTGGATATGCCCCAACTCTTTGAGGGCTTCGTGGTCAAAGCTCTCCAGAAGCAGACCTCAGATTTTATGGTGCAAGGTCAACTTTCCACTCCGTTTGTGAGTAGTGACAAGGGGGAAAGGCGAAATATCCGCCCCGATATCATCGTAAAGAACCACCACAGGATCCGATTTGCGATGGACACGAAATACAAGCGGGCTAATCCCACACTCAGCGATATCTACCAGCTCAACGCCTACGCTGACACCCTGAAACTGGAGGATGTCACCCTTATCTATGGTGAACACGCAGAACCCGAGGTGTTGACGACTGAGGCGGGCAAACGGATTCATGTTCGCGGTATCGACCTGAGCGCTCCCCCAACCGAGATCCTAGCGCAAATAACCGACCTGCTCACTCAATAGATGCGGGTACCGGGTTGCGGTTAGGCGGTGATGAAGTAGGTGATAGCGCAGATCGTGAAGATGGTGCCTGCGGTCAGGGCGGCTGCTAGTTCGATGAGGATGCCGATGCCCATGGATTTGAGGGCGGCTCCGGTACTGGCTAGAGAGTTGCTGTAGTCGCCGCGGCTCCGGCGGGTTTCTGCGATGAACAGGGCAGCTGCGAAGCCGATGAAGAGACCGACGACGGGGATGGTGAACATACCGATGACCGCGCCGACAACGCCCCACAGGATGGATGAGTTGGGGATTTCTCGTTTCTTGAGGGTACGGCCGGTGAGCAGGGCCTGGGCGGCCATGCCTGCCAGCATGATGGGAAGGGCCAGACCCAGGAGCCACCAGCCCTCAGGCCCGCGCAGGGTCAGCCCCCACAGCAGGGTGCCGCCGAGAACTGCGAAGGAGCCGGGCAAAATGGGGTAGACAATACCTACGATGCCTAGGCCAATCAGCAGGGCGGATATAAGGGTTATCACGATAGCTAGGGTCATACTGCTCAGTCTACCCAGCTTGCTATAATCGGCATTACGCATACAAGTTTTTGGAGTTGAGATGCCTGAGAAGGACGCCGCACCCCGGCCCGGTTACCGCGAGCAGCTGACCCTGGGGGCACGTCCGCTCGACGCTCCCGGTGCACCGGTCACCGACCAGCAGGCCCGCGATATCGCCAGCGGCCGCCGCACCTGGCACCGGAAGGCATCTAAGCCGGTGTCGGTGTGGATGTTCGCCCTCTTCATCGTGCTCATGGCCCACAGATGGATCCCTGAATCCCTCTGGCTCATGGTTCACATGGTCACTCTGGGTCTGATTACCAACTCGATTCTGGTCTGGTCCCAGCACTTTACCGAGGCCCTGCTCAAGCACAAGCTCCCCGATAGCGCTAGGCCCGTGCAGCTGGCCCGCATCTACACCCTCAACGCCTCAATGGTGGTGCTCATGGTGGGCGTAGTCTTTTCCCTCTACCCGCTGACCGTGCTGGGCTCGGTAGGCGTGGGTGCTACGGTCACCTGGCACGGGGTCGCCCTGTTACAGCAGATGCGTGCCGCCCTACCCGCCCGCTTCGGGGTGACAATTCGCTACTATATTGCAGCCTCCTGGCTACTGCCGGTGGGTGCAACCTTCGGCGCCCTACTGGCCTACGACGGCCTCAACGCCAGCTGGCACGGCCGCCTGCTCCTAGCCCACGAGGCCGTGAACCTGCTGGGCTTTGTAGGTATCACCGTGGTCGGCACCCTCATGACCCTGTGGCCCACCATGCTACGCACGGTCATGGTTCCGGACGCCGTTACCCGCTCCACCCGCGCCCTGGCAGGTCTGTGCGCGGGGCTGGGGCTCACCGTGGCAGGTGCCCTGGCAGGTCTTACCTGGCTGGCCGTTGCTGGCCTGCTTCTCTACGCAGCCGCCCTGGCGCTCGTCCTTACCCTGATGGTGCGCACCACCGCCGCCAAGAAACCCTCCGACTACGCCACCTTCTCAGTAGCCGCCGGTATGATCTGGCTGACCACCGGCGTCCTCTTCTCCGCCTACCTGGTGGCAACCTCCCCCTTCGACTCCCTGACCCTGCGCCCGGTCACCCCCATCTTCGTTGCGGGCTTCCTCGCCCAAACCCTGCTGGGCGCCATGACCTACCTGCTCCCTGCCCGCATGGGCGGCGGCCCCAAAGCCGTGCGCGCCGCTAACACCGAATTCAACCGCTTCGCCGCAGGCCGCGCCATCATGGTCAACCTCTCCCTGCTCATCTTCCTCCTGCCGGTTTCCTTCACCGGGTCCTGGGTGCGAACCGGCGCCTCCCTGCTCGGCGCCTTCACCCTCTTCGCCTTCATCCCCCTCATGCTGCGCGGGGTGCGGGCCTCGGTGAGCGTCCGCAAGGCCATGATCCAGGCCCGCGCACGCGGCGAAGCCCCCACCCCAGACCCGCAAGCCCTCACCCCCGTGCCAGCCCCCCACCTGCGCAACGCCCTCATCGGTGTGCTCGCCGTAGCCCTGGTGTTAGCCCTGGGAGTGGCTCTCGACCCGGCAGCCCGCGCCCGCCTAACCGCAGGAGCATCCACAGCTAGCGCCACCGGCCAGACCACCACCCTGGCCGTTGAAGCCACCGCTGATATGCGCTTCACCCCCGATACCGTGGAGGTGCCGGCGGGCAACCGCCTGGTCATTGAAGTCACCAACACCGACACCGTCAACGCCCACGACCTTACCTTTGCCAACGGAGCCACCACCGGCCGTATCGACCCCGGGGCTACCAAGACCGTGGACGTCGGCGTCATCACCGGCGATTTAGAGGGCTGGTGCTCGGTGGTCGGGCACCAGGCCATGGGTATGACCTTCACGGTGGTAGCAAGCGGGGCGGACGCCGCCCAGGCAGGCGCCAGCGACAGTAGCGGCTCAGCCCACGCTGGGCACAGCGCAAGTAGCCCAACCCTTGCTTCAAGCGATATTGACCTGCAGGGCGATATCTCTGATGACTACCAGACCCGCGACGCCGCCCTCGCCCCCGTACCCGAGGGAGAAACCGTGGACGGCCGCACCGTGCACCGCCAGACCCTCGATGTGCAAGAACTCCCCCGTGAAATTGCCCCCGGGGTCACGCTTAACGCCTGGACCTTCAACGGCTCCTACATGGGCCCCACCCTGCGCGGGCGCGTGGGCGATATTTTTGAAATTACACTCGTCAACAATGGCAGCATGGGCCACTCGGTAGACTTCCACGCCGGAACAGTCTCCCCCGACGAGGTCATGCGCACCATCGCCCCCGGCGAATCCCTCACCTACCGCTTTGAGGCAGTACGCTCAGGTATCTGGCTCTACCACTGCTCCACCATGCCCATGAGCGCCCACCTGGCAGCGGGCATGTTTGGGGCGGTTATTATCGACCCCGCCGACCTGCCCGAGGTAGACCGCGAATACCTGCTGGTGCAGTCCGAGGTGGCGCTAACCGAAGCCGCTAACAGCCAGAGTTCCACCGCCGAGCCGAGCGAAGGCGTCCTCACCGACATCTCACCCGAGGGGCTGGCCGCAGGCACCCCTACCCTCACCCTCTTCAACGGGCACGCCACCCAGTACCTGCGCGACCCGCTCACCGCCCGCGTCGGCGAGCGCGTGCGCATCTGGGTGCTCAACGCCGGGCCTAACGGTGAGCTGAGCTTCCACGTGGTCGGCAGCCAGTTCGACACGGTCTACAAGGAAGGCGGCTACCTGCTCCAGGGCGGCGTAGACGCATTTGGCTCCAGCGGGGGCGGCGCCCAGGCCCTCGACCTTTCTGCCGCCCAGGGCGGATTCGTTGAGATGGTCTTTAAAGAACCCGGCACCTACACCTTCGTCAACCACAACTTTGCCGCCGCCGAACGCGGGGCCCACGGGCAGATCATCGTCAACGAATAAGCAACCCTGCACACACAAAAAAGGTAGGACGCTCCCGCCTTCCGGTTGAGTGCGTCACCTTCAGGGGTGCAGATACAGGGACGGCTCCCAGAAAACTACACCTATCAAGTAATCTGTAAGTAATGACAAGTGAACGCCCCAACCCCAATCTCGCCCTGCGCATCGGCGCAGGCCTGATCGCGCACTGGCAGATTCTTGCATCAGCACTCCTGATGTCGGCCGGTGTCGCGGGGCTTTCTGCTACCTACGAGGACTACTGCGGGCAAACCGACCTGACCTACGCCCCCACCGAGCTGCGGGACGATATTGAAGCTGCCGCCGACGTCGCCGGCCTCCGCGCAGGCGTCCTAGCGGCCCAGCTCGAAACAGAATCAGACTGGGTAATTACTGCAGAATCCCACGCTGGCGCCCACGGCCTGGCCCAGTTCACCCAAGACACCTGGGATATCTGGGGCGAGGGTGATATCAACAGCCCCGAAGACTCCATCGCCGCCCAGGGCCGCTACCTGGCTTATCTTTCTGAGCGCCTAGCCCCCTATGTCTCGGCTGAAACTTCACTTCAGGATATTGTGCTGGCAGGCTACAACGCCGGGCCCGGTGCCGTGGAGGAATTTGGCGGTATCCCACCCTACTTTGAAACCCAGAACTACGTGGTCAAAATTGACGAGCTGGCTACCACTAAATACGCGGTGACCTGTTCCCCCTCCCCTGACTTCAAACAGGCAACCCTGATTCGATAACCCCGCGCCCCGGGGTGCAAGAACCGAATCCAGAGAAAAATACATATATCCTATGCAATTTTTATCTCTTGTCGGGTGATAATGAGAGAACCATCCAAGCCTCACAGGAGATACTCGTGACCTCAGCATCCGTTCCCTCAGACCAGCTCTTCCCCCAGGGCAAGCCTGCTCCTGCCGGTTCTTTCACCGGCCAGGCCTATATGCACCCGCTGGCACCCAGCAGCCAGCTACAGTCCCTGGCTGTTACCTTCGAGGCCGAAGCCCGCACCAACTGGCACACCCACGACGTCGGCCAGCTCATCGTGGTGACCTCCGGCATCTGCATCTACCAGCTCGAAGGCCAGGAACCCCAGACCCTCACACCCGGTGAGGCCTTCTTCTTTGAACCGGGCGTCAACCACTGGCACGGAGCCACCAGCGATGGCCCCATGACCCACATCGCCGTCACCCCCTTCAACGAGGAGGGCGAATTCGTTAACTGGGGCGCACCCGTCGACGAAGCCACCTACACCGGCTAACCCCAGCACACCTTAAAGAAGGACGCCGCCACCTGCTCCCCTGCCCTCAGGCAGGAAAGCGGGTGGCGGCGTCCTTACTCAGAAGCCCTACCGGGGCAGCCTAGCGCTTCTGGTAGAGGGCCTTCTTCTGGAACTTAGGGTCGGAGGTGACCAGCATGCCCAGGGAACGGAAGACCCCCTCGTCCACCGAGCCCAAGATGGTGGTGGTGTGGACGTCCGCCCCACGCAGGTTTTTCAGCTGCTCCAGGGCCTTACGGGCGTCCTCGTCATGGGCCGCCGAGGTTGAAAGGGCAATCAGCACCTCGTCGGTGTGCAGGCGGGGGTTCTGGCTGCCCAGGTGCAGGGTCTTCAGGCGCTGGATTGGCTCAATCGCTTCATTGGTAAGCAGGTGCTTGGAATCGTCCAGACCAGCTAAGCGCTTGAGAGCGTTCAGCAGGGCGACGGCCGAGCAACCGAGCAGGTCGGTGGTCTTGCCGGTGACGATAGTGCCGTCGGGCAACTCAATCGCAGCACCGGGAGCGCCGGTGGTCTCTTCGCGCAGGCGGGCGGGGGTTACGACCGGGCGGTCGGTTGCCTTGATACCGGCCTTAGCCATGACGACGGCGGCGCGGTCTGACTGGGTGGAATCCAGGCCGCCGCGGGCCTCGTCCACCAGGGCCTTGAAGTAGCGGCGGATAATCTCCTGCTCAGAGGCGTACCGGCAGGCAGCGTCATCGGTGATGCAGTTACCGGCCATGTTCACGCCCATGTCGGTGGGCGACTGGTAGGGGGTGGTGCCGGTCATCTTCTGAAGCAGCACCTTGAGCAGGGGGAAGGCCTCAACGTCACGGTTGTAGTTGACGGTGGACTGCCCGTAAGCGGTCAGGTGGAAGTGGTCGATGACGTTAGCGTCATCCAGGTCAACCGTGGCTGCTTCGTAGGCCAGGTTGACGGGGTGCTCTAGGGGCAGGTTCCAAATGGGGAAAGTCTCAAACTTGGCATAGCCTGCCTTCACACCGCGCTTGTTCTCGTGGTAGACCTGCGACAGAGCGGTTGCCAGCTTGCCGGACCCGGGGCCGGGGGCGGTAACAACAACCAGGTCGCGGGTGGTTTCGGCGAACTCGTTACGGCCCAGGCCGTCCTCACTCACGATCAGGTCGGTGTTGGTGGGGTAGCCCGGAATGACGCGGTGGCGGGAGACCTTCAGGCCCAGGCGCTCTAGGCGCTGCTTGAAGGCAACAGCCTTGGCGTTGTCGTCCTCCATTTGGGTAAGCACGACGTGCTCCACCAAAAAGCCGCGGTCGCGGAAGACGTCCACCAGGCGTAGGACATCATCTTCATAAGTGATGCCAAGGTCTGCGCGGATCTTATTCCGCTGCAGGTCCTTGGCATTCAGGCAGATGAGGATTTCAACTTCGTCGCGAATCTGTTCGAGCATCGCGATCTTGTTGTCGGGGGTAAATCCGGGGAGCACACGGGAGGCGTGCATGTCGTCAAAGAGTTTGCCACCCATTTCGAGGTAGAGCTTACCGCCGATTTCTTCGCGGCGCTCCTGGATGTGTCGAGACTGCATCTCGATGTATTTCTCACGGTCAAAACCAATTTTGTTCACCATGGAATTTAAGCTTATCAAGACGGAGGCCCGGACGCCCGCGCCCCACCCCCGTGGCGGCGGTGAGGGCAGGCACGCTTTAGTGGTCTAGGTGCAGGAGCTGCTCGGGGTAGTCGGTAAAGACGCCGGTGGCGCCCCAGTTTTTCAGCTCGTTGGCGCGGGCGGGGCTGTTGACCGTCCAGACGTTGACGACGTACCCGGCCTCACGCAGGGAACGGACGGTGGCGCGGGTCAGGCCCCGGTCCTCCAGGTGGGCGGCGCTGGCACCGATGAGCTCCAGGATGGAAAGCCAGTCAGGGCCTAGTGTCTCGGCCATAAAGAGAGCCCCCACCGCATACTGCGGGGCGCGTCGCTTGAACTCGGCCAGCAGGAGCGGGTTGAAGGAGGAGACAAGGACGCCCCGGCCCGGCTGCAGGCGGGCCAGCTCGTCGATCACCCTGTCGATGAGCAGGTGGGAGCGCTCCGCCCCCTGCTCATTGGATTTCAGTTCGATGTTGAGGTTGAGCCCGCGCTCATTGGCCAGGTCGATGAGCGCCGCCAGGGTGGGCACCGGCTCCCCCGCCGTGTCGGGCGAGAACCAGGCGCCGGCGTCCGCCTGAGATAGTTGCTCGGCGGTGTAGTTGTAGAGGGGGCCGGAAAGGTTGGTGGTGCGGTCAAGGTCGGTGTCGTGGATGAGGACGGGCGTGCCGCAGGCGGCGATATCGACGTCAGTTTCGATCCAGGTCGCCCCGGAATCTGCTGCGGCAGTGAAGGCGGCCAGGGTGTTTTCAGGGCGGGTTCCGGACGCCCCGCGATGAGCAAAAATACGCATGACACCAGTATGGGGCAGGGAGGTTACCGGGAGGTGGAGCAAGCACCCCAAGGCGAATGTGCCACTTATTCCCGAACCTGGGGGGTCTAGCTGCCCCGCTCGGGAATAAGTGGCACATTCGGCGAAAGGGGCCGGTCTAGAACCCCGTCTTAATTGGCTCCTCAAGCGGACCGTAGGAGCGCAGGTGCTGAATAATCGGCACAGTGCAGTGACGGTCGTGGTTCTCCAGCATTCCGGCCAGGGTAAGCACATAGTGGCGGGGGCAGTAGGTGTAAAAATCCCCGGTGTCCTGCCCTTCCAGGGGGAGGTACTCTAGGCGGTACTCCACGCTGTCAGTGCAGACCGACTTGCTCCACTCGCAGCGGAGGTTGCCGCCGTCGCCCGGGTCATCAAATTCGGGAAAGGACGTACCGTGGTCAAGTTTCTGTTCGGTCAGAGTGGTGGTCATGGGTTAGCGTCCTTCCTCAAGGAGGTCGTGCAAAATGGTGATGTCCTGGGCGATGACGTCCGCGGGGACGGGGCGGTTTTCATCCAGATACTCGCCCCAGCGGCGGTTGAACATTTCGGTGTTGATGAGGCTAGTTACCGTGTAGTCCCAGTTACAGACTTCGAGGACGGTCATGGCTCCGTCCTCGTCGATGTAGAGGTGGAGCAGGGCGCCATCAGGCGGAATGAGGAGGACCATGGGTAGCCCCACTGCGCGTACAGCCAACCACACGCCGTCCAGAAAATCCTGCTCGCGGGCGGGGGTGAGCAGGTCCTTGGCCCTTTCGTAGCTGAGCACCGCCAGGGAGTTGAAGTGGGTGACAGTGCGGCCGTCTAGGCGGAAGCCCAGGTAGGGGGTGATTTCGGTGAGCTCGCCCTGGCCACTGGGCATGAGGGTGTAGTCGTCTGCGGTCATTCCTGGCCGGAAGGCGTGCGGCGGGTAGGTGACGCGGGGGTTGTCGGGGCCGTGGTCAGCGTCAGTGTTCATGTTTTCGAACATGAGGAAGTTCTTCCTGGTGACCTCAGGGATGCGCGTCTCGTCGATGGTGTAGAACTCCCAGCCGGCGGACTGGTGCGGGGCGTGCTTAGTCAGCCAGGCCTTGAGGCCGCCCAGGGAGCGTAGGCAACCCAGGTCGACGTAGCGGTCGTCGTAGGAGACGATATTTTTCTCGATGCGCTCTAACTGGCTGTCGAGGGTATCGCCGCCGTACCGTTTTTCGGTGGACTCCGGGTTGGCCTGGGTGGCAGCTTCCCGCCAGGCGGCAGCGTGCTCGCGCAGGACAGCGTCGAACCAGTAGGCCTGCAGGGTGCGGTCTTCAACTTCGAGGATGTCGAGGTCGTATCTGATGGGGTGCTCGAAGCCGAGAAGAGAGAACTCCCAGGGTTGACCGTCCTTGAGGACCTCACCCAGGGTGGTGCCGGGGATGACGTGCAGCAGGTAGGTGTGGTCGGTGCCGTCGGGGAAGGTGGCGGTTAGTTCAAGACGCGGGGCAAAGTTGCCGTCATTTTGGACGAGGTCAGCCACGGTGAGGTCGGTGCCGTAGGGGTAACGGTACCCGGGGAAGGTTTCTTCAAGTGTTTTAAAAGTGAACATTAGCCCTCCAAGGTGTGCGTGTGCGAGTGGGGGATTCCCTCCCTTTAGCGTAGCGCTGCGCCCTTGCGGTCAGGACGGCGGCACGCCCCAGCTTTGCGGACGGCGAACCGGGGGGCCGGCGCGTCCTGCTGCAACGCGAATGTGCCACTTATTCCCGAGTGTGGGGGGTCTAGCTGCCCCGCTCGGGAATAAGTGGCACATTCGGCGAGAGGCCCTAGCCCTTCAGCACGGTTCAGCGGTGTTCGCTACGCTCACCGCCCCCGCTTCGGTCATCTCTTACGAGCTCACACGCTCACTCCCGATGACCTCAGCAAGCCTCTTCACACCCTCGGTCAGGGCGTCCGGCTCGATCGCTGAGAAGGCGATGCGCAGCTGGTTGGCGCCGGGGTTGCGGGCGACCCCGTCCTCACCGACTACCGGCTCGTAGAAAGCCGAGCCGGGAATGAAAACCACACCGGCGTCAATCGCGGGGGCGAGGGCGTCCGTCGCGTCCTCATACTTGCCACCGGCGGGCAGGGTCAGCCAGGTGAAGAAACCGCCCTCGGGTACCGTCCAGGTGGTTCCCTCGGGCATGTACTTCTCGCAGGCGTCCAGCACGGCCTTGCAACGGGCCTCGTAGAGGGCGGCGGTAGCGCGGGTGTGGGACTCCCACAGACCCTCGCTCATGAAGCCCAGCACCAGGCGCTGCGAGAGCACCGACGGGCAAATCGTCACAGCCTCGCCCGCAATCTGTAGGAACTTACGCACGCGGAAGGGGGCAACCATCCAGCCCACGCGCACGCCGGGCGAGAAAACCTTCGAGAAGGAGCCCAGGTAGAGCACGTTCTCGGGGTCAAGCGAGTAGAGGGAGCGGCGGCGTTCCCCGCTGAAGGAGAGCTGGCCGTAGGGGTTATCTTCAACGATCAGCACGTCGGCTTCACGGCAGATACGCACCAGCTCGGCGCGGCGCTCGTCCGACAGGGAAATGCCGGTGGGGTTCTGGAAGTTGGGGATGGTGTAGAGGAACTTAACCTGCTTACCCTCAGCCCGGATCGCCTCGATAGCCCGAGCGACGGCAGCGGGGTCGAGGCCGTCCGCGTCCAGGGGTACCTGGCGGACGTCCGCCTGGTAGCCCTCGAAGACGCCCAGGGCGCCGGTGTAGGTGGGGCCCTCAGCCAGGATTACGTCGCCGGGGTTGACGAAGAGTTTGGTGGCCAGGTCCAGGCCCATCTGGGAACCCGCGGTCATCTGGATATCTGCAACCGCCAGGCGGGCGCCCTCCGATTCCATGAAGTCGCAGACCAGCTCGGCCAGGGCTTCAAGGCCAGCACCTGAGCCGTACTGCAGAACTTCCAGGCCCTCTTCTTCGATCATGCGAGCGCTCATAGCCCCGAGAGTATCAAGGGGTAGCAGGTCAAGATCGGGGTTGCCACCGGCCAGGGAGATAATGCCGGGGCGCATGGCTACCTCAAAGACGTCGCGCACAGCGGACGGGCGGAACCCGGCGGCGCGGTCAGCGAAGTGGCGCATAATGCGGGCTTCAGCCGGGGTGGCTTCAGCTAAGAGTTCAGCAATTTTGCTCAAAACCTCTCCTGTGGGTTTTTATCAGAACGCCCCAGACCCTTGCCCCGCAGCGGCTTGCCTGCGGGTGGAGAAGGCGGGTGGGGCGTCCTGATTTCAATGATGAGGAACTTACTGTCCGTAGGTAATATCGGCGACGCCGGACGCCGGTGAAGTCGGCTCAGCGCCCACACCGGCGGCGTGCAGGGAGATGAGTTCGTAGACGGTGTGGGCAGCGGCAATGCCGGTCAGTTCGGCGTGGTCGTAGGCCGGGGACACCTCAACGACCTCGGAACCCACCAGGTTAAGCCCGCGCAGGCCGCGCAGGATTTCGAGCAGCTCACGGGAGGTAATGCCACCTGCTTCGGGGGTGCCGGTGCCAGGTGCGTGGGCAGGGTCGAGCACGTCAATGTCAATGGAGACATAGAGGGGCTTATCACCGATACGTTCACGCAGGAGCTCAACGACCTTCTGCACGCCCAGGTAGTAGACGTCCGCGCTGGTGACGATGCCAAAGCCGAAGCGGGCGTCGTCCTCAAGGTCTTCGGTGCCGTAGAGGGGGCCGCGGGTGCCTACATGGCAGAGGGAGTCAGTGTCGAGTATGTCTTCTTCGAAGGCGCGGCGGAAGGGGGTGCCGTGGGTGTATTCGGCGCCGAAGTAGGTGTCCCAGGTGTCCAGGTGGGCGTCAAAGTGCAGCAGGGCGATTTTGCCGTGCTTCTTGGCCAGGTTGCGCAGGTTGGCGAGCGCTACGGTGTGGTCGCCACCGATAGTGACCAGGCGGGCACCGTCCTTGGTCAGTTCGTGGGCTCCTGCCTCGAACATAGCGAGGGCTTCTTCAATGTTGAAGGGGTTGCCGATGATGTCACCGGCGTCGGCCACCTGGGCTTCCTTGAAGGGGGAGATGTTGGCAGCCGGGTTGAAAGGGCGCAACAGGCGGGAGGATTCGCGTACATGGTTGGAGCCGAAGCGGGCGCCGGGGCGGTAGGAGACGCCGGAGTCCCAGGGCATACCGGCCACGACGATGTCGGCTTTCTCGACCTCATCGAGGCGGGGCAGGCGGGCGAAGGTGGCAAGGCCGGCCCAGCGGGGCACTTCGGCGGCGTTGACGGGGCCGATGCGTTCGACGCCGTCGGCTCCGGTGGCGATGACGCGGTTGGGGTCAGCTGAGAAGAAGGCTTGAGTCACGGTTTCTCCAGGGGTAGGACGCGGGTGGCTGGCTTAGTGCGCGGGGCCGGTTGGGTGCGGGCTGGGCCCGGGGTTAGTGTGTCCCGGCGCACTAGAATCGCTACCACTATAACCCGCCTGCGGGGCAACGGCGGGCAGGTTCCCCAGCCGACAGGCTTGCGCTACCGATACTTATTCAGGTGCCGGTAAAGCTATGCCAAGCCGCCGGGGGCACCCGGGCGGGGGCAAGCGTCCTTACCGCTCAGGGCGGGAGCGGGGGTGCATAAGTTTGCAGAATATTCCATGAAAAATTGACCAAGCACCGAACGTGCCACTTACTCCCGAATGTGGGGGTCTCGCTGCCCCGCTCGGGGAATAAGTGGCACATTCAATGAGGGCCTAGCCTTCCCAGATGGTGCCCAGTTCCCAGAAGGTCAGGGAGTCAAGGACGGCGACGTCTATACTGTGAATATTCCTCACGCCCCCTAACGATTTCATAAGGCCAATCCCATGCACCTGACCTTCTCCAGCGCCCCGGCCAACCACCGGGAGCAACTACCCGACTGGGCGCAAGCCGTGTATTTTGAGGATTTCACGCGCGATGACCACACCCGCTGCCTGCTGGCGCATATTGGTGGGGAGCTGGTGGGGATTGTTGCCTGGTGGATGGCCCGTGCCCACCACACCCACTATGAGCTCCAACTTGCGGTGGCGCCTCCCCTGCGGCGTCAGGGCATAGGTACTGCCCTCTACCGGCAGGCGCGGGCGCAGACGTCCGCTCCCCTGCCCTTCTTCATGCGGGACTACCTGGGCGAACCCACCCTACACTTAGCCGACTCGCTGGGTGCCCAGACTCTTCAGATGGTTCCACCCGCCACCATACCCACCTCCTCAGCGCAGAACCTGCGGGAGCACGCGTCCGTCCGCTCTGCACGCAGCGTGAGCTACCCAGATTTCGAGCAGGCCTACGTCGATTTTTACGAGCGGACGCACGCCAGCTGGCACCCCGTATCGGGCGACCACCGGCCGGTGCTGGCCCGCCATGCCGCCGAGGCCTACAACGATTACTCGTCAATCGCGGTGGACGCCGCCGGGCAGGTGCGCGCGGTCATAGCGGTTTTTCCCGGTGACCAGCCTGAACTCTGCGGAGAGACAACCACCCCAGCCCCCGATCAGGGGGAGCTGCTCTTAGAGGCCTGCCTGCGGCGCTCCCTCGAACAACTAGGTGAAGCGGGGCACAGCACGGTCGAGGCCGATGGGCATATCTCAGACCCCCACCTCTTCCCTGCCTGGGCCAAAACCGGGGCGATCGGACGCTGGTACCGGCTCGTGGAGATACCGGCAGCTCAGTAAACACCGAATGTGCCATTTACTCCCGAATGTGGGGGTCTAACTGCCCCACTCGGGAATAAGTGGCACATTCGACGGAGCCCCTCCCGGGCAGACTCATAAACATACTGTGGCCTGCATAACATTACATCGGGGGAAATCCCGCATATTTATACACCACCCGCCTAAGCTAGACCCGACACCCCTCACCACCAGCGAAAGGCACCCATGGCACACCCTTCCCTGCCCGACCGTTCCAAGGAAGTAACGGAACCCCGCCGCAACGCCGGCTACGCAATCCTCGCCACCCTGCGCAACTACGGCATTGATACCGTCTTCGGCATCCCCGGCACCCACAACCTTGAGTTCTACCGCCACCTCAAAGAACTCGGAATCCACCCCGTCACTACCCGCCACGAGCAGGGTGCCTCTTACGGGGCGGACGGCTGGTCCCTGACCCGCGGCCTACCCGGCGTCGTCATTACCACCTCGGGCCCCGGCCTACTCAACTCCCTCTCGGGAGCCGCCACCGCCTACGCCGAGTCGCGCCCCATGATCATCCTCTCCCCCGGCCGCCCCGTCGGTCATGAGTTCCGTGACATCGGTGCCCTGCACGAAACCAAAAATCCCACCGGCGCCGTCAACTCCATCGTCGAGTTCTCCCGCCGCGTCAACTCCGCCGAAGAAGCCGTCGACATCATCCACAACGCCTTCCGCTCCTTCGCCCACTCGCGGCCCCGCCCCATACACATTGAGGTGCCCCTGGACGTCCTCGAACGCGAAGTCGTTCTCGACCCCGCTATCTTGCACGCCCGCCCCCTGGGCAAGCCCCAGCCCGCCCCCGTGGACGACGTGCGCGAAGCAGCCCGTATGCTGGCAGAGTCCAAGAAGCCCATCATCGTCGCAGGTGGCGGCTCTATCGGGGCAGCAGCAGACCTGCTCCGTCTGGCTGAAACCCTCGAAGCGCCCGTCATTACCTCGGTCAACGGCAAGGGCGCTATCCCCGAAAAGCACCGCCTCTCCCTGGGGGCCGACCTGCGCCTGAGTGCCGCCCACGCCTTCTGCCGGGAGGCCGACGCCATGCTGATTATTGGCTCCAAGATTGGTGAAGCTGAACTTTGGGACGGCGACATCCGCCCCGCTGGCCCCGTCATCCGCGTCGATATCATGCGCGACCAGATGCTCACCAACATCACCCCCGACATTGAGCTGCCCGGCAACTCCAAGGCCGTCATCCCCCAGCTTCTGGACGCCCTGGCCGAGCTGGGTCTGGCCCCCGGCTCCCGCGCACCCCGCGACCTCCAACCCATCTTCGATGCCCTCGATAACGAAGGCCGCGCCCTGGCCCCCGAGCTGGCCGAGCTCAACGAAAGAATCATGGAAATTCTGCCCGAGAACACCATCATCGCCGGTGACTCCTCGCAGGTCACCTACATGGGCACCACCACCTTCTACCGGGCAGCCCGCCCCAATTCCCTGCTCTACATGGCAACCTACGCCACCCTGGGCTACGGCCTGCCCGCCGCTATCGGCGCCAAGGTAGCCGCGCCCGAGCGTCCGGTGGTCTGCCTGCTCGGCGACGGCGCCCTCATGTTCGCCGTCCAGGAGCTCATGACCGCCGTTGAACAGCAGCTTGACCTGCCCATCATCTGTGTGGAGAACGGCGGCTACGGGGAAATCCGCCAGAACGAGCGCGACCGCGGTATCGCCCCCGTCGCCGTAGACCTTGTGCAGCCCGACTGGGTCAAACTGGCCGAGGGGTTCGGGGCAACCGGCTACACCGCCACCATGGATACCCTCGCTGAAACCGTCCAGAAGGCCCTGGCTACCCGCGGGCCCTCCCTCGTCCATCTGAAGATCGGCGAAACCCTCCGCTAGAACGCCGAATGTGCCACTTACTCCCGAATGTGGGGGATTAACTCCCCCGCTCGGGACTAAGTGGCACATTCGCGAACCGATACCTCTAGCTACTTAGCTACTCGTAGCGCAAGGCGTCAATGGGGTCGAGCTTGGCCGCCTTATTCGCCGGGTAGTAGCCGAAGAAGAGGCCAATCGCCAGCGAGAAGCCCAGGGCCAGAAGGACGGCGCTCAGCGGCGGGAAGACGAAAGTCCCCATCAGCTTGGCCCCGACCATGCCCAGGCCCCCACCCAGCAGGACCCCGATGATACCGCCCACCAGGCACACCATCATCGCCTCAATCACGAACTGGAGGCGGATCGCCTTGCGGGTGGCCCCCAGGGCCTTGCGGATACCGATCTCGCGGGTGCGCTCCGTGACCGTCACCAACATAATGTTCATGACGCCAATGCCACCCACCAGCAGGGAGATCCCGGCAATCCCGGAGATAGCTGCGCTGATTCCGTCCAGCACCGCGTTGAAGGACTCTGTCATGGCTGAGAAGTCCTGGATCTCAGCCATAAACTGCTCGTCAGCCCGGTACATTGAGGTCAACTGGGCCTGAAGCAGGGCCTGAACCTGGGCAATATCCTTCCCCTCAGCCGGACGAATCGAAATCTGCTCGTAAGCGCCGGGGCTCCAGGTGCTAAATTCCTCTTCAAGGCTAAGCGGCAGATAAACCGCGCCGGGCATGGGGAAGGAGAATATTCCGCTACCTGATGGCTCGGGTGCATAGACCCCGATCACAAGGGCATGGCGGCTCCCCATACCGAATTCGATCTCTACTTCGCTGCCCACAGCAGCTGCAATATCCCCGGCAAAAAGCGGGCCGACCTGGTCGGTCGAGATCAGAACCACCATGCGCTTACTGTCAATGTCGTTCTGGTTGATGGTACGGCCAGCAAGCAGGTTGACGGGGTTGAGGTCGAGGTAGTCGGTGTTGACGAACTTGGTCTCCGTGTAGGGGGCTTCGGAGCCGTCCTCAGCGTAGAGGTTCATGGACGTCATCATGTTACCGCCCAGAGGGATACCGGCAATGGTGTCGCCCAGGGCTGTTTTGAGGTGGGCAATGTCTTCACTGTCGAATTTAGCCTCACGGCTGACTTCGACGTACTCACCGGGCATACCCATCGGGCCGCTGGTGAGGCCTGCAGCTTCCTGGTCTTCGGTGGGCCGCTGTTTGACCTGCACGATAATGTCGTTTGCGCCCGAGCTGAAAATCGACTCGGTGGTCTTGGTTTTGAGGGCGTGCCCCAGGGTGAGAATCGTGATGACGGAGGCAATACCCACGATGATACCCAGCAGGGTCAGGAAGGACCGCATTTTGTTGTTCTTTAAGCTGCCAAGGGCCAAGCCAATGGATTCGCGCAGGTTCATCGCTTTTCCTCCTGGTGGGCGAGGTGGGCGGGCTGGTACCCGTTCCTTGGGGGCAGGACGGCGGTGGGGTCGCCGTCCCTGCCCCGGGCAAGGGCGGCTGACCCCAGGTAGGGGGTGGCGGCGTCCGCGTCACTGACGATGCGGCCGTCGATCATGGTGACGATGCGGTCGGTTTCGGCGGCCAGTTCGGGGTTGTGGGTGATGAAGACGATGGTTTTCCCTTGCTCGCGGTTGAGCTGGTGGAAGAGGTCCATGACCATGCGCCCGGTCTGGGAGTCGAGGGCGCCGGTGGGTTCGTCGGCGAGGAGGAGGGGCGGGTCGTTGGCCAGGGCCCGGGCGACGGCGACGCGCTGCTTCTGGCCGCCGGAGAGCTCGGCGGGGCTGTGGGTCATGCGGTCTGCCATACCCATCTGTTCGAGAAGGTGGGCGGCCCGTTCGTGGCGTTCTTTGGCCCCTATACCGGCGTACATCATGGGCATTTCAACGTTTTTGAGCGCTGAGATTCGGCCTACGAGGTTGAAGTTCTGGAAGATGAACCCAATGTTTTGGCTGCGGTAGTAGGCCAGCGCGTTATCGTCGAGCCCTGCGATGTGTTCGCCGGCGAAGATGTAGGATCCTGCGGTGGGGCGGTCGAGGAGGCCGATGATGTTCATGAGCGTTGTTTTGCCTGAACCTGATTGGCCGACCACCGAGAGGAACTCCCCCTGGTTGACGTGGAAGTCAATGCCGGGGAGGACTGTAATTGCGCTGGCGGTTCCCTGGTTGAAGGTTTTGACGATGCCCTGCATCTCGATCAGGGGCTGCGGGCCGGGTGGGGGCTGGGTGGTGATGGAGCTGTTCATGGTTTACCACCCGTAGCTGCCGGTGGCGACGTCCAGGGTGACGGTTTCGCCCACCCGGTGGCGGTACATTTCGCCGTACATGAGCACCATGTCGCCAGCTGCTACGTCGCCGCCGGTGATGGCGATGTCGATGTCGTTAGCCAGGCCGGTTTCGACGGTACGTTCTTCGAGGATGTAGGAGCCCTCGTCAGTGGGGGTAGCGACAACGATGCTGTCCTTGCCCATGTCATTGGTGTAGACAGCGTCGAGGGGGACGGACAGGGCGTTTTCTGCCTCTGAGGTGATGATATTGGCCTTGACGGAGGAGCCCAGGTAGAGGCCGTCACGGTTGCCGGTGACTTCGATGGTGACGGTGAAGGTGGGGCTGTTTCCGCCACTGCCCATCATGGCTGCTTCGGTGCCGGCCTGTTGGGCGCTGTCAGCGATAGAGGCGACGGAGGTGACGGTGCCGGTGTACTCCTTTGATCCGTTGGATCCTGCGGTGAAGGCGACCCGGTTTCCTTCTGCGATCTTGGAGATTTCTGCTTCGCGGACGCTGGTGGTGATGGTGAGTTTGGAATCGTCGCCGATGGTGACGACAGGACCGGACGCAGGCGCCCCGGGTTTAGCAACACTCATGACGACGCCGCTGGCGGGGGCGGTGAGGGTGGCTGAGTCGAGGTCGCCTTGGAGGGCTCCGAGGGTCTGGTTGCGGGTGGTTTCGGCGGCGGTGAGGCCGGTGCGGGCGTTGTTGAGTTCTGTTTCGAGAGCTGCAAGCTGGGTGGTTGCGGCGGTTCGGGCGGAGGATACACCGATGTCTGCGTCGGATTTAGCTCCGGTAGCTAGGCGGAGCGCTGATTCAGCTGCTGCGATTTCGGCGTCTAGGGCACTGACGTCCTCGCCTGCTTCTGCGGCGGCGTTGCGCAGGTTAATTTTGGTGTTGAGCTCGGTGGTGGCTAAGTTGACCTGTTCATCGGCTGACCGTTGGGCAGCGAGGGCTGCAAGGATTTCGGGGTTGGTGCCGTTGTTGATTCCGGTGGCGTATTGATCGTAGGCGGTCTGGGCTGCGGTGAGGGTTCCCTGGGCGCTGGTGACTGCGCTTTCTAGCTGGGTGCGCTGGGATTCTAGGTCGGTGTTGAGGGTTGAGGTGTCGATAGTGGCGAGGGTTTGGCCGAGTTCGACGCGGTCGCCAACTTCTACGTTGATGCTGCTGATGGGAGCTGGCAGGTGGGTTGTGACATTGTGGATTTCACCTGGGGCGATGGTGCCGTCAACCCTGACTTTGTTGCTGACGCCTTCGTCGCTGAGAATCAGGTAGTCGGTGGATGCGATGGAGTTTGTGTTGTTGCTGCCGCCGAAGATGGAGCCGATGATCAGGGCGCCGACTGCGATGAGCGCTACGACTCCGATGGCCAGGCCGATGAGGACCTTGCTGAGGGTGCTCAGCTTCTTTTTCTGGGGAGGACGAGGGGCCGCAGGGGCCGGGGGCGGGGTGAGGGGGTTCTCGCTCATGGCTACGCCTTTCACGGTGAAATGTGATGTATGTTATCCACCAGTGTAGTGACGTAGACCCCAGTTAAAACTGATTGGACGGGGAAAACCCAACAAATTCATACCGGGGTATGAGCCGCTCTCCCCCTTGGGTCTCAGATGCCCACCTTTCTTTCGAAAGTCTGCAAGGTTTACGGGTATTCGAAAGAAAGGTGAGCACTCGGTGAGATCGGGCTACCGGTCGAAACGGGCCCCCTTGGGGTTTGAGGGCAGGACGCAGGCAGCCAAGGTTCCGACGCTGCCAAGGACGGGGACGGCGTTGAGCCAGAGCCAGTGGCCGGAGAGGTTGACGTCGTGCATCCGCCGCACCCAGAGGGACATACTGGGTGCGCCGACCGCCAGCATCAGGGGCGCTGACGCGGCGAGGGCCGTGAGTTCAGCGCGGTTCTGGTGCTTCTTGCGGGCTGACTTCTGTTCCGGGGTTTCTTCTTCCCCGGGCTGGGGGTAGGGCACCAGGGGGTAGATGTTCGCCAGCTTTCCTTGACGGGTATAGGCTTCGGGGTGTTTTGCCTTGTCATAGTGGCGGGCGGCGATATCGCATGCTACAGCCGCAGCGCCGAAGATGAGGGTGGGCCACCAGAATTCGCTGCGAGAGGCTCGGCCGGAGTAGTCGAAGGTTTTGGCAAACATCCGGCCGGTAGCCACCAGTGGTCCCACAGAAACAGGGCCGGGAGTACGGGAGTTAGTCATAGCAACCTCCTGAATTAGTTTGTGCTTGGCACCACACTATCAGGAGAAGGACGGACGCATCCCACTCCGGCCCGGCCCGGCCCAACCCGGCCCCAAAGCCGAACGCCCACCTTTCTTTCGAAAGTTTGCAAGGTTTACGGGCATTCGAAAGAAACGTGGGCAGTTGACGAAAGAACGCTTCAGTTCAGCCTAGATGTTCCAGTCTGTCAGCATCAGTGGGCTACTGATCCTTGAGCATCTGGTAGACAATGGAGTCATCCTTGCGCCCCAGGCCTTCACGGCGTCCGCGCACATAGAGTTGCTCAGCTGCGGAAGCCAGAGGAACCGGCTGGGCGACCTGACGGGCTGCGTCGGTTACTAGACCCATGTCCTTGACGAAAATATCGAGGGCAGAGCGTACATTGTCAAAATCTTCGGTGACCATACGAGCCCCGCGGTCGTTGAACATGAAGGAGTGGGCAGCCCCTGTGTTGAGCACTCGGTGGCACTGTTCAACGTCCAAGCCCATAGAGTCAGCCAGAGCAAGGGCTTCACCAGCAGCGGCGATATGCACACCGCACAGAAGCTGGTTGACAACTTTGAAGCGCTGGCCATCACCAACGCGTGAACCGACAACCGGCCAGTTGGAGGCCATGGCCTCCAGCAGGGGAGCTACATAGTCGATGTCGTCAGCAGCCCCGCCCACCATAACGAGCAGATCGCCGGTGCCTGCGCGGGCAACACCGCCTGAGACAGGGGCGTCAACCAGATGGGTGGTGACAGGGGCAAGTTGGGCCGCTGCCGCTTCAACAGCTGCGGGGCCAACCGTTGACATGACGAGCACACGGGTTTCTGAGGTGAGCACTGAAGCAATTCCCTGTTCCCCAAACAGCACGGAGTTCAGCTGGGCACCTGTGGCGACCATGATAACGACGACGTCTGCCCCGGCTGCCGCTTCGTGGGCAGTAGGCGCGGCTGCGACAGAAGGTGCAACTGCTTCGAGGGCTTCGGGGTTCATGTCGAAGGCAGTGACGGTGTGGCCAGCAGCGGCGGTGACAAGAGCCATGGGCGCGCCCATTGCTCCGAGGCCAATCCAAGCGACGTTAAGTGACACGGTATTTTCCTTTGTGAGAGATGATTTTTAGGGGTTAGGCTGCACTTTTGAGGCGGGCTACGACTTCAGCGAGAGCGGTACGTCCACCAACATTGCCGGGGAATACAACGTAGGGGGAACCGAGAACCTCGGCGGGGGCGTCCTGCGGGGTGAAAAGAGAGATTTGGCCGGGGAAGAACTGGCCTTCAGCAGTTGCCAGGCGTATGCCCAAACCCTTGTGGGCTACCTCGTGGGAGGTGATGCCACCCTTTGCAATGACCCAGGCAGGTCGGGCCGACCGTACTCGTTGCACGACCTCAACGACGGCATCTGAGACGCTGCGGGCGAGTGCAAGAGATTCGGCGGGGTCATCGGTGGAGATGAGGATGCGACTGGTGTAGACAACGCAGTCGTTAGTTTCGAGTCCGGCGCGGACGGCGTCGACCACCTCATCGAGGTGGGGAGCGCGGGCTGCCGGGTCGAGGAGTTTTTCGACCTGGAGTTCAAATTCGGCAAGCCCGCTAGAGGCCTGAACTTCGGCGAGCTGGGCGGTAGTGAGTCCAACGTGGGAACCAACAACCAGTAGACCGTGGGGCAGGCGGTCATTCTCAAGGCTGATGCTCTCGGGGGTTAGGACGTTGGCTCCTTGCTGCCCGGCCAGGGGGCGCACGAAGGAGGGTCCGCAGCGGGTGATGAAGACTTTGCCAGTGGCTTCGAGCTGGGTGACGGCGTCAGCAACAATCTCCATGTCGGAGTAGTCGGTGGCGTTAATGACAACCCACTGACGGTTATGCGCCCCGGCGAGTTTCTCCTTGACAGCCTCAATCCCACCGTCACGGATTTCGGTAAGGCTAAGGGTCATTACATCAGCGGCAGCGATAGCTCCACCGGATTTCTCTTCGAGAAAAGCGGTGAGGTCTGAGGTTTTGTAACCAAAGGTAGCATCGCGGGCGAAGTCGGTGTCTTCAACAGGTAGGGGCTGGCCGTCAACCACAGCGTAGTGGATGTTGCCTTCGGTAAATCGGCCAGCCTCAATCATGGCTGGGCAGAAAAGGAAGGCGTCGGTTTCAACTCCGGCTTCTGCCAGGGTGTCTGCGAGGGCGTTGGGCTCGGCGATGACGTGCCCGCGGAGGGTAGAGTCTGACCGGGAAACAAGGTGGAGGCCCTCAGCACCCCGTTCGGCGAGGACACCAGCTAGGATACGGCGGTTCTTAGCGACGGCTTCGGCTTCGTCGAGGGCTCGGGTGTTAGTCAGGACGAAGCAGGTTGAGCTGGGCTCTTTGAGGGTGGTTGCGATGAGGGCAGCGTCTTCTTCAAAGGCGACTTGGACGTGAGAAACGCACTGGGAGCCGGTGGGGTCATCGTCGAGGACGAGCAGGCGGCGAGGTGAGGTGAGCATTGCAGCCTTTCAGTGGGTGCGGGGCCTGCCAGCAGGAATCAGCCTGCTGACAGGCGGTATGGGGGTGTTTTGCCTTTAGGCGATCATGCCGATAAGGGGCCACATGAGCAGGCAGACAATGAAGCCAACGAGGGAAGCAAAGGTGGTGACGATGCTGTAGGACTTCAGGGTATTTGCGGTGGTGACCTTGAAGTAGCGTGACCAGACCCAGAAGAGGGAGTCGTTTACATGTGACAGGGCCATGGAACCGATACCGATAGTGACGGTTACCAGAGCAATCTGTAGCGGAGCAAGTTCCATGGTGGCAACGAGGGGGGCCAGCAGAGGCGCTGTGGTGAGGGTTGAAACGGTTGCAGATCCC
This sequence comes from Rothia nasimurium, assembly GCF_049068285.1. GTDB lineage: Bacteria > Actinomycetota > Actinomycetes > Actinomycetales > Micrococcaceae > Rothia > Rothia nasimurium_I. Next base: position 47,258 of record NZ_JBLKPV010000005.1, on the reverse strand, counting down.
TGGGCGGCACGGATGAGTGCTGCCATAACCCAGGCCAGAACGAGGATGTGCAGGCCGCTGGCTGCCAGAACTTCAGCAACTGCGGTAGCGACGCCGGTAGTGGAGAGGACGTGGCCGAAGGTGCCACCTGCGCCGGTGATTAGGATGACGGCTGCAACCGGGGGTAGGGAGGAGTTAATGACGTCTTCAGCTTCGGTAAGACCCCAGCCGCGGCGGTAGCCAAGTAGGGCGGTAGAGAGAATAACACCGATGAGCAAGGCCATGGGGGATGCGCCGATAAATCCAAGGAAGGTGCGGATGGGGTCGCCTTCCGGCATGACCATTGCTGAGACGGTAGCGCCCATAATGAGGAAGAGCGGGGTCAGAATGAGGGCGATGATGAGGCCGACTGAGGGCGGATTTTTAATAACGGGGAAGGACTGGGTGTTGGCGTCTTCGTCCAGTTCCTGACCCATTTCAGCGGCAGCTGCAGCGTCAATCATGGGGACGGGGGAGAAAACCCGCTTGGTAATGGAGGGGATGATGAGCTGAGCGACGAACCACATGATAGCTGCAGGCACCAGGCCGATGAGCAGAACCATACCGACGTTTGCACCCATGAGTTCGGCGCCACCGACGATGCCGGGGTGCGGGGGCAGGACGACGTGGACGGTCAGCAACGCCAGGACGGTAGGCAGGGCGTAGTTGAGCATATTGCCCTGCAGGCGGCGGCCGACCGAGAGGACGATGGGAATAAGAACAATGAGGGCAACGTCAACGAAGACGGGAATGCCGAAGAGGAAGGAGGCGACGCCGAGCGCCCATGGGGCCCGCTTGGGGCCGAACTTATCTAGCAGGGTTTTGGCGAGGACGTCCGCACCACCGGAGACCTCGATAATGCGGCCCATCATGGCACCGAGGGTGACGATGAGGGCGACGGAGCCAAGGGTCTTACCCATGCCTGCTGTCAGGGTTGGGACGACTTCTGCCAGGGGGATACCGCCGACTAAGGCTAGTGCCACGGAGACGACGAGTAGCGCTAGGAAGGGGTGGGCTTTGCCCTTGATGATGAGTGCCAGAATCGCCGCAACGGATGCGAGTCCTAGCAGGACGAGTGTGCTTGTTGCCATGAAATCCTCATTGACCTCGGGCTGATGAGATAATTCTCAACAGCTCAAAACTTATCTGATATCTGATGAGTATAGTAGTTTATATCATAGAGTCAATTTGAATTTAAGAAAGAGAGAAGAACGTGAGCAGGCAAAAATCTGACATCGTCGTTGAGAAGATCCTCCACGACATCGAACGAGGCCGGTACAGCACCGGCCAGTCCATGCCGTCCGAATCAGAGCTCGCAGAACACTACGAAGTTTCCCGTCTTACCATCCGCGAAGCTGTTAAATACCTAGCCGCCCGTGGCGTCCTCGAAGTCTCCCACGGCCGCCGCAACCAACTCGCCCCCGCTGAATCCTGGTCCATCCTTGACCCCGACATTGCCATCGCCCGCGGCAAACTTACCGGTGATCACCTCACCTGGACCCTAGAGCTCATGGAGGCCCGCACCATCATCGAGGTCGGCGCTGTCGCCTTAGCCGCCCGCCGTATCACCGACGAACACCTCACCCGCATGCAGGAGCTCCTCCAGGTCATGGACGGCGAGGACGTAGACGCAGTCGTTGCCGCCGATATGGCCTTCCACCGACTTATTTTCGACGCAGCAGCCAACGAATATATCACCGCAACATACGACAGCCTCGAAGCAATCCTGCGTTCAATCCGCCAAAAAACCTCATCATCAGCCGAAGTCAGGAATGAAGCCCAACACTGGCACCGCGCTATCTACCGAGCACTAGCAACCCAAGATGAAACTGCAGCCCGCGCCGCTATGGAATCCCATATGCACCAAACTTCTCAAGGAATCGCCAAAACCATTACCACCTAGATCTCCCCTGCCAAGACCGCCCCCACGCAATAGGAGAACCCATGCACATCCTCATCACCGGTGGAGCAGGCTTCCTCGGAACCCAGCTCACCCAAGCACTCCTTGCCAGCAAAGACGCCGGTACCGCCCCCATCCCTTTCGACAGCATCCTCTCGGTGGACCTCACCACCAGCCAAGTAACTGATAAACGCGTTACCAGCGCCGTCGGCGACATCACCGACCCCGCCTTTATCAACCCTTTAATCAACGAAAATACCGTCGCCATCTACCATCTTGCCGCCGTGCTCTCTGGCGGGTCAGCCCAGAACTTCGACGCAGCCATGGCTGTCAACATCGACGCCACCCGTCTGCTTCTCGAAGCCGCCCGTACCCAGGCCACCACTCCGCGTTTCATCTTCACCTCCTCTTTAGCGGTATTTGGCGGCGACGTCCCTGACACCGTACCGGCAACCTACGGAACCCAGCCCACCTCAACATACGGAGCCACCAAAGCCATCGGGGAACTCCTCGTCAACGAATACAGCCGCAAGGGCTACATCCACGGTCTAACGTGCCGCCTACCCACAATCTCCGTCCGCCCCGGTTCCCCCAACTCAGCAGCGTCCTCTTTTGCATCAGGAATCATCCGCGAACCTCTGAACGGACTTCCCTCCACCTGCCCCGTTCCTCACAACACCCGCATGTGGCTCTCATCCCCCAACACCATCATCACCAACCTCCTTCACGCCCTCACCCTCCCCACTGACACTCTGCCCACCTGGCGGGTCCTTAACATGCCCGGCATCAGCGTCACCGTCTGTGACATGCTCGCTGCACTCGAAGACGTTGCCGGACAGGACGTCCGTGCCCTCGTCACCGATGAACCCAACCAGGACATCATGGATATCGTCTGTTCCTGGCCCGGGGCTTTCGACGTATCCCAAGAGCTAGCCCTCGGTTTCACTGCTGACACCACCTACCAGGACATCATCATCCAGCACCAAAACAGCGTCTAACCCCTACACTGCCACCCCCGGTTTCTTCCCCTTAACTTTTGGTTGAGTCCCAACGGGAATAAAACCGGGGGTTTATTCTTTAATAGTTATGCTCCCGCCCCAAAGCCCAGCTTCAGCAAGAGCAAACACCCGTTGAAGTCGACCCCACTACGACTCCTGCCAAGCAACCAAACCACATGCCCGCAAACCACCACTGCCCCAACCACGAGGTACCACCATGAAGCGCCCACCCTTCATTCATCGCGGCATCGTCGCCGTAGCGGCAACAGCAACTCTCATTCTCACAGCCTGCGGCGGCCCAGCAGGTGTCAACGGCGAACTCAAAAACAAGGGCAACAGCAGCAGCGTAGCTGCCGGAACCGTCGACACCCCCGCCCTAAAGGTCGCCTTTATTACCCACTCCTCATCAGGCGACACTTTCTGGGATATCGCCCGCAAGGGTGCTGAAACCGCAGCTGCCAAAAACAACATTGAACTCCTCTACAACGCCGACCCCGACGGCTCCCGCCAGGCCCAGCTCGTCGAACAGGCTGTAGACCAGGGCGTTGACGGCATCGTCGTCACCCTCGCCAAGCCCGACGCCCTCGCAGGTGCCCTCGCCAAGGCCAAGGACGCAGGAATCCCAGTCTTCACCATCAACTCCGGCGAAGCAGAATCAGCCACCGTTGGCGCCCTGGCCCACTTTGGTCAGAACGAATCCGTCGCCGGTGAAGCCGCCGGTGAAGCCCTCAACGAGAGCGGCGCCAAGCGTGTCATCTGCGTAATTCATGAACAGGGCAACGTCGGCCACGAAAGCCGCTGCGAAGGCGTCCAGAAAACCTTCACCGGCCAGTATGAAGTCCTCTACGTGCAGGCTGCCGATATGACCAACGTTGCCTCTACCATCACCTCAAAACTGCAAACTAACGCAGACATCGACGCGATTCTGACCCTGGGTGCCCCCTACGCCATGACCGCCATCGACTCCGCTTCAGATGCAGGGTCCACCGCTACTGTCTCCACCTTCGACCTCAGTGCCGATGCCATCGGCGCCCTCCAGGACGGCAAGCTCGGCTTCATCGTCGACCAGCAGCCCTACCTGCAGGGCTACTCGGCTGTTGACGGCATCTGGCTCTACAAGACCAACGGCAACGTCCTCGGCGGCGGCCAGGCCGTCCTCACCGGCCCCCAAATCATCACTTCCGAAAATGCCGCTGCTGTTGCTGAATACGCAGCCAACGGCACCCGTTAAGGAAGCCGACCCTATGACCACTACTGACGAGCGACTCGCTCGCCCCAACCTCTTCGTTAGGTTCTTCAGCCAACCCATCGCAGGCGCTTTCACCGCAGCTGTTGCCCTCTTCATCATCTTCGCGATGGCCTCTAGCCAGTTCCTCCAGCCGACCTCTATCGCCACCGTCCTCTACGGCGCCTCTACCGTAGGCATCATGGCCGTCGGCGTCTCCCTCCTCATGATTGGCGGTGAGGTAGACCTATCAGCAGGTGTCGCCGTCACCACCAGCGCCCTCTCAGGGGCGATTTTTACCTACTGGTTCGGCACGAATGTCTGGTACGGGGTGATCTTTTCGCTCCTGCTCTCATTAGGTATCGGAGCCCTCAACGGCTACCTCCTGACCAAGTCAAAGCTAGCTAGCTTCATCGTCACCCTCGCCACCTTCTTCATGCTGACCGGCATCAACCTCGGTGTCACCCGCATGCTCACCGGCGGTGTTGCTACACCTTCTATTGGAAGTGGATTCGGCTTCGATTCAGCTGCAACTGTCTTCGCCTCTGAGGTACCTATCGCCGGAGTTAACGTCAAAATCACGGTCTTCTACTGGATTGCTTTGGTACTCATTGCCACCTGGATCCTCCAGCGCACCCGGGCAGGCAACTGGATCTTCGCCTCCGGTGGAGCCCCCGACGCGGCCCGCGCTGTCGGCGTCCCCGTCGTCCGCACCAAAATCGCCCTCTACATGGGTGTCAGCTTCTGCGCCTGGCTCCTGGGCATGCACCAGCTCTTCGCCTTCCGCACCGTCCAGTCCGGTGAAGGTATCGGCAACGAATTCCTCTACATCATCGCAGCAGTCGTCGGCGGGTGCTTGATGACGGGTGGCTATGGATCAGTCATCGGCGGCGCCTTCGGCGCCCTCATCTACGGCATGGCCCTCAAGGGTATCGTCTACGCCGAATGGAATCCGGACTGGCTCAAGTTCTTCCTGGGCCTCATGCTCCTGATTGCAACCGTCCTTAACTTCACCCTCCAACGTCGAGCTACCCGAGGGAGAACCCCATGACGCCCCAACCCCTCATCACGCTCACCCAGGTCGGCAAAGACTACGGCAACATCATTGCCCTCCGCAATGTCGATCTTGAAGTACGCGCCGGGGAAGTCACCTGCGTCCTGGGCGACAACGGTGCAGGTAAATCAACCCTGATTAAGATCATCGCTGGCCTCCACAAGCACGACCACGGCACCTACGAGGTCAGTGGTGAGGACGTCCGCTTCAACTCCCCCCGCGAAGCCCTTGACCGGGGTATCGCAACCGTCTACCAGGACCTCGCTGTAGCCCCCCTCATGCCCGTCTGGCGAAACTTCTTCCTCGGGTCTGAAGTGACTAAGGGTTGGGGCCCCTTCAAGCGTCTCGACGTTGAGTACATGCGCGAGACCACCAAAAAAGAACTGCTGGATATGGGTATCGACCTGCGCGATGTCAACCAGCCCATCGGCACCCTGTCTGGTGGCGAGCGCCAGTGTGTAGCTATCGCCCGTGCCGTCCACTTCGGCGCTAAGGTGCTGATTTTGGACGAGCCCACGGCAGCTCTCGGTGTGAAGCAGTCTGGTGTGGTTCTGAAGTACATCCTGCAGGCCCGCGACCGGGGCCTGGGCGTCATCTTCATTACCCACAACCCCCACCATGCCTACCCGGTGGGTGACCGCTTCCTCGTGCTCCAGCGCGGCCGCTCAATTGGCTACCACGGCAAGAGCGAGATAACCGTTGACGAGCTCACCCGACTCATGTCAGGTGGGGCCGAACTGGAAGCTTTAGTCCATGAACTGCAAGCAACAGCTACAGGACACTCTGATGAAGCAGATGCGAGCGCTACTTAAAACTTGTTCCCAGAACAGACAGCTCTTTTCTGCTAATTAACCGAGAAAGGCGAGCCACTTCTGGCTCGCCTTTTCTCAAAACACACACACTTTCGGGGCGGCCCTCACGGGCGGCTACCTTTTCAGAAAGAAACACATTTTTCTTGAAAGGATTCTCACGAATCTTGAGCTTTCCGGTTTTCTCTCCTTGAGCTCTTGATTCAAGTATGGCAAGCCGGACTATGGTTGCACTTGATGCCGGCTGTGTCTTAGCTGTGAGGCGTTAGCCCGCTGGAAAAGCGTCCTCATGTTCCCCTGGGCCGGGCGCCGCCCAAGCCCTACCCCCTTAACTGAGAAAAGCGAGCCGGTGGCTCGCGTTTCTCAATCACATACATTGTTTGGGGCGGCCCTCACGGGTGGCCCTTGTCAGCTGCGGGTAGCTATCCCGCTGGCTGATATATCCAGTATGGTTTGCCCACCTTTGCGGTTGCCTATGTCAGGCTATGCGTAAGCTGTGCGTCCGTGCGGGTACCCTGGTGCTATGACTACACGCGTACTTGACCTCAATTCAGACTCTGGTGAGTCTTTCGGCTCTTGGACTATGGGAGACGATGCTGCGATGATGCAGATTGTGTCTTCCGCTAATATTGCCTGCGGCTTCCATGCTGGCGACCCGTCGGTGGCGCGGGCAACGGTGCGGGCGGCCCGCGAGAACGGCGTTACTGTCGGGGCCCATGTGTCCTACCCCGATTTGGGTGGGTTTGGCCGTCGTTTTATGGATATGACTGCCACTGAGCTCACCGATGCGGTGATTTACCAGGCTGGTGCCCTGCAGGCTATTGCCCGTGTTGAGGGTACTGAGGTGCGTTACTGTAAGCCCCACGGCGGGCTCTATAACGCGATCGTCCATCATGCTGTGCAGGCCCAGGCGGTGGCCCAGGCCCTGCATGAGCTGGGTGACCTGCCGATTCTCTGCCTACCCGGTTCGGAGGTGGCCCGGGCTGCCGATGCCCTGGGCGTCCCTGTTTTCTATGAGGCTTTTGCTGACCGCGGCTACACCCCCGAGGGTACTCTGGTGTCCCGGCGCGAGCCCGGGGCGGTCATTCATGATCCGCAGGCTGTGGCTGAGCGCGTTGTCCGTATGGCGGTTGACGGGGAGGTTGTTGCCGTTGACGGGTCTGTTATTCCCTTGCAGGCCGCCAGCGTCTGCGTCCACGGTGATACCCCCGGTGCTGTGGCTATTGCGGCTCAGGTGCGTTCTGCCCTTGAGGACGCCGGGGTTCAGGTGGCGGCCTTCGCCTAGGACCTGCCTGCGAGTGTGCCACTTATTCCCGAGCTGTGGGGGTCTTACTGCCCCGCTCGGGAGTAAGTGGCACATTCGGCGAACCGGCCACCTACCGTACCCCGGCCCGCACCAGCAGCTCCCTCAGATTCTCCGGAGCTTTGAGCAGGTCGTCCCAGTGCGCCCGCACCACCCGATACCCCAGCTTCTCAAGCCTGCGCTGCCGGTAGCGCTCCTGCTTAATCTCATGGGTCGTATCCCGGTCACTGCCGGTGTATTTGACCATGCCGTCGATCTCAAGGATCACCCTGAATTCCTCCCACAGAAAATCCGGCCGGTAGAGGTAGCCGTCAACCCACACCTCAATCTGCTCTTGTGGAGGGGTAAATCCCCAGGTCAAGATCCGATATCTAGCGATTGTTTCAGCAATAGACTCAGCCTTACCGCTCATCAGCCGCACTACCTCGCGGGCGTTGCGCACCCCGCGTCCTGAGCTTGCCGCCACCGCTTCAGCAAAGTCACCGGCCCCCATCATGCCCTGGTGCAGAAAATAATCAACAACGCACAGGGCCTCCAGGACGGGCAGGCTTCTAGCGCAGTCAAGGGCGGTGTGCAGGACGGACGTCACCCCCACCCCTTGGTAGTGCTCGGCGGCAGCGCACTCGGCCGTCCGCCCCGGGCTCACCTTCACCCCGGGACGCGAGCGCACCTCAGGGCTCGGGTGGCTTACGCGGATTACCTGCGGCAGCTTCAGGAGGGGAGCGCCCCACCATAGGGCTGCTGACTCGTGGCTCAGAATGTAGTCCGGGTTCGTTTTGATAAAGGCCAGGTGGCGGGCGGTGGTTTGCTGGGTGTGGTTCCAGCTGTGCCAGGTGGTTGCGTCGGTGTAGATGTTTCGGCGTATTTTGATGAGCTTTTGGGCGTGGCAGAGGCGGGCGAGGGCGTTAGCTGAGATACCTTCATGGCCCAGCTCGCGGGCTGTTTTGAGGTGGGGGAGGTATGTGTTCATGGTTTTTTCCTACCCCAGTAGGCAGGCCTGTTTCTGCGGTTTTGAGTAATCTGTGGATAACTTTGGCTCTGAAGTGGTTGTTTTCTCTGTGGGCGCAGTCTGTGTCAGGAAGGTTGCGTTGGTGAGGCTGGTTATCCACAGGACGTCGGGGGGTGGCTTGGTGGGTTCGTCGGGGTTTTCCGCGAGTGTGCCACTTATTCCCGAGATGTGGGGGTCTTACTGCCCCGCTCGGGAGTAAGTGGCACCTTCGGTGGTGAGGACGGGGGGGACTTGCGTGCGCCCCGCCACATCTGCCAAAATTGTTGAACAATCTCAGGAAGAGGGACATGAATCAGGCCCACCGCCGGGCCAGCCGCTACTCCGTCCCCCAAGAAGCTAGCAGAGAGGGGCGCCATGGCCACCGCACAGACACCCGGCAGGTCCACCGCCAGCGGGCGCACAGCCGATATCTACACGGTCAAACCTTTCGGAGCCCTGGCTGCCCTGGTTGACTGCCGTACCCTTGAGAACGCCCTGCACCTGCACGGCCACCTGCAGCAGCACCCGGCCCAGGGTCAGGTTGAACTGGTTCCTGCAGCCCAGACCGTCCTGGTGCGTTTTGAAACCCCTGCCCACACGGCGTCCTTCCTGGGAAATCCCCGCCTGCCGCAGGCCTCTGGCGATGTGCGCACCCACGGGCACACCGTGACCATTCCGGTCATCTACGACGGCCAGGACCTCGCCGATGTGGCCAACCACCTGGGTATCAGTGAGCAGGCGGTTATCTACGCCCATACCACCGGTCACTGGTCGGTAGCTTTTGCAGGTTTTGCCCCCGGCTTCTTCTACCTGCACCGGCACGATAATGTGCTGGATGTTCCGCGACGAGCCACCCCGCGTACGTCGGTGCCCGCTGGGGCGGTGGGTCTGGCCGGGGACTTCTCGGGTATCTACCCCCGCACCTCCCCCGGCGGCTGGCAGCTGATCGGTCGCACTAACGCGCCGCTTTGGGACCTCACTCAAAACCCGCCCGCCCTCCTGGAGCCGGGTATGCAGGTGCAGTTCGAGGCGGTGCGCGAGCTCATTACGGCTTCTCAGGCAGGGGTTCAGGACGCCCCCGCCCCGGCTCAGCAGCCCCGGGCAGGTTCACACCCGGGCAGCTCTGGGCAGACGGACGCCCCCGCCCACCCCACTGAGCCCGGGCAGGTACCTGCCCAACCTGCGTTTGAGGTGAAGGCTCCCGGCCTGCTGACCCTCTTCCAGGATTCCGGCCGGGCTGGCCTGACTCACTGGGGCGTCTCCCCCTCTGGGCCTGCAGACCGGGCTGCGGCAGCTGAAGCTAACCGTTTGGTCGGTAATTCGGCTGGTGCTACCGTACTCGAAAACCTCGCTGGCGGACTGAAGCTGACCGCCCTGGCCGATGTAGAGTTAGCCCTGACAGGGGCAGATACCCCGGCGCAGATTACCCAGGACGCCCCCGGGCAGCCTACAGGCCCCGCAGAGGGTTCAGCCCCGGTGGCAGAGACACCCCTGACCGTGCCCTCCTATGCCCCCTTTGCCTTGAAGCCCGGCCAGACCCTCACCCTGGGCGCCCCGGCCCGGGGCTTACGCACCTATCTCGCGGTGCGCGGAGGGTTTGCCGCTAGAACCGAGGCGGCGAGCGCCTCCCGCGATACTCTCGCCAGTCTGGGCCCTGCCCCCCTGGGTGTTGGCGAGCGCCTGGGCCGGGCCTGCACCAGCTCAGCGGTGGTGGCTGACCCGGCGTCCGCACTGCCCCTGCCGGAGCCGGGCAATGTGCTGAAAATCCGTACCTATGCTGGGCCGCGTGAGGACTGGTTTACCCCCGAGTCCCTGGGTAGGTTTACCAATATGACCTGGGAAGTCTCCCAGTCCAGTGACCGTATCGGGGTCAGGCTGATTTTGGCTGACGCTGCACAGAAAGCCCCGCTGGGGCAGGACGTCCCGAGCACCCCCACAGACGGGTCCGCAGCCCCCCAGCCCACCGGCGTCCTCACCCGGTCTATAACCCGGGAGCTGCCCAGCGAGGGCATGATGGCCGGGGCGATTCAGGTGCCGCCCAGCGGTGAGCCCGTGGTCTTCCTGGCCGACCATCCGGTCACAGGCGGCTACCCCGTTATTGCGACGGTCCACCCGGCTGACCTGCGCTTACTGGCCCAGGCCCCGCCCGGTACCCGCCTGCGGTTTGACCTCCTGACCTTCCCCGATTCCACCCCTGCCTGCCCCTCCGAGACTGAAAAGTGAGCCCCATGCGTAAAGTTTTAGTTGCTAACCGTGGCGAGATTGCCGTCCGTATTATTGGTGCCTGCGCCGCCCAGGGGATCGCGTCGGTGGCGGTCTACGCCGATTCGGACGCCGAGGCTCTGCACACCGCCCTGGCCGATGAGGTCTACGCCCTGGAGGGCACCGGCCCGGCGGAAACCTACTTGGATATAGAGAAGGTGCTGGCGGTAGCGGTAAAGTCGGGGGCTACCGATGTTCACCCCGGCTATGGTTTTTTGGCGGAGAACGCCGACTTTGCCCGCGCCGTGATCGCTGCGGGGCTGACCTGGATTGGCCCTGCTCCTGAGACTATCGAGGCCCTGGGAGATAAGGTTAAGGCCCGCGAGCTGGCCCAGTCGGTGGGGGCTCCCCTGGCACCCGGGTCGGACGGCCCCGTCGCCTCCCCCGAAGAGGCCCGCGCCTTTGCCCAGGAGCACGGCCTGCCCTCCATCATCAAGGCTGCCCACGGCGGCGGCGGGCGCGGTATGCGTATCGTGCGGGAACTGGGCGAGGTTGAGGACGCCTTCGTCGCAGCTTCGCGGGAGGCTGTGGCTGCCTTCGGCAACGGGGAGTGCTTCATTGAGCGTTTCCTAGAGAAGCCCCGCCATGTGGAGGCCCAGGTGGCTGCTGATTCCCACGGCAATGTGGTGGTGGTGGGCACCCGCGATTGCTCTTTGCAGCGCCGTAATCAGAAGCTGATTGAGGAGGCCCCTGCCCCCTTCCTCACCGAGGAGCAGCGGGCCCAGATTGAGCGGGCGTCCGCTGAGATTTTCCGGGCTGCCGGGTATGTGGGTGTGGGTACCGCCGAGTTTATGGTGGCCCTTGATGGCACCATTTCCTTCCTGGAGGTCAATACCCGCATTCAGGTGGAGCACCCGGTCACTGAGGAGGTCACCGGCGTTGACCTGGTGACCCTGCAGCTTGATATCGCGGCGGGCAAGCCCCTGCCCTTTACTGAGACTCCTGAGCCGATTGGCCATGCCTTTGAGTTCCGCATCAATGCCGAGGATCCGGCTCGGGGCTTCCTGCCCGCAGCCGGCCGTCTTGAGTCCATCACCGTACCCTCTGGCCCCGGGATCCGCTGGGACGCCGGGGTGCGCCCGGGCTCTGTGGTCAGCGGTGAGTTTGATTCTATGCTGGCCAAGCTGATTGTCACCGGCCCCACCCGTGAGGTGGCCCTGCGTCGGGCCCGTTTCGCCCTGGCCCAGATGGACATCGCCGGGGTGGCAACCGTCCTGCCCTTTGACCGGCAGGTGCTTGAAGCACCAGCCTTTACCGCTGAGGGCGGAGATTTCGGGGTCTACACCACCTGGATTGAGGACGTCTTCCTCCCCTCCCTTGCCCAGGGCAAGGACGCTGCCTCCACCTCTACTAGCGCCGAGGCTGGGGGCGGGGCGCAGGCGTCCTACCGTCAGCCCCTGCTGCCGGTGGGCGCTAGCGCCTTCCCGGGCACCGGCATCACCCGCTTCACCCTGGAAATTGACGGCACCCCGCACCGGGTGGGCCTGCCCGATTCGGTGTTTGCTTCTTTGGGTTCGGGTGCGGACGCGCCCGCCCCCGCGAGCGGGCAGGAGCAGGCAGGTGCCGGGCAGGTACTAGCCCCTATGGGTGGGGCCCTGCTCAAGTACACCGTGGCTGTGGGCGATGAGGTTGCCGCAGGGGATCAGGTGGCCCTGTTGGAGGCCATGAAGACCGAGGTGCCCGTGCTGGCTGAAGCCGCCGGAACCGTGGCAGAACTTCCCGCCCAAGTAGGTAAGCGCCTAGCGGCAGGTGAGGTGCTGGTGGTTTTTGAGTAAAAGAAGTCCCCGCATTCATGAGCGAATGCGGGGATTTAAACTTCATTCAAAAATACCTGGGTCACTTTTAATACCAACACAATAAGTTGGCGGCCCGGTTTCTGATTAAAGCCTACGCGCGCGCAATAGGAGAATCAATAGAACATATTTTCTAAGATGCAGGTTACTATCTATACATGACCTACCCTTTTGAAGCTCATATGGCTCCTGCCCGATTTGCTTCCTACGCTTCATGGAGCCCGAATAGAGAGGTACAGAGAGCGCTTTATCTGTGGAATATCGAGTTAGCCCAGGCCCTCAATACGACGCTAGGTCACGTCGAAGTTTTCTTGAGACACGCTATCGATACTCAACTGCGCACTTGGAATTTACAGCAACCGTACTTAGATCCCATGCCTGAAGTTCACCCTCGTGACCCCAGATATCGATACGGTGGAGCTAGCGAGGAGTGGCTAAAGCACCCCGCCAAAGAATTAGCCACACTTATCATTACAGGCCGAGGCAGAAAAACTTCCCCTTACGATACGGCCTACCAGCGAGCTGTCGCTGACCAAAGTAACCGAATTGCTACCCACCCCAGATACGGTCACACGGTTAACTACGACGACATTCTTGCTCATACAACTCTGGGGCTTTGGGGGCGCCTTTTACCCGATGCGAGATATAGGGCTGACCCTTCCAATCCAAGGTATCTGAGTCGCGACAAGCAGAGAATACGCGACGCACAAATCAAACTCTGGAATGAAAGTATCAAAAATGCCTTTCCCCACCAGAACGCCTATCCGTATCTCATCTCCCATCGAGTCAACCAGGTAAGTACTGCTCGAAACCGCATAGCTCATCAAGAAAGCCTGCTCAACGTTGATGTTAAGAAGGTTTTCCGATGCGCTGTCCGCCTGACTCAGGCTATCGATCCGGCCCTTGGAAGCTGGGTAGCTGGCACTTCTCGCGTTATGCAGGTCTACACCCAAAAACCCTATGGATAGCGGGTCTTGTCACGATGAGTGCCCGCGCCACGTCAGCGAACTTCTGCACCTACCCGCTTCCCCAGGGGCGGGGCTGGGCGCTTATCTGCCGTGGATTCTTGCTCGGTAGAATGAAACCGTGAACCCCGAGACTACCAGCATCGATATTGCACCCTCCCTGGCAGAGATTGCCCGCACCCGGCCGAGCCATGCCCAGACTACCGATTGGGCGGCTGATACCCTGCGTTCCGCTATGGACGCCGGCGCCCTCACCCCCGGTTCCAAGCTCACCGAGGAGCACCTGGCTGCCACTTTGGGGGTCTCCCGCAACACCCTGCGGGCAGCTTTCACCCTCTTGGAGGCCCAGAACCTGGTTGAGCGAATCCCTAACCGGGGGGTGTTTGTGGCTAAGCCCGGCCCGGAGCAGGTTGCCGATTTATTTATTGAGCGCTGGGCGATTCAGGCTGCTGCCCTGGACGTGGCTCCTGCTGGCCCTATCCCCCAGGCTCATCGGGCCCTGACGCGGGCTGAAGAGGCCCGGGAGCGCGGGTCGGTCGCGGGCATGGCGGGGGCCAACCAGGATTTTCACCGGGCCCTGGTCGATCATGCAGGCTCTGCTCGCTTAACCCAGGCAATGTCACGCATCCTGGCTGAAATGCGCCTGCTCTTCTTTTCGCAGGTGACAGTGCCGGGCTTCCACGCCCCCTATGTGGAGCGCAACGCCCACCTCCTTGCCCTCATTGAATCTGGCCAGGCCGAGGCCGCCCGCGCCTACCTGCGGGATTACCTGGTGGAGTCCCGCAACTACTTCACGCAAGGGTTTTAAAGCGTCAAGGACGCCCCCGCCCCGCCTTTCGTGGTGAAAGGTGGGGCGGGTGCGTCCTTATCTACAGCCTAGGTGGCAGGGGCTGGGTTTAGCCTGCCCAGAGGGCGGCAATACCGCTGAGGGACTTGTAGCCCAGGTAGATGGTCAGCAGCCAGGAGACCCAGCCGATGGCGATGAGCCAGACGGGGTAGGCGTAGCCCTTGAGCAGGGTCTTGGCGCGGAAGGTTGCCACAAACAGCAGAACCGCAAAACCGACCGGCAGGATCAGGCCGTTGACGGCACCGGCAACAATCAGCAAGGTGGCGGGGGCCTTACCCGCGATCACGAAGACGATGGTTGAGACAACGATGAAGCCGATGGTCAGGGCGTTCTTGACGGTCACGGAGGTCTTGGAGGAGGTCAGGAAGGAAACCGAGGTGAAGGCCGCACCGATGACCGACGAGATAGCTGCACCCCAGAGAATCAGACCGAAGAGGCGGGTTCCCATTTCACCTGCTGCGATGCCGAAGGCCTGGCCAGCGATGGATTTTTCAGTATCGAGGGCTACACCGGTAGCAACCACGCCCAGGATTGCGAGGAAGAGCAGGAAGCGCATCACACCGGTGATGATAATGCCGGTGACGGATGAGCGGGAGATATCCTTGACGTATTCAGCACCTGAGATACCGGCGTCCAGCATACGGTGGGCACCGGCGTAGGTGATGTAGCCGCCCACGGTGCCACCGACCAGGGTGGTAATAACAGTGAAGTTCACTTCGTCGGGGATGACAGTGTTTTTGAGGGCTTCACCGACAGGCGGGTTGGAGACGATGGCGACGTAGAGGGTTGCCAGGATCATGACGGCGCCGAGGACAACGACAATGCGGTCCAGGGCTACACCGGCTCGTTTGGAGAGGAAGACGCCGATGGCCAGGACGGCAGTGACGATACCGCCGGTGGTGGCGTCCATGCCGAGCATGGAGTTTAGGCCCAGGCCGCCGCCGGCGACATTGCCGACGTTGAAGACGAAGCCGCCCAGAGCCACCAGGACGGCCAGGAAGATACCCAGGCCGGGTAGGACGGAGTTGGCGAGCTCTTGGGCTTTCATACCGGAGACGCCGATGACGCGCCAGACGTTGAGCTGCACGGCGATGTCAATGAGGATCGATACCAGAATCGCAAAGGCGAAGGCTGCGCCCATCTGGTAGGTGAATTGGCCGGTTTGGGTGATGAAGCCGGGGCCGATGGCGCTGGTGGCCATGAGGAAGAGGGCACCGAGGAGGGCGGTGCGGCGGCCTTTGTCGGCCTGTTCTTTGGGGGTGATGAGGGCGTCAGCCATGTGTGTTGCTCCCTGTCTCTGGAGGACGCTACGGGCGGCCGGCCCTCTTGAGGGGGCGCCGGTGCGTTCTAGGTCATAGAGATAGATTACACAATTGTTGAACAATCGCAAGATGTTTCTCATGCCCTGCCCCAAGAGGCCCGTAGAGACAGGACCGCCCGGCAGTCAACCCAGGACGATTCCGGGGCCTAACTGCCGGGCGATAGATTCACCCGCACGAGGTTGTGGGGCTTAGCGCTGGCGGCGGCGCAGGGTCAGGACGCCAGCCGTCAGGGCTGCGAGTCCAGCTAGGCCAAGACCGGCCACCTGGGCACCGGTGGAGGCAAGCACCCCACCACTTGCAGCAGGCTGGCTGCCTGCAGGCTGGAAGCCCTGCTGGGTTCCAGTGCCGCCGTTCGGGGTATCCGCCTGGACTCCGGGGGTTGCGGACTGGCTTGCCCCTGAAGTGGCGCCGGGGGTGGAAGCAGGCTGGCTGCTGGTGCTAGGGGCAGGGGCCGGCTGGGGCGCAAAGACGGGCAGGCTGCTGGGGTCGGCGCTCGGCACAGGGTTGGGCTGGCTGGTCGGCTCGACGCTGGGCTCAGCAGTCGGCTCGACACTGGGTTCAACACTGGGTTCTGCAGTCGGCTCAGCACTAGGTTCTACAGTCGGTTCAACACTGGGCTCGACGCTGGGTTCCACAGTCGGTTCAGCACTGGGCTCAACAGTCGGCTCAACAGTCGGTTCAGGGCTGGGCTCTGCAACTGCGGTGAGGCAGTCGTCGATGGCCTGCTGGCCAACAGCAAAGGTAGCCTGCTGAATCTCGCTGCGGGCGGTAGTGCCGTCGGGAAGCGGGGCGCTGTAATAGACCTCGAAGGTGTAGGTGCCGGGGCTGGTGAAGACCCAGTTAGCGTGGGCGTGGGTGGCGAAGTCTATGGTGATTGCGGTCTTGGCCTGCTCGCGGGCTGCCCCACCGGCAGCGTGGAGGGTCACCTTTCCTGCAAAGTCCTGTTCGTAGATTCCGTAGGAGGCCCCCTGGGGCAGGTTCTTGGGCACCATGTGCAGGGTAACAGGCCCGGTGATCTGGCTGTAGTCGACGTCCTGGGTATTCCAACCGGGCCAGACGATTCCTGGCTGCTGGGTTTGGGGCAGGCCGTAGAACTCGCTCCCGGCGGGGCCCAGGAAGTCCAGTTCGGGGTCCATGATTTGGGGGCCGCGGGTAAAGCGGGCAGCCTCGGTGACACCGAAAGCAACCTCGTTGAGGGAGCGGTCGGTGGCTTCGGTGGTGATTTGGCGGGTTTCGTCCTTGAGGGCCAGGGCTAGGGCCCCTCCGGCGAGGGTGGCCTTGATGTCGACGTGGCCATCGGTCAGCAGGTAGCGGCCGGCTAGGTCAGGGGCCTGGCACTGCTGGGCGGGCAGCACAGGGGACGGGGCCGGAGTCGGCTCGATACTGGGGGCCGGGCTAGGTTCGGGGGAAGGGGTCGGGCTGGGTTCTGGGCTGGGCTCGACAGTAGGTTCGGGGCTGGGGGTTGGCTGCTGGACCGGTTCGGTGAGGGTCAGGGCATCTGAGGTGGTGTAGCTCTGCCCGGGCTGGTATTCGCTGGTGACGGTGTGCCGGGCAGTGCGGGCGTCCATGTCGGGGTGGGGGGTGATAGCGAGGATGAGGTGGTGGTTTTTGAGCCAGCTGGCGGCGCTGATGTAGCAGCTGGCGGTCCCGTTATCGACGAAGGTGTAGCAGTTGGCTGAGCCTGAGGCTGAGTCTGCGTTGCGGTACATACCTGCGTGGATGTAGGCCCTGACGGTGGGGTCGGTGAATTTAACCTGCAGGAGGTTGTAACCTTCCTTGTCGGAGGGGGCGACGCTGACGGTGTAGTCACCGCTGGTCAGCTGGTGGTGGCCGGTGGGCAGGACGGTATTGCGGGGGTCGTTGACGGGGGCGGGCCAGGTGCCTTCTCCTGCAGCTGAGCGGACGGAGGCGGTCCCGCCACTCTTATAGGTTAGGGCCGGGGTCACCCACTTGGCGGCTGTGGCGCCGGGGGCTGTTGCAGCGCCGTCCGGCAGGAAGACTGCCTGAATCTGGGAATCTAGGGAGCCTAGCATTTCTGACCAGGTGGCCTTGCCTTCTTCAACGCGGACGTCGGTGAGGAAGTAGCCCTGGTTGTAGAGGGTGAGGGTGCCGGAGACGTCGGTGCGGCCAGCGTCAAAGGTGATGTCGGTGAGGTGCTGGTCGCCGTCCTTTTCCTGGACTGCCTTGGGGGCCAGGGTCAGGCTGTAGTTTTCGGTGGCCAGGGCGGTGGTGAGGGCCTTGTTGTAGGTCTCAACCAGGGGCGCTTCAGTTGCGACACCAGCACCGTCTACCGGGCGATTGCCGCCCACCTGCCAGATGGCGGTGGTGGGCTTGGATTCGATGGTTTGGCCGTCGAGCCCGCGGGCTACGGTGCGGTAGGTGACCTCGTAGCGGCCGGGGCGGGAGAAGGTGGTGAAGTTGTGGGTGTGGGCGCCGGGGGTCAGGACGGCTGACTGGAAGTCAGGGTCGGTGGAGCTGAGCATACGGCGCACATCGTTGGGGAAGTAGTTGGAGCGGTAGGTGAACATCTCCATGACGCCGGGGCCCTTAACGTTGAGCAAATCCAGGGTGAAGGTTCCGTCGCGGAAGTTTTCGATGGGGATGTCGGTGTCTGCCCCGAAGCCGATCCAGGCCGGGTTGTGGTTGCCGTAGGGCAGGGAGGGGGCCATGTAGAGTTGCTGGCCGGGTTCACCCAGGAAGCGGGCGTTGGGGGAATCAGGCACGGTGAAGATGTACTGGTTGGTCGCAGATTCGCGGGCTGAGTAGCCCTTGCCGATCCAGAGGACGGACTTGTCAAAGGGGACGAGGGCGTCGTTCTTGTCGCCGTGGGGCATTTTGCCGTAGAGGCTGAAGCTGTTGTTTTCCCAGACGGTTTGGGGGGCGTCGATGTGGGCTTGGGTGCCGACGATTTTGCCGTCGTCGGGGCCTGCGATTGCGGGCATGGAAGACCCGATGAGGGCGGCGATGGCAAGGGCTGAGAGGGTCAGGGCGGGGGTTTTTCGGACGCGAACGCCGGGGGCTGATTTGTGCATGATGTGCTTTCTCGGTGGTGGGGTTGGGGGGTTCGGCAGTGACCCACCCAAGAATTTGAGAATGATTATCATTAAAGATAGAGTGGGTGCCAGAGAAAAGCAAACAGGGCACACTGCTGTGCCCTGACACCACACACCTGCACGAGCACTAGAAAGTACCCCTCCTATGCAGCTTCCCCTCCGTCCCTTTTCCGTTGCCGCCCTGGCCCTAGGCCTCTCCCTGGGCCCCCTGGCCGTCAACCCCAGCGTCGCTACAGAGGCCACCCAGAACCCCGAGGCAAGCGTCACAGCAACCGCCAGCCCCGAGGCCGCCCCCGTCACCGTCCTGCGGACCGAACACACTGACGCCGTCGCCCTGGGCCTCACCGACGGCAAGCTCGACCTCTTCACCTACGCCGACCTGCCCGGCGCCCCCCGCACCCGCCTGGATCCTGCCACCACCGTCTTCAACCTGGAAGACAAGGGGGAAACCCGCGTCCAGGTCCCTGCAGGCTTTGACTTCCTGGGCCAGGAGGGCCAAACCATCTGGCTGGCCCCCCAAACCCAGATTGCAAACGTCATCTGGCCAGGCTGGAACACCGAAGATATCCGCCCCGGCTCCCTGGCTGGAGACTCTCTCACCCTGGAACTGGTGGGGGCTAAAACCCCGGACGGCGGTGCCGTCGAAGTCTTCCAGTCCTCCCCCTTTGGCACCTCCCGGGTCTTTAGCTCCCGCGAGAAGCTCCCTGCCCTCAACCAGCCTGTGGGGGCCCACGTCCACGCCAACTGGGCCTTCACCGCCCTGGGCACCTACGAGCTGACCTTCAAGGCCAGCGCAACCCTGGCTGACGGCACCCCCGTATCTACTGAGCAGACCTACACCTTTGTCATCGGGCCAACCTCAAGCCCGGAGGTCACTCCCGCACCCGACGCCAGTGAAGCGGCACCGGTAGAGACCAGCCCGGCCCCAACCACCCCGGCCCCGGGTGAACCCAGCACCAATCCTGCAGAACCAGGTGCCCCCGAGGGCAGCCAGCCCGCCCCCACCACCCCCGCCTACCCTGAGTTCGTCAATACCCCGGCCCCCGCACCCCACACCCCAAGCACCCCGGCAGGCCCCACCACCGAGGCCCCCAGCCAGCAATCAGGCCAGCAACACGCAGCCCCGGCTGCCCCGGCCCCACAACAGCAACCTGCCCAGCAGCAGGTAGCCCAGGCCCCGGCAGGTTCATCAGCCCCCGCCCAGTGCCTGGCCACCGAAGAGATCGTGAAGACCGCCGACCAGGCAGCTTCTGCAACCCAAGAATCTGGCACCCCAACCGCCAACCGGGCGTCCTTCACCGACCTACCCGCCAAGCCCCGCTTCAGTATCGTCACCGCTACCAACACCGGATCCGACCGGGCCACCAGCGGCCACTTTGACTTCGGGGCCGTCCTAGACGGTGGAGCCCTCAGCGCCCAGGTTAAGGACGATCGCACCTCCCCCGCTATCTGGAAGCAGCCCGGGGCCCTCACCTTCATCCTGGGTGATGCCGCCAAGACCAAACTCCCGGCAGGCATGGACCATATCGCCCCGGCAGGGAGCGAGGTCTACCTCATCGGAGCTACCCAGCAGGCCAACGTCCCCTGGGTAGGCTGGAACACTCAGAACCCCGCCCTTGTTGATCAGGCGGCAGGCCCCGTCACCCTAACCCTGAGTGACCTCCAGGGCCCGGGCCGTCTCTCCGTCTTCCTCTCGGGCAACTTCGGCGGTGCGGGCACCCCCGTCTTCAACGGGGTGGGGGACTCCTTCTCCGTACCGCTCAACACTCACCAGCACGGCAACTGGGTCTTCACCGCCCCCGGCGTCTACACCGCGGCCCTGACCTGGTCAGCCAAGCTCAAGGACGGCTCCACCCAGACCGCCACCGGGACCCTCCGTTTTGAGGTAGGCGATATCAGCGCAGCGCAAACCCCCCAGAACGGTACGAGCCAGACCCCTGACACCCCCGCTGGATCCACCCAGAATCAACAGCAGGGCTCCGCCCCCGGCAGCGTCGACCAGGCCACCGGAATTGTGACCCGCCCAGACGGTAGCCAGGTGCGGATCGTCGGCAAGACCGCCGATGGCGCTGACTGCACCCTGACGGCCAGCCAGCTTGCTGACGCCCAGCAGGCCTCGGCCCGCGGAGAACTGGCCTACACCGGCTCATCCGCTATCACCACCCTGACCGTCGGCGGCCTGGTTGCCCTGCTTGCCGGTGGCCTGGCCCTGGTAGCTGCCCGCCGCCGGACCCGGGGAGCTTAACCCGTGGCGACCCGCGTCCTCAAGGGTCTAGCCACCCTCGCCTGCACCCTGGTTCTGGCCGCCTGTTCTGCGGCCGGGGCCGGGGTGCCCGGCAGCTCCACCGATACGGCCGACTCCCGTTTAAAGGTGGTGACCTCAACCCCCATCCTGGCTGATTTAGCGTCAGCTGTAGCGGGCGACCGGGCCCAGGTAACCTCCCTGGTCCCGGCAGGGGCAGACCCCCACACCTACGAGCCCTCCCTGCGGGATGTGCGCGATGTTGCCTACGCTGATCTCGCCTTCACCAATGGCCTGCTGCTGGAGCAGCAAAAACTGGTTCGCACGGTGGAGTCCAATCTTCCGGCAGGGGCGGTGTCTGTAGCGGTAGCCGAAGAAATTGAAGGCTACGGGGGTACCCTCATCCCTATCGTTGAGGACGCAGCCCTGGATTCAATCTGGCTGGGCCTTCGCACCTCGGGCGCCCCCCGGGACCGCGAGTTAGCCCGGGATTCATCGGTGGTCTTCCGGGCCACCCGGGCCGAGGGCCCGGGCCAGCTAGCGGCCTTTATCACCGGCACCTTCGGAGCGGTTGAGATGGTTGCAGATTCCCAGGCGGACGGGAGCAAGGCGGCTGGGTCACTGGGCTCAACAGAGTTGCCCCTCCAGGCACATACCCACCTGTCCTGGGCATATACCCAACCCGGTATATACCAGTTGGAGCTTGAAGCCCAGGCCCTCACCCCCGATGGGCACCCTCTAGAGGGACTCCACCCCGTCCCAGCCACCCCCATCCACTTTGCGGTGGGCACCGCCCCTGACGAGCTCGCCGCCCACCTTGAAGAAGAAACCGGCCAGCCCGTCACCGTCCTGGACGCAGGCCACGCCGACCTCACCGCCCAGCTCGACACCGGCCGTCTGGTCATCCGCACCGACTCTGGCGGGCAGGTCACCGAATACGACCCGGCCACCACCGTCATTGCTGTACCCTCCCGCACCCTGCAGGAACTGCCCGCCGGGCCCCAGTACCGATTCCTCGGCAAGCCCGGCAGCCAAATTTACCTGCTGGCCCAGGCCGTGCTGGGCAAGCACGTCCACGGGGAAATCGACCCCCACATCTGGCACTCGGTTCCCAACGCCATGGCCGCCGCCCAGCTCATGCGTGATACCCTCACCGCCGCTGACCCGGCCGGGGCCGCCACCTACCGGGCCAACACCGCCACCCTCATGGAGGAGCTCACCCGCACCGACCAAGAGCTCCACTCTATCTACGGACGGCTGAGCGCCAGCCAGAAAAACCTCATCACCACCCACGACGGCTACCGCTACCTGGCTGCCACCTACGGGCTGACCGTCGCCGGGTACGTCTCCCCCGGCGCCGGGATAGAACCCAGTATTCAGCAACGCGAGCGCCTACGCCGCACTATCGAGGACCTGGCCGTGCCCGCCCTCTACGGCGAGCGCGGTTCTATGGCCAGGACGCCCGTGCTTAAGCAGGTGGGCGAAGAGGTGGGAGTGCGGGTGTGCGAACTCTACTCTGATTCCCTCGACGCTGAGGCTCCCACCTACTCCCGAATGATGCTGGCAAATGCGCAGACCATCGCCGATTGCGCCGCAGCTACCACGACCAGAAAGTAAGACCTATGCCTACTCCTTTCCGAACCCGTACTACCCTGGCTATCGCCGCCCTTCTTCTGGCAGGCCCTGGCCTCCTGGTTTCACCCCCGGCAGCCTACGCTGCGGAGGAGAATAAGAGCGCCGAAGAGCGGGCCCTGGAGCAGACCCTTTCGCCCGATGAGCCCGTGGTGACCGGCCAGCATGAGATTGCTGCCGGGCATGTGGATATGGGCCCGGCCTTTGTGGAGGGCTCTTGGGAGCTTATGTTCCGTGATGATTCAACGGCGACCCCGGTCTGGCGGGATCCGGCTGACGTGGTGCTACGCGGGGACGATACTGCCCTGATGGCTGTGCCGGATGACTCCCGCTATTCCTTTGTGCAGGCTGCCCCCGGGGAGCAGGTCTATGTGATTCCCCAGACCGAGATGGCGGGGGTGGTTTGGCCCGGTTGGAACACCCAGAATCCCCAGGTGGTAGAGCGCCTGGGGCGGGGGGTCACTTTTACCCTTGAGGGTGTTGAGGGCCCCGGTGGTTTCTCGATGTATCTCGAGAACGGTACCTTTGGGGCGCCGGAGGTCCTGTGGACCTCGGATTCTGCTGAACCGCAGGATATCTTCGTTGACCCTAATGTTCACACCCACGCTAACTGGGTGTTTACCCAGCCTGGGGCCTACTACCTGACTGTTCGCGCCCACGCTGAACTGGCCGATGGAACTGCCGTTAGTGACACTGCCCGCCTGCTCTTTGCGGTGGGTTCTTCGGTCACCAATGAGGAGGTCTTCGCTGGGGCCGCCGCCCTGGGTTCACCCGAGAGCGTTGAGGGTGGGCAGGACGCTACCGCCCCGGCTAGCCAGGACCCTGCAGCAACCGAGGAGGCCACCAGCTCCTCGTCCACCCCTGCCTCTGCCGCAAGCCAGGCTGCCTCTGACTCCGGGCAGGATTCTTCTACCCTGGGCACCCTCATGGTGGTGGGTGGAATTCTCCTGGTAGCGGGTGCCGGGCTGGGGGCTGTGCTCATGACCCGCCGCTCATCAGCTGCCAAGGCCCGGGCCTTCAAGCACTCCGGCGGGGGCCAGTAGTGACCTCCCCTGTTCTTACTGTTGACCGGCTTACGGCAGGGTACCCGGGGCGGCCCGTCCTCACCGACCTTTCCCTGACCCTTGAAGCGGGTGAGTTTGTGGGGCTTATCGGGGCCAACGGGGCTGGTAAAACCACCCTGCTGCGCTCCATTTTGGGCCTTGTTCCCACCAGTGGCGGGCGTATTGAGGTGCTGGGGGCACCCCCGGCTAAGGCCCGGGGCCGCATTGGCTATGTGCCCCAGAAGCACCTCTTCCAGTGGGACTTCCCCATTACTGTTGAGCAGGCTGTTATGAGCGGACGCACCCGCGCCATCGGCTGGTTCCGTCGCCCCCGCCAGGCCGACTGGGAGGCCGTCTACTCCGCCCTAGCCCGCGCCGAACTGACCGGCCTCAAGGACCGGGTCGTCGGGGAACTATCCGGCGGGCAGAAGCAGCGGGTCCTTCTTGCCCGGGCCCTGGCGTCCAATCCGCAGCTGCTCCTGCTCGATGAGCCTTTTACCGGCGTGGACGCCCCCACCCAAGACCTTTTGAACACCCTCTACCGGTCCCTCACCGCTGACGGGCTCACCATCCTCATGTCGACCCACGACATGATTGCCGCCCGCGCCTGGTGTACCCGTATTGTGGGCGTCCGCGGCAACCTGGCCGTGGATGCCCCCGCCCAGCAACACAGCGTCGAAGAACTCTACGCCTTCCTGCACGGCCAGCATGAAGGGTGTGAGCGAGCCCTATGATTACCCCTTACGAATTCATCCAAGACCTTTTCAACCCCAACCTGGCTTTTCTGGCGCGGGCCCTGGGGGCTGTTGTGATTGCCTCGATTATTACCGGGGTGGTGGGCTGCCATGTGGTCATGCGCGGCATGGTTTTCATCGGCGACGCCGTGGCCCACTCGGTCTTTCCCGGCCTGGCGGTGGCCTTTGTGGTCGGGGGGTCCTTGGTGGTGGGCGGCCTGGTGGCCGGTGTCATCACCGCGATTCTGGTGGCTATTTTTAGCCAGAACCAGAAGCTCAAGGAGGACGCGGTGATTGGTATTTTCTTTGCCGGTTCCTTCGCCCTGGGTATCACCATTATTTCCCTGGCGCCGGGGTATTCGGGGTCGGTGCAGGATTTCCTCTTCGGCTCTATTGTGGGTATTTCGTCGGCGGACGTTGCCCAGGCTGCGGTGATTGCGGCGGTGCTGCTTCTTGTGCTGGGCCTTTTCCACAAGGAGATTGTGGCGGTGTCCCTGGATAAGGAGAGCGCCAAGGCGGCAGGCCTGCCGGTGCTGGCCCTGGATATTCTGCTCTATGTGGTAGTCACCGTGTCTGTTGTGATTTCCTTGCAGACCCTGGGTAATGTGCTGGTGCTGGCCTTGATTGTGGTTCCGGCAGCCAGTGCCCGCCTGGCCTGTTCCACCCTGGGCCGCATGATGGTTTTTGCCCCGGCCTTTGGGGCGGTAACTTCCACCGTGGGCCTCTACCTGTCCTGGGCCTTTAACCTGCCCACCGGTGGCGTGATCGTCCTGACCATGATTGCCGGTTTCCTGCTGACCTGGGCAGCAAGCCGGATTCGACGGAGGGGACGTCGCCCTTGAGGATGTGGAGGTCGGTACCGCAGATGGTGGTGGTATCAACCTGGGCGATGACGTCGGTGGGGTCGATGATGGTGGGGTTGGGAACTTCTTCCCAGCTGCGCTGGCCGGGGCCGTGGTAAACGAGTGCCTTCATGGGCGCTCTCCTTTGAACCGTCTAGTGTGTTACAGGGCATATGTTCCTTGAGTCATAACCGTAAGACTTGGGGAAGGTTCTAGCAAGACCCACCTCTTTTGCCTGGTCAGGCCAGTGTTTTTCTGCCAGGCAGGGCATGTATGCACACGCATATCCCACGACAACTAGAGGCGCAACAGGGCTTCAACGTCGATAATTTCAAGACTAGACGGGAATTGGCCGCGTTTTTCTACATCATCGATGTTAGGCACAACGGATTCTGATTCAATCTCTTCAGTTTCCAGATTGTACCTATATATAATCATGTCGCCACTATGGTTAAAGTCAAACCTAAACAGGTATTTATCGTATTGTTTATAGAACGACGAAGTGCCACTAGCATCGAAAACTGCAGTATTTTCGGCTGTATGAATATTAGTTTTTACAAGTTTTCCATACCCGGAAACCCACCAGATATTATCACCGTAAGCATAGTATTCATTATAATGAGGATTCAGCTGGTCCATATCTGCCCGAATGGTGTAATCACCGCTCATTTCTTTTTCAACAACGAGACCAGTGGAAGGGTCATAGGATATAAGGCTTGATCCCACTAAATGGCGATTGTCTGCATACCCTGCCCCTTCGGGGGGAGGGATATAATTATCAGATGTGAAATATATGGTGTTGTCGATACATGCGATAGCAGAATTTATGACAGTTAGATATTTCCCTGCATACTTTACAGCAGGTTTATCTGAGAAATTGGGATAGATCCTATAAATTTGTATAGGGGGTCGCATGGCCAATACGGGGTCTTCTATAGCATCTTGTTGGAACCCTGCAGCCCATACAGACCCATCTTCACACACAGTAGACGACCAAAGGGTGGCAGGCACCCTGCGCACAGCAGTGTTCTCGCCTTCAGTGATCATTACTTCAAATTCGTACTCCCCGAGGCGGTCGGGTTCCTCAGCGTACCCGCGGTTGACATAGGCGACAGCCCCACCGGAGACTAGCGGAACTTGGTTATCCACGATGTTTACCGGCGCATTGGGATGTTCGAAAGTTCTTGTTTCTGTTTTTCCGACAACGTAGTGATTCTTTTTGTCTTTTACATGGAGGTTTTTACCATCAAAAGACAGAGCCCCACCATCGAGCCCACCTAAATCCCACCGGGTCCATTCCTTAGATTCTGGGTGAAAAAAGATAACTCCACTGCCGGGTTCATCATATGCAGAAAGACCTCGATAGTCGCCGGACATATAGATTGCAAACGCGGCTGTTTTCATATGGTCTTCTGCCGGGATTTGCACAGCTTCTTGCATAGGCGAACATCCCGCAAGCAACACCCCGGCAACTACTAGTGGACAAGAGATAAATTTACGCATTATCCGCCTTCCTAGTCTGCCTTGAACAATGTACTTATTAAAAATCAAGAAATCTTAGCAGCTGAATTAAATGCGACTACCAAGACGCTATCTAAATATAAGTTAAATTAATAACACCAAAGAAAAATACTCGGGAAGTAAAATTTAATACTGAAATCATCCCTTTAACTGCTTCGGCTCCTTGGGTCTCCGCACGGGAAAATCACACCCCCCCCCCCCCGGCAAAAAGCCGCCACAGATTAGGATATTATAAAATATTCCAAAAGTTTCATAACATTAGACTCCATTATCTCAATGCACTATTTTCAACAGCAAAGTTGATTCACTTCACATTTATAACTATTTGAGAAACAGTGTATCCACCACCACACAAACCGGTCAATGGGGTTGAAAAAAATTTTTAATTTGCAGTTATGCAACTTATTGCACCCTGTGTACCACGCACAGCAGTCACTCACATAAACGCCAACAAGGCGAGCCCATGCGAACCCCGCTAGGCACAGAGTGCCCCTCCTGCCTATGATGGACATACACAAAAATGCATTTCTGTAAGGAGCATCCCCATGATTTTTATCGTTGTGAAGTACCAGATCAAGGACGGCGACCGCGAGGGCTTCCTCGCCGCCACCCGCGAGTTCACCGAGGCCACCCGCGCCGAGCCGGGCAACAAGTGGTTTGAATGGTCCCTAAGCGTCGAGGACCCCAACGAGGTTGTCCTGGTCGAAGCCTTTGACGACGACGCCGCAGCCGCCCACGTCAACTCCGACCACTTCGCCCAGGGCCTGGAGGCCATGCGTCCTTGGCTGACCGCCACCCCCAAGATCATCTCCCGCACCATCGACGGCGACGACTGGGACAAGATGGGCGAACTCCAGATCGACTAACACCGCTCACCAGTCTGTACTTAGTCCCACCGGTAGGTACCTCAGCACCTACTTTTGGGTCTAAGTACAGACTGTCGCGTTTTACCCTACGGACGACACCAAAGTCCGCTCAGCTAGCCGTCTAGAATAGTAGGGAGCCTTTCAGGGCACTTTGACTTTATCTTGCACTAGACGGGGAGCCACATGACCAGCCACCACACCGGCCACGACCACCACGACGCGCACCTGGACGCCGACCACGCCTCCGTTTCCCTGGCGGTTTCCACGGTCATCCTGGCCCTGCGCCGCAAGGAAGGTCAGGCCCACCACTCCCTCTGGCTGCCCCTCGTCCGCCGTCTCCGGGAGCCCTACAAGGGTCAGTGGGCCCTACCCGGCGGCCCCCTCCAGCCCGATATGTCCCTTGAAGAGGCAGCTGGCTACACCCTCCAGCGGGCTACCGGCCTGATCCCCGGCTACCTAGAGCAGCTCTACGCTTTCGGCGACGTCCACCGCACCCCTGACTACAAAATCATGCGTGAAGGTGGCTCCCTGCCCGTTCCATCTGAAGAAGACACCCACGAGAGGGTCGTCTCTGTCATCTACTGGGCTTCCATTCCGCAGACCGAGGTGAACCGCACCCGCGTCCACGAAAACATCCGCTGGTTCCCCATCGACGAGCTGCCCATCCTGGCCTTTGACCACAACGAAATCGTGGAATACGCCCTCTACCGCCTGCAGAACAAGGTGGAATACTCCCGTATTGCCCACTCCTTCCTGGGGGAGGAGTTCACCCTGGCCCAGTTGCGCGAGGTCTACGAGGCTATTCTGGGTCGTACCCTGGATCCGGCCAACTTCCGCCGCCAGATTGCTGCCTCCAAGTCGATTATTGATACCGGCCGCCGGGTGGAGGGCACCCGCCACCGCCCGCCGCGTCTCTACCGTTACAACCATTCGCAGGCTTTTGCCGATCAGGGCCCGCTGGGCATGTACCGGGAGGCCGCCTACCGGGCTGAAAATTCTGGCGCTGACCAGTCTTAATACTTTTTGAGATACAACAGGGGCCGCTCCCACCAACCGGTGGGGCGGCCCCTGGACTATCAGCAGGCGGGCGGACGTCCCCACCCCGGCTCCCCGGCCAAGGGGTTAGCCCTCGGTAGACCCGCTCTGGCCTTCTCCGGGGGCAGGCTCAGCGGGGTTAGAGGCCCCGGGGTGATCCATGCTGGGGTTGACCGATTCTCGGGGGGCTTCTTCGGTGGGGGCAGGCGGTGTCGTGGGCTCTGGCTGGGGCTCAGAGGTGGCAGGGGGCTCTGGCTGGGCTGGGGCCTCCTCGACAACGGCCTCCTGCGGCTGTTCTTCAGCGGCGCCGTCCTGCCCTTCGCTCTCAGGCTGGTTCTGTTCGCTCTCTTGCTTCTCGCGCTCTTCGCGTTCGCGGCGTTCCTTGTCGGCTTCTTCTGCCAGGTCAAAGACTATTTTTTTGCTGTCCACAAGACGGTTGAGGGTATCAACCTGATTCTTCACGGACTGGGTGCTGGCGATAGTAGCCAGGAGGGGTTCGTCGGCATTTCCTTCATAGCCCTTGAGTTTGTCGGTGAGTTCGCGGGCGGCGTCGATGGGTCCTTTCAAATCCAGGCCTTGGGCGGTATTGAGGTCTTTGGTAATGCGGTCGAGGCGGGCGGGAATGGTGCAGTCGGTGGTGCGGCTGTAGAGGCCGGCTTGTTTCAGGTCAGCCTCTTGGTGGGCTGCGCTGATAGCTTCTTGGTCAAGCCCGCTGGTAGCGGTTGAGGGTACGGCGTATCCGGCGCGGACCATTTCTGCGGCGAGGAGGGCGCCGTCGGCGAGGGTGACGCTGGCGGTGATCTGAATCGGTGTCTTATCATCGGTTGCTTCACCGGGGCCTAGGGCCGGGTCGTAGGTGAGGGTGACGGGGCCGCCGATGGGCAGGAGTTTAGTCATGTGCCCCTTCGCTTCAACGTGCAGGCACTTCTGCTCTTCGCTGCCCTCGAATTCCTGCGGGGTGATAGCGCCGAGCAGGTCAACCTGGACGGTCTTGCCGGAGCGGTCAACTTCTACGGTGTTGGAGTCGACAACCCGGAGGATCCGGGCTGAGTCAGTGTTCTCGCTGCTGCTCGTGGACGCTGCAGGGGTGGGGGTTTCAGCGGCGTCCTTGCCGCCGAAGAGGCCACAGCCACTGAGGGCTAGGGTTCCGGCCATGAGGGTGGCGGTGAGGGTTCTGCGGGGTGCGCGCATGGGTGTGCTCCTTGGTTGCTTGCACATCATCTTAGTCAGTGAGGGGGCAAGCTCCCAGTTTTTTCGGCGGTTTACTGCTAGATTGCGGCGGCCCCGGAGCCCGATGAGGGTAGAGCAAAGCCGGGCAAGTGCCCTGAGTGGTGTCAGGACGCCCTACCCGGCTTACGTCTGCGAGATCAGGGGGTGAGGTTTATGCCTCGGGGATGATCAGGCCCTTGGTCTGGGAGACGGCGCGGTCGAAGCGGGCTGCGACGTCTTCCCAGTTAACGATGTTCCAGAAGGCCTTGACGTAGTCGCCCTTGACGTTCTGGTAGTCCAGGTAGAAGGCGTGCTCCCACATGTCCAGCTGCAGGACGGGGATCAGGGCGACGGAGATGT
This sequence comes from Rothia nasimurium, assembly GCF_049068285.1. Taxonomy (GTDB): domain Bacteria; phylum Actinomycetota; class Actinomycetes; order Actinomycetales; family Micrococcaceae; genus Rothia; species Rothia nasimurium_I. The sequence goes on along the minus strand of NZ_JBLKPV010000005.1, from coordinate 17,237 downwards.
TGCCCTGCTGGTCGTAGAGCTGCTCGATGACGAGGCGCTTGCCGACGGTGTCCCAGGCCAGGATGGCCCAGCCGGAGCCCTGGATGGTGAGGGCTACGTTTTCGAAGTGGGCGCGGAAGCCGTCGAAGGAGCCGAAGTCGTTGTCGATAGCTGCTGCCAGCTCGCCGACGGGCTTGTCGCCACCTTCGGGGGAGAGGTTCTTCCAGAAGATGGAGTGGTTGGTGTGGCCGCCCAGGTTGAAGGCTAGGTCCTTGGAGAGCTTGCCGATGTTGGCGAAGTCGCCCTTTTCGCGGGCTTCTTCCATCTTCTCCAGGGCGGTGTTTGCGCCGCCGACGTAGGTGGCGTGGTGCTTGGAGTGGTGCAGCTCCATGATGCGGGCTGAGATGTGGGGTTCAAGTGCTGCGTAGTCGTAGTCGAGTTCCGGCAGAACGTACTTTTCTGACATGGTTAGTCCTTTCGTTGAAGGCCCCGTCTTCGGGTCTTTCTGGGTTTAACTCTACACACTGGGGGGCACCAGGTCACGGGAGATTACCTGATAAGTCCCCTTGTTTTGCCACGGGCAAAACGGGGTGGGGGGCTGAGGTGAGGACGTCCTTCCCCGGGTTATGCACAGCTTTCCACTTAAGCCCTGGGAAAGTTATCCACAGGTGGGGATAAATCTGGGGATATTCGAATACCACGGGTGGAAGATTCGATACTGTTCGACATTTTGCCCCGCAATTGAAGCGCCTGCCGGTGGAAAAGTTCGAAAAACACACGGATGTTGTTCGAAAATAACACGGTTGTCACTTATCCACCCCTGTGGACAAACCCTGTGGAAAACCCCCTTAAAGGGGGTGATATCCCGAGTTTTTTACCCCCGGCCCCGCACTTTTCCCACAGCCCTGCCGACTTTTCCCCGCTTTAAGTGGAAATTGTTCACAGAGTTATCCACAGGTGGGGATAAATCCGCAGTCAGCCCCACCATCCCTACCCCTGAAAGCCGAGCATGGGCGTCCGGACCCCCCATTTTGAACGCCAGACAGCCCCCACACGCGCTCATACCCCGCTTTGAGCACCTGTCTTTAAAAGAAACAGGACTTATCCACGCTGTGGATAAGTCCTGTGTATAACTCCTGGCTGGGCGAACCCTACCGGTCATGTTTCTTGTGGTGCCCCTTCAGGCTAGGACGGTTGTAGTCCACCGCCTGGGTAACATCCATGAACTCGTTGAGCAGGGTTTCCTTGCCTTTGAGGGCGTACTTGAACCGGATACCGTCCAGGTTAATGCGGGCCTGGCGGTGGTACTCGGGGTAGAGGTGGGCCCAGCCAATGGTGGAGGCATCCACGTTGAAGAAGGTGTTGAAACCGTACCCCGAGAGGGTCTGCCATTTAGGGCCTTCGTACTTGCCCAGGCTAGCGAGGGTGAGGGCAGTGATGGTTCGGGTAGCAAAAACTGGAAGGTGCATGAATGGTACCTGGTGGTTGCGTGTATGGTGTGTCCTACCAGGCTACTGAAGTGTGAATGTCTTGGCTACGGTGCTTTGCAGTATGAACCCGAGTGGGCAGATAGTTGGGCGATATCTGGCCGGTGGGGTGCCCTTTTATGACTTTGCGGGCGAGTCTTCCTCTTCGAGGACGGAGTGGGAGACGGTGATGATGGAACTGGGCTTGTCGCCCAGGACGGATTCACCGATTTTGGCGAGGGCTGCCACCTGGCGGGTGTTGAGGTGATCGAAGATGATATTGCGGACGGCTTCGACGTGGCCGGGTGCGGCTTCTTGCACCTTTTCGAGGCCGGCAGGGAGCAGATGGCAGATGGAGACGCGGCGGTCCTTGGCCCAGACGCTGCGTTCAACGTATTCGTCTTGTTCGAGGCGGGTGACGACGCGGGAGAGGCGCGGCAGGAGGGTGTTGGTTTGCCGGGCCAGTTCGGTCATGGTGAGCTTCTGATGAGGAGCTTCTGAGAGCATAGCGAGCACCATATATTCAACGAAGCTGAGGCTGGAGTCCTTGTTGAGCTGGCTTTCTAGCTGGCCGGGTAGGTTGAACATGATGGAGGAGATAAAGAGCCAGGCTTCGCGCTCTTCTTCATTCAGCCAGCGGGGTTCGGGGGTGGTGCTCATGGGGGTTCGGTTCTCTATGGGGCTAGGGGTAAGGTCTGTCAGGCGGTTTCTTTTCTTCACCTATTCTATGCCTTTGAGAAGTTGCTGTGTAAATAGTTTCCGTCCTACCCACTGAGAAATTTCAGAACACACCGGGCTCGAGGTTGCCTAGATTTCCCCACCCCACATTTGATAAGCTGGGTTACTAAGGTGTGCCGGGAAGTCTGGTCGGCCCGCCAACCCAACCCCGCAACCACCGGCTGGAACCGGGTGGCCAACGCGAGCGCGTCCGCCCCCTCAGCCCACCTCATGCGGCAAAAAGGGTGGCGGTTACGCAAGAAACACGACCCCAAAGGCCTCGAATGTCCTCACAGAACACCGTCCTATCGCGCGGATCCTATAAGGAATCCCAGCGCATCTCAGAAATCCTCTCCAAAGAATCAACCGGCGGCATTATCCTGCTGGTGGCCACCGTCGCCGCCCTCATCTTTGCTAACTCCGCCGCTGCCGAGCACTACTTCGGCCTGCGCGACACCTACCTGGGCACCTACATTGGGGACCTCAAGCTGAAGCTTTCTATCGGCCACTGGGCTGCGGACGGCCTGCTAGCGGTTTTCTTCTTCCTGGTTGGGCTTGAGCTGAAAAAGGAATTTGTTGAGGGCGACCTGCGGAATCCCGGCAAGGCCCTGGTGCCGATTGTGGCTGCCGCCGGTGGCGTGGCCCTGCCTGCCATTATCTACACCCTCATCAACCTGCGTGGTAGCGATGAAGCTCTCGGCGGTTGGGCAATCCCCGCAGCTACCGATATCGCCTTCGCGGTGGCCGTCCTGGCGGTCATTGGCTCCCACCTGCCCTCTGCCCTGCGGACCTTCCTGCTGACCCTGGCCGTCGTCGATGACCTCATTGCCATCACCATCATCGCCCTCTTCTACACTACCGACCTCAAGGTCGGCTACCTGGCTCTGTCCATCATTCCGATTGCCCTCTACGCCCTGGTGGCCCGCAAGGGTGAGAAGCTCTTCCATCTCTCCCCCGCCGCCGCCTGGTTCATCCTGCTGCCTATCGGCTTCGTGGTCTGGGCCCTCTTCCTGAACTCCGGTATTCACGCCACCATTGCAGGCGTCATTCTGGCCTTCATGATTCCGGTGCGTAAGAACAAGCGCACCGAAGCGGCGGACGCCCACCACGGCCTGGCCGAGGTTATGGAACACCGGATCCGCCCCTTCTCTGCCGGCTTCTGCGTCCCCGTTTTCGCCTTCTTCTCAGCCGGTGTTGCTATCGGTGGCTGGAACGGCTTTGTTGAGTCCGTGACCGAACCCATTGCTTACGGCATTATTGCTGCACTTATCTTCGGCAAGATGATCGGTATTACCGTCTCCACCTGGCTCATTACCCGCCTGCGCCGTGCTAACCTTGACCCCGATATCGCCTGGATTGACGTTATCGGTGTGGCCACCCTGGCCGGTATCGGCTTCACCGTCTCCCTGCTGATTGCTGAGCTTTCCTTCGGCCTGGGCTCTGATTACAACGACGCCGCTAAGGTTGCTATTTTGACGGCTTCTGTTGGCGCAGCCCTGCTCGGTGCAGTGATTCTTTCAGCCCGCAACAAGCACTACAAGGCAATTGCCCTCAAGGAATCTGTGGACGAGAACGCCGACGGCATCCCCGACGTCTTCACCGACAACACGGACGCCCCCCGTCCTACCGCCTAAAGGGGCCTGTCCCTCCCCCAAGGGACCGCTGTGTAAGCGGTCCCTTGGGGTTTTAAGGCCCCATTCAGGGCGGACGCAGACTGTGCGGTTCTGCATACCAGGTGAGATAAGCGGGGCTAAAGCAAAGCTAAAGGAGCATAATGGGAACTAAAGACGTGACACCATATAACCTCTACAACCCATAAGGAGGGGCATGTCCACCGAGCCTCACCAGGAAGCCCTCTTTTCCCGCGGATCCTACGCTGAAACCAGCCGCATTTCAGAAATTATGCGGAAGGAATCGGTCGGTGGCTTCATCTTGCTCATCGCCACCGTAGCCGCTATCGTCCTTGCCAATACGCAGGCGGCCCACTTCTACGAGGGGATCCGAGATACCGAACTCGGGTTCAACATTCCCGGCTTTAGCCACCTGATGATGAACGTGCACCTGTGGGCCGCTGACGGCCTGCTCACGGTCTTCTTCTTCCTCACCGGCCTTGAACTGAAAAAAGAGTTCGTCGTCGGCGACCTGCGCGATCCGGGTAAGGCCGTTGTCCCGGTGGCAGCTGCCTTCGGTGGCGCGATGACCCCGGCCATCCTCTACTTCGCTATTAACCACGGCAACGAGACGGCTGTGCACGGCTGGGCGATTCCTGCGGCCACCGACATTGCCTTTGCTGTTGCTGTTCTGGCCGGTGTGGGCACCTTCCTGCCCGCTGCCCTGCGGACCTTCCTGCTGACCTTGGCTGTTGTCGATGACCTCATTGCCATCGTCATTATTGCCCTCTTCTACACCAGCAATTTCCACGCCTGGTACCTCATCATCTCTATTATTCCCATTGGGCTATATTTCTGGTTGACCCACAAGCACGAAAAATTCTTCCACGAGAAGAAGTGGGCCGCCTGGGTTATTCTCCTGCCCCTGGGGCTCATCACCTGGGCCCTCTTCCTCGAATCCGGTATCCACGCCACCATCGCAGGCGTTATCCTCGGCTTCTGCGTCCCCGTCCGCATGACCGCCCAGGCCAAGGAAGCCGACGCCCACGCCTCCCTGGCCGAAACCCTCGAACACCGTCTGCGCCCGCTCTCCACCGGCTTCTGCGTCCCCGTCTTCGCCTTCTTCTCAGCCGGTGTTGCTATCGGCGGCTGGGACGGCCTCAAAACCGCCCTCGCTGACTCCGTTGCCATTGGCATTATGGTCGGCCTGGTGCTGGGCAAGACCATCGGCATTACCGGAACGACCTGGCTCATTACCCGCTTCCGCGGCGTCAACCTGGATCCCGACATCAAATGGATTGACGTTATCGGCCTGGCCGTCACCGGCGGTATCGGCTTTACCGTCTCCATGCTGGTTGCCGAGCTCTCCTTCGAAACCGGCTCCCTGCACACCGAAGACGCCAAAATCGGCATTATGATCGGCTCCCTGCTGGCAGCAATCCTCGGCGCTATCATCCTCTCAGCCCGCAACAAGCACTACAAGGCAATAGCCCTCAAGGAATCTGTGGACGAAAACGCCGACGGCATCCCCGACGTCTTCACCGACAACACGGACGCCCCCCGCCCCAGCGCCTAACGTCCGCCCCTTCACCCGGTAGGTACCACCTAACTCAGAAAAACCCATCTAGTTCGTGGGTTTTTCCGAGTCAGATGGTACCTACCCGTTTAAAACGACCCACGAAACGACAACATCACACCGAACCTGTTTTGCACAAACACAAGCGAACTGTGAGAATTACCCCTAGCGTTCACCGCCCTCAAGCCGGTGACTTGACCCCCTGACTGCCCACCGTGCCGCAGCTCAAGGGCCCCACCACGAGCAACCGCGCCCACCCATACCCCGGACCGGTCTGCCCTTTTAACGATTTGGAGCACGCATGGATATTCTGCTCAACGCAGTGAACTGGATCAACGAATCCACCGCTGGAGCAACCGAGATGATCACCGGCATCTCAGATGCACTCTGGGCCAACTTCCTCATGTACGCCCTGGTCGCCGTCGGCCTAGGCATCACCATCGCCACCCGCGGCGTCCAGTTCCGCCTAATCGGCGAAATGGTCCGCACCCTCAAAGACCCGGCAGGTACCGAGTACAACGGCAAGAAGAGCATCTCCGCCTTCCGCGCCTTCACCGTCTCAGCAGCCTCCCGCGTTGGCGTCGGCAACATCGTCGGTGTCGCCATGGCTATCACCATGGGCGGCCCCGGTGCCGTCTTCTGGATGTGGGTTATCGCCTCCGTCGGCGCCGCCTCCGCCTTCGCTGAATCCCTCCTCGGCCAGCTGTATAAGCGCAAGGGCGAAGACTCCTACATCGGTGGCCCCGCCTACTACATGTCCCGCGGCCTGAACGCCCGCTGGCTAGGCCTCATCTTCGTCGCCTTTATCGTCATCACCTACGCCTTCGTCTTCGTTGCTGTTCAAACCAACGCCATCGTCGGCGCAACCGCCACATCCTTCGGCATCGACGCCTCAGACCCCAGCGCTATGGGCTTCCGCGTCATTATCGGCGTCGTCATCGCGATCATCTCAGCCTTCATCATCTTCGGCGGCATCCGCACCATCTCCTCCGTCACCGAGATCATGGTTCCCTTCATGGCCGTGCTCTACCTGATTCTCGGCCTCATCATTGTCGCCATGAACCTGGGCGCTATCCCCGGCGTCCTGGCCGACATCTTCGCTGGCGCCTTCGGCCTGAAGGAGTTCGTCACCGGCACCCTGATTGGCGTCATCACCCAGGGTATGCGCCGCGGCCTGCTCTCCAACGAAGCAGGTATGGGTACCGCCCCCAACGCCGGTGCCACCGCCTCCGTCTCCCACCCCGCCAAGCAGGGCTTCGTCCAGGCCCTGGGCGTCTACTTCGACACCATGCTGGTCTGCTCCGTCACCGCCTTCATCGTGCTGGTTGCCGGCGACATCCCCTACGGCGATAAGAGCGCCGCAGGCACCCTCACCCAGGTAGCCCTCTCCAGCCAGCTCGGCCCCTGGGCGGTTCACTTCCTGACCGTGGCAATTTCCCTCTTCGCCTTCTCATCCATCATCGGCAACTACTACTACGGTGAATCCAACATCCGGTTCGTCACCGAGAAGCACCTGCCCATGAACATCTTCCGTGCCATCGTCATCATCTTCGTCTTCTTCGGCGCTATCGCCTCCATCGACCTGCTCTGGAACCTGGCCGACCTGCTCAACGGCGGTATGGTCATCGTCAACCTGGCAGCAGTCTGTCTGCTCATGCCGCAGGTCATGAAGGTGCTCCGCAACTACGAAGCCCAGCGTGCAGCCGGCCTCGAACCGATCTTCCAGGCCTCCGACCTGCCCGAAATCAAGAACCTGGACGCCTGGGACGGCACCGACCAGCTCACCCAGCGCTCCTACTGGGAGGACTACGACCGCCAGCAGGCTGAAAAGCAGGCAGCCCGCGGCAAGTAACCACCACCCCAGGTAGAAATACCGTCAGGACGTCCCCGCCCGACTTCTTAAAAGCCGGGCGGGGGCGTCCTTTTTCATGCAGAGGAAAGGCATGCCTATACTGAAAGCTGTTCTTAACCACCACCCGAGGTGCTCTAGCTGCCCCCTGCCACTCAATCTGCGTCCTTCCCTGCCCTGGGCCGGGGCGCCGAAGGGGCGCGAGCGCTTCACCGCAGAGGATGATCTTTAGCGACAATGACCAACGACTTCCGCCACAAAGGCCTCGCCGAAGGGCGCCTGGGGCTGGCTTCTTCAACCGTCATCGGGGTAGCGTCAACCGCCCCCATGTATTCACTGGCTGCCTCAATCGGCTTCATCGTGATAGCCGTGGGCTACCAGGCCCCTATCGCCCTGATTTTGGGCTTTATCCCTATGCTCCTGACGGCGCTCTCCTATAAGGAGCTGAATGAGGCGGTGCCGGATTCGGGTACGGTCTTCACCTGGGGCGCTAAGGCTTTTGGGCCGAAGACCGGCTGGATTTCTGGCTGGGGCGTGATTGTGGCGGGTGTGATTGCTATGGCGAATCAGACCCAGATTGCGGCTATTTATATGTGGTTGCTGCTTGGGCAGGAGGATCTGGCCCATAACAAGCACGTTATTGTGGCGACCGGTGTTCTGGTGATTGCCCTGACCACCTGGATTTCCTACCGCAATATTGAGGCTGGGTCAGCGACCCAGTGGATACTAGTTGGTATTCAGTATGTGGCGATTGTGCTCTTGGCCCTGGGGGTTTTTAATTCTTTGGCTTCCGGCGCCGTTGAGGGCTTTGAGTTCGATATGGCCTGGTTTAACCCCTTTGAGGCTAGTTTCTCAGGCATGATTCAGGCGGTTCTGATCGCGATCTTCATCTACTGGGGCTGGGACACCTGCCTGGCTATCGCCGAGGAAACCAAGGACCCCCACCGCACCCCCGGCCGCGCGGCCGTCCTGTCCAGCTCTATTCTGGTGGTCACCTACGTTTTCGTGACTGTGGTGGCCCTGATGTACGCGGGCGCCGGTTCGGGTGGCATTGGCCTGGCAAATCCCGATAATTCGGACGACGTCTTCACCCCCTTCAAGGACGCCGCCCTGGGCTCTTGGGGTTGGGTGATTATTCTGGCGGTGGCCGTGTCTGCCCTGGCAACCTGCCAGACCACGATTCTGCCCTCCTCCCGCGGTATCTTTGCCATGGCGATTTATAAGTCCATTCCGGCTAAGTTTGGGGACGTCCACCCCAAGTTCAAGACCCCCAAGACTTCTACCGTCTACATGGGCGTCACTTCTGCCCTCTTCTATGCGGGCATGACCTACATCAGCGAGAATATGCTGGCCGATACGATTGAGGCTGCCAGTGTGGCTGTGGCCCTGTACTATGCGGTGACTTCGTTTGCCTGCATCAAGTACTACCGGGGCGATATTTTCACTAGCGCCCGCAACATTGTTTTCCGCCTGCTGATTCCGGCTACCGGCGGCCTGATGATGACCGCGATTCTGGTTATTTCGCTCTACAACATGGCTGACCCGGAGTACGGTTACACCCAGATGCTGGGCACCAGCGGTGTCTTTGTCACTGCGGTAGCTTCTTTTGTAATTGGGTTTGGCTTGATGGGCCTGCTGATGGGGCGGAAGGAGTTTAAGCCCTTCTTCCGGGGTGAGACTCTGAATATGGATACCCGCGTGAAGGTCCCTGAGTCAGCTAACCTGGACGAACTAGCCTAGTCTAGTTTTTTCCAACATTTTTCTGAATATTTATCCAATCGACCCCGCCTTCCTGTTTGCACAGGTCAAGGCGGGGTTTTTGGTTAATTTTTGGGGTGACAGGCTAGAACGTACAGCCCCAGAGCCGCTTCTGCATAGAAATTTCTCAGTATCAGCTGGCATACTATATGGAGCAGGTGCAACAAAGTTTGGGTTGTTGGCCTGCGATTTCAGAGTATGAGTGTGTTTCAATTTTTATTTCGTCTCTGATAGCTACCCGCAGGGGTGTGGGTAGCGTTTTTGAAATGGAGGTAGGCCCCCTGGGAAGGGCCGGCCTCCATTTCGCTTTTAACGTGCCGGAAACCTTCATATGTGTGGGCTTTGCCGTTACATATGAAGGTTTCCGGAACATGTTCCGGATATGCCGGTTGTGCGGGGCGAGTACAGTAGAGGGGTACACCCGGCGTCCGAGGAGAACCATGGCTATCGACCCCCAGCACACCCACATCAAAGAAACCGCCTTTGCCCTGGCCCGTAAGTTCGGTTGGGCGCTGGAATACAACGGCGGCTTAGAGCTCGACGGCGAGTTCCTCGATGACGCCGACCTCTCGATCGAGCGTACCGAAGACGGCGTGCAGGTCGAGTACGTCCTCAATATCAGCTACGCAGACACCACCGCCTACGGCTACACCCTGACCCGTGAGGCCTCGGGATCACCCACCTTTGGCAGCGCCTTCGGCAGCATTGTGGGGCAGGACGGCACCGCCCCGGCCCCGGCACCTGCCGGGAGTTCATTTGGGTTGGGTTCCTTCGCCACTGAGGGCCTGCCCGGTGAAAACGCTGTGACGCTGGCGGAGAAGTACTACATCACCACCCTGGCCGAGCTGATTGAGGCGGTTGAAGCTCAGCTGACCCTCCTAGCTGTAGGTAGTTAGACCCAGAAGTAGGTGTCTCAGCACCTACCGGTGGGACTAACTACCGCCCCTTACCGGCGGGAATCTTTCATCTCAAAGTCACCGAAAAGAAAGCCAAGAGCCACCCTGGCGGGATATTCTGTTGAGTGGAACACCCCATCTCAGTACACACGAAAGAACGAGCATGACCACTCCCCTGTCACGCCGTCTTGCGGGTATTACCGCAACCGGTGCCACCGTCCTGGCTCTCGTCGTTGCCCCTCTTCCCGGGGCTGGCGCAGCCGAGTCCACCACGCTGACCCTGCTGAATATCAATGACTTCCACGGCCGCATGTCCTCCAGTATCGCTATGGGCCTGGCGAACACCATTCAGACCGAACGTGCCGCCGCCCCCGGCGGTTCTTTGCTGCTGTCGGCCGGCGATAACGTCGGTGCTTCCCTCTACGTTTCTAGCGTGCAGAAGGACGCCCCCACCCTGGCTTACCTGAACGCTTTGGGGTTGGCTGCGAGCGCCGTCGGCAACCACGAGTTTGATGCTGGCTTGGACGACCTGACCCAGCGCATTATTCCTGGCTCTTCTTTCGCTTACCTGGGTGCGAACGTCGTCAAGGCTGATGGCACCCCGGCCCTGAAGCCCTATTACACTACTGAGGTTGATGGGGTGACTGTCGCTGTGATTGGTGCCGTGACCACCGAAACCCCGCAGCTGACTGACCCCTCCCAGCTGGCGTCTGTAACTTTCACCGATCCGGTAGAGGCCGTGAATAAGTACGCCGCCCAGCTGTCTGACGGTGACGCTACCAATGGTGAAGCTGATGTGATTATCGCGGAGTACCACGAGGGTGTTGATACGGCGAATCCGGCCTCTGATGCGCTTGTCAGCAAGACCAGTGCCGCTGTTGACGTGATTTTCACCGGCCACACTCACGCTGAGTACACCCTGGACGGCGCTGTTCCCGGCCAGCCCGGCAAGACCCGCCCGGTTGTGCAGACCGGTAACTACGGTAATAACCTGGGTAAGGTGCAGTTGACCGTGGACGCAAACGGTGAGGTTACTGCCTACGCTTCGTCTTTGGTGCCCCGCATGAGCGCTCCGACGGATGAGCAGATTGCTGCTGACCCCGTCCTGGCTAAGGTTAACACCATCGTTAACGACGCTAATGCCTATGCAACTGAGCAGGGTTCTGTTGTGGTTGGTGAGATTACCGGCCCTATCACTACTGGTTGGGATTCTGCGAAGGATTCCCAGGGTGGTTTCGATAACCGTAATTTTGAGTCCACCTTGGGCCACCTGGTTGCTGACATGTACCTGGCTGCGGCTAATTCAACCGGCCGTACTCCCGCTGATATTGGTATTGTGAACCCCGGTGGTCTGCGCGATGAGCTGCCTGGTGGCCTGCGCACCAGCCTCGATTTGGCGGCTAATAAGAACGTGCGGGTGATGGATATCGTCAACACCACCCCCTTCGCTAATAACCTGTGGACCACCGAGTTGACCGGTGCCCAGCTTAAGGCTGTGTTGGAGGAGCAGTGGCAGGTCACATCAAGCGGTGAGATTGCCTCCCGCCCCTACCTGCAGCTGGGTTTCTCATCGAACGTTACTTACACCTACACCGGTTCTGCTGATGCTGAGGGTCACGCTACCCGGGGCTCTAACATCAAGGACGTTTTCGTGAACGGCAAGAAGGTCGCTGATACCGATACCTTCACGGTGGCGATTCCTAGCTTCCTGTTGGGTGGTGGCGATAATTTCGGCACCCTGGCTCAGGGCGCTAACGCTAAGGACACCGCCCTGGTTGATTCCGATGCTTTCATCACTTATTTCCGTGATGCCCAGGTGGTTAAGCCTAACTACGCCAAGCAGGCGGTGCGGGTTGCTGATTTGGCTCCGTCCTACGATGTGAACGGCACCTTGGCTTTCACCCTGTCTGATTTGAACGTCAAGAGCTTCGGCGCTCCTGCCTTGGCTTCTCTGACCGTGAAGGTTGGCGAGGTTGAGGTCGGCACCGTTGAGGTGAAGGACGGCGTGGCTGCGGTTTCTCTGGACCTGGCTGGTCAGGGTATTGCTAACGGCCAGCATGAGATTACTCTGGTTGATCCTAGCGGTAACACTGGCACTGTTGTTCGTCTGAGCGCTGAGTTCACCGGTGCTGCTGAGCCTACTGCAACACCGACTGCTGAGCCTTCTGCGACTCCTTCTGCTGAGGCTACTGTTGAGCCTTCAGCCGGGGCGACTGCTGAGCCCACTGTGGCTCCTTCTGAGTCTGCGGTAGCTGCCCCCAGCACGTCCGCTACCGCCTTCGAGTACAAGAACTGTGCGGCTGTCTGGGAGGATTTGGGCCGACCCATTAAGTCTGATGAGAAGGGCTTCCATCAGGGCCTGGACGCTAATAACAATGGTGTGGGTTGCGAGTCTGATCCCAACTACACCAATAAGGCTGAGAATGGCAGCGAGATTTCTGCTTCCTCTGGCTCTTCTACCCGTGGCCCCCTTCACCTGGCTGAGACCGGTGCTGCTGTAGGTGTGGTCGCTGGTGCCGGTGCGCTGGCCCTGGTTGCTGGTGGCCTGGCCTTGGCTGCCCGCCGCCGCAAGGCATAGCCGGTAGTGCATATAGGCTAGTTAGCTTATTGTTAGAGGGCGGGTGCCCCTCCTGTGGTGGAGGGGCACCCGCCCTTGTTCGTCCTCATTTAAGATGGTAGGTATGATTTTTCTTTTCGTAAGCCCAGTCCGTGTGGACGCCCCCGCCCTCCTGGCGGCGGCCGGGCAGGTTGGCGGGGCGGGGACGTCCCTGACCCTGTTTGGCTGGTTCTTTTATGCGGTGCTGTTCCTGGCTGTGGGCATGGCCCTGTACTGTGTGCTGACGATTCACCGCCAGCCGCACCTATCGGAGGTTCAGAAGCTTAAGTGGCTTCTTTTCACTTTCTTTGTGCCGATTGTGGGGCCGGTGGCCTACTGGCTGAGGTTGCGGGCTGACCGGCGGGAGCAATCAGGCGTAGAGTAAGGGGCATACAGACCCCCGACTACCAGCCAAACCCCTGGGCGCCTGACCGATACAGGGCACCGCGCCCCAGTGAATCTGCTCGCCCGCACCAACACCAAACGTGAGTAAGTCACTGCCCTCCGAACGGAAGGCCTAAGCGTCCGCGCAATTGCCGAAAAATTAGAGATTTCTAAAAGCACCGCTGGACGATACACCCAAGAATACGAATGCCAACAACAAGTAGCGTATTGACTTGCTAGGCCCTGCACAAAAATCCATGCAGGGCCTTTCTTTGTTTATTTTCTCGCTGCATTCGAAATTTTTCCAGATGCGTAAACTATGGAAGTTCCAATGCCTGTCATAACAAGTCCAAAAATTACACTATCTAAGGTTGGTTCTCTTGAAATAAGATAAGCTGAGATGCTGACTAAAAACAATAATGTGAAAATCACGCTTCCCATGAACTGATTACGCACAGAAACCACCTTCCTCATCTATTCTTTCAAGCAGATTGCTTCACGATTTATATATACCCTTAGCTTACCCTCATCAGGACATACCCCATGTGCAGTTGCAACCGCAATAACCATTGCAGCAATTCCTGCAGCAGCTGCGCCCTGTCCAGCAGGATCTAATTCAACACAAGGCATCCTATCAATTACTGGATCGTAAGTTATTATGCTCATCTGCAGATACAGGGGAATTTCCCAGCAGACTTAGAACCAGCACACCAGCAAAAGATCCTGCTGAAACTTTCTTTACGAGGATCATTGTTCTTCCTTTCAACCCAGAGCATCCTCGCTCTAGTGATTTGCATTACATCAATACAATCATGGCAAATACAATCAGTCAACTTGTTACATCACGAACTGATAACACAACCACTAAAATCCCTAATCAAACACACATTAAAAAAATCCGCGACACACTTACCATCAGGGTGCTAGGCGGCAACACCACCCCGCCGAGCTCTGACGGAGCACCACCGACCCAACTACCACTCACTCACTTCAGCACCCCGACGACTGCGGGCTGACCACAAGGAGCGATCAGCCGTAGAGCAGGGGGTATACAGACCCCTGGCTACCATCCAAACCCCTGGGCACCTGACCGATGCAGGGCACCGCGCCCCAGTGAATCTGCTCGCCCGCGTGAATGCCAAGCGTGAGCAGGTTGCGGAACTCCGTGCACAAGGGCTATCTGTTAGAGCTATCGCTAACGAGTTAGGGATTTCTAAGAGCGCCGTGGGACGCTACGTCCAAAAGTGTGAAAGAGTAATTATTTAAAAAATTTTTTATATTTTGAAGAAGAATAAATTATCAAGGATATTAGCGCCATGATTAATGATGTAAAGAATCCCACTAAAGACAATTTGAATAATGTTTCATATATATAATTTCCTCTAAGCGCATCCCCGATTCCCACGCCAAACAGATAAGCTGTGGAAACTGCCAAGGAGAAGCAACCAAAAACACCAATAGAACCCAAATAAGAATTTTTTGAAAAATTTTTACTAGTATTTAAATATTTCCCCAAGAAATATCCTGAGGCGATTGACAAGAGCACGAACAAAGACAAGAGGGATATGTATATATTTCCCCAAAAATATCCAATATAAACTGGGTCGCTATAAGCGTTTCCAACTGTAAACCATGCGATTAGAGCAACTACCGCAATGCCAAGAAAAAATAGAAATCTTCTCAAAAAATCACCATCTGTCTTTACAAGAGCCATAACTCTTCCTTTCGCCCCAGAGCACCTTCACCCTAGTGATTGGCATTACATCAAATCAACCATAACAAATATAGTCAGTCAACTTATTACATCACGAACTGATAACAAAAACAGCAAACCCGCTAGTCAGCGCACTCTCAAAAAATCCACAGAATACCCCCCTACCGTCAGGGTTCTAGGCGGCAACACCGCCCCACCCCCCCCCACCCAAACCACCCCGCCGAGTCCTAATAGAGCACCACCGACCCAACTACCACTCACTCACTTCAGCACCCCGACGACTGCGGGCTGACCGGCGGGAGCAATCAGGCGTAGAGTAGGGTTTACACAGACCTTTGGACCCGAGGAGAAACCGGTGAGCTACACCGTCAAAGCCCTGCAAAAATTTGGCCCCGACCAGCATTTCAAGGTCACTGAGATTGAGCGCCGAGATCCGCGTGAAGATGATGTGGTCATTAAGATTGAGGCAGCCGGTATCTGCCATTCTGATATTCATACGATTCATAACGAGTGGGGCCCGGCTAAGTTCCCCCTGGCTGTAGGCCACGAGATTGCCGGAACCGTTGAGGCGGTGGGTTCTGCTGTCACCCGCTTCAAGGTAGGCGACCGCGTGGGCGTTGGCTGCCTGGTCAATTCCTGCCGGGAGTGTGAGCAGTGCCTGGCCGGTTTTGAGAATAACTGCCTGAACCGGGCTGTTGGCACCTATAACTCTCTTGATACGGACGGCACTATCACCCAGGGCGGGTACTCGCAGAAAATTACCGTCAACGAGAACTTTGTGGTGCGGATTCCTGACGCCCTGGAGTTTGATGTGGCCGCTCCCCTACTCTGCGCCGGTATCACCACCTACTCGCCCCTGGCCCGCTGGGGCGTCAAGCCCGGCATGAAGGTAGCCGTCATGGGCCTGGGCGGCCTGGGGCACATGGGCGTGCAGATTGCCGCCGCTATGGGCGCTGAGGTCACCGTGCTCTCCCGCAGCCTCAAGAAGGCGGACGCTGCCACCGCCCTGGGAGCGACCCGCACCCTGGCCACCACCGAGGAGGGCTTCTTTGAGACCCACCGGGGTGAGTTTGACCTGATCCTCAACACTATTTCAGCCCCGATTGACCTGGATTCTTACCTAACCCTACTCAAACCCCGCGGTATTCTCTCTGTGGTGGGCCTGCCCCCAGAGGCCCTGGAGATCCACATGAACCGCCTGATTGGGGGCGGCAAAGTGCTGACCGGTAACAACATCGGCGGTATTCCTGAGACCCAGGAGATGCTGGACTTCTGCGCTGAGCACGGCATTGCGGCAGTCATTGAAAAGGTGGGCGTGGACGAGGTCGACGCCGCCTACGAGCGCGTAGCCGCCGGGGACGTGCAGTTCCGCGTGGTTATTGATACCGCAACCTTCGACGCCGCCGAGGTCACCGCCTAAGCCGCCCGCCCCCGTCCTACCCCCCTTAGCCCCGCTTTAGACCCTGCCCGCCAAAGTGTGCGCGGGGTCTACGCGCCAGAGAGGGGCGGGGGCAGTATTCTTAGGAAGAAACACAACCCTTTTCCTTGAGGAGATTTCTATGGCCGGTGGTTTAGCGGCTCTACTGGATGACGTTGCGGCTCTAGCCAAGCTGGCAGCGGCAAGTGCTGATGATATTGCGGCTGCGGCAGGCCGGGCGAGCGTCAAGGCTGCCGGTGTGGTCGTGGACGACGCCGCCGTCACCCCCCAGTACGTTCAGGGTATTGAGCCCAAGCGGGAACTTCCCATCATTAAGAAAATTGCGGTGGGTTCCCTGCGGAACAAGCTGCTCTTCATCCTGCCTGCGGCCCTGTTACTGAGCCAGTACCTGCCCTGGTTGCTGACCCCCCTGCTCATGCTGGGCGGCACTTACCTCTGTTTTGAGGGGGCCGAGAAGGTCCTGGAGATGTTCTCCAAGAACAAGCACGAGGAGCATGACACCCCGGCTGTGATTGAGGGTGAGGACGCCGAGAAGAAGGTTATTTCGGGAGCCGTCCGCACCGACTTCATTTTGAGTGCCGAGATCATGGTGATTGCCCTGAATGAGGTTGCTTCTGAGGGCTTCTGGTCCCGGGCTGTCATTCTGGCCGTGGTGGGTATCGGCATTACTGTGCTGGTGTACGGGGCTGTTGGTCTGCTGGTCAAGATGGATGACATCGGCCTGGCCATGGCCCGCCGGGAATCTGCCGGGGCTCAGAAGTTCGGCCTGGGCCTGGTGAAAGCCATGCCCGTGGTCATGAACGTGATTTCTGTGGTCGGCACCTTCGCCATGCTCTGGGTGGGTGGCCACATTATTCTGGTTGGCCTGTACGACATGCACTGGTGGGAAGCCCCCTACGCCTTTGTTCACCATCTGGAGCACTATGTTGAGCACCTGGGTGGGTTTGTCACCTGGCTGGTCAATACTTTCTGCTCCATGATTGTGGGCCTGGTCTGGGGCGGCGTTATCGCAACCGTCGTTCACTTCCTGCCCGGCAAGAAGCACCACTAGGTTTTTCTGGTCTAAGGACGCACGCCGCCCCTCTCATCTGAGAGGGGCGGCTTTGTGTGTGGGCAGGTTTTGCGGGGGTCAGGGCAGGGGGATTCGTTGTCCCTCAAAGGTGACGCGCACCGGGGTGTCCGAAGCCGGCCCGTAGCAGGGGCACCCACGACCGCACCCTACGCCGACTTGCTCAACATTTTTTGTCAGATTTT